>NZ_JACYTN010000022.1 GCF_014841135.1 Paenibacillus arenosi
ATCATGTTTGGTGACGATGGCGGAGGGGTTCCACGCGTACCCATCCCGAACACGAACGTTAAGTCCTCCAGCGCCGATGGTACTTGGACCGCAGGGTCCTGGGAGAGTAGGACGTTGCCAAGCAAACGAGAACCACTGTTGATTATATATCAATGGTGGTTTTTTTCGTTCACGAGAACTCTGTGAGGTGTCATATCATCCGCAATCCAATGCCTGCTGTTGTACGAAAGTCTGCAGCAGGCATTTTGAGGAATACAGAGGACTGTTGATATGGTTAGCGTTTATTGGAGAGAATAGGTTTAACTGACGCATTGATAATCAATTTAGGAAGCAGGCAGATTTCTTGGTGGGCAAGTTGATCATTGTTAAGTTTGTCGAACAGCACTTGAAAGGCTGTATCACCTAACTCCCCAACATTTTGCTCAATAGAAGTGAGCTTAATATCGCTTAGAAATGGTGCGATCGTATTGTCATAACTAACGATAGAATAGTCTTGCGGGATAGCATATCCGGACTCATGCAGTTTACGAAATACGCCCAGTGTCATCATGTCATTGCACACAAAGAAAGCAGTAATATCGGTCTTCAACAGCTCCTGCGTTGCATGGTATCCACTATGAATACGATAATTACCCTCCATAATATAATGGTCATGAACTTCACATCCATATTCCCGCATTGCTTTCATGTAGCCATCCAAGCGATAGTCGCGATTTACGGAGGATAGTTTATTAGCGATACAGCCAATTTTACGGTGACCTTGTTCGATCAAATGTTTTACAGCGAGATAAGCGCCCATTTCATGGTTGAAAAATACCTTATTACAATTAAACTCGGGATAAACACGATCGACCATGACGTAAGGAATGTTTAGTCTTTTTAAACGATCGGCCATCATTTCAACATATTGATATGATTCGGTACTGACGATTAAAAATAATCCATCCACATCTCTTGCGATCAGCAGATCCATCATTTCTTGATCTTCAGCATACTTGTCATCCGTGTTCGTTATAATTAATGCATAACCGTGTCTCCGGCAATTCGCTTCAAGTCGTTTCGCGAATGAAGAAAAGAATATATTTTCAATATCGGGCATGATGAGCCCGAAGGTATGCGTTCTCTTCGTTACGAGACTTCTGGCGATCTGATTGGGTGAGTAGTTATACTTTTTGGCGATGCTGCGAATCAGCTCTTTTTTTTCCTCTGAAACGCGACAAGGCTTGTTATTTAACACTTGAGAAACAGCACTTAAGGAAAGATTGGCCTCACGAGCAATATCTTTAATTGTTATTTTCATAATAGATAGGCCATTTCACGCTAATCTTAATTGATCGGGTATCGTTCGAGCGGAATAGGCGTTACTCATCCTCCTCATTATTGAGTTAATAACCATTTTAGATTGTTTATGTGGATAGTTCAAATTACTAGAACACTTATTTTTAATCTTTTGAAACACAATATAATCATACACAAACGGCAGCAGTTGTGGAATTAACTGCTGCCGCCTGTATAACGTATCTATTACAAGAATAGTATCATCGAAAGCACGAACATAAACACAACACCCGTAATCATTGGAACAGATGTACGACGTACGATGTCTAGCGGACTCACTTTCACGGATCCAGCTACGATCAGAACGACCGCAGATACCGGGGACACCGCACGTAAAAGGTTGCCTGCGAGTCCCATCGGAATGGATACAGCAATAGCTGAGATACCTGCAGCTGTGGAGAGAGCTACCATCAATGGAACCATTGCAAAGAATAACGCTGTACCACTACCGCTTAAGAGAACGATTAGCGCTGTCAGTAATACTAGAATTAACGGCAACACGAATCCTAATCCTGATCCTTGAATGTTCATCATCGCATCTTGCAGTGCTTCAATTAAGCCAATCGATTTCAGTCCAGTTACGAATATTGTAGCTGCAACGAGCAAGGCTACAATTGGCATTGCACCGCCCATACCTTTAAAGAAGTGTTCCGTCTGCTGAAGAGCTTCTTTTCCACTCTTACGTTTAATGACATCACAGAGAATGGCGATGGCGAATGAGAACATTGTTGCTACTTCTACATTGACGTTAATATTAATATCGGCGAATGTTTTTAGACAGTAAGTAACAATCAACAGAATGATAGGGAAGATAGGAAGCAAAGCATATACCGTTTTGTAGAGAGCACCGCCCTCGATTGCTTTAATTTCCTGAACTTCAACTTCATCCGTATCTTTCGTCTTCGAACGCTTATCCATGAACTTCTGCCAGAAGTAATGAACGATAGCCATAAGCAAGATGGTAGGAATCGAGATTATAGCATGATATTGAAATACATAGTCTGTTACTGTTAGGCCTAAATATTCTGGATACTTAGCCAGCTCTTGTGAAATCGCAACGTTGTCGCCACCCAGTGGTGTTGGCATAACGGTTGCCGTTGTTGCGATAACTGCGGCAGCTGTTAGTTTGCTCATACCTGCTTTACGCATAACAGGGTACAGCGTCGCAAGCAAGATGATTGCTAAGTTCGATGCACTTGGAATAACAAGAGACAGCAGGTTTCCTAATAAAAATACAATTGGAACGAGTACATAGGCAGACTTGATCTTCGATACGGGTTTCGTAATAACACTGACAGTTACATCATTCGCACCGATCGCGGTCATGTACGCTGAATATCCACCTAGAATTAAGATAATAAATCCAGCCGATGTTAGCGTTTGCTGGAACTGTTGAGTTATTGCTAACAAAGGATCGAGCCAAACGGCACCTGTACCTACGAAGTCTTTTACTGCAATACCATTACCTGCAGCAATTCCGACGAACATGAGCACGATACCCATGAGGAACATTGTAATTTTAATGTCCATTTGTTTAATTAACATGTAGATAACGATGGATACGGCAATAAGAGCAGAGCCATACATAATTATTGGATTCATAGCGGATCCCCAATCTGATAGTAATGGTTATGTTTTGTCCTGCATACTGGCGAAAAGGTTTAATCACATGCTTTGAAGCTATCAATGAACCATTCTTTGAACATTTGAGGATCGAGATCCAAACATACCTTTGCGTTGTTTGGTTTCTTTAAATATCCCTTTAGATCGACCACCGTACAGCCGGCCGTTAAGCTGCCATTCAATTCGATATCGACAAACGTATCGACGATCTCGAACATTTCAGGTTTCAGTAAGTAGGCAATTGCACAGGCATCATACATTCTCAAGCCTGTCTTCATGCTGCCGCCACGATAATGCTGGAAGAGCGAGTGTATCATGTTTCCTGTTTTGTTCATGTCTTTCAGAAGGTTGCATTCTTCTGGATGAACAAGTGCTTTCCAACCTACATCTAAGCCTGCCATGGCAATTGGAACGCCGCTATTGAATACGATTTTTGCTGCTTCAGGGTCAGTTGCAATGTTGAATTCGGACATTACTCCTTTGTTACCACGTGTAACAGAACCGCCCATCAACACAATTTCATCGATGTTTCCTTTTACTTCTGGGTACATCTTCAACAGCAACGCAATGTTCGTAAGAGGCCCGATTGGCACGAGGGTGATAGGAACATCGCTGTCCATTATTGTGCGGCGCATCGCATTTACAGCATGCTCGTCCAACAATAATTCCTGAGCCGGTTCATCAAAGTCATAGCCATCCATACCGCTCTGACCATGGACATTACTCGCATCTTCAAAAGCAACGATTAAAGGGTCATTTACACCGACTGCTACTGGAATGTTCTTATTGAAGAACGTAAGGAGTTTAAGTGCGTTATCGGTAACTTTATCGACACCGACATTTCCTGCTATCGTTGTAATCAGCTTCACATCCAGTTTGTCACTGAACAATGCAATGGCAAGTGCCGCTGCATCATCAATTCCTGGGTCCGTATCAATAATAATTGGTCTTTTAAGCATATTGTTTTGCCTCCCCAAAATATTGTTGTACTTCATGTTGCGTGGGAATAGATTGTTGAGCTCCACGCTTCATAATCGTGAGTGCTGCTGTGTTCGTTGCCAATTGCATCGCATTCGGCAAATCTTGTTGTTGGAGCAAGGCGCTTGAGAGTGCTCCTATATAAGCATCACCTGCTGCGGTTGTGTCTACAACGTGTTCAATCTTCTGACTAGGAATGTGAATGAGTTTTCCATCAATCATCGTTACGCTGCCTTCAGAGCCAAGTGTAATCAAGATGGAGGAAACGCCTCTTTCTTGGAAATACGCTATTGGTTCCTTACAGTCTTCAACGTGATGTGGATGAATGTTAGTCAGATATGCACACTCTGTCTGATTCACGATCAGCAAGTCGATGTTCTTATAAGCTTCATCGGATATGGAGTGGGCTGGCGCAGCGTTAAGCATCGTATATAACCCTTTTTGCTTGGCCATAATCAACGATGACATCGTTGATTCGTAATCACACTCAAATTGTGTTAAGAATAGATCACCGGGTTGTCCAATCTTATTTACCATCTCCTCGATATCAGCAGATGTTAGTTCATGATTAGCACCCGGATTGAGAATGATTCGATTGTCGCCGTCTGTACATGTAATCATGGCAACACCTGTAGGATTGTGATCACTAGAGCGAAGGTAAGAGCAATCAACACCTGTAGCAGAGAGCTCTCGAATCAGCTGTTCGCCAAACAAATCCTTGCCCACACTTCCGATTATGAAAGTAGCTGCTCCCATCTTTGCAGCGGCTACCGCTTGATTACCACCTTTACCACCCGAACTGGTCATGAAATTACGTCCAACAATCGTTTCTCCTTGTTGGGGAACATGATCAGCCTCGATTGATAAATCCATGTTTAAGCTTCCAAATACAATTAACTTGTTCACGATGTACGCCTCCTTGCTTCTGTTGTCACTCCACAAATTTGACCATTCCACATCCTTGTAGTTCATTGGGACGACGAATGAAACCGAATTTCTCATAGAATGACTCTTTATCTGGTGTAGACATTAACCCTATATATGCAGATGGACAAGCTTGCTTATATATATAGTCCAGTATGGATCGCATGAGCATCGTACCGATTGATCGCTTCTGGTAGGCTGGATCCACAACGACGTCTTTAATGAAAAAAACGATACGATCATCACCGACGACTCTACCAATGCCTACAGGTTGCTGTTTATCGAATATGACGACAGAGTATAGCGTGTTTTGTAAAGCAATCTCGATATCCGCAGTTTCGTAAGGCTGAAATAGATTAGAACATTTCTGACGTAAATCAGAATAAATCTGAGGCGTTAGGGTATTCGATGAGATGTGTAACTGCGAGATTTGATTCATAGTCGATCCCCTCTTTCAGACTAGAGAATGATTTGATAAAACGTTTTACCAAACTCATGCAATAATCGTACACCTCGTTGTAAGCGGTGTCAATAAAGAAATAGCATTATTTACACAGTTTCACGCTCCAAAATTATACTTAATATCCAGTTCATTTTGTGATTTCAATCCCTTATTTTTGAAAGAAAAGTGGGAGTTGCAGCAAATAACGCAGGCAAGTCTAGATCAAGAACGAGCAAAGTAAATCATGAGTGATGAAGCTGGCCTTAGGGTCAGCTTCTTTATGTTTTAAGATAGATAAGTTATATGTGCAAGGAATATAGAAACAACGAGAGTCGAATTCATTTATCGCTGCATCCCAGATGGACTACATGTTTCCCGCCAAAATTGGAAATGCTTATGGGCATGCATGAAGTGCTTATTGCTATTCATAGTACGTGCAATTACGGGGGGAATAGAACGGAATGTCGAACGTTAAGCTTGCTGTTATTTACTATAGTGCAACAGGAACGAACTATCAGTTGGCGGAATGGGCGAAAGAAGGCGCGGAATCGGCTGGTGCAGAGGTGAAATTGTTTAAAATACAAGAACTAGCACCGCAAACGGCTATTGATGCAAATCCAGCTTGGAAGGCTCATGTGGAATCCACTGAAAACATTGCAGTTGTTCAACTTACAGATTTGGAATGCGCGGATGCGATTATATTTAGTGTGCCGACTCGATTTGGAAATGTAGCAGCTCCATTCAAGCAATTCCTTGATATGACCGGCGGCTTATGGTTTCAAGGCAAACTGATGAATAAAGTCGTGAGTGGGATGACTAGTGCGCAGAATCCGCATGGTGGTCAGGAGGCGACATTGCTCAGCCTGTATACTTCGATGTATCATTGGGGAGCTATTGTTGCTGCACCAGGCTATACAGACCCTACAATTTTTGAAGCAGGTGGCAATCCATATGGAGTGAGTGTAACTGTTAATCAAAATGGAAAAATGCAAGAGGATGTGCAGCAAGCGGTGAAGCATCAAGCGATGCGGACAGTTCAAATCGCTACTTGGGTAACACAAGGCTTACAGATGGCACAACAAGGACAACAGGGGCAGCAGCAGATTCAACAACAGTCACAAAGTCAGGGGCTATCTCAGGGACAACCGTATAATCAGCAACAGTTGCAAGGTCAGAGGCTACCTCAAGGACAGCAGCATAATCAGCAACAGTCACAAGGAGTAGGACAGTCTCAGGGACAGCAGCATAATCAGCAACAGTCACAAGGAGCAGGACAGTCTCAGGGACAACAGCAAACTCAGCAGCAACAAGTTCAGGGGCAATCACAAACACAGCCGCAATCTCAACACGCACAAAATTCAGCACAGCAGTCAACTCAGCAAGAGGATACACAGCTTCAAGGTCAGCAGCCTCAGCAGCAGAACCAATGTCAGGATCAGCATCAAGAGACGCAGCAGTTACAGCAGAAGCAGCAACCGTTTCAGTCATACTAATGAAATCGATTCATAAAGGATGAGCTTGAATCTAACAATAGATTCAAGCTTTTTTTATTTTTCTGATGTAGCTAACAGCACGTATGACCTCTGACCTTTCATAAATGTAAGATTACTGTTTGGGAAATCGATAGCACCACAATCCTATTTTGGATACAGTTATACGTATAGAAAGGAGGTCGCATGACAATGAACAATCAACATCACCACAAGCGTAACGCTACAGTTCAAGCCACAGTGTTAATGCCAATACGCCAGACGAGTCGGATAAACCATAGAAGTAGATTGGCTCAAGCAGCAGATATGAATGCTACCGAACAGCAAGAACAAGCTTCTGCTTCTAATAAATCAACACCGTGGATGAAAGCTGTTGCTGGTATGCTCCTTGCTGCTATACTGATACCGTTAGTGGGATGGTTCGCACTTGCGATTCTCGGGAACGTATGGATAGATACTAAACAGTTGAATACATTTTATAGGAAGCTTCTCATTTACCCAATGGCCAGCCTGTTGTACGAACGATAGATATGCCTAGTTATGTGGCGGATACGTTGTTAGCGATCGAAGATCATCGTTATTATTTGCATCCAGGTGTTGATCCGGTAGGAATAGCACACTCTATATGGGTTGATCTTGTAAAAGGCAAGAAAGCTCAGGGCGGAAGTACAGTGACGATGCAGCTAGCACGCAACATGTTCCTCACTCATGAGAAAACATATATACGCAAACTCAAGGAGATAGCGATATCAGCGAATCTGGAACTTCGCTATACGAAGCAAGAGTTAGTGGATATGTATATGAACAAAGTATATTTTGGACACGGAAAGTATGGGATTGAGAGTGCAGCTCGTTTTTATTTTGGCAAAACAACAATGCGGAATGGGGAGCTTCCCACGATTAATTTAGCAGAAACGGCGGTACTTGTCGGCCTTCTTAAAGCACCAGAGCATTACTCGCCTTATAAAAATCAAGAGTTGGCTGAAAGACGTCAAAGTGTGGTGCTGCATCGTATGAACACGCTTGGATGGATATCGGATACGGAGCTTGAGCAGGCACTTAACACGCCATTAGTTTATGCTCAACACACGCTTAAACAAAATAGAGCGGCTTAGAGCGCATGACAAATCAACTTGGATGTAGCGAAGGTAATGATACACAGATCAGACATATCAAAAGAAAAACAGTATCGGGAGCACAACGGTGTTCTTCACGAAGGAGAGAAGTCGCAGATCATGTTCTGCGGCTTACTTTTTTGTGAACAAGTGTGAATTATCCACGAAAGCTTGGTCTTGTCTTGTATAATAGAAATAGGGAGGGCGATGAAAGAAATGACGATTATCGTATTTGTGTATATATGTATTTTGAATCTTGTTGGATATGGAATGATGTCCAATGATAAGCGTCGCGCCACTCGCAATAAACGCCGCATTCCTGAACGCAATCTGTTCATGGTAGCTTGGCTAGGCGGTGCACTAGGTGTGTTGACAGGGATGTACCAAAAACGTCACAAGACACAGCATACGACGTTTACGGCAGGCATACCTTTTATATTGCTTGTGAATTTATTTGTATATGGTTTCGTCATTGTAAAGCTCGGGTAATTAGCCTTTAAGCAAAAATATGCAGTGTATGTCGCTCTCGCTATGGATGCGAAGTGAGATACATTCATATATACAAGCTAGCGGAGAGGTGAAAGCAATGGCATTCAAACGTATTTTAGTAGCGTATGACGGATCGAACCCTTCACAACTTGCACTCAGACAAGGAATCGAGCTTGTTCAGGCAGATGCTGAGGCTAGTCTCCATGTCGTGCATGTTTATCAACTACCGCAATATTTTCTTGGTGATGCATTTATGACGGGCTCCCCGAAGGTGAATCAAGAATTAGTCGAGTTTTCTACAAAGGTAGAAAATCGTGCACGAGAGGAAGTTGTGTTCCTTGGTGGGCGGGCTGTTGTAGAGACGGTTCAAGGACCGTTAGGACCATCTATTGTCGATTATGCGGAAAAGAACCATATTGATCTAGTTGTGATAGGGAGTAGAGGATTAAGCGGGCTGAAAGAATTTGTCCTTGGTAGCGTCAGCCATCATGTTGTCCAAAGCGCGAAATGTCCTGTCCTTGTCATAAAGGAAAAAGAGTAAAGAATATGAATGATGAAATATGATGTGTAAGTGAGCCAGTCTTCACCTAATGCTGATGTCTTATGACATTCTGCGTGTTGAGGGCTGGTTCATTTTTATGTTTATTAATAAATAAGCAAATGGCGAACATTGATGGTTGTTGAGTTATTAATGTTCGTATTATTGGTTGACATAAGCAATTGCTGATTGATAAACTAAGACTATCCTAAGAGATTGTCGAATAATTCAAGAGTTGCAACAATAGATTCTCGTATAATTTCGTAAATATGGACGGAAGTTTCTACCTGAGGACCGTAAATCTTCGGACTACGAGAATGGCAGACGTTGTTGGGGGCTTATGCTGTGCGTCCTCTCATGCATGTAGGCGAATGATGGGCATGGGTTATGTGGAAGGTACGGGTATAGGTTCGCTGTGAGGCAGTTGCTGTCATTTCTTCGATAGGCGAAGGTTCAACGGAAGGAAGTCCGTTGGGCTTTTTTGTGTCTTAGTTGAGCTTACTTTAGTCAGGTTTCACGATAAGACACTTCGTAAACTGCGTATGTTGTATTGGTATATAAGTACATTCTTATAGCAAGCATCTCAACGAAAGCGGGTTGAATCGATGAGCAACGTCTCACAGCAGGAAGCATTGCAGAAGCAGCAACAGGATGGACAACAATGTGGATCGGAACAGGATGTTCCGCAGCAGCATGGTGGCGATCAAGAACAGGTTCATGTTGGTGTCATTATGGGAAGTACAAGTGATTGGAATACGATGAAGAAGGCGTGCGATATTTTGGAGGAACTACACATTCCTTATGAAGCACGCGTTGTATCTGCCCATCGGACACCTGATGAAATGTTCCGTTATGCGGAGCAAGCAGAAGAGCGAGGTATTCGCGTAATTATTGCAGGAGCAGGTGGAGCTGCGCATTTGCCAGGCATGGTAGCTGCGAAGACAGTAGTTCCCGTGATCGGTGTACCTGTGAAATCTTCTACACTTAGCGGTTGGGATTCTTTGTTGTCCATCGTTCAAATGCCAGCTGGTGTTCCTGTTGCGACGGTTGCGATAGGTGAGGCAGGAGCTGCGAATGCAGGCTTGTTGGCGGCACAAATACTTGGCATTACAGATAAACGGATCAATGAACAATTGAAGCAGCTTCGTGAACAGAAGCGTGAGCAGGTCGTGGCATCGGGAGTGCTGGTGTGATGACTATGGGTACACTGGAGATGAATGATAAACTAGGATCTGCCTCTCAGGCTGGAGCTGTATGTATGAACAATGGTATACAGGGACAGAATGCGGACCATGTACTGCTGCCAGGCTCTAAAATAGGTGTTTTGGGCGGCGGGCAGCTAGGTAGGATGCTTGCTTTGGAAGGTTTGCGTATGGGCTATACGTTCGTTACGCTTGATCCGGCTGACACACCGCCGTGTGCGGAGGCTGCGCAGCACATTCGAGCTGAATATAGTGATCTGGAAGCGGCAAAGCAGCTTGCAGCTAAAGCTGATGTCGTGACGTATGAGTTTGAAAATGTTTCGCTGGAGATTGCGGAGCAACTGGAGCGGGATGCGTATTTGCCGCAGGGGAGCAGGTTGCTGCATCTTACGCAGCATCGTCTGCGCGAGAAAGATGCCCTTTCGGCGGCAGGCATTCCGGTAGCACCTTATGCTCAGGTGCAGTCGTTGGAGGAATTAAAGCATCATCTTGAAGCATTTGGCGGCCAAGGGGTGCTGAAGACGGCAACAGGCGGATATGATGGCAAAGGCCAGCAAATGATCCGTACAGCGGATGCTGCTGAGGGAGCATACGATGCGTTGGCTTCGCTTGGAACAGAACTTGTACTGGAAGCGTATATACCGTTTGAACGGGAGCTATCTGTAATCGCAGCACGCAATCCGCGAGGAGATATTGCTATTTTCCCGATTGCTGAAAACATTCACGTTGATCATATTTTACACTTATCTATTGTACCTGCTCGTGTACCAGATAAGGTAATCGTAGAAGCGGAACGAATTGCACGACAAGTTGCTTCTTCACTTGAAGTAGTAGGGCTTATTGCTGTGGAATTGTTTATGACGGCAGATGGCAGTTTGCTCGTTAATGAGCTGGCGCCTCGTCCGCACAATTCAGGGCATTATACGATGGATGCATGTCGCACATCGCAATTCGAGCAGCATATTCGTGCGATCTGTAATTTGCCGTTAGGCGACCCGTCACTCGTGACACCTGTCGTTATGGTAAATTTGCTCGGAGAGCATGCACAGGACATGTTACAATGGTTCAAGATAGAAGATACAGCAGCGCAATCACTCGGTGTTACGCCGAAACTGCACTGGTATGGCAAGACAGAAGCAATCGCCAAACGTAAGATGGGACATATCAACGTACTGGCAGATGATATAGATGCAGCGCTGAATTGGGTGCAGCACAACAAGATGTGGAGGAATCAACAAAGATGATCGAACGTTATTCACGTCCCGAAATGCGGGCTATTTGGACAGAAGAAAACAAATTCAAGGCTTGGTTGGAAGTAGAACTTTGTGCATGTGAAGCATGGGCGGAGCTTGGCGTTATTCCGAAGGAAGATACGAAAGTATTGCGTGAAAAGGCTAGCTTTGATATGGATCGCATTTATGAGATTGAAGCAGAGACTCGTCATGACGTGATCGCATTCACACGTGCGGTATCTGAGACATTGGGACCTGAGCGCAAATGGGTTCATTATGGTTTGACTTCTACAGACGTAGTAGATACTGCGCTAGGCTATTTGTTGAAGCAAGCCAATGAAATTTTAGAGCGAGACATTGTGAACTTTATTGAGATTTTGAAAAATAAAGCGCTTGAATATAAAGATACACCGATGATGGGGCGTACGCATGGTGTTCATGCTGAGCCAACGACTTTTGGTTTGAAAATGGCTCTTTGGTACACAGAGATGCAGCGTAATCTTGAGCGTTTCCGTCACGCGGCAGACAGTGTACAGTTCGGTAAAATGTCTGGTGCAGTAGGAACGTACGCGAACATCGATCCATTTGTAGAAAAGTTTGTATGTGAGAAGCTGGGGACAAAAGCTGCTCCAATTTCCACGCAGACGCTGCAGCGTGACCGCCATGCTGAATATATGGCTACGCTAGCGCTTATCGCAACATCATTGGATAAGTTTGCAACGGAAATTCGTGCTTTGCAGAAGAGTGAATTCCGCGAGGTAGAAGAGGCATTTGCTAAAGGTCAAAAAGGCTCTTCTGCTATGCCGCACAAGCGTAATCCAATTGGTTGTGAGAACATTTCTGGCTTGTCCCGTGTTATTCGCGGTCATATGGTGTCTGCTTATGAGAACGTTCCGCTCTGGCATGAGCGCGATATCTCGCACAGCTCGGTTGAGCGTGTTATTTTGCCAGATGCGACGATGCTACTTAACTATATGTTGAACCGCTTTATGAACATTGTTAAGAATTTGACGGTGTTCCCTGAGAACATGAAGCGCAATATGCAACGTACGTTTGGAGTGCCATTCTCCGGTCGCGTGATGACGAAGCTGATCGATAAAGGTTGGAGCCGTGAGCAAGCTTATGATACGGTGCAGCCGCGTGCGATGCAGGCGTGGGAAGAACAGCGCAGTTTTAAAGACATTATCGAACAAACGGCTGAGATTACAGAAGCGTTGTCTGCTGAAGAGATCGAAGATGCATTTAATCCAGCTTGGCATTTGAAAAATGTAGACACCATCTTCCGTCAAGTAGGCTTGCTTAACGAATAGTATTGAGCTAGAGATAGTTAGTGCAAAGAGCTTGACTGCAATCGTAATTGGAAATATGATTTGCTCTAAGAAGATTTAGCAAATGCAGTGTACGTATATACAGTATGTTCGTAAGATAGGTTATGCAAGCTTGGTGTAGGTTATTTGTAACGGAGCAATTCTATAGAAGCATATGCTCAGGGAGGATGTGTATTGTGCGAACGACCGCCGTAATATCTACCGCAGTGGATCTAGTGAAAGCCCCGCTTATTTACAAAGGCAAAGTACGTGAACTTTACGATTTGGGGGAGAACTTTCTCATCGTAGTGACAGACCGCATTTCTGCATTTGATTATGTATTGGAGCCTGCTGTTCCTGAGAAAGGGAACGTGCTCAATCGGTTAAGTGCATTTTGGTTCGAGAAGACGAAGTCCATCATCGGCAACCATGTTGTTCATAGCGACGTAGATCGTCTAGACGATATCCTTGTAGACAAGGAATTATTGCGTGATCGAATTATGGTGACGAAAAAGGCAGATCGAATTGATATTGAGTGTGTCGTACGAGGATACATAACTGGCGGCGGATGGCGGCAGTACGCACAAACACAAGCGGTGAACGGAATCGAGCTTCCAGCTGGCTTACGGAAGAACGAACGTTTCCCGAACCCGATTTTTACACCAGCAGCCAAAAATGACATCGGCCACGATGAAGATATTTCGTATGAGGAAATGCAGCAGCGGGTTGGTGCAGAGTTGGCTGAAATGCTGCGTGACAAGAGCATCGCTCTATATGAATATGCACGTGATTATTGTGACGCGCGTGGCATTGTGCTGGTCGATTGTAAGTTTGAGTTCGGCATTGTAGATGGCGAAGTCATTTTAATTGATGAAATATTTACACCTGACTGCTCACGCTTCTGGGCGCAAGATAAAGTGGAGTTGGATATTGAGATCGACAGTATGGATAAAGAGCCTGTACGCACGTATTTGGCCAGTACCGACTGGGATCAAAACAGCCGACCTAATCCGTTACCTGAAGCAGTTATTATAGAAACGAGTCTTCGTTACGTGGACATCCGTACGAGATTGATGGGTGACAGTTAGTCACTTGAACTTCATGTTCGGTAACTTATTTAAGAGCAATTTATATATGGTATGCTATGATGCATGACCAGTAATAAAACAGACCTCCTTTCTTGGAATCATCTAAGTGAAAAGGATCATTTTTGGCTATTTCGTTCGTGAATACGTTACGGAGCAACTTCGAAATAGCTAGGTAAATGGACTTATTCATCTTATAAGGAAGGGGTCTGTTTTTTTGTGAGTATGATCAGATAATGATCAAAAAAGAGGATTGACAGAAAATAATGGTATCGTTATGCTAGTTATGCAATCGTTTTCATAAAGTGAAAGTAGCAAGAATAGGATGATGTGAACTAGCGTAGTAATGCGTCAATGAATAGGGTACTAGTAACGCATTATTATGCATATATGATCATGTATTTGTTTTAATGAGCGACGCTGCAAGATCATGGTTTATGTATGGACTGTTTTCTTGCACGGTATACACGACGGAACGGATCGTAAATAAGGATTCGTGCAATCATTTTCGCTCATTCATGCAAACGTTTGCAAAAATTATAGGGAAGAGGGTCGTGGCATGACGAGGACATGGAAAGCTAACATTTCTCGACTGCTTGTCTGCATGATGCTATGGAGTACACTTTCAAGTGTATTCGTTACAAATACCCATGCTCAAGCAACTACTCAACAAACATCAACGAAGCCGAACATCAATTGGAGTATGGTTAAACCACTTGGTCAATCACCTACGTCAGGCTGGCAAGGCTACCAACTGGGGCAGTTGAAGCTGACAAATGACGGCGACCATCTGCACTTCCAGTTAGAAGCTGCCCATGCAGAAGAATGGCAGCATATCAATATTGCATTGAATGTGAATGACGCGGATTCGAATGTATCTAGCAATCCGTCCAATCATCGATATAACTACGAGGGCACGACAGCAAAGCCAAGCTACCATATCACTATGGAGGCAAAGGCCGGCGGCAAAGCATCCCTCTATCGCAGTGGATCAGCAAGCCCGTTATTGTCCTCATCCGACTTGAAAGGTGCTTCGTTCGAAGTTGCACCGGATCGTAGTCGTTTCACAGGTTCGATTCCATTGAAGCAGTTAGGTTTACAAAATGGAGACAAGGTTAAAGCAATCGCTATCTTGAGCGGTGATCGTGCGGATGAGCACGGTGTATTTGATGCTGTGCCAGAGACAGCTAAAAATACAGTAGCTAACGATTGGAATATGAAAGCCAATCCGAACCGTATGACCGACTATAGCGAAGCTTATGTCATTACGCACAAGCCTAAGATTGACGGATCGAAAGACAGTCTATGGGAGCAAGTGCCTGATTTAGGGATATCGGTAACAAATACGACACATGGCATCCCTGGTAAGCTTGGCAGCATCAAGCTGACGAACGATGGCAAGCAATTGTATGTATGGGTGGATGCAGAGCTGCCGAACTGGGGCGATCAAGGTCCATTTATTAATATCGCGTTGAATGTAAATGAAGCAGATTCTGCTGTGGAGGGCAATCCATGGAATGCTCAATATAATTTCAGCGGTGCAGATAAGAAACCTCAGTATCATCTTGCTATGCGTTTGAAACAGGATCAGGGTATAGAGGGAGCAGCTTTGTATGATGCGAAGCGGATGTCTGACCCGATCTTAGCAACTTGGGCGGATATGAAAGGTGCTCAATTTGCAGCAAGTGGCAAAGAAGGCTTTGAGGCAGCGATTCCGCTTCATCATTTGCAGTTGAAAAATGGGGATCAGGTTCGCCCGCATGTCGTGTTGAGCGGCAATAAGCCAGCAGAGCACGGTGCATTTCAAGTCATCCCGAATGCAGCAGGCAATGAGCTTGCAAAGGGCTGGAATCAAGCTAGCGCACAAAATGTGCAGTCGACATTTGGTAACGCTTACGTGATTAATCAGATGAATGATCAATTGGAATTGATCAGCACAGTGCCGGCAGACTTTTCGAAGAAAATTGAAGTCGAGCAGCCGATTACGCTAACGTACAGCGAAGCAATTACAGTTGTGAATACCTCCGGTGTTATTCTTGTAGATGATAAGGGTAATGCAGTTGCGGCAGACATCAAGAGTGACGGGCAGCAGTTGGTTATTAAGCCAGTTAAGCCATTGGCCTACAAGACGCCCTATCAAGTAAAGATGTCCGCTCATATGCTGGAAGGTATGGATACCAAGACGCGTAATGAAGCCTACTCATTCTCCTTCACGACGAAGGAGCAGCCAGCGTTAGCTGCAGCTATCGCTGATCAGAACAACGTTGTGTCGGTAGCGCTGAAAGATATCGTTCCTGGGATCGACTATGGGGCATTTGCTCTTTACAACGGGGGCACGAAGCTCAAAGGTACGTCCATGAAAGGCAGCGATGATCAATCGATCATCATTCAATTAGACGAACCAATTGCGGATGTATCTCATCCTTACATCGTACGCTATGAAGGCGCACCGCAAGGCGTATATGCCGATCAGCCTGTTACGATGCGCGGCATATTGGATACGTACGTATATTCAGGCGATGATTTAGGGGTTACGTATACGAAAACAGGCAGTACATTCAAAGTATGGGCACCTACTGCTGCTACTATGACACTATCTCTCTATGACACGGCGGATATGCCGAAGGAGACGCCTACGAGAGAGATTCCAATGCAGCGTGATGCAAGCACAGGCGTATGGTCTGGAGCTGCTGAAGGTGACTTGAACAACAAGTACTACATGTATAAAGTAACATTCCCAGACGGTAAAGTGCTGCATGCTATCGATCCGTACGCACGTGCATCATCGGTAAATAGTGCAAAGTCTGCAGTTGTCGACTTGGCAGCTACAAATCCAGTAGGCTGGGAAAATGACAGCAAGCCAGAAATGCTAGAGCCAACCGATGCGATCATTTACGAGCTGCATACGCGCGACTTCTCAATTGACTCGAACTCTGGAGTATCTGAAAAAAATCGCGGGAAATTCACTGCGTTTACGGAAGAAGGAACGAAGCTTAAGGGAGATGCAGCTGTTAAGACGGGTGTCGATCATTTGAAAGAGCTTGGCATTACACATGTACATTTGCTGCCGACATATGATTTCGGTTCCGTCAATGAGAAGAAAGTAGACGATCCGACTGCGAAGGATCGCAAATTCAACTGGGGCTACGATCCGGTAAATTACAATGTACCGGAAGGTTCCTATGCAACAGATTCTGCACAAGAGGACCCTGCAAAGCGTATTCGTGAATTCAAGCAAATGGTGCAGGCGATGCACAAGAACGATTTGCGACTCGTTTTGGATGTCGTTTACAATCACACGTTTGTAACAGGGCAAGAATTGGATCTATCCGTATTTGATAAATTAGTGCCAGGCTATTACTATCGTACGAACAATAAAGGCGAGCTTTCTAACGGTTCTGGGGTAGGTAATGAAGTGGCTACCGATCGACCGATGGTTAGCAAGTATGTGCGCGATTCTGTGGAGTTCTGGGCAGAAGAGTATAAAGTGGACGGATTCCGCTTTGACTTGATGAAATTGATTGATTTGAACACCACTCGCGGTATTGTGAACGATTTGAAAGCAATCGACCCTAGCATTATCGTATACGGAGAGCCGTGGGCAGGCGGAAGCACACCATTACCAGCCGACCAACAAATTGAAAAAGGAACACAGCGTGGAGAAGGCTTTGCGGTATTCAATGACAACTTCCGTGGCGCGATTAAAGGCGGAAGTGATGATGCTTCGAAAGGGTTTGCTACAGGTGAAGGCTCTCGTGAAGCGGGAATTGTAAACGGTGTAATCGGTTCGACGAATGATTTTACATCTTCGCCAACAGAGACGATTAACTACGTCACAGCACATGATAACTTGAACATGTGGGATAAGATGTTAAAAGCACAAGGCAAAGACAAAGATATTCAACGCGATCCATTCGTGACGCTGACTGAGGCTAATATCCTTGATAATCCTACGGTAAAAAGTTCTCTGCTTGCTAACGGGATTGTTCTGACGTCGCAAGGCATTCCATTTATCCATGCTGGAGATGAAATGCTGCGCAGCAAATTCGGCGATCATAACAGCTATCAGAGCCCGGATTCGATTAACCAAATGCTGTGGCAGCAGAAGAAAGAATATAAGCCTGTATTTGATTACACACAAGGACTTATCGAACTGCGTCGTTCACATCCAGCCTTCCGAATGACATCGAAGGAAGCAGTCGCTTCGAGCTTGGAAGTGTATCGTCAAGACAGTAATGTCGTGGCATTTAAGCTCAAAGAGCATGCAAACGGTGATGCATGGCGCAATATCGTTGTCATTTACAATGGAAATGCAGATACGCGCAATGTAGCATTGCCGTCGAATGGAAAATGGAACGTAGTCGTGGATCATACAGCAGCTGGTGTGAAGCCAATTCGTACCGTTGAAGGCGGCAAAGTCGATGTAGCAGGAACGTCGATGATGGTGCTGTACGATGAAGCTAACACATATACAGCGGCTCCAACTAAAATGGTTATTGATGCAAAAGACATTGCGCTGGAACCTACTACTTCTAAGCAGGTAACAGGTAAAGTGCTAGATCAAAAGGGCAATTTGATTCGTACAGCAAAAGTGACATGGACTTCGTCTGACGAGTCCATTGTAACAGTTGATAGCAAAGGGAAAATAACGGCTGTGAAGGAAGGTAAGGCAGTATTAACGGCTTCCTCCGGCCCGCTGCAAGCACAAGTGAATGTGAACGTTGCGAAGCTTGTACAGACAAAAGCAGATTTGAAAGGCAAGTCTACGGTATGGCTGAACCAGACGGTTCCATTTACGGTTGAGGTAAAAGATCAGTTTGATCAACTGATGCCTACTGTAGATGTGAAGTGGAGTTCCTCTGAGCCAGCTGTTGCACAAGTTGATCGTGTGGGCAAGGTGACAGGTTTCAAAGAAGGGACGACAACGATTACAGCAACAGCAGGCAGTGTATCGGCTTCGATGAAAGTTACAGTGAAGCCGCTGCTGAAGCGTTACATTGAGCTGAACTATGTGCGTCCAGACAAAAATTATAAGGACTGGAGCTTATGGGTATGGCAAACAGGAATCAAAGATGACGAGCACCTGTTCAAGAAGTTCGATAATGGTATGGCTACAGCATTAATCGAAATCGGACCGGATACTGAAAAAATCGGATTTATTATTAAAAAAGGCAATTGGGAGCAAAAAGATACCGATTCCGATCGCTTTGTCGTTACGAATGTGAATGATACGCTCACGAAAGTATACGTATATAGCGGTAAAACGGAAATGCGTACAATTCCTCCGGTGACAGGACCTGTGCTGGAGGATGGAAGCGTTACATTCCACTATCGTGATCAAGAAATTTTCCAGAGTGGAGAACCGAATCGTATCTCTGATGTGAAGATCAATATAAACGGCACCTTGTATCCGATGAACTATGATGCTGAAAATGAGCGTTGTACGTATACGTTGAAGGATGCGAAGAGCGGCAAATATGTATACACATTCCATGTGACGAAGGACGGCAAGACAGCAGAAATTACAGACCCTTATAACACGGAAAATGGTCAATCCATTGTGGAGTATAAGAAACCGGCGATCCAGATTACGGGCAAGGTTAAAGGAGATTCCATTCATGCTGGTCAGCAGCGTTTGCTGCAGGTTGCATATCAATCCAGTGATACATTTGCTGTAAGAGAGATTGCCGCAGATTTGTCGGAATTGGGCGGCCTTGCTCATACGAAGATTGATTTGGAACTGATGGAGCAGTCCATCACAGTAGCTGAGCATGTGAAGCCTGGACAGAAATCCATCCCGATCACGCTTATTGATGAGTACGGAAATAAGCATATGTCAACAACTAATGTAACGGTGAAGGCGAAGCCAAAAGCAAATGGCAAACTGGATTTCGATTGGGATGAGGCTCGTATTTACTTTGTGCTGACAGATCGCTTCTCTGATGGCGATAAGAAGAACAATGGCACAGCCGCGCAAGGTTATGATAAGAATCATCTTGAAGCTTACCAAGGCGGCGACTTCCGTGGGTTGATCAACAAGTTGGACTACTTGGAGGATCTAGGTGTGAATACACTGTGGATCACACCTATTGTCGACAATATTGATTTCAACCAAGGAACAAGCTTCAATGGCAAGCAGTATGGATATCACGGCTACTGGGCAAAAGATTTCACGAAGATCGATGAACATCTTGGTGATGTAGAGACGTTCAAAGAACTCATCAACAAAGCTCACGATCGTGGCATCAAAATTATGGTCGATGTGGTGTTGAATCATACGGGCTATGGCTTGAAACCGGGGGACACGCAGCCGGGTGTTACAGAGCAAGACAAGAAGCGTTTTGAACATATGCTTCGTACAGATGCCGTAAGTGGTGATCCTGTACGTGGTGAATTGGCAGGTTTGCCAGACTTTAAGACAGAAGACCCTAAAGTAAGAGAGCAAGTTATTGCTTGGCAAACGGACTGGATTGAGCGTACTCGTACGAAGCGTGGCGATACGATTGATTACTTCCGTGTCGATACGGTGAAGCATGTGGATGAGACGACATGGAAGGCGTTCCGCAATGAGCTGACCCAAATTGATCCTGAGTTCAAGCTGATCGGAGAATATTTTGGCGCATCGGTTGATAACACAGGTTCGTATTTGAAATCAGGGCAGATGGATTCCCTGTTGGACTTTGATTTTAAGGGCAAAGCGAAGGATTTCGTTAATGGACAGTTGGATGCTGTTGAGAAAGCGATGCAGGAACGGGAAGCTCGCATGGATGAAACGGCAACAATGGGACAATTTTTGAGCAGCCATGATGAAGATGGATTCCTAAGTCATTATGTGAATGGGGATAAAGGCAAGTTAATGGTTGCTGCCGCACTGCAAATTACGGCCAAAGGCCAGCCTGTTATTTATTACGGGGAAGAGCTTGGGCGTTCTGGTGCAAATGCTCGCGATATGTCTAAGGGCGAACTTAGCGAAAACCGTGGTGCTATGCCTTGGGATCAGTTGAAAAAAGAGAAGAAGCTGCACAACCACTACAGCAAGCTGCTGAACATTCGTGCAGACTACTCTAAACTGTTTTCCAAAGGAGATAGAACGAAGCTGGCAGGCAGTGATGCAGAAGGCTTCATGGTATTTGCAAAGAGCTATAAGGGAGAGTCAGTTGTTGTTGGCTTGAATCCGAGCGAGCAAGCGAAGAAGCAGGTTAAGATTAAAGTTCCTTATAAGCCTGGTACAAAGGTGAAAGACGTGTATAACAATAAGCAGTACAAGGTAGAGAAAAATGGTACGGTAACGGTGAACATTCCTGCTAAGGATGACGGTGGTACGATTATTCTTGTTAAGAAGTAAGGGCAAAACAAGGAGACATGGCGCTAACGGTTGCCATAGAGCTTATTCAGCGTAGATTGATGTATTTTGAAATGTAACGGATGTCAGGGAGCTTATTTGTCAGATGGAGGGATCAAATTCACCATTTCGGCTTAAATAAGCTCACCTACAACCTTTACATTTTTACGATGGACAATTTCACGAAAATAACGTCAATGGCGATCGTTAGAGAAAACCGCATAGATTGCGTAGGTGCATATTCTACATATTCTACATACTCTACATATTCTACATACTCTACATATTCTACATACTCTACATATTCTATGTAGTCTGCATAGTCTGATTAGGTTGCCGTGCAGTGTTGCGCAGTCTGAAATTATATTTGAGAGTTGTGCGTACATTATTGGTTAATCCTCATTTGATATTCTGGACTGAAACTTTAAAAGTTCCTGAATGGCTCGGTGCCGTTCAGGAACTTTTTCACTTTGTGGTACTTTTTCGTTAGTTTTATATCGATTGGCATTTATTTTGAATGAGCGGAATACGATTATCCTTTATGCTTTAATGCGTTAAAAACGAACTATATATTTATTTTATATTGGAATGTTCGTGTTTTACGATTGACATGGGCGTTTCAAACTTGTTACACTATAGCCAAACTTAAATATGACGTATGATGATAGCTCTCGTATAATTCCGGGGATATGGCCCAAAGTTTCTACCCAAAGACCGTAAATTTTTGGACTACGAGAGAAAGCGTCCAAGTACGGTATGGCCAATTGCGATTACAGGCCATCATACTCGCGTTTTCTTTCTTTTGTCCTCTTGGTCTGCGGTTGAGCTTTCATAGCTATCTGCGGGCTTTTTTGTTTATTACGTAATCTTACGTAAGATGTAATCCCACCTCATTTCCTTGCTATATGTTGAGCTATCAAACAATCTGCATAAGTCTAAGTAAGCAAGCTGCACAATCGTTTTGGGGAAACGATTGAAGCACGGAAAGTATTCAAGCAAGCTTCATAGTCTCGTTTGTTTATTTTTAATTTCTATAGCAGGCCTCTCATCACGACTTACATCAAGAGCATGTCCATGCGGCAAGGCAATCAGCCGCTAAATAATCCACCATTTCAACACTCATTCTGGGGAGGAAACCTACCGATGTTCAAAGCAAAGGTGTATGTCACTACGAAAGCAAATGTACTTGATCCGCAAGGAGCTGCTGTGCAGCAAGCGCTTCATACGATGGGCTATGCAGCTGTGGATGATGTACGTATCGGCAAATACATGGAACTTACTTTTGATACAACAGACCGTGCTCAAGCGGAATCGGAGTTGGAGCAAATGTGCAAGAAGCTGCTCGCGAATCCGGTCGTTGAAGATTATCGTTATGAGCTGGAGGACTGAGCGATGAAGGTAGCGGTACTTGTATTTCCAGGCTCGAACTGCGATTGGGACTGTGTACACGCAGCAGAACAAACTATCGAGGGAGCCGTTGTCGATCGTGTATGGCATACGACGGATACATTGGAAGGCTATGATCTCATCATGATTCCAGGCGGATTCTCTTACGGAGATTACCTACGCAGTGGAGCTATCGCTCGTTTTGCGCCTGTTATGCAGGCAGTTGCGAAAGCTGCCGCGGAAGGTGTGTACGTATTAGGTATTTGCAATGGATTCCAAATTCTCACCGAAGCAGGATTGCTACCTGGGGCATTGCGCCGCAATACAGGCTTGAAATTCCGCTGTCATTCATCGCAATTGCATGTAGCCAATGCGGATACAGCATTCACATCAGGCTACGCAGCGGGTGAAGTCATCGACATTCCAATTGCGCATGGCGAAGGCAATTACTATTGTGATGATGCTGTGCTGGAGCAATTGAAGGCACGCAATCAAATTGTGTTTACGTATACCGATAATCCGAATGGATCGGTTGCAGATATAGCAGGTGTTATTAATGAGCAGGGCAATGTACTCGGCATGATGCCGCACCCAGAGCGAGCGGTGAACAGCCTGCTCCGCAATGAAGATGGCATTCGTCTTTTTACATCCATTATGAAGGCTTGGAGGGAACGTCATGCAATCGTTGGCTAAGACAAAAGCGGAGCAACAATCGATGGAGATGGCAAAGGCCGTCATAGCAAAAGAGCCAACCCCGGAGCAGATAGCTGAGGAACGTATCTATGCCACGATGGGTGTATCGGACAGTGAGTACGAAATTATTTGCAGCTTGCTCGGCGGCCGCAAGCCGAATTATACCGAGATTGGTGTATTCAGCGTTATGTGGTCGGAGCATTGTGCTTACAAGAACTCTAAACCTTTGTTAAGACGGTTTCCAACGACAGGTGAGCGCGTATTGGTTGGTCCAGGAGAAGGTGCAGGTATCGTAGATATCGGTGATGGGCAAGCCGTTTGTTTCAAAATAGAGAGCCATAACCATCCATCTGCTATCGAGCCATTCCAAGGGGCTGCGACGGGTGTGGGCGGTATTTTGCGTGATATTTTCTCCATGGGTGCACGTCCTGTTGCTTTATTGAACTCTTTGCGTTTCGGTCAGCTTAGCGATGAGCGCGTTCGTTATTTGTTTGAGCATGTTGTAGAAGGTATCGCAGGCTACGGTAACTGTATGGGAATTCCGACGGTTGGTGGCGAAGTGATGTTTGATGCTAGCTACGAAGGAAATCCACTTGTGAATGCAATGTGTGTTGGACTTATCGATCATAAAGATATTCAAAGTGGTGTGGCAAAAGGAATCGGCAACCCCGTCTATTATGTTGGTCCGCCAACAGGACGTGACGGTATTCATGGTGCTACTTTTGCTTCAGAAGAGCTGACAGAAGAGTCGGAAGCGAAGCGTCCTGCGGTACAAGTGGGTGATCCGTTTATGGAGAAGCTCGTTATGGAATCGTGTCTAGAGTTAATCAAGTCTGGCATCGTCATCGGTATTCAAGACATGGGAGCAGCGGGACTTACATGCTCTAGTGCAGAGATGGCGAGCAAAGCAGGCAACGGTCTAGAGTTGAATCTGGATGAAATTCCACAGCGTGAACGGGGTATGACGCCGTACGAGATGATGCTTTCTGAATCCCAGGAGCGGATGCTGTTCGTTATTGAAGAGAAGAATGAACCGATTGCAATGGAAATATTCAATCGTTGGGGTGTTATTTGCCGACAAGTAGGCCGTGTTACGGATGATGGACGTCTGCGTCTTGTGTTCGACGGAGAAGTCGTAGCTGATATGCCAGTTAAGGGCTTGGTTGATGATTGCCCAGTTTACGATAAGCCAGCATCAGAACCTGCTTATTATCAAGCTAATGCAGCAGTAGATACAACGAGTTATCCAGCAGCTTCTGATCTGAACGATGCCCTGCTTCGCATACTTGGATCGCCAACGGTGGCGAGCAAGGAATGGGTGTACAGCCAGTACGATCATATGGTTGGCACCAATACATCGGTATCGCCTGGCTCAGATGCAGCAGTTGTACTCGTACGTGGTACACGCAAAGCATTGGCGATGACGACAGATTGCAACGGACGTTATGTATATCTTGATCCAAATGTAGGCGGAAAAATTGCAGTAGCAGAAGCAGCTCGTAACATCGTTTGTTCGGGTGCAGAACCACTTGCGATTACAGATAATTTGAACTTCGGAAGCCCGGAGAAGCCGGATAACTTCTGGCAAATGCAGCAGTCTGTAGATGGTATGGCAGAAGCTTGCCGTCATCTTAGCACCCCTGTTATCGGCGGAAATGTCAGCTTGTATAACGAAAATACCAAAGGCTCTATTTACCCAACTCCTGTAGTCGGCATGGTCGGCCTCGTTCATGATGTCGACCATATTACGACGCAAGGGTTCAAGCAAGAAGGAGATATCGTCTTGCTGCTCGGCGCAACGAAAGCGGAGCTTGGCGGTAGCGAATTCCAACTTGTTATGCATGGTGTGACAGAAGGTCGCCCGCCTGCTATCGATTTAGATGTAGAGAGTCGTTTGCAGCGTACGGTGTTAGAGTCCATTCAGCAAGGGTACGTTCAATCGGCGCATGACTTATCCGAGGGCGGTTTGGCGGCAGCTTATGCAGAGTGCTGTATTAGCGGACGCACCGGAGCTACTGGTAATGTGTCTGTGGAGGGGTTACGTTCGGATATTGCCCTATTTAGCGAATCTCAGTCTCGTGTCTTGCTTTCGATCCGTCCAGTACATGTAGAAGCGGTTCAAGCTGTATGTGCAACATACGAAGTTCCGGTTCAGCAGCTTGGTGTTGTCGGTGGAGAACGTATTCAATTGAAAGTGAACGGTGTATCTGCAATCGATGTAGCCCGTGAAGAAGCGGAGCGTGCATGGAAGGATGCGATCCCATGTCTGATGCGATAATTCGTCAGCAATCAGACGGAAAGGAAGTCCGGATGGGTGGAAATGGGAGTCATATTCAACATCAGAGTCAGGTAATCGAGCAGCAGCTTTCTGCTGGATCTGAGATTGAACGCGCATATGGCTTTGCTCAAATGGAAGCGAGCGGATCGTACTTTAATGAGGGCGGCGGTCAGGATGGTCCATTTGATCGCTTACGTGAAGAATGCGGTGTATTCGGTGTGTTTGGTTATGAGGATGCTGCTTCACTTTCGTATTACGGTCTTCATACTTTGCAGCATCGTGGGGAAGAGAGTGCAGGAATATGTACGTCTGATGGTCAGACCTTTCGCTACCATCGCGGAATGGGACTTGTGAAAGAAGTGTTTGATAAAGATCGACTTGCTAGCTTGGAAGGCGATCGTGCTATCGGGCATGTGAGGTACTCCACGTCTGGCGATAGCCGACTAGCGAATGCTCAACCGCTTGTATTCAAGACACGGGACGGCGACTTGGCAGTTGCGACGAATGGCAATATTGTTAACGCGCCTATGCTTCGCCGTGAATTGGAGCAGAAAGGTTCGATCTTTCAGACGACGAGTGATACAGAGGTTATCGCACATCTGATCGCTCGCTCGGAGTCGGACTTTGTTACGGCGGCCAAAGATGCATTGCGTCAGTTGGTAGGTGGCTTCGCATTCTTAATTTTGACGAATGACAAATTGATCGTTGCTTCAGATACGTATGGACTTCGCCCGATCGTGATGGGTCGCCTCGGAGATGCATGGGTATTTTCATCCGAGTCTTGTGCCTTTGATACGATCGGAGCTGACTTCGTTCGTGCGGTTGAGCCAGGAGAAATGCTTGTGTTCGATGCAATGGGTTATCGTTCAGAGCGATTTGCTCCGGTTGCCAAGCGAGCGTTGTGCTCGATGGAATTCATTTATTTCTCTCGTCCTGACAGTCAATTGTACGATGTCAACTTGCACACTGCTCGCAAGCGTATGGGGATGCGCTTGGCAGAGGAATTTCCAGTTGAAGCGGATCTCGTATCCGGGGTGCCGGATTCAAGTATATCTGCAGCGATTGGCTATGCAGAGAAAGCTGGTATTCCTTATGAGATGGGCATGATTAAGAACAAATACAGCGGACGCACCTTTATTCAACCAAGCCAAGAGCTTCGTGAGCAAGGTGTGAAAATGAAGCTGAGCGCGGTTCGCAGCGTTGTAGAGGGCAAGCGAGTTGTGTTAATTGATGACTCTATCGTACGCGGCACAACTTCTCGTCGCATCGTGAAGATGCTGCGGGATGCAGGTGCATTGGAGGTTCATCTGCGGATCGCCTCGCCGCCGTTTAAAAATCCATGCTTCTATGGCATAGATACGCCGACGAGCGATGATCTTGTTGCTTTCACGCACACAGTGGAGCAAATATGCGAATTGACAGGTGCGGACTCGCTAGCATTTTTGTCCCAGCCGGGCATGATTGATGCAATTGGTGGTGCATTTGGTAAGGAAGCGAGCGGAGGCTTGTGCCTCGCTTGCTTCGATAACGATTATCCCACACCACTTGGTTATTCAGCAAAAATGACCAGCTGCGGGTGCTAGTAGGAGGCAGAATTTTATTTGAGAAACGTCCGTGATCGCCTTCGCCTCTGTAGTCGAGTTGTAACGCTAGCACTTGTCATCAAAGAACTCGACTACAACAGCGAACGGAGATAACTGTCTCTTAATCGATACGAAATGATATTTCCCTTTACTATCTTTTACTCATGAAGAGGAGAGAAACCATGTCTGAAGCATACAAGCAAGCAGGGGTTGATATAGCAGCTGGCAATGAAGCCGTTGAGCGCATGAAGAAACATGTGCGTCGCACATTCCGACCAGAAGTATTAACGGATGTTGGTGGTTTCGGCGCATTGTTCCAACTGAATGCGAAGCAATACGAGGAGCCGGTGCTCGTCTCTGGAACAGATGGTGTTGGAACGAAGCTGATGTTGGCTTTTGCAGCGGATAAGCACGATACGATTGGAATTGATGCGGTTGCGATGTGTGTTAATGATATCGTCGTGCAAGGGGCGGAGCCGCTCTTCTTCCTTGATTATCTTGCTTGCGGCAAAGTAGAGCCAGCGAAGATAGAGAGCATTGTGAGCGGTATAGCGGAAGGCTGCGCTCAGGCAGGTTGCTCACTGATTGGTGGAGAGACAGCAGAAATGCCAGGTATGTATAGTGCTGAGGAGTATGACATTGCCGGCTTCAGTGTCGGGGTAGTAGACAAGAAAAATGTGATTACAGGCGCTGAGATTCAAGCTGGTGATGTCGTGCTTGGACTCTCTTCCAGCGGACTGCACAGCAATGGCTTTTCACTCGTTCGTAAACTGCTCTTGGAGCAAGCGGGCTACTCGCTTAAGGCTGCGATGCCAGAGCTTGAGACAGAGCAGACCTTGGGCGAAGTATTGCTGACACCTACTCGTATTTATGTAAAGCCGCTTCTGCAACTTATGGCGCATGTCAAAGTGAAAGGGTTGGCGCATATTACGGGAGGCGGCTTCTTGGAAAATATTCCACGTGTGCTGCCTGAGCATGTTGATGTTGAGATCGAAGCAGGCTCATGGCCTGTACATCCGATATTCCAGCTGTTGGAACGTGAGGGCAATCTAACAGCAGAAGAATTGTACATGACGTTTAATATGGGAATCGGTATGATTGTTGTTGTGGCTGAGTCTGATGCGGTACGTGCGATGGAGCTAATGGAAGCGAACGGAGAAGCGGTGTACCGGATCGGTACGGTACAGGAAGGTTCCCGAAAAGTACGTATTCCTACATTAGGGCTATGAGTTTACAGGGGTTGCAAGTTGTGAATGGAACGGATAGAAGTAGTATCAGGCAAGAGGAGAGCATGAAGCGTCGTCCGAGAATTGCTGTGTTTGCATCTGGATTAGGTTCTAACTTTCAAGCTCTCGTTGATGCTTTTCAAGCAGAGCCAGCGCGATACGGGTGCGATATTATGCTGCTCATATGCGATAAGCCGCAAGCTAATGTTGTGAAGCGTGCCGAGGCTGCGGGGGTACCTGCGGCATGCTTCACACCAAAGGCTTATTCGAGTCGAGAACAGTATGAGAAAGATGTATTGCTGAAGCTGCGTGAAGAGCGGATTGATTGGATTGTGCTGGCAGGGTACATGCGTCTTATCACACCTGTGTTGTTGAGTGCTTACGGTGGGCGCATGCTGAACATCCATCCTTCGCTGCTACCTGCATTTCCTGGATTGAATGCAGTGAAGCAAGCGTTTGATTATGGGGTGCGTGTGACAGGGGTTACCGTACATCTCGTTGATGAAGGAATGGATACAGGTGCTATATTGGCACAGCGAGTTGTTTTTGTGGAGGAGCAAGACACCGAGGAGATGCTAGCTGCTCGTATTCATGCTGCTGAACATGAGCTTTATCCAGCTGCGGTAGCTGACGTAGTGGCAGGCAAATTGAGTCCAAGTAGAGCGTAGAGTCAAGCGTGTAGCGCCGATGCAAACTTATAGTTTTGAAGAAGCTGTGAATCGAGCAGCTAAAGAGATGAAAGGCTATCGAGCCGCTGACTACCATTTATAGAGAGAGTCGTATAGCAATCATTTTCGCAGCGTTGCTGTAGATGTTGTAGCATGCTAAGGGATAACGCATGTAAAATGATAGAAAATCTCAATCAAGTTATCATGGAGGAGAGAAAGTAATGTCGATTAAGAGAGCGCTTATAAGTGTATCAGATAAATCTGGTGTGGTAGAGTTTGCGCGTGCGTTGGCAGATGCAGGTGTAGAAATTATTTCGACAGGCGGCACAAAAACGCTGCTGGAGCAGTCTCAAGTACCTGTTATCGGCATTTCAGAAGTGACAGGCTTTCCTGAAATTATGGATGGGCGAGTGAAGACGCTGCATCCCGCGGTACACAGTGGATTGCTTGCGGTGCGCGACAATGCTGATCATCAGGCGCAAATGCAGGAACTAGGGCTTTCTTATATCGACCTCGTTGTCGTGAATTTGTATCCTTTCCAAGAAACGATTGAGAAACCAGATGTAACGTATGAAGATGCAATCGAGAACATCGATATTGGCGGTCCAACGATGCTTCGCTCTGCGGCAAAGAACCATGCCTTTGTGACAGTCGTGGTGGATGCGGCAGATTATGGCCAAGTTATCAGTGAACTTCAAGCAGAAGGCGATACGACGCTTGAAACACGCAAGCGCTTGGCGGCGAAGGTATTCCGTCATACAGCTTCTTATGATGCGCTTATCTCGGGCTATTTAACTGAACAAGTAGGCGAGACTTTCCCAGAACGTCTAACGGTAACTTATGAAAAATCACAATCTCTACGCTATGGGGAGAATCCACATCAACAGGCCGCCTTTTATCGTGCTCCATTAGCTGAGCGTGGTTCGTTGCCTACAGCGGAGCAGCTTCATGGTAAAGAATTGTCTTACAACAATATCCAGGATGCGAATGCGGCAATTGCGATCGTGTCTGAATTTGAAGGTCCAGCTGTTGCGGCTGTTAAGCACATGAATCCTTGTGGAATTGGCATTGGAGCAAGCATTTATGAAGCTTACCGCAAAGCCTATGAATCTGATCCGACATCCATCTTTGGTGGTATCGTGGCAGCCAATCGTCCTATTGATGCTGATACGGCACAAATGCTTAATGAGATATTCCTTGAGATCGTTATTGCACCTGATTTTACAACAGAGGCAATGGATATATTGAAACAGAAAAAAAATCTTCGCTTACTTCGCACAGGGGTACAGCCAACGCCAGAGGCACGTCGTGCAGCTTGGCAGTATACTTCCATTGCGGGTGGCCTGCTCGTTCAGGAGACAGATGTTCATACGCTACAAGCTGACAAGCTTCAAACGGTTACGAGCCGTGAAGCAACGGAGTCTGAGTTGGAGCAGCTGCAATTCGGCTGGAATGTAGTGAAGCATGTGAAGTCCAATGCAATCGTACTTGTGAAAGATGGGATGACGGTAGGAATTGGAGCAGGTCAAATGAACCGTGTCGGAGCAGCGAAAATTGCGATTGAGCAAGCAGGAGAGAAGGCACGCGGCGCGATACTTGCTTCTGATGCCTTTTTCCCGATGGGAGATACGCTTGAATTAGCTGCCAAAGCAGGTATTACAGCAGTCATTCAGCCTGGTGGCTCGATTCGTGATGAAGAGTCCATTCAAGTGGCGAATGATTACGGAATAGCCATGGTCATGACGGGTGTACGTCATTTTAAACATTAAGAAATTGTGTGTTAGGGACCGATTAAAGGCGGAGGTGTCGACGTGAGAGTATTGGTTATCGGCAGCGGGGGACGTGAACATACATTAGTATGGTCTTTGCTGCAAAGCGATCAAGTAAGAGAGGTTATCTGTGCGCCTGGAAACGCGGGCATAGCAGAGATGGCTGAGTGCGTGGACATCGCTGTCAGCGACTTTGAAGGAATGGCGGCCTATGCGGTGGAAACAGGTGTGGAATTAGTCATCGTAGGACCGGATGACCCTCTGGCAGGGGGTATTACAGATGTGCTAGAAAGTCATAATCTACGCGTGTTCGGGCCGAATAAGGCGGCAGCAGAGATCGAGGGCAGCAAAGTATTTATGAAGCATTTACTTCGCAAATATGAGATTCCTACGGCTGCTTATGAAACGTTCGACGATATAAATGCTGCATTAGCGTATGTGCGTCAACAAGCGCTGCCGATTGTCATCAAAGCGGATGGATTGGCGGCTGGTAAAGGCGTAATCATTGCCCAAACGTTGGCGGAAGCAGAGCAAACGCTGCAAGAAATAATGGTGGACGGCAAATTTGGTACATCGGGAAGTCGAATCGTCATTGAGGAATTCATGCAGGGACAGGAAATGTCGATCTTGGCTTTCGTAGATGGAGAAACGGTACGTGCTTGTGCGCCTGCACAAGATCATAAACCGATATTCGACGGTGATCGTGGACCTAATACGGGTGGTATGGGCACATACAGTCCTTTGCCACATATTTCGGATAGTATTGTAGAGGAAGCGATGCGCACAATCATTGAGCCAACTGCTAAGGCGATGGTTGCGGAAGGACGTCCTTTCAAAGGAATATTATTCGCAGGTCTTATGATTACGCCGCAAGGCAAGCCTAAGGTAGTTGAATTCAATGCTCGCTTCGGTGATCCTGAGACACAGGTTGTACTGCCACGCTTGAAGACAGATTTGCTTACTGTCTTTAACGCGGTTGTCGATGGTACATTGCATCAGATCGAATTAGAGTGGGATGACGAAGCTGCTGTTTGTGTGATTGTGGCAGCAGAAGGTTATCCAGACAAGCCTCGCAAAGGCGATGTCATTCAAGGATTAGAAGAAGCTGCTCGCCATGCACTTGTCTTCCACGCAGGTACGAAGCGTAATAGCGAAGGTCAGTTTGTGACAAATGGCGGGCGTGTGCTTGGCATAGTCGGACGTGGTGCAGATGTTCGTGGTGCACAGCAAGCTGCTTATGAAGCGGTAAAGGCAGTATCATTTCAAGGCATGCAGTATCGAAACGACATTGCGGAAAAATCGCTGAACGGTGCTGTAATAGGGTGACTTAACGTCAAGAAGCTGTTTCTCCCTTTCGATTGTGAATGGGGGAGACGGCTTCTTTGCTTTGTTTGTAGCTTGTGGCGACTTTGTGTCAGTGAGCAAAAGTTCCTCCATCTCTTGAGCATATAGACGAATAGCGGCAGCATAACCATCTCATACTAAGCCTATTCTAACGACAGGCATTCGCATATTCCTGCGTATCATCATAATGTTGAACGATAGGACTGTGCGTGAACAAGTGGAGGGGGACTTCGTATGACTAACTATGAATATGACAACTACGATCAAGAAGGCTGGGCATTAACTCAGCAGTTTTTATCAGAGGAGAACTTGCGAGGTTCCGATGAGGCAGTGCGTTATCAGTCTTTTGTGCAAAGTGAACCTGGCCAAGCGTTAAGTATCGATACGGAAGGAGTCGCTGGCTCTTCCTTGCATGCTGTAACTGCGTCGACTAGCGGAACGGCTGGGTTAAGTTACGGTGTAGACACTAACAGTTCAGAACAAGCGGGTGTTAGTATTAACAGTAGTGCGGGGCAGCAAGCAGCTCTATCTAGTTCTGGGGAGCATGCACCACAGTTTGGAGCCGCTGATCCCGTGTCGTCTGACACGGCATCTGATGATGGCTGGCAAGCGGGGGCAAAGGAAACCCAGCATATGCTCAATTGGTTTTATGGAATGCATGATTGAGGAACAATTCTGGAGCAGTGAGCCACACCTTTTTAAGAAGGTGTGGCTTTTTATTGTTCAATTGTCAGTGAAAGAGGTGAGTTCATTTAGCTTAAAGTAATTGGGTTCAAGGGGAGTTAACATATGGAAATAAGCTTATTGACATCGTTTGTTTGGAATGATAAAATGCTTATAACTTAAATACAAGTAATTTAATCGGAATTATAAGATATATATGGAGGCTGGTGTGACGTATGGAGCGGGTAGTTGATTTGAAGTGGAATCAGGAACGGATCGTCGCATCGATCCATTATCCAGAGAAGCGAGGGCCGTATGAGGAGCGATCCGAAGAAGGTTCGAGTCGTCGAGTGCCTTTGACGGTCATATGCCATGGCTTTATCGGTAGTCGTATCGGTGTCGATCGATTGTTCGTAAATGCATCGCGACGATTGGCGAATGAAGGGCATATTGTTGTGCGCTTTGACTATGCAGGCTGCGGAGAGAGCACGGGAACATACGGTGACCTCGGTATCGATGCGATGATCGAACAGACTCAAGCGGTACTTGATTATGCATTGAGCTGCGGCGATGTAGATCCACAGCGTGTGACGCTGCTCGGACATAGTCTGGGTGGAGCCGTTGCCTTGCTTACTGCGGTGCGTGATCAACGCGTAAAGCGCCTTGTGCTGTGGTCTCCTGTTGCCTACCCGTTCAATGATATTGTCAACATTATTGGTCGTGCTCGGTATGATGAATCCATTAAGCGTGGTGAGACTGACTATGCAGGCTATACATTTACACCTCGATATTTTGATACACTTGGCAAGCACCAGCCGTTTCAAGAAGCATCGAGGTTTGCAGGCGATGTGCTGCTTATCCACGGAACATCTGATGATGTCATACCCGCGGACTACAGTTTCTTGTACCAGAAAATTTTCTGGATGCGCAGTGACGGACAATGTGATAAGGAGATTGTGTTCCAAGCCGATCATACGTATTCGTCGGGAGAGCATCGCAGTGTAGTATTTGAACGTACGGTGGAATGGTTGAATCAATGGGAACAACGTCAGAAGAGTTGGGCACATTGGAGTATTTAAAAATGAGAGACGTGAGCAATTCTCTAACAAGGATTGCTCTTTTTGTTGTTCATAGACAAGGTGTAGTTTTTCCTCCATAATTAGGCGTGAAATAGCTGGAAATGTTCGGCAGTATAATCAGGGAGGTGTCACATTTGGCTGAACCATCGTTTTATTCTTATGTGCCTCATTTTATACAGCGTAGAAAAAGGTTGATGTTCGTATTATTAGGTGTGACCATCTTATTATCCGCATGCAATAGCAAGCCAGAACCTCAAGAAACAACACCTGTTGTTCCCCCACAAGTTGCTGAACCTATACCAACGCCAGAAGAACCGCAAGAAGAGGCGGTGATTGCACCGTTAACCGGTTTGGCTTGGGAAGCTGGTGAACCAACGAAGCGCCCAATTGCAGTGATGATAAACAATCAGAAGCGAGCGCGCCCGCAGTCTGGCCTACAGCAGGCAGATGTATTAGTTGAAGTACTGGCGGAAGGCGGTATAACAAGACTAGTAGCTATTTATCACAGTGACAGTACTTATAAAGGTGAGATAGGCCCCGTACGCAGTATTAGACCGTATCTGATCGATATTGGGGAGAGCTTTGGTGCTGCGCTCGTTCATGCGGGTGGAAGCCCAGATGGCTATCGTATTTTGCAGCGGCAAAATAAAGACTATTTAGATGAAATCAGCAACGCAGGACCTTATTTTTGGAGAGACAAGCAGCGGAGAGCTCCTCATAACTTATATACAAATGCAGAAAAGATCGTGCAAGGCATGACGAAGAAAAAATATGAGATGACTGCAGATGTCCCAGCATTTTCATTTGTGAGCAATAATCGTGCAGACGATACGAACGCTGCTATGGCAGGTGAGCCTGCCAAGCACTTACGTGTCGCCTTCTCCAATCATTCCGAATTGGTTGAGTATCAATACGAAGAGCGTAGTGGACATTATATCCGGCATATGGCAGGAGCTCCGCATACGGACAAAATTAGCGGTGAAGCGCTAAAGGCAGCCAATCTTGTTCTTATATATGCGAAGCACCGAGTACTCGATGATGTCGGACGGCTTGAAGTTGATGTGCGCGCAGGCGGGCGAGCCGTTATCATTCGTGATGGACAAGCGGTAAACGGTGAATGGCTGCGGTCAAATGGTTCATTTGAATTCAAGGTTGATGGACAAAAAGCATTATTTAAGCCTGGAACGACTCATATGTTAATCATTACAGATGATAAATCGAGTAAAGATCGTGCTGTGTGGAAAGCGCAATAAAAGGCGATATGACGCGGTTTTTAGCCGTTTTGTCGTATAAATGTCGATAGAGTTGGTACCTATTTCGAGGCATTATCCGTTAATCTCAAATAAATCGTCAAATTTTGCAGAATTATGCGCATATAATTCTTTACAAAGAGGCTATAGTTTGTGATAAGATATCCTATGGTTTAACCAATATAAACCAACACATATGCAACTTGATTGCAAAGGAGATTTCAGAAATGTTCAAGAAAAAAGACGTGTTTTTTGAAACGCTGCAAAACATGGCGGATACACTGGTGCAGGCGTCTGAGGTGTTTGTAAAAGGTGTAGAAACGATGGACAATGTGTCTGAGTTTGCAAAAAACATGAAAGAACTTGAAAGCAAATGTGACGTGTTTACACATACGATTTTGAAGGAGCTGAACAAGACGTTCATTACTCCTATCGAACGTGACGACATTATGGCTTTAACAACTGCGCTTGATGATGTACTAGATGGTATGGAAGCGTGTGCTTCTCGTTTTGACATGTATCAAGTAACCGAACGTGATGAAATCTGTATTCTTTTTGCAGATGTGTTGAAACGCAGCACATATGAGATCCAAAAGGCAATTCGTTTGATGACTCAAAAGAAGCTGTTGGCAATCCGTGAACATAGCATCAAAGTGAATGATCTGGAGAACGAAGGGGACGAGCTTCTACGTCGCGGTATTAAGCATTTGTTCGCAACAATTACAGATCCTATTACACTCATTAAATACAAAGAGATCTATGAGCGTCTTGAAGAAACGACAGATAGCTGTGAAGACGTTGCACATATTCTTGAATCGATCGTAATGCGTAATTCCTAAGCAGCCCTTGGCAGGTATTTTAAGGATTGAAGGAGGTCTAGGGTTGCGCGGGCAGTCACTCATTTGAGCATTGCTAAGCAATCGTTTACTATGACAATAGATATGGGTTTAATCGTGATTTCGTTCGTCATCTTCTTGGCTTTGGCGTTCGACTTCATCAACGGCTTCCACGATACAGCTAATGCGATTGCAACTTCGGTATCGACACGTGCATTGACACCGCGTAGAGCAATTATTTTGGCTTCGGTGATGAACTTTGTTGGTGCACTTGCGTTTACAGGTGTTGCGAAGACGATCGGTGGTAGTATCGCTGACCCTGCTCAGCTGGAGTTTGGGGTAGAAATCGTAGCAGCTGCACTTATTGCAGCGATCATTTGGAACTTGGTTACATGGTGGTTCGGTATTCCATCATCCTCCTCCCACGCACTTATCGGTGCATTGGCAGGTGGCGTTTATGCAGGAGCAGGTATGGATGCACTGAATATGGCTGGGTTCAAAAATATCGTAATTGCGCTAATTGTTTCACCAATTCTTGCCTTTGCCATTGGTTATTGTATTATGACGATTTTAAAATGGATATTTGGCAGACGCAGTCCGCACACTGTCAATAAAGGCTTCCGTTCTATGCAAATCGTTACAGCTGCATTCCAAGCGTTTACGCATGGTACGAATGATGCGCAAAAAGCGATGGGTATCATCACGTTTGCACTTATCGCTGGCGGATTCCAAGCTAGTGGTGATATGGAAATTCAAACGTGGGTTAAACTTTCTGCAGCGATTGCTATGGCATTAGGTACAGCTGTCGGTGGTTGGAAGATTATCAAGACGATGGGTACGAAGATTTTTAAAATTGAACCGATTAACGGCTTTGCAGCTGACTTCTCCGCTGCGTCCGTCATTATGGGTGCAACATTTATAGGTCTTCCAGTAAGCACAACGCATGCGATCACGTCTTCCATTCTCGGTGTAGGTTCTGCAAAGCGCTTCTCCGCTGTTAAATGGGGTGTGGCAGGACGAATCGTTGTTACATGGTTCATCACGATTCCGATCTGTGCGGGACTAGCGATAGTTACCTTTAAATTGATTGATCTTTTATTCTTACGCTAAGCTCATTGGAGTACGGTAGGTATTAAAATAGAGTACAAAAAGAACCTTCCAACCACTAACTGTGGAGCAGAAGGTTCTTTTTGTACGTATCTATATCCATATAGATGAAATGATGTGCCCTATGAACAGTTTGGAAATGAGTATCTTCTATTAGAAGATGTGCGGCTGACTCGGTACAGATTTCTGGCGACTGGACGCTTTGGCGGTGCCTTTTCTTGGACGCTGCCCATTCAGATTGGACGCAGGTTTTTTATTCGGGCGGCGCTTGTTTGCTGGAGGTCTTTTTTTTGGACGTTTTTTGGGTGGTGTGTAGAACATTTCTTCGTTGTCTTCATCTTTGTTCTTCGATTTACCTGAGGCAAATGATCCGACCAGCAGTTTGGCTACAGGGGCGATTTGTTGGAACCCCTGCACGACTTTCTGGACTTTTTGCATCGTGCTAACGAGTCCATCGATACCACCCATTCGATCAATAAATCCTTTAATGTCGCCTATATTGAAGTTCGATTTCTTGGATGGTGCAGTTGTGTCAGCAGTTGCTGCAGGCGTTACGGCTGCTTCTGGTGCTTGGTACGGGACGACTTCGGTTGTAGGCGGTGTGATGGGGGCCGGATTGTTGTTCGGATGCGGTGTGAAACTCCTCGCTGGTTGAACAGGTGCTGCAGGAGGATAATTGTATGTCGACGGAGCAGGTTGGTTCCGTATGTTCGCTGGCGTAGGCGAGTAGTTAAAAGAAGGCACTGTGTAAGCTGGCTGCGGCACTACTGGCTGAGATGGAGACTGCATCGTTGGGATATGAGGAATGCCCGGGATAGATGGCGATGCATACGGGGGCCGCGACTGATTCATGGTATCACCCTTTTCAAATGAGATTAGGGGTTGGCAAATGCCCCTGTTTGCTATACTGTATGTCGTAGGCGAACAACTCGTGTGGACGTTCGCCCGTGGGTGAACGCCCAACGTAATAAGTACGGTGAAAAAGGGCCTGAATAGGTACGGTAGTTCGCTAACGCATAAAAACTTTACCGCTTGAAAAGGTAATCTAAAGGTCGTACAATATTGGTAATGAAGTACATATTTTGTACACTAGGAGTGAACGATGTGCAACTGAAAAAGTTGAATGATAAATCGATTGAACAGTTATTTGAGTCGATTCTTACACTTAAATCTGTAGAAGAATGCTATATTTTCTTTGATGATCTGTGCACGGTGAACGAGATTCAATCTCTTTCACAGCGTCTTGAAGTTGCACGTATGCTCGGAAAAGGCAGCACGTATAACCAGATCGAAGCAGAGACGGGTGCGAGTACAGCGACGATTTCTCGCGTTAAACGCTGCTTGAACTATGGTAACGATGGTTATAAGATGGCATTGGATCGTTTGGGTAGATAAGGGATGCGAATCGGCTTATTAATTGTCAGCCACGGTTCGAAAGACAGTTCATGGGTTACACTGGTTGATGAAGCGATTGCAGGGGCACGATGGCCGGAAGGCTTGCCGGTCGCTTCTTCTTTTTTGGAGGGCGTTCCAGATCGGAGCATTCAAGATGGTATCGATCAGTTGGAAGCCCTAGGTGTGGACCACATAGGAGTCGTACCGTTATTTGTCTCATCTGGAAGTACGCATGTGGACGAGATCGCATATGCCCTTGGTGCTAAGTCCGAGCCTTTGTGCGAGACAGATTTAGAGCCGTTTCATACAAAGGCGCATATCATATATGGTCAGCCTATTGACGATGATGACACGATGATCGCTATGGTAAGTGACCGATTACAAAGTTTAGGTGTGGTGGCACAACGTGATGCGGTGCTGTTAGTAGCCCACGGGAGTCCCCATATGCCATTTCAGACTTGGTGGAGAGAGGGCTTGAATCGCATTGCGGCTAGACTTGTAGAGGATGAGAAATGCATAAGCGCTGCGCATGCTCTACTTTGCTGTGATTCGCTGCCTGATGCGGTGCAGCAGGCGTTGAACAGTTTGGATTCTGCTAAGCTGGATAAGCAGGGCGAACAGCTAGATACACACGATGAGGGGCTTGAGCGAGCTGATAGCGCTGTGGTAGCGGTAGTGCCTATCTTCCTTAGTAAGGGCTATTTTACGACTAAGGCGATACCTGAGCGTCTTCAATTGCAACCTCACTCTTTTCGTGTTGGTGCGTCTGTTGATAATGGTACTATTATGCCGCACTCATTGGTTACGGCGTGGGAAGGGCGAATCCTTTATGATGGTGAGCCGCTTCTGCCGCATCCGGCATTGTCGATATGGCTGGAACAGGAGAGCCAACGTGTATTAAGCAGGCTTGAAGAGTCTCTATCTAATGGATAAATGAGCATTAGAGGTTGTGGAACGTATCGTTTCTGAATAGATTGTAAATGGGTGACGCATGGATGGTTAAAAGAGCGAGGCTTATCTATAACCCAACGTCGGGACGCGAAGAAGGAAAGCGACGATTGGCTGATATTTTGCAGCGATTGGACGCAGGCGGAATTGAGACGACGACGCGCGCGACTGAAGGAGAAGGCGATGCCATTAGTAGCGCCGGTGAAGCGATAGATAATGGCTATGATATTATTATTGCTGCCGGTGGGGACGGAACGTTGAACGAGGTAATCAATGGCATGGCTGCTAAGGCGCATCGTCCGCCGCTCGGTATTATACCGCTCGGCACGACGAATGATTTTGCACGGGCATTAGGCATTCCTCGTCAATGGGAGGAAGCTTGCGACCTGATTGTGCGTCAGCAGACGATGCCGATTGACGTTGGTCAGGCGAATGATAAGTATTTTATTAATATTGCAGGTGGGGGCTCTCTTACGGAGCTCACGTATGAAGTGCCTAGCAAGCTGAAGACGCTAATGGGGCAGCTGGCTTACTATGTGAAGGGGCTAGAGAAAGTGGCTCGATTAGCTCCGACGGAGCTGCATTTTAATATCGAAGGACACGGTCAGTTCAACGGAGAGTTCATGCTGTTCTTAATTACAAATAGTAATTCGGTTGGCGGCTTCGAGAAGCTGGCACCAGATGCGGTAATTAATGATGGATTGCTGGACATTTTGATGATGAAAAAATGCAACTTGGCGGAGTTCCTGCGTATTGCTACGCTGGCATTGCGAGGGGAGCATTTGAATGATCCGCATATTGTTCATTTGCAATCGAAGCGCATTGAAGTGACGTCACCGGATTATGTCCAGTTGAATCTGGACGGTGAGTTAGGTGGAACGCTGCCTGCTGTATTCCAGGTGCTGCCGAGTCATTTGCATATTTTCGCAGATCCGACAGGGACTTCTTCGTATCGCTGATTGCATAGCGAATCGGTAATAGGTTAGTGGGGTGGCATTTTGTCCTCAATTGCATGGGGGAGTAGCTACTTGTACATTATCATATAATCCGCTACTGCTGACGGGTAGAACATATGCGAATGCGATGGATGTAAAGAATGTACAGAATGTAAAGAATGTAAAGAATGTATCATATGTAATGGGTGTATTGTTTGTAATGAATGTGCCGAATGTAATGGACTTGAAGAGAGGGCGCGTCTACTTTTTGAAGTAGGCGTGTTTTTTTGTGTGGGCGGCTTAAAGTGGAGTAGTTAAGTTAATGTTGGTTAGTTGAAATTGAAGCTGACGCTAACAGCTCAGACGCTGCTTCAATGAGGTTGTTTGATTAGTTGAAGTTGAAGCTCCGGCACTTTTTCTATGAGGTAGTTTGATTAGGTGCTGCTATTGCTATTGCTATTGCTATTGCTATTGCTATTGCTATTGCTATTGCTATTGCTATTGCTATTGCTATTAGAGTTATCGATATCTCTTTCGGTGTAAGTTTAATAAACAATGGTGAGCATCGAATAAAAGGCAGCTAGTATACGAAGGCAGCAAGTTAAGGTATGATAGAAAGAACGGAACATGGCGGTCGATCTCATATGAAGTCCTAAGCTGATACAGCACAGGATGAAGGAGATGGCCGCTTCTTGATGTTCATAGTCACAATGGCTGTTTATACGGTGTAAAATGGGGCTTATGGACAAAAATGCAGCTATTTTAGTTAGAAATCATCATTTTTAGCCAGATAAGGACAAAAGTGCAGTTATTTTTCTCGATTTGGACTTAAAATAGGAAGTGGTACTAAAATAACTGTATTTTTGCCGATAATATCCCGAATAAGGATACTTTCAGATTAAATAACTGCATATTTGTCACTATCTTAGACGAAAAGCCAAAATCGAACTTCTATAAAGATTGAGGACGAAGGGGCGGAGTACTATGAAACATACAGACAGTAATGCCTGTCGCTCCTGAGTATGGTGTGATGATATAAGATAGGGAAGTTAAAAACTTTCATTATACGGATCTACAAGTCGAAACAGGCCACATAAGGTTTGAAAAATGACAAAAATCGAAGTGCAGAAGCGTACGCTTTTTTAGTTGATACATTATGAATTTGATTCTTGATACTATGTATGTTTACAAATAGAACGAATGAAGCAGCAGCTTGGAGGACGGTATGAATAATCAAGGCAAGAAGCCTGGCCAGTCAGGCAGAAGAGGGCAAGAGCAGGGACAAGGAAAAGGAAGAATGCGTAATAACGCTGGAAGAGGAAGAGCCAATTCGAGTGCAGCTTCTAAGGCGGCGTCAACAGCTCCCGTGCAAAAAAATGATGAAGTTACATTGGACATTATCGGCTTAACGCATGAAGGTGACGGTGTAGGGCGTGTTGAAGGATTTACGCTATTTGTAGAGGATGCATTGCCAGGTGAGCGTATTGTTGCGCATGTACTGAAAGTGAAGAAGCAGTATGGATATGCCAAATTGAAGAAGCGTCTTACAGATAGTGAGGATCGGGTAGAAGTGACGGGGCGTCCTGAGCACTACGGCGGCTGCCAGTTGGAGTATATGTCCTATGATGCGCAACTTCGCTGGAAGCAGCAGCATGTGGTAGATGTGCTGGAGCGGATCGGGAAATTTGAAGTGAGCAAGCTGACAGAGGCTGGTTCAAAGGTTGAAGGTGCGACTGAGCTTGAGGCGGCGAACGATCGTGAGGCTGGAGTTGGCTGTGGAGCAAGTGCGTTCGATATGAGTGATGCAATTAACGGAACTACGAATGGTGTAGATTCAGCTGACACAGGAGCTACGATTGAATCAATTCAGGTATTGCCTACGCTTGGGATGGACAACCCGTGGCGCTATCGCAATAAGGCGCAAATTCCGATAGGCAAAGATGCACGTACAGGTGAACTGATCGGTGGCTACTTCGCGCGTGCGAGTCATCGCATTATTGATACAGATGCTTCCTTGATTCAGCATGAAGCTATGGATGCGGCGATGAAGATAGTTAAGGATGTAGCGCGACAATATGGTGTAGCGCCATATAACGAAGAAACGCATACAGGATTACTGCGCCATGTCGTTATTCGCTACGGTTTCCATACGAATGAAATGATGATTGTACTTGTGACGAATGGCGAGCGTCTGCCGCAAAAAGAAGTGATCGTTGATGCGCTTGTGGATCGTTTGCCGCAGTTGAAGAGCATTTGTCAAAATATTAATACAAAGCAGACGAATGTTATTATGGGCGATAAAACGAAAGTACTGTGGGGCAGCGAGACGATTACCGATTATATCGGAGATTTGCAGTTTGCGATCTCGGCGCGTTCGTTCTATCAAGTGAACCCGGTACAGACCGAAGTGCTGTATGAGGAAGCTGTGAAGTTGGCGGGATTGACCGGTCAGGAGACGGTCATCGACGCCTACTGCGGCATCGGCACGATCTCGCTCTTCCTCGCCCAGCGCGCGAAGCGCGTGCTAGGCGTTGAAATCGTCGAGGAAGCCATCGCCGATGCGCGCCGCAACGCGGCGCTGAACGGGATCACCAATACCGAGTTCGCCGTTGGCGCCTCGGAAGTGGTAATCCCGCAATGGAAGTCGGCTGGCATTACCGCCGACGTGATCGTGGTCGATCCGCCCCGTAAGGGCTGCGACCCGGCATTGCTCGACACGATGCTTGAGATGCGCCCAGAGCGCATCGTCTACGTATCGTGCAACCCATCGACGCTTGCACGCGATTTGCGTGTGCTAGCGGACGGCGGCTACACGGTTAAGATCGTGCAGCCGGTGGACATGTTCCCACATACACCGCATGTGGAGTGTGTGTCGCTACTTCAACTTAATTGAGTAAGAAAAACCCTTGTTATACCAAGGGTTTTTCTTCTTTTCTAATAAGCAATTACTTCCTTTAACTTAGTAGGGAAAAGTATCTTCTATTATTGTTTGGGTATTGTTTTTTTTAAATGTGTTAAATAGCCTGTAGATCGCCAGACTAGAATCAATGCTACAAGGAGGAGCGCAATGTATCTAAATAAATTCACATTACCAATTGATGAAGAATCCTCATTGATAGAACAAAGAATGGCACACAATGGTGGTAGCTTTGGATATATCGACAATGCTTACCCATGTGGTATTTTCTCCAAAAGTCAGTTTTCCGAATTGAATTTTTCAAAAATCACTATTTTATATGGAGGAAACGGCTCGGGAAAAAGCACACTTCTAAATCTCATATCGAATAAATTAGAATTAAATCGCATTGCACCATACAATTCAAGCGAAATGTTTGATTTATATGTTGAACATTGTAAGTTTGAACTTGGAATTGACGATGAGGGATTTAAACATCGAATTCCCAATGGGAGCAGAATAATTACAAGCGATGATATCTTTGATTATATGCTTACAGTCCGCACAAACAATGATGAAATCTCTGATAGTGTAGAAGATATAAGATCCGAATGGGGAGATAAGAACGGAAGTCTGAAATACGGACAAACCGTGAAAATGAATAGTTTGGACGACTATGAAGCACTGAGGTTACAGGTGCTTTCAAGAAAAAAATCAATTTCGCGCAGGGAGTTTATTCGCAGAGTCGCTGGCACTGAAGTTAAGCTGAACAGTAATGGAGAGACAGCCCTGAGTTATTTTAATTCCAAATTAAAAAATGACACATTATATTGTTTGGATGAGCCAGAGAATAGTCTATCTCCTAGAATGCAGCTTGAACTTGTCAAAATGATAGAACAAATGGCTCGCTATTGTGGGTGTCAATTTATTATTGCAACTCACTCACCATTTTTACTGGCAATGGAGTTTACAAAAATATATGATCTAGACACGAATCCAGTCGATATAAAGCAATGGTGGGAATTGGAGAACGCAAAAGTATACTTTGATTTTTTCAATAAGCATAAGAGGCTGTTTCTCGTCGATAAATAGGGAATTGAACAATACTAGAAAGCCACAAACGCGGGTAGTCAGGCTTTTAGAATATAGGAGGAGTATATGTCCTGGAGCAAATTGAAGAAACAATTGGAGAGCTTTCTTTATCCAGCGTTAAATGGAAAGGTCGAGTACTGTGCAACTAGCTACTTTTATTTACCTGGGAAATCTGGAATTTGTTATATTACGGTAGATAAAAAGAACGTATTCAGTATGAGTGATAGTTCCAGCTCAATCAGATGGTATCAGACGGAGCAGGAAATTAAAAATGATCCAGATGTCCGAATTCCTATCAGTGATGAAGAAATTGAAGCGATCCGAAAAGAGACCAAGGGGAGTGTTCCGGAGGATCGTCTAAAAGTAATTGCAAGAAATAGAAAAATAACGGAATATGCGAAGGAGCTTTTATCCGCACAGGCAGCATTAAGTAAATCAAACTTTATCGTTGTAGCTAATAAGTTTCTATCTACTTCTATAGAGGAAAGCATAGAGAGCAATGATATTATGTTAAATATTTTAGCTTTGGTGGACAGAAGAGTTGGAAAAAAGCGAATTTTAAACATGTCCGAGAAGATGAAGTTAAAGCATCCTATTGTGCAGTATTTTTATGAACTACGTCGTCATTCATAATGAAATGAAATAGATCAGGAAGCTTCTTGATTCTTGAAAAATATCAAAGTGGATTGTTTGCATACTGTTATCCGTGAATAGTCATGGAGGACTTATGGGCAAGGTACCGCTCGTCAAATGGACAGGCGGCTAGTGATGATGTAGGCTAAAATTTGTATGCGGCGAGAAGCCCGCAAATCAGCTGCGTCAGTTCTGCAAAATAAAGTGACGCTGTATCTGGAAGAGCTACATCGTTCGTTCTAGGTACGGTGCTGTACCGCCAAAGTCCCTCCTCACAGCTGAATGCGGCGGAGAGGAGGGGCTTTAAATGTTGCGGTGAGAGAGTGAATTTGCTGTAAAATCGGCCTCTAGGTTATTTATCAATCTTCCATCGAACTGAAAACAGCACCCCCTCTTCGGTATTGGACAGGCTGAATTTCGCCTGATGGATATTCAATGTGGTTTTGACGATATACAGCCCCAGACCACTGCCTCCGGTTGTGCGGCTACGGGATTTCTCAATGCGGTAGAACGGCTTGAACAGCTTGGATATTTCGCTTGGCTCTATATATGCTCCGGTGTTCAGTACACGTAAGTGCACAAGTCCCGCATCGGCTTGCAGGGTGATCCGAATTTGCTCACCGCGGCGGGTATAGTGGACCGCATTGTTCATTATGTTGGAGACGGCCTTGGACAGCAGACTCTTGTCTCCTGTCATCCATAGGTTGGGAGCGAGCTCGGCCTCCAGCTCAATGCCGTTCAGCTCGCATATGTACTGGATTTGTTCGGTTGCATCCTGAAGGAGTTCGGACATATCCACAGCAGCCATGCTCGGCTGAAAGTGATGATTCTCCAGCCGCGAAATATCAAGAATTTCGTAGACCAACTTCTCCATCCCTTTCAGAATGTGATGGGATTGGGCCAAATATTTGTCCCGATTCCTATAAGGCCCCACATTGTGCAACATCGCTTCAAGCTGTCCAGATACGGCTGTAATGGGCGTTTTTAACTCATGGGAGATCATGGCCATAAATTCCCGCCTTAATGCCTCCTCTTCCTCTTTCCGTTGAATATCATCTTTCAACTGCGCATTGGCCTCAGTAAGATCCTGCATGGCATGCTGCAAATTCATGGAAAGCTCATTCAGTGAGCGGGAAATATCGCCGATCTCATCACGGGAATCATGGCGGGAGCGCTCCGAGAAATCCAGTTGGGCCAGTCGCTTGGCTACTTGGCTGATGCCGATTAGCGGCCGGGCGATCAGGCGTGTGTAGATAAGTGCCCCCAGTACGGCAATCACCAGAATGATAAGTGCCATATACGGGAGGAGCCGCAGGAGCATTTGCATCGCTTCATCAATCGGCTGCAGAGAAGCTAGTACAGATAACGTATAACCGCTAGATTCGTATCCGGGCAAGGGTAGATTTGCATGGGATATCAACTCTGTACCCTTAGACGACGGTGCACTCAGATACTCTGGAGCGGAAATGAGGATAGTGGAAGCAACGTCCTTCTTATGCGTGATCGGTTCCCATACCTGACTCGGCAGCAAAGGAACTTTGGTGAAATGGACAGGGTACACCCATTTGCCCTCGCTGTCTTGTACCGACAAGGAGGCATTGTAACGCAAGGAGAAGTTATCCAGCCGTTTGACAGCTTCTGTCCAGTCTTTTTGCGGGAATGTTTCTAGCAAGCGAGTGATGCCCTGATTCAAGTCGTCGGATTTGTTCTGCAAATAAAAGGACGGCAAAATAAAATACAAAGTTATATACAACAATAGCGCGAAAGCAATAAGGACGAGATTGGTTAACACAAAAATTTTAAAAGCTATGCTTCTATACTTGCTCATGTCAACCGCCCTTCCATCAAATAGCCGATACCTTTAATCGTTTCAATGCATGAGATTTTCATTTTTTTACGAATGTTTTTAATATGGGCATCGACCAGACGCGTATCGCCGAAAAAGTCGTATCCCCATACGCGATCCAGAATCATCTCGCGGGTAATGGTTCTCCCTGCATTTTCAATTAGATAGGCAACGATTGAGAACTCACGGACGGTCAATTCAACCAATGCGTCATCGACAAAAGCCTTATAGCTGTCGCAATCCAGACGAATGCGGCCGTATTGCAATTCCCTCGGTTTCAATTCCGAGCGCGATCTTCGCAAGACTGCTTCGACCCTTTTGACCAGCACATTGAAGGAGAACGGCTTAGCAATATAATCATCGGCCAGAAGCTCGAAGGCCTGCAATTGATCCTTCTCCTCGCTTAAGGCAGTCATCATAATAATTGGTGTCTGGCTCTGATTGCGAATCATTCGGCAGATCGAGTATCCATCCATATTCGGCAGCATAACATCCAACAGCACAAGATCGAATGTCCCCTCGGTAAACTTCCGATATCCCTCAGCTCCGTCGCTGGCAACATCCACATCGTACCCCTGCACTTTTAGATATTCCGCAATCAATTCCTGAATATAGCGGTCGTCTTCAACGATTAATATGGCTTCAGACATAAGGCACCTTCTTTAATGGGGGATTTTATTTCCTGATCATACCATGTCGATATGAATTTTATATGAAAAAAGAGCCTTCCAATCATCTTCTTGTGAATTTCAAACGGTTTTCATACGGATTTCACATGGCCGCCGTAAGATGGGTTCCGAGGAGGGATGCCCATGAGGAACATAGTAAAAAAGATATTTTATCGCGAGACGAACATCGCCTTGTTATTTCTGGCGCCTAGTCTGGCGGGATTTGCCCTGTTCTATTTGCTGCCGTTTGGCGCCGGGTTTTATTACTCCTTGATGGACAGTCCCATACAAGGTTCGTTTGTTGGCTTGGCCAACTACAGGGAACTACTGCAGAGCGACTCCTTCCGCCTTGCCGCACAGAACACCGGACTGTTCACCGTAATGGGCGTACCTCTCGTAATGGCGATCTCGCTGGCGCTGGCCTTGATGCTCGATCGCGCCTTGCCCTTGCGCAATTGGCTCAGGGCCACGTATGTGATGCCGCTTGTAGTGCCGGTGGCTTCGATTGTTCTGGTCTGGCAGCTGTTGTTCGATAGCTCTGGCGCAGTCAATGCGCTCTGGACGCTATGGGGAGGCGCGACTGTAGACTGGATGAACTCGCCTTGGGCTCGCGTCGTTGTGCTGCTGGTTTATCTGTGGAAGACGATTGGCTATAACATGATCCTGTTTCTAGCTGGATTGCAGAACATTCCGAAGGACTACTACGAGGCGGCCGCTCTGGATGGTGCCGGGCCGTTCCGGCAATTGTGTTCCATTACACTGGTTTATTTGACGCCAACGACGTTTTTCGTGGCGATCATGTCGATCATTAGTTCATTCAAGGTGTTTCGGGAGACGTATCTGATTGCGGGAGATTATCCACATGAAAGCATCTATTTTCTCCAGCATTACATGAATAATATGTTCCAGGCTCTGGATTACCAGAAGCTTACTTCTGCATCCTTCCTGATGGCTGCGGCGATTATCCTTGTGGTCGTGATCCTGTTCCGTTTTGAACGGAAATTTCACGGAAGTGTGTCGTAATGGAGGGACGTATGAAGGATACGTTGAAAATAGGCGCGCGCTTCTCCGTTCTGCTCATCCTGGCATTGATCATGCTATTTCCGCTTGTGTTTACGGTCAGTAATTCCTTTATGACAGAAGGTGAAATTCGGTTTAATTACAGCAAGGAAGAAACAGATACTGGTTACGTCAATCTGAAATGGATTCCTGACTGGGTCAGTCTGGAGCAGTACAAGGCGCTGATATTTGACCGCATGCAATTTTTGATCATGTTCTGGAATTCCTTGCTGTTGGTCGTGCCAATTGTGGTGGGGCAAGTCGTCGTGGCGACCATGGCGTCATTCGGGCTATCGCAATTTCAATTTCGTGGCAGAGAAACGTTGTTTTTCCTTTACATAATAACGATGCTGATGCCTTTTCAAGTGACCTTAGTGCCGAATTATTTGGCCATGGACTGGCTCGGCTTGCTGGACAGCCGCGCGGCGATTATTCTTCCAGGCATCTTCTCTGCCTTCGGTGTCTTCTTGCTTCGGCAGTTCATGATTGGAATCCCGCGCTCCTATGTAGAGGCTGCGAAAATCGACGGTGCCGGTTATGTGACCATCTTCGTGAGTATCATTATCCCCATGTCGCGTCCCGGCATTGCCGCGCTGGTCATTCTGACGTTCGTTGATTATTGGAATATGGTGGAGCAGCCGCTGATCTTCCTGCATGACGCGTTCAAGCAGCCGTTGTCCATTTATTTGTCCCGAATTAATGAAGGGGAGCTTGGGTTGGCCTTTGCCGCAGCCGTGTTGTATATGCTCCCGATGGTGTTCGTCTTCTTGTACGCAGAGAATGATCTGATTGGAGGCATTCAGTTATCGGGTGTGAAAGGGTAGAAAGGCAGGTTGAATGATGGAAATCGGGAATGTACTTCGTACTAGGCGTAAACGAAACATCCGCATCGCTGCAGCTCTGTTTTTCGGGCTAATGCTGCTGACGACCTTCTTCTCCAACACCATTCAGCAGTTAACGTATCCGAAAGTGCGAACCGAGAAGGCCGTGTATCAGCAGTTGAGCTATGTGATTAAAGGGGAAGGCACGTTGACGCCGCGAGAGATCAAATCGGTATACGACAATTCCAGTTGGAAGGTGATCCAAATCGAAGTGGAGGTGGGGGATAAGGTGAAGAAAGGGCAAAGGCTGCTGACACTTGATACAACCGAGGCCCGCAACGCGCTGCTCGATGAAGAGGCGCTATACAAGAAAAATCAACTGGGGATGGAGACGTTGCAGACTAAGTATAAAGGCGCCCACTACAATCCATCGCCGGAAGTAAATCATCTTCAGGTACGAACGGATATGGAAAATCTGCAACTGGATATGCAGATTCAGGAACGAAAGCTGAGTCGTATGCGGGAAGCCTTAAGTAAGCAGCAATATGTGATTGCGCCGCTCGACGGAATCGTGACCGAGGTGGCTGCCGATCTTGGAGTGCCCGCTGCGGCGGGGAAGCCTGTCATCCAAATTGCGGATCTGAGCCAGGGCCTTGGCTGGACGCTGGCGGTTGCGAATGAACAGGTTCGCGGACTAAAGGTTGGCGAGGAGGTCGAGCTCTATATGAACGGGAACCAGGAAGACTTGATTCGAGCTATCGTGGCCGACATTAAGGATGCGGAAGCGACTGCGAATGCCGCAGCCGGGAAGCAGCTTGCCTTTCGAGTTAGCGCTGCGGAGCTGAAAGGGGGTGAAGCTGTAGGCATTCATTGGGAGCGAAAGTCCGAACTAGCGATGGCGACGGTGCCGAAAAAAGTCGTGCATAGCGATGCGCAAGGCCATTTTGTATACATCGTGGAAGAACGGAAGGGACCGCTGGGGAATACATTTATGATCCGGAAACGTTATATCAAGCTTGGAGATATGGATGAGCGGAACCAGGTGATACTGGACGGATTGATTGGGGAAGAGAAGATTGTGGCGGAAAGCAGCGAGCCTGTGAAAGATGGCGATTTGGTCAGAATGTAGGTGGAAGAATAGGAGAGGAGTTTGTGAGATGAGAAGATGGACTTGGGGGATTGGATTGCTTGTGCTAGCTGTTGCTGTAACGGCTTGCTCGAGCTCGAATGATACTAATGAGATCGATGGGAATAAGAGATCGAACGAATCAACCGGAGGGAAAACGGTTGTGACGATGGCTGTTGTGCAGAAAGACCCAGGAGGGTGGCTGGAGCAAGCTGAGAAGGCTTATGAAAGCAAGAATCCGAATGTGGATATCGTCATCAAGGAGTATGTGGCGCTGCCTGAGCGCTCCCCCAGCAAGGTTGTAAACGTAATGGGCGAGGTCAGCCCGGCTGACCTAGAGAAATATCGGAACGCGATAAACACCGATCTCATGTCTGGCAAGGGAGCCGACATTATCTCTGTTAGTGAGCTGAATGTTGAGAAATATGCGGACAAGGGAGTACTTGCCGACCTTGGAGATTTGATGGAGAAGGACCCGGAATTTGACCCTGCGCAACTGTTTGGCAATGTCATAGAGGCGGCCAACGGAGGGGCCAAGAAGGTGGTCGTACCGATCTGGTATGACATTCACTTCGTGAGCAGTGCACTGGAGCCGAAGCAATTGAAGGTGGAGGACGCAAGCTGGAAGTGGAGTAATCTGCTGCATCAGGGGGCGGAGCTGGCGAAGGATCTGCCTGGAGAACTGGAAATTATGGGAGGTGTTGCGCCTGCAGCGCTGCTGCGGAAGATCGTGATGTCCGACTATGACCATTACATCAACCAGGAGGAGAAAACGGCCAGCTTTGATACCGAGGAGTTTATCGGGCTATTGAATCAGTTGAAGGAACTGTATGGCACGGGAATGTTGTCTGACAACCATAATAAGTTCGTAGAAAACAGGGATATTTTTCGCGATCAGTCGCTTTTTACTCCCATGATTGGTCTGGAAACGCTGCAGTCCAAGCGGCAAATTTGGAACCCGCCCGGGAACGGCAAGCATTCGGGATTACGCTTCTCATCCAACATGATGCTGGCGATCAACGCCAAATCCGGAGTGACCGAAGAAGCGTGGAAATTTATAAGCTATTTGCTATCGGAAAAGGCGCAGTCGAATCCCGGCATGTGGGCGGGGTTACCGATGAATAAAGCTGCCGTCGCCGCTAAGCTGAAGAGGGACGGATCGGGAATGATGGAGTTTGAAACCACGGATAAGTCGAGCGCAAACGCGAAGGAACCGACAGAAGTCACGGCACAAGAGAAGGAACGACTGATGGCCTTCATCGGCCAACCAGGGTATTTCCATGGCAGCGATCCCCGATTGATGGATATCGTGGAAACCGAAACGGCTGCATTCTTTGCCGGAGAGAAAACAGCGGATACTGTGGCAAAGCTGATTCAGAATCGGGCCAAAACCTATTTGAACGAATAACGGCAACCGGATCGTCAGAAAAAGCCTGTTCGTGAGTTTATCCGTAGAACAGGCTTTTTCTCTGAATTGTGGAGGCGGATGCAAAATTGGGAATGATGTGCGTCGAGTGTACCGTGTTACGAAATTGGAAGGTGTCGAGTAAAATCGGGCCTTCTCTCTATGTGAATGCAACTCATTTTTGAAGAGAATCTATCATTTTCTTACGGGTGAAATTGTCCAATAGGTGAAGCCTACAAATAAAATACCTCCAACCATATTTCCAAGTGTGACAGGCAGCATATTATGCAGCCAGCCTGCTAGATGAATGGTTTCAGGATGATTAGGCAGAAGCATGGCAACGCTTAGAAGCGTCATATTGGCAACACTGTGCTCATATCCGCTGCTAATAAAGGCAAATAAGCACCACCATATGGCGAACATTTTCGCTCCTTCGCTTTTCAAGCGCATACTCATCCAAATGGCCAAGCAAACTAACCAATTACATAGTATTCCTCGGAAAAACAATTCGCTAAATGGTGCCGTCATCTTCTTGGTAGCAGCGTTGAAAATTAAATGATCAGCGGGTGCGGCATCAAATAGTCCTGCTGCTTTTACAAGTAACGCAAGTATAAGGGCTCCTAGCAAATTGCCGAGAAATACAATGATCCAATTCAACAACGTATCCTTTATCGTTGTTTTCCCTGCTAGCGTACTAATCGTATAAATCATGTTGTTGCCCGTAAACAATTCTGCCCCAGCCATAATAACTAACGTCAACGCGATCCCGAAGCTCGCTCCCATAACTAGCGATTGATAGGGCGAGCTCGCTTGTGCTAACGGTGCTCCAATAGAAAAAATAAGAATAATGCCTAATCCGACATAGGCTCCCGCTAATAAAGTGGCAATAAAATAACCGAAGGGCTGCTGCTTCATATGATCACGCTTTGCTGCACCTGCTTCAGCAATCGTTTCTACGTTTTGTTTGTACATGTTTATTCCTCTTTCACGTAGGATTTCAAGCTTTCAAGCTTTCAAGCTCGTAGCTACTCAGGTGTAATCATGGCTAAACAAAGATGTATACCTTGCCTTCATCAATGGAAGTATCGTAGGTTGCTACAGATCCATCATCTGGCTCTTGGACGGTTCCATCGAGCAAGGAAACTTTGTAATCATGAAGAGGGCAGAACACATACTCACCAGAAACAATGCCTTCTGCAAGCGGCCCATGGGTATGAGGACAAACCCCACCAATTGCCTTGATACGATTATCCAGCAAGCGAAAAACGGCAATTTTAATGCCATCTACAACGATTTCACGTCCAATTCGCTGCTGCATCTCATCAAAGTTTGCGACAAATACTTTTTGCTTGGATGTAGTCATGGCCATAGTTATCCTCTCCCTACAGTAAAGAGTTCTTTTTCCATGCTTTCATTCTCACGAATCGTTGTCCAAGGATCATTGCGTTTGCCAGCGACGGCTTCTTCCAGCTCTGCAAGCAAACTATTGCACTGCTCTTGGTCTAGCAGGACGGATTTAATGTGCTCGAACCCAAGTCTTTCCACCCATGGTGCAGTACGTTCCGTATAAATTCCCGTTTTGCGGTAGTATTGAATCATCGCTCCACAGAGATCAATTACCTCCTGCTCCGTCTCGACCGTTGTTAGCAGCTGTGCCTCTTTTATTTCGGTTCCACCATTTCCTCCGATAAAGATTTGGAAGCCGTTCTCCAAGCCTATGACCCCGAAATCTTTCACTCCACTCTCGACGCAGCTGCGAGGGCAAGCGGAAATGCCCATTTTAAATTTATGAGGTGTATCAATATATTCGAAGCGTTCCTCTAGTTTAATGCCCAGCCCCATGGAATCCTGCGTACCAAACCTACAAAAATTAGCACCGACACAAGTTTTGACCGAGCGTACTGCTTTGGCATAGGCGGAGGCAGATGTCATATCTAGCTCCTCCCACATATCAGGCAGATCTTCCTTCTTTACACCAAATAAGCCAATCCGTTGACTGCCTGTTATTTTAACAAGTGGAACCTTATATTTGTCTGCAACCTGTGCGATTTTCAACAATTGTTGTGCTGTTGTTTGTCCGCCTCTCATTCTCGGAATGACAGAGAAGCGACCATCCTTTTGGATGTTGCCATGCATACGTTCATTAACAAAGCGAGATTCTTTTTCATCTGTATGTTCTCTGGGGAAGGTAACATGAAGGTAAAAATTGATGGCAGGACGACACTTGGAGCATCCCTCAGCGTTACGGAAATGGAGCGCTTGAAATACCTCTTTCGTTGTCGTTAAGCCTTTTTCATGGATCTGTAGTACAATTTCGTCTCTCGTTAAATGCGTACATGCACATATCCCCGTAGGGGCTGCTGTCACTTTATCTCCGATCACATGCGTTAATAGTTCGCTGATGGTAGATTTACATTTGCCACAGGAATTGCCCGCCTTGGTGCAGCGTGTAACTTCCGCAACAGATGTTAATTGCTGCGTATGAATCGCCTGAACAATGGTACCTTTCGTCACCCCATTACAGCCGCACACGGTATCTGCATCATCCCAATTCGCAACACTTATGCTTGCCTCGCCACACGCTGAAGCGAGTAGTGTCACAGGATTCAGTGTCGTAATATCCACCTTATCTCGCAGCATTTTGTAATATCGATTTTCCTCTGTCGTATCCCCATAAAGCACGATGCCAACCACTTTATTATTTTGAATAAACAGCTTCTTATAGCTATTAGCCAAGCCATTATAGGCTTCGATCGCTTTTATATCATCACGCTCATGGATAATTCCTGCTGAAAAAAGATCACAACCCGATACTTTCAAAGAAGTGGAGACGGTGCTGCCGCGATAGCCTTCTGTTACTCGACCTGTCAAAACATCTGCCAATACGTTTGCCTGTTCATAAAGTGGAGCCACAAGTCCGTATGTCATCTGATTATGCTCGGCGCATTCGCCTACAGCGTAGACACCCTCAGCACTCGTCGCCATAAAGTCATCGACAACAATCCCACGTTCAACATGCAGACCCGCTTCTTTGGCCATCCCAGTTACGGGTCTAATGCCAACGGACATTACAACCAAATCTGCTTCAAGAACAGTACCGTCACTAAATTCAAGTGCTTCTACTTTTGTAGTGCCTCGTATGCGAGCTGTCTTTTTCTCCATTAAAAATTGGATGCCTTGCTGTTCCAAATCCTTTTTCAGCAATTGTCCTGCTTGCTCATTGAGTTGGGTTTCCATTAACCATTTTTCCAAATGTACAACGGTTACTTCCATGCCTTGATCGATTAAACCTTTGGCTGCTTCAAGGCCTAACAATCCTCCGCCAATGACGGCTGCTCGTTTGCAGCTTTTCGCCTGCTCTATCATTTGCATCGTATCGTCAATCGTTCGGAAGCCTACCACTCCTTGAAGCTGTGCACCCTCAATGGGTAAAATAAACGATCTTGAGCCTGTTGCTATAATACATTTGTTATACGGTATACATACTCCACTTGCAGTTATTACTCGTTTGTTGTCTGTATCTATTCGTGCCGCAGGATCGTGGTGGATTAGCTGAATGTCATTGTCTTTGTACCATTGCATGGGGTGGGTAATAATCTCATCGACCGTCATCTTGTTCTGCAATACGTGGGATAACATAATGCGATTGTAGTTGGTGTATGGCTCTTCGCCGACAATCGTGATTTCATATTTGGTGGAGTTGCGTTCTAAGATTGCTTCAATCGTTCTTACGCCTGCCATGCCATTTCCGATTAACAGTAGTTGCTCAGTCCTCATAGCCATCCTCCTCATAGCGAAAGCATTCACTTATTATCCGTGAAAGTTTTCACATTTGATGCGGAGATAGTATCATATATTTGGAGAATTGTAAGTTAGAAAAGTCATTGAATAATAAGAAGAGGCTTAGCGTACAGTGACCGACACCTCATTCATATGGAGTGTTGTGGTTAGATAAGACAAAATTACTAAGTGTAAAGGTGTCGGTCGCTTCATACAGAGGGTGATTTGTAATCTAAAAGGTTATGTGGTTCGTCCAACGTAAGTCGGCTTCTAAAATTGGACGTCATTTGTGCGAACAAGGGTAGAAAATGGGGCAAGGATCTCATTATGATGGGCTATTATTTGCTCGGCGGTTAACACATCGGAATGATACGTACTATGGCAATCTTCAACTAATTCTACTTTGTAACCTAGCGAATAACTGCTTCTCTTCCGACTTTACTGCAATCCATAGGGTTCGCCTCCTGTACATGAAGAGTACCAATTCTAAGTATCTCTTTCAATAAACGCTCCGTAGAGTTTACGAACCCAACTTGCTTCTCTTGTTCCTAGCGATTCTGCAAGGTTGTTTTAGGAAATGGCCAAGAAGTTGCTTTGTTTCTCTATTTGTCATTTATAATGGTACAATCGGGTTACAATAGAAGAAACAGAAATAGAGCAAGGAGTTGAGAGAGATGAAATTAGTAGTAGAAACAATGGCGGCACGTTGGTACAAAGAGCAGATGGAGTTAGTAGACGGTGACAACTTGCGGATTTTCGTAAAGATGGGTGGTTGCGGAAGTGTGTGCCCTGGATTATCACTTGGTGTTACGAAGGATGAACCTACAAGTCCCGGACTTACCCATACGGTAGAGGGCATTCATTTTTATATGGAAGAAGATAATCTTTGGTACTTGGACAGCAAAGATCTGACGATTTCTTTTGATGAAAAGTTGGAAGAGATCAATATGATCGTCGGATAAATGGTTAGCCGCGTAAATTGTATAGAGAGGTATTTGATATAATGGATAATTTTTGGCGTGATCTACCACGACCTTTTTTTGTACTGGCACCCATGGAAGATGTGACGGATGTTGTGTTTCGCCATGTTGTAAGTGAAGCAGCCAGACCGGATGTGTTTTTTACGGAGTTTGCGAATACAGAGAGCTATTGCCACCCGGAGGGGAACCATAGTGTGCGCGGACGTTTGACTTTTACAGCGGATGAACAGCCCATTGTAGCTCATATCTGGGGAGATAAGCCGGAATTCTTCCGTCAAATGAGTATCGGCATGGCGAAAGCAGGGTTTAAAGGCATCGATATCAATATGGGTTGTCCCGTAGCGAATGTCGCAGAGAATGGGAAGGGAAGCGGTCTAATCTGCCGTCCCCAAGTTGCAGCGGATATTATCCAGGCTGCCAAAGCTGGAGGATTGCCCGTCAGCGTAAAAACAAGGCTCGGCTTCACTGAAGTAGACGAATGGCGCGACTGGTTAACCCATATTCTGAAGCAGGATATTGTTAATTTGTCCATTCATCTGCGGACAAGAGAGGAAATGAGCAAAGTAGACGCTCACTGGGAACTAATTCCCGAGATTAAGAAACTTCGAGACGAGGTGGCACCAGATACCCTTTTAACCATTAACGGGGATATTCCTGACCGTCAGACTGGCTTGAAGCTTGCTGAACAATACGGTATAGATGGAGTTATGATTGGACGCGGTATTTTCCAGAATCCGTTTGCTTTTGAGAAGGAGCCGAAGGAGCACAGCAGTGATGAATTGCTAGACCTGCTGCGGCTGCATCTGGATCTCCATGATCATTATTCAGCACTGATTCCACGTTCGTTCAGCGCTCTCACGCGTTTCTTCAAAATCTATGTTCGTGGATTCCGAGGAGCAGGTGAATTAAGAAATAGCTTAATGAACGCGAAGTCAACAAGTGGAGCACGTGCGCTGCTCGATGAATTTGTGGTGGAGGAACGTAAAGATTCAGGTTCAGCTAGTGGATAGGTTTCCGCACAGGGTACATGATGGAGAGCGTGAGGCCGAAGGGCAAAAATTAGAGCTACCGCTACCACGGAGATTTACATCATTTTGCAAGCTTTTATGATTATGATTAGTTCGATGAGAAAGTCGCCAATGTTACGTTGGCGGCTTGTTTTGTTGTGATGCTATTATCATGTTTTCTTGATTCATAGATAATCTGATTTCTTAAAAAGACTACGTTCAACTTTGTCTAAGATTGCAATTTAATAACGCTCGTTGTCAATATTTATCGTGCTGTTGTAGCCATTCTTCATATGCAGTAAAATGATTTCAAATCCATTTAATTACTGAAGGTGATCACATGAGCTCAAATGAAGAGTTGAAAAATCTATTGGATTTCGATTTGTTGAGTAAATTAGTTGTTGGAATTGGTGAAGTATCTGAAATTACAGGTGTCCCTACGAGACAAATCAGGTATTGGGAAGAAAAAGGGATTATCAATTCATCACAAGAAGCCGAAGGAACAACTCGAAAGTATGATTATTTAAACGTGAAAAAAATAATCTTAGTCAAGGAACTCTTAGATGATGGATATACGTTAGACGCGGCTGCGAAAAAAGTGGGAGATCGAATGAAGATCATAAACGAAGCGTTTGCGAAGTTGGCGCAACGGTCAGAATAAGTTGATATATATATGTTATAAAACAAGGGAGAATCTAACATGGCAGGGAGCAACAATACCAGCAACAAGGAGTTACCATTAGAACAACGGGAAGAACTACTCAAAGTATTAAAAGCCCGATTTGATAAAAATATGGACCGTCATTCAGACCTTGAATGGGCAAACGTTCAAGCGAAGCTCGAAGCTAATCCTGACAAACTGTGGTCGCTCTATGAAATGGAGAAGACCGAGGGCGAACCGGATGTTGTTGGTTATGATACACAGTCGGGTGAATACACCTTCTATGATTGTTCAAAAGAAAGCCCTAAAGGTCGCAGAAGTATTTGTTACGATCTTGAAGCACTGGAGTCGAGAAAACAGCATAAACCAGAAAATAACGCGATTGATATGGCTGCTGGCATGGGCGTTGAGCTGTTAACAGAAGATCAATACCGAGAGCTGCAGAAGCTTGGGAATTTCGATTTGAAAACATCGAGCTGGGTACAAACACCTGATCAAATTAGAAAGCTTGGTGGGGCTATTTTTTGTGATCGACGCTATGACACGGTCTTTGTGTACCATAATGGAGCAGATTCGTATTATGCGGCTAGGGGATTCCGCGGTTCGCTAAAGGTATAAATAGGGCAAAGGGTAAAGATGGGCGTAGCCCTTCAAGTAGTAATAGATTGACTTGGATGTGATGCGATCTATGCTGCATGGGGAATTGGGCACTTACACGTAAGGTTGGGCCTGATCAATCCTGCCTAATAAAATATAAATCCCTAACCATATTTATAATGGGTTAGGGATTTTGCTTTTAGTATGTAATTCAGAGTATGCAAGTATTCCACTTTTCATTGCCGTAACGCCTATTCTTATAGTTATCAATTTTCCACTTATCGGCTTTTCTTAATAACACAAACAGATATTCATCATCAAAGTTAGTTTCTGTTTTGATATAAACTTCTGCACGGTTTCTATTCTTTAGTTCAACATTTGTTTCAATAGCGTGCTCTATCCCATTGAATTTCACCGGGAAACCAAAGCTCTGTCTGCTTGTACCGCCATACACCCTCTTTTTGTCGGTGCAATATTCAATAAAAATAGGACTGATTAGTCCCGAGAATTCTTCGTGCCAATCTGTTCGTGTTACATAATGATATTCATCACCTGTATATTTTTCTCTTAATTCAGCTTCTTCTTGTGTAAACTGCTCATAAATGCGATCTTCAATGACGTTCCATTTTGATCCATATTTTTGGACGATATCAACTAAATGTTTGTTCAACTCTTGATTATCCATGGTTTAACACCTCTAATAGTGTGAAATTAGGTTACTAGTTATCCGATAAGTTATTTAATATGCTTGCTGATAAATGGATTAGCCTTAACAAGAATTATGGCCTCTTCCATAGTTTCTCATATATGAAGTGCTAACTTCAATTTATATATAGTTGAGAATCAAAATGAAGTAGGAGATGATGGGATATGGCTAATACAATATATGTAAATGTGCGACATTGGCTATTTTGGTATGGAGTATATGGATTCTGTGAAAAAAGTTGTAATGATGAAATTGTATTATATTTGGATGAAGAAAAAACCAACTTTTTAGGACATTCCGAGATATGAAGAGACGAAAATATCATATGAAAATGATTATGAACCTTACATATAAAATTTCGAGTAAAGAGCTGTAATTTAAAAAGTAGCCCCAGTCTGACTACTTCACAAAGGTGCAGGCTAGGGGTGCCTTTTTGTATAATAGGAAAGCAGCGTAAGAATCGCATGGGTCATAAAATCCATGGTTATAATTAATAGAAACCTATCAAGGAAAGAAGTGATATACGATGAATTTTGAAACGGTGATGCAAGAGCTTGAAGCGCTCGGTAAAGAACGAACGAAGAAAATATATATGTCGAGCGGTGCTCACGAGCCGCTTTTTGGTGTGGCTACAGGCCATATGAAGCCAATCGCGAAGAAGATCAAGATCAATCAGGAATTGGCTGAGCAGCTTTATGTCACTGGGAATTACGATGCTATGTACTTTGCGGGTGTAATTGCAGATCCAAAAGCAATGATGAAGGCGGATTTTGATCGTTGGATGGATACGGCATATTTCTATATGCTGTCCGACTATGTGGTTGCCGTTACGCTAGCAGAAGCGGATATTGCACAAGAGGTTGCAGATGATTGGATCACAAGCGATGAAGAGCTAAAGATGTCAGCAGGATGGAGCTGCTATTGTTGGCTTTTGGGAAATCGTAAAGATCATGAATTTTCGGAAAGTAAAATCGCTAATATGCTTGAAACGGTGAAAAATACGATTCATGATGCTCCTGATCGAACGAAATACTCGATGAATAATTTTCTATTCACCGTAGCAACTTCCTACACGCCGCTTCACGATTTGGCGGTTGAAACTGGGAAGGCAGTAGGCCCGGTCGAAGTTCAAACAGACAAAGCCAAAAGCAAGTTTATCAACGCGTCTGATAATATTCAAAAGGCAGTGGATAAAGGGCAGGTTGGATTTAAACGTAAACATGTAAGGTGTTAATCTCGTTGGTTACTAGATAAAGCAAAAGAGTTATATGGAGTGTGTACGTGTATCCATGGTTCGTAAATGGTTATAACGGGCTTACTATAGCAATTAAATAGTTGTACGATACTTGCTAAATATATAAGTACCCATCAACAATAATTAAACCTCTCGGCATAGTTCGAGAGGTTTTTTCACGATCAGATAAAAGAACGTGTTACAGGGATATCCAGTTATTTCATGGAAACGTGACAACTTTTAGCTTTATGATTAGGAGTATGTACAACTACGACGAGATAATTGCTACATACGGATGGTGAAAATATGTCAACAAGATGGCATGGACTCGAACCTGGTGACGTCCTAGATAATGATGAATTACGAAAAATATTTAAATGTTCACCCCAAGGTGGGATGAGAAGATCCAAGGAGACTAATTCCTTAGTAATTGTATCGAATCACGTGAAATCGCTATATGATGACCGATGGATCGATGATGTACTGCATTATACGGGTATGGGGAAACGCGATGATCAAAGCTATACCTTTATGCAAAATAAAACATTGGCTGAATCAAATCAAAACGGTGTAGAGGTATACTTATTTGAAGTATTCAAGCTACGGGAATACGTATATAGAGGAAGAGTTGAGCTTGCACATAATCCATATCAGGAACAACAAGCTGATGAAAAGGGGAATATGAGAAATGTCTGGGTATTCCCCGTGAAATTGAAAGACGAGGGATTTGTCTATGAACCATCGAAAACCTTAATTTATGAAGCACTAGTTGTTCGAGAGAAAAAAGCAAAACGTATGACTGATCAGAACTTGAGGATGCGAGCTGAAACCGCTAGTAAAAAAGTTGCTAGAAAGCAAGTTGTCACAACAACCTTTGAACGTGATATCTATGTTGCAGAGTATGTGAAGCGATGTGCCAAGGGAGTTTGTCAATTATGTGATCACCGAGCTCCGTTTGAAAATAAACAGGGAGAACCATACTTGGAGACACATCATATTGTTTGGTTGGCAAGAGGAGGAGATGATTCTGTCGATAATACCGTAGCTTTATGTCCTAACTGTCATCGGAAAATGCATATTCTTGACTCGCCAGATGATATTTCCAAACTTATAAGTGCTGCTAAAGGAAGGAATACGAAATGAAACAAGTCGATGTTGTAGGGGCTGTCATCATTAATGAGCGTGAAGAGATTCTTTGTGCACTTCGATCTATGAAAATGTCGATGCCAGGATACTGGGAGTTTCCAGGAGGGAAAATTGAGCCAGGTGAAGACCATCAGGCCGCACTGGTAAGGGAAATTAAAGAAGAACTACTGTGTGATATAGAGGTTGGGGAGTTTATCACTGATATTGTACACGAGTACCCAGCGATTAAAGTTAGATTGATTACATATGAGGCAAAAATTATTTGCGGTGTACCAGTAGCAACTGAACATGAGAAGCTTGAATGGATTGCACGAAATGATATTAGAAATCTACACTGGGCTCCAGCGGATATCCCGACTATTGATATTCTTTGTCGTGATGTATCTGGTCAAGGGGACCAGAATACTGTATAAAATTTGAAATGGGGTAAAGGTATACTATGTAAATAAAACACATTTGGAGTGTGTTTTATTTACAGTTCAAAAAGTTTAAATGATGTTATTTTTGATTGGACTGTTAAAACAAGTGAATCAGTATCTAATTAACTACGAGACGCTTTTACTATCGCTGAATAAGTGGTGGTGAAAGCGTCTTTATATTATGTGTAGGTGGCTGAAGATTAAATAAACTTTGGATACAGCTCCAATTCTTTAACGAGCGATCAAAATCGCTATGATCAGATATTATTGTCTCAGTAAAAGTATTATCAGGGTGCAGCGGGCTTTTTTTGTTTCAATAATACGTCAGCAAGTTGAGTAAAAGAAGTAAATTATTCTTTCAAAAAGGAGAGTTTAAATAAGATTTTCGACATATTTACGTATGATAAATTTTCCTTAGTTGTGGATACTCAAAAAGTTGAGATAATCAAAAATTGATCCAAAAATGAGTTGAAAATAGGGTGATAATCTAAAGAAAGGCTACTTTTTTCGTCTGTTTTTGAATTTAGGTTCTAGCTGCGGGAAAACGGAGATGAGCTCTTTTCTCCATAGGTAATAGGTTTTTGATGATATCTTCAAGTGTTGAATAATTTCGGTGGCGTTCTTGTTCGTACTGTGTATTTCAACTATGAGGTCAAGGATAGTGTCGGGATGTTTTCTTCTATAATAAAGAGGTTGCCTATGTACAGCATAAGCTTTGCTGCAATCCAAACAATAAATTCGTGCTAACGGAGTGGCTCCATGCTTTCTAACATTGCTGGATTGGCACTTAGGGCAGCGTTTATGAGGGCCACGAGATTTGGGGTCTTGTTGTTCAATCAAGTGATCTACTTGCTTGAGCGTATTTAGGAGAAACATACGTAACTTCCTCAATTCGGGGAGGCTTTTGTGTTGTATGCACCTTTCTAACAAAAATTCTATATGAAGCAGCTCGTCCATAGCTATTTTCTCCAGTCTATATTTGATATTTGAAGTTTAATTTCTCTTTAGTAAAAAGGCAACAATTAACTTCTAAAATTAAACTGTCAATTCTCTGTATGCTAGACGGATGGATTGTTTTTACGATATGATGAGTTAAAATTTGGAATTAAAAGTATTGGAGTGGATTGGAAGGGGCACGTGGTAGATGAAAATTTTTATTGGTAGCTCGAACTCACAGCAATCGCTAGCAGATTTGAGGCAAATAGCAATGATAATTGAAGAAGAAAGCCATGAGCCCATTCCCTGGAACAAGTTGGGTTTGTTTCCGTTAGGGAATTATGCGCTTGATATTTTGCGCAATATTAGCTTGAACGTAGATGCAGCAATATTGATTTTTAATGAAGATGACAAGTTATGGTACAGGAATGATTATTCATTGCAACCGAGGGACAATGTTGTTCTGGAGTTCGGACTCTTTTTTTCACAATTGGGTAGAGATAGAACAATTATTTGTCGGCGTGGCCAGGAGAAAATCCCGTCTGATCTTAATGGAATAATGTATTGTAATTTGAACAAAGAATTTAAAGCACAGGCTGTTTTGATTGAGTGGCTGCAGTCATTACATTCTAAAAATTCTTAATATCACCAATCTGCGCTACCCTATTTCTTATTTTCTCGGAGGTTCGCTTGAGTAAAATTCCTAGCTTAAATTCGATACGTGGTGTCACAGAGCTTAAATATGTAAATGCCGAGAATGTAACTCGTTATCGTGCGATCATGCGATTTTTATATGAACAATACCAAAAGCTCAATTATTGGCTGAAACCAGAGCAAATTTTTGAAGGGGTGATGTTATGGAAGTTGCATACAAATTACACGTTAGAGCAGTGTCAGATAGATCTGGATCAATTAGTAGAGTGGGGAAATTTAAGCTCTCGTCATGATGGAGGCAGATCCCTTACTGTAGAAGAGTATTTGCGAAAGAAATATCAATATTTGATGACCCCTTATTCTATTGAGATTGAACGTTTACTGGAAAGTTTAGAACATGTCCACGGATACGGAGGTTCACTGGAGCCAACACTTTTTGACCGGATTGCGGATATGTTATTCGATATACGACAACATTCAGGTAGATACAAACAGGGACAAGCAATCGAGTTATGGAATAATCTGTACAACGCGTTTCAGAGGCTCCATGAGGCATCTGTAGACTATATAGCAAGCCTGCAAACGAATAAAGCGGAAGAACTGATCGCCACGGATGCATTCTTATTCTATAAGGATTCCATTACGCAGTATTTAAAGGACTTCGTGCAAGCGCTTCAGCGGCGTTCGTTTAAAATTGAAGGTAATCTGGAGAAAATTACAACGGGGGTAAGGGATTTATTCCTTCAGGCTGTGGTTGAAGATGAATGGCGAATTCCTAAGTTGGAAGAAACGGTAACACAAGAGCAATATTTATATGAGCTGTTGGAGAAGTGGGATATTTTAAAAAGGTGGTTTATTGGTGAAGTCGGTTCGACAAGCGAGCTTGTGCTATTAGAAGTAGCTTCTAAGGAAGCTGTTGTTAGAATGGTGCGTAGTGCGATCCGTATTCAGGAGCGCAAACGTTCAACGACCAGTAGACGAAAAGAACTTGACTATTTGGGTCAGTGGTTTTATCGAAGTGAGGATACGAATTCCGCACACAATCTTGCCGCTTATGCATTTGGACTTTTTCCAACGCGACATTTGCAAGGACATGATAATCGAGAATCGGATAGCTCAGAGATGTCAATGTGGCATGAACCGCCGAATGTGATTACATTACGGTCGCGGAGCCGTAAGAAGAATGAGCGTTTGGATACGGAGTCAGTTATTGATAAATCGGCAAAGAAAGCGGAATTAAGGCAAAAGTACATTCAACGTCATAAACAAGAGCTCTGTTTTGTAATTCAAATGGTAGAAAAAAGAGTAATTCGAATGTCAGAGTTCGATATTGTGTCTGTATCAGAACGCCTGCAAATTTTGCAATGGATTGGCTTATGTACAGCTGCCGCTAAATCGTTTTTTTATACGCCAGAAGGAATTAGAATCCAGTTAAAGCAGCCATCTAATAAAGAGAGGACAGCCTTACGATGCGAGGATGGAGAACTGGAGTTGTTGAACTATGAATTTCAGTTTGAAATTTCCAATCGAGAAGCTTGGAACGAGATGATTCACTGGATAGAAGAGGCTAATGATCTTGAGTAACAAAGGATGGGGAAAGTGGAAAAGATAAGAATAGGTAAGCCGAATCGTGAGAAAAGACGGCGAACGAATCTTGTTGACAAAGCAGAGCATGAGAATCGCAAAATCGCATGTATGAACGCGTTGTTAAATCGTCCTTGGATTACAAAGGAGCATGATCCGCAACTATATTATTGGATTAAAGAGAAACAGCCTGAGTTAAAGCAATGGTTTATGGATTTCACAGGTTATTCTTTGCTTGTAAATGCCAAACTAGCCAAACTGGACAAAGCGCCTGTAGTAGCTTATCCATGGATGGGATTTCGCGAATTTCGTGAACCGCTCGACTATGCTCTATTTACGTATGCATTATGGTTTTTGGAAAGTAAACTAGAGCAAGAGCAGTTTTTATTAACCACCCTAGTTAAAGAAATTCGAGAATATATGTCAGAACAAACGATGGAAGTAAATTGGAAAAATTACTTCCATCGTTTGTCAATGGCGAGAGCTTTAAAAAAACTGAAAAGTATGGGCGTTGTGAAGGCCGTTGATGGTCAAGAATCACGTTGGGCGCAAAGTGACTCTAATACTAGTGATGTGTTATATGAGTGTACTTCCTATTCTCGGTACGTATTACGCAACTTTCCCAAGGCACTTACCGAATATACGGTAATGGATGAACTGTGCGAAACTTTAGATTATGGTACGGAACAAGAAGAACAAAATCGGCGTCGAAAACATCACCTCTATCGTCGGTATCTACTAGAGCCGGTAGTGCATGATCGGTTTTGGCGCGGCGACATGTTATATTTCCACGGACAACGAAAAAATATATTAACACAAATCAAAACGATGTTTGGCTGGGAAGGCAGTAGGTATCGCGAAGGCATCGTTTTTTTTGAGTCGGAACTTATTGCGGAGGCGGAGCTATTTCCTACATTATCATCAATTTCTGATATCGCCCTGTTAGTATGTGGTGTCGTCCGTAATGAAGCGAATACTGCTGATTCTGGTATAAGTGTGGAGCGAGATGGCACTATCCATCTAATTAAAGGCGAGATTGAGCGGATATTAATCCAACTGCAACAAGTTTATAAAAAATATTGGATAAATGATTACAGTAAAATGAAGTCCCCTGAATTAGCAACAGAAGTATGCGATCATTTGACGGAGTGGGGATTTGGCGAGTGGGGAGAAGACGGCTTATATGTGCTTTATGCCATTACTGGACGTTGGACAGCTAAGTATGGCCCGACTGAAATAGAAATATGAGGGGGAGCTTTATGCTGCTAGATACCGTAGCGGATGTGGACGTTGACACGGATAAGCATACGTCACGTTGGCAGATGAACCGGGCAGGAATTTTGAATTTTTGGCATTATGATGAGGAAGAATTTTGTCTTGAAGAAGGGCGAATTATTTTAAGAGGGACAAACGGTTCCGGCAAGTCGGTTACGATGCAAAGCTTTCTTCCGCTTGTATTAGATGGAGATAAGAGACCACAACGTTTAGATCCATTTGGCTCTCGTGATCGTCGATTGGAGTTCTATTTGTTGGGTGATGCTGAAGAAGGACATACAGATAGAACAGGATATTTGTGGCTAGAGTTTTATCATACAGAAAAAAAACTGTATAAAACGATCGGTATTGGTTTACGAGCACGTCGGGGAGTAACACAAATTGGCTTTTGGGGTTTTTTACTGGATGATGGTCGCAGAATTAATTATGACTGCTGGTTGTATGATCGTGATCTTTGGTTGACACAAGGAACAAAAACACCTTTGAATCGAAAAAGGCTGGAGGAAATGCTTGGGGAGAACGGTGAGGTTGTACAGGAGCAAAGAGCCTATCGAGATATGGTCAATAAAGCTCTTTTTGGTTTTCAAGACGTAGAGTCCTATCAGGATTTATTGAAACTACTTTTGGAATTGCGTAGCCCCAAGTTATCGAAAGATTTTAAACCTTCGTCTATGTATGAAATTTTGACCCGAGCTTTACCACCATTGCATGACGCCGACTTGAATCCGCTCACAGATGTTCTAGAGGATATGGATCATATTACAGATCGTTTGGAAGAATTGCAATTACATCGCACAGAAATCGAGAAGCTGCATGGTCAATATGAACGCTATTGTAATTTTTTGCTCCATATGTATGCTAAACGTTTATTGGAATTGTTGAGAGTAAAGGATGATCTGTCACAGGAGATTCATACCTTAGAGGTTCAAAAAAAAGAAGCCGAGCAAGCAGAAGCGGATACTGTACTTGACTTAGAGCATAATCGCCAGCAACTAGAAAAAGCCGAAATGGAGCTTGAGGTTCTAAATAGAAGCGAAGTAATGGAGAAGCAAAGAGAACTGGAGGTATCAGAAGGACAGTTAAAAGATATGAGAAAACAGCTAAAGGGCATTGGCGAGCGGATAAACATTAATACTAAAACTTCTGAAAAGATCCAGAATGAAATCTTGTTATTAAATCGGAAATTGTCTGAACTATCAGATACACAGCTTCAAATTATTGAGGAGCTTGAAGATTATGCTCGGATGATGGAATTTCGTGAGCATGACATTTATCATGGTCTATGGCAGCGTGGCGTGCAAGAAGATAAACGTTGTATTGCTAGCTGGAAAAAAGACCTCGACAACCATAAAAAAGCATTAATTGCAGCTTTAGAGGTGGCAAGACAGGCGAATGAAGCTGCGAAAGCCGTTGTCGATACTGAAGTTCAATTGGGTGAAGTTCATAAAGAGCGGAATTTGTTAGAAGAACAATATTCGATTGAAGAGGACGAATTAGACAGGATTAAACAGCTCTTAAGAGAGGATGTGCTGCGTTGGTATGAGCAACTGAATCAATTAACATTGGAAAGCGAACAGGTACGGGAATGTTTGCGGGCTATATCTATGCTTACACCACTAGAACGTCAATACGATTTGGTTCGCCATCCGGTCATCCAAGCTTTTGAACATCAGAGTCATGATTTAATTGGACAACAGATAAAACTACAGCAGCGACAGGAGTTGCTGAATGAAGAGTGCAAGCGAATCGAGCAAGAATTGCAACAATGGCAGGCTTCAAGAGAACCAGAGCCGGCTAGAACGACCGAACGGCTTCTCTCTCGACAACAAAGAGGTACAGAAATGGGAGCTCCGCTCTATACAGCATGTGAATTTCATTCTTGTCTTTCTGAAACTGATAGAGCGCAGTTGGAAGAAACGTTAGTGCAGGCTGGTCTTTTAGATGCATGGATAGTTCCAGGTGGAAAGCTCGCGCTATGGTACCAAGAAAATACTGAGGAGATTTGGTTTGAGTCTAACCCTGTGCATGGAAGTACGCTTGCTGATGTGCTGTATGGAACTCCTCCCCATAATAGTGGGTTATCTCTTGAGGATATTCAATTGGTGCTGAGTAGTATTGAATGGTCACAGGGAGAAATAAATAATACGCTTTTAAATAACAATGCGCATGTTAACGGAAAGGGTAGCTTCCGCCTAGGTCCTTTGATGGGCAGGAATTTATCAAAAAGCAGGGCGGAATACATTGGTGCAGAGACGCGTTTGCTTACAAAGCAGCTTGAAATAGAGCGATTGCAGTCTGAAAAACAGAGTTTTTTAGAGCAGATTGAAGAGGTTGAAAACGACCTGCAAGTAAATGGAGAGCAACAGCAGCAATTACGAAATGAACTGAATAAATTTCCTAAAGATGGAGATGTTCAATTCCATATGGAGGCGCTATTACAGATTTCTTATCGACTTGCTGAGGTGGTGAAGCACGAGCAGAAAGTGGAAGCTTGGTATAAAGAAAAGGTGGCGGTTAAGAAAGAAATTCAACTGAAACTGATTGAACTAACGGAGGCGTGGTCAGGTTTAAAACAGGAGAAGGCGATTAGCGAAGCTATTGAAATTTGTGGAGCTTATGGGAATCTAGTTTCAGAGTTGTCTTCCATTTTAATACGTGTGCAAGAAATGACTCGTAGTCATGCCAGCTATGAAGAGAGGCAAGAGGACCTTTTAATGTTACTAGAGGACGACTATGAAGAACGGCGGGAGTCTGAGGGACGTGAACGTAAATATGCGGCGCAAACCGAACAACTGTTGAAGCTTATTCAGGAAATGGATATTGAAGCCGTTTATTTACAAATTCAGTTTCTTAAAAAGTTAAAGAGTAATTTAAACAAAACAATGGACAATTTAAGGGGAGAGAAAGAGCAACTTGGGAGCATTTTAGCGGAAGCGAAAGTGAAGTTGGAGTTCAAATACAAAGAATTCCATCAATGTGAAACCCGATTAGGTGGAGTCTTGGAATTATGGCGTACGGAGCTTGAATATTCCTTTATTCCGCAACGGGGGGAGTTTACTACTCACAAGGAGGACGAGAATGAAACTCGTAAGTTGTGCAAGCAAATAGTAAAAGAATACGAGACAGCATTTCTGCATGTAACAAAGGATCGTGTTTTACATGATCTTCAGGAGACTCTTTCGGTAACACGTGGTTCTTTAATAGATTATGTTTTGGAGCGCGAGTATCTTGAATCCGATAGAGTGATAATTACGTCTAAGCGGGATCGTTTGAATCCATTATCCCTAACGCAGTTGTTGGAAGAAGCGCGAGCTTTGGAGCAAGAGCAACAGATGCTTCTGACGGAAAAAGATCGAGAATTGTATGAGGAGATCATTTTACGCAGTGTTGGTCGGGCGATTCGACTTAGGATTCACAGGGCCAAAGATTGGGTTAGACAAATGAATGATCTTATGAATCAACGGGATACATCAAGCGGTCTGCAGCTATCTTTGCAATGGACAGCAAAGACAGGAGAAACGGAGTCTGATCTGGGGATGGAAACATTGGTGGAATTATTGTTAGAGGATTCACATCGTTTAGATGACACCAAGGTCCAGGAAGTTATCACCCATTTCCGGAATCGAATTCTGCTGGCTAAACAAAATGCAGAGGAAGAGCAAGGGACTTTCCGTGAACATATTTATACTTTACTCGATTACCGTACTTGGTTTAAATTCACATTGCTTTACCGCAAAGGTGATAAGCTTGCCTATAAGGAATTAAAAGACGATAAGTTTAATGTATTGAGCGGTGGAGAAAAAGCAATGTCCATGTATATTCCGTTGCTGGCTGCTACTTATTCCCGATATAGCGATGCAAGTGGAGATGCGCCTAAGATTATATCATTGGATGAAGCATTTGCTGGCGTCGATGATGCTAACATTCGCGATATGTTTTTGTTACTGACTGACATGGGCTTCGATTATATGATGACCTCTCAAGTGCTCTGGGGATGTTATGAATCTGTTCCCCGCTTAGCAATCTATGAGATTCACCGACCTAAAGATTCAAATGTAATTACATTATTCCATTATCGTTGGGATGGGAAGAAGCGAACACTTATTGAAAAGTGATTTCGGTAGTGAGAATAAGTGAGGCGTTTAAGTAGTGGAGACAAAAACAAGGAAGTCGGCGAAACACTATTATAGTGATCCGATGCTGAACGGTTTGTTAGAAGCCGCATTTAAGAAATATAGAGGTCAAAATGGAGTGCGCGGAAAGATTAACATTGAAGTGGTATCAAGTGATGAAGCTTTAAGGCTACAAGAGTTTTTTGGCAGTCGATTAGAACGATTAATTCGACCAGGCTCCATAATTGAGCTTCCTATGAAAGTGTTTGCTGAGGAAATTGCAAAGGGATATAATTTGGATCTACCTGAGTTGTATGAATTGTTGCATGGCGCGCCTTTGGTAACTAATGCAGAGCGACGGCAATTGCAGGAGCAAGCTTGGCACACAGTATTTGAGCATGCTAGCAGTCTCTTTGAGAAGCGTATGGGTTTTAGTGTTTCAAATCCAATATTGGAGAGTAAAACATTTAATTGGCTTCAAAGGCTATATGACGGTAAGGCATCCGGCTATAGAATTGTCCAGTATGCAATGCGAACGAATGCGAATTCTGTTGAAATGCTATTTTATTGCTTAAAAGCACTGTGGTATCTATATGTTGAAACCGACCATATGCTAGCAGAGTTAAGCGTCAACGCCCCCTATGTACAGCTTCCAATATTCGCACAATTTATTACAGAGGGGGATCCACATGCTTTTGACATGGGGTTTCCTTCCGGGAGATTGTTATGGCAGGCTTTGGATGACATCTATACTCAGGAGTTAAAAAATGGTCAAAGGATAGGTAATGATCATCTGTTGGTTCACGATTTCATGAAACGTAGATTTATTTATCAGGTTGCAGGAATTACAGCTGATGAAATAAGCTCGTTTGTACATGTGTTTATACCTAACGAACATTATGGAACAGCAGCTAGAACATTAAACTTGAGTGAGTTGCATGACAACTCGAATTGGTTTAAACCTGCAAACCTATACGTTTTTGAGAATCCATCTGTGTTTATGTTTCTAGTATATGAAACTATTCATTTTTTAGAGGCAAGCGGGGTTACGCTTGAACAAATTCCCGACAATTTTCCGATTCTCGTATGTATTTCAGGTCAGGCACGTGATGCGGCTAAATATTTTATTGTTAAATGTATAGAGACGAATCCGAATTGTACAATTTTTTACTCCGGTGACTTTGACCTCCCAGGGATACAAATAAAAATGAATCTGGAGTTATTAGGGGATATACATGTCATGCGTATGGATGCTGCTACCTACAAGGAACATATACATTCTCGGAGTCGTCCGCTTACTAAACAAGATGTGAAGACTCTGGGGAGTATGCAGGGAGATTTGCCAAAAGAGATGTCGGAAAATAGGAAAAAAGTTTACCAAGAAGCGATCACCAAAGAACTACGAGAAGATTGGATACAAGTAATAAAGAAGGTGTTGGGTGCTTGTAGTAAGTAATAAAGTGTTAAATTCCGCGTAGACTTGTTCTCAAGATGTCTAAGCGGAATAGTAAAGAGGGGTTCGCTACCTCTCTTTTTTGTTTAAAAATTATCTTTATAATGTATTAACTTCAGAACCATAGAGGTGAGTTCGTCGATGTTTCGAAAGTAGGAATAGCCCTTTGCTCAACGCAGGATATTGATTAGATAACTCAAAAACTACTTGAGAGGACTAGTGGAATCGTGGATAAAATTACAACGAAAGGCTATCCGTTGCATGTAGAATGATCGTAGGGGAAGGCTGTGTTAAATGCGGTAAGAACTTGAAACGGTGAAAAATACGATTCACGATGTTCCTGAAAGAACGAATTTCTCGATGAACAATTTTATTTACACGGTAGCAACTTCCTATACGCCACTCCATGATAAAGCGGTCGAAATTGCAAAGGCAGTAGGCCCAGTCGAAGTACAAAAAGACAAACCAAAAAGAAAGTTCCTAAACGCTTTCGATAATATTCAGAAGGTAGTCGATAAGGGGCAGCTTGGATTTAAACAAAAACATGTAGGTGTTAATCTCGTTTGTGAATACACGAAGTAAACGAGATTGTGGATTACTCTGCATAGATGATTAAAAATGATTAATTTCCTAATATATACATCAAAGAAGGACGGCAGGGGTGCCGTCCTTCTTTGATGTACACGGATATAACTGAAATATATTAAGTAGCTTAAAAGAGTAATACAACGAAACTAGTACATACAGTAGTTTGATTCTTCAAACTACTGTATGTACTAGTTTAATAGAATCGTAGAGATTAAGAAGTTTTGATTTTTAAGGTGAAATTTTCCTATCAGACAGACATTCTTAGCATTATAATGGATTATTATAACGATTTGAATGGGTTTAAATAATCAGGAGTTTGGTTGCTTTCTAAGGTACAATGAGGAGGAAAGATTGTAAATGAAAAGACAGCGGTATTACTCTGAAATTTCAGAGAGATTAGAGATACTAGCGAATAGAATTAAAACTAACGGTAAGCTAAATGTATTGGACTTAAACATACATGCAGAAACATTTTTTAGAGATTTATTGAATTGTATTTACGGGTATAAATTGAGGTCAGCGAACGTATCTAGTGCTAATACTGAGGCAATAGACTTGATTGATGAAGAAAATAAAATGGTTATTCAAGTTTCTTCAACCGCTACTAAACAAAAAATAGAAAGTACTTTAAACAAAGAAATAATGTCTGAATATGCAACTAAAAATTATAATATTAAGTTTCTTTTTATTGCAGATGAAGCGAAAAATTTGAAAGATAAAGATTTTCTCAATCCTTACAAGATTTCATTTTCACCTCAAGAAGACATAATAGATAAAGTTAGCTTGATTACATCAATATCACAATTAACAATCGGATCGTATAGTATCGTACATGATTTGTTTATTAAAGAATTTGGAGGGGCACCGAGTCCAAGTAAAATCACTTCTAACTTAGCTACAATTGTGAATTTGTTAGCAGTTGAGGATCTGGATGAGGGTGGAACTTCTACTAATCTTAACTTATATAACATTGATGAAAAAATTGATTATAATGAACTGAGTATTATTAAAGAGACAACTATAAATGAATATATACCCTACTATTCCAAGTTAGATAGAATATACAAAGAATTTGAGCATGAGGGTAGAAACAAAAGAGTTTCTGTATTGAGAAAATTAACATCTTTTTATGAAAAAGAGTTGTGCAATAATGATATTAGCAGCGTTGAAAAATTCTTCAATATTATTAATAAAGTCGAAGAATATATAATCGATAGTAATAATTTAAATGATATCGAGGAAGATGTTATTGAGATGTGTGTAAAAATAATTACTGTAGATGCTTTTATTAGATGTAAAATTTTTAAGAATCCTAAGGGGTATAATCATGTTGCTTCCTAATGATATAAAACCTGAATCAAGTATATTTTATTATTCAGCGTTAGTTTTAAAAGAAATTCAAAATAGTGAAGATAATGAGATAGTCAAGATTTTTCGATCATTAAAAGAACAATATGATATTTCTTTAAAGGTATTTTCATATTGCTTAGATTGGTTGTACCTTATTGAAGCAGTAAAAGTAGATGAGAAAGGACAAATTTCTATATGTACTTAAAAGAGTTGTGTATTTCTTCTTTTTCGGAAATAATTCGAAAGATAGAGTTTCATCTAGGTGCAAATTTAATAGTTGATGAAACAATAGGGAAAAATGACATTGAGACCGGTAATAATATTGGAAAAACAACCGTACTAGCACTAGTAGATTATTGCTTAGGTGGGAATGCAGAGCAAATATATATTGATCCAGAAACAAAAAAAGAAATAGAGCACGTTAAGAATTACTTAGAACGAAAAGAAGTCCTAATTACATTGACATTAAAAGAGAATTTAATGGATGAATCATCTAGGGAGATTGTTATAGAAAGGAATTTTTTGCAAAGAAACAATAAAATAATGTCAATTAATGGTGAAAAACTTCCGAAAAACCAAGGGAAAGATTTTGAAAAAAAACTTGATCAGTTATTAATTGGGGAGAGAGAAGTTCTTAAACCCTCTTTTCGTCAGGTGGTTGCACACTACATTAGATATCAGGAAAATAAAGTAAATAAAACTCTAAGAGTCCTAAGTAATTTTTCAACAAATTTTGAGTATGAAACATTGCATCTGTTTATGTTTGGTCTGCCGGTTTCAGATAGATCCCAATTAAACAGTAAGCTAAAGGGAGAGCAAGATTATAAGAAACGTCTAGAAAAACAACATTCAAAGACCGAACTGGAATTGCAACTTGATATTGTTAAGAATAATATTGTTGCTTTAGAAAAAAGAAAAAGTAATTTGAATATAAATGAAAATTATAAGCAGGAACTAGAAGAGTTAAATGATCTAAAATATAGAGTAAGTAATGTTAGTTCAAGAATAAGTGAGTTGAGTGTACGGGAACAACTTTTGATTGAGACAGAAGCGGAATTAAAATCAGATATGTCAAATATCAATTTTCCGGAATTACGAGAAATTTATAATATAGCGAAAAAAAATATAAATAACATTCAGACTACTTTTGAACAACTTGTAGAGTATCATAACAAAATGATTTTAGAAAAGATAAGATTTATAACACAAGATATTCCTAAGATACGTTCTGTAATAGAGGAGCACAAAAAAAATCTTAAGGAACTTTTGGATAAAGAAAAACAACTGTCATTTAAAATTTCAGCTAGTGATACATTTCAAGATTTAGAAGATATTATTAGTGATCTGACAAAATCTTATCAGCGTGTTGGGGAATTAGAAAGTGGAATTGAGCAACTAAATTCTGTAGAAACGAATATTAAAAATTTAAATGAAGAGATTGAACTATTGGACGGGGACAGATTTTCTGAAGAGTTTCAAGAAATATTAAAGAGTAAGTTGAAAGATTTTAATAGCATTTTTGCTGATGTTTCCAATGAATTATACGGTGAACAATATGGTATATCGTTTAAAATTAATGAAGATAGGAAGACAAAACAAAATTATTACCATTTTGAAAGTTTTAACGCCAATACAAGTTCCGGTAAAAAACAAGGAGAGATAATTTGTTTTGATATTGCTTATATTTTGTTTGCCAGAAAAGAAGGGCTACCTTTTTTGAATTTTGTTCTTAATGATAAAAAAGAATTGATGCATGGAAATCAGCTTAAGAAAGTAAGCAAGTACGCAAAAGATAATAAAATACAGTTGGTGTTTTCAATTTTAAAAGATAAATTACCTAATGAGCTAAATAGTAGTGAACATATTGTTCTCCGTCTTTCTGATCAAGACAAATTATTTAAAATTGAAAAGAGATAATGAGATAGATTTTATATTCAATAATATCAATACGTTTATTATGGGATAAATAGAAAATGATACTCTTAATAGAAATTGTCTGTTTTTTTGTAGCGTAGGGGAGGCAACCAGAGAAGTTGCTGCCTATGCAGGATGGGCTTATTCGTTTAAATTAATTAGTTGAAGATTTGAGAAATTTATTTGTAGCAGAGGTCAAGTTGAAAAAATTATTGAATGGCATATAAGAGGGAACTGTTTCTAAAGTACTGGGCTGCTGTCTTTTTGTTACCTACACATAGGCTCTTGCATAGGATGGAGGTAAACGATTCATTCATGAGAGGAACATGAACATGAGTATGAATGTATACTGCAAGTCATGCAACAGCTATCAATGGCACAGCCAAGTCATGCCTAACCATGGGAGTAACCATTATTCCAGTTATAATTGGTATCCTCATCAATATAATTGGAACCATAACCAGCAAGAATACGATAGATTTATTCAGTTGAAGGACTACGGCCCGAATCCATTTGTCGTGAATATCGATCAAGCTACGGAGCAGAATCGTAATTATCGTACGGTTTTATGGACAGGGAAACACCTGCAAGTCGCTTTGATGAGCATTAATGTTGGAGATGATATCGGTTTAGAAGTCCATCCGGGAACGGATCAGTTCATTCGCATTGAAGAGGGTGAAGGACTTGTTCGGATGGGAGATAGACAGGATAACTTAACGATTGAGCACAGAGTAAATGATGATTATGCCGTCATGGTTCCTGCTGGAACGTGGCATAACATAATTAATACAGGTAGAAAACCACTTAAAGTGTACACGATTTATGCCCCGGCAGAGCATCCATTCGGTACTGTTCATGAAACAAAAGCAATTGCTATGGCTTCTGAGTAAACTGTTGATAGTCAGGTAGAGTCAGGTAGAGTTTCATTGATGAGTGCAAGTGAAATATTAGATTAACAGACGCGGAATTTTTATTCCGTGTCTTTTTATATGCAACAATGAATGCTAGCTTTTTCAAGACCTTTGTCACTATTTACAATATATTGCCATTCATCAGGCTATGCTGTAATATCTGATCGGACTACTAAGAAAAGGTGCTTAGCTATTGAAAAAATTATGAAAGGTGGCATGTAATGAAGAAGAGGATGTTGGTCATTTTAGCGATGGTAATTGTTTTGATGACAGGCAGCACGGTGGTTGCAAACGGTTCGTTTACAAGTACTACTGTTAATTTGGGCAAGGGGGCAAACGGTAAAAATCACGTAAAAATTAGTTGGAGTGCACCTCCTGGTGTCTCGGTAAGCCACTATAAAGTGGTGAGGCATGAACTGTTTTACGCTTGGTTCTCGAAAGAGGTGTGTAACAACGTAACAACAACGACTTGTACGGATGATACGATATTGCAGAAGGGGAATTACGAATACTTTGTCATCGCACATCTGACGAATGGAACACAAATTAAGGCGCCTGCGTCTCGTGTACGTGTAAGTGACTATGTGGGAGTGCCTGCTGTTCCGGCTGTAACGATTTCGCCCCAAGGCAATGGGAGTTACAAAATCGGATTCTCCATCACCAGCGGAAACAATGCCGACACTTGGAAGTTATATCAGAATGGAACATGTATTAACTGCTTTATGTTTCAAGGTTATTTAACTGAGAATGGCCAAAATTCGCAGTCTGCAGCAGAAGGACCGTATACGTTCAATCCAGGAACATACGTTTTTCAAGTGAGACTAGAAAATGCGTATGGAGTAACCTTGTCTTCTCCCCAAACTTTAGTTGTAGAATAGGTAACTAATATTACTAGCTTTTCTCTCCCGAGTTCTATGTATAGTGAGTCGTAATCATACTATCTTTTAGCCGGACTCTCCTTTGCAATGGAGGGGCCGGTTTCTTATTTCTTTGAAATACACTTCGGAAAAAAGCCCCTTACCACCTGAGTAAAAGCGGCAAGGAGCCAATCAACGAAACTATCAATCTTTCCAAATGTTAAAGGCAGGCGATTCCTTCATCCTAACGTAGACGTGAAATGGATTGTATTTGTTACGTGTTCGGTCGTTTATTTTAGCGTGCCAAAAATGATATGGACAAAAGTACAGCTATTTTCACTAGAAAACGTCATTTTTCGATAGTTATAGACAAAAATGCAGTTACTTTGCTCGATTAAGCCCCTAAAAGGGGGAATGAAGCAAAAATAAGTGCATTTTTGCCGATATTCTCGCTAAAATGGGTCAAGTCCATATTTGTGTGTAAATTCCTCGTCGTCAAAATGGTTTATCTACTATTTGGTTTGAGGACGTCGCCAAGTATGGTACGCATTGAGATCTACGTATTTTTTGCCTGTCGTCCATTTGTCATCCTGTTCCATGAGTAGAGCTCCGAATAGACGTAGTACCGAGTCTCGATTTGGAAAGATGCGAATAACACGTTCTCTGCGTCGTAGCTCTCCATTCAGGCGTTCAATTGCATTTGTTGTGCGGGTTCGGACTCGTACATCAGCAGGCAAGGCTAAGACAGCTGTAGCATCGTCAAATCCTTCTTCCATAACCTGCATGGCTTTGGGCGCCTTATCTATAAAAGTGGCTATCGTCTTTTCTAGCAACTCTCGGCCGATTTGCTCGTTGGCAGCTTCAAAGATAGTACGCGCATGGGCCTTAATCTCGGGGCGCAAGGCTTTTGGTGAAGCATCCAGAATATTGCGCATAAAGTGAGTTTGGCATCGTTGCCACGTCACACCCTGAAAGTGAGTCCGTACAGCCTTCACCAAACCACCGTGTTGGTCGCTAGTAATGAGATCGACACCATCTAGGCCACGCTGTTTTAGTTCCATGAAAAAGACGTCCCAGCTTGCTTCAGACTCGGTATCGCCAATCTGCAAGCCTAAAATTTCACGAGTACCTTTTTCGTTAATGCCAGCGGCAATCATCACAGCACGTGAGCGAACTCGCCCATCTTCACGTACCT
>NZ_JACYTN010000023.1 GCF_014841135.1 Paenibacillus arenosi
GGTGAGGAAAAAGCCTATCCGGTATTAGCTACCGTTTCCGGTAGTTATCCCAGTCTTACAGGCAGGTTGCCTACGTGTTACTCACCCGTCCGCCGCTAACCCAGACACTTTCCGAAGAAAGTGTAAGAGTCCGCTCGACTTGCATGTATTAGGCACGCCGCCAGCGTTCGTCCTGAGCCAGGATCAAACTCTCCATAAAAGTGTTTGACTTGCTCATTTGTAATGCTGACGAAATTCATTGCTGAATTTCTTATATCAAACGTTTCACTCGTTGTTCAGTTTTCAAAGAACAATTCGGCTCAGATCACTTATCTTACGACTCGTTTTCTTTCGCTCTCGTTCGCCGTGTTTCTCAGCGGCGACTCTTATAATATATCATGTTGTCGTTTCAGTGTCAACATCTTTTTTCAAAAACTTTTTCGTTGTCTTTCGACATCGTTTGTCTTTGTTTTTTTGTTTCGTCCGAAGCGACGTTTATTAATTTATCATACACAAGCCCCCTCGTCAACTATATAAACACTACCATTTTAAGGAATATAATTCCCGCTAATCCAGGCACCCCTAACAACCCTACTGTTATAAGGATTAATGGATTCACAGCCAGCTCTACACCCATGCCCAATCCTGACGAATTAACTAAGTACAACATAATAAACGCACTGACAGCATGAAGCATAAACCAGGACATCCCCTTGCGCATCTCTTTATTTCGCAAGAACAGCCCTAACAACAGCAATAAGGAAACTGCCATTACGACGATTACAATTAGCTTCATTACGAACACCTCTTAATCAATTGACGATAGGCATTCGTACGAAGATTAGTTTGCTTTGCTCGTTTCAACAGCATAGCTAATCGCTTTTCTGACGCTTCCATCGTAAAGATTGCATAATCTGTTTCATCCATGCCAAGGGCATGATCAAATCGTACTTGAGCTTGCCTCCACTCCACGAAAGCATCATCGAGCTCTTCGATTAATTGCTGATGTTCAAGCTCACTTTCAAGTTCAGCCTCTTTTGAATGATTTGCTTTCATTTTTGAGTCAGCATGACTTTTGAATACTTTCCTTACCTGATTATTTATGTTATCCCACCAAATCATCATCTTGAACACGCTAAACACCTCCATAAGCTCGTCTACTTTTAACTTATGGGTGAAAACTTCTATATAGAACGAAAACCGATACATGGATTCATAACAGAATCTACGTACCGGTTTATATTTGTTCATAATATATAGCCAACATGACCACTGTAGATAATTACAATTCACGACGCCCTTCTAAAGCTTTCGACAACGTGACTTCATCTGCGTACTCCAAATCTCCACCTACAGGCAATCCATGAGCAATGCGGGTCACTTTAATACCGAAAGGACGAACAAGACGCGATATATACATCGCTGTCGCTTCACCTTCGATATTCGGATTTGTCGCCAAAATAAGCTCCTTCACTCGCTCATCACTAAGGCGTTTTAATAACTCCGCTAATTTGATATCTTCCGGTCCAATCCCCTCCATAGGAGAAATCGCACCTTGCAGCACATGATAATGCCCTTGGAATTCCTTCATTCTCTCCATCGCCACTAGATCTTTCGTTTCCTGCACAACACATATAACAGAAGCATCCCTTGATTTGTCCTGACAAATTCGGCAAGGATCTGTATCCGTAATATTGCAGCAGACTGAACAGTAGGTTAGATTTCGTTTGACGTTGACCAACGCTTTGGCGAAATCAATCACGTCATCTTCCTGCATGCGAAGCACATGGAACGCAAGACGAGCAGCTGTCTTAGGCCCTACTCCAGGGAGGCGCGAGAATGCCTCAATTAGCTTCGCTATCGGTTCTGGATAATACATAATCCCGCTCCTCTTTTACTTGTCCATGAGTCCATGATACAAAATAGTGGTGCCCTGCATCCAAGTTGGAGCTTGACACCACTATAGTCGATCATTCATTTAATCAAACTACATCCACGAAATCAGGATTAGAACAATCCTGGAATTTTCATACCACCTGTGAATTTAGCCATATCATCATTAGCCATATCTTCTGCTTTAGTCAAAGCATCATTTACAGCTGTGATGATTAAGTCTTGAAGCATCTCAATATCATCTGCATCTACTACTTCTGGCTTGATATTAATGGAAAGAACTTTTTTGTGACCATTTACTTCAACGGATACAGCGCCGCCACCGGAAGTACCATTAGAGACTTTATCAGCCAATCCCTCTTGTGCCTTCAACATTTGCTCTTGCATCTTCTTAACTTGCTTCATCATTTGATTCATATTGTTCATCGCCGTATACTCTCCTTTATTGTCCAATTAGGATATTATTCCTTTATGATAACGAGTTCTTCTCCAAACATCTGGATAGCCTCGTCAATCCACTTTCCCTTTGTATCCTCCGCCCCTTCTTGTTCTAACTGAAACACTTCAGTTGGGGCATCAGAAGATTTATCCGTTACTTCCCAGTCCTTGAGCATCATTGTATCCAAACGATAAGGTTTGCCCAATACTTCCTGCAGAACACGCTCGATAACTTCACGATTGGAAGGCTTCTCAGTCGTGTCCCGATGAATGGTGTTCTTGAATGCAACCAAAAGGCCATCTTCAAGCATAGATACCGGCTCACCATTAACAAGCCATGCGTGGATCGTTACACCCACTTCTTTAACTCGTTGGAGCACTTGACCCCATTGCCCACGAACTTGTTGGAATTGCGGACTGTTGCAATTTGCTACATATTGTTCGAACTGCGGCGGCTTTTTAGCATGTACAGAAGTCCGAACATTCTGACGAACAGCAGCGGTTGTACGCTCACGTGAAGAACCTGCAGCTGACGATCCATCCGCATGAACACCTTGCTTCAAAGCATCATTCAACTTACTTTCAAGTGCAGCCACTTGGCGCTGAAGTTGCTGGACGACGCCAGAAGCCTCAGCAGGAATATTTCCAGCTGCTGGCGCTACCGATGAAGAAGCCGATACTGTTCCCGAGCGTTGCGTCGCTATATGCAAGAGTGCAACTTCAAACAAAGTCTGGGGCTGTGTTGCATACTTCATTTCTGTTTGATAACGATTTAACGTATCAATGACTGCGAATAAGTCCGAAGCGCCGTAAGATTCAGCAATATCACGGAACGTATTGACTTGTGTCAAACGCTCTGTCATCACTCCCCCATTCGGCACTAGCTTGACCATCAGCAGGTCACGGAAGAAGTATAACAAACTTTCCATACATTTGTCCGCACTTTTACCTTCTTGCATCATCTGTTCAATTACAGTCAGCACAGTCGCCACATCTTGTTCACGAACTGCTAGAGCTAACTTGGCGAACTGCTCTTCAGGCATGCCCCCTGTAATATCAAGCACTTGTTGATAAGTGACACGCCCATCTGTAAAGGAAGCCGCTTGATCTAATAGGCTTATTGCATCACGCATGCCGCCATCGGACAATTTCGCAATATATTCTAAGCCATCTCGATCTGCTTCAATCTTTTCTTCTGAACAGACTTGTGCCAGCCGATCTACTTGTTCCTCAAGGGATACTCGCCGGAAATCAAAGCGCTGACATCTCGATATAATTGTGGCAGGAAGCCGATGCGGCTCCGTAGTTGCCAAAATAAACATCACATGCGTAGGAGGCTCTTCCAATGTCTTCAACAGCGCATTGAATGCCTCGGTTGTCAGCATGTGTACTTCATCGATAATGTACACTTTATGACGAACTTCGGTGGGAGCGTATTTAACTTTCTCGCGGAGATCTCGAATTTCTTCAACACCACGATTAGATGCAGCATCAATCTCTACGACGTCCATCACTGCTCCAGCCGTTATACGTCGGCACGCTTCACATTCATTACAAGGCTCAGTGCTCGGACCACGTTCACAGTTAACCGCCTTGGCTAATATTTTGGCTGCACTCGTCTTCCCCGTTCCACGCGGGCCGCTGAACAGATAAGCATGCGAAAAGCGCTGCTCCCGCAACGAATTCTGTAGCGTTTGAATTATGTGCTGCTGGCCAACCATGTCACCAAATGACTGTGGCCGCCATGCGCGATACAATGCGATATGACCCATACTGTAACCTCGAAACGTTTATACTAACATCACTTCATACGAAGCTTGTTATATTATACTATATCACAATTACAAAAAAAACAGCCACACCCTCTAACACCTGTTATTGGGTATTAGTAAGGTATGGCTATTGTAAAGGTTGTACCGTATCCTTTGGATGCAACACGAATGCCGCCTCCCATATCAGAAATAATTCTCTGACACACAGACAACCCTAATCCGGTTCCATTAGGTTTTGTCGTAAAGAAAGGATCGAATATTTTATCTACGAGGAATCCTGGAATTCCAGGCCCAGAATCGTGTATATCCACCAGAACACACTTGCATGATTCGTCTATTTTCAAATAAATAGACAAATGTCCACCGTCAACCATAGCCTCAATTCCGTTCTTGGCTATGTTAAGGAATACTTGCTTCAACATCTCCCGATCAGCTACTACAGGCGGCAGCGGAACTGTATGTACAACACGTACGTCTACGTTATGCATAACCGCTTCATTTCGAATAATGGGAACAATCTCTTCCATTACCTGTTCGATACGAAGCTGCTCAATGTTCAAATCTTTAGGCTTGCTCAAAAGCAAGAACTCACCCACTAGCTCATTAATGCGATTTAATTCAGTAAGCATGATATCAGCAAATTCAACCTCTTTGTTCATACCACGTTCTGTTAGCGTCCTTTTGAACATTTGAAGAAAACCTTTAATAGAAGTTAGAGGATTACGGATCTCATGAGCTGTGCCAGCGGCAATTTGTCCAACCATAGCCAATCGATCATTTCGCTGAACCTGCTCTTCCAATGATTTAAGACTCGTAACATCTTTAAATAGTACATATGCCCCTAAAATACGCCCCTCTTCACAACGAACAACATTAGAATCCAGTAACAATTCATGCCGATATGTACCATTTTGCCACGAGAAAGCATAATTAGTAACAACTACTCCGCCTAAAAGCGAACGCTGGATCGGATGATGCTCTTTTGGCATTGCACCAAACAACTCGTTGATACGGTGATTCACCACCTGCTCCCGGCTCCATCCTAACAATTTGCAAGCCGTATCACTTATGTCAACCAGCCTAAATTGAAGATCTATGAGCAGTACGCCTAAATTCACATCACGTAAAAACGTATCAGCAAAACGCTGCAACAATGGTACAGCATCTCGTTCACCAGGAGATCTTCGCCCTTCCGCCAGCTTTGAGACAGCCTCTTCCAATGGTGTTGTAGGTCCGTTATGCACTCGCTCACCCCATATATATATTCATTGAAGTGTATGTTCAATGATGCATGTTTACGCTGTCGAAGCACCTCTCAACAAGCATTCATAACATCATCATTCTTATGTATTCTTCATTCACAACCAGTGCCTATCATATATTTACATATAAAAAAACACCGAGCAATATCGGTGTCAACGCGCTAGTCTAAATTATAATATAGAACCGTGCACCTGGTATTGATAATTGCGATCCAAGCGGCACTCCTATGCGACAGCTCAGGTTAGGCTTCCCTCCGGCACATATGCTAACTTACTTATGGCTGCTTCCTTCCGGACCTGACCAGGTTCATAAGCGCATATTGCGAAGGACCAAACCGTCAACACCACACATAGGCTCCAGCCTCACATCGACAAAACCTCTAACAGGAATTCAACCTCGCTACAGCGGATTGCGAGTTACAGGGCACCGCTACCTCCCCGTCTAGCACGGCAACACCTAGTATAGACTATTTACAGACAAGTTGCAACTCAAGTTAAACATTAACAGCCTAACCAACCTACTAAGTAACCATTCCATCTAACAAAAATCCAAGTGACATCTCAATGATTTTTCCCACATTACGCCTCTTCACCACGAATCATTTCAAAATCCAAATTAAGAGGATCTTCGGGCAAAGTGTGATCCTCATTTACAAATGAATCAGTAACGGGAACAGAATGATCCACTTCTTCTATTCGGATACCATCAACCCAAACCTGCCCCTCCCCACTCAATATAACGCCGAACGCAATCGCTTCGGCTAAAGGGTCAATATCAAGCACAACATCGTGCTGCGCCCAATCCTTCGTCCCCATAACTGGTCGATTCATCATATTGTCAAAGGCCAACGGTTCCTCATTCTTACTGTCCACACGCATCCACAAACCAGCCATTTGCGCTTCTTTTGTCTTTAAAAATCCAGTTAGTCGCAAGCGTTTGCCCTGATATTTTTTAGCCTTGAACATTTGCATCAAGGTCCCAAAGCCTTGCGAGTTAGCATTAACCAGCCCTTTAACAGTTGCTGACACCGTACCGCGGTGAACAACTAGTCGATCTAACTCCGCTTGATATTGATTAGGAAACACCCCCGTAAACATCCAGCCTACCGGAAGCTTGCTCTGCACTTTCTGCATCTCCTGTTGTTCTACATAATCATTGTAGTTTTGTCCCATTCCTGCCTCATACTCATTTGTAGACATATAAGAACCAACCTCCTTCTGTGTGCGTTGAAACACCCTAAATCCACTACGATACTGCTGCGGAGTCATCTGGTACTGACGCTTGAACGCCCGAGAGAACGAATCTTGGCCAGCAAAACGGTACTCCAAGGAAATGTCCAAAATACGTTTATTGGTCGAGAGCAACTCCATTGCCGCCAAGGTCAATCTGCGCTCTCTAAGATAGGCCGATGCACTAATGCCTACATGCTCCTTGAAAATACGATGAAAGTGAAATCTCGAGACGGCAGTATGCTGGACAACATCTTCGAACTCCACATCTTCTTTGAGATGAAACTCCATATAGCGAATCGCTTCTTGGACCCACTCTTTATGCTCCATCCACATAAAAGAAATGCACCTTCTTTCGTTACATCCACAGCATCATCATACAAGATAAAAAAGAGATTGTTTTGACATTTTGTGCTTATTAAAAATGGACAAAAAAATAAACTCCCTGCGTGTAAACACGAGGGAGTTTGTTCATATAAATTACATGCCGTATTTCTTTTTGAAACGGTCTACGCGACCACCAGCATCCAAGAACTTCTGCTTACCAGTGAAGAATGGATGGCAGTTGGAGCAAACCTCTACTTTAAGGTTTTCCTTAACGGAACCTGTTTCGAATGTGTTGCCGCAAGCGCAAGATACAGTCGTTACGTAGTATTTCGGTTGAATTGCTTCTTTCATCGAATTCACCTCTTTCCGCCCTGAGCCCTTTGCGTTCCCAGAGTTATAAATGACACATAGATGGATTATAGCACACGGATATATGGTGCGCAACTTGCATTTTATAATAAGAAACTTACGTTTCCCACTCTTACTTACGCTATGTTATCGGAAACTCACACGCAAAAAAATGAAGGGAGTTCAATCCCATCAATACTTTGCCTTCGCTCGCTGCAATAATTCAGGCGGAACGTGCGAGTAAGAACCAATGACGACATCTGGAAGCTCTTCCTTGAAAATCTCAATCATCGTCTTCATCCCAAGAATATCTCCTTGCGCCTTAGGAATGAGTTCCAAGTAGCTTTCAGGATCGATATTCAAGTTACGCATTTGAATGAGGCGAAGCTTCGTGCGGCGAGCGAACTCAACCATCGCTTCCACTTCTTCTTCGCGATCTGTAACCCCAGGGAATACAAGATAATTAATCGACGTATAAACACCCTGTTCTGATGCGTAACGAAGCGACTTCTCAACATTAGCCAAGTTATAAGCACGTGGTCGGTAGTAAGCATTGTAATGATCATCCAAAGCACTAATTGTACTGACTCGCATCAAATCAAGCCCCGCATCAACAATACCACGAATATGATCAGTCAAGCCCGCATTGGTATTAATATTGATGTAGCCCATATCCGTTTGGCTTCGAACTTCCTTAATCGCTTCGATAATAATTTTAGCCTGAGTAGAAGGTTCACCCTCACAACCCTGACCAAAGCTAATGATCGATTCCGGCGTCTTCAGATGCTCCATCATAATCTGTACAACTTCATCTACCATTGGTCTGAAATTCATGCGCGTCTGCGGGGCAGGGAAGCCACTATCATCCGGTTGTTCCGAAATACATCCATAACAGCCAGCATTACAGGAATAAGATACCGGTACCGCTCCTTCCCAACGCTGCAAGAAGGTGTTGGAAGCAGTCAAGCACTCATATTGCAGTGCACAATGGGATAAATGTTGATAAAGGCGATTTTCTGGATAGCGCTCCAAAAGTTCAGATACCTTCACACGAAGTTGTCTTGTATCACAATTTAACGGGTCCCACTTATGAGGATCATCCGTAGCATTAGCCGCTACATAAAATCCGCCATCTTTCCATACTACAGCTGTGTATCCAAACAACGGCAACTTCTGTTCCTTGTCTGTCTTCACATAACTTGGTATGTGCAAGCGAGTATAGCCTTGTGGTAGCAGAGCCCCTACTGCCTGTACATCTCCGGGTATAACAACCATTTCACCTGTATCTGGGTCAAGCCCAACTGGACGAGTGCTTGGTAAACCTACAAGCGTAGCCCCTTCCGGCAGAGGGATTAGCTCATCTTCAAATATTTCTACAATCATTTCCCCACTACGGGCTAGTCCAATCAAATGATCATGATCGTACATATTCCCATCTTGGTCAGCATATACTACATACATTGTCAGCAAGTCCTCCCTATATTTCGGTACATCCGTCAGCTGACAGAGGAACTGCGTGTACGGCGAGTTGGTGTTGGCGTTGGATTCGTTTCCTTAGAATCTAATGTCGCTAAAAACTCTTCGTTCGTCTTTGTATCACGCATACGACGGATAAATTGATCAACAAACTCTGGGGATTCATTCATGTTTTTACGAACCGACCATAGTTTGTCCAATTCATCCTTCGTCAATAACATCTCTTCACGACGCGTTCCAGAACGACGAATATCGATAGCTGGGAAAATACGACGCTCAGCCAATTTACGATCCAAGTGAAGTTCCATGTTACCCGTACCTTTAAATTCTTCATAAATGATATCGTCCATACGGGAACCTGTTTCAACCAAAGCAGTTGCCAAAATCGTCAAGCTTCCGCCCTCTTCAATATTTCTAGCCGAACCAAAGAAACGTTTAGGACGATGGAAAGCCGCCGGGTCGATACCACCACTTAGTGTTCTACCGGATGGAGGAACTACTAGGTTGTAGGCACGCGCTAATCTAGTAATGCTATCAAGCAAAATAACAACATCTTTCTTATGTTCAACAAGTCGCAAAGCACGCTCTAGCACTAGCTCAGCTACTTTAATGTGATTCTCAGGCACCTCATCAAACGTCGATGCAACAACTTCACCTTTAACAGAGCGCTGCATATCCGTTACTTCTTCCGGGCGCTCATCGATGAGCAATACGAACAATTCGATATCAGGATGATTCGTCGATATACTATTCGCAATCTCCTTCAGTAGTAATGTTTTACCCGCCTTAGGAGGGGCTACAATAAGACCACGCTGACCTAGACCGACTGGAGCAAGCATATCCATAGTACGGGTTGAAATCTTCTCAGGGGTTGTTTGCAATACGAGCTTCTTCTCCGGATATAGAGGAGTCAAGGCAGGGAAGTGCAGACGTTGTGAGGCTTCATCCGGATTCTCGCCATTAACCGCATTAATCTGCAGTAATCCAAAGTATCTTTCATTTTCTTTCGGTGGGCGACATTTCCCAGATACAAGGTCACCAGTACGAAGGTCAAAGCGACGAATCTGCGATTGGGAAATATAAATATCCTCTGGGCTTGGTAAGTAGTTAATAGGACGCAAGAATCCAAATCCTTCAGGGAGAATATCCAAGACACCTTCCATGAACATGAAGCCGCCTTGTTCTGCCTGTGCGCGTAAAATTGCAAAAATAAGTTCTTTCTTCTTAAGTTGACCGTAACTAGGAATCTGTAATTGCTTGGCCAGCTTATACAGCTCCGTCAATTTCTTCGTTTCCAAATCGGAAATTTGCAAATCCATGAATACAACTCCTATTCTATTCAAGAAATAACATTGATGTCTAAGTGAAAATGAGAATGAACTCCACTAGCCGCTCTGTTGTTGATATAGAGTGCCGAATACATTCATCCCAAGTATAAAGCCTGTGGCAGTCTGAATTAATGAAGGAAATAACGGGTACCTAACGCCTAGTAGAGTGGAATCATTCAAAGTAAGAATGACAGGCGATAGAATGGATAGCGTAGACTATTTATATATGATTACCCGCAATGTGAACATTTATTCTTATTCCCTCCATATTTCTGCGCCCAGCATCGTCAAGTTAGAAACGAGGTTATCATACCCGCGGTCAATAAACTCGACGCCTAGCACTTCGGTAACACCATCTTCTACAAGTAATCCCCCGATAACCAAAGCAGCTCCAGCTCGCAAATCAGCGGCCTTGACTGTAGCAGCATGTAACTTTGAACGTTCAATAATAGCAGAACGTCCTTCTACACGAATCTTGGCCCCCATACGCATTAGCTCAGGAACATATTTAAAGCGGTTACTGTACACATAATCCGTAAGCATACTTACACCTGATGCCTGTGTAAGTAGACTTGCCATAGGCGACTGTAGATCAGTAGCAAAGCCTGGGTATATTAGTGCTTTGACATCAATAGGCTCATAATCAGCCTTGCCAATAACACGAAGTGATTCGCCTGACTCAAGAATCTCCACACCCATTTCTTCCAACTTTGCAGTTAAAGCCTCCATATGCTTAGGAATTATATTATCAACGAGAAGATTACCTCGTGTTGCCGCTGCAGCAATCATATAAGTACCCGCTTGGATACGATCTGGAATAATCGAATGACGACAGCCATGCAAGCCGTCTACACCTTCGATACGAATCGTACCAGTACCAGCACCTTTAATTTTCGCACCCATTGCGTTCAGCAAGGTTGCTACATCTATAATTTCAGGCTCTTTAGCCGCATTTTCAATCGTAGTAATACCTTTAGCTCTTGTTGCCGCCAGCATAATGTTAATCGTAGCGCCTACACTTGCTACATCCAAGTAAACTTTAGCCCCACGAAGTTCTTTTGCATAAATATGAATGGAACCATGGTCATTAGTGACCGTAGCCCCTAGTGCCTCAAACCCTTTAATATGTTGATCAATAGGTCGCGGTTCAAAGCTGCAACCACCAGGCATGCCAATCGTCGCTTCTCCGAATCGCCCCAATAAAGCACCCATCAAGTAATAAGAAGCTCTCAGCTTCTTTACAAGACCATTGTGCATAGGTATAGAAATCATACGAGAAGGATCAATGTGCATCGTATTCCCGTCCCAGCTTACATCCCCACCCAATTCAACGAGGATTTCACTGTACGTTTCTACATCGCTAATTACTGGCAGGTTCTCCAACACTACGGTTGTCTCTGCCAAAATAGCAGCAGGAACAAGCGCAACTGCACTATTCTTAGCCCCACTAATCTGTACAGTACCATGCAGCGGACGACCGCCCTGAATCATTATCTTTTCCATAGTTGTAAAATGCTCCTCCTACGCCTTGCATACCTGCTTACCCAGATTGCTCGAAATAATAACTCATATCGCGATCACAGCAACACACTTCTACGATACAACACAACGGAACCCATTACGCACATGTAACTGATTGTAATTGTCCCGTCCTACAGTCTTCCCTATGAATTCGGTATCTCTACCTATATCTCTACAATTGTACTACAATAACTAGCTTAATGAAAAATGTTGAATAAGTAGAAAATGGGAAGAACACCGGACAGTCCCAGTGTCATTCCCATATCCGTTAACGTGCGAATGCGATCATCGCTTGTTATGCTTGGTTGCTGCTTCCGAACAAACGGATTTTTTCACGAACGACTTCAACGATAGATTCACGCGCTGGAGTCAAGTATTTACGAGGATCGTAAACTGTTTCTTGCTTCGCAAGAGATTCACGAATCGTCTTCGTGAAGGATACTTGGTTCTCCGTGTTCACGTTGATCTTACCTACGCCGCATGCAACAGCTTTCGTGATTGCGTCGTCAGGAACACCAGAACCACCGTGAAGAACGATTGGAACTGGAATCTTGCTCGTAACAGCTTCCATAATATCAAAGTGAAGCTTAGGCTCGCCTTTGTACATACCATGAGCAGTACCTACAGCGATTGCCAAAGCATCAACGCCTGTCTCTTCATAGAAGCGGATTGCTTCTTCTGGATCAGCCAATTGTGCATGTGCTTCATCAACTGTCAAGTCGTCCTCTGTACCGCCGATTGTACCCAATTCACCTTCAACGGATACGCCCATAGCGTGTGCAGCTTTAACAACTTCTTTAGTCAAACGAATGTTGTCTTCGTATGCATGGTGGGAACCATCGAACATAACGGAAGAGAATCCTGCACGGATACACTTCATAGCTACTTCAAATGTGCTACCATGGTCAAGGTGCAATGCGATTGGCAAGCCGGATTTCTTAGCAGCTGCTTCAGCCATTGCTACAGTGTACTCGATACCCATGTACTTCAATGCACCTTCGGAAACACCGAAGATAAGTGGGGAGTTCTCAAGCATACCAGCTTCTGTGATAGCTTGTACAAACTCAAGGTTGTTGATGTTAAACTGACCTACAGCAAATTTGTTTGCTTTAGCTTTAGGCAGGAATTCGTTCATCGATACTAATGGCATGGTTACTTCCTCCTATGGATTGTCGTCTGTTTCTGTTATGGCTAGCCGACATCTTTACAGTCGTTATTATACCACAATTGCACATCAAAAAATATACAAACTCTTGACAACAAACGAAGTTCACAAATGACTTTGCCAAGGATTATATGGTTAAAATGTCCGTTGTTATATATACATGGATATTAAGCCTAATTATCTCACCAAAACTGTATCTAAGTATGCCATCTATAGCGCTTACGAAGATATAGATACCGACGAACCTGAAGAACGCTCTAGTGTCATGTTGACAGCAACACGCATTTCATCAATATCAAACGGCTTCGTAAAATGCATCAGTGCTCCAAGATCAGTCGCTTCCTTAATCATGTCCAGCTCACCGTAAGCAGTCATCATAATGACATTTAAGTCTGGCTTCATTTCTTTAATTTGCTTCAATATTTCAAGGCCATCCATGCCGGGGATCTTCATATCAAGCAGCACAATGTCAGGTGTCTCGTTGCGCACAATTTCTAAGGCCAACTTGCCATTGGATGCCTGATAAGTTATATACCCTTCGCTGCTGAACACTTCCATGAGAAGAACACGTATACCGTTCTGGTCATCTACGATCAATACTTTCTTCTTATCCAACTGGTACCCCTCCCATTGTGTTTCACGAACGAGCAATGGTAGCCAAATGACTATCCCTCGCTTGCCCTATCATCTCATCGTCATGATGGGCAAAAACGTCGTAAAAGTACATATTCGCGTCTTCCCTTAAAATTCCTTCTTTGAAAAAGAAATCGCTTAAAGTTTCCAAAAACAATGTGGAACAACAGCATTATTACTAAAACCTATGTAATAAAAAAAGCGAGCGCATGCCCTTCACAACAACTAGGCACACACTCGCTTCCTATATATTTACACCAATAATTAACCGCGGTTCTTAATTGCAGCTTTGACGAATTCACGGAATAGTGGCTGCGGACGGTTAGGACGAGAGATAAATTCCGGATGGAATTGAACTGCCAAGAACCACGGATGGTCTGGAAGTTCCACGATCTCAACAAGACGTCCATCAGGAGATGTACCTGAGAATACAAAACCTGCACGTTCCATTTGCTCACGATATTCATTGTTGAATTCGTAGCGATGACGATGACGCTCGTAAACAAGCTCATCTTGGTAGCAATCCATCGCAAGTGTACCTGGTTGCAATTTGCAAGGATACAAGCCAAGGCGCATCGTACCGCCAAGATCTTCAATATCCTTCTGTTCTGGCAAAATATCAATAACAGGGTACTCTGTAGCTGGATTAATCTCAGAGCTGTTTGCACCTTGAAGACCAACAACAGAACGAGCGTACTCGATTACTGCCACTTGCATACCCAAGCAAATACCGAAGAATGGAATCTTATTCTCACGTGCATAGCGAATCGTAGATACTTTACCTTCTACACCACGATCACCAAATCCGCCTGGTACAAGAATACCGTGAACGCCGCCAAGTTGCTCAGCTGCATTCTCGTCTGTAATTAATTCTGCATCAACCCAACGAACTTTAACATCCGAGTTCGCTTCAAAGCCAGCATGAGACAATGCTTCTACAACGGACAAGTATGCATCATGCAACGCAACGTATTTACCCACGATTGCAATCTCAACCTGCTCTTCGAGCGACTTAACACGATCAACAAGCTGCAACCAGTCACCCATATCCGGTTCTCGTGTTTGAAGTTTCAAGTGATTCACAACGATGTCATCCATACCTTGATCACGAAGCATCAATGGCACTTCATACAAAGTAGAAGCATCTTGACATTCTACAACTGCATTTGCATCAATGTCGCAGAATAGTGCAATCTTCTTCTTCATTTCTTCTGTGATTGGTACTTCTGTACGCAATACGAGCATATTCGGTTGAATACCAATGCTGCGCAATTCCTTAACGCTATGCTGCGTCGGCTTCGTCTTCACTTCGCCCGCAACTTTAATGTAAGGAATTAGCGTTACGTGAATATACATCACATTTTCGCGGCCTACATCACTCTTGATTTGTCGAATCGCCTCTAGATAAGGCAAGCTTTCGATATCACCAACCGTACCGCCAATCTCTGTAATGACTACATCCGAACCAGATTCTTTACCTGCGCGGAATACACGCTCTTTAATCTCGTTCGTAATGTGAGGAATAACCTGAACAGTACCACCCAAGTATTCACCGCGACGCTCTTTGGAAATAACCGAAGAGTACACTTTACCTGTAGTTACATTGCTGTTCTTAGATAAGTTAATGTCAATAAAACGTTCGTAGTGACCCAAATCGAGATCCGTCTCTGCACCATCGTCCGTCACGAATACTTCACCGTGTTGGTAAGGACTCATAGTTCCTGGGTCCACGTTAATGTATGGGTCAAACTTTTGGATTGTAACTTTCAATCCGCGATTTTTGAGCAATCTGCCCAGGGATGCAGCCGTTATCCCTTTACCCAAAGATGATACGACGCCGCCCGTTACAAAAATATACTTTGTCACTGGTGAAACCCTCCTATGATCAAGTGCATTCATGACAAGTCCTCGGGAGGCTTTGATTGCGAATCAGGTTCGATGCCATTTGATGCATGTTGTTATCGTAACCCATTTGCAGGTGAAAAATTGATGCTGAGGAACATGAAATTTATCATGATTTCTCCGCTCGTTTCCACAAATCAATACCTATAAAAAACAAAAAAGTGACTCCCGTGGTCACGGGGCACTTTATACTCACAATATATATATAATTAATAGATAAATCCAAAGCCCATATGCTAGTTTACTCGTTAGGTTGTCCAATGTCAAGGGAAGGAGAAGGGGAAAAAATAAGTATAAAAAAAGCCATCCAACCTACTTGAAGCAACAATACTCCAATAGTTGGACGGCTTTTGAAAAACGAGGCGCTATTGCCTATTATTTTTCTTCTTCCTCGTCTTCATATTCATCTTCTGAGTCCTCATCTTCCGATGCTTCCTCATCCAGATCTTCGTCTTCGATCATAACTTCTTCTTCGTCTTCTTCGACTTCAGAATCTTCGTCTCTGAATGCATCATCTTCGCTGTCATCATCTGCGAAGTCAAAGTCTTCGTTGTTATAGGAATCGTCTTCCTCTGTGTAGTCGTCTTCCTCTAGATCATCATCATCATCGTTGATAATGCGCGGACGCTTCGTACCACCTGTAATATTCTCATCAGCGCGGTCAACTGGATACCAGCGTTTCAAGCCCCACATGTTGCTTCCTACACAAGCGAATCGACCATCGATATTAATCTCGGTATATAACTGAGCGATGACATCAAGAATTTGCTCCTCTGTCAATCCACGAAGCTTCGCTACTTCATTCATAAGGTCACGGTAGTAGAAAGGCGTGTTGGCTGCTTTCAATATTTCAAAAGCAAGATCCACCATCGGCATTTCTTGTACTTTGTCGGGATCCAGCTTCAATTCCAACGGGGTGCTCATACGTACACATCCTCTCGCAAAAGTTCAATAAAACACTGCTTTATCTACAAACATATCCATGTTCACACCTTAGTAAAACCGATTTGAAGTGAAAATGCAAGTTTTCTTCTTACAATTAAGCCGATATGTCAATCTAGGACCAATTACGCTTAAATTCGTCAAAAAAAGAAACGCGAAGGCTCCCCTTCGCGTTCGACTGTATCCGCGCCGGAGGGCAGTTCGCTGCTCCAGCTATGGCCTGCAGAGCCTGATAAAGCTCTACTCCATACTATGTCCTGAGTCTTTAATTGACACGGAATAAGGCCTAACTTCATTAAAAAAGGCAGCTATACCAGTCCACCTCCCGCCAAATCGCATACGATACATTCACAAGACCTGTCGGGAGGGGAATGCACATTGGATGTGTCTGTCTTTCTCCACCTAGTACTTCAAGAGATCTCCTCTGGCGGACAAGGCTTACGCCCATACCTTATCGGCTTCAACGATCGAAGTCTCTACGAGCGCTGTCGTAAAGCCCTAAAAGATCTGCGTTACAGCCATTCTGCTTTAGCAAGCATCGAAGAAAGGCCCATTATATCCAGCCTCCGCTGTTATTTTCCTAAGAAGTTGGAACAGCGCTGGTATCCGTTCAAACAAGCACTCACTGTCGAAGAGGATACTCGTATGGTGATTAACACCGCCTTCCGCACGACTTCTACTGGGGAAAGAGGTATTCCATGGGGTGTGCGTCACATTAAAGCCCCACTTGCATGGAGCACCACGACTGGTCATCGGGTCCGGATCGGAGTTATTGATACCGGAGCTGATTACCACCACCCTGATTTGCGACACTCACTTTTGTCGGGAATCAACTTTGTTCAACCTGGACGCCCTCCACAAGATGATAATGGACACGGTACTCATATAGCCGGAACGATCGCAGCCGCCAATCAAATGTACGGTATCATCGGAGTAGCGCCACGCGCACTCATACACCCCGTCAAGTCATTTGATGAAAATGGATCGGCCTATGTGTCTGATATCGTGCAGGGCATCGAATGGTGTGTGCGCAACAAGCTTCACCTTATTAATATGAGCTTTGGCATGAAAACGCGCAGTAAGTCCTTGCTGCACGCTGTTACTCAAGCTACCAACGCAGGCATTGCCGTAGTCGCCTCCTCTGGCAATGATGCCAAGCGAAAAACGATCGACTATCCTGCCCGCTACAGCCAAACCATTTCTGTAGGAGCTACCGATAACAGTCGTCGTATTGCACCATTTAGCAACAGAGGTAGCTATGTTGATATATATGCGCCTGGAGATAAAATTGTATCGGCATGGCTTCACGGTAATTATCACGAAATGAGCGGCACATCAATGGCAACTTCCCATGTAAGTGGCGCTATTGCTTTACTCCTTGCCCTTAAACCAGAATTAAAGCCAACCGAAATTAAAGCCTTACTTCGTCGTACAGCCAACCCCATTTATCCGCTACGCGGACGCGCCAGCAGTACCAAGGAGAGTGCAGCAGGAGAAATTGATATTGCAAGACTACTTCAAGAATGTAAATAAGCACCTAACCAAAACACCCGTCCCTGTTGGACCAGAGACGGGTATTCGTTATATCGCTTTACTTCTTCATGAACGTTCGCCACTTATTCAAAAAACTTTGAGATTGGGTTAACTTCAAACTTTTCCGCAGTCACTTTACCTTGTCCATTCATTTGGAACCATTGATAAAAGTCGCTGCTAAAGTTAGATGTCTTCATCATAGTTTGCATCAAAGTAGGCCAAGCATTAGCGTTAACCTGCTCTGACGTCCAGTACATGTGCATAAGTAGGCGGTCTTTATGATAAGGATGCTTTACCATATAAACTCCGGATGTATCTTTCTGCTGCATCGCCTTGTTCCAATCCAATTGAATAGCCTTTGCTCCCTTTTGAATGCTTGGCTTCAATGCTTGAATAACCGGATTGCGAAGAGAACTGCCGATCGCAATAATATGACTCTTCGAAAGTTCTTTCTCCAGCTGCTTCTTTACTAACGAGCGCTCTGTTACAATCTTCGCTTCAGCCCCACCCATTTGCATCAGGGTTTGAATCTGTTCTGCCAACTGGTTTTGTTGTTTCATTGCCCTTTTTGTTACACCATCGCTAAGCACGATCGTTACAGGCTCCCCATTATAGGCACGATGATACATACGAGCAAACACTTCTTGCGGTAAGTTGGAGTGGCCTGCAAAAATTTGATCATACGCTGACTTCATCATGAGCCCCATAAGACGCTGCTCTTCTTCGGGAGTTAACTTATACTCATCTGATATATCAAAGTTCGGTTCATACAGCGCTTTGCGCATATGCTTTTGAATATCTGCACCAGCGATATCCCCTATAGTTTGCAGCCAGTCTGTAATCGTAGCATTTCGAAGTGCATAACGATTGTAGTACTCTTGCATAATACGATCGAAGGTTGTTTGTCCTACTTTGCGATACAGCTCATAAACGGCTAACCGACCTCTTTCATAGTAAAGCGGATGTGCTTCTCCCCCTGCCTCTTCATTGTTGGAGGCGATCGCTTTATCTAAAGGCCCTGATGCCATACGCATCCCGTTAAAGCCTTGCATGTCATCCTTTTGTTCTTCATAGAAGTATGAAGTTGCAAAGTGAGTTAATCCCTCATCTAAAAATCCTTCTGTTTCGGAGTTGTTACCGATAATCGCATGGAACCACTGATGGGCAATTTCATGAATAAATACCGAATCAGCTTCCACAGCTTGTTGATCAGAAATCTGACCCATCTGGATTACCCGTGTATATTCAATCGCAACGCCCTCTACATAAGTCTCCATAATACGAAAATCTTTATAAGGATAGGCTCCGAATTTGTTTCCGAAAAACTCAATCGCCTTAGCTGCTTGTTCGACATAACGCTCGGCCACGTTCTCTTTTTCTTTGCTATCTCCGAAATAGTACATTTCAATATTAATTCCATTTACGTTCTTTGACTTCACTTTGTAGTCCGGGCTAGCAAAGAATACGAATTCACGCGTCTTATCCGCAGTGGCCGTAATAACTTTACGACCATCCCCAGCAGATGTCTCTTGCAGTTGTCCCGGCATGCTTATTTTATAATTGCTCGGTACATTCAGGCTTACTTTATAGTCAGACGCTTCAAAATAATCAGATTCGAGGGTCTTGCTGTACGGCAGGCGATTCCACTCCTGCTTGCCTTCATCATACATCGCTAAAATAGGATAGAAATGAACAGCACTAATTAATTCCTTATAATGAGCCATACGCTGCATTCCAAATGGAATATCAATTGTATAATCAAGCTCAACGACAACTTCCTCACCTGGCTTGAGTGTTTTACCAAGATTAACGGTTAACGATTGATTTTTATTTTCGAAGCTAAGTTTACTGCTGTTGGACTTGTCCATAACTCGCTGAACATCTATACCACCTAAAAAATCTTCAGGCTTCTTATCAGGATACTCTTTGGCAATGTCCTTGTTCCGTGCTTGAAACATAGATGTCTGCGTATCAACTGAACGATAGGCGTCCGCAAACGTATGGAAAACGAGTTCTGACAAGTCATCCTTCGTTTCATTACGAAACAAGACAGACTGAGTGCCAGAAAGCTTCATTTGTTTCTCATCTAGTTGGAGATTAATCGTATATTGAATAGGGCTCGTCCGTCGGCCATCTTCTACTACATTCACTGTATGGCCTGCTGCTAGAGTCGAAGCTTGTACGTTCTTTGCAGCATGATCGCTGGCTGATGCCCCTACTAATGATGGAATCATAAGAAATTGTGCTGCTAGTGTGACCGATAATAGGCCAGCAGCCATTCGGATGAAGCGATTTGACTGTTTGTTTTTCATATTTTCAAACCCCCTGGTGTGGATCAAGTTGTTGGTTGCCATTTAATGATTTCTTTCATACATGTGTTGCTTTTATTATAAATGTCGAATCTACAAAGTACCTTAGATTACCCTTGCAACATAAGCCATGAAGCTTACAGTATTGTCAGGTAGATAGACTCCTTAAAATTTTAGACACAAAAAAACAAGGCACCTCCGAAGAGATGCCCTGTCTATCTAAGATGACTGTACCTGATGGTATATAGTAATTTGGGATTACATTATGTCACAGATACTTTTTCAAGTATGGGTCGTGGTGTGTTCCATAATTGCGTCCATTTCTTAATCGCAGAGACCATAATAATGATTCCGAGAACTAGCATAATGATGGACAATGCTGCATTTAGAACGCTGTAGCCTTTTGCCGCTTCGTTCAAGTACACATTTTGAATCATCCAGAATCCTGCATAGTTTACCGTTATGAACAAGTACGCAAGTGGGATGAGACAAGTAAGTACATACCAGCGCTTGTCCGCAATTTTCAAAATAACCGTCGCTCCGATAATAAGACCAATCGATGCCATCAACTGGTTCGATACACCGAACAATGCCCATACCGAGCCGATATCGCCGGAGAAGAGTAAGTAGCCCCACATGAAGCAAGCTAATGCACTTGCAAAGATTGCCCCTGGCACCCAATCAACACGTTTAAGCGGCTTGTAGATTTCACCGAAGAAATCTTGAATCAAGTAACGAGATACACGAGTACCTGCGTCGATCGCTGTTAGAATGAATACTGCCTCAAACATAATTACGAATTGGAAGAAGAATGCTGCCAAGTTTTCAAACCAAGGAATTTGGGTGAAAATATACGTCATCCCTACCGCTAGCGTAACTGCGCCGCCTGTTCTTCCTTCTAGATCCAACCCAATTTGCTGTGCCAATTCAGGCAAGTGTACAACTTCCATACCAAGTGTCTTGAACACTTCAGGTGTCGAGTTAATTGCAAAGTAGTCAGCTGGCTGCAATGCAGTTGCTGCAATAAGAGCCATAATCGCTACTACACACTCTACCAACATCGCACCGAAACCAACGCTCTTAATATCGCTCCAGCGGTTAACCATTTTCGGCGTTGTTCCAGAACCAACAAAGGCATGGAAACCAGAAATCGCACCGCAGGCAATTGTAATCGAGATGAACGGCCATACCGGACCCGCTAGTATTGGACCGCCGCCATTAATAAATTCAGTAACAGCCGGGAAAGGAATCGCCGGGTTAATAACAAATACACCGATAATCAAGGCGATAAATACGCCAATTTTCATAAAGCTGCTCAAGTAATCACGTGGTGCAAGCAATAGCCATACCGGCAATGCTGCTGCAAAGAATGCGTATATTGGCAAAATGATTGCCAATGTGCTTGCATCTAGCGTTAACCAGTCGCCAAGCATTGTTCCTTGAATGTAAGGACCAGCGAATACACCGATCATCATCAAAATAAATCCGACTGTCGTTGCAAGCTTCAAGTTGCCTGTTTTCTTATGGAACAAGCCAACCCCGATTGCAATCGGAATCGTAATCGCAACTGCGAATGTTCCCCATGGATTGTTCTCCAATGCGTGAAGGACAACCATCGACAAGCCTGCCATTGTGATTGTAATGATGAACAACATTGCCAAGCCTGTACAGAAGCCAGCTACAGGACCAAGCTCTTCTTTTGCTACTTCAGAAAGTGACTTTCCTTCTTTGCGCATCGAAGCGAACAACACGACCATGTCGTGCACGGCGCCTCCGATAACCGCACCGACCAACAACCATATCAAACCTGGTAAATAACCGAACTGGGCTGCTAATATCGGTCCAACGAGTGGACCTGCTGCAGCGATCGCTGCGAAGTGGTGGCCAAAAGTCACCCATTTATTAGATGGAACATAGTCTTTACCGTCATTTAATTCATGCGCAGGTGTAGGCTTAGAATCATCCAATTTGAGTACCTTTGCCGCCATAAATGTTCCATATAGACGATACGCTATCATAAGAATACATATAGAACCGATTACTATCGTTACCGCGTTCATGGAGATCGACTCCCTTCTCAACTTTCTATACTTGTATTTTATGAGATGAAAACGAAAATAAAGCGTTTTCAAAATAAAATGCGTGAGATTCGCTTCCACTTGCAAAAATCGAGGGTTGAGTTGCAACAAACAAAAAAAGATCGAGCTCAGGTTCCTACAAACCACAGCTCGATCTCTTAAATCTGCTATTATTAAAATGGATACCAGAACGTCCCGAAGCCCTGCACTCGTGCCGTAATAGAAATAGCCAATACGACTGCACAAATGATAACAACCGCAACATCCACTCTTCCCCATGGAGACGAGGAATACCAGGTCCGTTTCGCATGTTTACCGAAGCCACGCAAGTCCATTGCATTTGCCACCGTATCAATCCGCGAAAGCGAAGATTGTACAAGTGGAATTGCTATTGCTGCATAATGTTTTAAACGCTGAACAATCGTCCCTTCCCCGCGAGCCATGCCGACTCCGCGAGCCTGCATCGCATTTGAAATGCTAAGGAAGTCTTTTTTCAGGTCAGGAATGTAGCGAAATGCAATATTAAAGGCATAGGCAATTTTGTATGGCACACCTAGGCGGTTCAAGCTCCCAGCAAAACGAGTCGGATGTGTCGTATATACAAACAATATCGAAATAGGCATTAGCGACATATATTTCATCGATAGTGTCAGTATATAAAATACGGTCTCTAGTGTAAGCACCTCATAACCTAAGTCTATGAGTACTGTCGTCGTCCCGTTCACTTCACTTCCATAGGCAGGTGACACAAGTATCGTAAATAAAGAGTTGAATATATTAAATACGATAATAACCCATACGAGCAGCCTAATGCGTGTCCAAGGCAGCTGCGCACTCTTAAGGAGTCCAATCCCGAAGATGAAAAGTACAATGAAGACACGAATGTCCTGAAATAAAAAGACGATCACTGTCCATGCAAGCAGCATAAGCAGTTTAACGGCACCGTCTAATCGATGGAACAAGGTATCCCGCTCGATGTACAACATGCCCGCTTTACTCATGCTCACTCACCTGCTTCTTCTGTTTCTCATACCGGATAAAGTAACGCACCAACGCTTCTGGAGTTGCCACCTCAGTCGAACGAGAAAGCATACTCAAGGATGTCTCCTTTAAATTCGCACGATTCATAATCTCTGTGTTGGTCAGTACACTAGCCGTGGAGCCTGATGCAATAATCTCCCCATTGCAAAGTACGGCAGCACGCTCTGTATACTCTAGTGCTAGATGCATATCGTGGGTAATAAAGAGCAACGATACGCCTTGCTCCGCTAGTCGTGACAAGAAGTCCATAAACTGCGTATAATGCTTGAAATCCTGTCCGGCAGTTGGCTCGTCCACAATAATAAGCTGCGGCTCCGTCACCAAGATAGAAGCGATCGTAACCCGCTTCTTCTGTCCGTAGCTAAGCGCAGATACAGGCCAGTCACGATAACTGTACAAGCCGCAAATACGCAGCACTTCTTCTACTTTAGTTGTGATTTCTGCTTGAGGCAATCCTTGTATACGCAGTGCCAAGCCGACTTCATCCCTAATCATCGTTTGGGTAATCATATGATTCGGGTTCTGCATCACGTAACCAATCTGCTCGCCTCTACGACGAATCGACCATTGACGGATGGACTCTCCATTCAGCAAAATATCACCTGATGTCGGCTTCACCATGCCAGTTAACAGTTGAGATAAGGTCGTCTTTCCTGCTCCATTATTACCAAGCAGCGCTATTCGTTCGCCCGCTCCAATCTTCAATGAAACACCTTTAATTACTTCTTTGCCTTCCCCGTAGGCAAAACGAACATTTTTCAGCTCTAGCAAAGACCCATTCTCACTATTCATCGAAGAGTTATCGATCACTTTGACCCATTCTCCAAGTGTTTGACGCACTTGCTTGTTGCTACTTAATTGCTCCAGAGAGGATGGCTGTATACCTGGTGTCAGCTCACAGCCGGCATACTTCAACGCAGAAATATACAGAGGCTCACGCAGGCCATTTTCCTTCATCACATTGGATGAAAGAATCTCATCGGGCGTACCAACCGCAACAATTCTACCTTCTGCCATCACAACAATTCGGTCAACTGGCTGTTCCAGCACATCTTCAATTCGGTGCTCAATGATAATAACGGTCTTGCCGCTGTCACGATGAATGTCTTCAATCAGCTTCATTGCATGTTTACCACTCACAGGATCCAAATTTGCCAACGGCTCATCAAATAGTAAAATATCAACGTCCATAGACATGACTCCTGCCAAAGAAACACGCTGTTTCTGGCCGCCAGACAGTTCATGCGGACTTTGATTCATGTGCTCCAGCATATCAACCATACTAAGCGCTTCGGCTACTCGTGGCTTCATCTCTTCAGGAGCAACACAATCATTTTCGAAAGCGAAGGCAACATCTTCGTCTACCGTCAATCCAATGAACTGACTGTCCTGATCCTGCATGATCGTACCGACACTGCGGCTAATCTCAAAAATACTTTGCTCTGCTGGGCAGCGACCCTTCAATGTGTAGTCGCCTGATATTTTCCCTTTATGGGCGAATGGAATTAGCCCATTGATACAATGGGCTAACGTGGATTTGCCGGAACCGCTCGGGCCAGCTATTAATATTTTTTCCCCTGGGTAAATATCGAGGCATATGTCATGAAGGGTAGGCTCAGCCAAGCTACTATATTGAAAGCTAAACTTATTAAAAGAAAGAATGGATTCTGCCATCTTATTCATTGCCCCTATTTGCCTTTATTCAAGGATTTCTGCAATCCTATTACTTTGATACTTTGAGATTGGAATTGCTGCGATTCACTTTCAACAATCCAAGTACAGCACCAACACCTAGAATGACATGCACGGTAATGTTAGCCAAAGAAGCCGCGGTGAATTGCAATAGCATTTTATCTGGCGCTTCTCCAAATAGATAAATATCAAGCACGCTAGAAATACCGAAACCAACGACCAATGCCAATGATCCGACAATAGCTAAAGTCGCAATATTACCTTTAGTTGCACGCCCTTCTTTAACACTAAATGACTTGCTCATAAATACGAGTCCCATACCTAGACCGCTAATCGCCGATCCCAACACCCAAGACCACCAGATCGTTCCACTAGATAAGTCGAACACGATGTGACCGATAGCCCCGCTCAAAAAGCCAACGATAGGACCGAACAAAGCTCCAAATATCGTCAAGATTGCAATTGCTGGACGCAGTCCAGTCTGTGGTGCTACCGGAATCGAAACCCAGTTAAGCAAACCGTACAATGCCGCTCCGATTCCAATCGCAACAACCGTCTTCGTGTCCAAGTTGAAAATAGATTGCTTCATCATCTTCACCCTTTCTTCCCCAATATGGATTTATCGCGCGCCTGCTTGAGCAGGTAGCATCATTTGTATATTACAATCTATATGCCAATCTAGTTGAACATAAAACAAGCCACTGCCTTCTATGGCAAATGGCTTAGATTGCAAGCATTATTATAGCAAGGTGCGTGTAATTATGCACCAATATTTTGCCTGCCTTTTATAGACCAAGTTTCTGCTTCAAGTCTTTCACATACGTGCGGCTGACCGGTATACTTGCACCGTCTTTCATTTTCATCACATACGTAGAATTGAACCATGGTTCAATCTCTTTTACATAATCTACATTAACTAAATAGGAGCGATGAACACGTAGCATAGAAGGATGATTCAGCTTGCGCTCCAGCACCGTCAACGCTTCACATACCTTATATCGCTGCCCTTCCGTCACAACGACTGCCTTACCTTCTTCAGACTCGATATAAATAATACGGTCAACATGTAGAACCGCAATTCGCTCATCTACGGTCACTGCTAACCGTTCTGTTCGCTCCACAGCTTTAGCAGCGTTAGAGTTAACAGCCCCACTCACTGCAATAGGCTGAGACGTAGGTACTACAGCTAGCCGCTGAATAAGTTTCTCTACCGTTTGCTGTACACGTGCCTCTTCGTACGGTTTTAAGATGTAGTCTGCAGCATTCAACTCAAATGCTTTTAGCGCATATTCATCATAAGCTGTCGCAAATACGATAGCAGATTGACATCCGTCTTCTTTAAGTCGCTCTGCAATCTCAATGCCTGTTGCATCTGTCAGCTGAATATCGAGAAAGATCACGTCAGGTGTTGTTTCCTGAATGCCATCCATCGCCTCTTCATACGACTCAGCTTCTCCAACAATGTCCACCCGCTTCGTTCTGCGAAGCAAATACATGAGCTCATCCCTTGCCAATGGCTCATCATCAACAACAAACGCTCTAATCACGCCTATGCACCTTCCTTAGTGTCATTTCGCGGCAGTTTAATGATTACCGTAGTCCCTTCTCCTAGACTGCTCTCTACTATAAAAGAAGCTTGGCTGCCGTAAATTTCTTGAATCCGACTGCGAATATTAACAAGTGCTGTTCCCGTACCCTCCTGCGAAGGCACTACTTCCCTGCCCAGTGCACCGATAGCATCTGTCGAGATGCCGCTACCATTATCTTCCGTTATAAGCACCATCGTATCTCCCTCCGCCTCCGAGCAAATACGAACATATCCTGTTCCTTTAAAACCTTTGCCGAATCCATGCCTCACTGCATTCTCCACTAACGGCTGTAAAGTAAACGGCGGAATGAGCACTTCCTTAAACGAAGGATCAATGCAAAATTCAATCGTATACTTACCCGGAAAACGAGCCTGCTCAAGCGACAAATAAGCTTCTACATGCTCTAGCTCTTTGTGAAGCGGAATAAGCATCGAGCGAGCCCCTTGGAGATTGCTGCGGAAAAAGACACTAAGCTGCTGCAGCAACTTGCGTGCTTGTTCCGGGTTCGTTCTACAGAGTACAGATATCGTGTTAATCGCATTGAATAAGAAGTGCGGATGGACTTGTGCCTGTAGTGCTTTAATCTCTGCATCCTTCAGCAACCTGCTCTGCAGCTCTGCTTCTGCCAACTCCAGTTGATTGGAGAACAGCTTGCCAAGACCTTCAGCAAGCTCCTTCTCTACTTGATCTAGCCGAGATGGACTTTTAAAGTATAGCTTCAATGTCCCTACCGTCTTGTTGCGCACATACAGCGGTATCACATATGCCCCATGCAGTGGACAGTGCCCACTGGAACATTGAATTTCTTCGCGGGAACAAGCCTTATGCACGAGCCCCTCGTCCAAAACTCGCCGAGTTAACCTTGTCGTAATTGGCTGCAAAGCAATATGATGATCAGCGCCTACGCCTACATGGGCGAGGATCCGTGTTCTATCCGTAATCGAGATGGCATCCGCATTCGTTTCTTTCAATATAATGAGCGCCGCTTCGCGGCAAGAGCTCGCACTTAAACCTTGACGAAAATACGGTAACGTTTGATCCGCGATGTGCAGCACCTTATGCGTTTGCACAGCTCTCGAACGTTCTTCTTCTTGAAAAATGGATTGGATAATCGTCATAAATAAATACGTACCAAAGCCATTTATCACAATCATCGGTACAGCAATAACCTGCACAAGTGCAAATGCCTCGGTTGACGGAGCCGCTACTAGCAAAATAATACCCATTTGGGCACATTCCATTAAAATACCGATTCCCGCCGCATGCCAAGGCGCATGCGGATTGCGAATCCGGAATTTACGGGCAATGAATCCGGTTACAATACCTGCCGCAATGGTGGAAAACGCACAGGCAATGGCCGTGAATCCCCCTAGAAACAAGCGATGCAATCCTGCAATTACACCTACACCCGATCCAACAAGCGGACCGCCCAACAAACCACCAATGACGACTCCCATAATTCGGGTATTTGCAATCGCGCTATCGGGATCAACAGCTACATTCCATGCTTGCGAAGATACGAGCTCATTGTATATGTGTACCCCCGTATAGTTACTAACGACGCCAAATGAACCAAATACGACAATGAGCAGCACTTTTTCTTTCCAGCCATGCTCATAGTGTATAATCCGTCGGAACGACTTCATCCTAGATAGGACGAAGGCGATAATAAGCAAGATACCTACTCTCTCTAGCATAAGAGGAAGTAATTGTAACATGGAATAGGCACCCCCGTGCTTCTATTTATTTTCTGTGACTTCATTATACAAGAACAGGGCAAATGCGAGGAGGTCAAGCTACAGGATAAATATGACAGGGAGTACCTGAGAGAAACATAAACAATAAAAAACGGTATCACCATTAAGGTGATACCGCCCGTTACATCATTCTATACATGTACTAGCCTAATGCTAGAATTTTGAAATTACATACGATCTGGAGCGGATACGCCCACAAGACGAAGGACGTTCGCAATTACTGTGCGAACTGCGCCTAGAAGTGCCAAGCGAGCTTGTGTTTGCTCTGCATCTTCCGTAATAACGCGCTCTGCCTTGTAGTAGCTGTGCAGCATAGATGCAAGCTCATACACATAGCGGATTAAGCGATGTGGTGCATAGTCGCGTGCTGCAACTTCGATTTCCGCTTGAAGTTCACCCATCTTGCGCAGCAAGTCAAGTTCATGCTCAGCTGTCAATGTGCTGAGGTTCACTTCGTTCAATGGCTTAAGAGCAACACCTTGCTCTTCTGCTTGACGGTAGATGCTGCAAATACGTGCATGCGCATACTGTACGTAGAAGACAGGGTTTTCGTTGGATTTGGAAATCGCCAAATCCATATCGAAATCAAGATGAGAATCTGTCGAACGCATTGTGAAGAAGTAGCGAATTGCGTCTACGCCAACTTCGTCCATCAAATCTTCCATCGTTACAGCTTTACCTGTACGCTTAGACATCTTCACTTTCTCGCCATCTTGGAACAAGCTTACCATTTGCGCTACGAGCACGATCAGCTTATCTGGATCATTGCCAAGTGCCTCCATAGCTGCCTTCATACGAGGAATATAACCATGGTGGTCAGCACCCCAGATGTTCATGACACGATCAAAGCCACGAGCATATTTATCACGGTGGTAAGCGATGTCTGGCGTCAAGTACGTGTAAGTACCGTCATTTTTAATCAATACACGGTCCTTATCGTCGCCGTACTCTGTCGTACGCAGCCATGTAGCGCCGCCTTCTTCAAACACTTTTCCACGTGCTTTCAGCTCATCCAACGCTTGCGTGATTACGCCGCTCTCGTACAAGGAAGTCTCGCTGAACCACACGTCAAAGCCAACTTTGAAACGAGCCAAGTCACGCTTAATTTTATCTAATTCTTTCTTCAAACCGAATTCACGGAAGAACTTCGTGCGCTCTTCTTCTGATAGCTGGAGAAGGCGATCGCCTTCTTGCTCAACTAACTCTTGTGCAAAGCCTTTAATATCTTCGCCATGATAGCCATCTGCTGGCATTTCTGCGTCAAGCCCAAGCGCTTGCTTATAGCGGCATTCAAGAGACAGAATCAAGTTCACTACTTGATTACCCGCATCGTTAATATAGTACTCGCGTGTTACTTCATAACCCGCGAAGTCTAGTACGTTACAAATTGCATCACCAACAGCTGCACCACGGGCATGACCTAAGTGAAGGCTTCCTGTCGGGTTCGCACTAACAAACTCCATTTGTACACGTTGTCCTGCACCCGCTGTAATACGACCGTAGTTGTCACCTTGCTCTGCTACTTCTTTTACCACATCGTACAAATAGCTCTTATTCATACGGAAGTTAATGAAGCCTGGGCCTGCAATTTCCGCGCTCTCAATGAAAGCCGCAGCATTATCCAAATTCTCGATAATCGCCTCTGCAATTTGACGAGGGTTGCGCTTCGCAATACGAGTAAGCTGCATCGCTACGTTGGTCGCCAAGTCACCGTGTGTCTTGTCTTTCGGAACTTCTATTACAAATGCAGGCATTTCCTCACGTGTTACGATACCTGCTTTTAGAATTGATTCTTCAATAGCCTTTATAACCCCTTGATTAATCCGTTCAATAACTCCAGTACTCATATTCATTGCTCCCTCTCTGATGTGCTCGACCAATCCAATGTCAATGCCAAAGCAAATTGTCCGACGCAGTCTTCTTCTATATATAAGTCGTATGCCCATGCGACATACTCTGGTAAATGCGCAATAACTCCGTTCTTCTCAATAGCGCGGTCACGGCGTGTCCACTGCTTTGTATCCGTAACGAGCGGAAACCGTAATGCTGCCGAGCGATAGTAGCCGTTCAAACGCATGTTGGGCGCAAAAGACATTTCCGATTCCACATCCCCGCGTCGAGTCAGCTTCCATTCGTCCGCGCTGAGCTTTAGCATCACATTTGTGACCGGTGCTGCTTGGACCTGCTCATCTGCCGTTCCAGCTGAGCTACTTCGTCGCTTAACCGCCTGGGAACGATCCTCTTTAGCAGCCAAGATTGGCTCCTCATATCTAATGTAGATATGATTGCCCTTGCAGTATACGTCCGCATCCACAGTATGCTCAACTTGTTCCTTATTCTGCACACTCTTAATTGTAAGATGGGTGCGATATTTGTTCGCTGCCGCCGGATTCCCGTTCGACAAGTGCACCTTGTCTGCCATCGTGTAACTCCCATTTCCTAAATAATCTGATTCCATCAATTATCCGGGAAACGCCCGCAATTTGCAACCTTTTGGGGGCTTTTGCAATCCATTTCTGCCTTAACGCCTATAATGCTCGAAAGTGGCAGTGCTCTAGGCTCGAAGCGAATACAAATAATACACGCACGCTATCGTCCACACATCAACTTCTTCCGAATGATTCTTTACCGTAATCGTCATAGGAGGAAGCATTTTATCATATGTAATTTCTGCATGGAGCATATTTGACTCGCCTTGCACGCGCATAGTCCGATTACCTATATCTTTTGTGAAGAGATACCACTTTTCTCTATATTGTAATTCATAGCGGATATGTGTCTTTATCTTCGTCTTGTCTGAAATGCGATTATTTCCACCATCTACACACTTTATTTTCCATTCGCCACCAATCATTTTTGTCAATGGAGTAACATCCTCAACGGTAATAAGAGAATGTCCATCCACATGAAACGCTTTAAGATTCACTTCGTATTCATCTATAAAGTGATCAACAACACGCATCCATTTATTTTTATAATATCTCTGTATCGACCCTATTCTTTTATGATTCTCATCTAAAATTTCTATTTCTTTTGTACTTTTTTTGTAAAAATGAGGTTTATATGTATATACAGCCATTTTATCTACACCTCTTTCAAAATATAAATTGCTGATATTTACGCATTTCGCCCATACAATCCAAGCAGTTTAATACAACTTTTCAGTTGAAATCAAAAAATATAAAGCATACAAATTTGAGGTAAAAATTTTATATTTAATAGATTTTTAACCTATTTCATCTTATTTCCTGATACAATATGTTGGTAAATTAAACCTTTATTTTTAAGTTTTATACTGCACTTATTACGAAGAATAACTCTATTTCATTATCATAATATGAAAATAGTGTTTTGGGATATTTTTCATGAATATATGTGCATATATTTTAATTGGAGGGGACAGCATGTTCAACGTCAGCATGAAGAAGACCGTTATTGCTTCTACACTAGCACTAACCATCGCTACTGGAAGCCTAACAGCAAGTGCAGCACCTAGCATCATCATTAACTACGATCAGTCCACGACTAGTGAAGTAAATCCAATTGTTAAAAATGGAGTTTCCTTAGTTGAAGTTCGCCCGCTCTTGCAGCAGCTCGGCTACAAACTCAAATGGAACAAAACCAATAAAAGTCTGACCGCAAGCAACGCTTCACAAACCGTCGTATTCCAAGCAAATTCAGCGAAAGTGAAGCAGTATAAAGGAAATGCAGAAACCAACCATAACATGCTTGCATCTGCCGAGCTAGTAAAAGGACAGCTCTATGTCCCACTGCGCTCTGTAAGCGATATTATTGGTCTTGAATTAAAGGTAGACGGCACCAAACATACATATACTCTGCATGATTCACAAGCTGCAGCACTAGAAGAGAGACGACTCGAAGAAACAAAAGACTTCTTTGCCAAATTAGCTGCCTATGAAAATAGTGGTGATAGAACTGCTTACCTGAACATGTTCGACAAACAATCTCACTTCTATAAGCTAATGGAGAAGAACCTGAGTCAATACAGCCACAAGCTTATAAAAACGAGCTATGAAGATGTATTGGTAGCAGATGTGAATGAAAATGGGGTTTCCGTCAGCACAACTGTCGTATCCAGCGTTTATAACGGTGACCAAGCAACTGCATCTATGACCATGCCTACTTCCTTCTTAGTAAAGCTAGATAAGAGTGAAGAAGCGCTGGAGAGCATCATTTCCATGACACCAAATTCCGTATCCTATCAACTGAAAGATGGTTGGGAGAAAACGAAAGTAACATTACCTGAAGCAGATCAGCAAGCGTTCAAAGATGTGGCTAACCTCGTGATGGAATCCATCAACACGGAGAACTGGGATAAACTGAACAGCCTATTTACAGCTGATAATTATCTTGTGAAAATGATGCTGTCCAGCAAGTTTAAAACTTTGTTTGCACAAGTTGATATGAAAGCAGAGCTCAAACAGCAAGTTGTGCTTGCGGCAGACGACAAACATGCCTTTTTCGCGACGGTTGAGAAATATACGATGTTGAATCAGACGGATACACCACCTATGGAATCAACGATGCTCTACTCGTTGGAACGAGGAGAAGATGGCAAATGGAAAGTCTCTTCGATCGACGAAATCTCAACTACAGTAATAGGCGGTGAATGATAATGAACCTTCGACTTCGTACTATGCGTACAATCGTTAGCTTTTTCCTGACATTTGCGTTGCTAACTGGTGTTTTCGTTATTCAGCCTGATCAGGCATATGCAAATACGGAAACGGCCGCAACGACTTCACTAGAAGTTAAAAAAGAAGCAGCAGGGCTTATTGAAGAGCATTACGGCATCACATTTTCAGAAGAGCAAATTAAAAACAATACGATGCAGGAACTGACAGCTACGCTTAATGACCCATTTTCTCGTCATATTACGGCTAAAGAATGGGAGCAAATGAACAACTGGTCTGAGAGTGAAGAAATGGCTCATATCGGGATCACATTCGCGAAGCAGCAAGGCCAATATCGTATCGTTACGGTTACTCCAGGATCTCCTGCTGAGCAAGCAGGCTTTAAACAAGGGGATATTATCATTTCTATCGATGGTGCAGCTGTTAAAAATCAAACAAAACAAGATATTTTCTCTGTTTTATTCGGCAAAAAAGATACATCCGTCAAAATGGTTGTACAACGCGGAAAAAATAAGATGACGAAGTCAGTTAAACGCGCCGTTCTTCCTATGGCCGCTGTAGAAGGCCAAATGCTGGACAAACGTACAGGCTATATTCGCATCTACACATTTATGGACCAAATGGTGTATGAGCAATTCGAAGCACAGTGGAATGCACTGCGCAAACAAGGGATGAAATCTGTCATTCTCGATCTTCGCTACAACACAGGCGGGCTGATGGAAGAAACGAGACAAGTTGCCTCCTTACTGCGTGACAAAGGCGTGTTCACTTACTACAAGAGCCCAGCAGGATTAGTATCTACTTCTACTCTTGATAAAGGCAAGAAGCCAGATTACACGATGACGGTTCTAGTAAATGAGTATACAGCGAGCTCTTCAGAAGCTCTTACAGGCTTCCTACAAGGTTATAATCTTGCAACGGTTGTAGGTACCAAAACATACGGCAAAGGCGTTATGCAAATGCCTTATGAGCTTAGCGACGGCTCTTACTTGATGCTGACGACACAAGAATTTTTCGCACCAGACATGACAAAGATTCAACAACAAGGACTTCAGCCGGATGCGATTTCGAAAGATAAAAAAGCGGAGCTGAACCGCCTACTTGTTAACTCCGGGCTTATGAACATATAGAAAGAAAGTAGCCCTATATCTACCTGTCTCCTAATGAAGAATGTATAACTAGAAATAAGCGCCCAGTATTCCTCTTTCAAGATGGATATGCTGGGCGCTTCTATTTATTTTTAGCCCTACCTATGAAAATCATGCAAATATATCAGACTATCAGTACAATCCCTTACTATTTTCTTGCATTTACTATAAGCAGATATATAAGGAGGGATTCCAATGAAATATAAAGTAAACATGAAAGTTGTAAAGCCTAGAAGTTCGATACGAGGTATTAAGACGGTTAGAAGCGCTAATACAACAAAACAGGTTGCTAGATTAAGAGCAAGCAATCCAGATGATATTCAAGATTTGAATGGCGGAAATCTATATCGTCTCGTATACAACCGTATCCTCGCGCCTGGCGTATTTCATGAGTTCCTCTTTAACGGAAGACAAGTGGACAACAACAGAGTTTATAGACCTGTCAGTGGGGGTTGGTGGATTGAAGATAATAATGTTGATCTTCCGACTTGTACTACCAACTACTCCGCTTCCCAATTTCAATGGAATACGGTCCTTTATAATCCAAGTACAGAGTCAAGAGAAGCCAAATTTGTCATCATTGCAAGAAGAACTCAAAATTAAAGAGAATAGAGGGGTAACCTATGCGAGTTAGATTTAACACGAAGGTGATTAAGCCTCGAGGCTCGGCAAGAATATTAAAAACAGCTAGATCTGCTAATACAGCGGTAAATATTCCTGACCATGCTAAGAAACAAAAAGTCACTGTTGCACCTAACGATGCAAAAACAACTCAAGATTTAGGCCAGGGCTTTTACCGATTCACATTTTTTTATGACCTTGATCCGGGCTCTTTCTTCACGTTCTACTTCAGAGGGAGGGAATATAGCAATTATAAACCAATCAGTGGAGGATGGTGGGCTGTAAATAACTTAGAAGACCTCGTTATATGCAATTCCAACTATGCTGTTGATGACTATGACTGGGTCACGGTTCTTTACAATCCTACCGACTATACACGTCAAGCTGCATTCGTCATTACCGCCAAGCAATAGAAGAAACCTTTCTCACAAAACTAAACAGCTAAACTCGACCACTATCCTTGCAATCTACATCATTACTATGATGGACATAAATTAAGTTCAAAATGTGGAGTGATACTACGAATTCAATCATTTAACAAAATACCAATTTGATTGCAGCAAAAAACCACCCTTCTTCTACGCAAACCAAGCGCATAGTCAGAAGGGTGGTTATTCAGATAATACTATTTTACAAACCCCAGTAGCATCTCACGAATGAGTTTGCTCGCTGCAATCTGCGTTTGCTCCGTTGGATCATAGATCGGTGCAACTTCAACCAAGTCGCAGCCGACGATGTTCGCTTCAGAACCAGCAATTAGATGAATCGCTTCAAGCAATTCCTTCGTCGTAATACCGCCAATTTCCGCCGTACCTGTACCAGGTGCGCAGCTAGGGTCCAATACGTCGATATCGATCGTTACATACACCGGACGGCCAGCAAGCTCAGGAAGTACTTTGCGCAAAGGCTCAGCTACTTCATACGGATAGAAATTGATGTTCTCACGAGCATATGCCCACTCCTCACGGGAACCAGAGCGAATGCCGAATTGATAAATATTTTTGCTGCCGATCAACTTCGCTGCTTTAAGCAGTGGTGTTGAGTGAGACAACGGCTCGCCTTCATAGTCTTCACGCAAATCAGCATGCGCATCGATATGAATAATTGCGAGATCAGGGTACTTCTTAAATACCTCTTGAATAACCGGCCACGAAACAAGATGTTCGCCACCAAGCCCGACTGGGAACTTGTTGTCTTTCATCAAGCCCGCTACATACTCTTGAATAACATCCAAGCTACGTGCAGCGTTACCGAATGGCAACAGCAAGTCGCCTGCATCGAAGTATGTTACTTCTTCCAAGCTCTTATCGAGATAAGGGCTGTATTCTTCTAATCCAACAGATGCTTCACGAATGCGGCCAGGGCCGAATCGGGAGCCAGGACGGAATGATACCGTGTAGTCCATCGGCATACCATAGATAACTGCCTTGGATTCCTCATAGTTGTCAGAGCTTAGAATAAATACGTTGCCTGAATATTTTTGATCTAATCTCATCGTCTTCTTCTCCTTTGCGCTCCGCTTACTTCGTCAAATCTTCAACGAACTTCGGCAAGCAGAATGCTGCATGGTGAAGGCGTGAGGAGTAGTATTTTGTTGGCATATCAGGGATTGCAGCTGCATCCACTTCGAGCGGATCATGCGTCTTGCTACCCATTGTGAACGTCCACAAACCGCTTGGGTAAGTTGGAATGTTCGCACCATATACGCGAACGATCGGGAAGATTTCCTTCACGTCACGGTTAACTTGCTGAATGAGATCAGCTTTGAACCAAGGGTTGTCCGTTTGTGCAACAAACAGGCCATCCTCTTTCAATGCTTCGTAGATGCCTTGGTAGAAACCACGCTCGAATAGCGGTGCTGCAGGGCCTACTGGCTCTGTTGAGTCTACCATAATTACATCATACTCATTTTTGCTGTTCAAAATGTGCATGTAGCCATCGTTAACAATGACTTCTACACGAGGGTTGTCCAGCTCGCCAGCGATTTCTGGCAAGTACTGTTTGGAGTACTCGATGACTTTACCGTCAATTTCAACAAGTACAGCCTTCTCAACAGAAGGATGCTTCAAAATTTCGCGAATAACGCCGCCGTCTCCTCCGCCTACAACTAGAACTTTTTTCGGATTCGGATGCGTCACAAGCGCAGGATGAGCAACCATTTCATGATATACAAACTCGTCTTTAACTGTCGTCATAACCATGCCGTCCAGTACGAGCATTCTGCCGAATTCTTCGGTCTCCACCATCGCTAAATGTTGGAATGGCGTCTGTTCATCTACATAAGTCTCGCGAACCTTTGCCGTAATGCCGAATGCCGGCGTTTGCTTCTCCGTAAACCACAATTCCATAACAATCAACCTTCTTTCTTCTGGTGATGGTATCGTTGGTCCCAGTTAGAAATGCTCGTAATGGTTCAGGTGTAACATTCGTAACACTTCATCTCCAATTTGCACCAAACAAAAGATATTATATAGAATCCCCCCCAAAAATCAACCTATTTATATCATCGATAGAAAAATGAACAGGCTTACACCCTGATTAAACTGTAGTAAAATGGAAAATAGACTTGCAGCAATTAAATTCATTATTCGCGTAACACTCTTATTTCTATTCAAAAAAAGGAGATCGAACAGCGATGAAAATGTACCAACGATTACTAACATCTATGATTGTGTGCTTACTATTATTTTTCAGCTTCACTAGCTCTAATTCTCTTGCCTATTCAGGAACATTTGAACAAGATGAATCTCATTACAAAGTAGTAGATATAACCAAGTTGGATAAAAAGTACATCGATGCCGTAAACTCAGCAGCAAAAAAGGAGTCAGTTCTCGTCGCCAAGCCACTTGTTAAGCAAATACTAGGTATCGACATTTCAAGCTATAAACCTGTTTTCAACACAGAGACCAACCAATTACGTCTATACAAGAAAAAAAGTGCAATCATTGGCGTCGATTTCGATGACTTCAATAGAATAAACGGAATTTATTTTGTTCAATAGTCAAGGGGTTGTGCCCAAACAAGCTATTTTGAGTGCAAATCACGTTACAATGAATATCCTTAATGTTCCTTTTCCATACTGATTACTAAGATCAGCTGCGGCATTGCTGTCGCATGAGGAAAAGAGGAACTCGAAATGGCCGTCACAACGCAACGCAAAATAAAAAACCGCTGGCTCCGATGGTTGTTGACCGGCTTTATCACTCTATTCGTACTCGGCCTAGGCACGACAGTAACCGTACTAGGCTACTTATATATGACAGACCTGCCCCCTTCGCAAATTCAGCAGGATTCCGAGCTGTTAGACCGAGAAGGTAAACCTGTTGCTATGCTTACATCTGGATCAATGCAACGGCAATCCGTCAAGATTGATCAAATCTCACCGTATATCATCGATGGAACAATTGCCACAGAAGACCGTGGCTTCTATAATCACTGGGGAATAGATGCACGCGGTATCGTCAGAGCAACTCTCGTTAACTTAGAGCACATGTCAAAACGACAAGGAGCAAGCACACTCACACAGCAGTTGGCGCGAAATCTATATTTGTCGCATGAACGAACATGGAAGCGCAAGCTGAAAGAGGCATTGCTCGCCTTACAGCTTGAAATGAAATATAACAAAGACGAAATTTTAGCGTTGTACTTAAATAACGTCTACTACGGGCACGGCTCTTACGGAATCGAAGCTGCCTCACAAATGTACTTCGGCAAATCAGCTCATAAGCTGTCGCTTGCTGAAAGTGCGATGCTTGTCGGCATCCCGCGCGGGCCTTCTTATTATTCGCCTTGGTTAAATATGAAAAATGCAAAAGATCGACAGCAAGTTATCCTTCGCGGCATGGTTGAGCTTGGTCAAATTACAGAACTTCAGGCCAAAAAAGCGTATGACGAAGTGCTCACGTTCCGTTCACGTACCGATCGTTCTGAGCTGCTGGTTGCCCCGTATTTTCGTGATTATGTAAAAAAAGAATTGAGTGCACTAGGGATTTCCGAGGCAACACTTGCCACAGGGGGCCTTCGTATCTATACGACGCTGGATCGTCAGGCTCAAGCAGCCGCCGAAGCTGCAATAGCTAAGCATATCCCTGAGGAAGGCGAATTGCAGGCAGCCATGGTTTCCATTGACCCTCGCTCAGGTGATGTAAAAGCAATGATTGGAGGCAAGGACTATCGCACCAATCAATACAATCGCGTTTTTGCGGAGACAAGGCAGCCTGGCTCATCATTTAAGCCAATCGTCTATCTAGCTGCACTTGAAAAGAAAGCTATAACGTCAGCTACGCGCTTCGTGAGCCAACCGACTTCATTTACCTATGACGAGGGCCGCAAAGTGTACAAGCCTAACAACTATGGCGATAAATATTATGGGGATATTATGCTTCGACAAGCCATTGCAGCATCGGATAATATTTATGCCGTCAATACGTTGATGCAAGTTGGCGCTGAGCAAGTTGTTCGTATGGCGGAGAGATTGGGCATTCACAATGGACTTAAGCCTCTTCCCTCGTTAGCATTAGGCACTTTTCCTGTTAGTCCTTTTCAAATGGCAACCGCCTATGCTGTACTTAGCAATGAAGGGCGGCAAGTAACCCCGCGTACCGTGCTAGCGGTAACCGATGCGGGTGGACGTTTATTGTATGAAGCACCCGCACCTGTGGAGCAGCAAGTTGTCCTCCCCGAGGAGGCATATATCCTTACTAACCTGATGGAGAGTGTATTTGAGGCAGGAGGAACAGGTAATCGGGTATCAACCCTTATTAAACGACCTGTAGCTGGCAAAACAGGAACAACTGATTCCGATTCTTGGATCGTTGGTTATACACCTGAGCTGGCAACCGCCGTTTGGGTAGGCTATGACAAAGGCAAAAAGATAACACAGACAGACGCTCGTCGATCCGCGCCGATATTTGCCCAGTTCACTGAAAAAGCATTGGCGAATGTACCACCGAAGCTGTTCCCTGTACCAGATAACATTGTAAGTACCTATATTGATCCGAATACCGGGAAGCTTGCGGGCGAAGGCTGTAATGCCAAACAACTTGAAACCTTTGTTCGTGGTACAGAACCTAAAGAAATATGTAATGAGCATGATCAACAACAAGTCCGCAAGTCTAAGTCAGAAACTATATTACCCGAAGCAGAAGATAAGAAAAAGTCTTGGTGGCAGCATTTTAAACGCTGGTGGTCGGATTAAAAATGGAAATAAATGAAGTAAAAGCCCTGAAGATGCTTCTACAGGGCTTTTATTTATTGTTCTTACTTATGTTTTACTATTCAATTTAAAAAGTCTGCTGAGCAACTAGGATTCTTCCATTGTAGTTGAGCTATTTAATTGCCCTCTATCAACCTTCAGATGTAATCCCGGCCAAAAAGCAGCACGTCCTAATACAGCCGTAATTGCTGGCACTAACAGCGGGCGAACAATAAACGTATCAAGTAGTACACCTAGCGCCGTAACTGTACCAAACTGCACTAACACTTGAATAGGTAAAGAGGCAAGTACTGCAAATGTGCCCGCTAGTATAATTCCAGCCGAAGTGATGACGGAACTCGTCTCACTGACACCTTCACGAATAGCTTGCTTTAGCGGCAAAGACCGGCTCTTTTGCCAAATACGAGACACCATAAAAATGTTATAGTCCTCACCTAAGGCAACAAGAAAGACAAATGCATAGAGCGGTATTGCGCCTTGTATCGCCTCTACACCGAATCCATAATGGAAAATGATCCACCCCAGACCTAGTGCAGAGAAATACGACAACACTACCGTAGCAATTAAATATATAGTCGCGACAATGGAGCGCAAATAAATGAGCAGCAATAAGGAAATAAGACCAATAACAACTGGAATAATAAGCTGTGTATCTCGTTGGCCTATTACCTTCGTATCATACTGTGCAGCAGTTTGACCGCCTATCCATACTTTTTGTTCAACTTCCGACAATCCTGCTTGCTGAAGCGATAGCTCTACCGTCGAACGAATAGCTGGTATATGCTCCATTGCCTCTGTGGAGTAAGGGTTTATATCCAACTCAATGTTGTGAGCGATAATCTCTTTGTTTTCCTGCCCCACTTGAGGTTCGGACACATTGGATACAAACGGCAGGGCGCTCAAAGCCTCTTCCACGGAAGTTGGCTTGCCATTTGAATCATAGATGACTTGAACGGGAGCCAGTTTACCAACCGCAAATTGCTCTCCGATTACTGTAAATCCTTCTCTGGATTCCATGCTGGACGGAAAGGAAGACAACAGATCATACGTATACTTGATTTGTGGTGAGAAGCTTGCAAGGCCACCTAGCAAAAGAAGCGTCGCGACAATAACACTCCAAGGTCTACTCACAACCAACCTCCCTACACGACTGTCTGAAGGGTTAGCCTGCTTCTCCTGAATGCGACCTGTCTTACCAGTACGTTTCGCTCTTTCTTCCTGCATCTGTGGTGTGCGAGGAATGAATGGGAAGAAGGAAACTCTCCCTAGAATAGCAAGCATAGCAGGAACTAGCGTCAAACTAGCTATCCCCATAATAAATATCGAAATACTGAATGGCACAGCAAAACGCTGATAAGGCCCATATTCAGCAAGCAGCAGGGCAAATAGTGCAAGCACAACCGTAAGACCGCTCATTGCAATAGCACCTGCCGAACCACGGAAGGCAGAGACTAAGGCGCGAACTTTATTAGCTTCTACCGTCAACATCTGTCGATAATGCGAAATTAGGAATAAGCAGTAATCCGTACCAGCGCCAAACAAAAGGACTGTCATAATGGAAATGGCTTGCGCATCCACCGTAATCCAGCCTTGTTGAGCCATGTATCCTAATATTGGACTCGTAACACCAAAGGCGAACCCTACCGCAATTAATGGAATGAGTGCGAGTATCGGCGAGCGATAAATAAGCAACAATATGACCACAACAAGCAGAACCGTTCCAATAAGCAAGGATACATCTGCATTTTTAAACAATCCTGTAGCATCAATTTGAATACCAACAGGCCCGGTAATACGGGCAGACAGCTTCTCCTTATCATCTAAACTTGCGTTGAATGGATCATCAACGAACTGAGCTGTGACATCTCGCTTTAACTGTTCCACACCTTCTTTTAATTGGTCAGGATCTGCCTGTTCTTCAAAAATAACTGGAAGGACGAGCGTAGAACGATCATCCGATAACTGCGACATTACCGCAGGGGCTGGGAGTTGATGCAAAGGTATAACCTTTTCCATATACGGCAAAGGAGATTGCTCCCATTGCTTCGTTAATGCCTGCAGCTTTTGAATATCTTCGACCTGGATGCCTCCCTCACGCTTCCATACGGTCAGTGCTGGTGAGCCTTCTGCACTTGGAAATTGTTTGTTGGCTATTTGTTCCGCCTGAACAGACGGAGCCGAATCAGGCAGACTTGGCTCATTATTTTTCTCTTGTGAATTAACATTCGGCCAAATGAAGCTTAACACGATCACAACAGCAATCCAGACCGCTAGTGTTATCCATCTGCCATACTTTCCAGTAACCCACCTGGTTACTCCACGATAACTTTCCATTGTGCTCCTCCTTTATTTCGGTTACACCTACTCACCAATAGTTACTTCGTTCTCTACCCATGCTGCGGGTGATTTTTACAGCGTAGAAAGGTATACTAGACCATAACTAAAGTCCGACTAAATCTGTTGTCTAAACGTATGAATTAAGAAATCATAATATTATATATACCCGAAGGTTAATATTTAAACAAGTACTTTTTTTATTATATAGATGCACTTATTCTGGAAATGGAGTGACCTTATACGTGTTGAAGCAAAAACGAACATCTCGTACCCCTGGCAGACCGAAACTCAATGAACAAGATATGCCTATTCAGGAGCTCATTATTCGAACAGCTGCCAAGACATTTATGGAACAAGGATATGAAGCTATATCTTTACAGCAAATTGCTGCTATATGCGGCGTTACGAAAGCTACTATTTATTACTACTACTCCAACAAGGCCGAACTTTTCACCGCGTCTATCGAACATATGCTGACAATTGCACATCAGGCGACTAAATCTCTAATGGATAGTGAAGGGCATTTGCGCGATCGTTTGGAACGTGTCGCTTATGTTAAGATTGCGCGGCCCCATAGTGACTTGGAAACGATGTTAAAAGAGGCAGAAAAACAGCTATCTGAGGAACACGTACAGCGAATTCGCTTGGCTGAGCAAATGTTGTATGATTTGCTCGCACGCCATTTTGAGGAAGCGATGACACAAGGACAACTGCAATCAGGATCGTCTCTGCTGCTCGCCCATGCTTTCTCCTCATTGCTCATGATGGGTAACCGCGATAGCGCGCGCCAACTGTTCTCATCTCATGAGGAGTTGGCTACCTCTATCGTAGATCTTTTCTGGCAAGGAGCAATGAAGAAGTAGCAGCTAAAGAGCATTTTAAACGCTGGTAGTCAGAGTAAACATTGCCTGGCGTGAAATTACGCGAACTTTGTCGAATTTTACCTATTGAACTCGAAAGCGAATTTTGCTAATATTTGTAACGTAGCCTTTAGACATGATTCACCATTGAATTAATGCTTGAGGTTACATTTTTGCGTTGAATTAAATCCCTTCATTAGGTAACAGACGTTTGCCCACCCCGCGACTTTATATTCTGGGGTGGGACTTTTTTTGTCTTTTTTCCGCTATTAGTGCCCTTTCTATCTCACAGCCCCACAAGTAAGCAAGAAAAAAAACAACCCTCATTACCGCAGCAAGCTACGGAACAAAGGTTGTTTATTCATCATTATCACGCCTCTAACGCCGACTTAAACTCGTCTGGAGTACGTTCCCACCATTCTGCATTATGCGTTTCAAGCAATTGACGAAGCGCTGCTTTTTCTTCAGCACCAAGTCCGTCAACGATAACACGGCGCTTCATCGCATAATCCATCTTATTTACGTGTTCAGCTAGAATCTTCCATCCGCGCTTAGCTTCTGTATCTACCAGCATCTCGCAAGCTGACAATCCTCCGTAGAAAGAGCCTTCTGGTGAACGATCTACCGCAACCCATACAATCCAGCATTGACGACCGTTAGGCACGTCTTCCTTATTCATGGAGAATTTAATGCCACGCTCTACTTTACTTTTTGCGTGCATCGCACCCATATCGATGTAAGCTCGGCCCTCATCGATAATGACTGGAGATACACTATTCAGATCGATGCTGCCTGCACCGAATCCTTTATGCTTATCATTGCTGCTTACAACATTAAATGCAAGCTGCTTCTTAGCTTTCTTTTCTTGTTCCATTGTCTATTACTCCTTCCTCGTATGCAGATGCTCTCTCCTTATTGTCTAGATAGCAGCATACAACCGGATCACAATCATTTTTTATTTTAGCTAATAATCGGATAAAAGCCAACATATACATGCGGTAGATGCTTGTCAACGGGAGGTACAAATCAATGACCCGAGCTCATGCTTATCGCTCCGCCTTATATGCTATCGCATTGATGACAACGGGGTTCTGCTTGCTAATATGGCTGCTGCCTAATGAACTAGTCCCTTCAGTCGGACCTGAAGCAGCCGGACAAATTACGAGGAAAGAGGGGCCCACTGCTCCCCCACCACCTCCGATCGATACTCCACGCTCAGAGCGAGTTGCAGAGTATCATATTGACGTGAAATTGGACGAGGCGTCCAAGACCCTACGCGGCTTGCAAGCAGTAACTTGGAGTAATCCAGGGCGCAAAACCGTAAATGAGCTGTATTTCCACCTCTATCCGAATGCCTTTGAATCCGCGGATACCACTTTTATGAAAGAGTCAGGAGGGAAGCTGCGGGGAGATAAAATGCCTACAAATGGATATGGCAATATGCGGCTCACCGCCATTCAGACGGAAGATGGCTTGCCTCTTATGAATCGACTGGAATATGTTCAGCCAGACGATGGCAATGCGAAAGATCGAACGGTGATTAAGCTACGCCTACCCCAACCGGTCAAAGCTGGTGAGAGCATTACATTAAAAATGAAATATGAAGTTAAGCTACCGAGCATATTTGCACGCATGGGCGCCACTGACAACTTCGTTATGGCAGGACAATGGTTCCCGAAGTTGGCAGCCTATGAAAAGGCAGGTACAAGAGGACGCAATACGGATGGATGGAATGTGCATCAATACCATGGCAACTCCGAGTTTTACTCGAATTATGGGATTTTCAATGTCCGAATTCAAGTTCCCGAATCTTATATCGTCGCAGCAACTGGATTTCCCACAAAAACACCCGTGACTGCCAATGGTAATAAGGTGTATCACTTTTATGCCGATGATGTACATGATTTCGCGTGGGCAGCGTCTCCTCATTTCATCTATGTAGAAGAACCTTTCTCGTCCAAAAATATACCTGGTGTGCGTATTAAGCTTTATTTAGACCCGAAGCACCAAGCGTTAAAAGAACGTTATATGTATGCAGCCAAAGCTGCATTAAACCAATTTAGTCAATGGTATGGAGAGTATCCGTACTCCACTTTATCTATTGTAGTGCCCCCACTTGAGGCAAACGGTGCAGGCGGCATGGAATATCCAACACTGGTAACGACATTTGGAGCAGGAGACGATAGCCCAGGCTATGACCTAGAACGAACCGTTGTACATGAGATTGGCCACCAATATTTCTACGGCCTACTCGCTTCCAACGAATTCGAGGAAGCCTGGCTCGATGAAGGCTTTACGTCTTACGCAGAAGATAAGCTTATGGAATCGGAATTTGGGATTACCCCGAATTTGATGGTGGAGTCTAGTTACATTACTTCCCCTGCCCCATTAAAGCAGTCGGCTTGGCAGTATCATAATCAAGAGCACTATGCAGAAAATGTTTACGTGAGAGCAAAGCTTGTACTCGTAGCCTTAGAGCGTCAAGTAGGCGAAAAGACAATGAAACGTATTTTAAAAACCTACACCGAGAAATACCGCTTTAAACATCCTACGACGGCCGACTTTCAACGTGTAGTCGAGTCGGTTACTAAACAGAACTGGTCTTCCTTTTTTAATCAATATGTGTACGATCGACAGATGGCTGACTTCGCAGTGGAATCTATTGAACTAAACGAAATCGGTCACCAGTATGAATCCATCGTGCATATTACGAAACGTGGGGCCGACTATCCCGAAGTGCCCATTGTATTCCGATTCGAAGATGGGAGTACAACGAGAAAAGTATGGTCCGGCGAAGGAGATCGCATACAATACAAGCTGACCCATTCCTCACCGCTCTCTTGGGTATTCGTCGACCCTCTGCATACAATCGTGTTGGACAACAAACAAATTAATAACTACATGAAGGCGTCTGTAAAAGAACCAGTACGCACTCGTGTCGATTGGACAGCAATGAAATGGATCGAAATGATGAGTAAGCTGTTAGGATGGTGATCAGTAGATGACGATGAAAACTCATATTCGTGCGGGATGGGATTGGGTCAAAGAGCATCTATACATCTGGATTATTCTATTTATGTATCAGCTGTTATGGGGATTCTTCTTATACCGCTTCATTGATCATATCGTCGTTCCGTTGCTGCAACGCTATCCTGAGCCTGCACCAACAGAATTAAGCCGTTCTTTATTCCATATCGAGGCGCACTTTCAATTGACCAAAACAACAGAATACGCACCTTATTTATGGACACTTGTCGGATTTGTGGCGCTTCGGATGCTGTTTACTCCACTCATTCATGCAGGATTGCTATACAGCATGTCTTATTCGCAACGTAATAGTAAAGGACTTGCATTCTTTCGCGGTATGAAAGCACTATGGAAATCGATGAGCTTGCTATATATATTCGAAATGATTATTGTTCTTCTCCCTGCCTATTGGATCGTACCCAAATTAACGGCCCTTCTAGAAAGTACTATGGGTGCAACTGAACTATTACAAAATGCAGCACCATTACTCGTTCTGTGGCTTGCCGGTGGCTGGATTGTACATCACTTGTTCTTATTTATGCAATTTGGAAAGGCCAGTGAACAATCGATAGGGCCAGCCTTGGTTACTGGTGTGCGTGGCCTCCTGCCTATTCTCGGAATATCTTTATTATTCCTTGCTATAGGTTTTCTCGGAAGTGCACTAGTAACAGCGGCAGCCATGTTTTGGACAGGAATGACCGCACTTTTATTACAGCAGGCTTATCCAGCCATAAGGACTTTGTTACAAATATGGAGTCTTTCTAGTCGGTTTGATGTGTGGCAAAAGATCGACAACAGGCCGTTTTGAACAGATTGCATGCGTAAAATCGAGATATAGTGAGAAAATAAACAAAAAAGAATGAAGTAAACGCTTGCTTGAGCCTAAACGATGGGTTTAAGCAAGTTTTTTTGCGTTTTTGGACATAAGCAGTTTGTAAAATCGGAAAATGTCTGTTAAAATAAACCTTAGATTTATTACAAGTTTGTCATGAACGACGATGAAATTCTTGCAAAATTGTAATTACGTGTGACGGAAAGAAAGATGTCCTATTATGAAAGCCGAATTCCCGAGACATCCGGGAAGCGGGGGAACCAAGTTTTTGGGTGAATTGATCTCGGATTGCACAGGGATCATAGGGAGACCTTCAACCGAACCCTACAGCTAACCTCGCAGGCACGGAAGGGGAACCTATAGTTGAAGAAGAAATTAATCACAGCCGCACTGGCGACAAGCCTACTGCTTTCATTTGGAGCAGGAAGTGCATTCGCAGCAACATCAATGGATAGCGCAATCGACAAAGTAATCGGAGTAGATTACAAATACGGTGGTACAACAACAAGCGGCTTTGATTGCTCAGGTTTCACTAGCTACATATTCAACAAACTAGGCTTGGATTTGTCTCGTACATCTGGCTCTCAGTTTGAAGAAGGTACCAAAGTTTCTAAAGACGACCTTCGTCCTGGAGATCTTGTATTCTTCAATACTAGCGGCAAAGGTGTTTCCCATGTTGGTATCTTTGTAGGCGACGGTAAGTTCGCTCACTCTGCTACGAATAAGGGTGTTACAATCGACAAGCTTAGCATGAACTACTACGAAGAGCGTTACTTGGGTGCTCGTCGCGTAATGAGCGACACACAATACGAGAAAAACGCGAAATAGCAATTATTTCTTTTATACGAAATACTCGATACCAAGCCCGGTGGGAGGTGGCTAACACATCCTGTCGGGTTTTTTATTATCCCCTCACCTGCTATTCGAAAGGAGAATTTCCATGTACGTCTGGTTTCATCGACGTGATTTGCGTACGACAGACATGCGATTATTTGATAAGCTTCGCTCATTGCACATGACTGGCATTCATTTGCTCGTTATAGATCCTATATTGTTAGATGAACGACGCGCTCATGAGCACAGCGGTCGACATTTCTTGCAGCAGGTTAGTCGCCTGCAACAATACTACCAACAAGCCAACCAGCAGCTAGTGATTGTCTACGGCTCACCTGATCAAGTTCTACTCAAGTTAGCCTCCCACTACCCACTGCAAATAGTGGCTTTTCATGAGGACTTGACTCCTTATGCCAAGCAACGTGATCAGACACTATTCCATACGGCTCGAGCTTGCGGGCTAGAAACAATAACAGATATGGATCATATGCTTATCGATGCTGATTCTTTTGATCATTTCACCAACCGCGATCAGCCTTACAAAGTATTTACCCCATTTTATAGCAAATGGAAACAGGCTATGCATCTTTTTGCGGAACCACCTATGCTTACTTCGCTAACTGACCTTGTAACCGTACAAGTTTCGCCGAGTATTGTAGAAGCTTTTACGCTACCTGTATGGTTGTATGACGCATTGAAGTCAACATCCCCTTCAATTTCGACAGAAGATCCGCAGAATAAACTACAACAATTCTTCGTAGAAAAGCTTCCTGACTACGAACAAGGAAGAGATAGGTATGGATGGAGTTACACAAGCCAAATGAGTGGATATATAAACACAGGAGCTATTTCTATTCGACAAGTATACGAACAAGCGACACTAACGGGGAGTTCTTATGTAGATAGCTGGATTCGCCAGCTCGCATGGCGCGACTTTTATCTTTATCAAGCATTGCGAAATCCTAATTATTTCTCGTATGAAAAGAACTTGGATTGGTCTGGGTTCAGCACAGCTGCATTCGATTATTGGGCGGAAGCGAGAACGGGAATACCCATCATTGATGCCGCCATGACACAGTTAAAAGAAACAGGTGAAATGCCTAATCGCCTTCGGATGGTGACGGCCATGTTCTTAACGAAGCAGCTTCTTTGTCCTTTTTTCTATGGTGAAGCTTATTTCAGGGACAAGCTAGCTGACTACGATCATGTACTCAATCGAGGTGGATGGCTGTGGAGCTCTTCGCTAGGATATGATGCTGCCCCCTATTTTCGTATAATGAACCCGGTACGCCAATCAGAGACCTACGATCCGAGCGGCGCTTATATTCGGCGTTGGCTGCCACAGCTCGCTCACCTCTCTGACAAAGCGATACATCAGCCACAAACGAATGCCATTGTCGATTTGAAGCAAGCTCGCCTTCGCGCAATTGAGCAATACAGCTTGCTGTTGAAGCAAAACAAATGAAAAAAGCAGGCTTTTCGGAATTTTATCGTCCGATGTAAGCCTGCTTTTCTATGTGATCGATTACTGCAGCAAAGAGGAGTTAAAGACACCTATGTCACCTTATATGATCGCAAATACCCTCTTCGACACGTTCACTATTTCTCGCTTTTATTACGTTCTGAATCGACATGTTTCTCGTGGAACAAATTGCTTTTTTCCCGCGTCAGCAGCCGTTTATCCGGATTATCGACACGCTTTTGCACTTCCGCCATTTTAATGACAGAAGGTGCAGATGGAGCCGCTTGAGCGGATATCGTAGGCGCTAATAACATCATCATTGAAAAAGACCACGCCGCCGCGGCACTTGTCGATTTTTTCATTATCATTTCCACCTTTCCAATTGAAACTCGTTGTTCCTTTATTTATTCAAATAGTTAAAGTTCGATTATAGACAATCCTCTATATGTGTTTCCCATACGTTATTAACCATAACATTAGGTTTGAAGCAACTTATTAGCTATTATGAAGGATAAACCTGAAAATGAAATGAAATACACGTTAACTTTATGTGATAACTAGAGGGAGCGAATATTAAACTACCCTCTTCCTTGTTCTTAGTTACTTTGAAAATCCGACATATCCTGAAGGCGATAGTTTTCAAGAACTGGATAGAGGAAAGGATCTAAGCCATATTACTCAATGAATCTACGACCTTATCTGAATCCATAGAATCAAAATTGGATTCACAGCGAGATCAGTATTGCTCATTTTTTACAGCATCGATATGATAGAGTTGTTTCTAGTTTCTTGCATATTTACTAGTGAAATCGCTTTCTACTGAATGGTGAAGAACGGGGTATAGACTCTGCAAAGATAAGAGTTTATATATATTCGCACTGACGAAAGGAGGCGTTTATTTTTTATGTTAACCAACAAGCAGGCTGCGGCTTTAGAACGCTAGGGCCCGTGTTAGTACCTGTGCCACAGATTATGCTTGCCTATGAATGAATATAAAATGGAGGGATTTATAATGTCTTATTTACACTTATCAAATCGCAATCCGTTAAAAATTCTTATCGCTAGCAGCATTACATTCGCACTCCTCTACACCATGTCCCTCATACTAGCGGATCATGCTTCTGCACACGGTTACGTAACGAATAGCCGCGCAGGTCTTTGTGCGAACAACGTAAATGCTAACTGTGGGTTAATTATTTACGAACCATATAGCCTCGAAGGCACGAAAGGATTTCCGTCTGGAGGACCTGCTGATGGGAAAATTGCAAGTGCTGGTGTTGGCATGTTCTCTCAACTCGATCAACAATCCTCTACTCGATGGTCAAAAATTAATATAAGCGCAGGCTCCAATACCTTTAACTGGAGTATCAAAGTCCCTCACGCAACAGCAAGCTGGAAATATTACATCACCAAGCAAAATTGGGACCCTAACGCCCCACTTACTCGCGCCTCGTTCGACTTAACCCCATTCTGCAGCGTATCTTCTAATGGTCAGAAGCCAGGCGGCACTTACTCAGATACTTGTAACGTCCCTAGCCGGTCAGGCTATCAAGTCATTCTCGCAGTATGGGAAATTTCCGATACTTTAAATGCTTTCTATAATGTTATTGATGTTAACTTTGGAGGAGGAAGCTCCGATACGTCGGCTCCAACTGCTCCGACAGGTGCAGTTGCATCCAATATTGGTACGACAAGTGCAAAAATCAATTGGAATGCATCCACAGATAATACAGGCGTAGTTGGCTATCGTATCTTTAATGGTTCCAGCCAAATCGCAACTACGAACGGAGCATTGACTACTACTTTGACTGGTTTGACTGCCAATACAACCTACAACATTACGATTAAAGCTATTGATGCTGCTGGCAACGTATCTGGGGCCAGTAACAACGTGACTTTCAAGACCCTTGTTACTAGCGGTCCAGATACACAAGCCCCAACAGCTCCTAGCAGTCTTCACGTTATGGGTGCAATCGGCTCCACCACAATACCTCTGATGTGGGATGCGTCAACAGATAACATCGGAGTTACAGGATATCAAATATTCCGTGGCAATACGTTGATAACGACCGTTTCAGGAACAGCAATCGAATATCTCGTTACAGGCTTAACGCCAAATACAAGCTATTCCTTTACCGTCAAAGCTATTGATGCTGCTGGTAACGTATCGGCAGCAAGCAACGTGCTTAACGTGACTACAACTCCAGCCCCAACCAACTATCCGGCATGGAGTGCAACGACCGCTTATGTAGGCGGCAGTAAAGTGACACATAGCGGTGTAAACTATGAAGCTAAATGGTGGACACAAGGCGAAACACCTGGCACTGCAGGTGTATGGAAAGTAATCCCTTAGCATTGAAGCATACGTATTAAACACGAATGGCCGAAGACACCTGAACAAGGTAACTTCGGCCATTTTGGCATGTATAAATGAAATCTATATACACCTAGGTGCGAAACAACAGCGAAATTTATCCGTAACGCAGTAAAAAGTCATTGCTGTAAACGAGTTATGATGATACGTTCTAATTACGCAGCAAAGAGTAAAGATGATGAATAATCCGGCTACCTTAAATAGGGGGAAAAACATGCTGCTCTCAAAAATATTACCCACTGTTGCAAACATGCATCCAACCAACTATGCAATCAAAAGTCACAACATCACCCTTACTTATGAGCAGTTGCTGCATCATGTCAATTGCGTAGCCTATAGCTTTCATCAGCTAGGCTTCAAACCTGGAGATCGAATAGCTTTGCTAGGCCATCCTAGTCCCTATCTCGCTATTGCAGAATGCGCTGCTGTAGTGATAGGTGCTATTCCAGTTACCCTATTCCCCAACTTAGTACCTAACGAAATCAATCAAATACTTCAAAGTGCAAACCCTATCGCTATCGTATACGACTCTCATCATTTACAAGCAGAAGAATATGTCCCTTTACTAAACAGTACTTATGCTATTCCTTTACATGCTTGCGCTGATACACACTCCATAGAAACTTTCATAGCTACATCTCAATCGTTATCACAATGGTATGAGCCTAATCCAGATGATATCGCACTTATCATCTATACAGGGGGCACAACCAGCCATTCTAAAGGGGTCATGCATTCCCATCGCAGTATCAGTCACTGGTCTTTTATGGATCCCAAAAAAGAGGGAGGTCACAATCCTACAAAGAAGTCTATCATATTGAATCAGGCTCATATAACTGGGCAATTTATGCTGTGGACGACCTTGTATGAAGGTGGTTGTCTTATTTATGCGCAGTCCTATCCTTTACGAGCCGAAGAAGTTATTGATATTATTGAGCGCGAGCAAATAAAAAACCTCGGCACGGTTGGTCTTTTGCTTAGAGATATCGTTACAATGGACGGCATACAAGACCGATGTCTCGATTCCGTTGAAGTCATCTCCTGTGGCGGGGCTCCCATCAGCGTGGATACATTACATAAAGCACGTAAAATTTTTCCTAATGCTCAAATTAAAGAAGTATATTCACAGACAGAAAGCGGTCAATGTATTAGCTTCCTATCTGTAAACCAGTGCATGATCGATGGTAAATTAGAGCGTCTCTTATCTGTAGGCAACCCATCTGATATAACAAGTTGGGGCCAACAACCTTTTGAAATACGTATCGTTGATGAGCTCGGTCGTGACGTCCAATTAGGAGCTGTAGGAGAAATTATTTGTAAAGGCGAGCAGATGATGCTGGGTTATTGGAACAATCCCGTAGAAACGAAACACGCAATTCGAAATGGTTGGCTATACACAGGAGACTTAGGAAAATTTGATGAAGATGGCTATTTATATCTCGTTGATCGAAAAAAGGATATGGTCATCGTGAATGGTTCAAATGTTTACTGTTCGGAAGTCGAGGAAGTATTAAGTAGACACCCTTCTATTCGTGAAATTGTTATAATAGGGACTCCATTGCCTGATGAAGGAGAAGAAGTTACGGCTGTCATTACTTTGAATACAAAATCGTGGATTACATTAAGCGAATTACAGCAATACTTCTATCGAAAACTAGCCAATTACAAGGTTCCTACTCGACTAGAAATTATGGATAATCTCCCTAGAACAACGGTAGGAAAGATGAATAAAGCAGCTATTAGAAGGGAGTACTGGATGGGAAGAACAAGAATGATTAACTAATGCTACAATACGCTCTACCTGTGCCCTACTTACTAGATTAACCCAGTTCATTATGTTAGCATTAACATAAATTTTGCAATTGATAATATTCTTTTTTAATGCAATATTAGAGCTTCTATTTATTATATTTACACAATTACCATGAAAATAAGGGGATAATAGAGAGATGAAACAACAAGGGGAATCCACTCGCTTAGGAAAGGTTTTTCAGAAAATATCTATTCGTACCAAAATACTAATTGCAGTCGCTGTAGCCCTTTTAACAAACCTTTTTATCGGGGGAACAGGTTTGTACAATCTTTATAAAGTACAAAGCACATTAGAAAAAAGTCTAAATGTTCACGCACAAAATACTGAGCTTATACGGGCAGTTGGTATTGATCTTTACCAGTGGATAACGGCTGAAAGATCGCTCCATATGCATGAGCCCGGTACGGATAAGTTTAAAAGCCAGCTCGAATATTATGAAAAGCAAAAAAATCAAGCTCATTCAAGATTTAGCGAATATACCGCCAACAATCTATCTCTTCCCAAAGAGATGGAACTTATCGAGGCTTATAACAAGTCTAGAGGAGAATTCGAGGCCATTGCAGATCGCGTTTTAAAAGACATCTCATCCACAGATCCTGCTTTACGCCAACAAGGTATTCAACTTTCCTATGGTGAGGCATATGACAAGTTTAATAGCATGGAAGAAAATCTGGATGCAATCGGTGAGCTTTATAATGAGGAAAATGAACGGATGCGCACTGAGGTCAAACAAGACTATCAGCTTTTATTGTGGTATACCGTTATCATTATCTTACTATGTGTACTACTCAGTTCGCTTCTAAGCTGGGGTATTATTCGCTCCATTAACCGTCCAATTAGCCATTTGCGTGACAATGTGAAACGAATGGCTGAAGGGGATCTTACGGTGCAAATTCAGTCTATGGCGGAAGATGAGCTTGGCGCACTTTCTAAAGACTTTAGAACGATGATCGACCAAACCCAGTCACTAATTGCTACGGTAGGGAGCTCCATACAGGATGTCAGTGAATCTGCCGAGGAATTGAGTACAATATCAGAGGAGACGACCGCTACGAGCGAGAGTATTCAAAAAGCCATTGTTAATATTGCAGATGGTGCAGCTCTCCAAGCTTCATTGACAGAGGCGGCACACCAGCGCACGTTAGAATTGTCTAATAATATTGAACGAGTTAGTGAGAAGAGCAAGGAAATTAACGGCCTATCTTCTCAAGCGGAACAGGTATTAGGTGGCGGCATGGATAAGGTACGTGACCTCCAAGAAAACACGGCACAAGCCGACGAAGTACAACGCAAGGCTACTGTAGAGCTTGCCCGTCTGGCCGATAATATGAAAAATATTAGTGTCGTCGTACAAACGATCAATGAGATTACCGAGCAAACGAAGCTGCTTGCCTTGAATGCTAGTATTGAAGCGGCACGTGCAGGCGAAGCAGGGCAAGGATTTGGCGTGGTAGCCACTGAAATTCGCAAGCTAGCAACACAATCATTCGATGCTACTGCACAAATTAAAAATACGATTTCCAGTATTAATAATGAGTTTAGCAACACACTGTCTATTATGAAAACGACTGAACAAATTGCAAGCAAACAAAGCCAAATTGTTGCTGAAGCTGGCACGGTCTTCGAATCGATGTTTGTCACTTTTGAGCAGATTGTTACTTCTATTCATACGGTTAACAGTGACATTCAACAAATTGAACAGTTAAGAAGTCATGTCCTAGATGCCATCGAAGAAATATCTAATGTTGCTGCCGAAGCAGCTGCGACAACGGAAACGATCGGTGCCTCGTCTTCTGATCAACTGGCGGCATTCCAGTCGTTACATACATCAGCAGAGCGTCTACACTCGCTGAGTGAAGTTGTCTCTGCAAGTATCGGACAATTCAAAGTGAATGAATCATAGTTTCAGAATATGTAAGGCCGGAGTTTCCAAGAGGAGACTTCCGGCCTTTACGTTTGTTTGCTTACTTCCCGCTTCAAATATCCAGTTTACAGCCCAACTATTAGAGAAGTTAGAGCAAAACGGTGTGCGGGTATATCCTGTCGAAATGCATGCCATTGATAACGGAAAACATCTGCATCTCATCATTCTTGGTTATGGAAATTTATCTGAGGAGCAAATAAAGAAGGGCGTTCAGAGGCTAGCTTCTATTTTGAAATGAATGGAGCAGATTGCAAAAAGGCTGTGACCCGTCATCATCCGATAACCATCACAGCCTGTAATCCTTTACCTATTGTAGATTTATCATGATTTAAAGATTAGTTTGCTTTTTTCTTTCTTTTGAAAATGAACACCAGTACACCAAGACCAGTTAGAGCGATAAGCGCATAGACGATGTTAGAGTATGTGTCCATGTAAGAAACAATCGTTTCCCATGAAGCACCGACAGCTGCTCCAATCAACACTAGCGCGATGTTCCAAATTAATGAACCGACCGTTGTCAGTACCATAAACAATCCGAAGTTCATACGCGTACTACCCGCTGGTACAGAAATAAGACTGCGAAGCAACGGAACCATGCGACAAAGGAATACCGCCCATACCCCATATTTCGTGAACCAACTGTACGTTTTCGTCACATCACTAGGAGTTAATTGCAAGAAGCGGCCATACTTGCCGACAAAGCGCTCCATCCTATTTACATCAACAAGATAACCAACGTAATAAAGCGCAATTGCTCCTACGATGGATCCCAATGTAGAAGCGATGACAACACCGACGACACTCATATCAGAGTACGTTGTCATAAAGCCACCAAACGTCAGAATGACCTCTGAGGGGATCGGCGGAAATAAATTTTCAATCGCGATCAATAGAAAGACGCCGATATAGCCGAAATCATTCATAATGCCTGTAATCCAATTTTCCATTATTAAACTCCTTTAATAAGCAATATTAAAATACAATCTGCAGAATCTTGCTGTATCCATGTATTCAACACACAAAAAAATAAAATGAATATGAAATGAAATCCATTCACTAGAGTATCATAACAACAATTAAGATAGGCAACAAGTTTAGAAAAAATAGTACCTAACTATTCTAGGTACTTTATAGTAAGAAATCAAATTCCATTTCATGTTGATAGTAGCTTATATATTACATTTTCGTTTATGCCTCTTATCGACTTGAAGTGAATTGAGAATATATATATTGCAAACGAAAAAGGGCGCAACAGCCTACCTATGTAGGTGTTGCTACCCATATTAGACGTATTTTAGTCGTATTTACCCTTCGCTGTCCTCAATTGGATCGTTCAAACTTGCCTGACCTGTCGCAACAGGAAACTGGGACTCCTCGTACGAACACCAATCGCTCCAACTACCAGCGTACAGCTTCACATTGTGGAACCCAGAACGCCACAAAGACAGTACATTCGGACAAGCAGTTACACCTGAACCGCAGTATACAATAATCTCTCCAGCTCCATCGACAAGATTATGCCAAGCAGCCTTTTCTTCGTTATTATCACGTACGTATCCCTGTTCATTCAACCCGTCACGCCAAAATCGGTTCAATGCCCCAGGAATATGGCCTGCCTTCGGATCAATTGGTTCTACCTCACCGATATAGCGTACATGTTCGCGTGAATCAATTAAACGTACAGTAGGGTCATCTAGTTTGGAGCGTACATGTTCAACGTCCACCACCAGCTCGAATCGAACAATGGGTTCATAGTGCTGCGTAAGCTTTGTACGCGGGTTGGATATACCTGCTTCACCCACAAGTCCTGCCCGCTGCCAAGCCGCATATCCACCGTCAAGTACATATACGTCTCCTTCATGACCTATCCATTGCAGCAGCCAAATTAGACGGCTTGCCATTGCACCGCCCTGCTCGTCGTAAGCAACAACTGTATCCTGCTTGCTAATTCCATGAAGTGTTAATGTACGTGCCAACTGCTCTGGTTCAGGGAGTGGATGTCTACCCCCATGCTCCTTTCGAGAGGAAGACAGATCACGGTCAAGATCCATATAAATAGCATTTGGTATGTGGCCAATCAAATAAGATTCATAGCCTTTAGCAGGCTGGTCCAGCCAGAAACGACAATCGACAACGTGCAGTTGCTTATGCTCCTGCTCTTGTCTTTTCAATTGCTCTTTCAATTCAGACACTTCCATGTACCAAGATTGCTCACTGATTCTTGAACTAACCATATACTCATCCCTTCCTCAAAGCGTTGTGAGAATAGCAATAATAGTATCGTACGGTAGAGTACGATACAGCCTATCACCTAAACAGCATCCCCTGCGTTTCTGCCTTCAGTAGAGTCTTCATGCAGTTATACCTACTTACATCGAACTTACAGTAAAATTACGAGTCTAGCATATGTATCTAAGTGGAAACTATTCTTCTTTTAAGTCAACTACTGCTACTGTCTCATTGTTAAACATAAACTCAAAATGATGAAACTCCCGATCATAATGAATGCTGCCATCTCCAATAAACTGCAGACGTTCCTTACCTAAGCCATAGAACAAATCATCAGCTAATGCCTCCATGACCTCTTTTTTCTCCTCGGAAGTCAATCCAGCCCAATCGTCTTGCTCCATATCTAAACTTGTATACGCATTCGGTATGCGAATTAGCGCCTCAGACATGTCATCGAGTATCGCTTTATAAGGTCGAGTAAAGGAAACTGCCATAATCCGTATAACCCCTCTCCTGCTGCAACATCTTATTGTCGATATTGTAGCATATGTTCAATCTATCTCCCAAATTTAACAACCTTCCTCATCCATCCTTGATTCACATCTAAATTTTTGCTCACAATTTGCCGATAAATAGGGTGTTGCATCGCAATTTCGTGTTCGTAAGAATATGGGTGATCGCAGCCGCAGGAAGCATCAATATACTCATGGATGAGGTGGATGTAGGATTATGGAAAAATCTACGGTAATAGGCATTGTACTCGGTCTTGCCTCCGTATTGGTAGGTATGGCCCTTAAAGGCGCCCCGCTTTCCAGCCTAGTCGAGCCTGCTGCAGTTATGATTATTTTTGTCGGTACGGCTGCTTCTCTCTTCATAGCTTTCCCAATGAAAGAGATTAAGAAGTTCCCAAAGCTGATCAAAATCATTTTCACGCAGCAGCAATTGGTCGATCGTGTACAACTAATTCAATTATTTATGGAGTGGGCGTCTATCACACGTCGCGAAGGATTGCTTGCACTAGAGTCCCGCATCGATGAAATCGATGACGACTTTCTACGTGGTGGTATGCGGATGATTATAGACGGCAACGATCAGGATTTCGTTCGGGATGTGCTCATGGAGGATATTAACGCGACGGAAGAACGACATCGTGCTGGTGCACTTATCTTCTCTCAAGCAGGTATGTACGCACCAACACTCGGGGTTCTCGGTGCTGTTATCGGTCTAATTGCAGCCCTATCTGATATGACAGATATGGGTGCACTTTCTAAAGCTATAGCTGCAGCATTTGTCGCTACCTTATTGGGTATTTTCACAGCATATGTATTGTGGCACCCGATCGCAACAAAGCTCAAGCGTTTATCCGCGGCAGAAATACAAATTCGCCTTATGATGGTGGAAGGGCTATTGTCCATTCAGTCTGGCGTATCTACAATTGCAATCAATCAGAAGCTCTCCGTCTTCTTGACACCTTCGGAGCGCGCAATGATGAATGAGAAGGAGGAGAGTCGAGGTGAGTAAGAAGCACCGCAAGGAACACCATGAAGAACATCCTGATGAGTCATGGCTTATTCCATACGCGGACTTAATGACACTCTTGCTCGCTCTCTTCCTTGTCCTCTATGCGATGAGCGCTGCTGATGCACAAAAGTTCGAACAGATGAGTGCTGCCTTTAGCACAGCATTCAACAGTTCTGGAGGAGGAACAAGTATCCTCGACCAGAACTCATCAATTGTCGAACAATCAGCGAAGACGTCAAAGCCGGCGGATAATATGGAGATAGAAGCCGCGAAGGAACACGCTAAAGACTTGCAGGCTCAGAAAGAACAAGAGCAATTAGAGCAACTGCAAGCTCAATTGAACGAATATATGAAAAAAAACGGCTTATCCGATCAATTGAGCACGAAGCTTAATCATTCCGAGCTTCGAATTACGATTAAAGACAGTGCTCTATTCGACTCCGGTCATGCCACACTGAAAGAAGAGTCGGAGAAAGTAGCCGAGACTATCGGTAGTATGCTGAAGCCGTATAAAGGCTACCAAATTATTATTCGTGGACATACGGATAATGTCCCGATTAAAAATAGCCGCTTTGCATCGAACTGGGACTTGAGCTCTGCTCGTGCGATTAACTTCATGAAAGTCGTACTGGAGCGCTCTCAGCTTAATCCGAAACACTTCCAAGCAGTCGGAATGGGAGAATATCACCCTATCGTTTCTAACGACCATGCGGAGGGACGTGCACAGAACCGGCGCGTTGAGGTTACCATTGTTCGTAAATACAGCAATCACAACAAAACAATAACTACACCAGTAAATTAAGAAACAGGCTGCTCGTCAGAGCAGCCTGTTTCTTGTTCCATATGGTTGGACGGCAATGGAAATGACAGACTTCTCACTTCCTACCATTCCCCAGATACTTAGTCCCTCTCCTAACGAATTTGGAGCTGTACCTGCTCTTCAGATAAATACTGAGACGTCATATGTGCTGTTGGAAGTACAATTTTTACAATTGTACCTACATGCTCTTCGCTAGTAATCTCCATCGTCCCACGGTGATTATAAATAATTCGTTGTGAGACCATTAGACCTAGCCCAGTTCCCTTCTCCTTATTTGTAAAGAAGGGATCGCCTAGACGCCCCAGATGCTCAGGTGGAATACCTACCCCAAAGTCTTGAATGCTAATTCGAACATAATCCTCGTTAAGCTTATCAAGCCGTAAGACCATATCGCCACCTGTAGGCATCGCCTCTATACCATTTTTGATTACATTGATAAATACTTGCTTCAATTGGTTCTCTTCGCACAGCACTAACGGTACGTCATCAAAATACGTTGTGAATTCAATATTATGCAAATGAGCCTGACTATCCAGTAAAGATTGTACCTCACTTAAAATGACACGAAGATCCTGCTCCATAAAGCGCACAGCTTGTGGTTTGGATAAGATTAAAAATTCACTGACAATTAAATTAATCCGATCCAACTCCGACAGCATCATATCCGTATGATATTCATTCATTTTATGTGTTTGCTGCTGAAGCTGTAGAAAACCTTTTAGCGTAGTAAGCGGATTACGAATCTCATGAGCGACCCCAGCAGCAAGCTGCCCTACCGTGGTCAACTTCTCAGAGCGCCGCAGCAGCTCCTCCATCCGCTTGCGATTCGTAATATCCCTCGTTATGCTAGCCCACGCTATACAATTACCGTATTCATCATAAATAGGTGATGTACTAACGCTTACTTCTAACAATCGCCCATCTTTCGTAAGTCGCTGAGTTTCAAGTGCACCTGTCGCTCGTCCAGCTAGCAATTGCCGCTCTACTTCGCTATGTGAATCACTTAGCAGTGGTGGTATATTAGGCAGCGGTTTACCTAACAGTTCTTCCTCAGACCACCCAAACATATCAACAAAAGCTTGATTCATTCGCTCTAGCTTTCCAGTCAAGTCCATAACATGAATTGCATCTGTTGACTGGTTTATAAATGACTCTAATTGCTCCTTCATCGCTCGATTCTCTTCATACAAGGAACGAAGCCTTGTCGTAGACTGCTCCAAATTATCTGCCATTAGGTTAACTCTAGATGCCAATGTGCCTAGTTCATCATTCCGCTCTATCTCTAGAGGACTATGGAACTGACCCACTGCCATCATATTAACCTTTTGCAAAATAAACTGCAGTGGACGAATGAATGTCCCCGCAAGAATATACGAACCAACTAATACAATTTCAATTAGCACGAGCCCAATCGCGATATTGTGCATCAGTTGTTCGTGCAGTGTCGCAAGAAGCGGCTCCGCATCCATCACGATTCCGAGCACGTACGGCGGTTGCCCCTCCATTTCAATCGAGATGTAACTTTTCATTACATTCATATTTTGAATATTGGTCTGTATAAATACAGGCTCGCCGGCTGATGCTGTTTGAATATGATGCTTGTCCTCCTGATGTTTAAAGAGATGAGAGCCAAACTTGATCGGCTGGTCCTCTACCTTAATATAACGAATACCGTCACTACGTTCTGTTATTACAGCAGGTTTATCAAAAGTGATCGGGTTAAAGGCCGTAACTTCGAGCAAATTTTGCTGCATCTTCAGCGTTTGCTTAATAACCGTATCCGGCCTCGTAATATGCAAAGTAGATTCTAGGTTATTATTACGAATGAAAGGATTCAGCATATAGTCCCTCGATCCATCGTAATAATATCCCCATTTATCATCATACTGAGGATCTGATGTGGAAGCAGCAAAAGGACCTGACCAGAAATTTTTGAATTTCTGTCCTGGGCTTACTGTGACCTCTCGCTGATCAAACAGCTCCTGCATGGCAGTGTACCAGAATCCCCACCCTTTTGTGGATAAACCAATTTCCTTAGGGTCTGATGATTGTACAATAACAATATCGCTACCATCTGGAGTCTTTTGTAATAGAGAAATATGAGCAATTTCAAGCTCCTGACTTATTTCCTTCAGCTGTTCACTGCTAATCTGTTCTACATCAACAGGAAGTCGCGCATTAATATATAACGAGTCCGTGTATAACTGCATAGCTAATAAGTCATCAATGACTCTTTCGGTCTCATACGCTTGTTCAACAGATAAAGATATTTGCTGTGTTAACGCCGCCATCTGGTCTTCCAATGCATCAACGAGCTTTGTCTTCGTCGTATAATAATTGAGTACCATATGGAGCAGCAATGCGACCAGCACCGTACATGATATGGATAATGATAACTTACCTTTAATCGATAACCGCATAATTCACCTCTGAACACAACGCAATCACGATAAAATTATTATGGTTTATTATGGAACAACTATGATCATACCTAGTCCACTCCTATTTGTCTATCGATTTCTACAAAGCTCACTTGTGTATAAGAGTTGCAATTGATCGGTATGTTACCTACAATTAGAGTTGTTATCAACAAGTTATGCACAGTATGTGTGGATTAGGGATAATATGTGTATAAAGTTGTGGATAACCACCTACTTATACACAGGGTTATTAACATTGTGTTAACAACGAATATTTGTTCGGTGCATAAGACCTAATTTATGTCGAATCACCTGCAAACTTTTGATAACATAGACCTATACGATAAAGTGTAACTGCTAATTAGAAAGAAGGAAACAATCTTATGACCCAACAACCATCCCATCCTTTACCTCCTGATCAAATGGAAGATCACGAGTACTGGATGCGACTCGCTATAGAAGAAGCGAATAAAGCAGAGGCTATAGGTGAAGTCCCTATTGGTGCTATTCTTGTTCATGAAGGTAGCATAATAGGAAGAGGCTATAATCTACGGGAAACTACACATGATTCTACTGCTCATGCAGAGATGATAGCCATTCGCGAAGGAAGCGAACACCTGCAAGCTTGGCGCCTATTGGACTGTACCTTATATGTCACATTAGAACCTTGCCCAATGTGTGCTGGCGCCATCGTACAGTCACGTATACCGCGTATTGTGTACGGAACAACAGATCCCAAAGCTGGATGTGCTGGTACGCTTATGAATTTGCTTCAGGAATCCCGCTTCAATCATCAATCAGAAGTAATCGAAGGTGTTCTGCAAGAAGAATGTGCTTCACTACTTACTTCATTCTTCCGTAAACTACGCCATAAAAGAAAACAACAGACCTAGCCCCTAATGGACTAGGTCTGCACAACCGTCTGCTTATGCTCTCTTTGATGTTGATAATACCTGACAATGACCTGATCAGTCTCCTCACTAATGCGCAATACACGTGGATCAGTCAGTACTTCGCAATGAAGAGCTACTTCACACAGCTTCTCACGAAGCTCGTCCAGTTGCTTCAGCAGTGAGCATTTCATCTTTATCACCCACTCCTTCACTTTTAATAACTTGCTACTTTTCACCGTGCAATTTATTACCCATATCTTCACTAGCACCTACAAAGAATAGAAGAGAAATAGCTAGATAATGAAATAGAGTCATCCTTAAAGGTATTTTACGTTGTTTCAATAATTTGTAAATAGGTTGGGCAGATAATTAGGTATGATTTTTTTCGTCACTTTTCTAATGCATGTTGATTAACGATTTTATCATGTCATTATAAAAGGATAAGCTGGCGTCCCAACCTTCCATCGGCTCCCATTCCAATTAAATGCGCTCTATATTCACAAAAAAAAGAAGTGCTTAGGTCATTCTGTAGAATAACCTAAGCACCTTTCTTACCTAGTATGATTATATAATTGCTGTATTAGAAGTTACCTGCTTCCAACTCTTGCATGGTAATTGTATCCGTTGGTGCTGGCTTGAATTCTTGCTTCTTGTTAATATCTTTCAACTTCGTATCGATTTGAGCACCGATTTTCATTGTTTCACCTTCATTTGTTAGATCAACATTAATCACAAATGCAGTGTATACAGGGTAACCGTCTTTATCGATTGCTGTAGTGAAGCTGACATCATTGATTTTAAGCACTTTCTTCATTTCGTCCAAACCCTTTTTCAGGTCGCCATCTGTAAGTGCTTTAAGCTCTTTTTTCGCTTCCTCTACCTGTGCTGCTGTCAATTCGCCACCTAGCAACTTCTTGTACTCATCCTTCGCCACTACATCAAGCAATGCTGGCAAAGCATCTTTTACAAGCGTGTTTGCTGCTTGATCAACATTTTCATTCGTAATGGAGAACTTAACAACTTGCTTCGCTTTGATGTCTTCTGGAAGCTTAGCATCCTTCACATTTACATCAGAGAAGAATGTTTTCTCGTCAAACTTAGCAACGAAACTTGTATACACATCATTGTAGAACTTGTTCATAAGCTCTATATCTTTTGCTGTTGGCAAAATATCTTGACCTGCTTCTTTAGCTAGTTCTTTCATATCCATTTCAATGAATTTACCAGCCAAATCTGCTGGGAAACCAGGAATAGGAAGACTAGGAACCTTCATATACATTTTTTCGCTGTTCATCATAATTGGAAGCTTGAAGCTGAAAGCCATGTCGCCTTCCAATTTTACATCTAGATCCATTTCAGCTTGTACCGGCTCATTTTGCATTTTACCGCTCACAGAAAGGCTAGCATTTTTCAACATTTGAACTACCATTCCAGTGCTTGGATCACTTTGCAGCAATGATGGTGGAAACTGAAGGTCATTAACCTTTACAGTCGTTTCAAAGCCGTAGCTCTTCATTTCAGTCATTTTTTGCATAGCAGTCTTGGAAGCAGCCGCAGGGCTTTCCTTTTGACCACAGCCAGCAATTACTAATGTCATTGCAAATAGAAGCACGAGTGTGCTCTTCATCCATTTTTTATTCACAGTCAGATCTCCCATCCTTGTAAAATGTCTAATTCATCAGCATCTCTTTATGCCCATTAGATTTTACCCTAATTTACCTAAAAAGAAAACCGTCTATTTGAATATTTTTTTGTGAAATTTAGGGACTATTGTCCCTATTTCTCTGTACTAGCCTTAGTTTCATACGTTGATAACATCAAAAATATTACAAAAACATATTATTTTACAAATATAAACTTTTGCCTTTCAAGTATGGGCTAGAGGCATTTACATACGCTAAAATATAAAGAGGTACCTCACTGTTCATTTGAACAACGAAGATACCTCTTTATCTCGATCATCTCTATTTGATAAGATTCTAATGAATATCCTTCTTCTTAAATCTGCCGCCTTTAACATCATGGATATTCCCAATAGCAAGGAAAGCTTGCTCATCCAGCTCTTCGACGATGGTCTTCAGCTTCGACTCTTCCAGACGTGTAATGACCGTGAAGATGACCTTCTTGTCATCCCCTGAGAAGCCGCCTTCTCCATTTAGATAGGTCACACCACGTCCAAGACGGAACTGTAATGCATCCCCGATTTCCTTATAATTATCGCTAATGATCCATACTGACTTGGAATCATTAAGACCTTCAATGGTAATATCAATCATTTTAAAGGCAATGTAATAAGCAAGCAATGAGTACATGGCTTCTTGCCAGCCAAATACAAAGCCTGCTAGAACCATAATGAACAAGTTGAATATCATAACTGTCTCGCCAACCGAGAACGGCGAGCGCTTATCAAATAAAATAGCTACAATTTCAGTTCCATCCAGTGATCCACCGAAACGAATGACGAGACCCACACCGATTCCGAGAATCATACCTCCATATACAACAGCCAAGAAACTGTTCGTTACGAATGGTTCTACATTGTGCAAAAGAACCGTACTTACGGACATCACCGAAATACCAAGCAATGTCGATAAAGCAAACGTCTTACCAATCTGCTTATAACCGATTATGAGGAACGGAAGATTGAGCAAGAATAAGTACACTCCCAAGGGTATTCCCGTCAAATAAGACAAAATGATAGAAATACCTGCGATCCCGCCATCCGTCATTTGATTCGGCACAAGGAACAGCTCTAGGCTGACAGCCATAAGAATAGCTCCTAATGTAACGAAAAAGACACGCTGCACAATTTTACCTATACTCGTTTTCGAATGCTGGTGCATCCTTTTAGGCTTCGGCATCGAAGAACCTGCTGCCTTCTTATTTTTAGCTTTAGTGTTGGACAAAAGGCCACCCCTTTTCATCTATATGCATTATATTATAGCGGATTACTGAGGTAGGCGCATCGAGTAGACAGAAATATGAAACAAAAACAGCTCCCTGCCTATCCATTTCTCGGATAATTGGCAGTGGAGCTGCTGATTCGTTTTATCTAACCTTCTGGATTATGGTGCGATACATGGTTTTTACTCTTTACCTTTTTAGAACCAGACAGCGGCTCTTGTAAAGCTCCATGATCACCACCTGAGTGATGCTGCTTCTGTTGGGACTGTGCTTCTGGCACAGGCACGGCTTTTGATTTACCAGCCATCGTACGAGCTCTCTCCTCTCTAACGCGAATCAGATGTGGGGCTGTCATGATTCAACTCATCTTGATGACGTCTATCGTCGTGATCTTGCTGCAATTGTTGAGCATGATGACTGTTAACAGCCACTTCTTCCAACCTGTTTACAACATTAGATAAGTTCTTATCTACATGATTCTTCGCTTGAGTCATGATTACTCCTCCTGATCCCATTAATGTACGTGATAATCACCATCATTTGTGGAACGCGTATGAGTGATGCTTTGCAATGTCTGAGCACATTCATGAATCTGACGCACATAGTTCTGTGCGAGCTCCTGAATGACTGGTGTATGTTCACCTACATTTTGTCCATCACGTTCTACATCAATCAACTGTACCCGAACTTCACGCGGATCCAAGTAAGAACACGCAAAGTCGAAGGAATACTGTTGTCTTCCCGCTGTATCAATATGAATGCGTAGGCCACTCGGATCTGCCTCGTCAGCATTTACCGTAGCCTTATCTGACGGGTTTAACGTCGTAGGCAGCGTTTGCTGCCAAGCTTGTACCAGAACGTCCTGTTGAACAGGAATGGCTCCTTCTCTACTCATGAACCAACACCTCCACTGAGTTCAATTACATTGTGTGGATGAACAAGCCTTTTTATACAAAACACTTCGTTGTAGCTAAAAAGGGACATGTATTTAGGCAGCATACATTATCGACCAATGGTTTTGTACGGCTCGTCATTCGTAATAAATAAGTTTTGTCTGTTGCTTCTTATCCTTTATTTTTATCCTCCAGTTCCATATCCTCCGCCTTAATAATTTCATGAATTTGATGCTTAATCGTTTCTGAGCGCGTTCCAAAAATAGCTTGAACATTATTACCTACTTCAAGTACTCCCGAAGCCCCCAGTTCTTTCAAACGTTCCTTGTTCACGTCTTCTTTATCCTTTACTTGTACACGCAGCCTCGTAATACAAGCATCTAATGAAGCAATGTTATCTTTCCCACCTAAAGCATGCAGAATGTTCCCTGGCAGCTCATCTGTATTTGTCTTCCCTGCTCCAGATATGGATTCTGCCTTCGCTTCCTCCCGACCCGGTGTCCGCAAATTAAACTTGCGTATCGCCACACGAAACACGATGTAATAAATAACCGCAAGCACCAAACCTACGGGAATAACGAGCCAATAAGGCGTTCGATTCTGCAATACTCCAAATAGCAAATAGTCAATCACACCACCAGAGAAGGTCATCCCTATTTTTACATTTAACAAATGCATGACTAGGAACGACAAGCCAGCAAATAGAACATGAACAGCGAACAATAAAGGTGCAATAAATAAAAAGGAAAACTCTAAGGGTTCCGTTATACCCGTTAAAAAAGACGTCAGCGCCGCTGAACCCATTAATCCTGCGACAAGCTTCTTATTTTCAGGTCTAGCCTCGTGGTACATGGCAAGCGCCGCTGCAGGTAGCCCAAACATCATAAATGGGAATTTACCTGTCATAAATGTACCTGCCGTTAGTTCTACACCATCCTTCAACTGGGCGAAGAAAATTTTCTGATCCCCTCTTACCAACTCTCCAGCACTATTTACATATTGACCAAATTCAAACCAAAACGGTGAATAGAAAATATGGTGTAGCCCAAAAGGAATAAGCGCCCTTTCACATATACCAAAAATAAATGCGGCTACAGCCAAATTCGAATCTAACAAAGAGTGAGAAAATGTATTCAAACCGGCTTGAATCGGCGGCCAAATAAAGGTCAGCAATATACCTACCAACAAGGAACTTACCGCTGTAATAATTGGTACGAATCGTTTACCTGCAAAAAAACCTAAATAAGAGGGTAGCTCTATGTTGTAAAACCGTTTATACAAAGATGCGGCCAAAATACCAATGATGATACCGCCGAAAACACCTGTTTGTAGTGTAGGTACGCCCTGCAATATGGCATATGAAAAATCGCTCTTCACCAACTCAGGTGTCACATTCATGATCACCTTCATGGTCACATTCATGACGAAATATCCGATAATGGCAGCTAATCCTGCTACACCGTCTCCGCCTGCAAGCCCGATTGCTACCCCGACAGCGAATAAAAGTGATAAATTATCGAATACAATGCCGCCCGATTGCTCCATTACACTAGACACCGTCGTCCAGAATGGACCAGCAAGCGCTGGCATACGCGCGACGAGATCTGGGTTGCTAAGCGCATTACCTATACCAAGCAAAATCCCTGCCGCAGGTAGAATTGCAACCGGCAGCATGAGTGCTTTACCCACTTTCTGCAGCACTCCAAATATTGATTTGAACACAGCCAATCATCCCCTGTCATTAACATCATCCCTATCAAAAGCACGTGGAAAGTTTAGATTTTGTAGTTAATGTTTGTATCAGACAGGCAATCTATTCGTCGCATAGTAATTTGTTTCAATTGAGGTATTTTAAAGATGGAGCATGCATGGTAGGTCAGTATGAAGTCGAAGGAAACGCAAAAACAGCCTATCGAGCATTTGCTCAACAGGCTGTGTCATTAGAAAAGTTATGGCGGAGAAGGTGGGATTCGAACCCACGTGAGCTTGCACTCTAACGGTTTTCAAGACCGCCCCGTTATGACCGCTTCGGTACCTCTCCGTATATGATTGGCCGACTTATTATCGGACAATCATTATTATAGCACACTACATTTAAAATATGCAATACATTAATCATTTTAAATAAACGATTATTTTGTAATCACTTCAGCACCGCGCATATAAGGACGCAATACTTCAGGAACGACAATGGAGCCATCCTCTTGCTGATAGTTTTCCATAATAGCAGCAACCGTACGACCAATCGCCAATCCAGAACCGTTCAACGTGTGTACAAACTCAGGTTTAGACTTCGTGTCACGACGGAAGCGAATGTTCGCGCGACGTGCTTGGAAGTCTTCGAAGTTAGAGCAAGACGAAATTTCACGATAGCTATTGCTGCTTGGAAGCCACACTTCAAGATCATACGTCTTAGCAGAACTGAAGCCAATATCACCTGAGCACAGGCTCATTACACGATATGGAAGCTTCAATAGCTGCAAAATACGCTCTGCGTGCTGTGTTAGTGCTTCTAGCTCCTCATATGAATCTTCAGGTCTTACAATTTTAACGAGCTCCACCTTATTGAACTGGTGCTGACGAATGAGACCACGTGTATCGCGACCCGCGGAACCCGCTTCTGAACGGAAGCAAGAGCTATACGCCGTATAGTTCTTTGGCAGAACATCGTTATTCAAGATTTCCTCACGATGATAGTTCGTTACAGGCACTTCAGCTGTAGGAATCAAATAATACTCGGTTCCTTCAATTTTGAAAAGATCCTCTTCGAACTTAGGAAGCTGACCTGTACCATACAGGCTATCACGGTTAACGATCATTGGAGGAAGCAATTCCTCATAGCCATGATCCACTGCATGAACATCAAGCATAAAGCTGATCAATGCACGCTCTAAGCGAGCACCTGCATTTTTATAGAACACAAAACGAGATCCCGTCACTTTAGATGCGCCTTCAAAGTCCAACATCCCTAGCTCAGCTGCCAAATCCCAATGCTCTCTTGGTTCAAATGTAAATGCCGTCGGTTCCATCCAACGACGAAGTTCTACATTCTCATCTTCTGACAATCCAACAGGGACAGACTCATGAGGAACGTTAGGAATAGCAAGCAACAACTCATCCATCTGCTGCTCTACTTCACGGATCTGCTCATCCAACACTTTAATTCGATCGCCAACTTCTCTCATCTCAGCGATGACATCATCAGCAGGCTGGCCAGCTTTCTTAAGCTTTGCCACTTCCTGAGACACGACGTTACGGCGATTTTTCAATTGCTCCGTTTCTTGAAGCATCTCACGGCGCTTCGCATCCAATTCAGGGAATGCCGCAATCAACTCTGGCGAAGCCCCACGGTTCTTCAACGCTTGCTCCACGCTTTCGAACTCGGTACGTAATCGTTTAATATCTAACACGGGTAATCCCTCCTACAGGTATAAAAAGCACATATGCGCAAATATCTCTATTTTAAAATGTAAATATATTGAACTAATCTGGATTACATTCCAGCTAAGTTGCACCGTACCCATCACTTTCATTCACATCATAATTAGCAGTGCAGGTGAATTGTGCTAGTTCATTATAGCACTTGTCCGTCGATCAAGGAAATATTCTAGGTCAATTCATCAAGTACAATTTAAAAGAAATAAATTACATTACTACGATTTAATCATTCTCCTATTTCAATTGAATAGAGGTGCTGTGGATGCAATAGAACAACTGAACAACTCGAAAATGAAACAACAATTTGAACAAATAGAGAGCAAAAACAAAAAAAGCACCTTGATCACATTCCAAAATGGAATCATGATCAAGGCGCCTTTCTAAAAACGTTTCGTTTCGATCTATATGCTATGCAACAAATCTCATTTGTTAACGATTAGCGTTCAACTGCAACGATTGTGCTACCATTTGAACGAAATAATGATGCATACTTGAATCCTCAGTCAACTCCGGATGGAATGAGCACACAAGCAAATGCCCCTGTCTAGCAGCAACCATTTCTCCATTTGCTTCACAAATCACATCAACGTGCTCGCCAACCGCTTCTATGAGAGGAGCGCGTATAAATACCGCTCTTACAGGACTTTCAATGCCTTTTACTTCTAAATCCGTTTCAAAGCTTTCACGCTGGCGACCGAAGGCATTACGTCTTACTCGAATATCCATTAGCGCAAGATGTGGCTCTTCTGTGCCATGATTGCTTTCGATATGCTGAGCCAATACGATAAGTCCTGCACACGTGCCGAAAATCGGCTTCTGCTGTGCAGAAAATTGCCGGATCGCTTCAACAAAGTTGTAGCGGCGCATCAGCTTACCGATCGTTGTACTTTCCCCACCTGGAATAACTAAGCCATCCAGATCATCCAACTCATGCGGCCATTTAATTGCTACAGCCTCTGCACCAGCAGACTCAATGCTACGAATATGCTCAGCTACTGCCCCTTGCAGGGCGAGTACTCCGATTTTTATCTGTTTCATAGGTACAACCTTCTTTCTGCGAAATGCCTATGAAGCGATCGATTACCAGCCACGATCCTGCATACGCTCAGCAGGAGACAGCTTGGAAATTTCGATACCTTTCATTGGTGCACCTAAGTTCTTCGATACATTAGCAATCAACTCATAATCCGTGTAGTGCGTTGTAGCTTCTACGATAGCACGTGCGAATTTCTCAGGGCTGTCTGATTTGAAAATACCAGAGCCTACGAATACGCCATCTGCGCCTAAGTGCATCATCAAAGCTGCGTCAGCTGGTGTAGCTACACCGCCTGCAGCAAAGTTAACTACTGGGAGTTTTCCTGCTTCACTAACACTCTTCAATAGCTCATAAGATACGCCCAAGTTTTTCGCCTCTGCATACAACTCGTCCTTAGATAAGTTCTGTACTTTGCGAATTTGACCGTTAATAAGACGCATATGACGAACAGCTTCTACAATGTTACCTGTTCCAGGCTCACCCTTCGTACGAAGCATAGCTGCTCCTTCACTGATACGACGCAAAGCTTCACCTAGATCTTTTGCACCGCAAACAAAAGGCACTGTAAATTCATGCTTATCAATATGGAATACTTCATCTGCTGGCGTCAACACTTCCGACTCATCCAAATAATCCACGCCAAGCGATTCCAATACTTTAGCTTCAACATAGTGTCCGATACGGGCTTTAGCCATAACCGGGATGGAGACAACTTTCATGACTTCCTCGATAATTGTCGGGTCCGCCATACGGGCAACGCCGCCTGCTGCACGAATATCCGAAGGTACGCGCTCTAATGCCATTACAGCAACTGCACCAGCCGCTTCAGCTATTTTTGCTTGCTCAGCATTCATGACGTCCATAATGACGCCGCCTTTTTGCATTTCAGCCATACCACGTTTTACTCGAAATGTTCCTGTCTCAACGTTTGCCATGTCTCCTGCAACCCCCAATATTATAAGCATCTTTGCGTTATACGCGATTTACACATTTTACCCACTAATTGTAACGTATGACGTTTACATAGGCAACCGCTTTTGTCGGAATTAGAGCCGCAGTTTATAGCAAAATGTGTATCTATTTTAATTCAATTTAGAACAAGCTGCCAATAGAATTGAATAGATCAACGAAGAAATTTTTAATACCGCGGAAGAATAAACGCCACCAGCTTCCCTTTTCTACTTCTTCCGAAGCGATTAAGTTAACGGTTTGCTGCTCTTCTCCTGCTGTTCCTTTGTACGTATACGTAACCGTACCAATCTTCTGGCCTTGCTTAATAGGTGCTTCAAGCTGATCTTCAGGAGTTAGCTTCACTTCTTGCTTCAAGTTCTTCGCATCGAACTTAGCACCCTTGTCCACGACAAAGGCAACCTCTTTCTCCGTTACGATTGGAACTTCTGTTTCTACGCCGCTCTTAATTGGTGCTGTCTCCGTACCCGCAACTACTTGCTTAGGACCAATAACTTGCTTCAATTCAATATGTTTGAAACCATAATCCAATAGCTTTTTCGTCTCTGTGAAACGTGTTTCTTTCCGAGGGGAACCCATAACTACTGTAATAAGACGCATACCATCGCGCTCAGCTGTTCCAGCGAACGTGTACTTTGCTTGATCTGTAAATCCTGTTTTCATACCGTCCAGACCTTCATAAGCAAATTGGCGGAAATTTGTTACATCTTTATTCGCTTCAAGCATCCAGTTCAGATTGATAATCGGAGTTGCATCGCGCTCACGGAACTTATGTTGTTGAATCGTTGTGTATTTACTAAACTCTGGATGATCAATAACAATTGCACGAACAAGCTTAGCTACATCCCGTGCAGACATCACCGTTTCCTCATTACTAGCAGGCTGATACTTCTCAGGCATATCCTTCTTCCCTAGACCTGTGGAGTTAATGAAGTGTGTATCTTCCATACCAAGACGCTTTGCAGTCTCATTCATTAATTTGACGAACTGTTTTTCGCTCTGTGATATGTGCTCTGCTAATGCTACTGTAGCATCATTTGCGGACCCAATCGCCATTGCAATGTACAATTCTTCAACTGTATGCTGATCTCCCTTTGCCAGGAATATACGGGACCCTCCTGTTAGCGATGCGTGCTCAGTCGTAGTAACCACTGTATCCCATGATAACTCGCCAGCTTTAATTTTCTCCATGACGATATACTCTGTCATCATTTTCGTCATACTAGCTGGCGGAAGAGCTTTATCCGCTTCGTATTCTGCGTAAACTTGTCCAGTGCTCGCTTCCACAATGATTGCAGACGTTACTTTAAGATCCAGCTTAGTCTTCAATGAAGCACCCATGTTTTTGGCTGCTTCTGTCGATTTCGCACTAGATGTAGCTGAATTTGTTGAAGCTTTAACTTCTTTCTGAGCAACTTGCTCAGCTGCAACCATTCCTACAGATGGCAGCATAGTATAAGATAATATGTGCAAAGCTGTTGCCAATGCAACAGCGCGTTTCCAACGTGGACGTTTTGTACTTGTTTGGTTTATATTAGACACTTTAATAACTCCTTCCCAGATTGAACCTATTCCCTATTCTATCACAGCCGATAGCACGAAAAAAGACAGGGTAAAGATACCCTGTCTTCCAATAATTCGTATGAAACACCTCATAAACATATAAACATAAACAATTTAGCTACTTATGAAATGCCATATTACATGCTTATTAATAGGAATAGTTAGGAGCTTCCTTCGTAATTTGAACATCATGCGGATGGCTCTCACGCAATCCTGCACCTGTAATACGAACAAAGTGTGTATCGTTCTGCAACTGCTTCAAGCTTTCCGTACCGCAGTAGCCCATACCAGCTTTCAAGCCACCAATTAATTGGTGAATCGTATCTGCCAATGGACCTTTGTAAGCAACGCGGCCCTCGATTCCTTCTGGAACGAGTTTCTTCTCATTGCTACTGTCTTGGAAGTAACGATCCTTGGAACCTTTTTTCATTGCACCAAGGGAACCCATACCACGATAAACTTTGTAGCTACGTCCTTGGTAAATCTCAGACTCACCTGGGCTCTCTTCTGTACCAGCAAGCAAGCTGCCCAACATAACTGCGCTACCGCCAGCAGCAAGTGCTTTGGTAATATCACCAGAGTATTTAATACCGCCATCAGCGATAACTGGAATTCCATATTCACGAGCAACTGTCGCACAATCATAAATTGCTGTAATTTGAGGAACACCGATACCAGCAATAACACGAGTCGTACAAATGGAACCTGGTCCGATACCCACTTTAACAACAGATGCACCAGCTTCAATTAGGTCACGAGTACCTTCACCCGTAGCCACGTTACCAGCAATAATCGTCAGCTCTGGATAGCGTGCACGAAGATTGCGAACTGCGTCTAAAATATTTATGTGATGACCGTGAGCAGAATCGACAACGATAGCGTCAACGCCAGCTTGTACTAATGCTTCAGCACGATCAAATGTATCGCCAGAGATACCAACTGCTGCTCCTACAAGCAAGCGTCCTTGTGCATCTTTAGCTGCGTTAGGATATTGAATTGCCTTCTCAATATCTTTAATTGTGATAAGACCTTTAAGCGTATTATCTTCATCCACCAAAGGAAGCTTTTCAATTTTATGCTCTTGCAGCATAACTTGAGCCTGGTCCAACGTTGTGCCTACTGCCGCTGTTACCAAGTTTTCTTTTGTCATTACATCTTTAATAGCAATGCTGTAGTCAGCAACAAAACGCATGTCACGGTTCGTGATGATACCGACAAGCTTGTGATTCTCATCAACAATTGGAACACCCGAAATACGGAATTTGCCCATTAGCTTGTCCGCATCCGCAACAGAATGTTCAGGAGATAAGGAGAATGGATTTGTAATAACACCGCTCTCTGAGCGCTTTACACGATCCACTTCTTCAGCCTGCTGTTCAACTGGCATATTCTTATGAATAATACCCATACCACCCTCACGTGCGATAGCGATAGCAAGCGGAGCTTCCGTTACTGTATCCATACCCGCACTAATTAAGGGAATATTAAGTTTAACATTGTTACTCAAACGAGTAGCAACGCTTGTCTCTTTAGGTAGCACACTTGATTTACGTGGAACTAGCAATACATCGTCAAACGTTAAACCTTCTTTTACAAATTTAGACTCCCACACAGAAGAAGTCCCTCCCTTTTCCTAATCTTTTTTCTCTTAAATGTTGTCTTTTCAGCGAAAACAAAGGTTTTATTTTGTCTATAGGCTCTTAGATATTATGCCCATATTAGCAGAGGCTCTATAGCGTGTCAAGAAACAAAGCCCCCCCAGTAACAATAAACAAAATGGTTCTCCCAAATTGTGTTATGATCAGTATTAGTTACTTAAAAGTGAGTCCATCAGAGTGAGGTTTACGTATTACTGCATATAGCGATATATAAGGAGGATTTTATTCATGAAAAAGAGGTTCTTATGTGTGGCGCTGGGTGTACTTCTACTTAGTGGCTGCGGCCTAGTAGATCAAACAATACAAGAAGGTAAACAAGCCATTGAAGAAGGTACCAAAGTCATTCAAGATGGTGCACAATCCATTCAAAGTGTGGCCAACATCACTGCAGAAATAGATCGTATATATACAACGGCTACTGAACAAACCTTTAATGAAATGATCGAACCATTACGACAGGAATATCAAAACCTAACTTCAGCAATTAGTTGGGAACAGCTTGGAATCAACTTTAATACTTCTATACAAGATGCTATTAATAGTGCGAATTTGGATACCTTCAAACAAGCTGTTGAAAGCGAAGCATACCAACAATTTACCCAATCTGTAGATGGTGTAGTAAAAAATATTACTGGCCAATAGTAATAAAGCCATTGATCATATAGATCAATGGCTTGTTAATTTTCTACCTATTTAGCATAACTCTCACTAATATAAGGGCCTTCACCCTATAAAATGATTATTACACTTCAAACATCCTTAATCTGATTAAGATATAGAAACTAAATTCAACGATATAAAATAAATAACTAAATAAAAACAAAACCCACCGATGGAATCATCAGTGGGCTGTGTTTGCTTGGCAACGTCCTACTCTCCCAGGACCCTGCGGTCCAAGTACCATCGGCGCTGGAGGACTTAACGTTCGTGTTCGGGATGGGTACGCGTGGAACCCCTCCGCCATCGTCACCAAACA
>NZ_JACYTN010000024.1 GCF_014841135.1 Paenibacillus arenosi
TTGTCTTTTGAATTCTGCTGTAAATGTACGTCTTTGTTTTGGCATAGTAGATCCGCTCCTAGTATTATTCTCTTCATTCTACTAGCCCTTATTTTTATTGTCCAACTAAGTGTAGCCGATCCACACCGTTCATTCCATGATTATATCCGTCCATTCTTATTCTCTCCACGCCGCCAACATCACCGTGATAAGGAATTGCCGCCTCAGTTTTATCATTCCATTCCCCCATTGCCGACTTCCAAGCAGTTGCAAACATAAAGGTTTTCCCCCCGTATTGCAAGCCATCTGTTGCAAATATTGTATAAGAACCCGATGTTATACCCGTTTTCAGTTTTAATGGATCATTCCACCAACCATAATACTCATATGCTTCCAACTTAATTGGAGAAATTGCAGTTGCAACAAAAATCCCTAATGTAGCCGCAAATAATTTTAAGCGTGTTTTTGTATTACTAGTTTTCTTCATTGAATCATTACCTCCCGTTATCTATTTCACAGCCCCTATGATATGTAATTACTGTGATTGATGCAGGATGTACAATTTTTACATGTGAGAGTCATCACCCCCTAACGTAATAACATTTATACCAGTTAATAAATTTAAGTGAAATGATTTGCTTTCAGAATTGTGTATGACGTGATACAGTGTGAGAAGTTTGTCGAGGTCTTGGCTGATGTGGATCATTCGAACATCGGTCAGTGGTAAGCCTTTTTCATAGGCTTCATGCATTTGTTTTCGTAGGAATTCAATTTCATCAAACATAGAAATCACCTTTTTACGTTGGTGAGTGAATCTCCCCATTCACTCACCTATAAGTCAGTTCCCCACCATTATTATACAATCGGTTGCTTGTGATCTTATGGTTTGTGTTTGCAGCAACAAAAAAGACGCCGAATTGGCGTCTTGTGTCTTTTTCTTGATTACCATGGAACGTCTATAACTGACATAACTCTCCCGCCGTCAATTACTCCGCCAAGGATTGGAATGACAGTCACGACAAGACCTAATAAAGCAGCTGAGTATAAAATTTTGATAACCCTCTTTTTCATGATGACCCTCCTGTTCTAGTAAAACGGTTATAATAGTCCCCAATACGATCTATTACATCAGCTGTTAGTTTATTTTTCTTGCTTACTTGATAAATCAACCGCAAGCATTCGCGTTCATTGTCGACGTCATCAATACAAGCATATGCATAGGCTCCTTCAATGTATTCACTTATAGCCCGGTCGATATCAATCGTTTGACTATAATAGTCCCCCTTAGTTTTATAAAACTTCGCAAGCTCACCCCTTCGCATAGGTGTTGTGTAGGTCTGATCATGAATCGTTACCTCATAGCTTAAAAGGAGATTCTTTATTTTATCTATATGATCGCGCTCGAAACATAATGATACGTAAGCATTAACGATATACACGATAAAGGAATTAGAACAAAGTTGAAGGCACCTTTCGAACTGTTCAGTTGCAAGCTCTATATGCCCTCTTTTCGCGTTTATCATCGCCGTTAGCAAGCGGTCGTTATCTCCCTCAATAGAAGGAACACACCTCCGATACTCCTCGGCATACTTTTCGGCTAGTTCATAATTTCCAAGGTAAAAATGGGCGCTACGCAAGACGTCAATGACATATGATCTGACTGCTAGGGCTTCCTTCTCGCTACTCGCAAGTAGTGTCCTGCAATAGTTCACGCTGTCTTCGTACTCTCGTATAACATGTGCATGCACGGCGAGAGAATATAGTAGCTTGGAGTATTCTGCTGGGGGTAATTGCTCTTTGTATTTAAGAACGTACCTCCCAGCTTGGTACGTATCTTTTAACTTGCTAAAATCATCGCGTACAATAAGGTATTCTTGAAATAATGAACGGGCTAAGTAAGTCACTACCCCATGGCCTCGGGAGTAGTTTATGATGGTTTGGTATAGAGCGAGCTTTAGTTCTAGATTGTCGATGGACTGTGTGGAATGGAATAGTTGTGCAGTGGCGTCATAGCTGTCCAAACGCTCGGTTTCGAGAAACTTGATAGCAATTTGGGTTATGGTCGGGATAGGCCTCATATCCTTGATAGCGTCTTCAAGAATATTATTGATGACGTCAGGATTTTGCTCAGTTCCGATATAATGTATTAAATACGTTTCGTAAGGAATATGAAGGGCTTCAGCTAGCTTTTAAAGTCTTAAATTCCGGCCTCTTAACTTCACCACTTTCAATCCTTGAAATGATAGATTTGTTCACGCTTGACAAATTAGCCAACTCATTTAGAGATAACTTTGCCTCAGTCCTGTGCTGTCTTATTAAATCTCCAAATGTAAGCGTCGTAGTTACAGGCATCTTACATTCACATCCTTTTCAATTTTTACAACGTACTGAAAACATAGGAAATTTGAGACTAAGTAAATTATGAGGTGTGAAAAATAGAGGAAATTTATGGTTTATTAGCCATCTTAGATTATAACGGATCATCATATTTTGTCAATTAGTTATCGAACACTGTTAAATAGAAAGAATATGCAGAAAAAGACGAACAATTTCTGAGCAAGATTATTAGGAAATTTTATTAATAACGAACGTTTTTTATTAAATAGCGAAAATGTTCGGAAATAGAAAAACACTGATTCCTCGAAGGTTGTGTGGACTCTTATCTCTACTACCAGCATCTACAAGAGTTAAAAAAGGAAGCCCCGGTTGAACAGGGACTCCTAGAGTAAACTCGCGAAGCGTAAGCGATACGGAAAGAACAATCAACATCCCCAATCGCGAGCGCTTGATCAGACTTCCAGTTTGGCAAACGCGCCTTACAATGGCTATCTGCCGCGTATTCACAACGCAGAAACAGTCCTAACTCCTGAACAAGCGGAAGTATATCGAGCTGGTTTCTTTCCACGTATCTTAAAATACTACAACACAAGCGACCTAAACTATCGAAAAAGAGCGGCTCAGCCGCTCCCCTTATCTTTTGCAACTATATCGATATCCAACAACCTATATAGCTTGTCTACCATCCGCTACTGGACTATAACGCTCCAGCTACAACTTGTCCCATAAACATAACGGCACGGCGATCCGAACGACGGGCAACTGCCTCCGCTGAGCAACTAGCCTTTACGAATACAGCATCTGCGATACTGTCTTGAATAGGCCATACTTGCTCCCCATCCTTATTCAGCGGAGTGACACCACCTGTAATGCAAGCAAGTGCACGAGAAAGCGAGTACTCATCCGCATAATTGTACAACTCTGCCATTCGATTCGCTTTCTCCAGCATATCCCCTGTTCCGAACGGTGACCAATGATCCGTGATGCTGTCATTTCCAAGCTCAACCCGGACTCCTTTTTCACGCAGCATCGGAATTGGCATCTGCACTGCTCCGATCGGCACAGTAGAGGAAATCGATATGCCTAGCTCTGCAAATCGTTCCGCCAACTGCTCTGCCGCTTTCGTTACGGGACCTGCGAATCCGAAGGCATGACTCACCATCACGCGTCCCTGCCAGCCTGCTTCCTCTGTCAAATCAGCCAGCTTATTCATCGTATAAAGACCCAGCTGATTGCGCTCGTGCAAATGCAGATCAATGCCTGCATCAAACTCAATAGCAATATCCACTAGTGTAGCCAAGGACATCTCAATATTGTCGTCGACTATCGCGGGATCAACCGCTCCGACATGCGTAGCTCCAAGCCTCATGGCGCCCTTCACTCGTTCCACAGACGATGACTTAAGCAAGCCATGCTGAGGGAAAGCAACACTCTCTGCCGTAAGCTTGCCAGCATAATCGCTAAGCACTTGCAGCGTTAGCTCCATGTTTTTAGTTTCGACAATCGGATCAACATTTACATGTGTACGAATATGAGTGGCACCATAGCCAAGCAGTAAGTCGAGCATTTTAGCAGCCCGCTCCTTCACTGTAGGCAGTTGCTGTTTAAGAATGACTTGTTCTTCTGCCAAACGATCAAAGATATTTGAAGCTGGCCGCACTGCTTTCCAAGGTCCACCATAATACGTTTTGTCGATGTGAATATGCATTTCTTTAAATGACGGCAGCATAAGCAGGCCTTTGGCATCCATATGTGGAATCCCGTCCGCTGGCAATTGACTCGCAGCAATAATGTCGGCAATTACACCTTCTTTGACTTGTATATGATGAAGTGCTGTCTGTGTCCCTACGATCACATCTTGCTCTTTTTCAAAAGCTACCTCTAGCAAAACATTCGTAAGCCAATACGTAGATGAGTTCACGTCATGTTCCTCCTGCAGCTATAAGCATGTTTGCAATTTCATCGAATCCTCTTGATTTTGCATGCTCTAATGCAGATACTCCATCTATATCTGGGATGTTTACATCGGCTCCGTACTGAATAAGCATGCCCACCACTCGCTGGTGTTCTTCTCCGCCACTGCCCAGCACGATTGCCTCCATTAATGCCGTCCAGCCAAGATTGTTAACATGATTAATATCTACATTTGAATGCTTTACTAAGTATTCAATCACGTCTAAATGTGCATGTTCTGCTGCTGGGATGAGAGCAGTACCGCCGTAACGGTTCGTAATTTTGGTATCCGCACCTGCTTTGATCGTCAGCTTTAAAATTTCTGTTAACCCTTCCGCCCCAGCATACAAGTAAGGGTTGTCTTTGCGGTTATCTTGAATATTAACATCAGCTCCACGATCTAATAGAACTTTAACCGTAACAGAGTGATTGCCTACAGTCGCTAACATAACCGGTGTGCGATCATCCTTATCTCTCGTATTGATGTCTGCACCGTTTTTAAGATATTGCAGCACTGCTGTTGTTTCTCCTTTTTCAGCTGCAGCCAACAAGGCTTCATTTAAGACCTTCAGATCGTTTGACTTCGAAGAGGTTGGCTCCTGTTTTTGAGCCTGATCGGAGGATACGGAATTTTCTTTTTCTTTTTGTGACGGTGCGATCGAACAACCCATCATCAGAACTCCAGATAACACGATTATGAACGCTCTTGGCATGACGCTTCACCTCACCTTTTCTTGGTAATGCTTTTTATGCTACCATGGAACAAAATATATGAAAAATATTGATATAGTTACTTTTGCATATGAATTCAGTATGGAAGGAGCGTTTCGCTAAAAGTGGATATTAGACAACTTAGATATTTTATTGCTATTGCTGAAGAGCGGACAATTACTGGAGCAGCTGCCAAACTCCGCATGGCACAACCACCGCTCAGCCAACAGCTAAAGCAGCTAGAGCAAGAGCTTAATGTCCAATTGGTTAAGCGCCATCGTTCCGGCATCGAACTGACTAGTGCAGGGCAATCGTTGTATGAACACGCACTTCGGATTGTCCAGTTCATGGAAGAGAGTGAAATGGAAGTTAAAGAAATAGGCAGTGGGATTCGCGGTCAACTTGCATTTGGTGTAAATACGCTATCGGATCATGTCCTGCCGAAGCTATTGCAAGCCTTTCGGGAAAAATATCCGAAGATCACTTACAAAATACAACAAAATGAATCCGCTCAGCTATGCAAAATGATCAAGGAGCGGGCTATTGAAGTTGCCATTATCCGCTATCCTCTGAATCTGGAAGCGTTCACTGTTATGCCACTTCGAAAAGAATCGCTATGCTTTGTCACCGGTACACAAAACATATGCACAGATCGTGATCTATGGCAGCAACTGCAAGAGGTGCCCCTCATTTTACCGAGTACCCAAGGATTGGGTGTGCACAGCTTAATTATGGAACAGTTTACGGGGAGAAATATAGCACCGAATGTGATCGGCGAATGTTCAGATATCGCATTACTTATGAATCTTGTTCAATCTGGCTTTGCTTCAACGATCATACCAGAAACTGTACTACAAATGCACCCAGGTTTCCACGTTCGTTCTGTACAAATAGAAGATTCAACTTCATCATCCGTTTTAATTTGGCTCAAAAATCGTTATCTCTCTAAGGCAGCTCAGCATTTTATAGACATGTGCCAAGTGTACTATCGGGAGTAATCATTTGAACATTTTCTATGAGCAGCTAGAATGGTGGTAGATTAATCTGCGATCTATGAATGAATACTGTACCAGATGTACTATCATACAATCCAATAACGTAGAAATGAAAAATTGTTGCTATCATACATAATAAAGTAGAATTACTCATCTTATTTTATAAATCAAATAACATAAAAAAATCGCCTTTCTTCCACCCTATGAATAGGGAAAAGAAAAGCGATTGTTGTAGATTCACAGCCATCTTTACATACAGTCAAAATGGACTATCGAATGCATCTATCATTTATTTCTTGTCATTTTTCATGAAATACTCGAACAAATCGTCACGTGCCTCTTCCAAATATACAAGCTTCGGCTCACGCTCGATTTTGATCTTCATACGCTGTGCTGTCTTCTCTAGCAAGTCCACTGTATCGTTCGTACGAATGATTAGCTTTTGTGGACGAGCCCCCTTCTCTTCGATCAATTGAAGGAAATGATTCAAGAATTCCTGCTCATAGTTGTCATCATAAGACAAGTGGAAGCCTACAGCTTGACGCGCCAAACGGTCTACCCACAGGCAAAGTCGTGGATAGTAAGGACGCTCAGATTCACCTTGTACCGCTACAGGAGCAAAGAAGAATTCTGTTTCCCAATGTCCCTTTTTATTCGGGAAGCGCTCCATAATATCATTCAGGCGAGCTTGATCTTCGCACATCACTTTAACTGGACGCTTAAGAATGAAGTCCGGGTCTCTCCATGTATCCGTCCACTCACCGTTCACCAATTCACGGACAAGCACTTGACCAGAACGTGGTGCTGCAAGTGTCTCTGCATCCTTTTTCACGCGCTCTGCTATGATCATCGCTTGCTCTAATGCCATCGTCATGAAGCGAACTTGCTCACGGTTCAATGTCCAAGGCACAAGACCTGGATCGAAGGCACGGAACATCGGCCACGCATTTTTACCGCGGAAGCTGAAGCCCAAGTCCTTAATTTCTTGCCAGTCACGCTTCTCGATATCTGCACGGTCCTCATACGTTACCATCATACACTTTTGACGGTGCAGCCATGCGTAGCGCTCATCGCGCTCTAGCAGCATGTCGTTCAAGCTTTCCAAGCCCTCTGCACCACGGAACAAAGCCAATCCAAACAAAGATTCGCTCGTACCCATAATGCTGCAGTAGCCCATCTCTTCATCTTCTGGATTTTTAACCGCGAATACCGTATTATCGGACATCCACTTCCAAGCAGACAACTTCTTATAAGCTGTCGCTGCTTCATACATACGAGTCAATTCAGCTTGCTCTTCTGTAAGTACCTTTTCTTGCTCCACACTATTCTCTTCCACTTGTTTCACTGTCATGAGTTCCAAACTCCTCCTTCTTCGTTGCCTAACGGATCATACATCGAAGGCTTCGCACGAAGAACGCGACGATGTCGTGTGCTTCCTACGAAACCTTCCTGCCTACGAGCAAGAAGAACCCGTTCCATGCCCGGAACGGGTTCTTCCTCCATCATTAAACCCAAGTCTACTGTCGCAATAGCGATAAGAATTCCGCGCGCTGTGCCGCATCACTGCGGAAAGTCCCGCGAACCGCAGACGTTACCGTCTTGCTGCCCGGCTTCTTCACGCCGCGTGCGCACATGCACAAGTGCTCTCCTTCCACAACGACCATAACACCGTGTGGTTGAAGCACTTCATCCATTATATCTGCAATTTCGGATGTAATCCGTTCCTGAACTTGCAAACGACGCGTAATCGCATCAACTAGTCGAGCAAACTTGCTCAATCCAGCAATCTTACCGCTAGGAACGTACCCGATATGAACTTTACCGAAGAACGGCGCCATATGGTGCTCGCATTGGCTATAATACGTGATATCTTTGACGATGACAAGTTCTTCATGCTGTTCATCAAAGGTAACGCCGAGCACATCGCGAGGATCTACCTGATAGCCAGAGAAGATTTCCTCGTACATTCTCGTCACACGGGCAGGAGTATCTAGCAACCCTTCACGCTCCACATTTTCACCAATGAGCTTCAAGATTTCTTTCACATGATGCTCGATTCGCTCTCGGTTATCGCCAACTTGCGTATTAACGTAATCTTTCACGCCTGCCATAAATAGCCGTCCCTCCTCCAGCCGCTCCATCTCTATCTCCGTCAATTGCGTTAGAGGATGGCCGATTATTTAAATTTCTTGTTCTTCATCATTTGCTGTGCTTTTTGCATCTGCTTGCCATTCAAGTTATAGCCCATTTGCTTGGCCATCTTTTGCAGCATCTGCGGATCAGTCTGCATCTTCTCCATTTGCTTACGCAAGTAGAATACGCCACCGGCAAATCCAATGACAATACCGATAATTAGCGCAAGAATTATGAAAATGGTTGTCCACATGTTACGTCGTCACCCCAGCATTTATATTCATTCTTTTATGCACTCAACCATAATTCTACCATTACATTAGCCATTATGATAGCATGTCTGCCGTTTCTTTACAATTGAACTCAGTTCCATTTTTTTCTTGTTTACCCGGTAATCAGACAAAATTCGTCAACTTTCTAAAGAAAGCAACGTTTCTTTTATCCCTAAACCACCGCCATAACCGACAAGTGCACCACCTGCGCCAATGACGCGATGACACGGAATGACTACCGGCAGTGGATTACGATTGTTCGCTCCACCTACAGCGCGAACCGCTTTAGGGCGCCCAACTGCTTCAGCGATATGTTTGTACGAGCAAGTCTCACCATAAGGAATATCGCATAAGGCCGTCCATACTTCACGCTGAAATGGTGTTCCCCCTCGCATATCGATCTTCAAATCGAACTGCTTGCGTTCACCTCGGAAATACTCCTCCAACTGCAGCTTCGCTTCCTTTAGACGCTCTGGATGACGCTGCATCGTCACTTTGCCGATGGCTTTGGCTGCCCATGCTTGAATCGTATCGGATCGATCCAATATGGAGCCGAATTCGATAGCACAGAGGCCGTCCAGCGTAGCGCACAATGTCAGTGTGCCGATTGGAGATTCCATCTCTTGTACGTACAGCGGCTCCGGTGCCGCCTTCGCTTCCTCGATTGCGTCGCGCATTGCCTGACGCACCTCCTCATCCTGGTCGCGCGGCAATGCCTTCGCGAGCGCTTCGATCGCGGCCGCTCCACTGATGCGGCCGAGTGCCCATGCCGCCGTAATGCGCAGCTCTCTGCGCGGCTCGGCGTTCAACGCTTCCGTGAGCGCAGGCACTGCACTGCGGTCGCGGAAGTTACCCAGCGCCACCATCGCATTGCGCTGGATCGGCTTCTTGCCGCGCCATGCGGCGGCGCTCATGCCGAATTGATCGCTGAACTCGCGGTTGGACAGTTCCAGCATCGGTACCAGGAGCGGCTTAACCGCCTCAGGGTCAGGCTGCATTTCGGGATGATGCGTCCAATTGAAGCCCTTATTTTTCGGGCACACGACCTGGCACGTATCACAACCGTACAGCCGATTCCCCATCTTCGCCATCAAGTCGCCAGCAATCGGCTCCTTAAGCTGCGTTAAAAATGAAATGCAGCGCTTTGCATTCATTTGCCCCGGTCCGACAAGTGCTCCTGTCGGACAAGCATCCAAGCAGCGCGTACATTCGCCGCAATCCTCTGTAATTGCATGATCTGGCGGAAATGGAATGTTCGTAATCATCTCACCGAGATAGATCCACGAGCCATATTGCGGCGAGATAATTAAACAGTTCTTGCCGCTAAAGCCAATACCAGCCCGCTCTGCAACAGCGCGGTCACACAACTCGCCGGTGTCTACCATGCTTCTAAATTGCAGTTCCGGCTCAGGCACACGCTCGCGAATATACGCCTCCAGCTTCTGCAAGCGGTCGCGCAGCACATGGTGATAATCCATCCCCCATGCGGTGCGGGCAAACATCCCGCGGTATTGCCCAGGCTCCGACTTGGTCTGCGGAGATTCCGGCAGCTTCGACGGATACGCGACAGCAATCGCGATAATCGACCGTGCTTCCGACATTAACAGACGCGGCGTCGTTCGCTTGTCCAAATCCGGCTCTTCGAAGCCTGAGGCATAGCCTCGATCGATCGAAGTTTGCAGCCTTTCTTTTAAAGAAAGAAACGGATCTGCCGTCGTAAAGCCGACTTGGTCAATACCTAAAGACGACGCTGCTTCAATGATGTCTTGTTTCAAGGATGCCCAACGTTCTGCCGTCTCAGGCTCATGCCAATTCGCACGAGGCATTTCACGCCCCCTCCTTCTCCTTTTATTTTTACATCCGAAAACTATCAAGCTATATAATACATCCATGATTGCAAATGGAATAACATGCACAGAATGTGGTTGCTATATCAAAAGTTAGAACTTCGTTAACAAGATGTTCGACACCTTATTGTAACCCTACTAATGATAACGTTAAAGTGCGGTTCGGATCAACGTGTGTTTCTACCATAAACAAGATTGCCAAAAACACCAAGCAAAACTTTGCTTGATGTCTATTCCATCACAAATTAGCTTAGCATTGCTCACGGACACCGTATCTGTTATGAATGCTTCATTATGGTAGGCCTCTGGTCTAAAAAGCGGCAATTATGCAGTTATTTAATCTGTAAAAGTTCGTTTTAGGGATATTATCCGCAAAAATGCAGTTATTTGGGTTCCCACACTCATTTGCCCAATTGCTTAATCGCTTCTCGCGCTAGGAAGTCACAATGATTATTCAACTCATTGTCACTATGGCCCTTAACCTTTATATATTCGACTTTATGCTTGCGCATCAGCTGCCATAGCTCCTGCCACAATTCTTTATTTTCGACAGCCAGCCCTTTGCTCGTACGCCAGCCATTTTTCATCCAATTGTAAATCCAGCCTTGTTGAAAACAATTAACGACATAAGCAGAATCACTGTACAGCTTAACGAGACACGGCTCATTCAACGCTTTCAGCGCCTCGATGACCGCCTGAATCTCCATGCGATTATTGGTCGTATGCTTCTCTCCGCCAGATATTTCTTTGCGATACACACCAAAAAGGAGCACGGCGCCCCATCCTCCAGGACCGGGGTTCCCAGAGCAGGCGCCATCTGTGTAAATTAATACTTGTTTCACCAAGCTACCTCCATCATAACCCGATTAACTTTGGGCTTTCATCCATTGTTGATAGTACCATAGGACCGCTTCATCCTGAAAAGGAGTATCTCCCTTGCGCATCCGCCCCATTAATGCTTCCATTCCTTGTGCGACCCGCCGTTCTACAACATCCGGATAGTGATACACCAGACGATTCATATCATATTCCTCACGATCAACAATCGCAATATGACCGTCAGAATGACGGATCACGTCCAGATCGTAATCGATATAAGTAATGACCCCATCTGTCTGGTATGCTGGTGACGCAATATTACAATAATACCGTATTCCCTGCTCTTCTATGAGAGCGACAATATTGAACCATTGATTCGGGACAAAAAAAGTGACCGCCGGCACTTTGCTTATCCACTGCTTGCCATTCGCTTCTTGGATTGGAGTATGACAGTTAATGAGTACCAGCATGTCCTCTTGTTGATGTAGCTGGTGACACATTTGCTTTGGGACGATCCAATTCTCCATCCACATTCGATGCAAATGCCCATCATGCTTAAAACTTTTCACAAGTGTTCTACGATATGTAATCATGCGCTACCATCAGCCTCACGTCATCATATACTAATAGAAAAGCATATCTTTCCCCCGAATGCAACGGTTGAAAAGATATGCCTTCCTATGCATGATATTCGATTGTGTGCGCTTTAACTGTAAACCAGCCTGTAACTAGCCAGCTACAATGCGCAACTGCTTCAATGAACGTAAGACATGTTGTGTTCCGTATCCCAACTGCTCAAAGAACGGTAGCACCATCTCAGTATGCTCATCTGCAGCAATCATAATGTTCCTTACTTTACGTTGTTGGAACTTCTGCTCCAACTTGCCTACAAGTGCTTTGCCAATACCTTGGTTGCGGAACTCTGGATGTACTGCCAAGCGATAGTAGTAGCCATTGTTCTGATCTACTGTCCCAATCGCAACCCCTACAGTACGTACTTCTGAATCCAGCTCCAATTGTGCAACGACAACAAGCTCACCATCTAATGACAGTTGTCGCGCAAAGGCATCCCAAGTTTTCTCGCAACATTCTTCCGACAATGACAACTCCAGCAACTGCTTCGTCGGCATATAATCCGACAATTGAAAGGAACGAACAATCATGTCTTACTCTCCTCATCCTGAACTCAATGTATTTACAGCGTCTATTGTCTCTATCTATCGTCTGTTTGGTCTTTCCCTCTGACCTAAGTATTATACGACAAAAAAGCCTAAATTCCTTCTTCTTTGGCCATATTCCATAAAAAAGCACAGAAAATCTTTTGTTTTCTTGTGAAAGCGCTTAATTGAAATCGTTTACAAAGGTATTTTGTCTTAATTCCTGTTAAAAGTGTATATTTATTACCAAATGACATCTCCATGCATGCTCAATAAATCATTTCTATTGATAGTAATTGTGATGGATATGGCCGTCTCACATATTGAAGCCAGGTCCAGATTTTGCTCTTACAGATTCGTTTAGTTTATAAAAAATCGAAATAGGGTACATAATAGAAAGCGGAACTTAACTTACCTTCATTTCACATTGATTTGCAGGTAATTTACACAGTCATTTTAGACCTTCAAGACTTTTTAAACTTTTTTGTTGATTTATTCAATAGGATCAGGTTTAATTGAAGTAGAGTTATTACATATTCCTTTTAGGAGGTAATGCATAATGGCACATCAACTACCAGCGCTTCCATACGCAACTAACGCTTTGGAACCGCATATCGACGAAACAACAATGACTATCCACCACGGTCGTCACCACAATACGTATGTTACGAACTTGAATGCAGCTTTGGAGTCCGCTCCTGAATTGCAAGACAAGTCTATCGAAGATTTGATCGCTAATCTGGACGCTGTTCCAGAAAGCATCCGTACTGCTGTTCGCAACAACGGCGGCGGTCATGCGAACCACTCCCTATTCTGGGAGACAATCGCTCCTAACGCTGGCGGCGCACCATCCGGTAAGCTTGCTGAAGCAATCCAGAACGAGCTTGGCGGTTTCGACAAGTTCAAAGAAGATTTCGCTAAAGCAGCTACAACACGTTTCGGTAGCGGCTGGGCATTCCTTGCTGTAGACAACGGCAAATTGACTGTATACAGCTTGCCTAACCAAGACTCCCCAATCATGGAAGGCAAGACTCCAGTTCTTGGCCTTGATGTATGGGAGCACGCTTACTACTTGAACTACCAGAACAAACGCCCAGACTACATTGCTGCATTCTGGAACGTTGTGAACTGGTCCGAAGTAGAGAAGCGCTACGAAGCAGCTTTGAACAACTAATTATAATTGGGTCATCTGACCTTTGAAAAACACCTGTCATTCCGCTAGTCGGATGACAGGTGTTTTTTTATTATTTGCTGGTATATGTTCATCCGAAAGAAAGATAGCTGTACCTTACTTCAATCACTGAGCAAGATGAATCTTATCAAAAAAATGCCGTCGTAATGATCACGGACGACCATCACTTCATCCAGCCTCCCCCAGAGAAATTAGGTATACATTTCGTTTCATTTCCTGTCACTAGCTTTTACTTCTCAAATCAGGTACTATTCTCAATCACTCCGTATGTTTAGTTCAATTTAAACAAATGTATATTCATAATCTATTTACATTTATGATTTTACCGTATTTTCCTCGTCTTCCATTCATAAAAAACACATACTTTATTCCAAAATGAAATTAAGTAGCATATAATAAAGACATCAAGAAGTACAAGGAAAAGGGGTCAACAACGATGCAATCATCATCTTCCCTCTTCACAACGTCACAGCTCTGTCTTCAATTATTTTTATCCTTTATCAAAATAAGCCCGACGACCTTTGGGGGCGGGTACGCTATATTGCCGGTCATTCATCGCGAAATAACAGATCGACGGGGATGGATAACCCCTAATGAGATGCACGAAATAACAGCCATAGCAGGAGCTACTCCCGGTGGCGTCGCCATCAATATTGCAGCGCTTGTCGGATATCGAATGGCAGGAATTCGTGGCTTGCTTGCTTCAGTTACCGCTATATCACTTCCAACTGTCATGATCATGCTAGTGTTATCCATTTTAGCAGCCATATATCAACATTCTCCTTTCCTCGAGGCGGCCATGCTAGGCATTCAGCCTGCAATCATTGCACTCATTGCCTATGCCGCCATTCGTATGCGCAAAGATGTCCTTCGTTCACGCGCGGCTTGGATGACATTTGGAGGAAGCTGTATGCTGCTACTCTGGACGTCATTAAATCCTGTTGTTGTCATTGGATGCGGTATGGTTGCTGGCTGCCTCGTGCATTATCTTCAATGGAAGCGAGCTGTAAACCGAACTGTTGGAATGAATAGAAAATAGAAAGGAACTCAACGATGATATGGGATCTGTTTTGGACCTTTTTCAAATTAGGGTTCGTGTCATTCGGCGGGGGATATGCGATGATTCCACTCATCGAGCATGAAGTGCTGCAGCATAACTGGATGAGCGCGACTGAATTTACAGACGCTGTTACATTGGCAGGAATGGCCCCAGGCTCAGTTGCGATGAATAGTGCCGTCTATGTGGGCTACGCAGCATCAGGATGGATCGGAAGCACCGCCGCTAGTATTGGCATTGTATTACCTTCCATTATTTTGATGTTTTTAGTTGCTACTCTATTCTACCGGATGTATCATAATCATTGGGTGCAAGCTGCACTCGACGGCATGAAGCCAGCTGTTATGGCACTTATCGCCTATGCTGCCTTCAATATGGCGATGCATTCCGGCCTATTAAACGGATATGCTCGATATACGTGGTTCAGCGTCGTTATTTTCGCTGTCATGCTGTTCGCGCTTATTCGTTGGAAGTTGCATCCCATCGCTGTCATTTTAATTTCAGGAATAGCGGGGATTATTTTATATGTCTAATACACACGCTCAGGATGGAAGACCGCATCTGCCCTTGCAAGATCGAATCCCTTCATCAAAGACACGGGAGATCTTTAGACGGATTCGGCAGAAGCACGAAATCTCGAAGAACGACCTGCTCACAAAGAGCGGCTTAACAGTTAGCACACTCACCCGCGTACTGGAAGAGTTGTCTGCTGCTGGACTCATTGAGGAGAGCGGATTCGGCGCCTCAACAGGTGGTCGGCGTCCCATTCTTTATCGAACAATGGCATCTTATGGCTATTGCTTCGGATTGGACATTTCTCGTACAACTTCTCGCCTCGCTATTGTTGATGCGGCAGGACAGAAGATCGACTCGATTAACTGGACAATGACCGAGCATATGACACCTTCTGCGTTGATTGATTACGTTGTGGAGCAAATACAGCTATGGATTGCCAAGTATCGTATTCCACATGAACAGTGCATTGGACTTGGTATCGGAGCAGTAGGCACGCTTGATCGTTTTACTGGCATCATAGAGAATCCGCAATGGTTCTATGCGCCTGGTTGGAATGATGTCCCGATCGGTGCAGAGCTTGAGCATAGACTGCGTATTCCTGTGCTGCTTGATAATGGGGCCAACACAGCTATTATTGCCGAGTCGTGGAGCAATCGTACAAAAGGCGTCCGTTATATGCTCTACGTTCATGCAGGAGTCGGATTGCGCTCCGCGATGATGGCAGATGGCAAACTTATTCACGGTGCTACGGACATGGAAGGTTCCCTTGGTCAAATGATTATTCAAGCAGATGGAATTCCTCATCGCACCCCAGGAGGCAACTATGGCTGTCTCGACTCTTATGCCACGATCTATGCAATTGAACGAGAAGCGATCTCGAAGCTCCGAACAGGTCGACCAAGCCGTCTCCAATCCGTTATTCAACTCGGTGAAGCTGTTACATTCAGACATATCATCGAAGCACTACATCAACAAGATACACTAGCTACCGAGATCGTCAGTCAGGCTGCTACTTACTTCGGCATTGGGCTTGCGAATCTACTGAACGTGCTGCATCCTGAAAAAGTCATCCTTGGTGGACCTCTAATGACGTCCAATGACCTATTCTTCTATACAGCTACACAAACGGCTATTCGCCGCACCTACCATTACCCGAGCTATCAAGTTGTTTTTAGTAAAGGAACTTACGGCGAAGAAGCCATCGCTATTGGCGCAGCGCTGCTCGTTCTCGACAATCTCACATCTCGACAAGAAGCCTAAATTAGGTCATACAAGCTTAACTTCAAGATTAATCATCTTCTACACAAATAATCCCGTCTCTTCCGATAGGAAGTGACGGGATTAACTTCACTGCACTCTGCATGTACTTACTATATTTAGTGTGCTACGGCAAGCTGCATGTTCTGCTGTTCGCCAGCTTCATCACATCCAGCAACGGAACTCGATGCTTCGTAACTTCATGAATAAGTACCCCATCTTTCATTCTATCCACGAATAAGGTACCTTCCAAATGATCGATTTCATGCTGCAAGCAAACGGCCAAGCCGCCTTCCGCTTCCGTTATGAGCTGCTGTCCTTCTCGATCTATGCTCTTTACTTTGACATACTGATAACGGGTTACACGCCCATAATAGCCCGGATAAGATAAGCATGCCTCGAAACTTTGCTGTTCACCGTGAGCTTCCATGATCTCAGGATTGATAAACTCTCGGAAGCCATCCCCCATATCCATGACAACAGCTCTCCGCAAAATACCAATTTGCGGTGCGGCCAAACCCGCACGCCCAGGCTCCGCATAAAGCGTCTCTCTCAAATCTGTCAACAAGGTTAACATCCGCGGCGACATCTCTGTTATCGGCCTACAAGCTTTACGTAATAATGGGTCGCCAAATGGCAATATCGTTCTTACTGTCATCCTGCACCACCTATTCCTTATTAGCTGGTAGAAGTGTAAACCGCATTACATAATCTGTCAACTCATGCCATCGCAACCTATTAATCAGCGCGAATTGGCGCTGGTATATGCAAAAATGTCCGTTCTTCCACGTACAGCTGTCCTTGCAAACCGTGCTGCTCTTCTAACTTATGCAACTGGGCTTGCGCTTCTTCCTTCGTTGGGTAATAGCCCGCTTCCACCAAATACGTACCAGCACTGTCTTTCAAAATACGGACATGTTCTTGTTCGAGCAGTATCTCCTCCATCATGCTTTGCTCTTCTCCAAATGGATGTGAAGCAGTACGTACCGAATATACTGCTTCTTGCTCATTTATTGCTTCGCCTTGCTTAAAGGTAAGCACAACCTCTGCTGGTTGTTGATATTCCTTTACTTCATAAGCAATCGGCTCTTTAAATACAATGGTGAAGCGAACAAGCGAATCATCCGGTGATATGATCATGTAGGCATCCTGTACAAATTTGCTCTTTTTCAAAGTAGCCAAATCTTGCTCAGCAGAGAAATTACGAGCTCCACCAACCGCAAAAGTCATCGTATTTGGAAACTCACGATGAGTAACATGGAAGTAACTTGCTACGTCTTGCTCTCTATTATTTTGCTGGAAACGAATCGTAATCTGATCACTGTCGCCTTTCCCATGCAATCCAATCGCATAAACATCGGTCGAATCCGTAATCTGACCACCTTCAGCTTCTCCTTTATTAAACTGCAATACCTTTACTAGCTTGCCGATACCCGGAATATTCTCAAGGCTACTTGCAAAGGCAGGCATCGTATTCACGCTAATCGCAAATAATACAAATAAAGCTGCTGCGCTAGCCCCAATACGCTTCGCCCAACGATTGCGTGATAATGCGCGTTGACTTTGCGGCTGTCCTGAACGCTGCTGGTCGTTACGATTTTCACGATTCATTTGAATAGAGCCTGACTTCGCATCCAGACCTTGATTGTCAATTTGACCATAACTCACATCATGATAGGAAGCTTGCTTTAATCGCTCCCGTTCCTGTTTCCCCCGTTCCAAAGCTTGCCGCGTCACAGAAGTGAGCTCATCAGGAATTTCGATATTTTGATAGTCTTTCTTTAGCCGTTCCAAGTCTTTATTCAAGCAGCTCACCCTCCCCCAAATTTATTATCAGCTTCTCCAGCCCACGATAAACAATCGACTTAATCGTACTCAATGGCGCATCAAAGGTTTCGGCGATATCCTTCAAGGACATATCCTCAAAATATCGCAGCAATAACACCGTTCTCGTCTTCTCATCCAAACTATCCAATGCCTCATACAAATCCAGCTTCTCCTCCCGATGATCAGGGGTGTAGCTTCTTTCGATATCTTTGTCCATATAGACAACCCGCTTGGACTTACGTATATGATCCAGTGCAGCGTTCACCGCTATCTTCATCAGCCACGTATTAAAATATTGAGGCTGCTGCAGCTTCTCCACGGACAAATAGGCTTTATATACCGTCTCCTGTACAATTTCCAACGCATCCTCTTTATTTCTTACATACGTATAGGCCATACGGTAAATTCTTTCTTTCCGCTGCTCGATAAGGATAGAGAAACTCTCATCATCGCCAGCAATCGCGCGCTTCTCCAGTTCAAAGTCGCTCACGCAGCCCTTCACCTCCAGAAAATCATCGATCGTTACGTATCTCCTTATCTTTTAGTGTCGCCACTCCAACACCAACTTTAACCGTTCCATCGATGCGCAGTGCTACCTTTATGTAGAGAAGAAGCGACACCAGCAGCGTCGCTTCTTCCAAATAAGTCTACGCGATTTATCTATACAGGTTAGCGAATAGGCAGTACAAGTTTATTCGTCGCCTTGCCGCTTTCCATATCCATTTCAAACAATTCTAGTGTAAGCGGCTGTTTGCCAGATACTTTGCTCTTATCCATGGAAATCGTTTGATTGAGTTTGCCCCATTCCGGTGCGCCAATAGTTGCAGTGCCATAGCCCTGGGCAATCGTCGTTTTACCTTGTTTAACTGCATAGTGATAAGTGCCTTCGAAAACACGAGCTTCACCTTTTACAGCAGCCTGCAATTTCGCAGATGCCACTTTTACACCACGAAATGCATCATTTTGTTTCACTTTCCCTTTGCCATTCAAATCAACGACTACTTTGTTTACTTGCTTACCGCTTTCCATATCTACTTCAAACAATTCAACCGTCAATGGTTGCTTCTTAGCTGTTTTACTTACAGGAACCGTAATCGTTTGAGAGAATGTGCCCCACTCTGGACCGCCTTTAGATGCTGTGCCAAATCCTTTTGCGATCACTTTGTTACCTTGTTTCACAACATAGTTATAGTTGCCTTCAAATAGGCGACCTTCGCCTTTAATCACGTACTGCTCGCTAAGTTTCACTTCGCCCATGTTGCGGAATGCATCGTTTTTCACTACTTTATCTTTATTCGGCTTTAGTACTTCTTTGTGAGCTCCCGCTTCTTTCGCGATTGGCAACACGAGCTTGTTCACTGCTTTGCCGCTCTCCATATCTACTTCGAACAATTCCAGTGTCAAAGGCTCTTTACCGAACACTTTACTCTTTGGAATGGAAATCGTTTGGTTTACTTGTCCCCATTCTGGAGCACCTATTGATGCCGTACCGAAGCCTTTAGCAATGACGTTCTTTCCTTGTTTTACTGCGTAGTTGTAAGTTGCCTCATGTACTTGAGCTTCGCCTTTAATCGCTACTTGCACGTTGGCAGATACAACTTTCACACCGCGGAATGCATCGTTTTGCTTCACTTTTCCTTTACCGTTCAAATCAACGATTACTTTGCGTACTTGTTTACCACTCTCCATATCCACTTCAAACAGTTCAACTGTCAGTGGCTGCTTGCTGTTCAACTTATTAACGGGTACCGTAATCGTTTGGGAGAACGTGCCCCACTCTGGACCGCCTTTAGATGCTGTGCCAAATCCTTTTGCGATCACTTTGTTACCTTGCTTCACAACGTAGTTGTAGTTGCCTTCAAATACACGCGCTTCACCTTTAATCACATATTGTTCGCTAAGCTTCACGTCACCGATATTGCGGAATGCATTATTGGCGTACGTTTTTTCTTGTTGCGGCTTTTGCGGCTTCTGTACCTTTACATTTGGAACTTTCACTTCTTGTTTCGTTTGTGGGGAAGGCTGCTGCTGTTTGCCAGCGAATGTTGTACCTACATAACCAAGTAGAGAAGAACCTGCCAAGATAGATGCCGTTACGATTGCGATTGTTTTTGTTTTCATGTTGTATATGCTCCTTTATTTTGACCATGGTATCCATGTCTTCTTTTATTTGAATGACCTGTTAGGTGTTGTATCTTCATGAAGTTTACATGGATTAGACGGGGGAGCCTCACGAAAAGACGCAAGGTTTCATTGGGAATATATTCTTTGTTTTTTTTGTGAAACCAGCAAAAAAAACAGCCCCAGTTCATGAACTGGAGCTGTCTGTTCTTACTTATAGAAGTAGTATTTATTATTGCGCAGGTTGGAATGGAATCCCCTTCACTTCAAAGCCGTAAATACGAGCTGCTGTGTCTCCACCTTGTGTTGGCTTCTCTACGATCAGCTTCGCATAGCGAGCCTTCGTCTTAGCGATTGCATGCTTGCTTGTACCTTTATCATTATCCTTCACAACAACAGCATCTGTCCAAGTTTGACCGTCAGCGCTCAATTGAACTTTGAACTCACGTGTATTGAAGGATGCAGATTCACCACCTGCTTGCGCATGGTGTACAACGAACTCCGTAATGTTGAATTCGCCACCCAAGTCAACAGTCATCCAATGCGGAGCATTTCCTACCGCACACCACTTCGTATGCATTTCACCATCTACTGCAAATTGAGGCGCTTCACCTGCATTCACGAATGAGGAAGCTGTCGTCTTCTTACCCTTAGCTACATCCTCTGAGCGGTTGGCTGCTGCCTTATCTACCGTAATGAGCTTCTTCGTCACGACATCTTGGCCGACTGCGTTTTTCGCTGTCAGTGTAATCTCGTATTCGCCTTCTTGCTCATACTTCACTTGTGGATTACGCTCCGTACTAGATGTTGGCCTACCTCCTGGGAAGCTCCATAACCATTCTGTCGTTACTTCCGTAGACTTATCTTTGAGCTGGATCGTCTCCCCTGGTGCTACATACGTCTTATCTGCTTCAAAGTCAGCTTTGGGCGCAGGGTATGCCGGCCATTGGAATTGAACAGTCGCTGTACGCCCCTCTGCATAATGACGGTTAACAGGTACGACGATCAAGTCCGTCGCTTGCTCGATTCCATCACGGCGCATTTCGGAAACATAGTAATAGTTGTTGCCTGTTGCACCCATGAACTCACGGGAACCGTCTGGCTTCTGACGATACACTTGGTAGTAAAGAACATCGTCACCCATATCGTCCCACTTCAAACGAGCATCTGCATACAAACCATCTCGGAAATCGTTATCGATAATGGTTAGACCTTGTACTTCTTTAAGATTTGGAGCTTTAAACGCTTGGTGATCGCGGATTGCAAATTCACCTAGGTTCAGCTCATAGTTGTTTACTTGCTGCTTGCCTGCCACTTGTACAGACATTCCAACAACTTTCTTGCCTGCAAAGTCTTTCAAATCGTACGTAGCTTGTGTCCAATCTTTTGCTGTACCCGCTTTTTGCGTATGCTTCGGCTTCACGATTACATAATCATTTGGCGCACCTTCAAATGCAACACCGATGTTTACATCTGCTGCCTCTGCTTGATTGGTCTGATACGTTACCGACATGACAGTAGACTTCGTGACAGGAACATCTGTCTTATACAACTTCACATTTGTGCTTGCACCTGGTGCCGTTTGACCACTGAGCTTCAAAGAGCTACCGCCGTAATACGCTTTATTGAAGTCGAATGCGGCATCAATCTTCTGTCCTTGCTCGTCCTTCATCCAGCGCCATGTTGGTAAAATGTCCTGCAAGCTGCGGTTGAACCACTCACGGTCACGAACTTGCTGGCCGTGTACGCTGAACATTTTTCCGTTACCTGTATTGAAGTGCGTCGTAAAGTTAGTGTTTGTGATAACTGTCTCGTCGACGATATCATGCGCAATTCCACGCCAAGCCGTGCCATTGGACTTCGTCTTTGAAGGATCTTTACCTTGACCTACCCAGAAAATATGCTCGTTCTCCATGAACTGCTCATTCGTCTTGGACGCATTGAATGCCCAGTCTGGACGGTAAATACCAAGCGATGTTACTGGAGTACCATTGTCCGGGAAGAGAACAGGCCAATTCAATTTACTCTGATAGCCGCCTGCTTCCACATCGATACCTGCATACAGGTCATACTGACTGCGTCCAAGCTGCTTCGCAACATCAGGTGATTTCTTGAACGGTGTCTGCCCACTACCTTGGTATTGCCAACGGAAATCGATAAAGAGATGATCAGAAACACGCTGTGCACCATCTTGTACAAACATGCTGTTCTTATCGTTAAGAGCACCTTGCCATCTAACCGGACCATCATTAATCATGGAATCGTACCATACGATATCCATTTCAGGCGTTTTAATCTTTTGCAAATATTTCAGGAATTCCTGCATCTTCTTCGCATCTGCAGGTGTACCACCTTGAGTCTCCTCATTGATAAACCAGCCGTCAAAGCCGTAGTACTTCGCCACTTCGATTAACTTATCGGCAACTGGGAACGTGCCATCTGGGCGCTGCTGCAGCAAATCATGTGTCCATTGGAATTTGCCGCCGTGCTCCATTTGCGGTAGGAAGACCGTACCGTATACAGGCACACCGTTTTTATGTGCTGCATCAATAACATCTGCACTTGGTGAAACGATAAGGCCTTCACCTGCAGATCCGCCCCACATGATAAGACTGTCTACATACTGCCAGTAGCTAAATGCATAGCCATGCATGTTGTCGTTTCCTTGCGACGGCGCACCGGATGTATTTTTGTACATAGAAGCGAGTGCCATCACTTTTGGCTCTACTTTTGCATTCGGATTCACTTTAGTTCCTTGAACACGCTTTTCTTCCAACGGTACGGAACTACGGTTGAACGGTGCATCTGGGTCCGTCTGCGGCGACCAATTCAGAATCGTATTCGGGTACCAGTAAGAAGAATGAGGCTGAGCTGCCTGTACTTCGGAGGCACCAGTGAATCCTACCAAAGCACCTGCCAGGAGAGCTGTGCTTAAGTAGAGAGCTGCTTTGCGTTTCAGAGTGCTTCGAGATAACATGGTTGGTTTCCAACGTTTCATGTAAACATCCCCTTCTTAGATGAAATACAAATCGCATGCACATGATAGGCACTCACTTTTATGTGAGCGCTTACAAATTCTTATCGACATCATTATAGGACCTACAGTTGGACAAAAAAAGGGAGTTTGGACCCACAGGACCAACCTCCTTAAATATCAACACCTGATCTTTAATTTTTACTATGCAAAGTTGACATTCATCACTTAATGCGTACCCCTGACGCGATAATCATCACGAGAGGATTGATCAGCATCATAGAACACAATATCGCCATCCTTCAGTTGGAATGTGGCGCCATATGGATCAGTAACACTGTAAACAAAACCTTCGCGCTTCCATTGATTAGTCAACGGAGCATAAATGTACTGGAGGTGCGGATCATCCAGACGTCCTGCACGAATGGTCTCTATGTTGAAGTTCACGATAATATAGCCATCCTTTAAGAAAAATGAAGCGTCTTCTCTGAACGAAAATTGCCGATGCAGCGGAAATCCTTTCTGCACAACATATACTTTAGATGGAATACCGAACTCGCCATACCATTGCTGCTCAGCAGCATAAGCTCGATATGGATTTACGCCATTCGGCAATTGAGTCGGTCCACGGAATAAGCGAAGCCCACCTGGCACCTTCATATGACTGAATCCACCTGTCTTTGTTGGGCGATCGACTTGTCTTAACCATTGCTGCATGAACACCTGCTCACTTTGAGAAAGCTGATGACGATACAGCTGATAAAAGGTTCGCCCAGTCTGTTCAATTTGAAGCGGATGAAGATTCCGAAGCCTTGCATTCAACGTAATTTCTCGCTCAATCGTATCGAATGATGAACCTATTCTTACAAAGTTCCGATCTGGTGCGTGGTAATACAAATCTACATCTTGACGGTATTTGCCATCTCGACTCACAAACTCAAATGTCGGCGTAATCCGAATAGAGTCGTTCAGTCCGAACATATTCCCCTTCGTCTTGAGGTCAAATTTGAAATGATAGCCTGGCTTGACGGTTACATTTTTGAAGCCACCATTCGGATGGCTTCCTCGCCTAATCGGCAAGGTGTAGCGCGAATCATTTCCCCTCGGGTTTCCATCGATATTACGCGTACCTAACCAATAATAGCGACCTGTATGTTCCTTACTCTTTTTCTGCTGACGGAAAGCAAGCTCCCAGTTCATATCCACAATATCGGTAATACGGAAGTCATACACGCGTCCAATAACTTCAACAGGCACTGTATCTGTTGCTATATGGTTGTTTACTTCCAAATTGTCGTCTTGCTGGGTAAGCGTATCGGAAGGAGCATTTTCAGCAAACGATCTGAAATGAACCGTATAATCCCCTTCATCTACCCACACAGGTAAATAGAAGGTGGTTGCTAGATCTCTTACAGGAATGCTGATCCATGTATTCCTTGGATAAAAGGTGGATTTATCAGCACTGTATACATCGAACTCAAATCTAACTTGCTTGTCTTTTATGTATTTTGCATAGTCTCGGTTTCCATAGCCTAATATGTTGCGGTGCTGCCCGGAAGTCGGAATATGTATCGTAAATGGTCGATCAAGAATAAATGCTCTCCTATTGAGGTTAGGCCTGGTCTTTTGATTATGTGCAGCATCATCCGTTGCGTTGGAATAGTTGACCGTAGGTGTGTGAACAGTGACGGTATTAATTCCGTTGATTGGAAAGCTTCTATTAGCTCCACCATTTACATTTCCTGAGACAAGATCGTAATAAATCGTTCCTGAACTAACGGTGTTTAACTTGTTCGTTAATTGACTATTAATCATATGGCTAGGTCTGTAAAGCACATCACGGCTGATAATCGTAGGTTGAGGAATATTCGTGGGAGTAGGACCGTCCTTAGTAGTTTCTCCACCATCCATGATGGTAGCCCCATTAAAAATCACTGTATCGTTATTCACTTGGCTCTGAGGTGTAGTTGACTCGGCCATACCTTTTAATCTGGATGTATCATCTGGAATAGAGGGTGGCCTATTTAATCCTCCCTTCAAAACAGGTGGCGTATAGCTAATATCTGGTGTATCTACTGGCCTTACATGACTATGTACGGAAGCATCGTGCTCTGAATTCAGAGTAGGTGGAGTGTAGCCACTTGGCAGCATGGTAGTCCTCCCACTAGGTAGAGCATAGTTCAGCATATCTGCACGATTGATTTTATATAGTTCGAGATTTTTAATTTGCCAATATGAATAATCGCGAGTAAAAGAAAACGAGTATGTTACATTTTGGGAGTCCCCCGCATGAATGGGTGGTCCAGGAACGCATCCTGTTTTTGTACAAATTGGAGGACCTGGCACTGTCCACTCTCTTACATATTTAATATCGGCTTTACAATTGTAGGTTACCTTGCCTTTCATTTGAACCCAGTCTTGTTTGAAGAGGTAATTGTCTGCAAACGCATTGGTAAAGAGAGATTCGGAAGTCGGAATACCTTTTGAAACATCGAAATGTTCGGCATCTCTACTATCCGCACGAATAACTCCCGCTGCATTAGGGTCCATATCATTCCGATTCATTGAAGCTCCAGATGATGCACTTCCTATGCTAAATGTACACTGGCCTGATCCTTTAGGAACATCACTATAAGCGGCATATATCTTCATTTCAGGATATTTATAAATTTCACCGTGAAAGGTTACATCCCATGCATTAAACCATGCACGAACTAGTCCATTTTTGCCATCACTAATAACTTCTCCACCAGGAGGCGAGCTATCAAATGTACCTTGAAACTCAAAATCAATTACCACATTCGTTTTATCCGAATCGTTTACAACTACATTTCGCACACCATGCACTTTTGATTCCTGCATACAATTTGCCGGGCATTTCCAATACTCTAAATCGCTCTCGTTAACAATTACCTTGGCTACTTGATTCATCTCAAATTCCATTCCATGCAATGAGGGAGAAAAGAATTTCTCGGTCAATCTGGAACCTGCAGTGATCCTTCTTTCTGACCACACTGTGTTGGTGTTATTTCCATATCTCCAACCAAACGTGGGTATACCATTACCAGCCGTACCAAATGCCCACTCACCACTAGAAGGCGGGAAAGGATCATTATTGGATTTCAAAAAATACCGTTCATTCTTATAATCATACATCCAGTAATCCCCGGAAGGAGATCGAAACCACGCAAAATACCCCTGATATTGGCCATGAGCTTTTGCAGTAAGTTGAACTTTGTCTCCTGAAATATCACCAATATTCCAGGTTGTGTCATTAACCTTAGTTAAGTTCTTTACGAGTTTCCCATGAATATCGTAAATGGCCACTGCTGAAGCAGCCACGTTATTTTTCTTCGGTACGCTAACCGTCGTGTAGTGTAATTTACTTAATGGGATATAGTGATTTTTCGAGGAATCTACTTTACCGATACCACCGTAAAAAGTTACGTTTCCGATCGACTCATAGCCACTTGGGACGGCAGCGGATACTGTCATATTGATTCCAAGCAAGTTCGTTATGGTAGCAAGCAAGCTTACCACCATAACGAATAAAACGGATCTTTTTATCATTTCATCACCTACTGACTACTGATGATAGTTGGTATTGAGTTTACCATTGTAAATTGGAATGTAGCTTCCTTGCCAATTGCCCATTCCTCCAAAAATAAATCTGAAAGCTTTATCAGAAACGAAGTTTCCTTTAGGAAAAAGTGTACCTGTTGCAAATGATACAGTGCCACTCGATAGTTTCGAGACATCTACAAACGATTGAAATTGCTCATACTTGGCATTCCAAGGCATAATTCCATACGTTCTATCAGGTTTTCTTGGATTTTTCACGTTCTCTGGCATCTCATACCAATCATCATTTTGGAACGCAATTTGGCATGGGAATAATCTTTCTACATTTAATTTCCCTGTTATTTTTGTCTCGCTAATGCCCATAACAGCATAACCGTCCGAGTCTTTTAATTTGTGATACTTCCCGTTACCAACCCAGGCATATTCCTTATCTTCAATTAACTTTCTATTAGGATCTTTAGGATCACCAAGGTCAATGGCAACAAGTTGAGTAACCTTACAGGTTGCTTTTCCATCAGGAGATTGGCTTATCATTGCTTTATTATCAAATGGTTTGCCATTAAAAGAATCTTGGAAATATCTCGGCAGCATCGTCATAATGTTCGTATCATGCCAGTACAACTCCGCTGCTGAAACCGCGTATTTATCAACAGAAAGCTTCGCACCGCTCTTCACCTTTAGCATTCTTTCGATAACAGAAATAGCTTGGGCACGCGTCGTGCTTCCTTCTGGTGATAGAACTCCTGGTGCAGTTCCTGAAATCAGTCCGTTCTTCGTTGCAAGATACATCCACTGTTTATCCTCTGCTTTCAGATCAAGTGCTCTAACCGCAACTTTGGACATTTCTTCACGGCTCAATGGCTTATTCCAATCTGCACCTACGAAATCACCTTCTACAAAAATCCCGGATGTCTTGGCAGCATCTACATACTTCACATACCATAACCCATTCGCTGCAGATTCAACTGGTAGATTCAAAGCAGAAACCGCCATCTTCACAAACTCAGCACGAGATACTTTGGCATTAGGTAGAAACTTTCCTGTAGGATATCCCGTTACATAGCCTCTTTTAACAGCCTCGTAGATCGCCCCTTCTGCCCAGTGCCCTGCTACATCACTAAATGTAACAGCAACCGCACCATTAACCGTCGAAGCGGAAGCCGCAGATGATAGACTTACCTGCACACTGCCGCCTAAAAATACTGACAATGCCGTCATTGCAACAAGCGCTTTTCTCTTCATCATAAATAAATCCTCCTCGTAGTTGTTCGATTGATTCCCTATCTAGTTAAATAGATGTGAAAATGAAAACGGAATACTATGCGAGTCAGTTGTATAGAAACATAGAGGTTGGACGAGTAAGAGTGTCCTCGCATCAAAAACGTGATCTTGCATGCATTGAGTAGAATGAAAATAGGCTAACACCTAGAGGACTGACTTAATTGAAGTAATGGAGTAATTAATAAAGGAAAAATATAGGCGGTTAAGTCTTATATCGGCACATACCTTATAAGACTTAAGTCCTATAGAACAAAAAACAGCCGAACGCACCTATATAAGGTCAACGTCCGGCTGCCTGCCGTCCAAGATTTGTATAATTAACTCTATTATACTGCTCTACATCACAATAGCAAGTTAGAAATACTTATCACGCTCTGCATAAATGAAAAAACAATTTATCAAACTTCCTGCTCCCCAAAGTAAGCATCCAATAAGCGTACAAACAAGTTCGGGAAGGCATATTCTTCCCGATCATTAGGCCCAATAAACGCATATCCCTCCGGTACTGCCGCATCTTCAGCTATGCTGCAGCGGAATACCCGCATCTGCCAGTGGATATGGCTAAACGTATGCTCTGCATCCATAAACCGCTCCATCGGCAGCACAGCAAGCCCTTCCTGATGCAAGGCACCTCGCAGCATATCTTGAGCTTCTGCATCGGGAAGTCCCGCTACGCTCATTTGCTTTGGCACCAAGATGTGAGGCATTTCCCACATCCGAGCCAGCAACCCACTCTCAGGACGCTGACGCATAAGCAGCTTGCCTTTGTTAACACCAGTTCCTTCAATAAGAGCAGCATAGCGCAGCTCTGGCTTCGGCGGCTTCGCCTTCGTCTTAATCGGCAGCAGCGTCTCTTCTCCTGCCAAACGGCCTGCACAATGCTCCATCACAGGGCATAGCAAACAAGCTGGCGACTTCGGTGTGCAGACAAGTGCACCAAGCTCCATAATGGCCTGATTGAAGTCAGAAGCATGTCCATCTGGAATAAGGTCACGCGCAATATGCTCGATATGAACTCGCGTAGCAGGCTTAGCAATATCATCATGCAGACGGAAATAGCGTGACAATACACGCATAACATTGCCATCTACAGCTGGCTCAGAACGATTGAACGCGATGCTCATAATCGCGCCTGTCGTGTATGGGCCGACCCCTTTTAAGGAAGCGACAGCTGCTTTGTCATTAGGCACAACTCCAGCGTATTTTTCCTTCACTTCACGCGCTCCAGCCTGCAAGTTGCGTGCTCTTGAATAATAGCCAAGTCCTTCCCAAGCCTTCAACACTTCTTCCTCTGGAGCATCTGCCAAAGCAGTCGGCGTAGGAAACTTCGTGATAAATCTTTCGAAATATGGAATGACGGTGCTGACTCGCGTCTGCTGCAGCATAATCTCCGACACCCATGTGTAGTAAGCATTATGTTGACGGCGCCATGGCAAGTCCCGACGGTTATCTAAATACCATCGAAGCAATTCGCGGCTAAAATATCGTTGTTGCTCCTCCATAAAAGTCTCCCCAATCCTCTATTCTCGATCCTCTATGTTTCTTTCTATCTCTAGTTATGACGATACCAACTACTTATTGCTGTTCATTATTTATTATGATAAATATCCAAAAGTCCATTATACATCAGCAGCCTGTATTGTGAACGTTCTGCCAACAAACGGTTATCATGCTTGCCTATCTCTATCGCTCCTTACTATACTGATAACATAAGGAAATATAAGACAATCTAGCAAAGCAACTTTACCTATTTAACTCCATGAAGCATACATGGTAATCGTCACACAGAGAGGATGAGATAACAAAAATGAGGATACATAACAATAAAGAGACCTCGCATCTGCAGCAACCTAACCATAGAAGACACTTAAGGAAGAAACCATTGCTTCTGTCTTCATTCCTGCTATTGATCACGATAAGTTTGACAGCATGCGGCGGAGGAACGCAGCAGCAAAGTGCCCAGCTCGAAGGCCCGGCAGATGCTGTTGAAGTGTACAAAAATTCATGCTTAGCATGTCATGCAGCGGATTTAAGCGGCAAGATGGGACCTGAAACGAATTTGACTACTATTGGCGATCGCCTGACGAAAGAACAAATTGTAACCATCATCAAAGAAGGCAAAGGCAGAATGCCTACTCAAAGTGGGCGTGTCAGCGATGAAGACGCCGAAAAGGTCGCCGCATGGCTTGCAACGAAAAAGGAACAGGCAAAATAACCGATAACGACTCACCACGATCATTTCAAAATAACAAATAAGGTCATGCAGGCTTCTACTATTGAGAAGCACATGGCCTTTTTAGCATGAATGTCATAATCCTTGCAAATCTGTAAGTTTCCTGTCATCTCATTCGATAGTTCCCGCACTCCTCCCTTGGTATAGTAGTCAACAGATACACGACATGCTATCAATAACCTACTACGGAGGATTTACAACATGAAAAAAGCTACTATAACGATGCTAGTCATCATGATGATGGCTATTTTAACTGGCTGTATAGATCAAGCGAATGGACTTATCCTTTATGGAGAAGAAGCTAAGCTGAACCAAGTGGCAGACAAGTATAAAGATGATATTAAATCACAAACAATCTACAACGTGAAAAAAGTCAGTACCCAAGGAAAAGAAGTTCTTGTCTTATCTGAGTCGACAGCACGCAATTTAATTCGAATGGAGCTGTGGAATGAAGTGAAAAACGAAACGCAGCTAAGCGTTCTAAAAGGAATGCCAACGATCGGAAACGAAAGTGGCTTACTGTTCGCCAAACCCGAGGACAAGCATATTGAAATGAATGGTCTAAACGTCAGCTACCAAGGTAACTGTGTAATCGGAGAATCTAGACGCTACACGGATGCCTATGTAGTTGTAAAGGACAGTTCATTCGAAACGATAAAAGGCACACTAAAGCAAATGACAGTTCTGCATACTAAAAAGAGCATGGACAAAGAGCTTGTAACGATTAAAGATTATACGGATGCCTTTCAACTCGTAAAATTGACTGCCATCAATTAAATAAAGGAACGACGACAACCTCCATTCTAACTGACAACAGTAGGAAATGGAGGTTTGTGTTTTATTGCTCAACGACACAAACGGCTGATGCGATATGCGGTTGATGGGAAATGCTAATATGAATTCGCGTATGCTCAGCTTCAAGCCCTAACCGCTTCCATCCTGATCGACTAAGCTCTACATAAGGTTTGCCTGATTCCGCAGGAAGGACCTCAATATCTTGAAATCCAAGGACTGAACCGATTCCACAGCCAAATGCTTTGACGACCGCCTCTTTGGCAGCAAAGCGACCTGCTACCCATTCTAAGGATCTCGACTCATATTGTTGAAGAAGCGCAAGCTCTCGCGGCGTCAAGATACGCTGCAAGTAGCGTTCTCTGCTCTTTCCATCCAATAAACGACCAATGCGATCAATTTCTAAAATATCATGACCAAGACCGAGTATCATCCTATCCCGCCTTCCCTTTTCATCGAATCAAAAACAACGTGCACTCATTATCTTATGAAGAACCATGGTTTGCAAATAGATAAGACAGCTCGTATGCCAATCTCGCATTATAGTAAAATCAGCATTTCTCCTCCTCTATTAATCTAGTCCGATCTGGCAACTCTCTCATATATTACAGTATCTTCTCAAATAAAAGGAGGAAGCAAGATGTCGTATTACAACAATTGCGGATGGGGCGGTAATTACGGCGGCAACTACGGAGGTTATGGCGGTCAAAATGATGGTCTAAAAGGTCCATTGGCTATCCTGAAAAAAATCTCTCTTGGCACTACGATTAGCGTACACTTCGACTCTGTAGAACGTGTTGGTAGATATCTAGGGATTGAAAATGGCACTGTCCTTCTACTCGTAAACGGAACCATATACTATATCTCTATTAAGAAAATTACTGCAATCGACATACCATAACCATTCACAGTATGTAAAAATAGAGGGCTGCCTCACCAGCCCTCTCTCTTAACTCAATCGCCCCTACAAACATCCTCCTCAATGAACTCGACAGCAGTTACTGCTATTCGCAGTACGTACATAAATAGAACGACGATAAAGGTTATTTAAAATTTCCCAAGCTGTGAGCTTCACTGCAGTTCAATACCTATTCCCAACTCATCGGCTTGCCTCGTATACCAAGCTGCTACTGCTACATCAAATACAGCCAAGCCCATGGGAGCAAACCAGATTCGTTCCTGCCACGCTGTATCTATTTTCACCTTACCAGCAATGACATCGGACAGCGTAACCGCATGCTCTTCCTGCAGCCCTTCATCAAGGTGAAGACGCTCTATATCTGTATCTGCCCGACATACTTCATCCCAACTATCTACAACAACTAGGCCGCTGCTTGCCTTAGCTTCAGGTAAATAGTCACGAAGGGATACATGCATAAGAATGCTGCCCTCTTTGGAGGGAATATGAATATATCTTGCACTGGAAGCTGTGCAAGTAAATACGATATCGGCGCCTAGGTATGCCTCCTGCCACGTCGCAACCGCCCTTACAGGCACATTATTAGCAACCGGCAATGAGAAACTGATTTCTCGCTTATCATAAACACGAATCTCTTCAATTCGTTCACTAAACAAACTCGTTAACATATTTACATGATGCTGGCCAATCGGCCCCATCCCAATGACGGCAACTTGCAATTCATCCCCTTGACGTTCTTGCAGCAGCTTGCTCAATAGTGCAGCACTAACAGCAGTAGTCCGTATCGTACTAATCAAGCTACCATTAATAATATAGTTTGGAATTCCCGTATCTGGATCATTTAAAATCGTGACACTATTTGCCCTTGGCAGACCTATATTCACATTGTTAGGATAGCTAGCAATCCACTTCATACCTGCTGCACGAATCGGCCTGCTAATATAAGCTGGCATGGCAATAATTCGATTGCTTGCATCCCCAAATTTTAAATAGGGCTTAATGGGCTGTGCATAGTCCCCCTCGCCATAGGCGAGGGAAACTTCTGCTATTACATCACTTAAAGCTGCCCACGGAATGCCAATCTGCCGCAAGTCGTCTTCCGTTATATATTTCACGCGATCTCCACCCCGCCTTCACTTGCTTGCCGTGCACGGACTTGATCCAGTGCTTCCTTGCCAAAAAATTTGGCAATCCATTGATCATCATAAACGGTCTCTAAATATCTCTCCCCTCTATCAGGGAGTATCAATGCACAGGTAGAACCTGGAGCTATTCGATCCTGAACCTTCTCCAAAGCAGCGATCATGCCACCCGAAGAACCCCCAACGAGAATGGATTCCAAGCGAGCAAGGCGTCTACACCCAATAATGCATTCCAGATCGTCAACCTCTACAATGTCATCGATTCCGTCTTCGGGGCATAGTGCTGGCCTCACAGCCGCACCAAGTCCTGGAAGTAATCGACGCTGTTTCGGTCTATTGCTGCCAAATATCGAGCTACCAAGGGCATCAACCGCAATAACCTTTGTTGCAAGTCGATTAGCACGAATATATTCAATACAGCCACGAATCGTCCCGCAGGTGCTTACTCCGCAAAGCAAATAGTCTATTCGCGGTAAATCAGTTGCAATCTCCGCCATCGTCGTCTGCTGGTGAGAAAGTGGGTTATTCATATTGCCATATTGATTGGGCCAAAATGCATGGGGAAGCTTACGCAGCCAATGGCGCACTCTGGCCAAGCGAGCGGGCAAATATTCACCTGTCGCCGAATCTGGCTCACGAACAAGATCGATGCGAGCCCCGTAGGCACGTAATATGCGTATATTCGTTAACGTCGTACGAGGATCAACGACACAAATGAACGTACATCCAATCAGATTACAAATTTGCGCCAAGCCAATCGCAAGATTACCCGAACTTGATTCGACAACTACTGACCCTGGTCGAAGCTTACCTTCACGCAAAGCCTCTTGCAGCATCACTTTGGCTGGGCGATCCTTTATACTTCCGCCGGGGTTCAGCATTTCCAACTTTACATACGCATCGAATGAAGCATGTTTGAACAAGCGCTGCAGCTTAACCACTGGCGTATTACCAATGACCGTCATCATATGCGCATGAGCGCTCACACTTACCACACCCTTCTCTTTGACTGCAACTCTTATTCTTGAACGTATAGCTTCTTCTGCTTCACTGCCTGATGGTTCAGGCTTGGTACCGCATTCGGATCTTGTAAATTGACGAGATGTACATTCATGTCCTCTAAAATACCAGAATCAATCATTTGCCCAATCTCAGGAATAGCCTCATGCAAGCTAGAGCGAATCTTCTGATAAAGGACGTTGTCGATAGGCTGAGGACTGTCGATATACACATGAAGTTGGTTATGCTCTACGATGACGCGTACATCTGCTTGTTTTACATGTTGGAATACAGCATCTTCGATATCGTATAGGCTAATTTTCTCACCATGCTTCAACTCAGGGCCAATTCGTTTGACGATAGCTTCAAATGTCGTTACATGTCGTCCATCTATCAGCTCTGTACGGAGATCACGAACGACATCATAGGTCACATAGCGCAGGACAGGGAATCGTCTACGGACGAAAGAGGTTAGCACAAGAACTTGTTCTCCTGCAGGCAAATGGATATCAGGCAACCCTACTTCCGCAGGAGATACACCTTCTGCTGTAATGCCCTCCATCAGGACGTAGCGCCCACTGCTTGCATCATAATAAGCCATTGTGCCAACCTCGATGCTGCCATACGTATCTTTCACATCGTCAGCAGCAATACCGAATACATCTGCCATCCGCTTCCGCCATGCTGGAGCTGCTACTTCTCCTACTAGAATGACAATTTGAATCCCCCAATCAAAGCCAGCGGGTGCCGCCTTGACGAGACGATCCAAAATGGAAGGCATCGTATACAATACTTCCGGACGATGCTCTGCGATGCAGGCCAGATGCTCTTCTACAGGCTGTTGGAACGGAATCGTCCAGCATTGCATATTTAGCTTCTCGAAGATCTCCTGCGCTGTAGCGGCCGCATGCCCCGTCCCCATATCACTGAGAGCTCTCGTTAACCCCCTGCCTTCCAGCAGCTTGCCGAACAACTGCACTTTATGCTCGACATACGCCTCCTCGTCTGCGGCATCATAACCAATTGCTTTTCTCCTTTTTCCACTCGTGCCCGATGTTCGATAGACATTCCAATTGGGTTCCTGCACTAACTCTGTCTCGTCGAAATAAGGAAGCAGCCTATCATGTGTGAGCAATGGTAGTTTAGGCCAACTATCGATATACGCTCCTTCCAGCAGAGTCGTATACCAAGGGTAAAGCTGTTTTACTTCCTGCAGCTTTGCTGCAACATGCGGGGCGTTTATCTCTACCATTATGGCAACCCTACTTTCAAGATTGTTCATACTATACTATGCAGAACTTTCGAGCCCGTCTGCCCAATCCTCCTTAACATGACAGGCATAGCTTATATTAAAAAGAGGTGGTGCATAGAATATGGCTACTAAAAGTAGGCGTATAGCAAGCAAGTGGATAAAAACAGCGGTACTAGTACGCAACAAAATCGTACGCCGGGCAATTCCACAGACAATGCTTTACCGAGCTTCCGCATTGGATAAGCTCCTTAGGCGTCACGGCATGGTGTATGTAAAGCCTGATCATGGTTCACAAGGTAGAGGGGTTATGCGTGTTCAGCAAAATAATGCCAAAGGCACCTCATTCTCTGTGCAACGTGGCGACCGAATCCGTTCGGGTCTTACTTGGCGCAAACTAGTTAAAGAGCTCAAACCTTATACTCGCAGCCGTGTCCATGTCGTACAACAAGGTATCGATTTGCTTCGCTATAACGGACGATTACTAGATATAAGAGCTGTGACGCAAGTTGATCGTAAATGGAATTGGCATTTTACAGGCATGGTTGCTCGTATTGCTCAACCACGCAAAGCTGTTACAAACGGTAGTCAAGGTGCTGATATTACACCTGTTCCCTATGTCTTTACACGCACCGGTAGATCAATGGACACGTATCATCAACTAGACGCTGATATTCGCCACCTTTGTCTAAAGGGAGCCCAAGTCCTATCTCGCAAATACCCATTTCTACAAGAGCTTGGATTCGATATCGCCCTTGATCAAAAGCTTCGCCCATGGATTCTAGAAGTAAATACGAGACCAGATATAAAGCCTTTTAGTAAAATATCCGACCTGACGATGTATAACCGCATACGACGCTACCGCCGCAATTTTAAATAGGTGCATCTAATAGGCTGATAGATTACTTGCTGTACAAACCGCAAGCTGGTCTATCGTTACCCTATTGCTCTGTGGCTTTTTCATAGCGCATAAAGGCAAAAAGGCTTACTCTCCTCAACCTCTTTTGCGGAGCGGTAAGCCTTTTAGGGGTAATAGTAGACTATAAATTGAATTCTATCGCTATTGGTTCGAATCGGTTCGGTGATTATCCTAGCTTCGCCCCGTACATATTCTAGTTGCATTCAACTCCTCTTTCTTCATAACTGCTGATCTGCCGCTACTGTTTACTGCAGCATTACATTTGTACAAATACCTTTCATTCGTCAACCTATTTATATTAAAATAAAGTTAACATATATATATCTATGAACTAGATGCTCCATTAGGAGGTATTTATGGATCCGAAGCAGAAACAGGAACTGCTCCTGAAGGACAAGCAGTACGTATGGCATCCATTCACACAAATGAAAGACTATGAACATAGCGATCATCTGCTTATTGAGCGTGCAGAAGGCATCTTTTTAATCGATGCGGATGGTCGCCGCTATTACGATACGGTTTCTTCGTGGTGGTGCAACGTGCACGGGCACGGACACCCTAGAATCAAAGCGGCTATTCAGCGCCAATTGGACGCATTTGACCATATTATGTTCAGCGGACTAACACATGCGCCAGGCATTGAGCTGGCGGAAAAGCTGGTCGACATTACTCCGGAGGGCCTTAATAAAGTGTTCTACTCGGATAATGGCTCGACGGCGGTTGAAGTGGCGCTGAAAATGTCATTCCAATATTGGCAGCAGATCGGGCTGAAGTCGAAGACGAAATTTGTCTATCTCGACGGAAGCTATCACGGCGATACGTTGGGCGCCGTAAGTGTGGGCGGCGTGGCGCTGTATCACGCCCTGTTCAAGCCGCTGCTCTTCCACGCACACCGTGTACCGGCTGCGGATTTGAGGCAGGCTCGGGGGGCGCGGGCTAAGGTGACGTCAGGGCTGGGGCAGGAGTGTAGGACAGAGTCGAAATTTGAAGCAGTACTGCAACAAACTTGTGGTAGAGAGTCAAAGCTAACGGTGGATATGATACAGGCTGAAGCTATGGTGCCGCAACTTGGTTCGCATCTATATCAGGAACGTGATGTAGACACGAATCTCGTGCGAGGCACGAGGAAGTCAGGCACAAGCACAGCGAGTGAAGACACTGGTGCCGCGGCTAGGCTCGAGAGCGAGCGCAAAGTTGCGGAGCAGGCGTTAGCCGCCGTGCGCGAGCTATTTGAACGTGAAGGCGACACGATCGCAGGGATCGTCGTGGAGCCGATGCTCATGGGCGCAGGCGGCATGATTATGACGCCGGCTGCGTACATGCAAGGGCTGCGGGAGCTATGCACGCAGCATCATGTCCACCTCATCGCTGACGAGGTGGCAACGGGCTTCGGTCGTACAGGCAAAATGTTTGCCTGCGAACACGCTGGAGTGAGCCCTGACATCATGTGCCTGAGCAAAGGGCTTACAGCTGGCGTTATGCCGCTGGCCGTAACCTTATGCACGGATGCTATTTATGCTGCGTTCTATGATGACTACCATACGCAGAAGACGTTCTTTCACGGCCATAGCTTCACCGGTAACCCGGTCGCTTGCGCCGTGGCACTTGAAAGCTTGCGCTTGTTCGAGGAAGAGAATGTCCTCGAACGAGCGCAAGCCTCCGCCGTCGCGCTGGCAGCTGCTCTGCGCGACTCTGGATTGACCGCACTGCCGCACGTCGCTGATGTGCGCCAGCTCGGCCTCGTCGCAGCGTTCGACCTGTATGCAGATGCCGAACGCCGCGAGCCCTTCCGCCCCGAGCAGCGCATCGGGGCGACCATTTACCAAGCAGGCTTCGAAGAAGGACTCATTCTCCGCCCGCTTGGGGACACGCTCTACTTCTGGCTGCCGCTATGCGTCACGCCAGAAGAGGTGCGCGATATCGTTGCGCGCACCGTGCGTGTCCTTCGGCGCGTGTTGTCATAACGACTCCCACACGCCGAACCCAACAGCGAGGGGGACTCCGTTACCAATCCGTAAACGGAGCCCTCCTCGCCCAACAAAGAAGCGCTTGTCCTTAACAATCCCAGGACAGGCGCTTCTTTCACTTACTACCACTTGCTTCTCATTTTTATCTGACATCCCAACAGCACCCTGTAGTCTCCGCTCAGCTAATTTAGTAATGCTACAGCCTAGCTAGAAGCGAACACGCAGACGGTTAAGTAATTTAATCATCACATAGCCAATAAGAAGTCCAACACCAAATCCGATCCCGTAGCCAATTTTTCCACTGTAATGTTGATGATATACATAAAATCCGAAAAATAACCCGCTGCTTATCGCAAAGCCGATAATTAAAATTTTCTCCCATATGGGAACAACAACCCACTTCCCGTTATGTTCAGCATGATTGAAACGATAGTGAACTATCCCTAGTCCAATTGTAACTAGCAAAATAAACAAGGAAGGATAACTGCCATACTGCATATCAAAAAAATAAGTAGTTAGCGGATAGTGATTATAATTCTGTAGTATTGAAATCTCATAAAGATGAGAGACCGTTCTGAAACTCCATCTTATAAACTCCGGATAATATATGACGACAAACGTAAATGCAATATGCGCTACTAACGAACCGCTAATCGTACCGACAAACATACCGATTGAATATGCAGACAGAACCACAAGCAGAAGCTTCCCTATATACGTAACATAATCTTCCCACATCATCATAAAGCTAAAATCCAAAGCATATAGCATGACGATATCGAGCAATACATTTATCAATATAGAAATAACTATAAACGTTACACCAATCAATAACTTCGTTATATACATTTGACTACGAGAATATGGCAATGAAAAGCTAAGCTCCTGTCTATGAGCGTGTCGTTCTAGACCAAGCTGATAGATAGCCAAAATCAAACTCATTACTATCATCGTAGATAAAAAGCTTGATAATAAATCCGTCACCATCCAGAAGCCAGCTGGGGTCTCTTTCAACTCTCTAATGATATGCATGAGTTCCCCATAGATTTCCCCTGACTGCATTATAGAATAATAACGAATATGCGTATAAGGAAGCGCAAAAAATCCAACGACGAGCATCGCAAGCAGCATCAGCCTCGCCTGCCTAAATTCCTTCCACCACAATCCTCGATCAAAAAGGTTACGCAGCATCGCCATCACCTCCTGACTTCCATGTGAACCAATCTTCAAGCGTTAAGGGTAATTCGTCAATGAGCAGTTTACTGTTATCACTCAGAAGCGTATACAACTCATCAGATTCCATCAACACTGTATGTACAGGACCAATCTGCTGTAAAACGTGAACGCAAGGCTGATCCAGCATCTGAGCAGATGCACCCTCTGTAAACACAATTTGCAGCTTGCGTACTTGCTGCTGCAATTGCTCTAACGTCCACTGCTCATCGGTCTTACCATCCCGCAGCAAAACAATTTTGTCCGCTATTCGATCTAGCTCATGGAGCATATGCGTAGAAATGACGATGCTGCTTTCTGGTGTCAGTGCCCCCATTATGATTGCGAGCAATTGCTTCTTAGCGATGACATCTACCCCATTCGTCGGTTCATCCAACAAAATATATCGCGCCCTCGTAGCAAGTCCTAACGTTGTACTGAAGAGCATTTTCATTCCCTTAGACAGTTTGCGCACCTTCTGTCCTTCCGCCAAACCGAATTCCTTAAGTGTGATCTGGAAAAAGTCCATATCGAATTTTGGATAAATCCGCGCAAACATTTTAGCGCACTCCCCCAGCCCGTAGCCTTCCAACGCAGTTGGCGCATCTGGGATAAATACGAGATCTCGCTTCACTTCCGGCTTCGTATGAACATCAATGCCATCCAACGTTACTTTTCCGCCATCAGGGTCATATATACCCACTATCGTACGCAGCATCGTTGTCTTTCCTGTTCCATTCCTTCCGAGCAATCCTACAATTTGGCCAGGCTCTACCTCAAAGGATGCTCCACTTAGTACTTGCCTGTTGTCGATACGTTTTGCAATCGTTTCAATCCGCAGCATGATAACCCTCCCCAAGCATATGACTTGCTTCGTCTACCATTTCTCGAAATTGTGCTTTCGTCATACCTAGATGCTTCGCTTCCACCGTTAAACGCTGCAGCTCATGCCGAAGTGCTTCGATACGCTCTGCTGCCATTCTAGGAACCGATGGCTCTAATACGAATGTTCCCTTCCCTCTAATCGTCTGGATCACTCCCTGACGTTCAAGCTCTTGATAAGCTTTACTTACCGTATTTGGATTAATTAATAACGTAGAAGACAGTTCTCTTACCGAAGGTACTTTGTCTCCAGCCTTCATGATGTCTTTAGCAACTAGCTCTTTCATTTGCTCTACAATTTGCTCATAAATAGGAGAAGAACTTCGTTGTTGCAGCTGTATCATGTTCAACCTCCTTCCTACTCCATCTCAATCGATAAAAATCTTCCAGTAGGTATGTTACGAGATGATATATCGTCTACACCTCTCATTTATCTGGCCCACTAACGGCGATTTCACTTAATGCAGCGATAAACCGTAAATTAGTTAAGTGTATTATTTGAAGTAGTACACTTAACACACAATAAACCACCATCCTTGAATTGTCAAATTTTTCTCATTTTTGTAACCAACTAATCATGAAGTTTTGCATACAACAGCTACTCACTATGATACAATCACCTGTAAAACCGAATCGAACCGTTGAAGATAAGGAGGAAGCGCTTTGAGCTATCATTTTAATTTGAATATGCTAGGTGAGTCCGATATGGGTAATCGTAAAGAAACGCTTTACGGGAGCCGCGTCGTTCGAGGAACACTTCATTTGCCCCCAGGAGGAGCAAAAGCCGTACAAGGCACACTTCTCATCTGCCACGGATTTAAAGGTTTCAAAGATTGGGGATTCTTCCCCTTTGCTGCTGAACAACTCGCTATTTTAACGAATCTGAATGTCGTTCGTTTCAACTTCTCACACAATGGTGTAGGTGCTGACATGGGCTCATTCAGTGAACCTGAACGCTTCGCCGTGAATACATATGAACGCGAACAAGAGGATTTGGCGTCTGTACTGGCACTTGTCCATTCGGAAGCTTTTAAGCAATGGAAAGAACAATTATATGCCAGCTTAGCTTTATCCAACCCGATTCGCATTCCCTCCTTTGATTCACGCATGCTTGTCCAAGCCGATCACACCTCTAATGAACCTATATTTATTCTGGGGCACAGCCGTGGCGGTGCAACGGCATTGTTGTATGCACTTGATTATTCCGAGCATATTGCAGGCGTCCTTACCTGGAATGGAGTCACCAATGTCGATCTCTTCTCTACGGAGCAAAAAGAAAATCTTCGTACAACAGGTCGTTCACAAGTGATCAATGCACGTACGGGAGAAGCTCTTCCACTAGATGCCGTAGTGCTAGAGGACTTAGAACGAAATGCCGATAAATATCAAATTATTGAGCGTATGTCTACTGCTCAGTTTCCTCTTATTATGATTCAGGGCTCTAACGATCTACCAGGATTTTGCGAAGGTTCATCACGATTACAGCAGCAATATAAAGAAGCTGAGTGGGTTATTATTGACGAGGCAGGACATACATTTCAGGCCGTGCATCCCTTCCAAGGCACAACTCCCCAGCTAAATGAGGCAATTGAGCATAGTGCAGCATGGTTGAAGAAGCAATTGCAGTGCCGTGATAAGTAAGGTAAACGAAAGTGCTTTTGTAGAGGATAAGTAATAGTTGAATACTATTAGATTTGCAACCTGCCCCATTCCGACCATACAGACAACAAATAGATGCCTTGTTCAATCGAAAATGAAGGTGGTTAGTTCAGCTTAATTGTGCTAATCACCATTTGAGCATAAGATCAGTAGGCCGCAAAACAAGAGTTGAGTTTAACAAGCATCGTTTTTGATGGTTTCGTTTGCGCACAAAGAACATATCGCTAATTTGTCCACACAAAAGTGGACACGACCAACATATAACTGGGTTTGAACAACTTATTGTTGTAAGCAATAGATGTAGTGTATTAAACCTCATTAATGTCTATATATAGAGTGTACCGTGCGGCTCCATCTATCTCTTGTTTTAAAATTAGTGCTTAGAAAGACATTGTTGTGCTTTTTTCCACCTGTAGTGGACTTGTCTAATTGGTATGCATGGATAACATTAACTAAGGAATTACCTCGTGACTTGTAGCAGTGTCGCATTTCATTTTATTTTATTTATTTCACTTTTCTCTTCTTTACTGTTCTGCACGTTACTTTATGTTACTGCTCAGCTCTATTCATTTCTGTTCTTCACTTCGTTCAGCATAGCAACACAAATACTAATGATATCGCGAGAGGTTTATGACATCATGTTATCCAAACAACAGCTTAGCATCGTCGTATTTACAACCATTTCTGGATTAACGACTTCTTATCTCTTAGGCTTGCCTCTTATTCTAGGCTTTACCATTGGCTTTCTTTCGTTGCTGATATTTTCGAACAGCCGAGGAACGGACCGTCGAACCCTAATTAATGCCATTAAAGATGGAGCTTCCCGTACACAAGAAGTAATCTGGATACTGTTCATGGTCGGCTTGATTATTCCAACATGGACATTAAGCGGTACGATTCCCTATTTGATTGGCCAAGGGATTCAATGGATACATCCTGCATATATGACGACACTCACCTTCTGGTTTGCCGCATTGTTCTCCATGATGCTCGGTACCTCTACGGGAACATTGAGTGCAGTCGGAATTCCGATGATGGGGGTCGCTTCGCTTACTGGTGTTCCATTACCCATTATGGCTGGTGCCCTCGTGTCAGGTGCGTTCGTTGGGGATCGTACATCTCCATTTTCAAGTGCACACCGACTCGTTGCAGACTCAACGGGGACCACGGTGCGTGCACAGTATCGGTTTCTAATGCCTACGACAGGATTGGCACTAGGTTCAGCAACCGTTTTCTTTTTCATTATCGACTACATAGGAAATTGGCAGGTACCGCACTCCGCTCTACAACTCGATATCTATCGAGAACATTTTGTCTTTAGCCCATGGCTCGTTATGCCTGCTGTCGTACTTATTACTGCTATCTTGTTCCGTCTGAAGACGCGACATGCATTTATGCTATCCATCGCAGTTGCAATTTTGGTAGGTTCCTTGCTCCAAGATGTCAGCCCATTTACCTGGCTACACAGTATGCTTCACGGCTACACCAACACGGAGCTCCCTGCCTTGCATACAAAAGGCTTATTAAATATGGTCGATCTTGTGCTGTTAATTGCTCTTGCTGGATCATTCAACGGGATTCTTGAACACACTCGATCACTAGAACCGTACATGAGTGCATTAATTGGCCACAACTCTTCCATGGCACAAGCGACTGCACGCATCGGCTTATTCGGTCTTGGCTTGGGCGCGGTCTCATGTACGCAAACATTGCCGATCATGATGTCAGGACGCAACGTACTTCCCATATGGTCACAGCGCTTTCAGCGAGAACATTTGTCTCGGATCATATCCGATACGGCACTCGTATTTGCTGCTATGATTCCTTGGAATATGCTCGCTGTATTATGCGCAACCATCGTAAACGTCCCGGTTCATCAGTACATTCCCTATGCCATTTTCCTTTGGAGCTTACCTTTATGGACTTTTATTGTGTCTTTAACAATAGGTTCTAGAATTGACTCGGTTGCAGTGGTGGATGCTCATCCCAAGTCTGATGCTTCTTAGCCTACTATATAATTAGTGCTATTCATCAAAAAAACATCCCGTCTCACTATAAGGTGGGCGGGATGTTTTATGTAATTATATGCCTGGAATGATAGCACGTTTATGTTCCGTTTTATTGTACTGGCGCTCAATCTTCTCCTGAACATCAGTAGGCACTTCTTTGCCTTCCAAATAGTCGCTGTTATGCTCGTAGGAAATACCAAGTTCCTTCTCATCCGTTTGACCTGCCCACAAACCTGCCGTTGGAGCCTTATCCAACACGCTCTGTGGAACGCCCAAATGACGTGCCAACTGACGAACTTGACGTTTATTAAGTGAGGAAAGCGGTGTGATATCTACCGCGCCATCGCCCCATTTCGTATAGAAGCCTGTCAAAGCCTCAGAGGCATGGTCGGTACCAACAACTAATAAGTTCAAGTCAAACGCCAATGCATACTGCGTAACCATACGCACACGAGCTTTCACATTTCCTTTGCCTGGGATGCTAAGATGACGATACTGTCCAATTTGCTTCAACGCATGCTCGGATTCCAAGGCAATTTCATTAACCGCCTCTTCGATGTTCGTCTCAACTGTGTGTTCCAAGTGAAATGCTTTTGCTACCGCATAGCTATCTTGAATATCTTCCTGCTGGCCATAAGGCTGGAAGACGCCTAACGTCATATACGGTTGACCTGTTTCTGCCGACAATTCATCTGTCGCCTGCTTACAAAGACTTGCTGCAACTGCACTATCAATACCGCCACTAATCGCAATTAACAAACCAGATGTACCCGACTGCTTCACATATTGTTTAAGAAAATCTACGCGCTTGCGAACCTCTGCTGCTTCGTCAATTTCCTTCTGTACCCCGAATCGCTTGACGATCTCTTCCTGTAAGCTCATCTATTCTTTCTCCTTCCTTGTGCAAAAATCCCCGCGCATCAAGTGCGCGGGGGATATTAGGTCTTAACGACAGTGCTTATCAAATGCTGCAGTCAGCTCTGCAGCAATGTCTTCAGCAGAACGGTTTTCAATGCTAAGACGCTCAATAAAATGAACCAGTTCTCCGTCCTTCATCAATGCAATCGATGGAGAAGATGGAGGATATGGTGCGAAATATTCGCGTGCCTTTGCTGTCGCTTCTTTGTCTTGTCCTGCGAATACAGTGAACAAATGATCAGGTGTAACTTCATGCTCCAATGCTTTGCGCACACCTGGACGGCATTGACCTGCTGCACATCCGCATACAGAGTTAACAACGACAAGCGCTGTTCCCTTCGCGTTTGGAAGCTTCTCTTCTACTTGCTCTGCTGTTGTAAGCTCTTCGATACCCATCGAAGTAAGCTCCGTACGCATTGGTGTTACCATATCACGCATATATTGCTCAAATGACATTGACATCTCACATTCACTCCTACATAAATAGATTCCGATAGAACGCCCTCCCGTTCTATATCGACTCTATTGTAACGAAGCACCATTGCGAAATGCAAACAAAATCCGAACAATCCATAATTACTGTTCCTATTTAAGTAGAAGGACGATTTGGCCCATTCAACTTTTTATCAATACCAACATTTCCTCCGGCACGTGACTTCCGTGCCTGATTTTCCTTATCTTGCTGCTGCTGAGCTTTTGAATCTTCAGACATAAGATAAGCCTCCTTTCTCCTGCATAATCACACGTATTATGTGCTTTCTGCAGCAGACTTATCCTCCATAACAGGCTGTTCCTTCATTTTCATCATCCAATAACCAAGCAATAGTAAGCCTATAAACACCCACTGTATGGTAGACAACCCCAATGTTGTCTTAACTTGTACGGAAGTAAAGCTAATCAGCATACCCAACACTCCACTTACGATTAGCGTCCAACGCGCATCTTCCCCTGTACCTAGAGCACTTCTGCGCAGCCACAAACCAGCTAGCAGCAGAATACACCATATCGACTCGAATGGTGGAAGTGCAGCCGCTAATGTAGGAGGCAAAGGGAACGGAGTGTATCCTTCAGGTGTCATGCCTGCATAAGCATAAATAAACCCGTATACGGCTACCGCAAACAATGCACCATGCGCAGTCAGATCTGCAAGAATTTGAAGCCTTATTTGCTGTTTGCGAGCAAAATACACAGTCCAAGCCACCAAACCAATGATCATGAGCACATTTCCATTCCATGATGTACCTTGTAAAAAGAGTAATGCTTTAGGCTGCTGCCATAATATCGAAGGCGCATCCCATAAATACCCGAATTTTTCGTTTAAGATAACAACAAGCAATATGGTTAACATCCAATCGGTGTAGCCACGAAGCTTTATCCCCTCTAACCTTAGACGCAGAAGCATGACTCCACCTGCCAATACCAAGGCAACCAACAAAATAAACAAGTCAATTTGTAACGTTAATGAACCTAGTTGTATCGCTCCCACAATCGACCTCCATATATGGATTCACAGTTCAATCTTTTTACATATCATAACATAACAACAATATCCACTCATCCGATATAACTAACTAATACGGGATGTCTCTCCAGATGTATCATTTATACTTGGCGAAGGTACAACACTGATACACTTCTCATATGCTGCATTGGCTTCAACTTGAAAAGACACGATAAATGTCGTTCCACGGCCAATCTCAGAATCAATGCTTATAACACCTCCATGCCGTTCGACAATACTCAAGCATAACGGCAAACCCAAACCTGTCCCCTTCGCCTTCGTTGTATAGAAAGGCTCAAACATTCGCTCTTGAACCGCGACAGGAATCCCTAGTCCGTTATCACGAACAATGAGCTCTACTACACCTTCATGAAATCTTGTTTGTATCGTTAACACGCCCTTTGGCTCCATGGATTCCATCGCATTGCGTGCCAAGTTCAGCAGCAATTGCTTCATTTCCTTCGAATTAATGAGTAGCTCAGGAACATCTTCAGCAAGCTGCAAATGAATCTCTTGTCCACGCATATTGGCATCTGCCCATAGCAAGGGACTAATATTGGAGATAATATCGTGCAAATGCATGAATTCCTTTTCCACGATTCGATTTTGCGCTAGCGATAAAAAGTCGTTAATAATCATATTTGCACGATCTAATTCTTCCATTACAATCGCATAATAATCATTGAGATGTTCCGGGCTCTTACGCTGCATCAATTGAATAAAGCCACGTACAACAGCCATAGGATTTCGGATCTCATGTGTAATACTAGCTGCCATTTGCCCCACTAAACTCAAGCGTTCCATGTTCCCCATTTCGGCTCTCAGTTGCGATAACTCCGTAATATCATGAGCCATTCCTACAGCACCAACAATTTCTCCGCTTTCCTGATTCCGCATAGAGGCAGTACGAACGAGATATTTCCGATTAAAATGCTGGATCACCTCAGATTGCGGCGGCTCTCCACTCAATACGCGACCAAGCATGAAATCGTCTTTGGATAATAGCTCATATTCTTCAGAGAACGAATAATAGCAGCGACCAATAATATCAACATTAGTAAGCAGTGGATTGTACTGCTGCAGCATACGAAGCATCATTTGATTAACAGCAGTAATTCGCGCATTAGCGTCCACAGCAAGTACAGCCAATGGTGTCTCATCGATAAGTTGATGCATCTTCTGTGCCTCTTGTCGATACTGACGCCATACCATTTGATATCCCTGCTGAAGAAATGCCTTCTCACGAACGTACTCCATCATGTAAATAATCGCGCACGAAGCACATAAGAACACCGTTGCATACATGCCCATAAACAATAAAATATGCGTTTGCATCTGGATATGATGATCCCATAAGCTTAATGAATAAATAATGAAATGAAGCAGCATTCCTAGCGAAGCAACACCCATGAGCATGAGTATTCGCTTAGGAGCACTAGATTGCTGGAAGTAATTAAGCATTAAAAATAAAAGAGGAGCAACATATAGCAGTGAATCCGACCACCATATGTAATGATCATGCCATGCGTGCATCATGAGCATAACAATGATGTACATCGCCGTTAACATAATCCCTACCCGATAACCTCCATATAGGAAACCAACCATGAACGGGATAAGGCGAAAATCAAACGGAAGATTCGTCTCGGGGAAATACATAAATGAGAACAACATACAAAAAAGTAACGACAACGCTGAAAACAGAAAGAGATATACATGCGCTCTTCCTATACGCTCTGGCCGCATCAAGCAAATATGGTAAGTAAAAGCCGGAAAATAAGCGATCAACACTTGTAGCAATGTATCTTTGAATGCGACGTACAATGTGTCCTTGAAAGCAGCGAACATGGTTATCGTTATCAACTCCAATAGTTATCGTTGATTTTTTCCCTGATTAAACCATAAAATGCTGTCGTTGTACAACAATAATGTTGAAATTTTTAGATATTTTTTAACAAAACTCTGCAACCTACAGCAACCTTCAACAAAAAACTACACCAACCATTAACTTGTTCAATCAGCAAAATGAAGGGTACAATAGGGAAAAAGAAACGTTTACGCATAAGGAGATGGCTATGCAAGCAGATGTAGTAGTAATCGGTGGAGGACCTTCTGGACTAATGGCGTCTATCGCAGCAGCAGAACAAGGCGCCCAAGTAGTACTTATAGATAAAGGAGACAAGCTAGGTCGTAAACTAGCCATTAGTGGCGGAGGTCGCTGCAACGTTACAAATAATAAATCACGCGAGGAATTTATTCGCTATGTGCCTGGTAATGGGCGGTTCTTATACAGCGCATGGAATCATTTTAATCCCGAGCTTATTATTGCTTTTTTCGAAAATCTTGGTATTAAGCTCAAGGAAGAGGACAACGGAAGAATGTTCCCTGTTTCGGACAAAGCTAAGACGGTCGTCGACGCCTTAATAGGAGAAGTTCGCAAACTGGGTGTTACGATTCGGACCATGTCTCCTGTTGACCATGTTCGCTACGATGAGGAAGGAGTAAGCGGCGTTCAATTACGAGACGGCACGTACATTCATACAAAGTCCGTTATTATCGCAAGTGGTGGAAAGTCTGTTCCACAAACAGGCTCTACTGGAGATGGATATGCATGGGCAGAAGCAGCAGGTCATACGATAACCGAACTGTTCCCGACAGAAGTTCCACTCACCTCGAATGCTTCCTTTATTCGAGAAGGTTCTCTACAGGGACTCTCACTTCGTGATATTGAGTTGACCGTATGGAACGATCGCAGTAAGAAGCTCGTTCAGCATGAGGGTGATATGATATTCACTCACTTTGGCCTATCAGGACCAGCTGTACTGCGCTGTAGTCAGTATGTCGTGAAGGAGCTAAAACGTACTGGCTTATCTACCGTGCTGCTCACAATCGACTTGAAGCCTAATGAATCAGAAGAGCAGCTTGCCAGCTATCTTATGAAGCTTTGCCGTTTGGAGCCAAAGAAGGCAATCAAAAATATTTTGAAGCAAGCTATCCCAGAGCGCATGCTGCCCGTCTTATGTAAAATGGCTGAATTGGATGAGTCTATTACCTATGATAATATTCCTAAGCAGCCTTGGCTTAAGTTTTGTCAGCTAGTCAAAGCATTTCCGATTAAAATAAGTGGTACCAAATCAATCGAAGAAGCATTTGTCACTGGCGGTGGAGTGAATCTAAAAGAAATTGATCCTAAATCTATGCAATCGCGCTTGAAGCCGGGACTTTTCTTTTGCGGAGAAATTCTAGATATACACGGTTACACCGGCGGCTATAATATTACAGCAGCATTCGCTACCGGATATACAGCAGGCATGCATGCCGGACAACTTCACCAACAGTAAGCTGAGTAAGTAAATACGAATTATAAACAACTTCTCCTCGCTTCCTAGCAGACGACTATAGATATCAAATCTACTGTAAGCTGCAGCAAAGGCGAGGAGAAATGTAATTGCATTTGATTACTGGTGTATTCTTCATTTCTTAATTCATATTGCCATTACGTACTAAATTACATCCTACAAGTGAATGCCGCCTTGGAATTGATTCGTATGCTCATCATTCCAACCCGTCGCCTCTTCATCGCGATGCGACAGATCATCCCCGGTCGGATCAATCGTGCTGTAGCTCTCACGATCCACCCAATCCTCATTCACAATATGCGCAGGAATCGGAATACAATCGATTCCATAAGCACTATTCATCACAGCTGTCTCGGTAAGAGGGGCTTCTTCAATTAATTGCCCACCATGGGCTTCCGCAATTTCTAACGCAGAGGTCAAGTCTTGGCGTTCAATGTGAATATGAAGACAATCACCGCTAGGCTCTATCACCGCATCATATCCCAGCTCTGACAATGTATCTTGTGCTAATTGCGTTGCACTGCTAGTACCAAATCGGAATCGTATTACAGCCTGATGCATCGTAGATGCCTCCTGTCTGCTAGTTTCGTCCCTTACTATTCCCAGCAATAACAAGATTATACCGATGTGTCAGCTTTAGGACGCTCAAAGCTCCACCCACGCAAGGACAGATAAGCACGCCCAACGAATGGCAATACAATAGTTCCTAGGACAGCCGCCATACATACGATCAACAGGCTCCCCGAACCTACAACAATACCTGTCGTTATCCCCCATACTAGACCGCCTAATGCAGCATTTACCGTTACAAAATGCTCAGCCGCCTTCCACAATACTTCACTACGGAACTGAAATAAACACCAGTACTCGCCTGTGACAAGACTTTTCCAGTACATATGCAGCCAAAAACTAACGATAACGACTAGAAACGGAATAACCCCGAATAACATCAAAGGTTCCTCTAATCCAGTCGCCACAATAGCTGCAGTACCTACACCTACAATCTTCATAAAAAGAAATAATGAGGCTTTATTGCGCCATAGCGTCTTAACTGCCAATGGCCCCAGTTTGTCATCTCTATTGCGCTTTAGTCGCTTCCAATAGCCAGATTGTCGGAACACCCATGTTCGCTTACGGTTTCTGCGGCCCGTCTGCTCAACAGCTTGGGACAATACCGCCTGCGCAAAACTTCCCTTCTGCTTGGCCTCTGCCGCTGCATCCTTTTCGAAGCTCGCTCGCTCCCTCAATCGCCAGCGTAAGAGAGGCATAGATAGTAAGACGACAACGATTATACCAGCAAGAGCAATCCAGCCCGATGTATCGAACTGCACAAGCCAAATGAGCAATCCGAACAACAGCGTGATAGCTATCATTTGCGCCACTTTCCCTACTACACGTCTCCAGCCATGCAAATGCACTCGAAGCCAATGTTCAGTTAAAGCCTGAAGCCAAGACAATGATAACGTGCATAAAGCTGCCGTTACTATGAGTGAGGTGGGCATAGCATATCCTCGCACGAACCATGGCAAAAGAATAATAATCGAGAAGGCGATCATCCCTAACTGTCTGACCACAAACTCCACCATGCCAAATCGTACAAGTGTACGAATCCATTCTTGCCGCTGAATTAAAAAGAGCTTATCCGCTGCTTCCACCCATACACGAAGCTCTCCCATAAACACAAGGCTCAGCAATGGAGTGAACCAAACGAACACAGGCAGTTGAAGCACTGCCCCAGATAGCGGTTCGTTCCACCAAGTCCAATAAACCGCAGCAACAAATATAAGAGCAGGAACTACGACATAAAGAGCAACTACCCAATCAGGAATCACAAGTCTGATCGAGTCCCATTGATATCGCATAAAGGTCTTCCATCTCCGTATAGCTAACCCTCTAGCTGTCTTCATGTCAGTACCTCAAAGCAATCCATTAAGCTGCCATTGGGCAAGCCAGCTCGATGGCGGATATCTTGTAGTGTGCCATGTGCAACAACAGCTCCCTGTTGAATAAGCACGAATCGATCACAAATGCGTTCGGCAGTGTCCAATACATGGGTACTCATCAATACACCCGCTCCGCGTTCACGTTCACTTTTCAACTTATCTAACCATATTCGCGTTGCTCTAGGGTCCAAGCCTACAAAAGGCTCATCTACAATGTAAAGAGGAGGCCTGAGCAAGAAAGCAATAATGAGCATCATTTTCTGCCGCATCCCCTTAGAGAAACTACCAGGCAGATGATGAATAACGTCGAGCATCCCAAATTCCTCGATAAGCGGCATGGCTCGCTCTTTCAATTCCTTGTCACTCAAATCATGAGAAGCACCTGCCAGTTCCAAGTGCTCCCATAACGTCATCGTATCGTAATACTCCGGCTGTTCTGGAACATATGCATAAGAACCACTGCCGGATCCAATGTGAATGCTTCCCTTTACGTGCTGCATAATACCTAAGATCGATTTGATCGTTGTACTTTTCCCAGCACCGTTTGGGCCGATAAGACCAACTAGTTCCCCAGGTTGAACATCAAATTTGATCGCAGAAATCTTGCTATCGCCTGCTTCGTATCCTGCTTCCATTAGGTCAACTTGAAGCACTGTCATATTGTTCTTCCTCCCATAGTGAAATTAGGGAACAAGAACCACCATTTTCCCTATATTTTCATTACGTTCCATACGAGCATGCGCTTCATTTATTTCATCTGCTTCCCATACAGAGTCAATAATAGGCTCCATTTCGCCATTCTCAATCAAAGGCATTGCCCAATCAACAAAAGAAGCTGTAAGTGCTGCCTTACGCTCAATGGGCAGACCTCTCAACGTACTCGTAATGATATGGATACGCCGCATCATAGCTGGCAGCAAATCTACCTTCTCCACCTTAGAACCACCCAATACACCAAATAAGATAAGACGCCCATCCATCGCCAAGGCTTCCATATTAGACTTCCAATAAGAAGCACCAATAGGGTCCATGATCATATCGACACCTTTTCCGTTGGTATATTCCATAACCGCATCTTCAAACGATTGGTTCCGGTAGTTAATGACGACATCTGCATCAAGGCGTTCAACTGCGTCCGCTTTTTCATCTGTACCAACCGTTGCAATTACAAATGCACCCGCCGCTTTAGCCAGTTGTACGGCTGCAGTCCCTACACCACTTGCCGCAGCATGAATTAACACATGCTCACCTGCTTTCAATCTGCCTAACTCGAACATATTTAGATACGCTGTCAAAAATACTTCTGGAATAGCCGCAGCCTCGACAAATGTGAGCTTATCAGAAATTCGTATAGCTAACTCCGCAGGTATCGTAACGTACTGGGCATAGCCACCACCAGGCAGCAATGCACATATTCGATCGCCTACTTCCCAACCTTCTACGCTTGAACCCACTTCTTCTACAACCCCTGCCATCTCCAAACCGATAATCGGGGATGCCCCTTTAGGCGGGGCATATAAACCGCGCTTTTGTAGCAAATCTGCCCGATTCAACGCTGTCGCTTCAACACGGATAAGCAATTCTCCTGATGTACACTTCGGCTTCGTCCAACTTCCCCAATACAAACTCTTACTCTCATTCACTAAACACGCAATCATCTGCTCTTCCATCTTCATTACCTCCTCTAGGATGTATCGATTCATTACTTCGCTTGTATAACTATACGTTTAAGGAAGCCATATGCACTCAGTAATTTCCATTATGTGATAAATGACATGTCCTTTATCCTGTTAACCCATTAAGATGAATAGGTACATATATAAGTAAGGTGGGATTCCTATGCATGAGCGCATGGACAGAGAGACCGAAGCGTCACTGCATCTATTTCGCGTTTTCTCCAAAGCATTCAAGAGCATCTCCGATCACACTGCTGCTGGCTGTAAACAGGAAGGCTTCAACCCGACTGACTTTGCTGTACTGGAAATGCTATACCATAAAGGACCTCAGCCTATCCAGCAAATTGGTTCTAAGTTGCTGCTCCAAAGCGGAAACATCACTTATGTCATCGATAAACTTGAGCGCAGCGGATATGTGAAACGTCATCCTTGTACAAAAGATCGTCGCGTCATCTATGCCGAGTTAAGTGAAAGTGGTTGGCAAAGTATGAAGCTTATTGTGCCCCGTCAAGCCCAAATACTTCGTAGAGCACTAAGCGGATTGACAATGAAAGAAAAAGATCAAGCGATTAACCTTCTCAAAAAGTTAGGCTTACAAGCAGAACGTCTTGCTCTTATCCACTATACAAAAAATGAATAGAGCTAAAGAGCCTGCTTCCCCTACGAAGCACGGCTCTTTTTCATAACGTCCTATTTATCTTCTTACACTCATCATGTCCATTAAAATCTTGCGTGACTGCCTTACCTCCGCATTGATCGCATGTTCAATGGAAGAAAGGGTCTCATAAGGCTTGGAATTACCATCTATCGCTTGCTGCCTTCGCGCTTGATACTTCTCTTCCATATCCACATCAAATGGGGTTGGTCGGTATTCCACGATATGATTCGTCAACTTCACATACAGCTCATTAGCATGCTGTCCTCCTAGAAATTCACTTCTGCTATTGTGTTCCAATAGCTGAAGTCGAGATGGTAGATGGGCTGCCACCAATCCATCTTGATCCATATGTTCGTACACATATTTCATGAACTCCCAAGCCAACTGCTTATTGTTCGACATCTTAGGCATCATGAAGTACGTCCCGTCTGAAAATCCATACGTGCCTAATGGTAATTTCGTAGCCCGCCACAATCCCTTCGTCTCCGGAGCGATTTCCTTTAGACGCTTCTCGCCCCATGTCCCAAGATACACCATTGCCTGCTTGCCCGAACGAACGGCTTCCTTCCCTGCCTTCGTTCGCAATGGGACGTTGAGTGCGAGACCACTTTCTTTTAGTTTCTGTGACAGTTCGAATGCACGTGCGATGTGAACGTTATTGCGGTTAAACATATACATATTGTCGAATAAAGGAATGGCCGATTCTGCCCAATCTAAAGGATTCGAGACATCTTGCATCATATAGATTCCTTCTTGCCTCAGCCTTATAGCCATAGCAAGCAAACGTTCTTCGCTCTCCAAATACTTTGCAAGCTCTTCCGGTTCAGATGGATAACCGTACTTTTCCATAATATCTTTGCGATAGTACGTCAACAGTGGCGAAGTGGATATCGGGAGTGCAAATAGTCGCTCATTATCTAGCGAATGCCCCGACTTTAATAGCGGTATCGACATCGTATTTTTGAGTTTATCCTCCAAAAAACCCTCACCTTTTAAGTCCACAAGCCCCTCAATTACACTAAACTCACCAAGTGCCATGTGATCAACTTCCATAACATCAGGAGTTTTGCCGCTGACTAATGCTTCTCTGTACACATTCACATGGTCATGATAATTGACACGCTTAATATGAACCTTGACCCCTTGATGGTTCTTCTCAAATTGTTCAACTAGCTGCATATAGTTTTCACTATATGCCCATATCGTAATCTCTTGTGGGGCCGCTTCTTTCCCCAATGTTTTATGCTCTCGTGGCCATGTTGATACCTTTTCGGTACGAGCGCAGCCAGATAGCAACAATGCAAAGAAACATACGATAAGCGAAGCAAGCAAATGTCTATATGATAATCGAACTTGTTCCATGTCCGATCAACCTCCGGGTCGAGCAGCTCCCAATATATGATCCATCATCGCAAATTGATGATATTGTGCGACGAATTCCTTTGCTGGAAGCGGCGGTGTTATAAGGTATCCTTGAATTTGCGTACAGCCAAGCGCCTGTAGCTGCATAAGCTCCTCCACGGTTTCTACTCCTTCTGCCATGACTTTAAGATTCATGCTTTGTCCCATCTGGATGACAGCCTGCACGATAGATACATTTGTACTATCACTTTGCAAATGTCGAACGAAGGAACGATCGATTTTTAAAATGTGGATGGGCAGTGTTTTCAAACGACTTAAGGATGAATACCCAGTCCCAAAGTCATCTACTGCGATTTGAATGCCACGCTTGTCCAACTGCTTCAATACGAAAATGGCTTGTTCTACATGCTTGTGAACATAACCTTCTGTAATCTCAAGAATCAAGCTTTCGGGATTAAATCCTGTTTGCTCTAAAATGCGGTCAACACTTGTCAAGAAATCATGGTTTAGAAATTGCCGCAATGAAACATTAACAGACAGTTTGAAATGCGGCAGCTCTTGCTTGCTCGTCCATTCTAGATGCTGTAAGCACGCTGTACGCAGTACCCATTCACCAATAGGAATAATAAGTCCTGATTCTTCTGCTAAAGGAATAAATTTGGACGGGGACACAAACCCGCGTTCTGGATGACTCCAACGCAGAAGCACCTCCGCGGCCGTCACGACTCCCTCAACATCAACGATTGGCTGGTAATTAAGATGCAGCTCTCCACGATCCAGCGCCTTACGCAGATCGCTCTCCAGCATATGCCTTTCTGGCAGCTGCTCTGGATGAAGCTGATCATAGAACATGTACGTCTGCCCTCCCCGATCTTTAGCAGCATACATGGCGGTATCAGCATGCTTCAACAACGAAGTAAACTCCTTACCATCATCAGGATAGACAGCGATGCCAATCGATGCAGATATGTACAACTCATAAGAAGATACAAAAAAGCTTTCTCTGAACTGAGTTAAGATCTGATGCACGGCGACTGAAGCATCTTGGCGGCAGCTATCTTCCATAATGACAACAAATTCATCTCCACCAAGACGTGCACAAATGTGTACTCCTGCCATAGTGCTCATACAACAGGTTAATCGCTGCCCAACCCGTACCAGTAAAGAATCACCAATGTTATGACCAAGTGAATCATTAATGTGCTTAAATCGATCTAGATCGATAAACATCAGTACGAGCGAAGAAGATTTCTGTTCAGCTGACTTTAACGCTTTCTCAAGATTCACTGTAAAATAATGTCGATTCGGCAACTGCGTTAATGTATCGTAATAAGCTAGATGTTGAAGTTTCTCCTCTGAAGTCTCCAGCATCGTCGTCTGATCAACCAACTTCTCGTTCATCCGATTCATCTCACGAATCATTTCGGCGAGCCGGTCGGACATCATCCGGAAGTTATGCACCAGTGAGCGGATTTCTCCGATACTGCTCTCTGGCCACGGAATTTTGTGAGTGAGAAGCTTGTTCGGCATCCCTGTTGTAATCGCGGTAAGATTGCTAAGCGAGCGGACGATATATCGATTGGCTATTATAGACATACCCGCTGCAAGTGAACAAAGAATAAACAACGTAATATATTTTTGCAAATAAAGCTCAATCGTTTCTTTTAAATAGTGTGAAATCGGCAGCAGCACCACTACTTTATTTACAGGATGCTCCTTCAATCGTCTTTCCATGACGTAATAGCCATCGCTCCATCGGCGAGTCTCATAGTCATACTCATGTGTAGATGGAAGCCATCTGAAAAAATGTTGTGCATCATTATGATTCAGATTAAATCCATGAATGGAAAGAGGGTCCTTCTCTAGTTTCCCTTCATTTTTACTCATATCGATCATCTTGAACCAATGCTCATCCGTAGATGCAACGAGCTCATTATTACTATCATAGAGTGAAATTTTTAATAAGCTGCTATGCGAGTAATCCTCAATCATTCGTTCTACCATGCCCATTTGAATCTGGTGCCTTAAGGCTAAACTCTGTCGTTTACTCAAATTCATCTCGTAGAGCCAGTCTGACATAAGGCGTGTCTGCGTATCTAAAAAATAGAAAGAATCGGTTTCAATCTCGTTGCGCATTTGCTTGCTGTCCAAAACCATGTTGATCATAAACGGAATAAAAATAGCTGCGATGCAAAGATGAGTTAAAAGTTGGCTCAAATAAACGGACTTTTTGCGAGCCTTTGGAATGACCCGCGACCATGGAACGTAGGTAACGATAATGTCTGCAAGAAAAGCATTAAGCAAACCATTCATAGCAAACATAAAATATTGAAGCAGTACTTCCGCACTGAGTATGTCCGTAGACAAGTAAAAGAACAAGGCAGCAAAGGGAGCACCTATACAAAGCCAATACAAGCCACTCCATAATAAAAGTAGTTCTCTCTTGCGCTCATATAAATATCCTACCAAGATAAGCTCTAAGCCAATTAACAGTAGCGTAACTGATCCAAAACCAAAAAAATACAAGCCAAGACTAACAATTAATGCGGAGCCAGCCGCCCATTGGGAACCGAACAAAACGAGGATAATCAGTAAAAAGGCGCTGCAAATCATAAACTCGGCGCCATATGCATATTGGATGCCATACTGCGTGAAAAGGGCCGCGAATGCGATGAGAACCGCGCAGATGAGCCCCGCACGCCATGAGCTATAAGGTAGTAAAGAACGCGGCATAGCAAAATTACTCCTTTACATATTGAACAGACATACATAAATTAATGTTCTGCCGCTATCTGCACGACACTGCGAATAGATGTACAAGTCACGGAGAAAGGCATCGAATTTGGAATAACATCCCTCACCATGAAGGCATTACATAAATAAATTCGACACAAAAATGACTTTTCCTACCTATTGTAAATAAAAAACCGACACCCTCATCGTGTCGGTTGTTGTTGTTCTAATTCTCGATTACAGGTTCATCGTTATGAATACGGAGATTCCCGTTGTTCATCATCCATATATGCCAGTTCGATCGCTCCTGCGCATAACGATCCCAAAGTTCATCATGAGTAGCCACGATAAGTGCTGTGCCTTGCTGACGCAGCATTTCACAATACTGAATGAGCGCAGAGGCAGATCTTTCATCCAATCCTGCAGTCGGTTCATCTAAAATGAGCAAATGAGGCCGATGAGCGGTTGCCATGATCAAACTTAGCATACGTCTATTGGCAGCAGAAATCTCCTGTGGGTGGTCCTCTGCTCGATGCGTCAAGCCAAGCAGCTCCAAATGGTTGTTAACCCATTCCGTGCGCAAGTCGTCTTGCTTGCCTTGGGTGCGCTTAGTGATAGGGTCGACCTTTTCAACGCTGCAGCCGTCATATTCATCTAGCAGATTAGCTAGGCACCAGAGTGTGTTAGGCTCTTGTCCAATTGCAATCGTACTATCATACACAAATTCAAGCTCTTGCTGCACAGTAGAATATAAAAACATCGCGTAGCTGGACTGCGGCACATAACCGATAAGTCGAGCCAATACATGAGCCTTTAGCTTCGCTAATGAATGTCCAGCTATGCTGGCAGTACCATGGAGTAAAGGTAGCGATTGTGTAATCATGTGCAGCAGTGTTGTCTTGCCTGATCCGTTCTCTCCTTGCAGCAGCACAGCTTCTCCTTGCATAAGTACACCATCTGCCTGAATGCCAAAAACCGAGTCCGGATAGCTTGAACGCGCATCTTCAAGCTTAATAGCCGCTACCTTCCACGGTTCATCGACATTTCGGTCTTCCCTAATGGTAGACTCTCCTTCGCTTCCCTTGCTCGTAGAGAAAGAACGAGCAAGCTCAAATGGTACAGTAGGATGCAATTGGCCATGCTTCAATTCGAGCCAATTGGCCTGCAACCAAAGAGGATGAGATTGATCCCGCTGCTCCACTCTTGGCAAGATCATGACCAGTGCACGAGCAGAAGATTCCTTAAGCCACAGCAATAAAGCATCCGCAAATAACAACTTTGCGTCTTTATCGAGATGACTCCAAGCATCGTCCATGATGAGAAGCTGCGGCTCCATCGTCCAAACGCTGCTTGCAGCAATCTGCTGCTGCTGCCCTCCAGACAACTGCTCCATAGCAGACAATCGGTAATCCAGCATATTCATTCGCATGAGCTCTCTATCGATGCGCCGTTCAATCTCCATAGAGTCAACGCCAAGATTAGCTGGGCCGAAAGCCAATTCATCTTCTACGACTCCAATGACGAAGGAGGATAACTCACCACCCATATGTCCAACAGTTTCATCACTCACATACACGCTGCCGTCCAATTGACCCTCATGTTCTGGCATCACTTTAGCCATAATACGGCTTAACGTCGATTTCCCGCTGCCGCTCTCTCCTAATATGACCGTGACACTTCCCTGTTCGATAGTCAGATTTAACTCTTTCAATAAACAGGGTGCATCGGGGTAGTTGAAGCTGACCTGTGATAGTCGCAGCAAAGGCATATTCATCGTAACGGGCCTCCTTTTGCTTCCCTGCTCATTGAATCTTAATCACCTTAAGCAGCGTTATTGTGCTGCTGACCGAGTGCATAAGGGCGCACATAGCGTGTTGACGCTAAGCGATCTCCGATCCATTTCGTCAACCCCCCACATAACAACATGCCGCTCGCACAACGAACAAATAGAGACACGATAAGTACTGTAGATGAGTAATGGATGTAGCCGAACATAAATGCTGCCACAACGAACCACAGTGGCACCATGGCAACACCTGCAAATAACATAGCTAACCATCCAAAGCGTTTATAGCGATAAATAAAGAACAACGGCTCAACAATTACTGCATAACATGCAGCCGCTGCGATGGCAGACCATATGCCATACGAGGTACCGACCATAATTTGAAGCAAGGCTCCGATGGCATATGTGCCAGCAGCAGCACCAGGCTTGCGAATGATATACATCGCCAATAATCCATAAACCATATAAACGCCGACGATGGTCGATGTTAGGATCGGACCACCCCAACCATGCAGAAGTTTATTCACATGCGACAATAGTGATGTCGCTACCCCATTCGCTGCGGCCAACAAAGCCATCAGCATCCACTCTCTAACCGTAAGATTACGAAATGCTTGCTTCCAAGAAGAATTCATAGGATGCCCTTCTTTCTGTATTTGAAATTGTAATTACAACCACACTAGCGTTGCGGCGGCGGCACCTATAGTAGCCGCCGCGAGTAAGCAGCCCACTGGCGAGATCGCAATGCGTCGCCATTGGGTACGTGCCCGAGCCGAGCCGAAGCGCTTCGCCTCCATCGCCGTAGAGACATCCTGCACATGGCGAAGCGCGGAGCGCACGATGGCTAGGGCCATTCGGCGGGCGCTCTGCAAGCGCCCACCTACGCCGCGCACAGGCGTCAGCCGGCGCAGCCGCTCAGCGCGGCGTATTTGCTCCGCTTCTGCCAACAGCAGCGGCACGAAGCGGAGCGCCACAGCAGCTGCGTATGCCAGCTTGTCCGGCATACGCAGCTGCTGTGTTAAGGCGACGACGACATCCCTTGGCTCAGTCGTCGTCGCATACACGATCGATGACGCAAATAACGTCATCGATCGCAGCGTCAGCGCTGCTGACAATTCCAGCGCTGACGCGGTTAGCGTAGGCCCGCCGCTGCCAAATGGCTGCCACAGTGGCTCCTCTCCCCCTGAGGGGAGCATGAGCCACTGGAACAGCAGCAGCGGAAGGCCGAAGCCCAGCGCCCATAGGGCGAACAGGCGCCATTGCTTAAGGCGCCAACCTGCTCCGGTTCCTGCTATAAGCAGCACTATCAGGAACCAGAGCAACTGCGCGGTGAGCGACAACGTCAGCATCACCGCGAGACCGGTGCAGAGAAGCCAGATCCCCTTCGTCAGAGGATCTAGGCGTCTAAGCCATCCGGGTTTCCCCCTTATAGACGGCACAGCTTGTCTACCGTTCATCTTATCGTTCATCCTCCGCTCGTCGACCATCGCGCTCCGCTAACAACAGCTCTAACAGCCGTCCAGCTGCCTCTTGTATAGCTGGCTGCTGCTGAGCTTGCAGAAACATCGTCACACTCCGCGCCTGAATACTCGTTCCACGGCCTTGCAGCATCTCACTTTCTAGGAAAGCAAATGCCTGTCTCCCTTCGTCATGAACGATATCTCCAGTAGAAGATTCCTCTATCGCCAGTTTCAAAGCAGCAGCTGCCTCCCACATCTGTTCTTGATGTTTGGAGAATCCTGTCCGTCCAACACGCATAATATCGTCCATCATCGCCTCATTCAGCACAGGAATTGGCGTATGACGAATCATGCTTTCTGCTGCCCCATCCATCACCTGAATGATATACGCAGCCACCTTACGATGGTCAAGCAGCTTGTCATCGAAAGCGACATAATTAATGAACTCAGCGATAACACCATTTAACGTTGTTGCGAGATCCAACCAGTACGGTTGCGCACCCAAGCCATACACTTCTGCAATCACTTGACGAAGCGCATATAGCTTTTTAGCCCGGTACGACAAAATAAGCTCCCTCAGTTCCTTCTTTTGTTGAAGATGAACCTCTTTACGTTGGAAAGATACAAACAGCTTAAACCGACTAAATTGATCCAAGGACTGCATAATAAGCCGCTCCAGCTTCTCTTTAGAGGGTAATGGCTCTTGTAGGATGTGCTGCAAGGCTCCATAAATTTGTTGATGATAATGCTCAAATATCGTCATCATAAGCTCTTCCTTCGATCGAAAGAAAGAGTATACCGAGCCTTTCGCTATCCCTGTCCGGTCTGCAATTTCTTGAATAGACGTCTGATGATACCCGTTTTCGGCGAACAGGGCCAACGCCTCTTCCATGATGCTTTGCTTCTTCGCTTCCATCAGCTCGCCTCCTTACGAACAACAAACCTGCATGAAAAATGACTACGAGGTCAATTGATACCTACATCTGAATCTTTGTAATCTCTATTTCTATTATCCGTTTACAACATACCACACAACCATCGACTCCTTAAATATGTACAATGAAAAACCTTTTGACTACATAGTCACGATTATGTATATTATCCTTATTATTAAGGCGTGACTTATAAGTCAAAATATTTTAACCAACTTGAACCACACGTCGATTAGTCGCGTACAAATGAGGTGAATCGATAAAATGCACGGCCATCTTTCACAGCCTGCAAGCCCTAATCGCGGATTTGTATTGGCGGGTCTCCTGCTCGGCATGTTCTTTGGCGCACTTGAACAGACAATCGTCGGTACAGCACTTCCATCTATTATGAGTGACCTAAACGGATTGTCGATTATGTCGTGGATCACAACAGCTTATATGATAGGCTCCACGGCAGTCATTCCAATCGCGGGTAAACTATCTGATATCGTCGGGCGACGAAGCATTTATGGGATCGGATGGCTTGTCTTCCTTATCAGCTCTGTCCTATGTGCCAACGCTGAGACGATGGAGCAGCTTATTGCTTATCGCGCTCTGCAAGGGATTGGCGGCGGTATGATTATGCCGCTTACTCAAATTATGATTGGGGACATATTTTCACCAGCTGATAGAGCCAAGTGGCAAGGTGCAGTGGGTGCCGTATATGCGCTAAGTTCTATTCTTGGCCCCTTAATTGGCGGATTTATCGTAGACTATGCAAGCTGGCACTGGATATTTTGGATGAACATTCCGTTCGGTATCTTGTCCACGATATTTATTTTTATCGGTATGGCTGACGCAGATAAGCACCGGCAGCGCACAGAACGACTGCCTATTGATTGGCTTGGCATCGTCACATTCGTCCCCTGCCTCGTTCTCTTTTTGCTTGGCTTGTCTCTCGATCGAGAGCAGTACCCTTGGGATTCATGGATGACGCTGCTGTTATTCGGAGCCTCGTTTGTTTTATTGCTTATTTTTATACGAATCGAAAAACGAGCAGTACAGCCCATTATCCGTTTATCTTTGTTCAACAATCGTGTATTTCAAATAAGCACAGCATTATCTTTCTTGATCGGACTTAGTTTGTTCGGCGCAATTATGTTCGTCCCACTTTTCATGCAAGGCATTGTCGGTGTATCCCCAGTTGAGGCAGGTTCAACGATGACCCCACTCATGATTGCGATGATTATTACTAGCATTATTGGAACTCGACTACTATTGAAAATCCGCTATCGCACACTGCTATCAACAGGTATGATCATACTCGTCATCGGCTTTTACTTGATGAGCAAAATGGGCGTAACAACAACGATTACAGAAGCAAGCCTCGCTATGATTGTGCTTGGGCTTGGAATTGGGTTAGTCATGCCAGCGATTACGGTAATTGTGCAACATTCATTCCCAAAAGACCAGCTTGGTACGGTAACTTCTACTTCTACCTTCTTCCGTTCAATCGGAGGAGCGATTGGCACCGCGCTGTTCAATGTCATTATGAACGAAGCAATTAAGCTGAATATGACTGATGCTATCGACCGTTCTGAGCCTGCTTTACAAACAGCCTTAGCGCAGACTGGGACACATTCCGATGATTTATATGCATTAATCACATCAACGGACACAATATCAAGTGGAGCTGAATTACACAGTGTTTTGTTAACGACAGTAAAAAGCGCATGGGCAAGCTCTTTCTCCTCCGTTTATATATGGGCGTTCGGCATTGCTGCATTAGGAATTATATTGACGCTTCTTATTGGAAACGGACGGATTGAGCCCAATGGTAGCAAGAGTAAACATGCAGAATTGTAAAACAAATTGTAAAAAGACACTAGACGAAAATAAGCAACAAGCTGCTTCGGCATATGCGTTCATCCCTTATCGTTTACATGCATCGCACAATTCACGGTATTTCATTCATGCATATAACGATATAGAAAAAGGTACCCTTTGTCTTCGCAACAACGAAGAACAGTGGGTACCTTTTACTCATGTCGCTGCTAGTAACAGCAGCTCACTAGCAGCTCTTTATTTTTTATAAGCGCTAACTCGCTTTGCTCTTAATTATGATTCGCAGAGAACGCAATATTGCTATTTTTGATGTACGTGTTATGCCACAGGGCAAACACATACAGCGTCCAAATTTTACGAGAGTAATCTCCTTGACCTGCTTGATGGCGGCGGAACATCTCTTCAATTTGACTCAAGTTAACGATTGGATCGATACCGCTCGCAGAAATTTGCTCCCACATCATGCCTGCACGATCTGTACGCAGCCAATCACGCATTGGCACAGGGAAGCCAAGCTTCGGACGATTCAAGATTGAATCTGGCACAATTCCGTTCATTGCTTGACGCAGTGCATACTTCGTCGTTCCTTCTGCAATACGATATTTCATCGGAATTGTACGTGCCACATCGAATACTTTGCGATCCAAGAATGGAACGCGAAGCTCCAGCGAGTGAGCCATCGTCAGCTTGTCCGCTTTCGCCAAAATATCACCTGGCATCCATAAATTCATATCGATATACTGCATGCGAGATACAGGATCGAGATGCTTCGTACGAGCATAATATTCACCAGCTTTGTCAAACGGCTTCGTAAAGGAAGCGATTTGCTCTGCTGTTACACGCATAAGCTCTGGCTTCGCATCATCCGAGAAAATATTTGCGTTTCCAAGAAAACGCTGCTCCAACGGCGTCGTACCACGCATCAAGTAGTTCTTACCGTAGAAGTTCGGCAGCTTGCGCAGCATTGCATTCATAGAGCTCTTCATACCATCTGGCATCCAGTCTAAGTAACGCAAGGAATGCGGTTCACGGTAAATACGATACCCACCAAACAATTCATCTGCACCTTCACCTGAAAGTACAACTGTTACATGTTCTTTTGCCAAACGTGCTACTTCGTACAAGGCAATGGCAGAAGGATCCGCTACTGGCTCGTCCAAGTGCCAGATCGCACGAGGTACCGCATCAAAGTACATTTCCTGTGTTATCATGCGCTCAAAGTGCTCGGTATCGATTTGACGCGCTGTATCACGGGAAATAATCGTTTCATTGTTTGGCCCTTCGAATCCAACGCTGAACGTCTTGATAGGCTCCATTGAGCGCATCATCGTCGATGTAATTGTGGAATCGATACCACTGGACAAGAAACAACCGCGCTGAACTTCACTGTGAAGATGATTCTCTACGGAATCTCTCATGACATGGCGAATCTCATCCAACACTTGAGCCAATGGGCGATCCACTGGATCGAACATCGGATCCCAATATTTGCGAAGCTTCGGCTCGCCTTGGAATGGGATCGTAATTGAGTGCGCTGGAGGTAGCTTATGAATACCTTCATACATCGTATCTGGGTCCGGTACGTATTGGAACGTTAAGTAATTGTAGAAGCTGTTCATGTTCAGCTTGCGCGGTACACCTGGTACCGTCAAAAGACTTTTAATTTCCGAACCGAACGCAAATACTTCTTCATTACGATAATAATAAACAGGCTTAATCCCGAAATGATCACGCGCAATAAAGAGCTGCTGTTTATTGCGATCCCAAATCGCGATACCGAACATACCACGAAGATGGTGAACGCAATCTTCTCCGTACTCTTCGTACAAATGCACGATTACTTCTGTATCTGTATGTGTTTTGAATTGGTGTCCACGAGCAATTAAGTCCTCGCGCAATTCCATGTAGTTGTAAATTTCCCCGTTAAAAACAAGCCATATCGAGTCATCTTCATTGCTCAATGGCTGAGCTCCTTCAGCCACATCAATAATGGATAGACGACGGAACCCAAGTCCGACGCGATCGCCGATCCATAGCTTTCCATCATCTGGTCCGCGATGATGGATAATAGCCATCATGTCGCGGATAATATGTTCAGACGGCAGTTGGCCGTTCAATTGCAATAACCCAGCAATACCACACATTCCAGTTCCAATCCCTTCGCTACACGCTAGACGGTGTCGAATATAAAATAATAATCAGTATAAAGCCCCTACCGACCGCAGGGACTTATCCTGTGTTACATTATAAACCTTTTTGACCAATTGCGACACCTACCCCTATTTTTTTGCACCAGTTCCCTGTCTTATAAACGTGTAATTTGAAGGTTTTCGGAACATCCTACTGAAACAAAAACTAAGGACAAGGGGCCAAACCGAAGGATCGCTTGACTGGCCCCGGGTCTCAACCAAAAGAGGCGATGCCATGTTGTGGTTACTACTGCTATCAGGATTGGGAGCATTTGTACTGTTGTCACTTTGGTGCATGCCCCGAATTGCTGTACATCAAATGACGCGTATGAAGCGCTCTTCGTATGATAACTGCCTAGATTTATTGGAAGAATATCGAATATTTTCACGACAGCAGTTCAACGACCTACGAAAAGAAGAAGTTCGTATTCTAAGCCATGACGGACTGCAATTATACGGTACTTATATTGAGCTCGTTCCTCATTCCAAACGAATCATGATCTTCGTCCATGGTTATACAGGCGCATTGCCATGGTCGTCGCAATTTGTCGATATGTTTGCTCAAGTGGGGTTCAATGCTTTATTAATCGATCAGCGCAGTCATGGCAATAGCGAAGGAGAATACGCAACATTTGGCCATATGGAAAAATACGATGTACAGGCGTGGGTAGATTGGGTGGTACGACGCAATGGAGACGATAGCATTATCGGCCTTCACGGGCAGTCACTTGGAGGCGGAACCGTTCTTGAATACGTTGCCATCCACCGACCTCAAGTTCGATTTATTGTGGCTGACTGTCCATACTCAGACTTAACCGAACTTATACGACATCAAGTCGTTACACTGAATCGTGCACCTGCTTGGCCATTAATGCCATTAATTGATCGCTTACTGAAGCGAAAGGCAGCCTTTGAGATGAATGATGTTAGTCCTATTCGCGCCATCGCACAGTCGAAGCTGCCCATTTTGTTCATCCATGGAGCAGCCGACATTTTTGTGCCCACTAAAATGAGCGAAGATTTGTATGCGGTGAAGCCAGAACCTAAGGAACTATTGCTTGTGGATAAAGCTACTCATGGCGTATCCCATTGTCGTGAGCGAGAAGTGTATCAAAAGGCAGTCATCGACTTCGTAACACGATACGTCGGAATGCCAAGTCCAAGTCCACAAGCAGAAGCAGATCTCGTTTATTCTATCGGGCTTAACAAGTGTTATTCCGGTGTATCCGTTCAAATTGCTGAACGTAACGAGTCTCCCTCTGTCGCAACTGTTCAAGCTGCCGATGGACTTAGCGAGTCCATCTCTGTTGAGTCTGTTCATTCTGCTGGATTAGCTCAATTTGTTGGATCTGTCTCTGCTACCCCGGTGCTTTCCGAAAGGGAAGCCGTACAAGGAGATGAAAATGAAAAAGGAGAAGGAGAAACTGTACTAGAACCAAACTTTGCTTGAACTTCTTAAATTCTTGAACCCCTTAGAGCTTTTTGTAAGTTTCGAAGTCCTTAGCGTTCTAAGATTCGTATGGTTATATGATCAGGATTGAGACAAATATGCAGTTATTTTCGAGCAAAAACTCGCTTTATAAGGGATTATCCGCAAAAGTGCAGTTATTTTTTCAACTTAACCTGCATTTACGCATTATCGATAAAAATAACTGCAGTTTTGTCCTTACATGCTTTCTAATGAGTTGAGTCCGTATAATTGTGTAAAATGGTGAACAAAAAAAAGAGCCATGAAATAGAGCCTCGTCTAGAATGAAGTTATGCAGACCCATTCAGAGGAGGTACTATTTATGACTCAATAT
>NZ_JACYTN010000025.1 GCF_014841135.1 Paenibacillus arenosi
AAAGTGTAAGAGTCCGCTCGACTTGCATGTATTAGGCACGCCGCCAGCGTTCGTCCTGAGCCAGGATCAAACTCTCCATAAAAGTGTTTGACTTGCTCATTTGTAATGCTGACGAAATTCATTACTGAATTCCTTATATCAAACGCTTCACTCGTTGTTCAGTTTTCAAAGAACAATTTGGCTCAGATCACTCATCTTACGATTCGTTTTCTTTCGCTCTCGTTCGCCGTGTTTCTCAGCGGCGACTCTTATAATATATCATGTCGTTCATTTTGTGTCAACAACTTTTTTAAAGTTTTTTTCAAAGTTGTTTATGACTCAATTGAATATCGATGACTTGTCCGCCTCTCAATCAAAGTTGTTCAAGAAGGGAACAAAAAATAATTTATCATAAATACCAACCCCCGTCAATCATTTGATACAGTCCACTTTATGGTAATCTATAATGAGCGTTTCGTTTACATTGGAATGATGCGATGGTTCCTTACGTACCGAGACAAGTCTTTAGGCGTAGCTATGCGTGCATACATCCGAAATACCGTTCTGTATCGATTAGCTATTGCTCTTCTTACTTCTTTATCTAAACGGTTATCACTTAGATCAAGTAGCATTTCATCAAGTTCTTTTCTAAGCATATACCCAAGTTCCTTGCATTCCTTTTCGTTAAATAAGAATCCTAGCACGAACTTTCTCCTCCTCTAACAACAACTCAAACTTTTCTCTTATATTCGGAACAAAAGCGGCCCTAATCCCTTTCTAAGGACAGCAATACCTTAGATAAGTGATGGACCGCTTTACTGTTATGCACAAATTCGCATCATTTTATCACATAATCATCTGAATAAAATTATCTTCTTTCTTAGTAGCAACATTTTCTTCTATATACTTGAACGATACAATTCCATAATCCACAACGTTACTGTACTTTCGATTAATGCAGCTGCAAGCAGAATAATTGTAATCCAAACCGCCGCTGCTCCTGTTTTCTTGGCCCATTCTTTAATCGTTAATCCGCTTCCACGACCCGAACGAGTCATTCGTTGAAACGCCAACACACCAAATCGAATACCGAAAGCTGCAGCTATAATGATAGCAGGTAGTTCTAAAATGCCATGCGGTAAAATGCCCACAGTAAACTGCATAAAGACATTTAAACCCTCTCGATGCATATCAAAGAATAGATATCCTAATACCATCCCATTTACGACTAATAAATACAACGGAAATAACCCGAACACGATTCCAGAGAACATTACAAGTACAGCTTTGATCGCATTATTAAAGAAAATGAATATAAACAACGTCACAATGGGATTTGCAGACTGGTGTAAAGATCTCGCAATCTCACCAATCTGGGATATTTGACCGTCTAAAAATTCATGAAACCCAGTCCACATCCACCCCACCACTATGCTCCCAATAAAAACAAGAGATGAGAATAAGATATACCCTTTTATCTCCCCTAACGTTCGTACAAACGAGCGCCAACTTAGCACAATCCTTCACTCCTTCTTGTTGTCATCCCACATTATCTCCCGCTACGGGGATGATTGTTTGTCATATCTATGTATAACTCAAGCATACAGTGTATTAAACAAGCGTGACAAGCCGCGCAAGTATTTGGGTTTCACGCATCTTAGCATCGTTATATGAGAGGAGCGCACGCTGCATGAATAGTTTTTATGTGATTAGCGGTAAAAAAGTAAAGCGCATCTTCTTCATCATCGTCGCCGTGCTGTTTGCAGCCGGTGTCGTCGTGGTGGAGAGCGACAACATTACTGTCTTCTCGGAAGGCAGTCCTTCAGCCATTTATAGTGTCCCTACTGATAAAAAAGTTGTGGCACTAACATTCGATATCAGTTGGGGAGAAACACGAGCACAGCCTATACTTGATATTTTAACCGAAAAGAAACTAGACAAGGCAACGTTCTTCTTATCTTCTCCTTGGAGTAAAACCCATCCCGAGATTGTCAGAAAAATGGTTGACGCTGGTTATGAGATAGGCAGCCACGGTCACAAGCATGTAAATTACAGCAGTCTCAATGATGAAGAAATCAAAAAGCAAATTAATACAGCGCATACCATTTTAAGTGAGCTTACTGGTAAACAACCTAATCTCATCCGTTTACCTAACGGCGATTTTGATAAACGTGTACTTAAAATAGCTAATCAAATGAATTACAAAGTTATTCAATGGGATACAGATTCACAAGATTGGAAAAATCCCGGCGTAGATACGATTGTAAAGCGTGTCGTCGATCGTGCGCATAATGGCGATATTATTTTGCTCCATGCCAGCGATTCATGCAAACAAACTCACCTTGCCCTTCCCGCCATTATCGATCAGTTAAGAGCAAAAGGTTATGAGTTCGTTACCGTATCCGAGCTTATCCAGCAAACAGAGCTGAATAATAAGGCAATCCAAGACACTACTATTCAGCCTATCCAGCCACAGACACATGTTCATGATGCAGCTGGAGCGTAACCATCGTAAGCACTTCCCCTTAAATGACAAAGAGCTGACCACTATTGGTCAGCTCTTTACTACTTTTGTAGTCATACCCGCTTCTGGATGCATTTCTCTGTTTTTTCCTACCTTCCCTTCCAATACACGCGAAAGGATAAGGATTTGATACGCGTTACATGCTACTAAAGGGATAAATAAAAACCAAGTCGCTATTGGACTCATGTTCAATGCAAATGTCATTTCGATCGTTGTACCAACAATCATATAGAACAACGTTGGTATTACTGCCGTTGACGATGTTACTTTCATTTTTACAATTGCTACGCCTACCGAGAATACTAATAAAGTTAGACCTAACACAACATCTTGGATCAAGTCCCGTTCTTGTCCAAGTAAAGTCCGTAAAAACATAACATCCAATAAAACGATTACCGTAAGAACAACTTGTATATACGGCCAAACTCGTCTAAACATACCATTGGCAAGCAAATTAAGCGTCAAATAGGCAAAAAAGCCCATTTGCGCAAATACACTAATTGTAAAGCCACTTAAAATAAGCTGGAAAATGTTCATTAGCACATCTGCAGGACCTCTAAGATTGGACAATTCCTGTTGATACAGTTGCATAGACAGCCCTGTTACCAACATAACTGCTCCACCCAGACAGAGCGTCGTCCAGAATAAGTAAGACCATTTTTTTAAATTCAAGCTGCTCCACCTCCGCAATATTCATATTTTACCAGCGTTATCAGCAAAAGACTATCGTTATCGAACATAATTCATAATTTTTTCCCCATACTACATAAAGACGCTTCTATAACCTAACAGCAATGACACAGCAGCACGTTGAAAGGAGTCCTGTACATGCGATCCGTATCTATTCGACTTTGTATCACTTGTATTGTGCTTATGCTTGTAAGTACATCGTGTTCTCAAGAACCACAATCATCAGGAAATAAAGTGGAATACAAGGAACTTAAGTCGATGGTTGTAGATATTTTAAAAACGGAAGAAGGACAAAAAGCAATCGAGTCCGCTCAATCTAACGGTGGAAGCTCTATGCAAATGAAGGCAATGAATACTCAACAGCAAGAACAAATCAGGCTCGCAGTCAAAGATACACTTGTCTCTCCTGACTACGAAAAGGTAATCGAGAAGATTATGAAGGACCCTAAGTTTGCCGGGGAATTCGCGAAGACCATTAGCAAAGAAGACAAACAAATTCATAAGGATTTAATTAAAGACCCTACTTATCAAAAAGCTGTCGGCGATATTTTAAAATCACCTGATCTCATGAATGCTTATTTGGAAGTAACAAAGTCACCTGAATATCGCAAACAATTAATGGCCCTAATGAAAGATGCAATGAATAGTCCATTATTTAAGCTAGAAATCATGGAAATGATGACAAAGGCTGTTAAAGAAGAACTCCAACCTAAAGAGAATAAGAAAGAAAAAGGTGGCGAAGAGGGAGTTAGTGAGAAAGAGGACAGTGGTTCAAGTGAAGGAGACGGCTCTGACAGCGGCGGAGGTGGAGGTCAAAAAGGCGGCCAATAAATCCGTACAAGGTTCAATTAGGGTATACTTACTCCTACATGATGACAAAAGCGGACCCCTAGAAGGTCCGCTTTTTATGTAAACTACTATTACATCGTATACGGTACTAAGATAAAACACCATTATCTATTAAACGTTGTGCTAACTCATTGTATAATTGCCCGATCGGATGTGATTCACGATATACAGAAGGCGAGAAATCCGGCTCCGAAGGATGATTCTCCGGTGCTCCTAATGGAATCTGAGCCAATAGGGATGTGTGTAGGGACTCAGCTAATTTACCTCCGCCACCACGACCGAATACATATTGCTTATCGCCACATGCTCCACACTCGAGGTAAGCCATATTTTCAACGACTCCAATGATTTCATGCTTCGTCGTAATCGCCATCGCACCCGCTCTTGCCGCCACAAACGCAGCTGTAGAATGAGGTGTCGTTACGATTATTTCTTTCGTTTGCGGAATCATCTGATGAATATCCAGAGCAATATCTCCTGTTCCAGGTGGTAAATCAATTAACACAACATCAAGTTCGCCCCAATTCACCTCTTGGAAGAAGTTACGCAGCATCTTACCTAGCATAGGTCCTCGCCATACAATTGGACTGTTGTCTTCTACAAAAAAGCCCATAGACATTACTTTAACACCAAAGCGTTCAATCGGGATTACTTGTTCGTCTTGGATAATGGGTCTGTCTTCAATCCCCATCATGTCAGGTACACTGAAACCATAAATATCAGCGTCTATTATGCCAACCTTTTTACCCTGACGTGCCAATGCAACAGCCAAGTTCACCGTTACAGTAGACTTTCCAACCCCACCTTTGCCGCTAGCTACACCAATAAATGCAACTTTAGAAGAAGGCGATAATAATGGACTAAGTTGTTCAAGACCAGCTCCATGTCCTTGAGGGGCAGATTGGCCGCTACTTGATCCATGCTCTGACTGTCCTTGACTCACTGCCCCAGCATTTCGATGCCCAAAGCCAGCAGCCGCCATTTCTTGCTCAGATGCTATACGAATACGCACATGAACATCTGTCGCTCCACTGCTAACTAACTTTGATTTAATTTGCGCTGTCAGTCCATCACGTATAGAATCGCTAGCCCCATCTGGTGCTAGTATAATCGTAAGTGCCACTTGCTCAGGTTTGACCATAATATCACGTATCCATTGCAGCTCAAGCAGGGTTTTTCCTGATAGCGGTTCTTGCAATCCATGCAACAGGTCTAAGCATTGTTCTCTTGTTATCATAAGATGCACCTCGTCTCTATGCGCTAATGCTTGTGCGATGTTTCCTTCATCCTCATTTATTATAACACACCACTAATCTTTACCAAGCTTTTCTCCTGATAAATAACGAAGAACTCCTTTATATATCGAAGCCGAAACTTTGCGCTGATATACACTGTCGGCCAACATCCGAGACTCATCCGGATGAGATAAAAAACCAACCTCCACAAGTGCAGTAGGCACATTTACAGACTTCAGCAAGTATAGGCCACGATCGTCCGACTTTGCCACACGCTCTGTATTTTCTAAATTACGACGTATTTCTGTTTGAATAAATTTAGCCAACGCCTCATTTTGTGGGATATGGTTCGCATAAAAAGTTTGAGCCCCACGCCAACGATTGGAATTGATACTATTCATATGAATCGAAACAAATACGTCTGCCTTCTTTTTCTCTACAAAAGCTACTCTGCGCTGCAAATCCTCTGACTTTCTTTTAGAAATTTTTTTCGTATTCGAGTCAGCAAGATCATGGTCTGCCTCTCGTGTCAAATAAACGACAGCCCCTGCCTGTTGCAAGTAATCACGTAAATATAGAGCGATGAGCAAATTTATATCTTTTTCGATAATTCCCTGTTTACTTACCGCACCTCCATCCGCCCCCCCGTGCCCAGCATCAATAGCAATCACTTTACCTGACAGTGGGAGCGACCATTGATTCCAGCTTTTCTTGGATGGGGCCTCCGATATCAACAAGCCGATTACCAACACAAACAGACCCAAGCACATAAACCATTGTTTCATTGAACCCAAATTAATAGATAAAAAACGCGTTCTCCGCGGTTTATTGTTGTCATTCCACACGAAAAAGTCCACCTCCGCTCCAATAGCATCTCTAATCACTATATGGGCAGTGGTGGACAAATATACTACGCATGTCCTTCGGTTATGTTCGTTATTGTTATTAATTGCTTAAACGGTTGTCGGTTCTATAGCCATGCCTTCAATAAGTATTTTCGCAACCTCAGGACGCGAGAATTCTGGAGGCGGGCAAATACCGTCTCGTAACAAGGCACGAACTTTGGTTCCTGACAACGTTAAATGATCTTCTTTATTATGCGGGCATGTTTTGCTGGATGCCATATTGCCGCATTTTGTACAGAAGAAGCTGTGTTCAAAAAATAATGGTGTTATTTCAAGCTCATTCGCTTCAAAGTTCTTAAATATTTCCTGCGCTTCATAGGTTCCGTAGTAATCTCCAACACCTGCGTGATCACGACCAACAATAAAATGCGTACAGCCGTAATTTTTGCGTACAATCGCATGGAATATCGCTTCACGCGGACCCGCATAACGCATTGCTGCCGGAAATACGCCTAGGAATGTACGATCTTTAGGATAGTAACCTTCTAACAGCGCAACATAACTCTTCATTCGAACATCTGCTGGGACATCATCTGACTTCGTCTCACCAACAAGCGGATTTAGGAATAGGGCATCTACAATTTCCATTGCGCTTTTCTGTATATATTCGTGTGCACGATGAACAGGATTACGGGTCTGGAAACCAACTACCGTGCGCCATCCTCGTTCTGCAAATAGTCTACGTGTTTCAGCTGGATCAAAATAATACTCTTGAAAACGATCCGGTTGTGGTCGCTCAAGTAAACGGATACTTCCACCTACGTACGTATTAGGACGATTCAGTAGCTTTTGAACACCTGGATGTTCACTATCGTCTGTCTTAAATACCTGCACAGCTTCATGCTTATGATCGACTGTATAAATAGATTCTACTTGAATAGAACCGTAAGTAATACCATCCTCTTCACCAACTAAAGCAGCAACCTTACCTACCGATAACAACTTAACTGTATTCGCATCCACTGCAAGTGTAATCGGGATACTCCAGACCGTACCGTCAGCAAGTCGCATACGGTCAATAACACTCCGATAATCAGCTTCATTTAAAAAACCGGTTAATGGAGAAAATGCACCTACACCAATTAAATCAAGGTCAGATATGGTCCAACGGTTAATCGGAATGACTGGAGCGTTCTGCAATTGCGTTAGAAGCGCTTCTCGTTCTGTGCTTGATACACGAAGATCTACTAATGATCCTCCATGTGCGGGTATTGCTGTCATGCTTCTATTCCTCCCTGCTATTTGTAGCATATCGTTTTATTTATGCAATCCGCATTCTACCTTGCCAGTACCTGACCAACGTCCTGCACGAGGGTCCTCACCAGGCATAACTTGTCTTGTGCAGTGAGAGCAACCGATACTCGGATAGTGGTTGTCATGAAGTGGGTTGTAGATAATGTTATTACTGCGGATATATGCCCACACATCATCCCAAGTCCAATGTGCAATCGGATTGAACTTTACAAGGCCAAATTTCGTATCGTACTCAATTTTTTTAGCATTAGCACGTGTAGGTGCTTGATCACGTCGAATACCTGTAATCCATGCATCGTATTTACTTAAAATTTGTGTTAAAGGTTCTACTTTACGGATGTTACAGCATTTGTTGGGATCACTCTTCCATAACTCAGCCCCATACTGCTCAACTTGTTGTTCTGGAGTAATTGTTGGTGCTGCACGTACAAATTCTAAGTTGTAATGAGATTGTATTTGGTCGCGAGTGTGGTAGGTCTCTTCGAAGTGAAAATCTGTATCGAGGTAAAAAATATCAGTTGAAGGACTAATCTTCTGTACCATATCAACCAGAACAACATCTTCTGCCCCAAAGCTGCATGCAAATGTTATATTCGGAAACGTTTCTATAGCCCATTGAATAATTTCTTCAGGACTAGACGTTTCAAACAATTCAGCCTTCTCAGCTATCAACGCTTCTTTCTCTAATAAGTTCATTACCGCATCCTCCACCATCTTTAAATTCCTAGTATTTAGGTGTGTTTTATATACTTAATAAGTATAATTTGATTTCAAACAAAGTCAATCCATTTTTTGACTAATTGAGGCGTTTTAGCTATAACTTTTTCTTATTTTGGGTTAAAGGACTGGTTGGAGATAACGAATAAACTTGATTGGGTCTTGTGATACACAGGAGATAATCTCGTGAAGAGGAAGATTATTGAGGTTTGATTTAAAGTATGCAAAAAACCTCTTCTGTGTAAACACAGAAGAGGTTTGATACCCATTGTAATCCAATATTAACGTTTGGAGAACTGAGGTGCGCGACGAGCTGCTTTAAGACCGTATTTCTTACGCTCTTTCATACGAGGGTCACGAGTCAAGAATCCAGCTTTCTTCAATGCTGGACGAAGCTCTGGGTCTGCTTTAAGCAATGCACGGGAGATACCGTGACGAATTGCGCCTGCTTGACCGGAGATACCACCACCATGAGCCAATACCAAAACATCGTATTTGCCGATTGTTTCTGTAAGGTTCAATGGTTGCTTGACGATAAGTTTCAATGTTTCCAAACCGAAGTATTCATTAAGGTCACGCTTGTTGATTGCGATGCGGCCTTCACCTGGAATTAGGCGAACGCGCGCTACGGAATGCTTACGACGACCTGTCCCATAGTATTGTACTTGTGCCATGAAACTGTCCTCCCTTTTATTTATCCGCGAAGTTCGTAAACTTCTGGTTGTTGTGCTTGATGTGGATGAGCTGCGCCAGCATAAGCTTTAACGCGAAGCTTCATTTTGTTACCCATGCGAGTCTTAGGAAGCATACCTTGAACAGCAAGTTCAAGCATACGCTCAGGCTTCTTAGCAAGCATTTCGTGAGCTGGAGTCACTTTCAAACCACCGGAGTAGAGGGAGTGACTGTAGTAGTTTTTGTTTTGAAGTTTCTTACCTGTCAAAACAATTTTCTCAGCATTGATGATGACTACGAAGTCGCCACCGTCAACATGAGGTGTGAATGTTGGCTTGTGCTTACCGCGGATAAGTGCCGCAGCTTCAGTAGCAAGACGACCAAGCGTCTTACCTTCAGCGTCGATAACGAACCATTTACGTTCTACTTCAGCTGGTTTCGCCATGTATGTTGTACGCATGAAACATCCTCCTAACAAATTCATTGTTCGCTTTAATTCAAAAAACGTATATATCGTTCAATCTGTTACATTTAAATGTTAGCTGTTACCATAACGCATTTCTTTATTGGGGGCCGTGGGAAGCCATAAAGAAACACAAATGTTATTTTACAATATAACGCTCGATTTTGCAAGTTGTTTTTGCTCTGCTAAAGTTCTAGATTCGTTCTTCCCCATCGTATTCGACGCTCCACAGCAACAAACCATGTGCCACGGTCATAGGCCCTGCAGCATCACGATGACGAGCCTCCATAATATCGGGTATATCCTCAGGACGGAGTTTGCCTTCCCCAACCCACATCAACGTACCTGCCATAATCCGTACCATGTTGTATAAGAATCCATTACCTTTGAAGAACAAGTGAATCCGACCACGGCCAGCTTCATCACTTCCTGCATCCTCGACTTCCATCCATGAGCGAAATATCGTACGAACATTAGATTGCTTCGTTGACTTCGGCGATGTAAAAGAAGTAAAGTCATGCTCACCTTCTAAATAAGACATTCCTTTCCGCATCGCCTCAATATGGAGAGGACGCGGATGATGGAACTCGTATAAACGTCGGAATAAGTCCGGGTTGCGCTCTGCTAGAATGGTGAAACGATACGTCTTTACCTTAGCCGAATAACGAGCGTGGAAGTCTAACGGTGCCTCCCAAGCATCCTGAATGACAATGTCATTTGGTAGCCTAGAATTCATCGCTAGTACCCAGCGTTCGATCGGAATAGCAGATGTTGTATGAAAGTTGAACACCTGTCCCCTAGCATGAACACCTGCATCCGTACGCCCAGATGCCGATATCGTAATTTGATCGCTCGTAAGCTTCGCAATCGCTGCTTCGATTCGTCCTTGAACCGTGTCTTGATCAGGCTGTCTTTGAAAGCCGCTATATGCAGTACCATCATAAGACACAGTCATTCCGATATTTCGCATACTTCCCTCCGGTGTCTACGATATACACAAAAAGAAAAGCTCCTCGAGGGAGCCTTCTTCCACGCTGCTCATGCTGCGTTATTGCGCTATATCAAATGCATCTTGCCGCTATTACGCGCGGTCAACTAGTTCCAAGTAAACCATTGGCGCGGAATCGCCACGGCGAGGACCCAATTTCATGATGCGCGTATAACCGCCTGGACGCTCAGCATAACGAGGTGCCAAATCCGAGAATAGTTTCTGGATTGCGTCTTTCTCGCCATCTACAGTCTCACGACGTACGAATGCAGCCACCTGACGGCGAGCATGCAAGTCACCACGCTTCGCCAACGTGATAAGCTTCTCAGCGATAGAACGAACTTCTTTCGCTTTAGCTTCAGTTGTTTGAATGCGCTCGTACAAGAACAGATCAGTTACCAAGTCGCGGAACAACGCTTTACGAGCGCTGGAGTCACGACCCAACTTTTGGTATGCCATATGTTTCCCCTCCTTCTATGCCAAGTCCCGATTAATCTTCCATGCGGAGGCCTAATCCTAATTCTTCGAGCTTCTCTTGAACTTCTTCCAAAGACTTGCGGCCCAAGTTGCGGACTTTCATCATGTCTTCTTCAGTCTTCGTAATTAGCTCTTGAACAGTATTAATGCCTGCACGTTTCAAGCAGTTATAGGAACGAACAGAGAGATCAAGCTCTTCGATAGTCATCTCAAGCACTTTCTCTTTCTTATCTTCCTCTTTTTCAACCATGATTTCCGCATCTTTTGCTTCGTCCGTCAATCCTACGAAGAGCATCAAATGCTCTGTAAGAATTTTCGCACCAAGACTAACTGCTTCTTCTGGTTGCGTGCTTCCGTCTGTCCATACTTCAAGCGTAAGCTTGTCGTAGTTCGTCACTTGTCCTACACGCGTATTCTCTACACTGTAATTAACACGAGAGATTGGTGTGTAGATCGAGTCAACAGGAATGACACCAATAGGTTGATCTTCATTCTTGTTGCGATCTGCAAGGACAAAGCCACGACCACGATTCGCATAAATACGCATATGGAGACGGGAGCCTTGTGACAATGTAGCAATGCGAAGATCCGGGTTCAAAATTTCCACATCGCTATCCGCACGAATATCTCCGGCAGTAATTACCCCTTCACCTTCAGCATCGATTTCGAGAATTTTCTCTTCATCGGAGTGAATTTTGAGTGAAAGGGACTTCAGGTTCAAAATAACCTCTGTTACGTCTTCAAAGACACCAGGGATTGTAGAGAACTCATGAAGTACGCCGTCAATTTGCACAGAAGTCACTGCCGCGCCTGGCAAGGAAGAAAGCAAGATACGGCGTAGGGAATTCCCTAGTGTCGTACCGTAGCCACGCTCAAGCGGCTCGACTACGAACTTGCCGTAAGTACCTTCTTCATTGACATCAACGGTTTCAATCTTCGGCTTTTCGATCTCAATCACTATATAACCCTCCTTCAAAACGTCGCTGGCGTTAAACCATTAAACACCTACGGTCGGTCGATTCATGCAGTATGCCTAAACAACCATTATTCCCAACAGGCGTCATTATAAACGACACGTTAGCCACACACGTAAATTATACGCGGCGACGTTTTGGCGGACGGCAGCCATTGTGAGGAACTGGAGTTACGTCTTTGATCATGCTAACTTCCAACCCTGCAGCTTGCAAGGAACGGATGGCAGCTTCACGGCCTGCGCCTGGGCCTTTAACCGATACTTCTACCGTCTTCATACCATGTTCCATAGCTGCTTTAGCAGCTGATTCTGCAGCCATTTGTGCAGCAAACGGTGTGGATTTACGCGAACCGCGGTATCCAAGACCACCGGAGCTTGCCCAAGAAATTGCGTTGCCGTGTGTATCCGTAATTGTTACGATCGTATTGTTGAACGTAGAACGAATGTGTGCCACACCAGCTTCAATATTTTTACGGTCACGACGTTTTGTACGTACGACTTTTTTTGGTTTAGCCATTGCTACTTATCCCTCCTTACTTCTTCTTATTTGCTACCGTACGACGAGGGCCTTTGCGTGTACGAGCATTAGTTTTCGTGCGTTGACCGCGAACAGGCAATCCACGACGATGGCGAACACCACGGTAACATCCGATATCAACCAGACGCTTGATGTTCAAAGAAATTTCACGACGAAGGTCACCCTCAACCTTAACCGTTTTATCAATTGTTTCACGAATAGCGTTTACTTCGTCTTCTGTAAGATCACGAACGCGTGTATTAGCATTAACGCCAGTTGCTGCGATTACTTTTTGAGATGTTGTCTTTCCGATACCGAAAATGTATGTCAAGGCGATCTCAACGCGTTTATCACGTGGCAAGTCTACACCAGCTATACGAGCCATTTACGCTACACCCCCTTCAATTATCCTTGTTTTTGTTTGTGTTTCGGATTTTCACAAATTACCATAACGTTACCTTTGCGACGAATGACTTTGCATTTTTCGCAAATGGGCTTAACAGAAGGTCTTACCTTCATGCTGAATACCTCCCAGTCCTTAAGTTGCACGCGTCAAACCGTCTCGCATGCAGTCTGTTGGTTTGCAAGTGCATTGCAAGCGCTCTTTGAAGCTCCGAGTGCTAATGCTACTTACGATATGTGATGCGACCTTTGCTCAAATCGTATGGCGATAGCTGTACGACCACTTTGTCACCTGTTAGGATACGGATAAAGTGCATCCGCAGCTTTCCAGAAACATGGGCAAGAATCTGATGTCCGTTCTCTAGCTCAACTCGAAAAGTCGCGTTTGGCAACGGCTCGATGACCGTACCTTCTACTTCAATCACATCTTCCTTGGCCAACGTGATTCTCCTTTCTATTCCGCATTTGCTTCGTTCAGCTGCTCCGCATACTTCTGAATGACGTAGCGAAGCTTGCTGTTTGTAACCCGTCCGCTTTCGTTTAAACTCTGGACAACTTCGCGGCTTATATCCTTCTGCAACTCCAGATGAAGCAGGTTTTTACGTTTCGGTTGTTCAAACTTGCGTTTGTCCCCGTCCGCGATAAAGACATATCGCTCAGGCTCTAAGCCAACGATGACAGCTAGCTTGTCGGCATCTCTGCCTTGAGCCACTTTGACAAATTGCCCGAGTTGCGGGTTCAGAATATGATTCATTCCCTCACCTACTCCTGCAATCTCGTCAAAATTTCGCAACCGTCCGGTGTTACTGCAACTGTATGCTCAAAATGAGCACACCATGTACCATCCACCGTCACGACCGTCCAGTTATCCGCAAGTGTTTTTACATAACGCTCACCAATAACGACCATCGGTTCAATCGCGAGCACCATGCCCGGCTTGAGTCGAGGCCCACGGTTCGGGCTACCGTAGTTCGGAATCTGTGGTTCTTCATGAAGACTCGCACCGATTCCATGTCCGACGTACTCACGTACGACGGAAAAACCTGCATCTTCAATGACACGTTGTATAGCATGAGAAATGGTGTACAACCGTTCATCCGGCCGAACAAGTTCTAAACCAGCATAGAGCGAACGTTCAGTAACGTCCAATAATCTCTGTGCCTCTTCAGAAATCTGTCCAACTCCATATGTCCAAGCTGAGTCACCATGATACCCACGATACTCTGCGCCGATGTCGATGCTGATGATGTCGCCTTCGTTTAAAACGCGGTTACCAGGAATACCGTGCACCAGCTCTTCATTAACTGATGCGCAAATGCTTCCAGAGAACCCGTTGTATCCCTTGAAAGAAGGAGATGCTCCTTGGCTGCGAATGAATTGTTCCGCGATAGCATCAAGCTCCCGAGTCGTAATGCCCGGCTTGATCGATTGAGACATGAGACGGTGCGTTTCCGCAACAATTCTCCCTGCTTCTCTCATAAAGCCTAATTCCACTTCGGACTTACAAATGATCATTCGTTTAACCTCGCAGTAAAGATACGACTTCAGACGTCACCGTATCAATTTCCTTCTCCCCGTCAACATCACGCAACAAGCCTTTGTTGCCGTAATAGTCAAGCAAAGGGGCAGTCTTGTTGATATATTCATCCAAGCGTGTGCCAACTTTCTCTTCGGAATCATCCGAACGTTGGTATAGCTCACCCTGGCACTTATCACAGACGCCTTCTTGTTGTGGCGGGTTAAAAATGACATGGTACGTCGCGCCGCAAGACTTGCAAATGCGTCTGCCTGTGAGACGTGCCAGTAATAATTCACGGTCAACGCTCAGGTTGATGACATGGTCCAATTTGCGACCTAGTGCTCCCAACATGTCGTCCAAAGCTTCCGCTTGAGCCAACGTTCGTGGGAATCCGTCCAAAAGGAACCCTTTCTCACAGTCCGGCTGAGCGAGACGCTCTCGCACAATCCCGACTGTAACGTCATCAGGAACGAGCAGACCTTGATCAATGTATTCCTTTGCCTTTAAGCCGATTGGCGTTTCTTCGCGCATTGCTGCACGAAACGCATCGCCTGTGGAGATATGAGGAATACCGAACTCCGTTACAATGCGTTCAGCCTGCGTCCCTTTACCTGCCCCAGGAGGCCCCATGAATAGAATGTTCATCGAATGTCACTCCCTTTTTGGTAAGCATAGGCTTAACTTTCGTCGGAAGTGTATGCTTTCGATGGCATTCGTTAAGCCTCTGCTTTACAAGAAACAGCACAATAGGTGCCGACCTAAGTCAGTACCTATTGCCTATTTATTGATAAAACCTTTGTAGTGGCGTTTAATCAACTGGCTTTCAACCTGTTTCATCGTATCAAGCGCTACGCCGACAACGATAAGAAACGACGTTCCACCAAGCTGTACTTCACGAGGGAACCCTGCAAGCGATCCAAGGAACACTGGCAATACTGCAATTAGAGCCAAGAAGATGGCACCAGAAAGAGTAATACGGGACATCACTCGTGTCAAGTAAGTAGCTGTAGCTTTACCCGGGCGAATACCTGGAATATAGCCACCGTTCTTTTTCATTTGATCCGCCATTTGCTGTGGATTCAATTGAACGAACGTGTAGAAGAACGTGAAACCGATAATAAGCAGAACGAAAATAGTCATACCAAGCGGCTTATCAGAAGACGTATTGTTAATGATCCATTGCGCCCATGCTTTATCAGCCCAGAACTGTGCGATAACTGTTGGGAACATCAACAATGATGAAGCGAAGATTACTGGGATAACCCCTGCACCATTCACTTTAAGTGGAATGTGCGTATTCTGGCCTCCATACATTTTGTTTCCAACAACACGCTTCGCATATTGTACCGGAATCTTACGAGATCCTTGCTGGATGAAAATAACCGCTACAATAATTAGCAAGATCACAATTGCAACAATGACCATTTTAATAATGCCTAGGAACAATTGTCCATCACCGTTAACAAATTGTGATTCGTACATCTTCCCAAGAAGTGTTGGAATACCAGCCACGATTCCCGCGAAGATGATAATGGATATACCGTTGCCAATACCTTTCTCAGTGATTTGCTCACCGAGCCACATTAGAAATGCAGTACCAGCTGTCAAAACAATGGCGATCACTACGTAATCCGTCATGGTCGCGTTAGGAATCATCTGCATTCCATACATTCTATTGAAACCAATAGCTGTACCGAATGCTTGGATTAAACCTAAGATTATTGTGCCATAACGCGTAAATTGAGCAATCTTACGTTTACCAACTTCGCCTTCTTTCGCCCATTGTGCAAACTTCGGAACCACATCCATGGAAAGAAGCTGCATGATGATCGATGCCGTGATGTATGGAAAGATACTCATAGCAAAGATGGAAAATTGGAACAACGCACCGCCGGAGAATGTATTCAGCAAGCTGAACAATTCAGTTCCAGCAGTGTTGCTTTGAAAGACCGAAGGATCAACGCCGGGAACCGGAATAAAGGACCCGACGCGATAGATGATAAGGACACCAAGAGTAAAAAGAATCTTACTTCTTAGATCCCCAACTCGCCATATATTCGATACGGTCTTAAACATTAGATCACCTCGGATTTACCGCCGGCAGCCTCGATCTTCTCTACCGCAGATTGAGAGAACTTGTTAGCTTTAACCGTAAGCTTAACAGACAAGTCACCAGTACCCAAGATCTTGATTCCGCTCAATGGGTTCTTGATGATACCTTGCTCCATAAGCAATTCCGGAGTTACTTCAGTTCCTGCTTCGAAACGGTTCAAGTCCGCTACGTTCAACACCGCGTACTCTTTACGAGTTGGATTCGTGAATCCACGCTTAGGCAAACGACGGTACAATGGGTTTTGTCCGCCCTCAAAGCCTGGACGAACACCACCACCGGAACGAGCATTTTGACCTTTGTGACCGCGACCTGCTGTCTTACCGTTACCGGAAGCGATACCGCGTCCGCGGCGGAAGCCTTCCTTACGGGAACCAGGTGCTGGAGAAAGTTCATGCAAATTCATCGTTCGTCGCACCTCCTTAAATATTTATGCTGTTATCTATCAATCGAGTGTTCGATCGCAATTCATTTAACGAAATTAAATGTTTCTAAGCTTAAGCTTCGATTTCTTTAACTTCAACCAAATGAGTAACTTGATTTACCATGCCGCGAATCGCTGGGCTGTCGTTTTGAACAACCGTCTGATTCAGCTTGCGTAGGCCCAAAGTATTCACCGTTTTGCGGTGAGTTTCCGGGCGACCGATCAGACTGCGAACGAGGGTAATTTGCAATTTAGCCATTGTCGTCCCCTCCTTATCCTAACAGTTCCTCTACGGATTTGCCACGAAGCTTAGCTACTTGCTCTACAGTTTTCAAACGAGACAAACCTTCAAGCGTAGCGTTTACCATGTTCATGGAGTTTGAAGAACCTAGGGACTTCGTTAAGATGTCGCCTACACCAGCCAACTCCAATACTGCACGAACCGGGCCACCAGCAATAACTCCTGTACCTTCAGAAGCCGGTTTAAGAAGAACTCTACCAGCGCCGAAGTGACCAATTACTTGGTGAGGAATTGTTGTGCCAACGAAAGGAACATGAATTAGATTTTTCTTAGCGTCTTCGATACCTTTACGGATCGCGTCAGGAACTTCGGATGCTTTACCGATTCCTACGCCAACCCAGCCCTTGCCGTCGCCGACAACGACAAGTGCGCTAAAGCTGAAACGACGTCCGCCTTTTACAACTTTAGAAACGCGGTTAATTTGAACAACTTTTTCAGATAGTTCTAACGTGTTTGGATCAACTCGCAAGTCGTTAACCTCCTTTTGTAAAATTCTTAGAACTCAAGACCAGCTTCACGCGCTGCGTCTGCCAATGCTTGAACACGTCCATGGTACAAGTAACCACCGCGGTCGAATACCACGTTTGTTTGGCCTTGCTCTTTAGCACGCTTTGCAATCAATTCGCCAACTTTAGCTGCCGCCTCAACGCTGCCGCCGTTTTTGATTTGATCACGCAATTCTTTGTCCATTGTCGAAGCGGAAGCAACAGTTACGCCCTTCACATCGTCGATCAATTGAGCGTAGATATGCTTAGAGGAACGGAATACGTTCAAACGTGGACGCGCAGTCGTTCCTTCAATTTTCTTACGCACACGAAGGTGACGTTTCAAACGAGCTTTGTTCTTATCGCCTTTTGTGATCATCGTTGTTTTCACTCCCTTCAGTTTAGCCATTAAGCTACAGAGGTAAGCGAGCTAGGCAAGATCTTACTTCTTCTTGCCTGCTTTACCTTCTTTACGTAGAATACGTTCGCCTTGGTACTTGATACCTTTGCCTTTGTAAGGCTCTGGTGCACGTACAGCACGAATTTTTGCAGCATACTCACCAACACGCTCTTTGTTAATACCCTTAACAATGATTTGTGTTTGAGTTGGTACTTCGAACTCGATACCTGCTTCTGGAGTAATCTCAACTGGGTGAGAGTATCCAACGTTTAGTACAAGTTTGTCACCAGTTTTGTTTGCACGATATCCGACACCAACTAGCTCCAAAGTTTTGGAGTAGCCTTCCGTTACGCCGTTAATCATGTTGCTGATGACGCTGCGAGTTGTTCCGTGAAGGGAACGGTGAAGTTTATGTTCAGAAGGACGAGTCACGTTAATCACGTTCTCTTCAAGAGATACTTGAATATCTTTGTGAAGTTCACGAGTCAACGATCCTTTCGGTCCTTTAACCGTAATCACGCTATTGTCCAGAGTAACTGTTACCTCACCTGGAACGTTAATTGGTTTGCGACCAATACGAGACATGTGTTGTTGCACCTCCTATCATTATGCAGTAAATTACCAAACGTAGCAGATCACTTCGCCACCAGATTTGGATTGACGAGCTTCTTTGTCCGTCAAAACGCCTTTGGACGTCGAGATGATTGCGATTCCGAGACCGCCAAGTACACGAGGAACCTCGTTGGACTTCGTGTAAACGCGTAGACCTGGTTTAGAGATACGCTTCAAACCAGTGATGACACGCTCTTGGTTTTGACCATATTTCAAGAAAATACGGATGATCCCTTGTTTGTTGTCATCAATGTATTCTGCATCACGGATAAAGCCTTCACGCTTCAAGATTTCAGCGATTTGCTTCTTCATCGTAGAAGCAGGCATTTCCACTGTTTCATGACGTACTGTGTTAGCATTGCGAATGCGAGTAAGCATATCAGCAATTGGATCAGACATAACCATTAGTGTAAACCTCCTTCCCGAAACAGGGTTGATTACCAGCTAGCTTTTTTAACGCCAGGAATCTGGCCTTTATGTGCCAATTCGCGGAAACAAATTCGGCAAATTTTGAACTTACGCAATACAGAATGCGGACGACCGCAACGCTCACAACGAGTGTATGCGCGTACTTGGAACTTCGGCTTGCGTTGCTGTTTAACAACCATCGAAGTTTTTGCCACGTGTTGACACCTCCTATGAACTTTGTCGTGACATCATGGTCACCGGACAAATTCATGTCCTAATATTATTCATCAAATGATGAGTTAGACCGACCTTACTTCACGAAAGGCATGCCGAGTTGCGTCAACAATTCACGGGACTCTTCGTCTGTCTTCGCTGTAGTAACGATGACGATATCCATACCGCGTGCTTTATCAACTTTATCGTACTCGATCTCAGGGAAGATCAATTGATCTTTAAGACCAAGCGTGTAGTTACCACGACCGTCAAACGCTTTGTTCGAAATTCCGCGGAAGTCACGAACACGTGGAAGCGTTACGTTGAACAATTTGTCCAAGAAGTGGAACATACGCTCACCGCGCAATGTTACCTTAACACCAATCGGCATTCCTTCACGAAGCTTGAAGCCTGCGATAGACTTTTTAGCGCGTGTAATAACTGGCTTTTGACCAGAAATCAGTTGCAATTCAGCTACAGCTGTGTCCAGTACTTTGGAGTTCTGAACAGCTTCACCCATACCCATGTTGATAACAACTTTCTCAACTTTAGGTACTTGCATGACTGTTGTATAGTTGAACTTCTGCATAAGAGCAGGAGTAATGTCGTTCAAATAACGTTCTTTCATACGAGCTGCCATTGTAAATGGACCTCCTTTCCTAGCAATTAGTCGATAATAGCGCCGGAACGTTTAGCTACGCGCACTTTTTTACCGTTCTCTACTTTGTAACCGATGCGCGTTACTTTACCGGACTTCGGATCCACGTGCATCACGTTGGAAGCGTGGATAGCAGCCTCTTGCTCAATAATACCGCCTTGTGGGTTCTTTTGGTTAGGCTTCTGGTGCTTCTTCACCATGTTTACGCCTTCTACAAGAACGCGGTTTTGACGAGGGAATGCTGCGATGACGCGGCCTTTTTTACCTTTATCTTTACCTGTGATAACGATGACCGTGTCGTCTTTTTTCACGTGCAATTTATTATTATGCGACTCGAGAATCTTCTTCAATCGTGGCATGTGTTACACCTCCTGAGTCTTGCCAGGCAGGCAAGTTGATTTAGATAACTTCCGGAGCCAAGGAAACGATCTTCATGAAATCTTTCTCGCGAAGTTCGCGAGCAACAGGTCCGAAGATACGCGTTCCGCGTGGTCCTTTATCTTCCTTAACGATAACCGCTGCGTTCTCATCGAAAGCGATGTAAGAACCGTCTTTACGACGTACCGAACGTTTTGTACGAACGATAACTGCCTTAACTACGTCACCCTTTTTGACAACGCCACCTGGTGTTGCTTGTTTCACGGAGCATACAATCAGGTCACCGATGTGTCCTACACGACGTCCCGTACCACCCAACACACGGATACACATCAATTCTTTCGCACCAGAGTTATCTGCTACTTTCAAACGTGTAAATGGTTGAATCATTCTGATTTCCTCCTTTCGGTAGAGCTACCCGGACATTAAACGATTACTGCTTTTTCAACGATTTCCACGAGTCTCCAACGCTTGTCTTTAGACAGCGGACGAGTCTCCATGACTTTTACAGTATCGCCGATTTTAGCTTCATTGTTTTCGTCGTGAGCTTTGAACTTCTTCGTATATTTGATGCGTTTGTGGTACAAGTCATGCTTTTTGTACGTTTCAACCGCGATTACGATTGTTTTGTCCATTTTATCGCTGACAACTTTACCGATTTGCACTTTACGAGCATTACGTTGTTCACTCATCAGTGTATTGCCTCCTTCCTGGTTACAGGATGTCTATTTTCAGTCAAGACCTTGACTTCAATTAACTAGTGATCCCAAGTTCTCTTTCATGCAATACCGTTTTCGCACGAGCAATTGCTTTACGCACGTCACGGATACGAGTTGGGTTGTCAAGCTGTCCAGTAGCCAATTGGAAACGGAGGTTGAAAAGTTCTTCCTTGAATCCTGCAATCTTCTGTTCAAGTTCAGCAGTGGTCAAGTTGCGGAATTCACTAGCTTTCATTTGCTTCACCACCCAATTCTTCGCGTTTCACAAACTTAGTTTTGCAAGGCAGCTTGTGAGCAGCAAGGCGCATCGCTTCACGAGCGACTTCCTCAGGTACACCAGAAAGTTCGAACATAACTTTACCAGGCTTAACCACAGCTACCCATTTCTCAACGTTACCTTTACCACTACCCATACGTACCTCTAGCGGCTTAGCCGTAATTGGTTTGTCTGGGAAGATTTTAATCCATACTTTACCACCACGCTTGATATAACGAGTCATCGCGATACGAGCGGACTCGATCTGACGGTTCGTAATCCAAGTTGGTTCAAGAGCTTGCAAGCCGAATTCACCGAAGTGAACCGTTGTGCCGCCTTTAGCGCGACCTTTCAAGCTACCACGTTGTTGTTTACGATGTTTTACACGTTTAGGTACCAACATGATTAGTTGCCTCCTTCCTCAACAGCCTTTTTCTTAGCCGTAGGAAGTACCTCTCCACGATAAATCCATACTTTTACGCCGATACGGCCGTAAGTTGTATGAGCTTCCGCAGTTCCGTAGTCGATATCAGCGCGAAGCGTATGAAGTGGTACAGTTCCTTCGCTGTATCCTTCCGAACGAGCGATTTCAGCACCGCCCAGACGTCCACTTACCGCAGTTTTAATTCCTTTTGCACCGGAACGCATAGTACGTTGAATAGCTTGTTTAAGTGCACGACGGAAAGAAACGCGGCGCTCAAGTTGTTGAGCAATGCTCTCAGCAACAAGAATAGCGTCCAAATCTGGTGTTTTGATTTCCGAAATGTTGATGTGAACTTTTTTACCGTTAGCAATTTTAGTTACTTCACGGCGAAGTGCTTCAACTTCGGAACCGCCTTTACCGATTACCATACCCGGCTTAGCGGTGTGGATCGTAACGTTCACGCGGTTAGCTGCACGTTCGATCTCGATGCGCGATACTGCCGCATCTTTCAATTTATTTTTGAGGTATTCCCGGATTTTTACGTCTTCGATAAGTAATGTACCGAAATCTTTTTCAGCATACCACTTAGACTCCCAATCGCGGATAACACCCACTCGAAGTCCGACTGGATTTACCTTTTGACCCACACGTTTTCCCTCCTTATTTCTCAGATACTACTAGCGTAATGTGGCTAGTTTTCTTATTGATACGGCTTGCACGTCCCATTGCGCGAGGACGGAAACGTTTCAACGTTGGACCTTGGTTAACGAACGTTTGCTCGATAACGAGTTTGTTCACGTCCATAGAATAGTTGTGTTCTGCATTCGCAATAGCAGAGTTCAACAACTTCTCCACGATTGGAGATGCTGCTTTTGGCGTGTGACGCAAAATTGCGATCGCTTCGCCTACTTGCTTACCGCGGATCAAGTTAAGAACGATCTGAACTTTACGCGGAGCGATGCGAACCATATTCGCATGTGCTTTCGCTTGCATGGAAGTACCTCCCCTCAAGTGCTAGATATCAGTATTAACGTCTTGTCTTCTTATCGTCGTCATGACCTTTGTACGTACGAGTTGGCGCGAATTCGCCAAGCTTGTGTCCGACCATATCTTCAGTTACGTACACTGGCACGTGTTTGCGACCGTCATAAACGCCGAAAGTGTGACCGATGAATTGAGGGTAGATAGTGGAACGACGGGACCAAGTCTTAATAACAACTTTTTTACCGCTCTCGTTCATAACTTCAACCTTCTTCATCAAATGACCATCAATGAATGGTCCTTTTTTCAAACTGCGACCCATGTGTAAATCCTCCCTTCACGAAATCCGTTAATTTCGCTTATTACGCGGCTAATTTACTAACCAAACAAATATTACTTCGTGCGACGACGAACGATGTATTTGTCGGAGTGCTTGCCCTTCTTGCGAGTCTTGTAACCAAGTGTCGGTTTGCCCCATGGAGACATAGGAGATTTACGACCGATTGGTGCACGACCTTCACCACCACCGTGTGGGTGATCAACAGGGTTCATTACAACACCACGTACGACTGGACGTTTGCCCAACCAACGTGAACGACCTGCTTTACCAACTTTGATGAGCTCATGATCTTCGTTACCTACAGATCCGATTGTAGCGCGGCAAACTTTCAATACTTTACGAACTTCGCCAGAACCCAAACGAATTGTAACATAACGCTCTTCTTTACCAAGCAATTGAGCTTCCGTACCAGCTGCACGAACCAACTGACCGCCCTTGCCTGGCTTCAACTCGATGTTGTGGATAACTGTACCTACAGGGATGTTCTCAAGTGGCAATGCATTACCGATCTTGATATCAGCTTCTGGTCCAGAAACGATTACGTCTCCAACTTTCAAGCCTTTAGGAGCGATAATGTAACGCTTTTCACCATCCGCGTAGTTGATCAACGCGATGTTGGAAGTACGGTTTGGATCGTACTCGATTGTAGCAACGCGACCTGGAATGCCATCCTTGTTACGTTTGAAATCGATAATACGATACTTACGCTTATGTCCGCCGCCTTGGTGACGAACTGTAATTTTACCTTGGTTGTTACGGCCTGCTTGTTTGCTAAGAGGCGCAAGCAACGATTTCTCCGGTGTGCTCGTTGTGATTTCTTCGAACGTAGATACGCTCATCGCACGGCGAGCCGGGGATGTCGGTTTATACTTTTTAATAGGCACTAGTTTTCCCTCCTAACTTTAAGGATTGTATATTTATACCGTCTCAAAGAACTCAAGCGGCTTGCTGTCTGCAGTCAATGTTACGAAAGCTTTCTTCCATTCGGAAGTGTAACCGTTGTAACGACCGTAGCGCTTAGGTTTAGCTGGAACACGCAACGTGTTCACACCTGCTACTTTAACTTTGAAGATTTGCTCGATTGCAGCTTTGATTTCCGTTTTGTTAGCACGGATATCAACTTCAAAGACATATTTCAAATCGTCCATCATTTCAGCTGTACGCTCAGTGATGATTGGGCGTTTGATAATATCACGAGGGTTTTTCATTACGCGAACACCTCCTGTACCTTCGAAACCGCATCCTTAGTAAGGATAAGCTTTTGATGGCGAAGAACGTCATAAACGTTTACTCCGTCAGCAGCTACCAATTTAACGGATGGGATGTTACGAGCGGACAATGCAACGTTGTCGTTGTACTCAGGAAGCACAACTAGCGCTTTGCGATCCACTTTCAAGTTGTTAAGCAACGCTTGGAATTCTTTCGTTTTCGGCGCATTGAATGCCAACTCGTCTAGAACGATAATTTGATTTTCCAACACTTTGGAAGAAAGTGCGGATTTGATCGCCAAACGGCGAACTTTTTTAGGAAGCTTGTATGCATAGCTGCGTGGTGTTGGTCCGAAAACGACACCGCCGCCTTTCCATTGCGGCGCACGAATAGAACCTTGACGCGCACGACCAGTACCTTTTTGTTTCCATGGCTTACGGCCACCGCCGCGAACCTCGGAACGGCCTTTAACTTTGTGTGTTCCTTGACGCATGGATGCAAGTTGCATCACAACAGCATCATGAAGCACATGTTTGTTTGGTTCAATTCCGAATACGCTGTCAGCAAGTTCAATCTCGCCAACTTGAGCACCGGAGATGTTGAATACTGCTACTTTAGGCATTCTGAGCTCCTCCTTTCCTCACCAATTACTTTTTAATTGCAGATTTAATGTTAATGAAGCTGTTTTTAGCACCAGGAATGGAGCCTTTAACGAGGATAACGTTACGTTCCGCATCCACTTTAACAACCTCAAGATTTTGAATTGTAACTGTTTCTGCTCCCATGTGACCTGGAAGGTGTTTACCTTTAGGTACGCGGTTCGCTTGAATGGAACCCATGGAACCAGGGCCACGATGGTAACGGGAACCGTGAGACATTGGTCCGCGGCTTTGTCCCCAGCGCTTGATTGTGCCGGTGAAGCCTTTACCTTTAGAAATACCTGTTACGTCAACGAACTCACCTTCTGCGAAGAGATCAGCCTTCAATTCTTGGCCAACTTCGTATTGAGAAAGATCGATACCGCGGTATTCCTTAATGTAGCGCTTAGGTGTTGTGTTTGCTTTTTTAGCGTGACCTTGTTCAGGCTTGTTAGAACGCTTTTCCTTTTTGTCAGCAAAGCCGACTTGGATTGCTTCGTAGCCGTCATTCTCAACGTCTTTCTTCTGAAGAACGACGCAAGGACCAGCTTCGATAACTGTAACTGGCAATACGTTACCTTCTGGGGTAAAGACTTGAGTCATGCCGAGTTTTTTTCCTAAGATACCTTTCATGTTGACACCTCTTTTCGTTTCCATGATCCGTTCATTTTAAGCTGATATTACAGCTTGATTTCGATATCTACACCGGACGGTAGGTCTAGTCGCATAAGCGCATCAACCGTTTGCGGCGTTGGACTCACGATATCGATAAGGCGCTTATGAGTGCGCATTTCGAATTGCTCGCGAGAATCCTTGTACTTGTGCACCGCACGAAGAACCGTGATGATTTGCTTCTCCGTTGGCAACGGAATTGGACCGGACACTCCTGCACCGGAACGTTTCGCTGTTTCAACGATCTTCTCAGCGGATTGATCAAGAATTCTGTGGTCGTATGCTTTTAAGCGGATACGAATTTTTTGCTTTGCCATTGTATTCCCTCCTTTAATCGCCCAATTTTGCATCGGACATACTCCGCGAAAATTTTCCTTCACACTCCCCATGGCAAAGGGGCCGGGTGTGTCGGTAACCTCTCACATCATCGCAACGTCGACGAACAACATTCACTATTATATATAATAGTCCCGACAATTGCAAGCTTTTATTTCAATTCATTACGAAACAATTCCTTCTGTAATAAGGTCTGTACGTTCTGATATCCTGCATCTGTCGGGAACTATTCGTCTTCTGCTGTTGTCCATTATATAATGAAGCAATTGAATTTTCTACGGAAATCTATTCCACCACTGATTTACTAGCTTTGTAGACTATTAGATCACTCAAATTATTTATAGGGAACTAATACGATTAAGCTGTTCAGCTGATGAAGCAACTTGTTCAGTGGATTCACTAATACTTTGAATTGCATCTGACAGGCTTTGAATATTATTGCTAATGACATTAAGTTGTGAAGCGCTTTCAGAAATTTCACTAACTATGTTCGAGAATTTCTCCATTGTAAGCTCTGCATTTATTCTTACTTGACCTGCATTATTCTGCACGGCCGAAATTACTTCTACTACTGCTTTTGTCACTTCACTTGAATTAACGATAAGATTTTCAATATTGTTCACGGTTTGCTTTGTACTAACAGCAAGTTTGTTTACTTCCTTAGTTACAACTGAGAAACCTGCTCCTCGTTCCCCCGCATGTGCTGCTTCAATTGAAGCATTCAATGATAATAGATGTGTATGGTCAGCAATCCCTATAATGGACTGGGCAATCGATGCAATATGTTCGGTCGTCATTTTCAGCGCACTCATATGCTGTTCAACCTGCTGCATATCGATATCAATCTGTTGAATACTATGATTCAATTGATCCATAAACATTTTTCCTTCTTCAGCATTTCGTTGTGTTGCTATTGATGAATTTGCGGTTTGTTGGGTAGAGTTGTTCAGTTCAATTCCATATGACACCATTTCTTGAATTGCATCATTTGTACGAACCGATAACGAGGCTAATTGTTCACTTAGTTTACTAATTTGTAAATGAAGTTCATCCTTTTGGCGAAGATGCTCTTTCTCTGCTTCTTGTCTTTTCTTTTCAAAAAATTCAAGTACGAGCTGCTGTTCGAGGTTCAACACTTTATTGAAACTATGTACAACTTCTATAGCCAATTGCGGATTAGCAGCATGCATCATCAATCGTTCAAACACAACTGCTTGTACTTTTTGAAATGCTCCCATATACCATTTTGGTTCCAAACCTATTCGATAATGAATCGAAGCAATGCGCATGCGCTTCTCTACATATGCTTCATTAATAAAGCCATCGAACATTTCCTCAATGTGCTTGCGCAATGTGATTTGCAATTTTTCAACACTACTATGCTGATTAATCATTTCCTTTAGTGACCCTACCTGTAAAACAGATTCATAAAAGGCTTCACTAATTTCATCTAACCAAGGCAAAAGAAATGGTTGCGCCATGTGCAGCATGCCGAGATCTTTTTCAGTAAGTTGAATCATTTTTAATTGAGACCATATCTTATGATTTTCAGAAAATTGTATACTACCTAGTTGATCTGCTTGCTCCTGATTAAAGTCCCATTTAGCATTCATGTCATTACGAGCAACATGTTTATTCTCTTTCTCTTTATTATATCCCCACCGTTTAAACAATCATTTCACCCTCCCCCGTAGAAATCTTTTGTGATTAAGGAGTTTTATTACATCCCTTTCATTATAATCATGTACATAGTCATTCGGATATACATTCTTCAAGTATTAATGAAATTATTTATATTATGTTATTTACATAGCAACATAGTTACTTATAACAAAAAGCCCCTCTCCCGAAGGAGAAGGGCTTTATCATATCGCTAAGCGATATTACTTGATGATTGTAGCAACTGCACCTGCACCTACTGTACGGCCACCTTCGCGAATAGCGAAACGTGTACCTTCTTCAATCGCGATTGGATTGATAAGGTTTACAGTAACTGTGATGTTGTCACCAGGCATAACCATTTCAGTACCTTCTGGAAGGTCGATTACACCAGTTACGTCAGTTGTACGGAAGTAGAACTGTGGACGGTAGCCAGTGAAGAACGGCTTATGACGGCCACCCTCTTCTTTAGTCAATACGTACACTTGTGCAGAGAACACAGTGTGCGGCTTAACAGTACCTGGCTTAACCAATACTTGACCACGCTCGATGTTGTTGCGGTCTACACCACGAAGCAATGCGCCAACGTTGTCACCTGCTTGAGCGGAGTCAAGCAATTTACGGAACATTTCAACGCCCGTAACAACGGATTTGCGAGTTTCTTCTTGGATACCAACGATTTCGATCTCGTCGCCGACTTTGATCGTACCACGCTCTACACGACCTGTAGCAACAGTACCACGGCCAGTGATAGAGAATACGTCCTCAACAGGCATCAAGAAAGGCTTGTCAGTGTCGCGCTCTGGTTGTGGGATATAAGTGTCGATTTGTTTGAACAATTCAACGATCTTTTGAGCCCACTCACCATCAGGAGCTTGAAGAGCTTCACGAGCGGAACCACGGATGATTGGCGTGTCGTCGCCTGGGAAATCGTACTCGGAAAGCAAGTCACGAACTTCCATTTCAACCAATTCAAGCAACTCTTCGTCTTCAACCATGTCGCATTTGTTCAAGAATACAACGATGTAAGGAACGCCTACTTGACGAGAAAGCAAGATGTGCTCACGAGTTTGTGGCATTGGACCGTCAGCTGCAGATACAACCAAGATCGCGCCGTCCATTTGTGCAGCACCAGTAATCATGTTTTTAACGTAGTCAGCGTGACCTGGGCAGTCTACGTGTGCGTAGTGACGAGTATCAGTTTCGTACTCAACGTGTGCAGTAGAAATTGTGATACCGCGCTCGCGCTCTTCTGGAGCTTTGTCGATTTGATCGAATGCTACAGCAGCACCACCGTAAGTTTTGGACAATACAGTTGTGATTGCAGCAGTCAAAGTTGTTTTACCGTGGTCAACGTGACCGATAGTACCGATGTTAACGTGTGGCTTATTACGCTCAAATTTTGCCTTTGCCATTTGAACAATTCCTCCTTAAGTAGATGGAATAATATAGTGTGATGGTTGTCTGCAAGTTCTCACTTACAGACAATCCATGAATATAAGTTAGTTAAGAAATAATCGTTAGATTATTGACCTTTAACTTTGGAAACGATTTGTTCAGCGATGTTGCGTGGTACTTCTTCATAGTGAGAAAGTTCCATTGCGAACACGCCGCGTCCTTGTGTACCGGAACGAAGAGTTGTGGAGTAACCAAACATCTCAGCGAGAGGTACCTTAGCACGGATTACTTGTGCACCTGCACGAGAATCCATACCTTCGATACGACCACGACGGGAGTTCAACATACCCATAACGTCGCCCATGTACTCTTCCGGAACTGTAACTTCAACCTTCATGATTGGCTCTAGCAAGATAGGATTACATTTTTCCTTAGCAGCTTTAAGCGCCATGGAACCTGCAATCTTAAACGCCATCTCGGAGGAGTCAACGTCATGGTAAGAACCATCGAAGATTGTAGCTTTGATATCTACCATCGGGAAGCCAGCCAATACGCCGTTCTTCATCGATTCTTCGATACCAGCTTGAACCGGAGCGATGTATTCACGAGGAACGACACCACCGACGATTTTGTTGACGAACTCAAATCCTGCACCTGGCTCTTGAGGTTCGAATTCGATCCATACGTGACCGAATTGTCCACGTCCACCAGATTGGCGAACGAACTTACCTTCAACTTTAGCAGAAGATTTGAACGTTTCACGATAAGCAACCTGTGGGTTACCTACGTTCGTCTCAACTTTGAACTCACGACGCATACGGTCAATGATGATCTCCAAGTGAAGCTCACCCATACCCGCAAGAATCGTTTGTCCAGTTTCTTCGTCTGTGTGAGCACGAAGTGTTGGATCTTCCTCAGTCAATTTACCGAGTGCTACACCCAACTTATCTTGGTCAGCCTTAGTCTTAGGCTCAACCGCGATCTCGATAACTGGATCAGGGAAGTTCATAGATTCCAAAATAATTGGATTCTTCTCATCACACAGTGTATCGCCTGTACCTGTATCTTTCAAACCTACTGCAGCTGCGATGTCACCGGAGTAAACTACATCGATTTCTTCACGGCTGTTAGCGTGCATTTGAAGGATACGGCCGATACGCTCGCGTTTGCCTTTTGTTGCGTTCAATACGTAAGATCCGGAGTTCAATACACCAGAGTATACGCGGAAGAACGTCAACTTACCAACGTAAGGATCCGTCATAATCTTAAACGCAAGTGCCGAGAACGGCTCTGAGTCAGAAGATTTACGGATAGCTTCTTCGCCATCTTCCAATGTACCTTTAATGTCAGGTACATCAATTGGAGCTGGCAAGTAGTCAATAACTGCGTCCAACATAAGTTGAACACCTTTATTTTTGTAAGAAGAACCACAGATAACAGGGAAGATTTGAACGTTTACTACACCTTTACGGAGACCAGCTTTGATTTCTTCAATCGTAAGCTCTTCACCTTCGAGGTATTTCATCATCAATTCTTCGTCAAGCTCTGCAACCTTCTCAATAAGTTCCATACGAAGTTCTTCAACTTTCGCTTTGAACTCTTCTGGAACGTCAATAATATCAACATCGCGACCAAGGTCATCTTTGAAGATATGAGCTTTTTGCTCAATCAAATCGATGATACCTTTGAAGTCGTTCTCTGCTCCGATTGGCAACTGAATAGCTACAGCATTCGCTTGCAAACGATCTTTCATGGTTTCAATAACGTTGAGGAAGTCAGCGCCAATGATGTCCATTTTGTTTACATAAGCAATACGAGGTACGCTGTATTTATCAGCTTGACGCCATACTGTCTCGGATTGAGGCTCAACGCCTTCTTTAGCAGAGAATACGCCTACTGCTCCGTCCAATACGCGAAGGGAACGCTCAACCTCTACCGTAAAGTCAACGTGACCCGGAGTATCGATAATGTTAACACGATGACCTCTCCATGCTGCTGTTGTAGCAGCGGAAGTGATCGTGATACCACGCTCTTGTTCTTGTTCCATCCAGTCCATTGTTGCTGCACCTTCGTGCACCTCACCGATTTTGTGAGTACGGCCTGTGTAGAACAAAATACGCTCCGTAGTTGTTGTTTTACCGGCATCGATGTGAGCCATGATTCCGATGTTACGCGTATTCTGCAAGGAGAACTGTCTAGCCATTGTTGGGAGTCTCCCTTCAAAATAAGAGTTCGGAGAAACGAACCCGCATTAGAATCCTACCAGCGGTAGTGAGCAAATGCTTTGTTCGCTTCTGCCATTTTGTGCGTATCTTCGCGCTTCTTAACAGATGCACCAGTGTTGTTGGAAGCATCGATAATCTCTGCTGCCAAACGCTCTTGCATTGTTTTTTCACCGCGGTTACGCGAGTAGTTAACCAACCAGCGCAATCCCAAAGAAGTACGGCGCTCAGGCTTAACTTCGATAGGTACTTGATAGTTAGCACCACCTACACGGCGAGCTTTAACTTCAAGAACTGGCATGATATTTTTGATTGCTGCTTCAAATACTTCCATAGGGTCATTGCCTGTACGTTCTTGGATAAGTTTGAATGCATCATACAAGATTGTTTGAGCAACACCGCGTTTACCGTCGATCATAATACGGTTGATCAAACGAGTAACCAACTTGCTGTTGTATACCGGATCCGGCAACACGTCACGTTTAGTAACTGGACCTTTGCGTGGCATGTGTATCCCCCTTTCTCAATAAGATCATGAATTATGTTCATGAGCTTTTTTCATTATGCTTTTTTCTTAGGACGCTTCGTACCATATTTGGAACGAGCTTGCATACGGTTGTTTACACCTGCAGTATCCAAAGCACCGCGAACGATGTGGTAACGTACACCCGGAAGGTCTTTTACACGGCCACCGCGTACAAGCACGACACTGTGCTCTTGCAAGTTGTGACCAATACCTCCGATGTAAGCAGTAACCTCTACACGGTTAGTCAAACGAACACGCGCATATTTACGAAGTGCGGAGTTCGGTTTTTTAGGCGTCATAGTACCTACACGAGTACAAACACCACGTTTTTGAGGTGCGCTCAAGTCTGTCTCCGTACGCTTCAAGGCATTGAAACCTTTTTGCAAAGCTGGGGATTTGGACTTAGTTACTTTTGCTTGACGGCCCTTACGGACTAGTTGGTTAATAGTTGGCATGATTGCCACCCCCTCATTATAGAATCAACTGTGTTGCCTGGCTTACCTAAGCCCACAGATCCAGGCGGTTCATAAATGGGCAAATGAAAAGTTTTTGCTTCCGGAAACTTCAATACATTCCGTCATCCTTCACAAAAACATTGGGTTACCTATTCTGGTTTGACGATAGCTGCCATAGCAGCTCCGACTTCGATACCAAACAGTTTGCCAAGCTCTTGCATCGTAGTAACTTCCGTTACCTTTACATTACGCTTGAAACAAAGTGATGTTATCTTAGAAATTAATTTCTTGTCGGCATCTAAAGCAACATAAACTTCAATGGCTTTTCCTTGCTCTACCACTTTAGTAGTCTGTTTCGTCCCAATCTTGATGTTTGTGTCCTGTAGACTCTTATCATTAGACATGAATCATGTTCCTCCGAAAGTAACAGGTTAACCTCTTGGGCACACTTCGATATATTATCACTTGAGTTATATCATGTCAAGATCATTTTTGATAAAAATATTATCACTAGCTTTACGATAAACACTAGCTGCTAATCCCATTAAGCATCTTTTCTCGACCTTTACTACTATACCATCTTGTCCGAAATTTTCAATAACAAACGTTTGCCATTATATCTAGCAACAATTTGTTTGTTATCCATATCCATATAAAAACCGTTAGGTGTAGCTGCAAGCGCAACCCCCTAACGGCTATTATATTAAGCTATACAAATCAGCAAATCCCTCTGCTCTGAATTAGTCAGCTACGCTAACTACTTCTTCAGAGTCCAATGCCTCTTCATTCGTTTCTTCAAGTGGGTTGATTACTTTAACACTGCGGTAACGGTTCATACCTGTACCTGCAGGAATCAACTTACCAATAATAACGTTCTCCTTCAGACCAAGCAATTGGTCCACTTTGCCCTTAATCGCTGCATCAGTCAAGACACGTGTCGTCTCTTGGAAGGATGCTGCGGACAAGAAGGAATCTGTCTCAAGAGACGCTTTTGTAATACCGAGCAATACTGGCTTAGCGACAGCCGGCTCTTTGCCAGCCAAGATCGCTTCTTTGTTAGCCGTTTCGTATTCATAAATGTCTACGAATGCGCCTGGAAGAAGCGTAGTGTCTCCAGCATCGATGATACGGATCTTACGAAGCATCTGCTTGATCATAACTTCAACGTGCTTGTCGTTGATTTCTACACCCTGGTTTCGGTATACGCGCTGAACTTCCTGAAGGATATAGTTCTGAACGCCACGAATACCCTTAATGCGAAGCATTTCTTTAGGGTCAATAGAACCTTCTGTAATCTCGTCGCCCGCCTCAATCGTCTGACCCTCATGTACACGGATACGGGATCCGTAGCTAGCTGCATAGACTTTTGTCTCAGCTTCACCTTGTACTTCAACCTCACGACGATCTTTTGTTTCACGGATTTCTTTGATTACGCCGTCAAGCTCAGAGATGGTCGCTTGACCTTTCGGATTACGCGCCTCGAACAACTCTTGGATACGCGGTAAACCTTGTGTAATATCGTCACCCGCAACACCACCGGTGTGGAACGTACGCATTGTAAGCTGTGTTCCTGGCTCACCGATCGATTGCGCAGCGATGATACCGACTGCTTCCCCGATCTCAACGAATTTACCTGTTGCCAAGTTACGGCCGTAACACTTCTTACACACACCATGACGTGCACGGCAGCTAAGAACGGAACGAATTTGTAGTTTCTTGACACCAGCTTTAACGATTGCATCCGCTTTGTCAGAATCAATTAATTCGTTACGGTTAACGATAATTGAACCTGTTTCTGGATGACGAATCGTTTCAAAGGAGTAACGACCTTCAACACGGTCATACAAACCTTCGATAACTTCTTTGCCGTCAGAAATATCCGCAACAAGGAAGCCTTTATCTGTACCACAATCATCTTCGCGTACGATAACGTCTTGTGCTACGTCAACGAGACGACGTGTAAGGTAACCGGAATCCGCTGTACGAAGTGCTGTATCGGCAAGACCTTTACGCGCACCGTGCGTGGAGATAAAGTACTCCAAGACTGTTAGGCCTTCACGGAAGTTCGATTTGATTGGCAACTCGATGATACGACCAGACGGGTTGGCCATGAGACCACGCATACCGCCTAGCTGAGTAATCTGCGATTTGTTACCACGGGCTTTGGAATCAACCATGAGCATGATGGAGTTATAGCGTTCCATCGATTTCATCAAGATATCAGTAATGACATCTTTTGATTTCGACCAAACTTCAATAACTCGGTCATAACGCTCTTCATTCGTGATAAGACCACGACGATATTGATTCGTAATAACCTTAACTTTGTCATCAGATTCTTTCAATACCTCGATCTTCTCTTGCGGTACAATAACGTCAGACACCGCAATAGAAATACCCGCACGAGTCGAGTACGTGAAGCCGAGCTGCTTGATTTGATCCAAGATAACAGCTGTTTTAGTTGTATGGAACGTCTCAAAGCAACGTGCAATGATCTGACCCAAATAATCTTTACCTACTGCACCAGTCTCTGGAATATTTTTGATATACTCACGATAGTTCGCGCCTTTATCGTAAATAAAGTAGTGTTCTGGTGTTCCCTCGAACAAGTTTTGCTTTGACGGCTCATTGATGTAAGGGAAATCAGCTGGGAAGATCTCATTGAATATAATACGCCCTACCGTTGTAACGAGAAGAGCATCTTGTTGTTTCTCTGTAAAGCACGTCTTACCAAGTGCTTTAACTGGAATGATTACACGAGCATGTAAAGAGGCAACATCACGCTGATAAGCGGAAACAGCTTCGTTCATGTTAGACAAGATCATTCCTGTACCTTTAGCTTCTTTGTTATCCATCGTCAAGTAGAAGGATCCGAGGACCATATCCTGAGATGGTGTAACAACCGGCTTACCGTCTTTTGGGTTCAAGATATTGCCGGAAGCTAGCATTAGCAAACGAGCTTCTGCTTGAGCTTCTGCGGACAACGGAACGTGAACCGCCATCTGGTCACCATCGAAGTCAGCGTTATAAGCTGTACATACGAGTGGATGAAGCTTTATCGCACGGCCTTCAACCAAAATTGGTTCGAATGCCTGGATACCGAGTCTGTGAAGCGTAGGTGCACGGTTAAGAAGAACTGGATGTTCACGGATTACTTGTTCGAGAACGTCCCATACTTCTGGGCTAACACGTTCAACTTTGCGCTTCGCACTCTTAATATTGTGAGCCAAACCTTTGTTAACAAGTTCTTTCATAACAAACGGCTTGAACAATTCAAGTGCCATCTCTTTCGGCAAACCGCACTGATACATCTTCAAGCTCGGCCCTACTACGATAACCGAACGTCCGGAGTAGTCAACACGTTTACCTAGCAAGTTCTGACGGAAACGTCCTTGCTTACCTTTCAGCATGTGGCTGAGGGATTTCAATGGACGATTACCCGGTCCTGTAACAGGACGACCACGACGACCGTTGTCAATGAGCGCGTCAACAGCTTCTTGAAGCATGCGCTTCTCATTTTGAACGATAATATCCGGCGCACCCAAGTCCAGAAGACGCTTCAAACGGTTATTACGGTTAATAACACGACGGTACAAGTCATTCAAGTCAGAAGTCGCAAAGCGACCGCCATCCAACTGTACCATTGGACGAAGCTCAGGTGGGATAACTGGCAATACATCGAGAATCATCCAATCTGGGAAGTTGCCAGAGTTACGGAATGCTTCGATGACTTCCAAACGCTTAATTGCACGGTTACGGCGTTGGCCTTGTGCCGTACGAAGATCTTCTTTCAACGTTTCAAGATCTTTATCGAGATCAAGGTCTTGAAGCAATTTCTTAACTGCTTCAGCACCCATGCCTGCTTGGAATGCAGGGCCGTATTTCTCACGGTAGCTTCGATATTCCTTTTCAGAGAGCAACTGTTTCTTCTCAAGAGGTGTATCACCTGGATCCGTGACCACGTAAGATGCGAAGTAAATAATCTCTTCGAGTGAACGTGGTGACATATCAAGTGCCAAGCCCATACGGCTTGGAATACCTTTGAAATACCAAATGTGAGATACTGGAGCTGCCAATTCAATGTGACCCATACGCTCACGACGTACTTTTTGACGCGTTACTTCAACACCGCATCGATCACAGACAACACCTTTGTAACGAACACGCTTGTATTTACCGCAATGACATTCCCAGTCTTTCGTCGGTCCGAAGATTTTTTCGCAGAACAAACCTTCTTTTTCCGGCTTGAGCGTACGATAGTTGATTGTCTCCGGCTTCTTTACTTCACCGCGAGACCACGAACGGATCTTTTCGGGAGAGGCAAGCCCAATCTTCATAAATTCAAAATTGTTGACGTCCATCTAGGAGCGACCCTCCTTAATCTGTACTTGAGATCACCGTCTACTGTTAGACGGCCTAGTGAACTTCGTTCTATCTTCGAGCAAATGTCTCCCTAAGAACAACAAATTCCCTAGAACAGACGGTTATACACCATGTAACGATAGTAGGCAGCTAATGCTGCCTGCTATCGTCCTGCTAGTTCTATTTTATTCAGCTGCGTAGTCGTCATCCAAACCAAGGTTCAGCTTGTCTTGAGGACCTTCATCATCCTCATCGAGTTCACGCATTTCAATTTCTTCTTCATTCTCTGTCAGAATCTTAACGTCCATACCCAAGCTTTGGAGCTCCTTGATCAATACCTTGAAGGATTCTGGAACACCTGGTTCTGGCACGTTCTCACCTTTGACGATAGACTCGTACGTTTTCACACGGCCAACAACGTCATCGGACTTGACAGTAAGAATTTCTTGCAACGTGTATGCAGCACCGTAAGCTTCAAGTGCCCAAACCTCCATCTCACCAAAGCGCTGTCCACCGAACTGAGCTTTACCACCCAGCGGCTGCTGCGTAACAAGAGAGTAAGGACCTGTAGAACGCGCATGGATTTTATCGTCAACCATGTGCGCCAGCTTAATCATGTACATAACGCCGACAGTAACTTCACGCTCGAAGCGTTCACCCGTACGTCCATCGTACAATACGGTTTTACCGTTGCGTTGCATACCTGCTTCTTCCATTGTGTCGAATACGTCATACTCCGTTGCACCGTCGAATACCGGTGAAGCAGTATGCATACCCAAGTAACGTGCTGCCATACCCAAGTGAACCTCAAGTACTTGACCGATATTCATACGGGAAGGAACGCCTAGTGGATTCAATACAACTTGAACTGGCGTGCCGTCTGGCAAGAATGGCATATCCTCTTCAGGCAAGATACGAGCGATGACACCCTTGTTACCGTGACGTCCCGCCATCTTATCTCCCTCAGAGATTTTACGTTTCTGTGCAATATATGCACGCACAAGTTGGTTCACGCCTGGTGGCAATTCATCACCATTCTCACGTGTGAACACTTTGACATCAACAACGATACCGTCAGTACCATGAGGCACACGCAAGGAAGTATCACGAACTTCACGTGCTTTCTCACCGAAGATTGCATGGAGCAAACGCTCTTCAGCCGTCAACTCAGTAACACCCTTAGGTGTAACTTTACCAACGAGAATATCGCCTGCTTTAATCTCCGCACCAACACGGATAATACCGCGTTCGTCTAGATTTTTAAGAGCCTCTTCACCGACGTTCGGGATGTCACGAGTAATTTCTTCTGGTCCAAGCTTCGTATCACGAGCTTCAGACTCGTACTCTTCGATGTGAATAGACGTATACACGTCTTCTTTCACAAGTTTCTCAGAGAGAAGAATCGCATCCTCATAGTTGTAACCTTCCCACGTCATGAACGCAACGACAACGTTGCGGCCGAGTGCCAATTCACCCATCTCCGTGGAAGGACCGTCAGCCAGAATATCGCCAACTTTGACGTTTTCGCCGCGTTTAGCAAGCGGACGCTGGTTGATACAAGTTCCTTGGTTAGAACGCATGAACTTCTGCAATTTATGCTTAACGAGATCTCCGCGAACTTCGCGGCCATCTACCATTTGAATCTCACGAACTTGAATTTCGTTCGCACTTACACGCTCAACAACACCATTAATCTTAGACACGATACATACGCCGGAATCTTTAGCCGACTTATGTTCCATTCCCGTACCAACAAACGGAGCCTGCGGAATTAGCAATGGCACCGCTTGCCGCTGCATGTTTGATCCCATGAGCGCACGGTTAGAGTCATCGTTCTCCAAGAACGGAATAAGCGCTGTTGCAACGGATACTACCTGTTTAGGTGATACATCCATATAGTCGACGCGCTCCGTCGGCATTGTAAGGATGTTATCCGATTGCTTGTTGTAACGAACGATTGTTGCATCATCACGGAAAGTTCCATCTTCATTAAGAGGAGCATTCGCCTGTGCGACAACATAATTATCTTCTTCATCCGCTGTCATGTAATCGATATGATCGGTTACTTGACCTGTCTTAGGATCAACCCAACGATATGGTGCTTCGATGAAGCCATATTCGTTCACACGAGCGAATGTGGACAAGGAGTTGATCAAACCGATGTTCGGACCCTCTGGTGTCTCGATTGGACACATACGACCATAGTGAGATGGGTGAACGTCTCGGACTTCGAAGCCCGCGCGCTCACGCGTCAAACCGCCAGGTCCTAACGCAGAGAGACGACGCTTATGCGTCAGCTCAGCCAACGGATTCGTCTGATCCATAAACTGCGACAACTGAGAGCTACCGAAGAACTCTTTAATCGAAGCAATAACCGGACGAATGTTGATGAGCGCCTGTGGCGTAATCACATTCGCATCTTGAATGGACATACGCTCACGAACAACACGTTCCATACGGCTAAGACCGATACGGAATTGGTTCTGAAGCAATTCACCAACAGAGCGCAAACGACGGTTACCTAAGTGGTCGATATCGTCCGTGCTTCCGATGCCGTGCAGCAAGTTAATGAAGTAGTTGATAGATGAGATAATATCTGCTGGAGTAATGTTCTTAACAGACTTATCGATAATCCCATTTGCAATCAACTTCACGGTTTTGCTGTCGTCAATCGGTGAATATACGTTAATCGTTTGCAATGGAATATCGTCCGCTTCGTGTACTCCACCGGCTACATGATGAATCTTGAAGCCAATGTTGCTTTCCAAGCGTGGCAATATTTCATCTAACAAACGACGGTCAATCATTTGACCTGCTTCTGCAACAATCTCACCCGTATCCGGATCAACCAATGTCTCAGCTAGACGCTGATTGAAGAGACGGTTTTTGATGTGAAGCTTTTTATTAATTTTGTAACGACCTACGTTCGCCAAGTCATAGCGCTTTGGATCGAAGAAACGAGCGATAAGCAAGCTCCTTGCGTTATCCAATGTCGGCGGCTCACCTGGACGAAGGCGCTCATAAATTTCGATAAGCGCTTTTTCAGTAGAATCTGTATTGTCTTTATCAAGAGTGTTGCGAATATATTCATCATGCCCGAGCAAATCTAAAATTTGTTCGTCAGTTCCGAAGCCCAATGCACGAAGAAGTACCGTTACTGGGATTTTACGCGTGCGATCAATACGAACATAGATAATATCTTTCGCATCAGTCTCCAACTCAAGCCATGCACCACGGTTCGGAATCACTGTAGCTGTATAGTTCTTTTTCCCGTTTTTGTCGATTTTTGTGCTAAAATAGACACTAGGGGAGCGAACTAACTGGCTGACAATTACACGTTCCGCACCATTGATGATGAACGTTCCGGTTTCTGTCATGAGCGGGAAATCTCCCATAAATACTTCCTGCTCTTTTACTTCACCGGTTTCTTTATTAAGAAGACGCACCTTTACACGAAGCGGTGCCGCATATGTTACATCGCGTTCTTTAGATTCATCGACCGAGTACTTTGGCTCACCTAAGCTGTAATCGATAAATTCCAGAACTAGATTACCTGTGAAATCCTGAATCGGAGATATGTCTTGGAACATCTCTCGCAATCCTTCATCCAAAAACCATTGGTACGATTTCTGTTGGATTTCAATCAAGTTCGGAACCTCGAGAACTTCTTCGATGCGCGCATAACTACGTCGAGTGCGTCGTCCATATTGAACAAGATGTCCTGCCAACTTATACTCACCCCTCATGTCTACTCAAAAAAATTGGATTGCGAATCCTTTTCGATATCCTTTATAATAAAGTCCACGAAAGAGACTCTAAAACACCTAAGTAAGAAACAAACACAAAAAGAAAACATACGCTCATAACAAAAACGCTGATAACGCATATTTGCAATGGACGCCGTTTCCCCATTCCGTCGTTTCGGTGTTGTCATAGGTTCTTCATATTCGATAGATTTGCCCAAAATGTAAACATTATACGTTACTTCACGAAAATGTATGCATGCTTTTCATAAAAAAGCTTGACATTTCAGTAATTTAAAGACATGAAGACCATTCTAATACTGACATTCTATAATAATAACACACCACAAATATCAAGTCAATTAAAAGTGGTTATTAATATACGCTATACTCCAGTGAAGATATTGCCAATTAGGATTTGATCGCACGATAAATTCGATAACCTTTATCTTTTGCTACTTCCTCTACACTATCTTCGCCAAATAAGTCTTTAAGCTTCTCAACTGCCGATGGCGCACCCTGCTTCTTCTGAATAACGATCCACAGGCTACCACTTCCATTCAGCTGATGATAGGATTGCTCAAAAATACGATGCACAACGTCCTTACCCGCACGAATTGGTGGATTTGTTAATATAACGTCGTATTTCTTGCCTACTAGCGCGTTCAATCCATCACTCTCATGAATCGTTACATTTGATACACCATTCAAACCGGCATTTTCTTGTGCCAAAGCAAGGGCACGAGTATTAACATCTACCATCGTCACATGCCCACTTGGATTCAGTTTTGCCGCTACCAAGCCAATCGGCCCGTAGCCACAACCTACATCCAGCACCTGACTTTTCACCGGAATTTCCATATGCTCAATTAACACTCTACTACCATAATCGACACTACCTTTTGAAAATACACCAGCATCCGACCATAAGCGCAATGAAATCCCACGTAAATCAAATGTCAATTCACGTCTATTATGCACAACTTGCTGTTCCTTACTGTAATAGTGAGCCATCTACGGCACCCCCTATCTTCCTTTCCTCTCTTGCCTAGGATGCGTCAAAGACATAGTAATGTCATCCATCGTATCCTAGACAACGAACCCCTTGAAGCCAAGTTCAAGGGGTTCGTATCAAGGAAGTAGCTATTACTTAACTTCTACAGATGCGCCTGCTTCTTCAAGCTTAGCTTTAACTGCTTCTGCTTCTTCTTTGCTTACTTTTTCTTTCAAAGCTTTTGGAGCGTTGTCAACTAGCTCTTTAGCTTCTTTCAAGCCAAGACCAGTGATTTCGCGAACCACTTTGATTACGTTGATTTTGCCAGCGCCAGCGCTAGTCAAAATTACGTCGAATTCAGTTTGCTCTGCAGCAGCTTCACCAGCGCCACCAGCCATAACTGCTACTGGAGCAGCAGCTGTTACACCGAATTCTTCTTCGATTGCTTTAACAAGATCGTTCAATTCCAATACGGACATGCCTTTAATGGCTTCCAAGATTTGCTCTTTGCTCATTAGGATAACCTCCATTTAGTTCTTTTATAAGTTTAGGACACATTCTTGACGAATAAGTCTCTTACGCTTCGGCTTCTTGCTTCTCTGCAACTGCTTTGACTGCCAATGCGAAGTTGCGAACAGGTGCTTGAAGCACGCTGAGCAACATGGACAGCAAACCATCGCGGGATGGCAATGTTGCCAATGCTTGAATTTGTGCTACGTCTACGACGCGACCTTCTACGATACCACCCTTAATTTCAAGAGCATCGTTTTTCTTTGCGAAATCATGCAAGATTTTCGCAGGAGCAATTGCGTCTTCACGGCTGAACGCGATCGCTGTAGGTCCTGTTAGAACTTGGTCCAACTCAGACAATTCAGCTTCCGCTGTCGCACGACGAACCAATGTATTTTTCAATACTTGGAATTCAACGCCTGCTTCACGCAATTGTTTACGAAGTTCAGTTACCTGAGCTACGCTCAATCCGCGGTAGTCCGCTACAACCGTAGTTGCGCTGCCACGCAATTTCTCAGCGATTACTTGAACGGATTCTTGTTTCGCTGCGATTACTTTTGCGTTTGCCACTCGATCCACCTCCTACAAGATTAATGACCGCATGTATTCGATGAGTTCTTTATGCATTAGCATAAGAAAAGCCTCTGCAGTGTTCTACAGAGGCATACGAAGCGAATGGCAGGCGGGCTACGCCCAGCCTTCGCACTCATTCTATTCGAACACCTCGGTAGGAAATTAAGCCTCACGGCACCTACTGTCTACGGTACGTTTATTCAAATTTAATTCAACACGTTGTCAACAACAACTCTATTAGACTAACACGTCCAGTCGATTTATGTCAACCTTTAGCGTTAATTACCAATAGTTTATCTTAACGATAAGAAGTTGTGTTTACGCGTGCTGCAGGACCCATCGTGGAAGAAACCGCGATGTTCTTCATGTAAACACCTTTAGCCGCTGCTGGCTTAGCACGGTTAAGAGCATCGATTAGAGCTTTCAAGTTCTCGTTCAACTGTTCAGCGCTGAAAGATACTTTACCGATAGGTGCGTGAATTTGACCTGCTTTGTCTAGACGGTATTCGATTTTACCAGCTTTGATCTCTTGAACAGCTTTAGTAACATCGAAAGTAACCGTACCAGCTTTAGGGTTTGGCATTAGGCCTTTACCACCAAGGATACGACCCAATTTACCAACTTCACTCATCATGTCTGGTGTTGCTACGCAGACATCGAATTCGAACCAACCTTGTTGAATTTTGTTGATAAGATCTTGATCTCCAACAAAATCAGCACCAGCTGCTTCTGCTTCTTTAGCTTTCTCGCCTTTTGCAAATACGAGAACGCGTTTAGTTTTACCAGTACCGTGTGGCAATACAACTACACCACGAACAGCTTGGTCTTGTTTACGAGGGTCTACACCCAAACGAACTGCAGCTTCAACAGTCTCGTCGAATTTAGCAGTCGCTGCTTTTTTCACCAATTCAATGGCTTCAGCTGGTTCGTAGATTGCATCTTTATCAATCAACTTAGCAGCTTCAAGGTATTTCTTACCGTGCTTTGCCATGATATTTCCTCCTTTGTGGTAATAACGGATAAACCTCCCACATGTGCGTACGAAGACGGATTAGTCTTCTACAACAATACCCATGCTACGAGCTGTACCTTCAACCATACGCATAGCCGCTTCTACGGACGCTGCGTTAAGGTCAGCCATTTTTTGCTCAGCGATTTCACGAACAACGTTACGCTTTACAGTCGCAACTTTCTTCTTGTTAGGCTCGCCAGAACCTTTTTCCACTTTAGTAGCTACTTTCAACAATACTGCAGCTGGTGGAGTTTTCAAGATGAACGTAAAGGAACGATCTTCGAATACAGAAATCTCAACAGGAATAATAAGACCTGCTTGATCAGCTGTTTTCGCGTTGAACTCTTTACAGAACGCCATGATGTTAACACCCGCTTGACCCAATGCTGGACCTACCGGCGGTGCAGGATTCGCTTTACCTGCTGGAATTTGCAATTTGACAACTTTAATGACTTTCTTCGCCATGTTGTACACCTCCTTGCGCTAATATGTGGGCAGAATCACTTCTCCCACAACAGAAACCTTTTAGAAAGATTTATTAAATCTTCTCCACTTGGTGGTAATCCAACTCAAGCGGGGTTTCTCGACCAAACATGTTCACATGAACCTTGAGCTTTTCTTTGTCTGTTACAATCTCTTCGATTGAACCAACAAAATTCGCAAAAGGCCCTACCTTAATGCGCACTGATTCTTTCAGTTCGAAGTCGACTGTCGGCTTAGGCGCTTCCATACCCATTGTTTTCAGAATCTGATCAACTTCTTCTGGCAACAACGCTGTTGGTTTGGAACCTGAGCCTGTTGAACCAACGAATCCAGTAACACCCGGCGTATTACGCACAACGTACCACGATTCATCAGTTTGGATCATTTCGACAAGAACATATCCCGGATAAACTTTACGCATGACAGTCTTTTTCTTACCGTCTTTGTTTACCAACTCTTCTTCCATAGGAACAAGAACACGGAATATCTTATCTTCCATGCCCATCGATTCGACGCGCTTTTCGAGATTGGCTTTCACCTTATTTTCATACCCTGAATAGGTATGAACGACATACCATCTTTTTTCCATACTTGTTCCACCTTGGGACTTTTATTAAATAATCGCTTCGACAATCGCCGAAATGCCGATGTCCAACACCCAAAAATAAAGCGTAACAAAGATGACCGTAGATAACACAACGATCGTATAGCTTGTCAACTCTTTACGGTTAGGCCAGCGAACTTTCTTCAATTCGCCCCAGCTGTCGGAGAAGAAGGAAAACATCGAACCAAAACTACGCTTCACATTCCCTAAGAAAGCCACGGACTGCACCTCCATCTAGCTTATCTTGTTTCACGATGAGAAGTATGCTCGTTGCAGTACTTGCAGAATTTCTTGAACTCGATGCGGTCTGGATGATTGCGCTTGTTCTTTGTTGTCGTATAGTTGCGTTGTTTGCAGCTTGTGCAAGCCATCGTAACGATTACGCGCATGTTGTACACCTCCTGAAGACACCTTTTAATGATAAGAAGCGTCGGAATTTTATCCTAAAAACGTACGCATATTTAGGGCTACCTAAAACACTTTATCATACGGGTAATTTCATGTCAATGAAATTTATGTTGACGCCATGGGGGTTTATGCCCTTTACTCTATCATATCCGACAGCTGAATACAAAGGTAAAGATCGTCAAACTTTTATTGCTATCAGTATGGTAGTTTTCTTTTCAAACTAAACCTGTACAGACCATTTACGATAATAAATCAAAAAAGGTCTACTTCTTTAATAAGTAAGAAGTAGACTCAAATCTGTAAATAATAGCGAATTCATAACTTCCTATGCCAGTTCAACACCATCACGAACTTCTAGATAGCGCTCTAGCTTACGCTTAACACGTTGTAACGCATTATCAATCGACTTCACATGTCGATCCAAATCAACTGCAATCTCCTGATATGACCGACCGTCTAAATACAACATCAGCACTTTCCGTTCTAAATCGCTCAGTATTTCTGACATCTTATCTTCAAGACCAACAAATTCTTCTTGATTGATAATAAGTTCTTCAGGATCAGAAACCCTTGAACCCCCGATTATATCTAATAATGTACGATCTGAATCTTCATCATAAATCGGCTTGTCCAACGAAACATAAGAATTAAGAGGAATGTGCTTCTGACGCGTGGCAGTCTTAATGGCAGTGATAATCTGCCGGGTAATGCAGAGTTCCGCAAATGCCTTGAATGAAGCTAACTTGTCTCCTTTGAAATCACGTATCGACTTGTACAGTCCTATCATACCTTCCTGTACAATATCTTCACGATCAGCTCCAATGAGAAAGTATGAACGGGCCTTAGCACGAACAAAATTGCGGTACTTGTTAATCAAATACTCCAAAGCATCGCAATCACCTTCACGGACAGCGTCCACGAGTTGTTCATCCGTCCATTTATCGTATGGGAACGTGCTTAATTCTTTGAGGTCTACACTCACTAGCAATCCCTCCGGCCTGCAACGCAATCCACCCGTTACATCACAAATGATAGATTTAGTATATAGAATAGTTGGTATACCGTCAACCGCGAGAAAGCTTGATCCCATGCGAAAAAAACACTTTCACTCCAAAGATCAACTGGAAACTATTGAAACTACCTACCAAGTAGGTCAAATATTTGCTCATTTACTAGAGTACTGCTTATTTCGATTTACCACGCCTAAGCTGCTCTAACTTTAACAACACATCCAGACTAAGCTTCTCTTCTAATGGATTGCGCTTCACAGGATAAAGAGCTTGATCGCGAATACGAACCTGTACTTCTTGACGAGCTTGTTGAATGACGAGCTGTAACTCACGTGCAGAAATTCGTAAAGCTCCTTGGGCAAATGCTACATTTTGCTCTGTCATATCTGAAGTGGCTACATATATCGCCCGACGCCGATGTTTCAGCTCAGCTACAAGACGCTCTATACACTCATCAGCTGTTTCTTTTTCCTTTGTGAATGTTATGTTCACATCGCCTTGCTTGTAGGAAGCCCCTAGCCCAGGTACTCGGTAGGCATCGAATACGGTAATAACTCGACGCCCCGAATAAGCCTGATAGTCAGCAAGCATATCCAGCAATCGATTGCGAGCTTCCTCCAAATCTTGATCAGCCAACTGCTTCAGATTTGTCCATGCTCCAATCATATTATAGCCGTCAACAAGCAATACATCACGATAATCAGGCTGTTGTGCCATAAAGGTCACCCCCGGCGACGACGCACAACCTCATACATGAATATTCCCGCTGCAACCGACGCATTCAAGGAGTTAATCTGTCCAGCCATCGGAAGCTTCAGCAATACGTCGCAAGATTCGCGGATAAGACGTCCCATTCCCTTATTCTCATTGCCAATTACGAGTGCAACTGGAGAATCAAACACATTCGTGTCATATAAATCTTCACGTGCTGACACATCTGTTCCAACGACCCACACTCCACGCTCTTTTAGATCAGCGATAGTCGATGCTAAGTTCGTTACTCGCGCTACTGGTACATATTCAACAGCACCAGCAGAAATTTTCGATACAGTAGCCGTCAAGCCAACGGAACGGCGCTTCGGAATAATAACCCCGTGAACTCCTGTACAGTCAGCCGAACGTAAAATAGAACCTAAATTATGAGGGTCCTCTATCTCATCCAAAATAAGCAAAAACGGCTTCTCTCCGCGCTCTTCTGCACGAGCCAACAGCTCGTCCACTTCGAAATAAGCATATGCCGCAGCTTGAGCAACTACACCTTGATGCTGTATTCCCTCAGCCATTTGATCTAGCTTACGCTTATCTACAAATTGAACGACAACACCTGCTTTTTTCGCTTCCGCAATAATTGGCTGTGTTAAATGTTTTTGTGCCTGCTCAGCAATCCATATTTTATTGATCGTTCGACCGGAGCGAAGCGCCTCTGTTACGGAGTGCTTCCCGGCAATGAGTTCTTGTTCTTCCATCGTGTATATCCTCCTAGCTATTACATCGTTCTAATTTAACATTTCAAATCATTTTTCTCTATTTACTATCGTCGAGAACGACGGCTTCTGACTCCTTAATAGAAACATCCTCTTCAGACATCATCAGTTCCACTAACTCACGGAGTCGTTCCACCCGCTTCTCGTAATACAAATACCCAAACAAAGCTTCTAACGCAGTAGCTTGCCGATATTCATTTACGTTAGCACTCTTTGGTACATTGGATTTCGTATTGCGTCCTTGGCGCACGACATCTGCCTCTTCTTCAGACAAAAACGGCACAAGTTTCTGTAAGTTGCGAGCTTGCGCCTTAGCAGACACCAGCTTAATCGACTCACGGTGTAGATGGTTCGGCCGATGATTGGCCTGTGAAATCACATATTGGCGCACAGCCATCTCGTATACCGCATCTCCGATGTACGCAAGTACAATCGGATTAAGCTGCTTTGTATCTTTAGAAGGACGATAAGGGAACAGCCAATCCAGCTGTCCCGCTTCTATCTGTCCCAGCTGACGTTCTTGCTGTTGCTGTTCATCTGACATCGTCAACTGCACTCCTTTCACGCCCGCTTCCAGCGAACACCTTGCGGTGTATCTTCAAGTACGATACCACGCGCCGTTAATAAATCGCGAATCTCATCCGCACGAGCCCAATTTTTTGACTGGCGAGCTTCGATTCGATCTTGAATCAACTGATCAATTTCTGCATCGAGCAATTCTTCTTGTTCTACTACAATTCCTAGCACCTCATTCATTGCATCGAATGCATCAATGAGTGCAAGCAGATCAGCAGCTTGTAGCGTGTTAGCATGTGCGTGCTGTTGTGCCCATACATTTGCTTCTGTAGCCCACTCAAACATCGCTGTTATCGCATCGGCCGTGTTAAAGTCATCCTGCATTTTTGCATCAAATGTCTCAAGAATGTTTGCCAATTTCACTTGGAGATCTTCATTCGGTTCTCCATGGCTAGACACATCTCCCGCTTCATCATGTACAGATACACCCAGGGATTGCAAAGCATGCTTCACATTTGCTACTGCATTTTCTAGACGCTCAACCGATTTTTCTGCCTGTTGTAACGCTTCAGCGGAGAAATTCAACGGATTGCGGTAGTGAGTAGCTAAAATAAAGTAGCGAAGTGCATTCGGCTTATATGCCTTAACTAATTCTCTAACAAGCACACCGTTCCCAAGCGACTTCGACATTTTTTCATTGTCCATATTAATATAGCCATTATGCATCCATACGTTAGCCAAAGGCTTGCCTGTTACGGCTTCGGACTGCGCTACTTCGCACTCATGGTGTGGGAACGCCAAGTCTTTACCGCCGCCATGTATATCAAGCGTGTCACCAAGGTAACGACGAGCCATTGCCGAGCATTCGATATGCCAGCCAGGACGACCTTCTCCCCATGGACTACTCCACGAAATTTCACCTGGCTTAGCGCCTTTCCACAGTACAAAGTCTTCTTGACTTTCCTTACGCTTATCCACTTCGATACGAATACCGAATTGCAACTCGTCAATCTTTTGGTGTGATAGCTTACCATACTCTTCAAACTGCTTCGTACGGAAATAAACATCCCCACCGGACTCATAAGCAAAGTCTGTCTCCACTAATTTAGAGATAAACTCAACAATTTCTTGAATATGCTCCGTTACACGTGGGTTAATCGTTGCACGGCGAATACCTAGCGCATCGCAATCTTCCAAGTAAGCTGAGATAAATGTGTCGGCTACTTCATTAACCGTAACATTCAACTCTTGAGACTTCGTAATCAGTTTGTCATCAACATCCGTAAAGTTCATCACATATTGTACATCGTATCCGATCGTCTCTAAGTAACGACGTACCACATCAAACACCATAGCAGGCCTTGCATTACCAATGTGAATATAGTTGTATACAGTCGGACCGCACACATACATTTTTACTTCTCCCGCTTTTTGCGGCGTGAAGAGCTCCTTCTCACGTGTCATCGTATTGAATATGTTTAGTGTCATATCTGCTTTACCTCCTTCAAGTCGGGTTGTCCCGTACTACTGTGTATTGACTGTTTAATCGTTTTATCATGTCTCGCTTCATTCACCAAAGACCCCGAGCTGTTCACTTGTATATGCTGGCGCATCTGTTCAAGTTCCGCCTTCAATCCAGTTATCTCATCTTCCATTGAACGGAGCATGTCGATAACAGGGTCAGGCAGCTGTGTATGATTCAAGCGATCAATTTTAATTCCATTTTGCTTAACGATACGTCCCGGATTACCTACCACTGTACAATTGGATGGTACTTCTCTCAGCACAAGTGAATTCGCACCTATATTAGAATTATCCCCTACTGTAAAAGAACCAAGCACTTTCGCACCGGAACCGATAACAACATTGTCGCCGATTGTAGGATGACGTTTGCCTTTTTCTTTTCCTGTACCACCAAGAGTAACCCCTTGATAAATAACAACATCATCACCGATAATACAAGTTTCTCCGATGACAACTCCCATACCATGGTCAATAAACAACCTTTCTCCGATCGAAGCGCCTGGGTGTATTTCAATTCCGGTCATAAATCGGCTCACTTGAGAAATCATCCGAGCAACCGTAAACCAGCGGCGTCTAAAAAACCAATGTGCAACTCGATGAGCCCATATCGCATGCAATCCTGAGTAGGTAAACACAACTTCGAACTTACTACGTGCAGCTGGATCATTCTCGAATACTGTCTGTATGTCGGACTGGATTAGCTTTCGTATACGTCCCATAATTTGTACATTCTCCCCCTGAACCGCCATTTTGTATGGTTGGTCATAAAAAAAACGCCCCTGTAGCTATGCTACAGAGACGCGACGCGTGGTTCCACTCTGTTTGGATCGGAGATAACTCACCAATCCCACTCCTGCGTTCTGTAACGTGAACGACTCGTCATTCTTTACCTTAAGCCTTTCTCCTTAAACAAAAAAAGATGGCTTATATCAAAAATGAAGCTTCCGGGTGCAATGCATACAATTAGCATGAGGTCATTCACACCTTACGAATCATGCTTCGTAAAAGACCCTCTCTGAACATGCCATTTACTTGTATACTCTCCCGTTCAACGCTATTTCAATTATTCATACTATTTCATTTCGTGTATACATCAGTATACGAGAAATGATCTTATCTTGACAATCCTAGGATTGCAAAAGCTAGTGGATTATGCAGATACTCCATTTTGCAGGCGCTTCAATACCGTTTCACGACCAAGCAAAATAATCGTCTCATTCAAATCACGACCGTGCATTTGTCCAGAAACCGCTACGCGCACAGGCATAAACAACCCTTTGCCTTTTGCACCTGTTTCCTTCTGCACTTCTTTCAATGCACCTTTTACAGTTTCAACATCCCAAGTAGATGCCGCATCCAGCTTGCCATGCAAAGCTGCAAGTACAGTTGGCACTTGTTCCTCGGACAATACTGCTTGTGCTTCCTCGTCAATTACTAATTCATCACGGAAGAACAAATCAGACAATTCCACGATATCTGAAGCGCAGTTCATCTGCTCCTGATAAAGCTTCACGAGCGCTTTTGCCCATGCTGCTTGTTCTTCGCTAAGCGATTCAGGCAGTTTTCCTGCTTTCTGAAGATGCGGAATAGACATGTCCGCAATGCGGTCCGGGTCTGCTTTTTTCATATACAAGTTGTTCAAGTGCTTCAGCTTGTTCGTATCGAATACAGCCGGACTCTTAGAGAGACGGTTTGCATCGAAAATTTGAATAAGCTCTTCACGCGAGAACATCTCTTCTTCGCCTTCTGGAGACCAACCAAGCAATACGATGAAATTAAACATTGCTTCTGGCAAATAGCCAAGTTGATCATATTGCTCAATAAACTGAACGATAGACTCATCACGCTTACTTAGCTTCTTGCGATTTTCATTTACGATAAGTGTCATATGGCCGAATATTGGAGGCTCCCAACCAAGCGCTTCATAAATCATTAACTGACGAAGCGTATTCGTAATATGATCCTCTCCACGGAGAACGTGAGACATTTTCATCTCATAATCATCAACAACGACAGCAAAGTTGTACGTTGCAATACCGTCTTTCTTAATGATGACCCAGTCTCCCGTTGTATCGGACTCGAATGTAATTTCACCTTTAACAACATCGTCAAATGTGTACGAGCGACCTGCTGGTACTAAGAAACGAATGCTTGACTCACGGCCTTCTGCTTCAAGACGAGCGTGATCGTCAGCTGTTAAATGACGGCAAGTGCCAGCGTATTTAGGCGTTTCGCCGCGCTCCATTTGAGCATCGCGCTCTTGCTCAAGCTCCGATTCCGTACAATAACATTTAAAAGCAACACCACGGTCCATTAGCTCTTGCGCATACTTACGGTACGTTTCCAAACGCTCAGTCTGACGATATGGACCGAAGTCACCGCCAACATCAATACTTTCATCCCACTCGATACCGAGCCATTTCATATATTTGAACTGGCTTTCTTCCCCACCAGCTACATTACGCTTCACGTCTGTATCTTCAATACGAACGATGAACTTCCCGCCATGACGGCGAGCGAATAAATAGTTAAACAACGCTGTGCGTGCATTACCAATATGCAAGTGTCCTGTAGGACTAGGTGCATACCGGACGCGGATGTCTTTTGTCATTTATGTATCCCTCACAATATGCCTTATTTTCATCGTACCATCATATCATACCGCTGTCTTAGCGGACAAGACAGATAACCGCTTGCGCAGCAATCCCTTCGCCTCTACCTGTGAAGCCTAACTTCTCGGTAGTAGTCGCCTTCACATTAACTTGCGAAGTCTCAGCGTCTAGTACACGCGCTAAATTTTCAACTATTGCTGGAATATGCGGCAGCATTTTAGGGGCCTGAGCGATAATTGTGCAGTCTACATTACCCAGACGGTAACCACGCTCTTTAGCTAAATTCCACACATGCTCCATCAATTTCATGCTATCTGCATCTTTAAAGGCCGGGTCCGTATCCGGAAAATGTTTACCGATATCTCCTAGTCCCAGAGCACCAAGCACTGCGTCACTAACCGTATGCAGCAATACATCTGCATCAGAGTGCCCGAGCAATCCCTTCTCGTATGGAATATGAACGCCTCCAATAATACATGGACGACCTTCTACTAGCTGGTGAACATCGAAACCTTGTCCTACTCGAATCATCGTGTCCCTCTCCCTTTTCCTTAACCTGATTAATTATTACAATTGCTAATTCACCGTTACAGCGTAGATGAGAAAGCTATTGCTAACTTCCCCGATTTAAGCGACGCTCAAGCCACCATTCTGCCCAATCCAAATCCTCTGGAGTAGTCAGCTTAATATTGGTATAGCTGCCTTCCACAACATGAACAGGAATACCAATCTGCTCAACGAGAACTGCATCATCGGTGCCAAGTCTGTTCGCAGCATTCGCTTCATCATGAGCTCTGATTACATCCTCAAGACGAAAAGCTTGTGGGGTTTGAATCGCCCACAAGCTGCTCCGATCTGGGGTAGCCGTAATGACTCCCGCTGCGTCCACTTGTTTAATCGTATCTTTAACAGGCACACCCAGCACAGCAGCACGATGTTCGACTGCACCTTGGCAGCAAGCAAGAACATGCTTCTCTTCCACAAAAGGACGTACCCCATCATGAATTAGCACAATTTGCACACCTCGCGCCTTAGCCGCCTGTAGTCCCGCATATACAGAATGCTGACGTTCTGTACCGCCGCTAACGATGTCCCTTACTTTACTCAACTGATATTGCTCAACCCACTGTTGGCAGCGTTCACTGTCATGTGAAGAAGTGACAAGCACAATCGTCTCACATTGAGACATCTGCTGGAACCGCTCTAACGTATGAATGAATACTGGCTTGTCCTGCAATTGTAAAAATTGCTTACTTTCCGCAGTACCCATGCGCGTCCCTTTACCTGCCGCTACAACAACAACTCCGAAACTTTGTTGCATGGTTAACGCCCTCCATGGTGATAATAACATCATCATACCTGTTTTACTGGGCTTTTTCCAACAGTTTCGGCTTAGCAAATATCATACGACCCGCAGAAGTCTGCAATACACTGGTCACCAGCACTTCCATCGTGGTCCCGATATAATCACGTCCACCTTCAACAACAATCATCGTACCATCGTCAAGATAAGCAACACCCTGCCCATGCTCCTTACCGTCTTTTATAACTTGAACCACAATTTCTTCTCCAGGTAGTACAACAGGTTTAACGGCATTAGCCAAGTCATTAATATTAAGAACCGATACCCCTTGCAGTTCGCACACTTTATTCAAATTAAAATCATTTGTAACCACTTTGCCTTTTAACAGTTTTGCTAACTTAACAAGCTTGCTGTCTACTTCTGAAATTTCCTCAAAGTCGCCTTCGTAAATAAGCACTCTAACTTCAAGTTCTTTTTGGATTTTGTTCAAAATGTCTAATCCTCTACGCCCACGATTACGTTTAAGCAAGTCAGAAGAATCAGCGATATGCTGTAGTTCCTCTAATACAAACTCTGGAATAACAATTGTCCCTTCAATAAATCCTGTCTTGCAAATGTCTGCAATACGGCCATCGATAATAACGCTCGTATCCAAAATTTTATGCTCTTCAAAATCGGTGCTCGAACGTTCATCTTCTCCTTTTTTGGGAAGACGTACAGATGCTAACCATGAAGCTGCTTCATCCAGTTTCCACGTCGACATTTGAACACCGGCAATCATACATCCTACTGTAATTATCGTTGCAGCAAGCTGACCTATAACTCCAAAATGGCTCAATAATGGCACGAGCAGCGCCGACACAGAGAGACCTACTAAAAGTCCGCATGTATAAATCAAAATATGTGGTGTAGACATTTCTGCTACTCTTTCGCGAAATAGACTCCACCAATGCTTAACAGGAGAAGCGAATGCCTGACAAAGCACTATCCCTATTACCGAGCCCCCAAAGGCCCACATGATCCGACCTGACGTCCAACCTCCCGCTACTGCTGACCACTGCATCGTTTGAACCGACATGCTGTTGTATAATTCCATCCCGCCCCATGCCCCAAGCAAGCCGGCCAATATCACAACAATTCGTTTAATCATGAACGTCCACCTCCTAGCTCCAATGTATATTCTTTACAATTATGACCCAAGTAACCACGTCCTAATCCATTCGCTTTGCTTTTTACGAAGAGTCACAGTTGAAAAATGGCAATTATTAGTCTTATAATGGTGGAGTAGTATGCATCCGTTCAACCTTAACGATTCGTGCCACTCCTTACTATAAGAGGTTGGCACCATAACAAGAATAGAGGTGGAATTGCACATGAGCACTCCCAACTTGCAAGCATTTCAAGACCAAGTCGCCGATTTGCTGTTACGTCATCGCAGTTTGTTAGACGTACTATCCAAATACGGCCAATCCGATGCTTCTGTAAATCGTGCTGTAACGAAAGCAATTACGGAATGCGGTTGTTTGGAGCTACACGCCAAAAGGCAGCCATACAAAGAAGAAATGAATCTTCACGAGGCGAAACACAGTATGGAAAGCCATGTAAAAGGTCAATTATGTGAGCATTGTACAGAAGTGATACGCTCTGAGCTAGGAAAACATCTATTCTATATGTCTGCCCTATGTAACTTACTGGACATTCAACTCGAAGATGTCGTGAAGGATGAAGCAAAGAAGTGCCAAACGTTAGGTATATTTAACTTGTCATAATGAGCTTTCGCTTTCGCAACGACCGCTATGCTAAGGGCATAGCGGTTTTTTTGTATGCAAGAACAAAAAAGGTGCTTACCTCATCCTTTTCAGATGAAATAAGCACCTTTTCGTATACCGATTTTATAAATGTTTCGATACTGTATCTTCGGAATCCACTTGTGATTTTCGACGACGCATCAGCATTCTAACGTTTTTTTTTAAGCCGAGCAGCGCGTATAGAACGAGCGGCACGAAAATAAGTACTGGCATTTGCTCCGGCTTCCATAGAGCAAGACCGACAGCAGCCGCAATAACAAACGGCGTAATCCAGATTGCTTTCTTAGGAATACCGATCTTCTTAAAGTTCGGATAACGCACTGTACTTACCATTAGGTAGGATACAAGCAGCATTGCAATCAATAAAAATGTTGTGGAAATATCATTATGGAATAATGCTAATGTACAGATAACGCCACCCGCTGCTGGAATTGGCAAGCCGATAAAATAACCAGGAGTGCCCTCAATCACGTTAAAACGAGCTAAGCGAAGCGCACCGCAAATTGGGAAAATAGCTGTTACAATCCACGCTATAGCTGGATTCACATCCGTCAATGCAGTCACGTACATAATAAATGCTGGTGCAACTCCGAATGATATGACATCGGAAAGTGAATCAAGCTCCTTACCGAACTCACTTTGTGCATTCAATGCACGTGCTACACGTCCATCCAAGCCATCCAATAGCATAGCTATAATGACCATGAGCGCAGCCAGATTATACTCCTGATCAAACGCAAGCATAATGGATATAATTCCGAGAAATAAGTTACCAATGGTAAACAAGTTCGGAATAGACTTTGTAATCATAGATTCACCTCTAATTATACTATGCCCAACGTTCGTGAATTCATTGTAGGTAAACTAAATTTGCCTGTCAATGAAAACCTGCTCCTGAATTCGTTTGAGTCCTTCTTTGATGTTGCGTGCTCTTACCTCGCCAATGCCGTCTACTTCGTCCAATTCCTCAATTGTTGCACTAAGCACATGAGGAAGCGTTGTGAAGTTGTCGACCAAATTCGTAATAATAACATTAGGAAGGCGTGGAATTTTATTTAAGACACGATATCCACGAGGCGAGATCGACTCATCGTGAGCAGCGCTCGTAACTGGGTATCCAAGAAGTCGGATCAAATAATTCGTATCAAGCAGTTCGTCAGCTGTGCATTTTTTTAGTTGATTCAATATTTCTTTAATCTTCTCATCGCTGTTGTCACGTGCATAATCCTTCAAAAGAAGCCAAGCATCATCTTCTGTATTGCTCACTAATTCTTCAAGCTGCATGCTAATGAGTCGGCCTTCGGTACCTAGTTCATTAATATATCGCTTGATCTCCAATTTAATACGTAATACCATCTCAGTTCGTTGCATAACATTCACAACTTCTTGTAAAGTAACCAATTCTTCGAATTCAGACGCAGATAAATTAGTCAGTCCTTGCATCAATACCGCTCTATACTTCTCAAGTGTCTGAATCGCTTGGTTAGCCTTTGTTAAAATAACGCCAATTTCTTTCAAAGCATATCGAAGACTGCCCTGATACAGGGTAATCACATTGCGTCGTTGAGAAATGGACACAACTAGTTTACCTGTTTGTTTAGCTACCCGCTCCGCGGTACGATGGCGAATCCCCGTCTCAATAGATGGGATCGACGAATCCGGAATAAGCTGCGTATTTGCATATAGTATACGCTTTAAATCCTCACTTAAAATGATTGCTCCGTCCATTTTCGCAAGCTCATACAAATAACTCGGTGAAAAATCACAGTTAATGGAGAATCCCCCATCAACGACTTCCATCACCTCAGGGCTATAACCAACAACGATTAGTGCCCCTGTCTTAGCACGTAACACGTTCTCCAAACCATCGCGAAAAGACGTTCCTGGAGCAACCATTTTAAGCAGATCGTTCATAATATCCAGCTGATTATCTTTGACACTCATCTTTGATTTGAGCCCCCTAACCTAACGCTGCTGTCAATGCTTCTGCAACGGTATTTACACCTACAATCTCAATATGCTTAGGCGGAGTCCAGCCTCGTAGACTCTTCTCCGGCATAATAATTCGTTTAAATCCTAATTTCTCTGCTTCCTTCACGCGCTGTTCAGCACGTGATACCGCCCTTACTTCACCTGTTAGTCCCACTTCGCCAATAACCACATCGAATGGCTGCGTTGGCATATCACGGAAGCTGGATGCGATAGCAATCGCAATGGCTAAATCAACCGCTGGTTCATCCAAACGTATGCCGCCAGCAACGTTAACATATGCATCTTGATTCTGTAAAAACATCCCCATACGCTTCTCTAATACAGCAATGATAAGAGCAAGACGATGATGATCAATACCTGTGGCAGTACGTCGTGGAGATGGAAAGTTTGTCGCTGCTACAAGTGCCTGCATCTCTACGAGAACCGGTCTTGTACCTTCGAGGCTAGCGACAACGATTGATCCTGCGACACCAAGTGGACGTTCCTGCAAAAACAGTTCAGATGGATTTTTGACCTCTACAAGACCACTCTCAGTCATATCAAATATGCCAATTTCATTCGTTGATCCAAATCGATTTTTAACCGCTCGCAAAATACGATACGAATGATGACGCTCACCTTCAAAATACAACACACAGTCAACCATATGCTCCAATAAACGAGGGCCAGCTATGGCTCCTTCTTTGGTCACATGTCCGACAAGTACAGTAGCGATCCCTTTTCCCTTTGCAATCCGCATAAATGTACTTGTGCACTCTCTTACTTGCGCGACACTACCCGGAGCCGATTCGACGGAAGGTTGGAATACCGTTTGGATCGAATCGATGACGAGGAAATCAGGTTGCATAGCTTCAATGGCTTCTTCTATGTGCTGTAGGTTTGTCTCGCTAAGCACAAATAGCTGGTCAGACAAAGTACCTAACCGATCAGCTCGGAGCTTTGTTTGGCGCATGGACTCCTCACCAGACACATACAATACCTTTAAGCCGCTCAATGCAATCGCATTGGAAGTCTGAAGCAGTAACGTAGATTTACCAATACCAGGGTCCCCACCGACAAGAATGAGTGAGCCTGGTACAACTCCACCACCCAGTACACGATTCAATTCGGACATCGTCGTACTTATGCGTGGTTCACGCCCACTTTCAATATGTATGATCGGTTGTGGAATTTCTTTCGTTTGAGCGAAGGAAGACTTCATCCCCTTTGTTTTTACAACGGTTTCTCGTTCCTCCACCATCGTATTCCATTGGTTACACCCCGGACATTTCCCCATCCATTTAGGCGATTCATATCCACAGTCTGTACAGAAAAATTTTGTTCTTACTTTAGCCATAAAACCTACAACTCCTGTCCTCATCCTATTTTCCGTGTCTTGATGTGGAATTAGTCAGAGGCAGATGGCTACTTTCCTGCACAAAACACTTGCACGGAGCAATGATAATGCTTCTTTTATTTTTATCGACATCATCCAACTCGATTATGAATAATGTGCACAATTGTTATCCTTTTTTGTAGGAAAACGACGAATATCCTAATATACTCAAGTTTACCATTTTTGCAGGAGCGTGGAAAGGCAAGTCAATAAAAAAGGACACAGTCTGTTGAAATTAACAATCAAATAAAGAAAGAAAAATAAAAAAACCTCCAAGAGCACGGTTTAAGGCGGCTCTTGAAGGTTCTAATTGTTAACTAATTAGTGACTGAAAGTAAGGTTGTAAACCGAACGTTACACGCAGCTAGCTTAGACTATAACATACATTTCGCTTACTTTTGTGATGGCTCAGGCTCTTTCTCACTTTGCCCTTCTTGTGACTGATGAATAACGCGTAATTCCCCGTCTTTTTCATCAATCGAAACGGAATCGCCTTTAGAGATGTTACCGCGAAGCAACTCTTCAGAAAGACGATCTTCAATATGCTTCTGGATCGCACGACGTAAAGGTCTTGCTCCATAGGCAGGATCGTACCCTTCCTTCGCTAAGAATAGCTTCGCTTTCTCAGTAAGCTCAAAGTGAATGTCTTGTTCCTTAAGACGCTTGCTTAAGTCATCAGCCATTAAGCTAACGATTTCAGCAATATGCTTCTCTTCTAGAGAATGGAACACGATAATCTCATCAATACGGTTCAAGAACTCAGGACGGAAGCTCTTTTTCAACTCGCCCATCACTTTGTCCTTCATAGTGCTGTAGTCTTTCTCGCTATCCGTACGAGCTGTAAATCCTAATGTAGAATTGCGTTTGATTGCCTCAGCACCAACGTTGGAAGTCAAAATAATAAGCGTATTGCGGAAGTCAACAACGCGGCCTTTGGAATCCGTCAAACGGCCATCCTCAAGCACCTGTAACAAAATGTTGAACACTTCTGGGTGTGCCTTCTCAATCTCATCAAGAAGTACGACAGAATACGGTTTGCGGCGTACTTTCTCTGTTAATTGGCCACCCTCTTCATAACCAACATAACCCGGAGGAGCTCCGACAAGACGCGCTGTAGAGTGCTTCTCCATATACTCAGACATATCGATACGTATAACAGAGTTCTCATCACCGAACAATGATTCTGCTAGTGCACGAGCAAGCTCCGTCTTACCTACACCTGTTGGTCCAAGGAAGATGAACGAGCCCATTGGACGTTTCGGATCTTTGAGACCAGCACGAGCACGACGGATCGCACGGCTCACTGCCTTAACTGCTTCATCTTGCCCGATAACACGCTCATGGAGGATGGATTCCATATTCAACAGTCGCTCAGTTTCTTCTTCCTTAAGCTTGAGTACAGGAATTCCAGTCCAGCTCGCAACGATATGCGCAATATCTTCTGGCGTTACTTCAGAATCTAGTCGACCTTGCTTCTCTTTCCATTGATTGCGCACCGTTTCCAGCTCTTCACGCATCTTTTGCTCCGTATCACGAAGTGCAGCAGCTTTTTCAAATTCTTGGCTCTGTACAGCAGCATCCTTTTCTTTGCGAATATCCTCTAGACGCTGTTCCAGTTCCTTCAAATTTGGTGGAACCGTGTAGGAATTCAAGCGAACTTTGGAGCTCGCTTCATCAATAAGGTCAATCGCTTTGTCAGGCAAGAAGCGATCTGGAATATAACGATCGGACAATTTAACGGCCTGTAAAATAGCCTCATCCGTTATTTTCACACGATGGTGAGCTTCATAACGGTCACGTAGACCCTTAAGAATAAGAATGGCTTCTTCTGGTGTCGGCTGATCCACTGTGATCGGCTGGAAACGACGTTCCAGAGCAGCATCCTTCTCGATATATTTGCGGTACTCATCCAACGTAGTTGCCCCAATGCATTGTAATTCACCACGAGCCAATGCCGGCTTCAAAATGTTAGAAGCATCAATAGCTCCTTCTGCACCGCCTGCACCGATAAGTGTATGCAGCTCATCGATGAATAAGATGATATTTCCTGCTTGGCGAATTTCGTCCATAATCTTTTTCAGGCGATCCTCAAACTCACCCCGATACTTCGTACCAGCAACAACGGAGCCCATATCCAGCGTCATGACACGTTTATCACGAAGCGTCTCTGGAATTTCATTGTGGATAATTTTCTGTGCCAATCCCTCTGCTACAGCGGTCTTACCGACACCTGGCTCCCCGATAAGAACTGGATTGTTCTTCGTACGTCGACTTAGTACTTGAATAACACGCTCAATCTCACGGCTGCGGCCAATGACAGGATCGAGGTTACCCTCTTTTGCACTAGCCGTCAAATCACGAGCTAGACTATCCAATGTTGGCGTGCTCACATTCTGAGGAGAACCGTGATGGCTCGACACTGCTTCACTACTGCCAAGCAACTGCAGCACTTGCTGACGTGCTTTGTTCAGGCTGATGCCAACATTGTTCAGCACACGTGCAGCTACGCCTTCTCCTTCTCTAATAAGACCGAGCAAAATATGCTCTGTTCCCACATACGTATGACCAAGTTTGCGTGCTTCATCCATCGATAACTCGATAACTTTCTTTGCACGCGGTGTATAGGCGATATTAGTCGGTTGCTCCTGCCCACGACCAATAAGTGATTCTACTTCATCCTGAATTTTTTCTAGTCCTAATCCTAGGGCAACAAGAGCTTTCGCTGCGATGCCTTCCCCTTCACGAATAAGACCAAGCAAAATATGCTCTGTGCCAATATTATTGTGTCCAAGACGCATAGCTTCCTCTTGAGCTAATGCGAGTACTTTTTGCGCTCTTTCCGTAAATCTACCGAACATCATATTGTTGCACCTCCACATGAATATTTGTTGCCATGTCTAAGCTAATTTGTACTAAATGATCTAAATGCTCACTACTCTGCGATAGCTCGTTTGTTCCCCAACGTATCGCGGATCAGTCGTGCACGATAAATATCGCGTTCATCAGCACTCATTGGCTTCTTATAAATATGCTGCAGGAATCCTGGTTGGGTCATTACTAATAATTCATTCAACGCGGTTCCCGTAACATCCTTCAACATTTCTAAATCTGCACCGAGTCGAATATCGGACAGTCGTTGCGAAGCTTCTTTTGAATCTATTACGACTGCATGCTTCAATATGCCATAAGAACGGCAAATCCGATCCGTCAATCGAGTATTACTTTGCTGGATCAGTTGCTCGCGTGCCGATTTTTCATGTTCAATAATCTGCTTTACTACTCCATACAGATTATCAATAATTTCGGACTCTGACTGACCAAGCGTAATTTGGTTCGAAACCTGAAATAAATTCCCCGTTGCTTCGCTACCTTCCCCGTACAAACCTCGTACAGCGAGTCCTACTTGAGCAACAGCTTGCAAAATACGATTAATCTGCTGCGTAAGCACAAGGGCAGGCAAGTGCATCATTACCGAAGCCCGGATCCCTGTACCCACATTTGTCGGACAGCTTGTTAAATACCCTCGCTTTTCATCAAAGGCGTAGTCCACCTGTGCTTCGAATACGTCATCAATCCGACTTGCCTCATTCCATGCCTCATGTATTTGTAAACCCGGGTACAAACATTGAATACGTAAATGATCCTCTTCATTCAGCATAATACTGACCGATTCATCATCCTTTAATAGAAGACCACCATTCCGAGACTCATTCGCCAAGTTAGGACTAATCAGATGTTTCTCGACTAATACCTGTCGCTCCATATCAGTAAGCTCAGTCAAAGAAATAGTCTGGAAATGTCCCAACTCCGCAAAGTCTGGAGATTCTGTTACCTTCGTTAATCGAGAAAGCGATTCGGCCGACTGCTGATTCGTCGCAAGCAGCGGAAATGGTAGACCATTCAAGTTCCGGGCAATCCGTATTCGGCTGCTGATGACGATATCCGAGTCAGGTCCTGTGCCTCTCATCCAATCGCTTACTGGCTGCTCCATAAAAGAATGATTGGACATATGCTCTACTCCTCCTTGCTCGTTTCCACGATTATTTCGCTTCGGCTTCACCCGATAAATCCTGCTCAATTTTTCGAATCTCATCCCGCAGTTGAGCTGCCGTTTCAAATTGTTCTTGTTGAATACTTAGCTGCAGCTTCTCACGCAGCGCAATTAACTCACGCTTACGCTGCATAACAATACCGTTTCGCTTCGGTATTTTACCAACATGCACAATATTGCCGTGAACTCGCTTCAAAAGCGGATCCAAACGGGAAGCAAATGATTTATAACAAGCATCACAGCCAAAACGACCCATTTTACTGAATTGTGAAAAAGTAAGACCACAGTGATCACAGCGCATCACTTCTTGCGTAGATTTAATTCCATATAAGCCATTCTGTAATTGACTATTGCCATTTGTCATATCGAAGTCTAACAAGCCCGATAACAAGTTGTGAATAGAGAAGCCATTAGGTGCTCCAGGTATTAATTCACCTTTATCACGAGCACAGCTCTCACAGATGTGAAATTCTGTTTTTTCACCATTAATAATCTTCGTGAAATGTAAAGTAGCAGATTTCTGTCCGCATTGCTGACACATCATAGCCTCGTTCCTCCTTCTGACCCGATACTATGTGAACTAGTATCTTATCCGTATTGATTACGTAAAGTGAACGTCTGTGTCCTTGTCAGTCTGCAACTACGATTTACCAAGCAGAGCCACCAGCATAGCACGCAATAACTTTGCACGAAGCTCATCTCGATAAGGTAGTTTAAGCATCAAGTTGTCTCGAGCAATTGCCGCCCGTAACAAACTCGCCTCACGTTGGGAGATAATTCTAGCCTCTTCCAGTTGATATATGATCCCTTCCGCTGTCTCTTGACTGATGCAATCACCAATCGTATCGCAGACATGAGCGTGTATCGCATGCTGCGCTGGTAGCTCTATACGCTGAATTCGGATGTAGCCACCACCACCACGCTTACTTTCAACTACGTAGCCTTTTTCTAATGAAAATCGAGTACTGATAACGTAGTTAATTTGAGAAGGAACACAAGAAAATTGCTGGGCAAGGTCGTTGCGCTGAATCTCTACAGCCCCTTCTTGACTATTCAGCAACAAAACTTTCAGATGCTGCTCGATCAAGTCGGAAATGTTACGCAATTAACTCCCTCCTTTCTGAGCATCTATAATTAGGTTTAACCATTTTTGACCTATTTTTATTCGACTTTGATTATATTTCATTGACTTTGACTTTCTTTGACCTTGAAATTATTATATCAGAACGGATCGTTCTTTGCCAATCGTTTGTTCTAAAAAATCGAAAATATCCACAAATGGTCAACCCTGTGGCACATGTTAGCTAAGTACTATTCAATATATGATGGCGCTTACAATTCATCCTAGTATTACTACTATAGTTATAGTCTTAAAGACTCTATGCTTCACAATATTGCTTGGCACGTACTTTCAATTAACATAGCCCTAACTGATCACATACTATTAGAAAATGATTTGTGGATAAACAAGCAAGAAACAGTCTATTTGTGGGATAGGATTAGTATATCTTTGTGAACAAATCACAACATTTCCACAGAACGTTAACAAGAGGTGGATAATTATATGAATAACATTAATAATCAACTACATAAATGAAGTGAAGATACAAGATTCTTAGGTTTCGGATGGAACTTATGCACATGTGGAAAACAGAGGAGAAGCTATCAAACTACTTGTATCTGTGTATAGAAGATGAATATCCAAGTGGCATGAGCAATTTGTTAATATGTTGTACATAAAATTAGAAAACAAAAACCCACTGAATACCTCAGTGGGTTTTCTTCGCTTGGCAACGTCCTACTCTCCCAGGACCCTGCGGTCCAAGTACCATCGGCGCTGGAGGACTTAACGTTCGTGTTCGGGATGGGTACGCGTGGAACCCCTCCGCCATCGTCACCAAACATGAT
>NZ_JACYTN010000026.1 GCF_014841135.1 Paenibacillus arenosi
CATCCCGAACACGAACGTTAAGTCCTCCAGCGCCGATGGTACTTGGACCGCAGGGTCCTGGGAGAGTAGGACGTTGCCAAGCAAACACAGCCCACTGATGATTCCATCGGTGGGTTTTGTTTTGTATTTTTCTTTAAAATGAACGTGTTTTTGCCTATTTATAATATAATCCTATTCTTTGTTATGGGATATCAGATTACTATAAGTGTTTATATGTAGTTGTAGTGTAAATAAAAAGAGCCATTAGTAGTGATAATCTACTAATGGCTCTTTGATTGCTTACTAATGATTAGCTAGGTGCTTTTTATGCTTTGTAAATAGAGAACTCCTGTGTTCCAAGTTTAATAAGCTTATCATCGGAGATGTTAAGGGCTATTATGGAAGCAAACCAGCGTGGTCCTAAGAACCAAATGTGCCAGAATAGGAATTGTATAGTAAATCCTATTGGAAGCCAAATACTCATTACCCCTATAATTAAAGCCCCGATAAGAGTTATATATAGGAGTACCTTCATCCAGTAGTGAAAGCCCACATATTGTTTCTCATATGGTAAGAACCCGATCCAAGGCAGTTTGAATTGGAAACCCCAACGCTTGCGATAATGGTATCGATTAATAACGAATAAGGAACGTGGTATGACATAATGGATCCAAAATAATACGAGCCAAGCGAGCCCCCCATATGTGAGACCAATAATTCCTTCAGCCCATAATGCCGCCATCCACGCAGCGAATCCAAGTAAAATATAGACTCTGTTTACCCAAGGTCCATATCTGATTTTTCGCAGCAGCTTGTAGTGATAAAAGGTTCTTTCTTGCGGTGGCTGCATGGAATCACTCCTTTCACGCGGAGATTTAGAACAAGTATTATATCGGTTCTTTGACTGCTAGAATGAAGATATAGACTCAAATATCAGTTATCAGCTTAGTACAAACACCATTTGCCCATGATGAGCATAGGATGCAGCTAAGGAAGCGCGGATAACTATTTGAAAATAGGCTATGAAACTGTTTAATTTTCTATTAATCGGGGCAAGCTAGTATTATTGAAAATATGTAAAGGTGGGATGGTCATGGATCGCCAGTCGGAATCTTGCTGCATGATTTGCGGGGAAATGAAATCGGAAGGCATTGTCGTTGTCCATCAGTTTATATGTTCGAGTTGTGAACAAGAAATTGTTCGTACAGATGTTAAAGATGAGAAATATCCTATTTTTATTGATCGGATGAGGAAATTATGGTTGCAGCTTCAAGCCTAATCATTTGTCGTGGAAGGCTAAAAAGGTTTGCTGTTTAATACTTACTTAGGCTAATTAAGATGTTTGTGAAGAGCCCTGATGGGCTCTTTTTCGTTTGTGTTTATTACTTCTTATTCCTTACTCCTTGCTACAGTAGGGAGATAGGGTACAATGGATGTAATGAGCCTGAGAATATTTCATAGCTATGTTAACAAAGGGGAAACTATGGGTAACAGTAATTCTTATGATCGCCTCCCACTTGTAGAGGCGCTGCTTCGATATGAAGGCCAGGCGCACGTTTCCATGCACGTGCCGGGCCATAAAGATGGGGCGGCCTATGTAACAGCCGCCGAATTAGAAGACGATAGCGAAAGGGCTGAGTTGTACCGACGCTATGCGGCACTGTTAAGGCAGGACGTGACGGAAGTAGACGGCACGGATGACCTACATCAGGCGACAGGGCCTATCCGTGAGGCTCAGGAGCTTGCTGCCGCTTGCTTTGGTGCGGAGGCAACGCATTTCCTTGTAGGGGGCAGCACAGCCGGTAATGTGGCGGCCCTATTGACTTGCTGCACGAAGCGGGGGGATATCGTACTTGTGCAGCGGAACGTGCACAAGTCTATTATTAACGGCTTGAAGCTGGCAGGAGCGCAGGCTGTATTTCTAAGCCCGCGACATGATCGCGCTAGCGGTTTGCTCACAGCTCCATCCGTTGATACGGTGGAGGCAGGGCTGACACAATATCCGCAAGCGAAAGCTGTATTTCTCTGCAGCCCGAATTATTACGGGCTGGGCGTCGATGTGCAAGCTGTGGCAGAGATAGTACATCGCCATGGTGTGCCATTACTTATTGATGAAGCTCATGGTGCACATTATGGGATGCATCCAGACTTACCTCTGTCGGCTCTTCAGGCAGGAGCCGATCTTGTTGTGCAATCCACGCATAAGATGCTACTTGGAATGACGATGAGCGCGATGCTGCATGTACAAGGGGCACGTATAAATCGTGAGCGATTGCAGCGTAAGCTTGCTATGGTTCAAAGCTCAAGTCCATCGTACCCATTAATGGCTTCACTGGATATGAGTCGTCATTGGATCCAAACAAAGGGTCAGGATGCATTTACAACAGGGTTGGCAGCAGTAAATACTGTACGTAAACAGCTGTGTGAGCTGGAGTCATTTGATACTATAAATCTTTCTATGAACAGCTCCACATCCTACGAATCCCAAGATCCTTTTAAACTTGTAATTCAAGATAGGACAGGGCAGATGACGGGGTATGAGCTGCTTGAACAGTTGACTGTGCATGGTATTGTTGCGGAAATGGCCGATATAAAATACGTAGTTCTGTTATTTACATTAGCTAGTTCGCAAGCAGATGCTGAAAAAATAATGGCAGTACTTTGTGCACTCGATGATTATTTGCAAAGCCGCAGCCATAGCATGGTTATGTCTGAGTCAACGAGTAATCTAGGGTCAGTAACAAATGATAATCATCCTTTAATAGAGATGAATCACTATAATCAAGGTGTATCTGAGCCGGTTTTGTTCTCTATTTTTGAGGAGGACAAGCCTTCTTATAAGGTAAGCCTAGAACAGTCTATAGGTAAGCAATCGGCTGAATCAGTTATTCCATACCCACCTGGTATTCCACTTCTTTACGCAGGTGAGCGTATTACAAAGGCACATATCGATGAGCTTGGCAAATTAGCTCTAGCGGGTGCCAAATGCCAAGATGTAAGTGATCCGCAGCTTAGAAGCCTTATTGTTTATGTTGATGATGCCAACTAGAGAATAGAGGGTAGCAAATAGGGAATAGGAACCGCACTGGGTAATGTGCATATGATATAAAAGGAGTAGTTTGCAATGGTTAAACGAGGATTATTTATTACGCTAGAAGGCGGCGAAGGGGCAGGTAAATCGACAGCAATTCGATTGCTGCAGGAGCAGCTAGAACAATTAGGTCAATCTGTCGTTGTTACTCGTGAGCCAGGGGGTATACACATTGCTGAGCGGATTCGTGAAGTGATTCTAGATAAAGAACATACAGCAATGGATGCTCGTACCGAAGCTTTGCTCTACGCAGCAGCTCGTCGTCAGCACTTGGTTGAGAAGGTTAAGCCTGCGTTGGATACAGGAGCAGTTGTGCTATGCGATCGTTTCGTAGACAGCAGCTTGGCCTATCAAGGCCATGCAAGAGGACTTGGCGTTGATGCTGTGTGGGAGATTAATCGATTTGCCATACATGATTTAATGCCGGATATTACATTTTGGCTGGATATTGATCCTGTTGCTGGGCTTGCACGAATTGCCGCAAATGCAGATCGTGAAGTAAATCGCCTAGATCAGGAGGGTTTCTCATTCCATGAACAGGTACGGGCAGGCTATCAACTTTTAGCTGAAAAATACCCAGAGCGGATCGTTCGCATAGACGCATCAGCAGAACCGCAGTCGATTGTTGCACAAATGTTAGATATTTTGCGTGTGCGAACAAGGAATTAAGGTTAATAACGTCTAATAAGTTCATGAGGCAGATATCGGTACAGCATGTGGAGTATATGACCTATATAAGGTAAATGCCCACCTGCAACTTATCTAGCTTATGCCTCTTATGATAAAATATAAGGAGGATGACGGCATGAAGTTAATAGTCGCGGTTATTCAGGATAAAGACAGCAATCGACTCAGTCGAGCTCTTGTCAAAGAAGGTTTTCGTGCAACCAAGTTGGCAAGCACTGGCGGATTTCTCCGTTCAGGCAACACGACGTTTATGATTGGTGTTGAAGATGAACAAATTGAAGCGGCGCTGCATGTCATCCGTTCGAACTGCAAAGTTCGGGATCAGCTGGTTACTCCGGTTACGCCAATGAGTGGTGCAACCGATTCTTATATGCCTATGCCTGTTGAAGTACAGGTTGGTGGAGCAACGGTGTTCGTCCTCCCTGTGGAGCGGTTCGAGCATTTTTAAGGCGGTGAGATAAGTGAAAATCAATCCAGGTTTCCGTCCATTCGGTAAAGATATTCGTATGGGTGAGTCAACTCCAAAGCCAGTTGCCAGCAAGTCATTCTCTGATATGATGCAGCAGCAGGATGGAAATGCATCAAGAGATGAGCTGCAGCAGCGGCTGCAAGATATTTATCGCCAGGGAGAGCGCCTAGGCAAGTCCATGACAGTACGTGAGCTGCGAATGTACCGTACGATGGTAAAACGGTTCTTAGAAGATACAGTTCGGCGTGGAATTGGTATTCGTGAGGTAACGGGCTGGGATCGTCGTGGTCGCAGCAAGAGGTATAAGATTATTGAAGAGATTGATACAGCATTGCTGGAGATGGCGGAGCAATTATTGCAAACAGAAGAAGGTAAGATGCAGCTCTTGAATAAAGTTGGCGAGATCCGTGGAATGCTAATTAATCTTTCGTTTTAGACAACTTTAACGAGTGGCGGAGTCTTTTATGCAGCAGTAAGGTATGGAAAGGAAACAGCATATGTCTTTTGAAACGATTCTTGGTCAGGAAAGGGCCAAGAAAATTGTTCAGCATGGGCTGCGTGCCGACAAGGTATCCCATGCTTATTTATTTAGTGGACCTATCGGTACAGGACGCAAGTTGTTCGCTCAGACGTTTGCTAAGGCACTATTTTGTGAGCGTCTACAGGATGATTGTTGTGATTCCTGTTTGTCATGTCGTAAGATCGATCATGGTAATCATCCAGATGTACATGTTATAGCGCCAGAAGGCCAGTCGATCAAAATTGATCAGATTCGTGAGCTTCAGCGAGAATTATCTTATCGTACTCAGGCAACGGGACGAAAAGTTTATATTATGGAACATGCAGATAAAATGACAGTTCAGGCCGCTAACAGTCTGTTAAAGTTTCTGGAGGAGCCTACAAGCCCTACTGTAGCCATTCTAATCACTGAAAATGGACAAGCTATGCTGCCTACCATCATTTCACGCTCACAGTCGGTACCTTTTACGCCACAGGCACCACAAATGATGCTTCAGCGCTTAGTGGAGGAAGGTTATCCGGCTGCATTGGCACGAACATCTGTGCATTTGGTAAATGGATTGGATGCGGGCAGGGAATTATGCCAACAGAATTGGTTTGCAGAATTAAGAAACGTAATGTTACAATTAGGAAAGGAGTGCACATCTAAGCTAGGTACTGCACTTCTTATTGCACAACAGAAAGTATTCAAGACGGAACTTGCTGAGCACGCGGACATGCTCTTTGACTTGTTCCATCTTTGGTTTCGAGATATGCTAAATTACCAATTGAACCGACAAGACCATCTCATCTTCTCTGACCAAGTCGATACCATTAGCAAGATTGCATGGACCAAGTCGACTCAAGAATGGGTTCATGTGATGGATTCGGCAGCAGAGGCACAGAAGCGATTACGTGCAAACGTCAATCCGCAGCTGGTGTTTGAGCAGTTCCTGGTGGGTATGCAAGGAGGTACGTAATTGTATAATGTGGTCGGCGTCCGTTTTAAGCGAGCGGGCAAAATCTACTATTTCGACCCGGTTGAATGGCCGGTCCTGAAGGATCAGCATGTTATCGTCGAAACGGCGCGCGGCATCGAGTACGGCAAAGTAGTGATCGGTCCGAAGACGGTCGGCGAGAACGATGTGGTACTTCCACTGAAGAAAGTCATTCGTATTGCAACGGATACAGATGGTGAACTTGTTGATTCCAACCGAAAAGCAGCAAAAGATGCGTTCGGTATTTGTATGGAAAAGATTAAGACCCATCAGTTAAAAATGAAGCTGGTGGATGTAGAATATACGTTTGATCGTAACAAGATCATCTTTTACTTTACAGCTGAGGGCCGTGTTGATTTTCGGGAACTTGTTAAAGATTTAGCAAGTGTGTTCCGCACCCGAATTGAATTGAGACAGATTGGTGTTCGAGATGAGGCAAAGATGCTAGGTGGTATCGGTCCATGCGGGCGCGTATTGTGCTGCTCGTCGTGGCTTGGCGACTTTGAACCGGTTTCTATTAAAATGGCAAAAGACCAGAACTTATCGTTGAATCCTACTAAAATATCCGGTCTCTGCGGTCGACTCATGTGCTGCTTAAAGTATGAGCATGATAATTATGAAAGTGCAAAAGAAGAACTGCCAACGGTAGGCAAACTTGTTGTCACTTCCTTAGGGGATGGCAAAGTTGTTGGAATGAACGCAAGCGAACGCAAAGTGCACGTTCAGTTGTTTGAAATCGGCAAAGTAAAAGAACTATTGTTCGACGATGTTGTCGTGAAGTAACGATGATGAACTACGCATAGTGCTCTGGGGTGGGAACTTGGAGAAGAAAGATATTTTCGCACAAATACATGATTTGGAGACAAAGATGGGCAGTGTTCATGAAGAGCTTGGCTCATTGAAGTTGATTGTGAAAGAGCTTCTAGAAGAGAATCAACGTCTTCTTATGGAAAATGAGCAGCTTCGCAAAGTGCTGCAGCATGATCATCATGATTCTGAGCAAGCCTTGAAAGGCTCACAGCAATCTGTCCCTTCTACAGTCGATAATCCTCAGTTAGATGAACTGACAAAGGATAATGTTGTCGGTGAAGGTTACGATAACTTGGCAAGATTGTATTATGAAGGCTTCCATATTTGCAATGTATATTACGGTCACTTGCGGACAGAGGGCGACTGTTTGTTCTGCCTTTCTTTCCTCAACAAATAAACAATGCCGTAGGTAAAGGAACATGGCGTTCCTCAGCCTACGGTTTTTGTGTATTGATAGGCATGTAAGTATAGAACACTTATTTATGAAGGAGAAGCGCAATACAAATGACTGAAGATTCCGTTATGTTGGAGCCGTCTGAACGGCTTGATTATTTACTAACCCATGATATGCGTATTATTCAAAGTGATGAAGTATTTAGCTTCTCAATAGATGCAGTACTTTTGGCTCGCTTTGTTTCTGTTCCTCCACGTGGCAGAGTACTTGATCTTTGTACAGGCAATGGAGTAATTCCGCTACTGCTTTCAACCAGAACATCAGCTCATATTGGTGGTATCGAGATTCAACCGCGTCTTGCGAATATGGCTCAACGAAGTGTTCAACTTAATGGTCTGGAGTCTCGTATTGAGATTAAGCAAGGAGACTTGAAGGAGTTAATGCCTGAAGGTGACAAGTCTTATTATGATTGTATAACGGTGAATCCACCTTATATGCCACTTACAACAGGTGAACCCAAGGAGAATGTCTACAAAGCGATGGCTCGACATGAAATTGGATGCACGCTTGAGGATGTTGTTGCTTGTGCAGCAAGATTGCTGCAAACAGGTGGTAAGTTGGCCATGGTGCATCGACCAGCTCGTCTAACGGATATATTGGACCTGCTACGTCGTTATCGACTAGAGCCCAAGCGTATTCGTTTTGTACACTCTCGTATAGATACAGAAGCAAATATGGTACTTGTGGAAGCGATTCGCAACGGCAAGCCCGATGTTCGTTTGCTACCGCCATTGATCGTATATACTGATAAAAACGAGTATGTTGAAGAACTAAACGATATTTACTATGGCAGACGTAGTGAATTGAGGAATGGTGATCATGAATAATAATTGCACAATTCAAAATAGTTACGCATCGTCGGACAGGAAGCAAGGAGAGTTATATTTAGTTGCTACCCCTATAGGCAACCTGGAGGATATGACATATCGTGCTGTACGTATGCTGCAGGAAGCGGATTTGATCGCTGCAGAGGATACACGTGAAACGAGAAAGCTACTTTCTCACTTTGATATTCAAGGAAAGACTTTATATAGCTATCATGAACATAATAAGGATGCAAGTGGGCCAGAGTTAGTGAGGTTGATGCAAGAAGGACGCAAGTTGGCACTTGTTAGTGATGCAGGTCTTCCAGCCATTTCAGACCCTGGTGCAGATCTTGTACGCCTTGCTATTGAAGCGGGATTGCCTGTTGTCCCTATTCCAGGTGCAAATGCTGCCCTTAGTGCGTTAATTGCATCTGGATTGCCTACGGATCGCTTTACGTTTGTCGGATTTCTTCCACGCGATAAGAAACGTCAGGAGGAAATCCTGCAGTCCGTTCAACGTGATACAAGTACTTTGCTTTTCTATGAATCTCCTCATCGCATTGTGAAGACGCTTGAACGTATGATTGAACAGCTAGGTGATCGTGAAGTAGTAGTTGCCAGAGAGCTTACCAAGCGATATGAGCAGTTTGTAAGAGGAACAATTAGTTCCTGCTTGCGTCAGTTTGAAGAAGTAGCTCCAATAGGAGAATGCTGTATCGTTGTGCAGGGTGCCGTGGGTCAATGGGAACTTCCACCCGAACAATCGACATGGTGGGCATCTTTGTCCGTAGCTGAGCATGTAGCGCGCTACGAAGAAGAGCAGGGAGCAACGCACAAAGAAGCGATGAAGCTTGCAGCTAAGGATCGTGGGGTTTCCAGACGTGATATTTATCAGCAGTTATTGTCTGGAGAAGAGGCAGAGTAACAGACAAGGGTATAAGTTGATGATGGGACAAGGACATATTCCATTATCATAAAATGAAAAATAATATATTTGTGAACAAATTGTGAACAATGAGTGGAAATGCTAAAAAGTTTTAGAGAGAGGTACTTTTTCACAGATTTTCATTATGATCAGGGTTCATGTAACGTCTTAAAGATGGGTTCAATTCTTCCAATTTGCAAAAAAAAGACGCCTTCACGGTGGGTTCAATACCGTGAAGGCGCAAGGAAGATATGAAAAAGGTTAGAATTAACATATGTGATGAAACTATTATAACCTATTTTTTTTATTTTGTCACAGGTTGCGGGATATCAGAGATACACTCGTGACAAACAATCTTACCTTTGAAGTATGTAACTTTTTCTGCATTACCGCAGAAGATGCACGCAGGCTCATATTTCTTAAGCATGATGCGCTCACCATCTACATAGATTTCTAGCGCGTCTTTCTCACCGATTCCCAATGTCCGGCGTAGTTCAATTGGAATGACAACACGACCGAGTTCGTCGACTTTACGGACGATACCTGTTGACTTCATCATGAATCATCGCTCTCCTCTTTTAGAAACACATAATAGTGTCATTATTCGACAAATTTTGATGTTCTGTGCTTTATATCGTACCAACCATTCCCATATTAGTCAACATGCAAAATGATAGGTTCTTGTGTTAATTTATGGTTTTTATCATATTTTTAAGTTATTGAACAGGTTAAAACAAGTCTATGAATTGAAATATCAGGAAATAAGAGGCTTAATAGCGCGAAAAATCAGGAACTTAAAGAATAATATGACAATTTTATCGTAACGTCAACATTTATATGAGATTGTCGAATCTAGGCGCCAAATTACACAAGGAATCCCTAATTTGCACAAAGGAGGAACACGCCAGTATGCATTCTTTATTATCAGAAGAAAAAGTATTTAAAGATCCGATTCATAATTATGTTCATGTACAAGATCAAGCCATCTGGGATCTTATTAATACGAAGGAGTTTCAAAGATTACGGCGGATACGTCAATTAGGGACGTCGTATTTTACTTTTCATGGAGCTGAGCATAGTCGGTTCTCTCATTCACTAGGTGTATATGAAATTACAAGACGCATTATATCTCAGTTTGAGCGTCAAAACTACGAGGATTGGTCCAAGGAAGAGAGACTAGTAACGTTGTGTGCGGCATTATTGCACGATGTTGGTCATGGTCCATTCTCGCATTCCATTGAAGAAGCATTTGATGTTCATCATGAGGACTGGACATGCCGTATTTTACTTGAAAATACAGAAGTTCATCAGGTGTTAGAACAGGTTGAGAAAGGGTTCTCAAAACGAGTTGCTTCTATTATATGCAAAACTTACCCAAATCCTATTGTAGTTGATCTTGTAACAGGCCCACTAGATGCCGATCGTATGGATTATTTACTGCGCGATGCGTATTATACAGGTGTTCATTATGGTACGTTTGATTTGGATCGAATATTACGGGTATTACGACCATATAAAGGCAGAGTAGTCGTAAAAGAAAGCGGTATGCATGCGGTTGAACATTATTTAATGTCACGCTACCAGATGTACTGGCAAGTGTACTTCCACCCTGTCACACGGAGCTCAGAACTTATGCTGCGCCTAATATTCCAGCGGGCTACAGAGCTATATCGATCAGGATATCGTTTTAAATATTTTTTACCACCTCTTGATTCGTTATTTGAAGGAACACTTAACGCACAACAATACGTACAGCTTGATGAGGCATTTGTACAAACGATGTTCACACAGTGGATGTCAGAAGAAGATGAACGCTTGGCAGAACTCAGTCAGCGATTTATGGAACGTAAGCTATACAAGTACGTGGAGCTTGATGAAATGAAAGAGTCATACAAGACGCTTCTTCGTGAGCAATGGGAGCGAGTTGGCTTGGATCCAGCCTATGACCTATGGTTTGATTATCCTACTGATATGCCGTATGATGTGTATCGCTCGGGTGAAGTTCCTTCTCAGCAGCATATATTGCTGTTGGATCGTCAGTATGAGCTGGTGGAGTTGTCAAAGCGATCTGATATTGTACATTCGATTAGCGGCTTAAGAAGAGGCAAGGCTTATATTTATTACCCAGTAGACAAGCTGATGCGTGTAAGAGACAGGCTGTCTGAAGAAGCGAGACAGTTGTTGCGACTTGATCGACACGTAAAATAAATACCCATTGTTCATCATGAAGAAACACAACGTAAAGGAGATTGTTCATGTTATTTGATACACATACTCATTTAGATAATGAAAAATTTAATGAAGATCGCCATGAGGTAATCACTCGTGCTTATGAGCAGGGTGTAACTCGTATGGTCAATATCGGATTCAATCGGGAGACGATTCCAACGACTATGGAGTTGGCCGAACAATATCCATTTATTTATGCAGCTGTTGGTTGGCATCCGGTTGATGCAATTGATATGAAGCCTGAAGATATCGATTGGATTGCAAAGCTGACTGAACATGAAAAGGTTGTGGCTATTGGAGAAATTGGCTTAGACTACTACTGGGATACGTCCCCGAAAGAGGTTCAACAGCGTGTATTCCGTCAGCAAATCGGGCTAGCACGTGAATTAAAACTACCTATTATTATTCATAACCGTGACGCGCATGAGGATGTTGTGCGTATACTAAAAGAAGAGAAGGCACATGAAGTTGGTGGCATTATGCATGCATTCTCTGGTAGCTGGGAAACGGCCAAGCAGTGCTTGGACATGAACTTTTATATTTCCTTTGGAGGACCAGTAACCTTTAAAAATGCTAAGCAGCCAAAAGAAGTGCTAAAACAAGTTCCAAATGATCGTTTATTAGTGGAAACAGATGCGCCTTATTTAACCCCCCATCCATTCCGTGGGAAAAGAAATGAATCCGCTTATGTTCGTTATGTAGCAGAAGTGGCTGCTGAGATAAAAAGTATGGAATTTGAAGAAATTTGCAAAATAACGACGGCCAATGCTCTAACATGTTTTGACATGTGATGAAAATCGATGAAAACAGTATGAAAAAAAGTTCTATGGCAAGAGATAAGTGGATTTCTTCAACAAAAAGCCGAATTGTTACTTTTTTTTAATCAATTTTAACGAAAAACGGAATTGCGGGGAACTTTACAACTTTGTCATAAAAACGTTATGATGCTCACAGATGTTTGAATCAACTTGAATAATATTCCAACTAACCAGTATCGCTGAGTCTCCAGTTATGGAGAGCGGGGGAACCAAAAGCTTGATGCGAGTGCCACGCATCGGTAGGATTGATTCCTTGGGGTGAATTGTGAATGGCCGAGCCATGAGCCGGGCATTTGCTTAGGGCGACTCTCATAGCCCGAACCCGACAGCTAACCTCGCAAGCGTTTGGAGAGAGGTCGCTCTTCTGAGTCCCTAAACGGTTATGTTTCGTTTAGGTCACCTATGAAGCCGTCACAGAGACACCTCTTGAGACAGGCTTCTTTTGTTATTTACGCCTCAAAAGCTTGCATAATAGTTACAGCAAGTTCATAGGTTGTAAGAAACAGGAGGTGAACTAGACCTTAGCTGCTAGTTGGTGTGGAGAGTTATGCAGCATAATCCTAGTAGGCTCTCTGCAAAAATACTTTATAGTCGCGTCAGATGTATCATGCACAACTCTCGACGGCGGGACTATGTAAGGAGGTCCGAGAAAGTGGGCAAACTCGTTCATAACGAACCCCATGAACCCCGATCATCCAGCAAGTCATTCGCAATGCGGTGGAAGCATGAAAATATGCGTATTATTTCAGTTATATCACTTATAGTAGTTGCTATAACAGTCGTTAGTATTTTAGTCGGGTTCAGTTACGCAAAGAAATCCGTCTCCATCGTCATTGACGATGTTGAAAGACAGGTAGAGTCCCGCAAGCAAACGATTGGCGCTGTTTTGGATGAGCAGGCCATCGTTGTAGGTGAGCACGATGAAGTGTCACCTAAATTGGATACGAAAGTAGAAGAGGGGTCACGCATTACGATTGAACGTGCGCAGCCTATTAAAGTGACAGTAGACGGCAAGAGCAAGAAACTGTTCACGACTAAGGATGATGTAGGAGAAGCACTTCAATCGCATAAGATTCAGCTTAATAAAGAAGATAAGGTGTATCCAAGCCAAGATGCAGCCATTAAGCGTGACATGCATATCCGAGTTGTTCGTGTAAAGAAGGATATTGTGAAGCGAGAAGTCAAAGTTCCATATACGGTCGTTAAGAAAGCAGACCCGAACATGAAAAAGGGAACGAAGAAGACGGTTCAAAAGGGCAAAGCAGGACTTGTCGTTCAGCAGATTGAAAAGACGTATGAAGATGGTAAGCTCGTATATAAGAAGATGATTGATAAGAACGTTAAGACGAAGGCAGTATCTCAAGTCATTACGTATGGAACGAAGAAAGTTCCGGAAGTATCTGTTCTATCGGCAGATGGAGATATCGAAGGCAGTGTACTTAAAGATGGTGTTAACTTTGATTATAAGCGTAAGCTGGGCAATTTCCAATTGACCGCTTATACAGAAACGCCAGGTTCGGCTGGGGCAACAACTGCCTCCGGCACCAAAGTAACCGCAGGGAGAACGATATCTGTTGACCCGAAGGTTATTCCGCTTGGCTGGTGGGTCTATATTGAAGGAATCGGTTTCCGTCGTGCTGAGGACACAGGCGGTGCCGTTAAAGGAAAGATTATAGACCTATACTTTGACAGCTCTAAGCAAGTAAATCGCTTCGGTCGTAAGAAAGGGTATACGGTGTACATTATCGGCCCTGTGAAACCGGAGGCAAACTAAACGATACAGACTGCACGTCGCTGTGAAAATGCAGCTGTTGATTTAACATATAGTAATTCACAACGGTTTATGTCATGCTAAGAAGAGGGGACTCCCTCTTCTTTTTTGCGTGAATGGAGTTGACAAAGGAAAGGGGTACTATTTGCTTGATTCGGGAACTAATAGTAGTGGAAGGCAGAGATGATACCGTTGCCATTAAGCGTGCCGTAAAGGCGGACACGATTGAGACCGGAGGCTCTGCACTCAATGAGATGACTTTCCGCAAAATTGCCCTTGCACAGGAGCGACGAGGTGTCATTATTTTTACCGACCCTGATTTTGCAGGTGAGCGGATTCGAAAGGCGATTGCAGCAAGAGTGCCTGGTTGTAAGCATGCCTTTATCACAAAAGACAAAGCAACAGCCAATGGAGATATCGGGGTGGAAAATGCCTCCCCTGAACATATAAGAGAAGCATTATCCCGTGTAAAAAGTGAAATGGGGGCTTTTCATGGCACGGTGTTGTCATGGACCGATCTAATCGAAGCGGGATTAACCACACATCCTGGTTCTGCCGATCGTCGAATGCGGCTCGGGGAGTTGCTCGGTATTGGCTATTGCAATGCGAAGCAATTTCTAAAGCGCTGTACGGCATTCCAGATTAGCCGTGAAGAGTTCGAGGATGCTTTAACTCATTTGTATCGAGAGATTGAGCAAGCCAAGCATAAAGAAGAACAATAGTAAGGATAGTACGAGAGGATGGCTGGGACTACAAGATGACGCGTTCAATGATGGATATTGCGACACCGTCGCGTACGAAAGAAATTATTAAGAAGCATGGATTTTCCTTTAAGAAAAGTTTGGGACAAAACTTCCTTGTCGATATGAACATTATGCGCAGAATTGTTCAGGCTGCTGGCTTGGATGAAAAAACAGGGGCATTAGAGATTGGTCCTGGTATCGGAGCATTGACCGAGCAGCTAGCTCGCGAAGCAGGCAAGGTTACAGCTGTTGAGATTGATCAGCGTCTCATTCCGATCTTGGCTGAAGTAATGGAGCCATATGCCAACGTGAGTGTAGTAAACAATGACGTCTTGAAGGTGGATCTATCAGCACTATTTGCAGAGCAGTTCTCTGGTATGGATAAGGTTAGTGTTGTAGCAAACTTGCCTTATTATGTGACAACACCTATTATGATGAAACTGTTAGAGGAGCGCTTGCCCCTTAAAAATATCGTCGTGATGATCCAAAAGGAAGTGGCTGAACGGATGGCAGCAGCTCCGGGCAGCAAAGATTACGGAAGCTTAACGGTGGCTGTACAATATTACAGTAAGCCGGAAATTGTGTGTACGGTGCCTCATACCGTATTCATTCCACAGCCGAACGTAGAATCGGCTGTTATTCGCTTAAAGGTTCGTGAGAATCCACCTGTACAAGTAAATGACGAGCGCTTGTTCTTCGATGTGGTACAAGCTAGCTTCGCACAGCGCCGCAAAACCCTGTGGAACAACCTTAAAGCTCGTTATGGTGCTGAGGCAGGCATAGAGGGGCTCCAGGGAGCTCTTGAGACGGCAGATATCAATCCACAGCGTCGAGGAGAGACATTGTCACTTGAAGAGTTTGCGCGCCTTAGCGATGCCATTGGAGCTTTACTAAAGCAACCTGAATAGCAATTAACGGAGAACGTACAATGGATGAGCAGTATCTGCTTCTATCCGTTGTGCGTTTTTGGTATGTTCATGAACCAAATCAAGCTCTTGCCCATACCATAGTCAAAGAGGTGATGAACCTATGAAGGTAGGAGACTTGGTCGTGCGCAAGTCCTACGGCGGAGATATTACATTTCGTGTAGAGCACGTTATGAACGAGATGACGGTCCTTAAAGGAACGGACTATCGCTTGATCGCAGATTCTCCGTTGAACGACCTCCTTACCGTGTCAGATACGACACTAAGGCGTCGCACAAGACAAGCGCAAATTAAGATGTTACAGTCGGTTGAATCGATCCAGCAGCATCGCAAGCGCCAAACAGAACGCCGCAAGAATGATTTTCAATCTTCAGAAACAACGAGCAAGTCCTCCTATTTTGAGATGCCAGGCAAAATTCTTCATCTGGATGGGGATGCTTCTTATTTACGTAAAAGTATGGCTGTATATCATCAGTTAAGAGTGCCGGCTGAGGGGCATTATGTACCGGAGTCGAAAATGGCTGATACCGTGGCACAACTGCTTCCTCGTGTAAAGCCGGACATCATTGTAATTACCGGGCATGATGGGGTATTGAAGGGTTTGAAGCATCGTGATCTGTACAGCTTACAAAGTTATAAAAACTCGCAGCATTTTGTGAATGCGGTAAGAACCGCTCGACAATATGAGAAGCATTATGATTTGCTCAATGTTGTCGCGGGGGCGTGTCAATCTCATTTTGAAGCTCTACTGCAAGTCGGGGCTAACTTCGCCAGTTCGCCAGGGCGTATTATGATACATGCGCTTGATCCTGTTTATGTAGCTGCTAAAGCAGCCTATACTTCTGTGAAAGATACCGTACAGATGGCTGATATTACGCCGCATATGGTTACAGGTATGGAGGGGTTGGGTGGAGTGGAGACAAGAGGCAGTTATCGAGTAGGGATGCCAAAGTGGAAAGACCTCTCCAGTTTGCAAGTTACCCCATCCATGGTATGAGATCGAATAGGATGGGCTTGGAACGGGCAAGCTACAAAATTGGATAAAAAAATGAATTGACATTAAAACATAGTTGTTGCTATAATTATTTGTTTAATTTGACATTACCTCTTTTGTTCGTTATAATGGGACAAGAAAGAGGTGGTAGTACCAATGGCGAAAAACGCGCTTTTGGAAATACGACGCAATCTAGAATCTCACGTCGGTCAGAAGATTTTGCTTCGAGCAAATGGTGGCCGTCGCAAGACGATTGAGCGTACAGGCGTATTGGAAGAGACCTACCATTCTGTTTTTATTGTTAAGCTGGATGAGGAACAGAATGCGTTCAAACGAGTATCCTACAGCTATGCAGATATATTGACGGAGTCGGTAGAGATTACCGTCTGCGCAGACAACGGCGAATTAAAGATCGAATTTATTCGCGGTTAGTATAACCCGTTTCAATTGCAGCCCTTTGGGCTGCTTTTTTTCTTATATGGAACAGTTAGGTGCTCAGCCCTTAGCCCGCATCTTTACAATTCATACATAATGGTCGCATGGACGCGCAAACTAATGCAGGAGGGAATCCTTCTCTGATTGACATACGGTCTTATTATTTTTTTATTTTGAGGGGGTAGTTTCATGAGTCGTCGTAGACGCAGTATCATGTCCGAAGAATTGAAAATTGAATTAGCGAAGGAGTTAGGCTTTTATGATACGGTGCAAAAGGAAGGTTGGGGAGGAATACGCGCTAAGGATGCAGGCAATATGATCAAGCGAGCTATTCAAATGGCGGAGGAAGCAGCTGCGCGCAAAGGGTAGTTCGATAAAGGGTGGGTATGTAGTTCCCATGGAACAAGGTGACAAGAAGTTAGAAGCGAGCCATGTCTCTTTGAAAAGAAGAGCGGGTTCGCTTTCGTTATATGGTAGCTCGTTATGCAGGCTGTTCTCGAATGACTTGATTCGGAGAGTCTGTTATAATAACGAAAGCGATCCGTAGGATAAAGAAGGGTGAAGGCCGGTGAAAATATACGAGAAAGCGCCAGCTAAGATTAACTTGATGCTGGACGTATTGCATAAGCGGGAAGATGGTTTCCATGAGGTCGAAATGGTCATGACAATGGTCGATTTGGCAGATCGCTTGGAAATGGAGGAACTTCCGCGAGACACCATTATCATATCCAGCCAAGCAGGCTACATACCTCTTGATGAGAAGAACTTGGCTTTCCAAGCTGCTAAACTCATCAAAGAACGCTATGACGTCCGTAAGGGCGTATACATTCACTTAGATAAGCATATCCCTGTTGCAGCTGGACTTGCTGGAGGCAGTAGTGATGCAGCAGCAGCACTGCGAGGATTAAATCGATTGTGGCAGCTCAATATTCCGCAAGAAGAGCTACTAAAGCTAGGGGCTGAACTTGGCTCGGATGTACCATTTTGTGTCACAGGTGGGACAGCCATTGCGAGTGGACGGGGTGAGCAGTTGGAGCGAATTATCAATCCTCCGCAATGCTGGGTCATTCTAGCTAAGCCACCTATTAACGTATCAACGGCAGATGTGTACGGGAACTTCAAGGTAGATCGAATTGGTAAGCATCCAAGCTTGGTAAATATGGTACAAGCGATTGAACAGCAATCTTTTGCAGATATATGTGCGCATTTAGGCAACGTATTGGAAGATGTCACATTACCAATGCATCCCGAAGTGCTTCAGCTCAAAGAAGCGATGATTCGACTTGGTGCCGATGGTGTGCTTATGTCGGGAAGCGGACCTACTGTATTTGGGCTGGTATCAAAAGAATCAAAAGTTGCAAGAATTTATAATGGTCTACGCGGTTTCTGCAAAGAAGTGTATGCAGTGCGTATGCTCACGTAGGATAAATGTGTAGGTCATTCAAATATGTAAATAAATGAAAACGACAATGCGGTTTTCCTTGAAAAATAACGAACATTAATGTATTATACCGAATATAATATTCGGTTTTTAGCGAGGAAGAACGTGATGAAAAAATTAAAAAGAAGTGCCCGTCTCGTGGAAATGACACAATATTTGATGTCCAAACCGCATACGCTCATTCCGTTAACTACGTTTGCAGAGCGATATGGGGCAGCTAAGTCCTCTATAAGTGAAGACCTGGGGATTATTAAAGAAGTGTGCGAGAGTGAAGGTACGGGTGAGCTGCTTACCTTAGCGGGTGCAGCTGGTGGAGTAAAGTTTATCCCGAAGTGCTCTAAAGAAAAGGCACTTGAACTTATCGAAGGGCTCTGCAATGAATTGCAGCAGCCTGATCGTATGCTGCCAGGTGGATACTATTACTTAACCGATATACTCGGTCAGCCTGGTCTAATGAATGAAATTGGACGGATGTTTGCCTCCGTATTTGCAAATCACGAGATCGACTGTGTGATGACAGTGGAGACAAAGGGTATTCCGATTGCGTATGCAACAGCTGCTCATCTCAATTTACCTGTTGTTCTTGTTAGACGAGATCATGTTGTAACGGAAGGTTCTGCTGTTAGCATTAATTATGTATCTGGCTCGCAGAAAAGTATTCATACGATGACGTTGGCTCGCCGTGCTCTTAAAGAGCGCTCACGTGTATTAGTTGTCGATGACTTTATGCGTGCAGGTGGAACGATAAACGGTATGATCGATCTGCTTAAGGAGTTCAATGCGACCGTAGCAGGTGTAGGCGTACTTGTAGAGTCCAAAGACGTGGCAAGCGACGAACGTCTGCTGCATGATTATGTATCGCTTATGCGTGTTGGAACGATTGATACAAGAACACGCCAGATGTCCGTGAAGCCTGGTAACTTATTTGACAAAAATATGGAGTTCGGTACGGAAGAAGCTTAATTCATCCAAAGGAGAGTGTTTTAAGATGTCTCAACGGATTCATACAGTAGCAACATCGGATGCCCCGCAAGCAATAGGTCCCTATTCGCAAGCGGTTACTTACGGTGACCTTGTTCTTACTTCAGGTCAAATTGCACTGCGTCCAGACGGTTCTCTCGTAGAGGGTGGCATCGAAGAGCAAACTCACCAAGTATTTCAGAATTTGCAGGCTGTTCTACAGGAGGCAGGTTCTTCGTTCGATCGTGTATTAAAGGCAACCGTATTTTTGAAAGATATGAATCAATTTGCACAAGTGAATGCAATCTATGAAACCTATTTCGGTTCGCATAAGCCATCACGTTCAACGGTTGAGGTAGCGAGACTGCCTAAAGATGTACTTGTCGAAATCGAATTGATTGCTTCGAAGTAAATCGAACTCTGTCGAAATAATTAAAATCGGAACAAAAGTTCAAACAAAAGTTAATTTCTTGGCAAAATAAAGAAGGATTTTGTTTGCGCGTGTGGAATATTACACCAAGTCTTGTATGGAAAAAGGTGGTGAACACACGTGCAAATTACTGATGTTAGACTCCGCCGCGTCAACACTGAGGGGAGAATGAAAGCAATCGCTTCGATTACGATCGATAACGAGTTTGTAGTTCATGACATTCGTGTTATCGACGGCAACAACGGAATGTTTGTGGCAATGCCTAGCAAACGAACGCCAGATGGCGAATTCCGCGACATTGCCCATCCTATATCTTCAGGAACTCGCGAAAAGATTCAAGCTGCGGTACTGGCTGAATATGAGCGTGCTGCAACAGAAGAGGAAGTTATTGAAGAGGGCGCTTAATCAAGGGAATATTTGGGGTTACAAAGAAAGAGGGCCAATCATGGGGCTCTCTTTTCTTTTTTGCTATAATAGGATATATTCTAGTATGGAGTACAGGAGCAGGAGGTCGGACACTTTGAAAAGAATGGCCATTGTGCTAGCCGCAGGACAAGGCAAGCGAATGAAGTCTAAATTGTATAAAGTTCTGCATCCGGTATGTGGAATGCCGATGGTTGGTCATGTGATGACAGCTATTGAGCAAGTACAGTGTGAACGTAAAGTTGTCGTTGTCGGACATGGTGCAGAAGCCGTTCAAGGCTACGTAGGGGATCGGGCAGAATTCGTTCTTCAAGCCGAACAGCTTGGCACGGGTCACGCGGTCAAGCAAGCAAAGGCTCTTCTTGATGGAGAGCAAGGTACGACAATTGTGATCTGTGGTGATACACCGCTTGTAACATCTGATACACTAGAGATGTTGATGAAGCTACATCAAGAATCAGGCGCTTCGGCAACGATTTTGACGGCTGAACTGGATAATCCTCATGGATATGGGCGTATTATTCGTGCAGAAGATGGTTCGGTCATGAAAATTGTTGAGCAGAAAGATGCGACAGAGCAGGAACAACTCGTTAACGAAATCAATACAGGTACGTATTGCTTCGATAATGCTAAGCTGTTTGCCGCGCTAGAACAGGTGACGAATACGAATGCGCAGCAGGAGTACTATTTAACAGATGTCATCGGCATCATGAAGGCGCATGGCGATATCGTGCGTGCATACTGCACGGCAGATGCTGCTGAGTCTATTGGAGTAAATGATCGTCTGGCTCTGTCTGAAGCAGAACGCCTCATGAAAGAGCGCATCAACAAGCAGCATATGTTGAATGGCGTAACGATTATCGATCCAGCTCAGACGTATATCGAGTCTACAGTAAGCATTGGAGCAGATACAGTACTGTATCCTGGAACGATGCTTAAAGGCAACACTGTAATCGGTATAGAATCTACGATCGGTCCTAATGTCGAGATTGCAGATTCTACAATTGGTGATCGAGTGAGCGTGAAACAATCTGTGCTTGCAGAGGCTGAAGTTGGGCATGATAGCTCGATTGGCCCATTTGCTTACTTGCGACCAGGTTCACGTATTGGACAAGACGTCAAAATTGGTGATTTCGTAGAAATCAAAAATGCAACAGTAGATGACCATTCCAAAGTATCGCATCTTAGTTATATTGGCGATGCTAAGGTTGGCAAAAACGTAAACATTGGCTGTGGTGCAATAACCGTAAACTATGACGGATATAATAAATCCGTTACAGAGATTGGTGATGATGCTTTCGTAGGCAGCAATGTCAATCTAATTGCTCCTGTAACAGTCGGTAATGGTGCTTACGTCGTTGCGGGATCTACAATAACGCAAAATGTAGAAGACAATGATTTGGCTATCGCCCGTGAAAGACAAGTAAACAAGCCAGGTTATGCGGAGAAACTTCGTTCTCGCGCAAAAGCAAAGAAAGCAAGATTAGATTCTTAACTAGTTATAAGTAATAAGTAATATTAAAATAAATTGAATTTAAACCATCCGGAGGGTAAACAACGATTATGACGTATTGTGATTCCAAGCTGAAACTTTTCACTTGTAACTCGAATCCTAAGCTAGCACAACAAATTGCCGATTATATTGGTATTCCGCTAGGAGATGCGATTACAAAGAGCTTTAGTGATGGCGAAATCCAAACGAATTTGCATGAAAGTGTGCGCGGTTGCGACGTGTATGTCGTTCAATCAACATGTGCACCTGTAAACGATAACTTAATGGAACTTCTCGTCATGGTTGACGCGTTGAAACGTGCATCTGCAAAGAGCATCAACGTCGTTATTCCTTACTATGGCTATGCTCGCCAAGACCGCAAAGCACGTTCCCGTGATCCTATCACAGCGAAATTGGTTGCGAACTTGATTGAGACAGCAGGAGCTCATCGCGTCATTACGATGGATTTGCATGCTACACAGATTCAAGGATTCTTCGATATTCCAGTTGACCATTTGCTTGGTGTACCAATCTTGGCACAATACTTCCGCTCCAAACAAATGGAGAACGTTGTGGTTGTTTCACCTGACCATGGTGGTGTCGTTCGTGCACGTAAATTGGCAGACTTCTTGAATGCTCCGCTTGCGATTATCGACAAGCGTCGTCCAGAGCCGAATGTCAGCGAAGTTATGAATATTATCGGTGATATTAAAGGCAAAACAGCTATCATTATCGACGATATTATTGATACAGCAGGTACAATTGTACTTGGTGCAAATGCGCTCGTTGAAGCTGGTGTTAAAGAAGTTTATGCTGCTTGTACGCACCCTGTACTGTCAGGTCCTGCGATGCAGCGTATTGAAGACTCTCCATTCAAGGAAGTCGTTGTAACGGATACAATTCCGGTTACCCATCCGAACCCATCAAGTAAAATTCGCACGTTGTCTGTAGCTCCGCTTATGGGCGAAGCTATCATTCGTGTTCATGAAGAAATTTCGATCAGTAAATTGTTCGAAATTGAGTAATACCGTATAGGGATTTAGTCCCATAGCATAAGGGTTACATCAACCGGTTCATCATCGGTAGATGTAACCCTTGTCAGCATTCACCTATAGCAATCCTTTTAGGAGCTAGGGAATGCAAGATGCTTAGAAAGGTGAGAGAGCATGAAATGGATTGTTGGACTCGGAAACCCGGGTACAAAGTATGCTAACACGCGCCATAATATTGGATTTATGGCGATTGATGAGTTGGCAAGAAGATTCAACATTGAAGTAAAAGAAACCAAGTTTAAGGCATTGATCGGAGAAGGACGTGTAGGTACAGAGAAGGTCGTGTTAATCAAGCCAATGACTTATATGAATTTGTCGGGCGAGACTATCCGTGCTTATATGGACTTTTACAAAGCTAGTCTTGATGATTTTATTGTCTTGTATGATGATATGGATACAGAGCTTGGAAAAGTACGTCTCCGTTATCAAGGCAGCGCAGGTGGGCATAATGGGATAAAGTCTATTATTGCACATACAGGCACACAGTCCTTTAATCGAGTGCGTATGGGTATTTCCCGTCCGGCGCCTGGGCGTGATATTGCGGATTATGTACTGGAAGCGTTTCCGAAGGCGGACGCTTCGTTATTAGAGCAGACCGTTGAGCGTACTTGTGATGCGGTTGAATATGCATTAACCCATAATTTTGAGCAGACAATGGCAAAATACAACGGTTAATCGGCTAATGGTGGCAACTGTGGGGCATAATAGACGGTATATTGCGTTCTGAGGAGGCATATACATGTCGGTGAATTATGTTTGCGAGCATTGCCACTCGCTGCTAGGTCGACTAGAAGCAGCGACAGCAGATGATGTGAGGCTTGGATTCCACCAGCTCACGGAGGAGGAGCACCGTCACTATGTTCAGCATCAAGCAGATGGTCACATAACGGTGCGAATGACATGTGATTTATGTCAGGAGGCTTATAGCAGGCATCCAGAACTAGCATTTCTAGCTTCGCCCCTTCAATAGTGATGTGTATCCGCCTACTATCGTTAAGGTCGTTCTGCTAGCCTTGGCTAATTAGCCGAGGCTCTTTTGGCGCGAATGTCATAAGCATGTACCTATTGTTTATCCGTGCTACAGCAAGATAGGCTTTCATGAGACGGAGCACAACATGGTGGTTAGTCAATCGAATATGGCGATGATCATCGTATACATATTCGTAATGATATAGGAGTATGGTTTCTGACATAAAGGGAACTTTGCTCGTTATTTCTTGGTTGGTTACAGAAAGAGGTGCCTATCTTTGTTAAATGCACTCATGCAAGCATTATCTACTGAGAGCGATATGAATTCTATCGTATCTGGCGTTCGTGCCGGTATGAAAGAACAACTTGTATCTGGATTATCTGGCTCTGCACGCCAAGTGATGATGGCATCATTGGCTGAACAGCTAGATCGTCCAGTACTTGTAGTGACACATAATATGTTTTCCGCACAGAAAGTTACGGAAGATTTACAAGAGTGTCTATCTCCAGACCAAGTCCTCTTATACCCTGCCAATGAATTGGTAGCGGCTGAAGCAGCCATTTCAAGCCCTGAAGTAATTGCCCAGAGAATTGAAGCAATGACACGCTTGGCTAAAGGTTTTCGAGGAATTGTTGTAACTCCTTATGCCGGGTTGCGCAGATATTTACCAGATAAGGAAGTAATGGCGAAGGCAGAAGTGACGATTGCTGTTGATCAAGAACAGCCACTCGAATCATTGCTGTCATTTTTGGTGTCGGTCGGCTATGAGCGTACGGAACGCGTCGAGTCCAAAGGTGAAATGAGTGTTCGTGGTGGAATACTGGATATTTATCCATACACATCAGAACTGCCTTATCGCTTGGAATGGTTTGATGATACAGTAGAGTCTATTCGTTCTTTTGATCCAACCGATCAGCGATCGTTGGAGAAGTTGGACCGTTTACTTATTACGCCGAGTAAAGAGCTAATTGGCGAGCGCGGCCAGTTCGAACAGGCTGCTGATCGAGCAGCGCAGTTACTTGATGAGCAGCTGGCTAAGATGAGTGATCGTCATGTAAAAGATCGACTTCGCCAAGAGATTCATCATGAGATTGATCAATTGCGTGAAGGCATGTATTTCAATGAAATGTACAAGTATGTAACCTTGATGTATCCAGAGGGCTACACCTTGTATGACTACATGCCAAAAGATACTTTACTTATCATTGACGAACCTGCTCGTGTGTTGGAAACAGCTAAGCAACTAGAGCGGGATGAAGTAGAATGGAATACTCATTTGCTTCAGCATGGCAAGACGATGCCTGCACTTGGTCTTGGTAAATCTTCTGACGATATATTGACGAAGCGACCATTCCAAACTATTTTCATTGCACTCTTCCTTCGCCAAGTACCTAATACACATCCACAAAATATCGTTAATGTGATGTGCCGTTCGATGCAAAATTTCCACGGACAAATGAATGTGCTAAAAGCAGAGATGGAACGTTGGAAAAAGTCGAATGCGAATGTCATTATTTTAGCTAATGGTGATGAACGCGTAGATCGAGTGCGCCGGGTGCTAGAAGACTATCAAATTCCTGAGCCGACGATTATGAAAGGCAATTTACAGAGTGGCTTTGAGCTTCCGTCGGTCCATTTGATCGTTATTACCGAAGCAGAAATGTTCTCCCAAAAGCAGCGTAAAACGGTGCGAAGATCGGATGCTAAAGTAGATAATGCGGAAAGGATTCGCAGTTACTCTGAATTGAAGGTGGGCGACTACGTCGTTCATCATAATCATGGAATTGGTAAGTATGTAGGTATAGGTACGCTAGAGATTAATGGTATTCACAAAGACTATCTGCATATTTTGTATGCGGGAGGCGACAAGCTATCCGTTCCTGTTGATCAGTTACATTTGATTCAGCGTTATGTAAGCTCGGAAGAGAAAGAACCGAAGATCAATAAGCTCGGTGGTACGGAATGGACAAAAGTAAAAAATAAAGTTCGTTCTTCGGTTAAAGATATTGCAGATGACTTAATTAAATTGTATGCTTCCAGGCAGTCTTCACCAGGCTATGCTTTTGAAAAGGATACATCTGAGCAGCAGCAGTTTGAGGATATGTTCCCATATGATGAGACACGAGATCAGGTTCGCGCCATTGAGGAAATCAAGAAGGATATGGAGTTGCCTCGTCCAATGGACCGTTTACTATGCGGCGATGTAGGATATGGCAAGACCGAGGTGGCAATTCGTGCTGCTTTCAAGTCAGCTATTGAAGGCAAACAAGTAGCCGTGCTCGTACCTACCACGATTTTGGCACAGCAGCACTATGAAACGTTCCGTGAGCGCTTTGCAGACTATCCGTTCAACATCCAGGTATTAAGCCGTTTCCGCTCTCGTAAGGAGCAGAATGAAACGATGAAGGGTGTTAAGTCAGGTGTTGTCGATGTGATTATCGGTACGCATCGTTTACTTTCTCAAGATGTTGTATTCAAGGATCTTGGTTTATTAATCGTAGATGAAGAGCAGCGCTTTGGTGTAACTCATAAAGAGAAGCTGAAGAAGCTGAAAATGAATGTGGATGTGCTGACGTTAACAGCTACACCAATTCCTAGAACGCTGCATATGTCAATGCTCGGTGTTCGGGATTTGTCGGTTATTGAAACGCCGCCAGAAAATCGTTTCCCAGTGCAGACGTACGTGCTGGAACACAGTGATGCGCTTGTGCGAGAGGCGATTGAGCGTGAGCTAGCGCGCGGTGGCCAGGTGTATTATTTGTATAACCGGGTACAAGGAATTACACAAATGGCGGATCACATTAAAATGCTCGTTCCTGAAGCAAAGGTGACGGTTGGACATGGGCAGATGTCTGAACAGGAGCTGGAGAAGGCGATTCTTGATTTCTTGGATGGCGAACACGACGTATTGGTAAGCACGAGTATTATCGAGACGGGTGTGGATATACCTAACGTAAATACACTTATCGTACATGACGCGGATAAGATGGGCCTCTCTCAGCTCTATCAGTTGCGGGGCCGCGTTGGGCGTTCGAACCGGATTGCTTATGCATACTTTACGTATCAGCGCGACAAAGTACTAAATGAATTAGCAGAGAAGCGTCTTCAATCCATTAAAGAGTTCACCGAGCTAGGATCGGGCTTTAAGATCGCAATGCGAGATCTATCCATTCGTGGTGCCGGCAATCTATTAGGTGCAGAACAGCATGGATTTATTGCGTCAGTAGGCTTTGATTTGTACTCTCAAATGCTGAGTGATGAAGTGGCCAAGCGCAAAGCGGAGTTGGATGGCATTGTTATGGAGGAGCAGCAAGATTGGACGACGCTGATCGATCTGAATATTGATGCCTATTTGCCCGGCGATTATATTTATGATAGTATTCAAAAGATTGAAATATATAAAAAAGTTGCTGGCCTTACTTCACTTGATGAAGTTGAGGGGCTGCGTGATGAGTTGGTCGATCGCTTCGGTGAACCGCCGCTTGCAGTGTTGCAATTGCTAGCTGTTTCGCGCCTAAAGTGGTACGCCAAGCAGTATGGCTTTGAAGCATTCTCCCAACGTGGAGATGATGTACAGTTAAAGGTACATCCTATGGCAGAGGCGCGTCTTGATCGCAAGAAGTTGGCTACTGTGGCAACTAGTGTCGACAGACGATTCGTCGTAGACCAAAATGTCAACGGTCCAATTAAGTTACAAGCTCGCGGCTACGATGGAATGCAACTCTTGATGAAGCTGGAGCAATTGATGCAAGAAGCAAAAGATGCAATAAAATCGAAGGGAGAACTCCAAAATGTCACAAAATAATTCGAAACGTTCCTGGAAAGGGATGTTGATGACACTAACGCTTGTATTCGCACTTGTCGTAACAGGCTGTGGAGCTGGTTCTGAAAACAACGCTGGAGAGACTAAAGAAGGCACAAAAACAGAAGCTAAGAAAGACACAAGCAAAGTGGTTGCTACGTATGAAGGCGGCCAACTTACAGAGAATGAGTTCAATAAAGAAATTGCAATCCGCTCTATTTTCGACCCGCAATCTGCACAATTGTTGCAAATTGAACAATTCCGTGAGCATTTTGCAAAAGAAACGATCGCTTATAAATATCTAGCTGAGAAAGCGACAGATAAGGCGAAAGATGAAGGAAAGAAAAAAGCGAACGAGCAAATCGACGCAATTAAAAAACAGCTTGGCGATGAGCAGTTCAAAAAAATGCTTGAAGCTCAAAAAGTAACAGAAGCTGAAATGAGAGATTTCACAGCCCGTATCTTGACGGTTGTAGCAGATATGAATCAAAAAGTAACTGACGAGCAGCTGAAAGCTGAGTTCGAAAAAGTTAAGAACGAAATGACGACAGCAAGCGTGCGTCACATCCTTGTACAATTCAAGCCTGAAGGCGGTAAAGAGCGTACGAAGGAAGAAGCATTGAAAATTGCTAAAGGGTACGAGGCTCGCCTGAAGAAGGGTGAAGACTTCGCTAAGCTTGCTGGAGAAGTATCCGAAGATGGTGGTTCTAAGGCAAACGGCGGCTTGTATGCAGACGCACAAGTGGGTCAATGGGTACCTGCTTTTAAAGAAGCGGCATTGACGTTGAAAATCAACGAAATCTCTGCGCCAGTTGAGACAGAGTATGGCTATCATGTTATGCGTGTTGAAAAGCGTACAGAGAAACAGTTTGATAAGTTGACAGAGGAAGAAATGAACATGGTGCGTGCAACTGCTGCTACGCAATACATGGACAAGTTCATGAAAGATGAGTTGCCAAAACTTATCAAGAAAATTGAACTTCCTCCTGTTCCACAGCCAGAAACACCTAAAGCTGAGGAGCCTAAGACGGAGCAACCTAAAACAGAGCAGCCAGCTGATAAAAAAGAAGCTGACAAACCTGCTGCAGGTTCAGAAGCGGACAAGCCAGTTGAAGAGGCAGATAAAAAATAGTTCTAAAGACCTATATGTGAATAAATATTACTACATGGTTCTAAATAATCGACAGCCATCCTTTTGCCAAAGGATGGCTGTTTTCTTGTGCAGCAAAAGGGAAACCGTAAATAAGTAACAAGAAACCACCTAAAAAATGTCTACTCACAATAGACGTAAATACATTCCAGGTAAACACTCTATTGATTGAAATTGGTAACATTGTTGATTTATCGGTATAAAACTTACGTTATTTATGCAAGAATGTAAAATAATCGTCCTCCAAAGGTGGACATTTTTGGGATAATCGAGTAAGATGTCAAAGGTGGATTTTTGAAAGGGATACTTGACCAATTTTCTGGTTTTTTCATAAATGATAGATGAATATGTGAAAACTTTTTGAAAACAGCAATGTTTTTTGTCGCACAGTGTCGAAAAATGTGATTTTATTTGTAACCTGGATCAGTTTCCCTACGTATTATGAAGTATGTATAAGAACATGGAGGCAGTTGAATACTATGGTCAGTTTAACAGTCCATATCGTTATCGCCTCTGATTACCAATAATACTTAAGCAAGTCCTAACCACACACAATTGTGAAAGCGAGGCATATATGTCATGAAAGCTACTGGTATTGTTCGTCGTATTGATGATCTTGGACGTGTCGTTATCCCTAAGGAAATTCGTCGCACGTTGCGCATCCGCGAGGGAGATCCGCTTGAGATCTTCGTTGACCGTGATGGAGAAGTAATCTTGAAGAAATACTCTCCAATTGGTGAGTTGGGCGACTTCGCTAAGGAGTATGCAGAATCTCTATATGAGAGCACAAACCACATTACACTTATTTCTGACCGTGACACTGTAATTACAGTAGCTGGTGGTTCCAAGAAAGAATTTTTGGACAAGCAGATCGGCATGTTGTTGGAAAACTGCATGGAAAACCGCAAGACGGTTACAGAAACAAATGCAGGTACTTATGAAATTGTAAAAGATAGCAGTGAGACATTGTCTTCTTATGTTATCGCTCCAATTATCTCTGGTGGAGACCCAATTGGTACAGTTGTATTGATGAACAAAGATGAGTCCGTGAAAATGGGACTTATGGAACAAAAAATGGCTGAGACAGCTGCTGCTTTCTTGGGCAAGCAAATGGAACAATAAGATTCCACTAATGAAACAGTCAGAAGCACTCCCATTTTAAATGATGAGTGGTTCTACCTATACTTAAGCAAATTAGACTCCTTGTCGTAAGCGGGCGCGAAGGCGCACACGTTTATGCGACGGGAGTTTTTTGCATGCTGCCGGCACAAATCTATACAGCTGATTGAATTGGATGACATGGTGTTGGTGTGTATAGGACGGTCATATAGAATTTGTAGAGGTATTTACATATGTATACGTATAAAGCAGTCTGCACTGACACATGTTGAAGATAAGAACACTCACAGGAGTGCTGTAGAGCTGATATAACTGACAGCTTATCTCTTAAAGGGCGTTGTTGTTGGTGGACGTGGGCAGTGTAAATGCTTATAATACTTCACGAAATGATTCGAACTTTAGAACTTTATTAAAGGCGTGATTGGTCGTGAAGAAACAACATACGGGCCATACAGGAGTTGTTGTGCAGGGAGCTTTATTGTTGGGCTTGGCTACCGTAACGTCCAAGCTGCTTGGAACCCTACAGAAGATTCCACTGCAAAATATTGCGGGCGATGGTGTGTTTGGCATTTATAACACGGTATACCCATTTTATATTTTATTAACGGTAATTGCGACAGCAGGTATTCCTGTAGCAGTCGCTAGGCTAGTTGCAGATACGGAAGCTGTTTACGATCGGACAGGCACGTATCAAATAGCTGCTGCGGGCCTTATCATGATGTCTATAACTGGTGTCGTCGGTTTTGTGGCTATGTATATGGGAGCAGGAAATATCGCGGGTTGGATTGGCAATATGCATACGGAAGCAGCAATTCGTGCTTCGTCATATGCGATGCTGATACTGCCGATATTAGCGGTTCTGCGCGGCTATGATCAAGGCCGGGGCCGCATGACAACAACAGCTGTATCACAGGTTGTGGAGCAGACGGCTCGTGTCATCGTCATGATTGTGCTGCTGCTTGTCTTGTATGTTTATGAATCGACCGAGGCGGAATTAGCTGCCGGTGCCACATTTGGTTCATTTGCTGGTGCATTATTTGCTTTTATTGTACTGGTTGTTACCATGGTACGGAGAAGATGGAGAGCCGTACAGGATATGCGAGCTAAAGGCACTATTATGGCAGCTACGATGCGGGATGCCATATCGAATATATCTGGTGTTTGGCTGTGGATGAGGCGCCTCGCATGGACGGCACTACCTATTTGCCTTGGCGCTGTCGTAGTGCCCATGATGAATGTAGTAGATACGTTCACGCTTCCGCGTTTGCTACATGCAAGCGGTTCAAGTGAGCTCGAGGCGATGGAGCAATTTGGTGTATATAGCCGAGCATTTCCGTTGGTTCAGCTCGTGACGATGGTTGCTAGCTCGCTGGCGGTGGGGCTTGTGCCAGCGCTAGTTCTAGCTCAGCGGAGTGGTGACGCTAAGCAGGTGCAAAGCTTGACGGCGGCTGCGATGAAGTGGACGTGGCTGCTTGCCGCTGCTTCTGCGGTCGGATTGACCGCCTTATCGGCGCATGTAAACGCCGCTTTGTATATGGAGGACAAGGGCACGCTTGTCTTCGTGCTCGTGGCCTGTACAGCGCTGCCAGGCGCTCTGCAAGCAGTATGTGCTGCGATGCTGCAGGGTGTCGGTGCTGTTGTTTCACCAGCGCTGCATCTGCTGGTAGCGGCGCTGGTGAAGGTGAGCCTGAACGTCTGGCTTGTGCCGACGTTGGGCTTGGAAGGCGCGGCATTGTCCGCGCTGGCATCGCTTAGCGTTGCAGCGATGCTAGGAGCACGCTCGCTTGCGCGTGCAGGCGGCGCAGGCCCTAGTGTATGGGCCTGGGGCTCAGCGCGCTTAGCGCTGGCGCTAGCCGCTATGGGCGGCGCGGTGTGGCTAACGGCCACCGCGGTTGCCCACCTTTGCGGCGGTGGCCGTGGCGGTGCCAGCGCGGCTACCGCCATAGGCGTCCTGCTCGGCGCGCTGTTATTCGGCGCGCTCGCAGTGATGCTGCGGCTTGTGCGGCCGGCTGAGCTTGCCGCACTGCCGAAAGTAGGCCAGCGTCTAGCTGCGCTGGCCACGCGCTTAACGCGCGATAAATAGGCTGTGATGCACTGCGCCACAGCCTAGGCACGCAGTGCCTAGCTCGCGCTGCTGCATGCCTCTAAGCGCAGCAGCATGGGCACTTACGTGCACGAAACATTGCTTATACACGCATCACGTATTGTGGTGCACTATAGCTTATTTCTACTACCTTTAGCCCAAGAAGGAGGCTGTATTCACGATGAGCGGACAAATAATCGCCGTCGGCCTAGGCTCCGGCGACGAGAGCCAGCTGACGCTCGGCATAGCCAAGCAACTGCGCGACGCAGCACATCTATACCTTCGTACAGAAGACCATCCTGTTGTTGAATGGATTCGTGCAGAAGGCATCTCCTATACAACCTTTGATAGCGTATATACGGAGCATGAAAGTTTCCCAGCAGTGTATGATGATATTACAGAGCGGCTTATTGCTAAGGCGCTTACTACAAAAGGTACAATCGTTTATGCAGTGCCAGGGCATCCTCGTGTGGCTGAATCGACAGTCAGCCTACTATCGGAACGCTGTCCATCTAAAGGGATTGAATTAACCGTACTTGGGGGAGAAAGCTTCCTCGATCAAGCCTTTGTTCGACTCGGCTTTGACCCCATTGATGGCTTCCAATTGCTCGATGCAACGATGCTTAATCCAGCATCCATATCTCCACGTTTGCATATCGTCATCGGACAGGTGTACGATATGTTTACAGCTTCAGATGTGAAGCTTAGTCTCATGGAAGTGTACCCAGATGACTATGAGGTCGTTGTAGGACATGCTCTAGGTGTTCACGGCGCAGAACAAATTGTTCGCGTGCCGCTCTATGAGTTGGATCGCGTAGAAGGATATGGAAATCTATCTCTCATTTATGTCCCACGAACAGAAGATGAAGCCGTACGCAATAGGACATTTGAACGATTGCATGAAATCGTCGGTATTTTGCGCAGTCCAGATGGTTGTCCATGGGATCAGGAGCAGACGCATCTATCTATTCGGAAAAATTTGATTGAAGAAACGTACGAAGTGTTGGAGACGATTGATGATGACGATCCGACTGCGATGCAGGAGGAGCTTGGAGATCTGATGCTCCAGATCATGCTTCACTCCCAAATGGAAGAAGAGGTAGGCAGCTTTACGGTGTATGATGTCATCCAAAGCTTGAATGAAAAGCTACTCTTCCGTCACCCCCATGTATTTGGTGACAAATCAGCAAATGATGCTGAAGCAGCGCTCAAAAATTGGGAGCAAATGAAGGCAGAAGAGAAGCGTTTGAAGGGAGCCGAGCAGGCTTCTGCGTCCGTTTTAGACGGTATACCGCGTGATATTCCAGCCCTTATGAAAGCTTACAAAATCCAGAAGAAGGCATCAAAAGTTGGATTTGACTGGGAGCGCGTAGAAGATGTACTTGACAAAGTAGCAGAAGAATTGCAAGAATTGCGAGAGGCTATTCTTTCAGACGACATAAGTCAAGAGGATACGCTGCTAGAGCTGGGCGACTTGCTGTTCGCTGCTGTGAATGTATCTCGCTTTATCGAGGGAGATCCAGAAGAAGCCCTTACAGGCACGAATCGCAAGTTTGTAAAAAGATTTCGCTATATAGAAGAGCAACTTCGTATAAACGGAAAATCTTTTGACCAGACTGATTTACTAGAAATGGAGAAGTGGTGGCAAGAGGCTAAACTGATAGAATCGTAATCCAAGCGAGCGCTGGCTCTTATAATTCCTTAATTTTCGTCAAATTTCGAAAAAGTGCCGTGCTTGGGGAGGAATTTACTAATTAAGCAAGAATACATACATGCAACGTATTTCATACTGCTTGTTAGTAAAGACGATTGCAGGTTTGCGGTTGCCGCAACAACTCTATTATTGATTTAAAAAATTGGGAGGCCAATAGACATGAACAAAACAGATTTGGTGAACAACATTGCAACGAAAAGCGGTTTGACTAAGAAAGATGTAGAAGCAGTATTGAACGGTTTCTTCGGCGAAGTAACTGACGCACTTGTTAAAGGTGACAAAGTTCAATTGATCGGCTTCGGTACATTCGAAACTCGCAAACGCGCTGGCCGTACTGGTCGCAACCCGCAAACAGGTAAAACAATCGAGATCCCAGAATCCACAATTCCTGCATTCAAAGCAGGTAACAAGCTTAAAGAAGCAGTTAAGTAATGAGACTCGATAAGTTCCTGAAAGTATCTAGACTCATCAAGCGACGCACTGTTGCTAAAGATGTATCTGGACAAGGGCGCGTTGTGTTGAATGGCCGCGAAGCGAAGCCTAGCAGTGCCGTAAAAGTAGGCGACGAAATTATGGTTCAGTTCGGGCAGAAATACGTAACGGTCCGTGTTGAGCGTCTCCAAGAGACGACCAAGAAGGATGAGGCCGCTGGCATGTATACGCTGCTACGAGAGGAACCGATTCCAAAGCAAGATGATTTTGGATGGTAAATGAGTAATGAATAGAGGCAATCGTGATGCTGTTGGAAGGCGGCTCGCGATTGCCTTTTTGTTATTTAGAATTTAGTCTAAAATAGGTTTTAAATGGAAAGAAACGAGATATAATGTGATCATTACATATGGAGGATCATAGGTACGAGTCAGCTACTTCTTAAGTCAGTAGGGGTAGCAGATGATTGCGAGGGTGTGTTATACTGACCCTTACAACTTCATCAAATCCGTACGTACGCGTACGGGAGAGGTTCGCAATCTCCCTCTATAAAAAACTAAGGCCACAGCTCTATTAGGGTAAATGTAAGCTCTAATCCGCGCTGTATTTGTTGACGTTTATTTCGGGAGATGTGCGATGCACATCTCCTTTTTTGCGTCTACATAACAGGTCTGCCTTTCTCCGATTGAGGGAAACGAAAGGATGAGACAATCAAGATGAAACAAGACAAAGCGGTCGTCGTCTTCAGCGGCGGTCAAGACAGCACAACCTGTTTATGGTGGGCGTTACAGCAATTTAAAGAAGTTGAGGCTATTTCATTTGACTATGGCCAACGGCATCATACGGAGTTAGAGCATGCAACTCGCATCGCAGAAGAGCTGAATGTTCGGCATCGCATTTTGGATATGTCGCTACTTAATCAGCTGGCGCCAAATGCACTTACTCGCAGCGATATGGAAATTGAGCATGAAGATGGGGAACTGCCGAATACATTTGTAGACGGGCGTAACTTGCTCTTTATTTCCTTTGCGGCGGTCTATGCGAAGCAATTAGGAGCGAAGCATCTAATTGTAGGCGTGTGTGAAACGGACTTTAGTGGTTATCCAGACTGTAGAGACGTATTTATTAAGTCATTGAACGTAACGCTCAATTTATCGATGGATACGAGCTTTGTTATTCATACGCCTCTTATGTGGCTAGATAAGGCGCAGACTTGGCACATGGCAGATGAGTTGGGAGCACTCGACTTCATTCGCGAAAAGACAGTTACGTGCTATGAAGGATTAGTTGGGGATGGCTGTGGAGTATGTCCAGCATGCAAATTGCGCCGGGCTGGTCTAGATACCTATTTAAAAGAGCGGGACCTGCATTGTGCACCTAATCCGCAAGCTCAAGGGTGCTCAGTTGCCACATCTAAAACGGTGGAGGCGAGTGGATGAAACAGCCGGGAGCATTCCGTATCGTTGATCAGCTTCAATGCTATGGTGTAGATATTGAAGGGCATCAACTGCGTTACAAGCAGAAAAGAGTCATGGTCAGCAAGGCATTTACATTTGACGCTGCGCATCATTTGCATGCATACGAAGGTAAGTGCAAAAACTTGCACGGGCATACGTATAAAGTTGAATTTGGTATTAGCAGCATGATTAACGACATTGGTCTAGCGATTGATTTCGGAGACATTAAACATATATGGAAAGAGCGGATCGAGCCTTATTTGGATCACCGTTATTTGAATGAGACGCTACCGCCTATGAATACGACTGCAGAAAATATGGTGATTTGGCTGTTTGAACAGATGGATGCTGCATTAGTCGTAGAGCCATATAAAAGTGGTTGTATAGGTGGCAGAACAGAGTTTGTTCGTTTGTATGAAACCCCGACTAGCTATGCAGAAGCTAGACGAGAGTGGATGATGGAATGAGTACAATACAACGTGAGCTGCTAGACAGAGAGAGGCGGAACATGCGTCTTCCTGTGCTAGAAATATTTGGTCCTACTGTGCAGGGGGAAGGGTTGCTTATTGGGCAAAAGACGATGTTTGTACGAACGGCAGGCTGTGATTACCGTTGTTCTTGGTGTGATTCTGCATTTACGTGGGATGGAAGTGCCAAACATGACATACAGATGCTCACAGCGGAGCAAGTATGGGAACAGTTGCAGCAGCTAGCAGCAGGACGATTTTCACACGTGACGATATCTGGGGGCAACCCAGCATTGCTACCACAGCTTGATGAGCTTGTCCTCCTTTTGCAACAACGAGGTATTCGCACAGCTGTCGAAACACAGGGCTCCAAGTGGCAGCCATGGCTTGCAGGGATAGACGATGTAACCGTGTCTCCGAAACCACCTAGTTCGGGTATGGATACAGATTGGAAACGGCTCGACGAAGTCATGAGCCATTTATCTCGTGCCGAGCGAACAGCGGTATGTTTGAAGGTTGTCGTGTTCAACGAACAAGATCTTCGTTATGCCATTGCCGTTCATGAACGCTATCCCACGGTACCATTTGTTCTTCAAACGGGTAACGATGCCGTACAGGCTGATGACGATATGGCGTTAGTAGAAAGCTTGCTGCGACGTTATGAATGGCTAATTGAGCAAGTGTCGGCAGAATCAAGGTTAAATGACGCTAGGGTACTCCCCCAGCTGCATACGCTTGTGTGGGGGAATAAGCGCGGAGTATAAGTTTCTAGGTAGTCTGTAATTTCAAAGCAATATTTCCGATAAATAAAGGAGTATGAATCATGACAATGGCAGGACGCACGGAAGCAGAGCTTCCACTAACTCATTTGGGTCAACATACAACGTACAAGTCCACTTATGCACCAGAGGTGCTAGAGTCTTTTCCAAATAAACACCCGTATCGGGACTATTTCATTAAATTCAACTGTCCGGAGTTCACCAGTTTATGTCCGATTACAGGACAGCCGGATTTTGCGACTATTTATATTAGCTACATTGCAGATGAGCGCTGTGTAGAGAGCAAGTCTCTCAAGTTGTATTTGTTTAGCTTCCGCAATCAAGGTGATTTCCATGAAGACTGTGTCAATATTATTATGAATGACTTAATTAAGCTCATGGATCCACGGTATATAGAGGTGTGGGGCAAGTTCACACCGCGTGGGGGGATTTCGATAGACCCTTACTGCAATTATGGTAAGCCAGGTACCAAGTATGAGCAGATGGCTGAGCAGCGTTTGATGCAGCACGATCTATATCCTGAGAAGGTCGACAATCGATAGTGTAGCAATCGTTCAACTTATATAGAGTTCTATTTTCGCTCCCCTCCTTCATAGGTTAATAAAGAGAAGGAGGGGTACATGCCATGTTAGAACCGAACAAGGCTGGCAAGCGGCAAGAAATTAAGATGATGAATCGAAAAGTATTAGAAATCAGTGGCGTTAGTAATGTCGAAAGCTTTGATAGTGAGGAATTTCTGTTGGAGACCGACAGCGGGTTCTTAACGATTAAAGGCCATAATCTTCATATTAAAAATTTGAGCTTGGAACAAGGCCTTGTAGCGATCGAAGGCGTGGTCAACTCCCTGACCTATTTGGACGCGAATCAAACGGATAAATCAAAAGGTTTTTTTGGGAAGTTGTTTAAGTGAGCCTTTCTCTGCATAGCCAGTGGATAACAATGCTATTTATGTTCGTTAGCGGCCTTACACTTGGTATCGCTTATGATGCTAGTCGAGTTGTTGCAGGACAGCTTCGCATCCCTCGATGGATACTACCCGTTATGGACATCCTATATTGGATAGCAGCCACTTGGTTTGTCTTTCATATGCTCATTAAGGGCAATCAGGGAGAATTTCGGTTCTACGTCATACTTGGACTGGCTGTGGGCGCGTGGACTTATGTCGTTTTGTTCAGCCGCGTGACGGTTGTTGTTGTAAACTGGCTTGTCCAAGCGATAAAAGTAATCGTGCGAATGGTACAAAAGCTGCTATATATTACGGTCTTTCTCCCCTTGAAAGGGGTCGTGTTTTTCATATATTATATATTCCGTATATTGGTAAAGACGGCTACTTTCCTCGGAAAAGTTGTGCTAAAATGTATTCAGCCCTTATGGTGGCTGCTGCAATGGTTGTTGCGCCCGCTTGTAGAGCCGGTATGGCGTCGCCTTGGCATGACTGAGCGACTGATTCGTCTTAAGCAATACGGGGGAAGAAGAGTAAGAGCTGCTTCACGATTGTGCAGACGAGCAACAACATGGTGTGCAAAATGCTGGAACCAATTGCGCAACTGGCCTAACCGGAACAACCAAGCTTGAAAGGGGGACAACCTATGCGAGACTACCGGAAAGATAATAAGAGCAGCCGTTCAACAGCACGAATGACATCAAACAGATCCAATACGGGGGCACCTTCTGGTGTGCATAAGACAGTGAAGCGTCGTCTTCAACTGTGGCTGTTGTTCATGGTCGTGTTCTTGGGTTGGGCGGGGTATACGTATGTCAGTCAAATTTTCCAATTAGAGGACATGCAGAAAGAGTATGCCCAGAATGAGGTCGAGAAAAAGAAAGCCGAACAGATTCGCAATGATCTTCAGCATGAAGTGAATCGACTGGATGACCCTGAGTATTTACTTGATATCGCACGCAGCAAAGGTATGACTTTGCCAGATGAGCGACTTATCCGCACAGAGGAAGAATAGGCTCATAATCGGGACATGCGTCAGTTGACCAAACTTGCGCCATTACAGTATAATCACGACATAAGCTGTACTTTGCATATGATATACAGAGCTCTTTGTACATGAATGATTCGCAGTGAGCAAAGGTTCTGGTTATTCTGAGCAATGTGCCGTTTAACATTTTAAGGGAGGAACGTTTTATTCTATGACAATTGAAGTGGGCACCAAGTTAGAAGGCAAAGTGACAGGCATTACGCATTTCGGAGCGTTCGTTGATCTGTCGGGAGGTGTCACGGGACTGGTTCACATCTCTGAGATTGCCGATAACTACGTCAAGGACGTCAATGACCATCTGAAGATCGACGATGTCGTTATGGTCAAAGTTATTAACGTCGATAAGGACGGTAAGATCGGTTTGTCTATTAAGCAAGCGGTCGATAAACCTGCATCTGAACAGCAGCAACGACCACCAAGAGGTCCACGTATGGATCGTCCAAGTGGCGGCGGCGGCAGAGAAGGCGGAGGAAGACCAGGAGGATTTGGGAATCGGGATCGGGGAGGACGTAGACCGTCGTTTAACACCCCTTCTTTTGAGGATAAAATGTCACGTTTCCTTAAGGACAGCGAAGAGCGCATTTCATCGCTCAAGAAGAACACAGAAGGCAAACGCGGTGGCCGTGGCGCTCGCCGAGTGTAGTCCGGTTTAAGTTTACCGCATTCCATATATAGCACACAGAACCGCTGAGAGTTTATGCTCTCAGCGGTTTTTCTTTGCATAAATAACCTAAAATATGCGATGCGCCTCTTATTATGGGGCATTTTTTAGGGAAAAGCCCCGTCTGCGTGTAAAAGTAACGACAACGATTGAAGTGACAAAGTGTCACAACACTTCTTTTGTCGTCCTGCTCACTCTTTGCGACAGCTTCTCCCTTGATAATTTGCAAGATCAGGGCGTTTTGCCGTTCATGGGTGTAGCGGATTGCGACAAATAGGCGATACTTCTATTGGTCTATGTGTATAGGGTGAGGGCTAAAACCCCTTGACGCATCTATAATCGACGGCTGCGCGCTAGTGGCTCAGTACGTGTCGGAAACTTTTTGGTATACAAGATCATGTTCTGACAAACGTTTCCTATTTGTCTATCTATAATAAGAGACACAAATTAAGAGATTAGGTGGTGCATCGAACATGAGCAAGACAAAAGTGATTCCTTTTCCAGTTAATAGATTGAATGAGGCATTCCAACAACATGCTACTACATTGGAGGCCGGGGCTAAGCGTTGGCGTTATGAGCGGTTTAAGCAATTGATCGGCACGCGCAAATGGACCATTATCATTCTATGTGTTGGATTTTTACTAGGAAGAGCGGTCATCTTAGAAGACTTGTTCCCGTTTGCTTCTGCCTTCTTTGCGGTTATGTATTTTACAAGGCCGGAAATGGCCATATGGAGCGGAACAGCTGTATTGGCGGGCAGTTTGTTTGCCTCAGAGCCGACGACTGTCATGATTGCTATGCAGCTTCTCGTTATCGTTCTTTTACAGCGTGGTTTAAAGGCCTATGAGAAATCAGAGTTAAACTATGCACCATTTATGGTGTTCGGTGCTAATTTACTCGTTCACTTATTTATGACGTTTGTTGTGGATCGTTTCACTTGGTACGGTTTCGCGATGGACGTTACTGATGCGATGCTCGGTTTTATGCTGACACTTGTATTTGTTCAGGCGCTGCCAGTCCTCACGCTATCTAAGCGTAACTACACACTTCGTATTGACGAAGTTGTCTGCCTCATGATTTTACTCGCCTCATTAATGACAGGAGCAGTAGGATGGATCATACAAGGACTCCAAGTTGATCATGTATTATCCCGTTATCTTGTCATGCTCTTCGCCTTCGTTGGCGGTGCTCCGCTTGGCGCATCAGTCGGGGTTGTGCTGGGGCTCATCTTGAGCTTGGCTGCACCAGGTTCGATGATGCAAATGAGTCTATTGGCATTTGCCGGCTTGTTAGCTGGATTAATGAGAGAAGGCCGGCGCTGGGCAGTCGCGTTCGGCATGCTATTGGGAACTGCCATCTTATCCGTTTACTTGGGCCCTTCAACAGGGGCACTTACTTCAACTTGGGAAACGATCGCAGCAGCGACTTTATTTCTACTTACCCCGCGCGGATTAACTTTAACCTTAGCCAAATATATACCGGGGACACAGGAACATCTCAAGTCCCAACATGAATATGCAAAAAGAGTACGAGATATGACAGCTGAACGTGTGATGCAGTTCTCTGAGTTATTCAAGCAGCTATCGAAAAGCTTTAATCAGCTCACAGGATATGGAGAGATGCGCCGTAAAGAGGAGGAATACAATTCGTTCATTGCGGCTGCATGCGATAAGACATGCAGTGGCTGCCCGCGTCAAAATGCTTGCTGGAGCAGTAAGTATTTACAAACGGTCACATGGATGAATGAAATGCTGCATGCCGTGGAGGAAGAGCCTGATTTCCGTGAACGGCAAATCCCAAAACGATGGAAAGATGCCTGCCCTAAAGCAGGACAAGTGCTGCATGTCATGAAGGATCAAGTGGAACGCTATCGTTCAGATCAAGTATGGCGCAAGCAAATTCAAGATAGCCGTACGTTCGTATCTGAGCAGTTGGCCGGAGTATCCAAAGTGATGGATGATCTTGCTCAAGAGATTCAGCGGGAAGGGCGAGAAATGTTTATGCAGGAGGAACAGATCCGGCATGCGATGGAGGAGTTGGGTCTGTCTGTTCATCACGTAGATATTTTATCGCTTGATAGAGGTCATGTGGAAATAGAAATGGTTCATTCATTTACGGAAGGTTACGATGAGTGCCGTAAATTAATTGCGCCTTTATTGTCGGATATTTTGGGAGAACAAATATCAGTTCGAGATGAACGATCAACGGCTGTGGAAGGAGAAGGACTTGTTACATTTGTATCTGCAAAATCATTTGAAGTAGCAGTAGGTGTAGCTGCAGCAGCTAAAGGAGGGGGAATTTTATCCGGTGACAGCCATCATGCTGTGGAGCTTGGTGGGGGAAAATATGCGGTTGCATTGAGTGATGGAATGGGGAATGGGGAGCGAGCTCAATTAGAGAGTAGTACAGCGCTAACTGTGTTATCTCAGCTGCTGCAGTCCGGCATGGATGAGAAGTTAGCTATTCAATCCGTGAATTCGATCCTCATGGTTCGTTCACCTGAGGAGGTATATGCGACGGTCGATCTTGCCGTCATCGATCTCTATTCTGCACAAACTACGTTGATGAAAAGTGGGTCTATCCCGAGCTTTGTGAAGAGTGGAGGAGATGTTCATGCGGTAGCCATCGGCAATTTACCACTTGGTATTTTACAAGATATAGATGTAGAAGCAATGCATATGACACTGAAGCCAGGAGATCTACTTATTATGATGTCCGATGGTGTTTATGATGCCCCAGGTCCAGCGCTGAACAAAGATATTTGGCTGAAGCGGCTTATTGCGGAGATGGAGACGGACGAACCGCAGGAAATTGCAGACGTGCTACTCGATACGGTTGTTCGCTATTCCCAAGGCGATATTGTTGATGACATGACGGTTGTTGTTGCGCGTCTAGATCGTCATATACCACAATGGGCAACCTTATATTGGTCAGGAGGGGAGAAGCAGTTCGAGCGTCCTCTTACAGTAAGCTAGATAACAGGAGGTGATATAAGATTAAAGCTCTCTCTATTCGGCAACACTAGTAGCGAAATAGAAGCTAGTAACTATCGATAGGAGGGCAATACCTATGTTAAAACAAATACTACTTATTACGGATGGGTGCTCAAATGTTGGTATTCAGCCAGCAGTGGCAGCGGCACAGGCACGTGAGGCTGGTATTGTGGTAAATGTAGTGGGAATTGTAGACGATGGTACCATTGGCGAATATGGAGCGGCTGAAATAGAAGAGATTGCTAGAATGGGGGGCGGTGTTAGTCGAGTTGTGAATCAAAGGAATTTGTCCTATACGATTCAGCAGATGACTCGTAAGACGGTTGTCCAGACGATTCATCAAGTCGTTAATCATGAACTGAAGCATATTCTAGGAAGGCAGGAAGGAGGAACGTCTGTGGAAGCACTGCCACCTTCGCAGCGAGCCGAGGTGGTTCGTGTTATGGATGAAATGAGCGAACAATCCTCCTTGAGAGTTGCTTTGCTTATTGATGCAAGTGCAAGTATGAAGCCCAAGCTTCCGTCTGTGGAAGAGGCGATACGTGATTTGATGCTTAGTTTACAGGCACGGCAGGGGAAAAGTGAGATTGCTGTGTTTCACTTTCCGGGTAATCACAGTGATGAGCCGGCTAAGTTGGATGTGGAGTGGGCGAGTGATTTAAGTAAAATGAAGCGACTGCTGCATCGAATCCCGATGCGAGGAACGACACCTACAGGGCCTGCCCTCTTGCATGTGCTGGACTATTGCCAATATGATAGTAGTTATAATCATAGTGAACAATATGGCGACATACCTGCTCGCCAACATGAATATGGATCGGACGGGGTATGGAGTGACTACGTCTTATAATCGGAACAATAGAAGTTTTCAAATGAAGCAGCTACGTAACGAAAAGCTTAGCACAGGTGCTGTCATTACAGGATTATGGAATAAACGAAGCTATCGCATTGAGCGATGCCTTGGACAAGGCTCTAATGGAGTCGTTTATCTTGTCGCGGCGTTAGCTGAGGATGAGAGCGTTAGGACGGGGAGTACTCGTTATGCGTTGAAGTTAGGGGCTGATACGATCGAGTTTCAGTCGGAGATCAATGCTATACGTGCTTTGGAGCTTGGACTGAATCAGGGGTTGAATCATCATCGAGGCAGCCCCCTTTCTCCTTATTTCATTGAAGCAGATGACTGGGAAGCGGGAGTCGGTAAACGCCCTTTCTATGTGATGCGTTACATATCAGGGCAATCTGTGCAGTCGTTTGTAAGCAGTAGAGGCTCTGACTGGTTTGGGCCATTGTGTGGCCAAGTGCTGGAGCGGCTTGCAACGCTGCATGAGCAAGGCTTTATTTTTGGTGATCTGAAGTTGGAGCATATTAAGGTCAAGCCAAATGGTGACGTAGATCTGATCGATTACGGCGGGCTTACTCAGCTGGGGAAAAGTGTTAAGCAATTTACGGAATGGTATGATCGTGGATTCTGGAATGCCGGCTCTAGGGCGGCTGATGTCGGCTACGATCTGTTTTCGTTTGCCGTAATGACGATCCATTTATGCCAGGACAGCGCATTTAAGCGAGTCATGAAGGGCTCACTTCCGCAGACCCGTCAGATGGATGAGCTGCTTCATATCATTGACTCCAATGCTGTGCTCATCCCTTATCGAGAATGGTACTATAAGGCGTTGTCAGGTAAATTCAGTGATTCAAGAAGGGCTTTTCAAGAATGGCAGCGAATAACAAGGCAAGTAGGGCGAACTATACCGCGTAGACCTATACCCACTCCAAGTTGGTTGAAATGGTCATTTGGTGTCTCTATTCTTTTATTGTTAATTAGTATCGGATATTGGGCTTGGCATGAGCGTTGGATACAAGATTTGCTGATGTCATGATTATGTAATTAAAATTTATGAGCGGATGAATAAACCATAATAGTATTGGTTAATAGGCTGGAGGACCAACAATGACAGCAAGCAAGGCAGATCATACAGAGGGATGGGCGCATTGGCTTGAGGAACGGGCACAGTTGCTACAACAGCACTGCTCATGGAAACAAGGAGACAGTGTAGTGCTGGCTGTATCTGGAGGTCCAGATTCCATGTTGATGATGCATATGTTTGCTGCCCTACGTCAACATGTAGATGTTGCCCCTAGGCAGGTCATTGTTGCACATGTCCATCATGGGTTTCGAGGAGAAGAATCGGACGTAGAGGCCGAGCTTGTCCGTAGAGAGGCACAATTAATTGGACTCCCCTGTGAGATCGCAAGGGTAGATGCACCTTCTTATGCAACAGAACAAAAGATGAATGCCCAGGCAGCAGCAAGAGAGCTGCGTTATACATATTTGCGTCAAATCGCAGGAAAATATGGAGCTTCCTACATAGCATTAGCCCACCATGCTGACGATCAAGCAGAAACCGTTCTGATGCGTATGTTACGCGGGGCAGGGACTGGCGGCTTGGCAGGTATGTCTTGGAGACGGGCAGATGACACACAAAGTAGTAGCGTCTCTCTTGAGGCAGCACCTTTATTCCATTACATAAGACCGTTGCTGGATATGCGAAAAAAGGACATTGTCGACATATGTGCACAAGAGCAAATTCAATATGCTGAGGATAGCAGCAATGAGAAAAGAACGTATTTGCGCAATCGTTTAAGATTGGATATTATGCCATTGCTTGAACAGGAGAACCCTCAGGCTGTACACTCCATTTGTCGGATTGCAGATACGCTCCGAGCCGATCATGACTGGATGGAGCAGGAAGCAAACGCGTGGTATAGCAGCTATGTTGAGAAGTGGGATGTAGAGACAGGTGTACATATTTCCAGTGTCAGGAATCATGTTTCGAGGGTCGAGGTATATCGAACGCTCTATGAAGCGGGATGTATCGTGGCACGAGAGGACTTTTTGAAGCTACATGTCGCTTTACAACGTAGATTGATTAAACTAATATTAAATTATCTTTATAAAGTAGCGGATCCGATTGATTATGACACCATTGAGCGCGTTCGACTAGCAACGCTACGTGACGTACCTTCCACTTGGAAGACGGATATAGGCCAAGGCATGGAATGCCGACGTGAATATGGCCAACTGCTCTGGCTACGACCATTTCCCCGCATGGAACAGTTGAATGAGGAACAGACCATAACTTTGCAGCGTCCTAATGAGGCAGGTTGTGTGGTTATTCCGTTCCACGCCTCAACGCTTCATTGGCGTATTACATCGCGGAAATCAAGCAGCTCGACAGCAGTTGGGACATATGATGCAGCATTCGATGCAGATGCATTGGAATGGCCAATCCGCATACGCACAAGGCAGTCTGGTGACCGGATGAGGATTCAAGGACTAAATGGAAGCAAAAAGGTGCAAGATATGTTCGTCGATGCTAAAGTTCCTGCGTCACTACGAGAGGTTTATCCAATCGTAACAGATCGTAACGGAACGGTACTTTGGGTGCCGGGCATACGTCGCTCTGATCAGGCACTCGTGCAGGTTCATACCGACACAATGCTTTATTTGTCTTTGGAGACTAACATCTAGGTAATGTGCATGGCGGATTCCCGTTATCTTGTATGCAGCGCGGCAGATGCCTGCTTGCTGGTTATATGGGTCTATTTCTAATTTTTGTATCGTCTATTGATGTGAATGGCGTATCAAGGTGGAATGGACTACATAAGTATTAGTATTCACTCTAGGAGGGGCCCATCATTGCATAACGACATTGAGAAAGTAGTAATAAGTGAAGAAGAGATTCAGGCGAGAGTAAACGAGTTGGGCGAACAGCTAACTCGCGATTATGCTGGCAAGAAGCCGCTTGTCATTTGTGTACTAAAAGGCGCATTTATATTTATGGCTGATTTGGTTAAGCGCATTGAAGTACCAATGGAAATGGACTTTATGGCTGTTTCCAGCTACGGTGCATCTACAGAGTCTTCTGGAGTCGTTCGTATTTTGAAGGACTTGGATGTTTCTGTTGAAGGTCGAGATGTACTCATTGTAGAGGATATTATTGATACAGGGCTTACATTGAGCTACTTGATCAACATTCTAGAGGGACGCAAGGCAGCTACTATCAAAGTAGTAACCTTGTTCGATAAGCCTGCAAGACGCTCTGCAAATATGGAAGCTGATTACAAAGGATTTGTACTTCCGGATGAGTTCATCGTTGGCTATGGTCTTGATTATGCCGAAGAATATCGTAATCTCCCTTACATCGGTGTTCTAAAGCCACACATTTACAGTAAATAATCAGCAGCATGTCGCACCTATTTGCTGTTGCGTCGAGTTGTGATGGCGAGACATGCTATGATACAATAATTTCGTGTCTTTGAGAGGAGGTAGGGGATGAGTCGCTTCATCAAGAACTCTGGTTTTTATCTAATTATTTTTCTGGTTGTAGTGGGGATCGCCCAGTTTTTAGGCAGTGGGAAAGAAGCCGCTCACAATCCAAGATACGACCAGTTCCGTAAAGAACTAGCAGCCGGTAATATAGAAGAACTTAAAGTTCAATATGAAGGTCGATCCAACCTAGTCATCGGTAAATATAAGAACATTCCTAAAGATGCCCCAGCAGGGACTAAGTCCAAGGAGTTTGTTACTTACATACCGGACACTGATTCGGCTGTAGAAGAGATTACAAAAGCTACTGATACGCAGAAGGATCTGAAGGTTGATTGGGTGAAGATGAAGGAGCCTAGCATTTGGCTAACGCTTTTAACTTCCTTCCTTCCGTTAATTATTATGTTCATCCTGTTCTTCTTCTTGTTTAATCAAGCCCAAGGTGGCGGCGGCAAGGTTATGAACTTTGGTAAGAGCCGTGCTCGCTTGTACAATGAAGAGAAGAAGAAAGTTACGTTTGAGGACGTAGCTGGTGCAGATGAAGAGAAGCAGGAGCTTGTTGAGGTCGTTGAGTTCCTTAAAGACCCTCGCAAGTTTGCAGCACTTGGTGCACGTATTCCTAAAGGTGTCCTGTTGAACGGTCCTCCGGGAACAGGTAAGACACTTCTTGCGCGTGCAGTAGCAGGTGAAGCGGGTGTGCCATTCTTCAGTATCTCTGGTTCTGACTTCGTCGAAATGTTCGTCGGTGTTGGTGCTTCCCGTGTAAGGGATTTGTTCGAGAATGCAAAGAAGAATGCACCATGTATTATCTTTATTGATGAGATTGACGCAGTTGGTCGCCAGCGTGGAGCTGGAGTCGGCGGTGGTCATGACGAGCGTGAACAAACGCTTAACCAATTGCTTGTTGAGATGGATGGCTTCGGTGCTAATGAAGGTATTATTATCGTCGCAGCGACGAACCGCCCTGACATCTTGGATCCAGCCTTGCTTCGTCCGGGACGTTTTGACCGTCAGATTACGGTAGATCGCCCAGATGTTAAAGGCCGTGAATCCGTGTTGCATGTACATGCACGCAACAAGCCGTTAGCTAAAGATGTTAACTTGAACACAATTGCGAAGCGGACAACTGGTTTCACGGGTGCAGATCTTGAGAACTTGTTGAATGAAGCAGCGCTTCTAGCCGCTCGTAAGAACCATAAAGAAATCATTATGCAAGACATCGATGAAGCAATTGACCGTGTCATCGTTGGTACTGAGAAGCGCAGCCGCATGATTAGTGACCGTGAGAAGCGTATTGTGGCGTACCACGAAGCTGGTCATACGATTATTGGCTACTTCTTAGAGCATGCTGATATGGTTCATAAAGTTACGATTATTCCACGCGGTAAAGCAGGCGGATACGTCATTATGCTACCGAAGGAAGATCGTATGCTCGTTACGAAGCAAGAGTTGTTGGATAAAGTAACGGGTCTACTCGGTGGTCGTGTCGCTGAAGAAATCTTCATCGGCGAGATCGGTACAGGGGCTTATAGTGACTTCCAACAAGCAACACGCATCGTGCGCAGCATGATTATGGAGTACGGTATGAGCGATAAGCTTGGTCCGATGCAGTTCGGTAATCGTCAAGGCGAAGTGTTCCTCGGTCGTGATATTGGACATGAGCAGAACTACTCGGATACGATTGCTTATCAAATCGACCAAGAGATGCAAGCTATGATTACCTCTTGCTACGATATTGCAAGAAACTTGCTTAAGAAGCATGAGCGTGAAGTTCATCTTATCGCACAGACGCTTCTTGAGAAAGAGACGCTTGATTTCGAACAGATTAAAGAACTTATCGACACTGGTAAGTTGGCTGATTCGGATACAACAACTAGCGGTCCATCCGTAACATTGAGCAAGAAGGAAACAACGGTTACATCCGAAGATAACGCTGAGAAAGCTCCAACTTCTGTGGAGCAGCCAACGGAATCTAAGGAAGAACCGCATGTGGATATTCTTCCTCCATCGGATAACAATCGTACAAGTGATGTGAAGGTTAATCTGGTTGGTAAGCCTGATAATGAGGAAAAGCCAGCAGTTAATCTTGAACAAACAACGACGAATGATTCTTCAACTCCTGATGTGGAGAAGAAGGGTGAAGATAAGTAAACAACAGTAGCTTAGTCTGCTGTTCATTTAGATAAGAGCACGCCTTTTAGGTGTGCTCTTATTTTTATGCTTTTTTAAATTAGAAAAAATTAGTTTTCGGCGCATCAGGGCGGCTGACGGTGATTAAGCATGAAATATCAGGTGATTAGTTATTACTTGAGCTGTATTTGTGAATTGACACACGTACTACCGTTGTGTAAATTAAGTGTTAATGACAAGGCCAAGGAGTGGGTCCTACGTGCAATTGGAAGCATTGGCATTAGCGCGCAAAGAAGAGCAGAATCGCGAGCTGCGCGAGCGGCTTGAGCAGTTGAAGAAAGAAAGAAACGCTATTATTTTAGCTCATTATTATCAGCGAGATGAGATTCAAGAAGTGGCAGATTTTCGAGGGGATTCTTTTTTATTGGCTCAAAAAGCCGCACAGACAGATGCGGAAGTGATTGTATTTTGCGGAGTTCACTTTATGGGTGAGAGCGCTAAAATACTAGCACCGAACAAAACGGTTATCATTCCTGATGAACGTGCCGGCTGTCCAATGGCAGATATGGTCCATGTTGATGGTCTTCGAAAGTTGAAGGCTCAGCATCCGAATGCTAAGGTGGTTACATATATTAATTCATCCGCTGATATAAAGGCGGAAACCGATATATGCTGTACTTCATCCAATGCGGTGAAGGTGATCGAGTCGTTGGATGCGGAAGAAATTATTTGGGTGCCTGACAAGAATCTAGGTCATTATGTACAGCAGAAGACAGGTCGAGAAATGATTATTTGGGAAGGATATTGTAATACGCACGACATGCTTACAGTCAAGGATGTTGTGGAAATGAAAGCTCAGTATCCGAATGCTCAATTCGTCGTTCATCCAGAGTGTCGCCCTGAAGTGGTTGCGATGGGAGACTTTGTAGGTAGTACAACAGCCATACTTGAATATTGTAGAGATTCAGAATGTACAGAATTTATTGTGGGTACTGAGGACGGAACCGGGTATCAGCTTCGGAAAGACAGTCCTCATAAGTCATTCCACTTTGCTACGAAGTATTTGGTATGTCCGAATATGAAGGTGAACAATTTAAAGAAGCTAGTGAAGTGTTTGGAGAACATGGCGCCGCAAATTTATGTGCCGCCACATGTTGCTGAGCAAGCACGGCTATCATTGGAGCGCATGTTACAGGTAAAGTAGCATGCGCTACTCTTCTGTTCAAGCCTATCGTAAGTTAGTAGAGGTATAAAGATAGAAGGAGTGAACGGTCATGATACCGCGTTACTTAGTTGATTTCTCTTTAGATACCCTGCCACAAGTGGAGACAGATGTTATTATTATCGGAGCTGGTATAGCTGGTCTATATACCGCTATTTTGGCGAGCAAACACTATCGGGTAACACTCATTACGAAGAAATCAGTATTCGACAGCAATACGCGTTACGCCCAAGGCGGCATTGCTGCTGTTATCGCAGATGATGATTCGCCATTATATCATCGACAAGACACGCTTTTTGCTGGAGCAGGTCTCTGTGTAGAAGGAGCTGTAGATGCACTTGTACACGAAGGGCCTGAAGGCGTAAAAGAACTTATGAAGATGGGCACGACATTCGATCTGGAAAATGGAGAGCTTGCCTTAACAAAAGAAGGTGCTCATAGTCACCGTCGTATTCTGCATGCGCAAGGTGATGCAACGGGCTTTGAAATTGTCCGTGCTCTTGCTGACAAGGTAGGAACGATTCCTAATATTGAAGTATGGGATGATCATTTTGCGATAGATCTCATGGTCCATGAGGGCGAATGTCGGGGCGCTCTTATTCAACGGCCAACGGGAGAACGTTTATACTTAACTGGGAAGGCGACTGTGCTATGTACAGGCGGAGCAGGACAAATGTATCGCTACACGACCAATCCTGAGGTTGCTACTGGAGATGGTATTGCAATGGCTTATCGAGCTGGAGCGATTATACAAGATATGGAGTTTATTCAGTTTCATCCCACGGCACTTTGTTATCCAGGTGCTCCTCGTTTTCTAGTATCGGAAGCTGTGCGTGGTGAAGGAGCTATTTTACGAAATATTAAAGGTGAGCGCTTTATGAGTAACTACCATCCACAGCTCGAATTGGCTCCACGTGATATTGTGGCTCGAGCGATTGTAAGTGAGATGGAAGAGACGAAGTCAACCTTTGTATACTTAGATATGACGCATGAATCAGAAGAGATGGTTAAGCATCGTTTCCCAACTATTTATGAAACATGCTTACAGTATGGGCTCGATTTATCTAGTGATTGGATTCCTGTTGCACCAGCTGCGCATTATACGATGGGTGGTGTAAAGACAGATTTAAATGGTGAGACCAATCTAACGCGATTGTTTGCTTGTGGTGAAGCTTCCTCTACAGGTGTGCATGGTGCTAATCGTCTGGCCAGTAATTCACTATCGGAGGCAATCGTATTCGGAAGACGAATCGTGGAGCGCATCGATACACTTGAGCCTATGTCAGAGTTGAATGCAAAGCTAGCGTGTGATGATGGGCGAAAGGACTTGCCGATACAGGCTGTCGTCGAGCGTCGTTTGAAGCTGCAAAAGGTCATGGTTCGTTACGTTGGGCTGCATCGAGATGAACAAAGCCTCAGCAAAGGTCAAGAAGAATTGCAGCGTCAGTTTGGTTTCTTACAAGCTAGATTAACACGGCGAGAAGATTTCGAATTTGCGAATTTACTTACTTGTGCCAAGCTGACCACAGATAGTGCGCAATGGCGGCAAGAGAGCCGTGGTGCTCATTATCGGTTGGATTATCCAGAGCGTAGTGATGAACGGTGGTTGAAGCATACGCTCGTTCAACGGGGACAAGGGATAACAGAGGAGAGAATTGCTCATGTTTAATATCGAACGGCTTATGCTGCGTGATCAAATAACTGCATGGTTACGTGAGGATATTGGTACTGGGGACGTAACGACTGCGTTTACCATTCCTCAAGGTCACTTATCAAAAGGTATTATTCATGCGAAGGAAGAAGGAATCATTGCAGGCCTTCCTGTTGCAGAAGCTGTATTTGAAGTAGTTGATTCTAGCTTGCGATTCCATGCCCTTGTGCAAGAAGGAGATCGTGTTTCCAAAGGGACGGTATTGGCTGAAGTGGAAGGCAATACAGCTAGTATTTTGCAAGGTGAGCGGTTAGCATTGAATATGATGCAGCGTTTATCTGGCATTGCTACTAAAACATCTTCTTATGTACAAGCGATAGCTGATCTTGAAGTTAGACTCGTTGATACTCGTAAGACGACGCCTGGTCATCGTGCATTGGAAAAGTACGCAGTCCGAGTTGGTGGAGGATCAAACCATCGCTTTGGGTTGTATGATGCAGTTATGATCAAGGATAATCATATTAAAGGTGCCGGTGGTATTCGTGAAGCGGTTGCTCGGGCTAAACAGCACATTCCCTACACCATGAAAGTGGAAGTAGAGACGGAATGTTTGGAGCAAGTACAGGAAGCGCTGGAGGCAAAGGCTGATATTATTATGCTCGACAATATGCAGCTGGAACAGATGCGTGAAGCAGTCCGAGTTATTCGCTCCCATTCTCCTCATATATTGATTGAGGCATCCGGTGGCGTAAATCTGGATACAATTCGTGATAAGGCATTAACGGGTGTAGATATTATTTCAGTTGGTGCGCTTACGTATTCGTTCCATGCTTTGGATATAAGTCTTGATTTGAATGAACAGAAAGAAGGTTAACGTTGTGATATTGGTCGTCGATATAGGCAATACCAACATAGTACTAGGTGTGTATGAAGAGAGCACGCTGCTCCATCATTGGCGCTTATCGACTAATCGTCAAGCAACTTCAGATGAGTATGGTGTGATGATCAATAATTTATTCTCGATGGCGGGAGTGGCTATTAACGATCTCGACGGGGTTATCATATCGTCTGTGGTGCCACCTATTATGCGTACAATTGAGGAAATGTGTACGAAATATTTGAAGCATACACCGCTTGTTGTAGGTCCTGGTGTAAAGACAGGATTGAACATACGCTATGAGAACCCGAAAGAAGTAGGCGCAGATCGTATTGTGAATGCGGTTGCTGCGATTGACCAATATGGCGGTCACGGGCCGCTTGTTGTTGTTGACTTTGGTACAGCAACAACTTTTGATGTAATTGATGAGCAAGGTAGTTATTTGGGTGGGGCTATTCTACCCGGTATTGGCATTTCTACGGAGGCACTTTATCAACGTGCAGCCAAGCTACCACGTATTGAATTGACGAAGCCGAAATCAGTCATTGGAAGAAATACAGTGCATTCGATGCAGGCGGGTATTATTTTCGGGTATGCTGGACAGGTTGATGGAATTGTTGGTCGTATTGAAGATGAGCTTGGAACAAAGCCGCTTGTCATTGCAACTGGCGGGTTAGCTGAGATGATAGCAAGTGAATCTAAATCCATCGACAAGACAGATCCGCTGTTAACCTTGGAAGGATTGCGCTTAATTTATCTTCGGAACAAATAAAGTCGATATAATTAACAAACATAACAAATAGTAAATATAAAGAAAGCTTTTAGATGCGTAACCTAAATGGCTGTATTCGCGTCTAAGTGTATGTAGGAACGGGAGGCATCAATTGAAATGATAGAAGTAAATGCAGAACAAACAACGACAGAAAATCGTTCAGACATGCTTGTGCGTGGTATGGCTATGCAAGGACAGGTGCGTGTATTTGCGGTTCGTACGACGAAGCTAGTCGATGAATTACAACGCCGTCATCAGACTTATCCTACAGCTACGGCTGCGCTTGGCCGTACGGTTACTGCAGCTGCGATGATGGGAGCAATGCTTAAAGGTGAAGAGAAGCTGACTGTGCAAGTAAATGGCGACGGCCCAATTGGTAAAATTGTGGCAGATGCCAACGCTAAAGGGGAAGTGCGTGGTTATGCGACACACCCGCAAGTCCATCTTGCAAGTAATAGTGAAGGCAAGTTAGATGTCGCAGGTGCAGTTGGTCGTGATGGATTCATTCACATCATTAAAGATTTGGGGCTTAAAGAGCCTTATCGGGGGAGTTCTCCTATTGTTTCGGGTGAGCTGGGTGAGGACTTTACGTATTACTTTGCTACATCTGAACAAACACCATCAGCTGTAGGATTAGGCGTTCTAGTAGATACCGACAATACGGTTCTTCATGCGGGTGGATTTATTATTCAGCTGTTGCCAGGCTTGAGCGATGAGCAGATTACGAAGATTGAGAAATCTCTAAGTGTGCTGCCGCCAGTGACGACATTGTTGGATCAAGGGCTTGAGCTTGAAGAGCTGCTTGGCCAGATCGTAGATGATGTACAAATCATGGATACGCATCCGATTGAATTCCGCTGTCAATGTTCCCGTGATCGTGTGGAGGCGACATTAATTAGCCTAGGTAAGCAAGAATTGAACGATCTTATTGAAGAGGAAGGGCAGGCAGAAGTCGTTTGTCATTTCTGTAACGAGGCTTATCAGTTTAATAAAGAGGATTTAACTACTTTGGTTGAGCGACTAGACACGTAGGAAGTTAGAGATAAAGAAGTCAATTCACAAGGACAGGGAAGCTGCCATATGACAAAGGAAGTTAAAAGCTTATGGGGCTGTATTATCGTGTTGTTTTCTTGCGTACTTGTGTTGGGATGTGTGCTCTTGTTTCGTCTTATTGATCGTTCAGATGTGGGTACGATTCGTCTTCCGGGTGGTGGTTCATCGGTCGTTGCCTCTGTGGGTAGTGATCAGATTACAGAATCACAGTGGGTAGATGAGTTGAAGAAGCAATATGGCTCTATCGTAATGGAGCAAATGCTTAACAAGCGAGCGGTGGATCAGGAGGCACAAGCACTTGATGTGCAAGTAACGAGCAAGGAAGTTGAGGCAGAGATTCGTAAACAGATGGCCGGCTATGAAAGTATGGAAGCGTACTATTTAGCCATGCAGGAGCAATTAGGATTGACGCCTGAACAGATTCGAGAGGATGCAACGTACAATTTGCTGCTTGAGAAAATTGCAATACGGGACATCAGCGTAACAGAAGAAGAGATTAGTCAGTACCTTAAAGAAAATCGTCAAGAGTATCATCCTGTCGCTTATGAATTGTCGCATATCGTAGTCGATACATTTAAAGATGCAGAACAAGCTCTAAAACGGCTCGGTGAAGGTATCTCATTTGGTGCATTAGCTGGTCAAATATCTACGGATCCTTACACAGTTGAGCAAGAGGGCAAGCTAGGTTGGGTTGAAGATGATGATCCATTTATTGATTCCAATGAGCTTGCAGCCGCGGCGGCTATGGAGGTCGGTGATTATTCAAGACCGATTAAGGTGAAGGACGGCTATGCTATTATATTGTTGTCTGGCAGAAGAGATGTTGAACCTGAGGATCGAATGACCATTCGCGAGCAGGTATCTCGTGACCTAGCGCTTTCAAAGGCACCTCCTTTGCGGGAGGTAGAGAAGCAGCTTCGAGACAAGTACGCTGCGCAATGGAAGAGCACACATTCATAGAACAAGAAAGAGCTCTTATAAGAAAACGGCAGACGTTCTTATAAGAGCTCTTTTCCTTATTTTACAAACAAGTTATTGACATCAACGGTTATCGTTGATATATTATTAGTAATTAAAACCAAGTGAATTAGTCGGAAATAATATTATACGCTCATAGTAGGAGGGTTACTTATGGCAAGAATCGTGAACAATGTAACGGAATTGATTGGAGATACACCACTTGTGCGTTTGAACCGTGTAGTACCGGAAGGCAGTGCTGAGGTATACGTGAAGTTGGAATACCAGAATCCGGGTGCTAGCGTTAAAGACCGTATCGCGATCAGCATGATTAACGTTGCGGAGCAAGAGGGCATCATTAAGCCAGGAGATACAATTGTTGAGCCTACAAGCGGTAATACGGGTATCGGTCTCGCAATGGTGGCTGCTGCAAAGGGCTACCGTGCTATTCTCGTTATGCCTGAGACAATGAGCTTGGAGCGTCGCAACTTGCTTCGTGCTTACGGAGCTGAGCTTGTTTTGACTCCTGGATCGGAAGGTATGAATGGAGCAGTACGTAAAGCAGAGGAACTCGCAGCAGAGAATCCGAACTACTTTATTCCACAGCAATTTAAGAATCAAGCAAATGTAAAGATTCACCGTGAAACAACAGGGCCAGAAATTGTTGAGGCGATTAACTCGCTTGATGGTAAACTGGACGGATTTGTTGCTGGTATCGGCACAGGTGGAACGATCTCTGGTACAGGTGAAGTATTGAAACAGAACTTCCCGGACATTCGCATTGTTGCAGTAGAGCCAGCTGCTTCTCCTATTTTGTCTGGAGGCAAGCCGGGTCCACACAAGATTCAAGGTATCGGCGCGAACTTTATTCCTGATATTTTGAACCGTGATATTTATGATGAAGTAACTACTGTGGAAAATGACGATGCTTTCGAGCTTGCTCGTCGCGTAGCTAAGGAAGAGGGAATTTTGTGCGGTATTTCCTCAGGTGCGGCGATTCTTGCTGCATTGAAGTTAGCTAAGGAACTAGGCTCTGGCAAGCGTGTAGTGGCTGTTGTTCCAAGTAATGGTGAGCGTTACTTGAGTACACCATTGTTCAGCTTCGAGAACTAATACTATCGTTATCCTATAATAGATCGTTTACGATAACATCCCTGCTGGGTAGGCACTGAGTATGATAAGTGTCTACCTAACAGGGTTTTTTCATCATTATACATTTTCTTCTTTATTTTATAATGGTTGCTAGAATGATTGACTATGGCGATGAGATCGCATTAAATATTAGTATTCGCCCGCCATTCATACATGTTGGCGCATAGATAAGGATAGGATGGGGGTGTCATTTTGATACTCGTAATCGATAATTATGATTCCTTTACGTATAATCTCGTACAATATTTATCGGAACTTGGAGAAGAAGTTACCGTTTACCGCAATGATGATATCGATCTTGCAACAATTGAGCAGTTGGAACCTGACCATATTTTACTGTCTCCAGGTCCAAGCACACCAAATGAAGCGGGAATAACACTTGCTGTCATTGAACATTTCAAAGGCCGGATTCCTATTTTAGGAGTTTGTTTAGGGCATCAAGCGATAGGACAAGCGTTCGGTGGCCGAGTCATTCGTGCCGGACGTCCGATGCACGGCAAAACCTCATCCATTTATCATCATGGGATGTCCGTGTTTGAAGGGCTACCGAATCCATTTACAGCCACTAGGTATCACTCGCTTATTGTTGAACATAATTCATTGCCAGATGCTCTAGAAATTACAGCGCAAACTGCTGAAGGTGAAATTATGGGTATGCGTCATAGAGATTATTTAATAGAAAGCGTGCAATTTCATCCGGAATCTATTGTTACGGAGCACGGTCATCACATGCTGAAAAACTTCCTTAGCAGGAGAGTGAGTAGCTAGATGGTTACTATCGGTTGGAATGGGGAGTTAAAATCAAGTTCCGAAGCCATGGTTTCAGTAGCAGATCACGGTTTTTTGTACGGAATGACCTTGTTTGAGACGATGAGGACTTATGGTGGCAAGCCCTTTCTATGGGAGAGGCATTTGGAGCGTTTGTGCAGTGCCTGTCACGAAGTGGGTATAGTATTGCTCCTCGATAAGGAGAAGCTGCATCAGCATATTCAGGATGTAATGGCTGCGAATAAATTATCTGAGGCTTATATTCGTTTAACCATTAGTGCAGGCGAGCAAGGCGATGGGTTGCCAACGGGGGATTACACCAACCCACAAGTTATTGTGTTTGCTAAGCCACTGCCGCAGCTACCCGGAACTTTATATGAGACAGGGAAACCGCTACAGCTGTTGAATACGAAGAGAAGCAGTCCTGAGACTGTAATTCGAGTAAAATCAGGTCATTACATGAACAATATTATTGCGAAGCGGGAATTAGGCACATACGCTTCGGCGCTGCAAGGAGCAGAAGGGTTGATGCTGAACGCGGAAGGAAGTATTGCTGAAGGTGTAGTAAGTAATGTGTTTTGGATTACAGCGGGACAGCTATATACGCCTGCGATCGAAACAGGTATTTTACCTGGGATTACTCGTGCTGCTGTGTTGGAACTGGCTGAACAGCAAGGTATTCGATATAAAGAAGGGGCGTACACTTGGTCTCATCTATTAGAAGCGGATGAGGTATTTCTGACCACTTCTATTCAAGAACTGGTTCCTGTCACATTGTTATGCGATGTAGAGCAGCGGCAATATGTTGTTGGGGATGGGACAATTGGTAGAGTAACCAACCAACTGCTTGAACGATATCGTCAGATGACGACAAGCGGATAAGCAACTAGAGAATGACAGTAAAGGGGTGGGGCTTATGCTGAAGCCTACTATATATACGCATCAATATGCATTAGGTAAGCATGGTGAGGTAGTGTTGACACTTTCCGAGCGGACCTTGATCATGGGAATATTAAATGTAACACCCGATTCCTTTTCAGACGGTGGCAGCTATACCGATGTAGAACGTGCATTGGAACATGCGCATCGGATGGTAGCTGATGGTGCTGACATCTTGGATATTGGCGGAGAATCTACCCGTCCAGGCTCAGAGCCAGTTGGGTTAGAGGAGGAGCTTCGCCGTGTGATTCCGGTTATTGAAGCAATACGGCGTGAGCTTCCGCACACTGCTATTTCAATAGATACGTACAAAGCAGAGGTTGCAAGGCAAGCGCTGGAGGCAGGTGCTCATATTATGAATGATATTTGGGGTGGCAAGCTAGATGCGGAAATGGTTCAGGTGGCAGCTGCTTATCAATGCCCGATTATATTGATGCATAACCGACCCGAGCGAAATTACGAGAGTTATATTGAGGATGTCATGCAGGATCTGCGCGAAAGTGCTGAGTTGGCGTTAGATGCGGGAGTGAAACGCGAAAATATTTGGTTAGATCCTGGAATGGGCTTCGCTAAAACAGGTGATGACAATCTTCAATTAATGCACCATCTTGATGAAATGGTTGCTTTGGGCTATCCTGTTCTGCTTGCAACATCCCGAAAACGGTTCATACAGAATGTATTAGAAGCTCCTGCTACCGATGTAATTGAGGGTACAGCGGCTACAGTTGCTTTGGGCATTGCTCAAGGTTGTCAAATGGTGCGCGTCCATGATGTAAAGCAAATCGTTCGTACTGCTCGGATGAGTGATGCGATGCTATATAAAGAAAGTATTAAGATTTAGATTCAATCCATTTAAGCTGAAACATGGAAAGAGCAACAATCGTCAATAACGAGGTATAGACCGGAAATGATAAGGGAGGAATCTGATCTCATGCTACATAAAGAAAGTGACCATCACTCTAAGCTGCCTCCAACTACGCGGAAAAGTGTGGTACGCCCCGATCGAATGAAGATGGACCGTATGTCTTTTTTCGGTAAGCATGGTGTTTTTGAAGAAGAACGAAAATTAGGACAACGTTGGTACGTGGATTTGGACATGCAAATGGGCTTGCAGGAAGCGGGTCTCTATGATGATCTGAATCAATCGATTAATTACGCGCTTATCCATGAGACAGTTCGTGTCATTATGGAGGAAGAGTCGTACTTACTAGTCGAGGCACTTGCTGAGCGCATTGCTTCTGTATTACTGGATTCGTACGCTCGAATCGAGGAAATAACCGTACGCGTGACCAAGCCCAATCCGCCGTTTGACATTCGCTTTGAAGGTGTTACCATGGAGATTGTGCGTGCACGCGTGGAAGAAGTAGAGAGGGGCGAAGGCTAGATGCCTGAACAGCATACTTCTTCATCCAATAGAGGTTGGGTAAAAGCGTTTATTGCACTTGGAGCTAATCTTGGAGATCGTGAACGTACACTAAGTGAGGGACTTCGCTATCTTCATAAAAATGAAGATGTGAATGTCCTCGATTGCTCTTCTTTATATGAGACAGACCCTGTCGGGTACGTTGACCAACCAGCGTTTCTAAATATGGCTGCTGCAGTAGAAACTAGATTAAGTCCAGAGCAGCTACTCGATGTCATGCTTGATATTGAACAGCAGCTAGGAAGAGTTCGAGAGGTTCGTTGGGGCCCACGGACACTAGATCTGGATCTACTGTCTATGCAGGGAGCGCAAATGGAAACAGATAAGCTTATTTTACCTCACCCCCGAATGGGTGAGCGATTGTTCGTACTAGTTCCGCTTGCTGATATTGTAACTTCTTCGGATGAACTGTACGCATTCGTCCATGATGCCTTGGGCACAATGGAAGGAAAGGAAGGAATTCGGCTGTGGAAGCGAATCGATTCAGCAAGAGAATTCGTGCTTTCCGAAAGCTTCGTGGAATGACACAAATTGAACTTGCCGAAATGACAGATGTATCGATCACAATAATTGGTGAGATTGAGCGAGGTAATCGCTCAATTGATGATCGTCTCCTTCAGCGTATCGCGCAGGCTTTGCGCGTAACAGTAGAAGAACTCGTTGGCAGCTAAAATAATGAATAAATAAGACAGCATAGAACGCTGACAGGGAAAGGAGCGAGAGTACATTGTTGAAGATTGCAAATATCGAAATGAAAAACCAGGTAGTACTTGCCCCGATGGCAGGCGTGTGTAACCCGGCATTTCGTCTAATTGCTAAAGAATTTGGAGCAGGCTTAGTCTGTGCAGAAATGGTTAGTGACAAAGCGCTTGTTCATGGTAATGAACGAACGCGAGAAATGTTGTATGTTGACGACCGTGAGAAGCCGCTTAGCTTACAAATATTCGGAGGAGACCGTGCGACTCTTGTCGAAGCAGCGAAAATCGTAGATAAGCATTCTAACGCCGATATCATTGATATTAACATGGGCTGCCCCGTACCTAAAGTTACGAAGTGCGATGCAGGGGCACGTTGGCTGCTGGATCCAAACAAAATTTACGAGATGGTGTCGGCTGTTGTTGATGCCGTCGACAAACCCGTTACAGTTAAGATGCGTATCGGATGGGATGATGATCACATTTATGTAGTTGAAAATGCGCAAGCTGTTGAACGTGCAGGTGGTCAAGCAGTAAGTGTGCATGGGCGTACACGTGAGCGGCTATACTCCGGAACAGCGGATTGGAGCTACATTAAACAAGTAAAAGAAGCGGTCAACATTCCGGTCATCGGAAACGGTGATGTCTTCTCGCCAGAAGATGCGAAGCGTATGTTGGATATGACGGGTTGCGATGGTGTTATGGTTGGACGAGGTGCACTCGGTAATCCGTGGATGCTATATCGTACAATTGAATATTTGACAACAGGGGAACTACTGCCTGATCCGGCGCCAGAAGAGAAAGTTCGTATTGCTTTGGTGCATATGGATCGCTTAATTGCTCTAAAAGGCGAGAATGTGGCTGTAAAAGAGATGCGTAAGCATTTGGCGTGGTATTTAAAAGGTCTCCCTGGAGCTGCTCGTGTGAAAGACGCTATTATGGAAGAGAGTCATCGTGACGAAGTGGAACGCATGCTGGGTGAATATGTCGAACAAGTAAAAGCTGGGTTGTTTGACCGTAAGGCAAACCCTGATGCAGCTATGGATGCTTCGGCTGTTCATTAGTAAGTTGCACTACGATGAAGCGTTTACACAGATGGGTGTTTACACTCATTGACTTTTGCTAATCCATCCCATATAATTCAACATTAGAAAATTCGCCTCATACCTTGAAGTGAAAAAGGTTGCTATGCTTCAGCGTTCCAACCATGTTCAAGGCAGTCATCATGATAGCTTGACGCCATATGATGAGAGTAGGGATTCGCATGGATGTGCGGGTAACCGCTCCAATACGACCGGGCCATAGGTAGGTCGGAGTGCGAAAATATTGATCATGACAGGAGAATCGGTAAGATGAGCGATAAACAAGTTATTCTGACTCAGGACGGTCTGAAGAAGCTGGAGGAAGAGCTAGATAACCTCAAATCCGTTAAACGTCGTGAGGTGGCGGAACGGATTAAAGTAGCTATCGGGTACGGAGATATTAGTGAGAACTCCGAATATGAAGATGCGAAGAACGAGCAGGCGTTTATCGAAGGTCGTGTTCTTACGTTAGAGAAAATGCTCCGCAATGCGCGCATTATTAACAATGATGAGATCGACACAGATACGGTAAGCATCGGATCTACTGTCATTGTAGAAGACTTGGAGTTTGGTGACACGATGGAGTACACAATTGTAGGTACTGCTGAATCCGATCCGTTGAAGAATAAAATTTCAAACGAAAGCCCAGTTGGGAAAGCGATTCTCGGCAAGCAAAAAGGAACAGTCGTAGAAGTAAATGTTCCAGCGGGCGTTATTCAATACAAAATTGTAGAAATTAAGCTGTAAAAAATCGTTGCTACGGTTAAGAGGATTTATAGCTAGGGAATGAGAATGGGGTGAAGAAGCTTCCAGCAGGGGGCTTTTTTCCGTGGTTGTCATATGGGATTGATGGCTACCCCTTAACTTGTGGCTTTGACACGCATTGGAGCGGTATTCGGTTGTTCTTCATTTTGAAGGACAAGCCGTTACCGCCTTATGCATTTATAAGACTAAACTATTGAGCCATAACCTTTATTATGTGGGCAGGCTGCAGGTAAGGAGTGAACGATGATGACGGATGTCGTTAATCAAGAAGTAGAGTTAAGTGAATTATTGCAAATTCGCCGCAACAAGTTGGATGAGCTGCGTAAGCTTGGGATCGATCCGTTCGGTGCGAAATATACGCGTACACATACGGCAAATGAGATTTTAAGCAAGTATGCAGGAACAACGAAAGAAGAGTTAGAAGAACTGAAAGTAGAAGTTAGCATTGCTGGCCGCATTATGGCTAAGCGTAGTATGGGTAAAGCGAGCTTCTCCCATGTTCAAGACTTGTCTGGCCGTATTCAAATTTATGCGCGCCAAGATACAGTTCCTACAGATAAATACACAGCGTTCGATATGCTTGACCTTGGTGATATCGTAGGTGTTCGTGGTATTGTTTTCAAAACAAAGACTGGCGAAACGTCTATCAAGGTGCTTGATTTGGAAGTGTTGTCGAAGTCTCTTTATCCGCTACCTGAGAAATATCATGGCCTTAAAGACGTCGAGCTACGCTACCGTCAACGCTATGTAGACCTAATTATGAACGAAGACGTTCAACAAACATTTATTGCGCGCTCTCGTATTATTCAATCCATGCGTCGCTATTTAGACTCTTTAGGTTATTTGGAAGTTGAAACGCCAACGCTTCATACAATTGCAGGTGGTGCTGCTGCTCGTCCGTTCGTAACACATCACAATGCGCTCGATATGACATTGTATATGCGTATTGCGATTGAGCTTCATTTGAAGCGTCTGATTGTCGGCGGTTTGGAAAAAGTGTATGAAATCGGTCGTGTATATCGTAACGAAGGTATTTCTACTCGCCACAACCCTGAATTCACGATGATCGAGTTGTACGAAGCGTATGCTGATTACAAAGACATCATGAGTTTGACTGAGAATATGGTTGCTCATATTGCTCAAGAGGTTTTGGGTACAACAAAAGTGAACTATCAAGGTCATAAGATCGATTTGACGCCGCAATGGCGCCGTGTATCGATGGTGGATGCAGTTAAAGAGGTTGTAGGAGTAGACTTCTCTCAACAAATGACGACGGAAGAGGCTCATCAATTTGCGAAAGAGCATAAGGTGCATGTGGAGCCGCATTGGACGTTTGGTCACATACTAAATGCTTTCTTCGAACAGTTTGTTGAAGAGACACTTATTCAACCAACGTTTATTACAGGTCACCCATTGGAGATTTCTCCACTGGCAAAGAAAAACGATCAAGATCCACGATTCACAGATCGTTTCGAGTTGTTCATCGTTGCTCGTGAGCATGCGAATGCATTTACAGAGCTTAATGATCCAATCGATCAACGTCAACGCTTTGAAGCTCAGCTTACAGAGCGCGAACACGGAAATGACGAAGCGCATGAAATGGATGATGATTTCATTCGTGCGTTGGAGTACGGCATGCCTCCTACAGGTGGACTAGGTATCGGAATTGACCGACTCGTTATGCTGCTTACTAACGCACCGTCCATTCGTGATGTACTATTGTTCCCGCATATGCGTGATCGTTCTAACAACTAATAGATGGTTTAGACCGCGTCTTAAAGGCGCGGTCTTTATTTATAATGGTGTACTTGTATCGATAATTAATGATTCGTATCGTTATAACAGAAAAACAAATTGTTAATGTAGGAATAGATTATGAAGAAATAGAACAAAACTAAACTTGGTACTACGTTAAATATTTACCTAAATATGGACTATTGCGAAAGCTTGACGCTACTGTTGCTTATGTGATAAATTATTTAAGTCGCTTCGGTGCGTAACACAAATTAAAACGAGTTGCTAACAAGCAATAATGACTTTTAAAAAAAATTGTTGACATCGAAAGTTGAAAATGATATATTATAAAGGTCGCCACTGAGAAACACGGCGAACGAGAGCGAAAGAAAACGAGTCGTAAGATAAGTGATCTGAGCCGAATTGTTCTTTGAAAACTGAACAACGAGTGAAACGTTTGATATAAGAAATTCAGCAATGAAT
>NZ_JACYTN010000027.1 GCF_014841135.1 Paenibacillus arenosi
TATATGACTATGTCAATTGGTATAACAAGCACCGCATACATGGAACATTAGGCTATATGAGCCCAGTTAATTACAAAAGAAAAGCCCTTAAAAAAGTTGTTTGATTTTGTGTTGACAGTCCACAATGCTCCTCAATAGTGTGGAATTTGATAGTGCCATCCTTGATCGCGGAATGTATCAGAAGCGTATTATCGTCGCTTAGGCGCTAAAATGCCTGCTCTAGCATCGTCGATAAGAGGGTGTAGACCGGACGAGAATACACGCATTAGATGTAACCCCTTCCCTCATCTTATAAGTGACCGTTTTATACAAAGAGGCTATAGCGTTTTCCTGATCGATTTCGGGAAGCTTATAGCCTCTTTTTGCTGGGTGGTATGTTAGGTGTAAACGTACATATTTGCATGGGTATTCGCATGAAATCTCGTTAATACCCTGTCAGATGTACGCAGCAAGAGAATGTGTTATGAAGCTGTGAATGTGAATGGAATGGTGAGAGACCAGGTTTTGAGAGAGCATATTTATTGAAGATAGTCGTGAACAAATAAAAGCTGTGAAGTATGTCTTAGAAGGAATAGGCTGAGGATCGTGAGTTGTTGTCATAGTTGACGACGACGACTTCATTGACACCGCCGCGGGCAGTACCTTTGGAGTTGATCAGGCGTTTGGCATGAACATGATGGATCTGATAGTTGCGGTATAAGTCGGTGATGAACTCGGTAGCGTGGTTGGAAAGCATGACGTATACACCTTTTTGGTCTAGTTCTTTGTACAGTTCGGCAAGTCTGCGTTGTTCTTCTCGCGTAAATCCTCCCTTGGCATAGGACGTGAACGATGCAGTAGGTGAGAGGGTATCATAGGGTGGATCGAAGTAAACGAAATCTCCTGCTTTTGCATGGCTAACCGCCGCTGCATAATCGCCATGCTGAATCTGGATCGTATTGCGGTTCAAATAGCGGGAAAAGGCACGTACTTTATGTTCCTGCACGATATTTGCTTGTTTGTATTTGCCGTACGGTACGTTAAACTTGCCGCGACTGTTAACGCGATATAGACCATTAAAGCATGTCCGATTTAAATAAATGGTGCGGGCAGCACGTTCAATAGAAGAGAGTGACGCATAAGTATCTTCTTCTCTGTCCCAACTGCGGACTTCATAATAATGAGCTTCTGTGTTGATGTGTCCGTTGAGGGCGGTAATTAAGGCCTCAGGATCATGTTGAATGACTCGATACACATTGATTAAATCTTCATTAATATCATTAATTACGGCAGCTTGGGGCTTTAACGAAAGGAGCATGGCCGCTCCTCCTACGAATGGCTCGTAGTAGGTACATATGGACCAATCCAATTGCGGCAGCTGAGTATGTAGATGATGAAGTATTTGCCGTTTGCCCCCGGCCCACTTTAGGATCGGCTTGAGCACGGGCTTTCTCCTTCCATAATGGCTTATATTGAGGATCGTCCCTTAGCACGACTGAATATAGGCTAAGGGACGAACATCTGTTTACCTATTTTAACCAAGTGCAAACAAGGAATCAAGACATCGATAGGCTTAAAAAGGTGCCCATTTCAATTGACGTGCTTTTAAATAGCGTTCGTTCACAGTAGGCCAATATACTACGTTCCACCAGTCTTTAATATAGTCAGCGCGTTTGTTCTGATGTTTTAAATAATACGCGTGTTCCCAAACATCGAGAACGAGTAGGGGGATGACATCCCATTGTGATAGGTTCTGGTGCTTCTCCGCTTGGAGAATCTCCAAGCGACGGCTGCGCGGGCTCCAGACGAGGAGGGACCAGCCCCCGCCTTCTACTTTTTCTGCTGCTTTGGAAAATTGCTGTTTGAAGGCTTGATAGCTTCCGAAGTCTTGCTCAATTTGGCGTCTTAAATCCCCCTGTGGCTCACCTCCACCTTTTGGGTTCATCACGTCCCAAAAGATTGTATGCAAATAGTGCCCTGCACCGTTAAAGGCCAAATCGCGCTCTAGCGCCTTGATCTGATCGAAGTTGCCAGTGCGGCGAGCTTCGACTAAGGCCAACTCAGTTTTGTTCAAGTCGTCGACATAAGCCTTGTGGTGGATGTCGTGGTGGATTTGCATGGTTTTCGTATCAATGTACGGTTCTAGTGCATTGTAAGGGTAGGGTAGTGGCGGCAAGCGATGCCCGCCTGGCGGCACGTAAACGTTGTCCGCTGGACGTGCTTCTTCGGGAGCCGCTTGGCGCAGTTGCGGCTCCATAGCAGCAGGCGCTAGTGGCTCTGCGGCTGCCACTGGCGGAGCGCATGCCGCGGCTTGCGCAGCATGCGGCGTATATGGCGAGCTATGCTGCAATGCCGCAGCATGTGGTGCGTAAGGCGAGCTGTGCTGCAATGCCGCAGCATGTGGTGCGTAAGGCGAGCTGTGCTGCAATGCCGCAGCATGTGGTGCGTAAGGCGAGCTGTGCTGCAATGCCGCAGCTTGTGGAGCGTGTGCCGTGCCGTGCTGTAATGCGGCAGCTTGCGGAGTATGCGGCGTATATGGCGAGCTATGCTGCAACGCCGTAGCGCTGATAGGCGGGCGCTCGCTCTGCGGCGGAATGGCTTCGCCCGCCGCAAAAGCCTGTGACTGCGGCGGGCGGCTGCCTATGGCCGCTGTCACATCACTGGGCCTAACAGCGGCTGAAGGATACGCCGCAGTCGGGCCATGCTCATACGCCGCAGCGTTCGCTTGCGCTTCGGCGAGCGGGGTGCTCGTCAGCGACTTCGTCACGCTAACGAACACGTATGATTCGCGCACGACGTGGGCGCATAGAAGCGGTGCTGCTGACGTATGCCGCACCGCTTGGCTGTGCTGCTTGATATGCTCCAACTGCTGAATAAAATGCTCCGATTGGTGGACAGAAGCGCATAGCAACTGATCAATTTGTGTTAGCAAGGAGTTGTCCCAACGTCTATCTGAGCTTATGCAATTGTGCAGCCAGCCGCGCGCTGTCTCCTCCGTTTTAGCAAAGACATGCTCCCATTCGGTAAGTACTTGATTAAAGCTTGGTTCCAACTCTGGAACGACGCTGCGAATGAGTACAGCATGCTCTTTCTCTTGATTTTTCCAGTCTTGAATCGCTTCCAATATGCGAATCGGCATGTAAGGGCCGTAAATAAGCAGCATGGCAATCCTCCTTCACCATACGTGATGCGTTCATAAGTATATGTATGAGGAGAAATGGTTGGCCTATAACAATGATAATGTTATCGATATTATAGAGCGTGACAAAAGGGACAGAAGGTGAAAGAGGTGAAGTTTAAAAAGGTAGTGGAGAAGAGCATCGTAATATCAAATTTCCGTACGCATGAGCTCATAAAACATAACCAATTATAGTGTGGACAAAAATGCAGCTATTTTAAGAAAAAAACGTCACTTTTCCTTAAATAAGGACAAAAGTGCAGTTATTTCTCCTGACTAAGCTCTATAAATGGGTATAGAGTCTAAAATAAATGCACTTTTGCCGATAATAGCCCAAATAAGCACAATTACAGTTAAAATAACTGCAGATTTGTCAGATGTGCTTTGTGCGAATGCAGATTTGTCGCCCATTTAAGCTACGTGCTTTCTACGAACAACAATTTTGCACTTATCTCAACTAGGAGCTTTGATACAATTAAATATACAAAATATCCCTCTCCTATTGTTTAGGAAAGGGATAAATATAATGCCGTATGGTTTAGCGCTTAGCCGTGAGTTGGGTATCGCGTTCAGCAGTAGCCTCTAGGAACTGTGCGACTTTGCGTAAATAGGTTTTGCTATCTTCTCGATAGATGAGCTCATGGTGAGCACCGTCTACGATCCAAGAGCTGGAGAGAGCAGGGTCCTGATTGCTAGCAATTTGCTCTGCAATGGTATAAGGAGCCTTCGTATCTGCTGTTCCATGAATGAAGAAGGTTGGAATTGAGTACTGATGTGCCTTTACTTCATCATATGGTATCTGCTGCAAACTTGTATCATTCAGCAGTGGGAACATGATGCGTAATAATTGCAGCGATGGCTCTTTTGGAAGGTTTACAAACTGCTCCAAGTTATGATAGAGCGTATCTGGCTCTAGCAAGAACATGCTGTCGAGTACCATGGCATCGATATCGTTGCTTAGTAAGCCAGCTTGAAGGGCAGTTCCAGCTCCCATGGAGAAGCCCCATACGACGATATGATCCGAACCTCGCTTTTTCGCTAACTCAACTGCGCCGAGAAGCTGTTCTTTCTCCAGTCTACCACCCGTTGCTTTTGTCTTATGGTTTGGTGAAGCAAAGCCGTAGTCAAACATAATGACATTATAACCTAGGCGTTGAGCGAATTGGGCTAGGTCATACATGGGTACCCAGTATTCTTCTCGATTTGCTCCATAGCCATGGCTCAATATAATCGTCTTCTTGGACGCAGAGCTTGCCGGAATGTACCATCCTTCTACGAGTGTATGCTGATCACGCGCAGGGAAGGTCACATTTTCATATTGGAGTCCTTTCGCTGTCATCGGATTTGCAAACAGCGGTGGAACTTGAGGATTCGCGAACATCCAAGCAATAAAAGCATGCAAGGCTAGAAAGATGACAATCACGGTGAACACAGCGGATAACAGTAAGGCGATGAGTATATGCTTCAACTTCACGCGCTTCATTCGAGCGGGTATTGCTGGCTCAATAGGAGAGATCCATTCGGGTTGGGCATTTGGCGTTGATATCATAGGTGAACTCATGGTAGATGCCTCCTTTTTATTCGCGATGTTTCACAGATGATCTTTGTAACGAATTCAATGTATATAAATGGAACAAAAGACCTAGTTGAGTGTTGTCGAACTGAGAGATATACGTGCAGCGCTCTAGTTCGTTGTCATTGAGTTGAGAACGTTTTCTACTACTTCCATCGTATGCGGATAACCCCGCTAAAACAATGGTATTGCACGATTTGTAAGGCGATTGTAATGCTCGTGTAATATAGTAAACTTCATGTAAAAAAAGCGCGGATGATGGGACTAAAGTCCAGCGTAAACATCTGTCGTTTGAAATAAGCACGAGGCATACGGAGTGGAGTGGATGAATATCTGGGCAAACCTATTCAATGTCATATTAGATGTCATGATGAAATAGAGTATGGATAAGCATGTACTTTTTTTTACTGTGCAGCATACCGTATTCTTTTTTCGTATTTAGCAATTTAGCAACAACATCTCTTTACGCAAACAAATCTCAGCGTTATACTAGATGTAACAAAGTTCCATGTAATGGAACGAAAGAAGGTGATTTACCTATGGAAGAAAGCGGAGGTAAGTTGACGGTTCGTGCGGTCGAAAGAGCGCTTGATATATTGATGTGCTTCAAAGATGCCCATGATTTGAGCTTAACGGAAATATCAGGACGAGTGGGCTTGAATAAGAGTACCGTTCATCGTTTACTGGCAACGCTGGAGGAGAAAGGTTTCTTACTGCGTGACGGAGATAAGTTCAGACTTGGATACAGTGTCTGGGAGTTGGCAGCAAACTTGACCCAAGTGGATGATGCAGCTCAACTGCTGCTTCCTGAAATGGAGCGTTTGCGCGATCAGCTTGGAGAGACGATAAGCTTGTATGTACGGGACGGTAATGACCGGATTCGCATTCAAGCGGTGCAGAGCAACCAGGCGATTCGCCGTGTGGCACCGATCGGTGTGCGATTGCCTCTATATGTAGGCGCGTCGAGCAAAGTGCTTCTTGCCTTTGCAGATGAATCAGAACGTGCAGAGACGATGCAAAGCTCTTCTTGGCCAGCTTCAATTGAGACGGCAGACTTTTTGCAACAGTTAGAAGAAGTGAAAAAAGGCGGGTACGCATTAAGTGTGGAAGAGCGTGAACCTGGGGCGGCAGCTATATCCGTGCCTATACTGGATCGTTCCCATCGTATTTCAGCTGCGTTGTCCGTATCTGGCCCTGTTAGCCGGATGACTCCGGATACGATGAGGGCGTACGCTCCTTTACTGATGGAAGCCGCTTCTCGTATGGAGAAGATGATACGTACCGTTAATTTGTAGGTTTAATTTGTAAGGTTTATTTTCTGGGATTACTTGCATAATTGGCTTTATTCCGTTATGGTTAGTGAGATATAAGTTAACATTTACCATGCATGAACTGCATATTGTTACTAGGGGTGCCTCCGAGCGGAGGCTGAGACAAGATCGCGCTGAAGATCTTAAACCCTTTGCACCTGATCTGGATTATACCAGCGTAGGGAAGTAATCGGCACGATAAGCACCATTAGATAAGGATGCGATCATTTATCCTTTGTCTCGGTGTGTGAGTATATCGACGTCAGCCGGTTCCTTTACGGGACCGGCTTTTTGTATGTTTGTATCTATATTTGAATTACATACAGTCGATATATACGAGTTACAACTGCGCAACGTACCTTTAAGCCCTCTTATTTGCAGAAATAAGATGTAGTGGGGGCTCCTCTGTTAGGTATAACCGATAGATTAGCACAATTGCAGTTTTCGTCATGGCATGACCAAGGAGGAAATGAACATGAAGAAACCTACAACCACATCTGCACAATTGCAGACTGATTCTACCCCTAATAACGTATCGATTGAATCTCTAACCAGTGCGCTACCTACAACAATTGTACAAACGGAAATGGAACTAACCGTAGATTCTCAGTCAGCATCCGAACCATCCAAGCGGATGATCGAACCTTTCCCTAGCAGCCGCAAGGTATACACCATGGGCTCACGTCCAGACATCCTAGTACCGGAGCGAGAGATTAAGCTGCATGATACAGAGACGCCAGACGGTATCGAGCATAATCCACCATTGCGCGTATATGACACAAGCGGTCCATACACAGATCCAGATATCACCATTAATATTCGTAAAGGCTTGCAGCCGTTAAAGCAGAATTGGGTCCTTGAACGCAACGATGTAGAAACTTATGATGGCCGTGAAATAAAGCCAGAAGACAATGGCTTTCGTACGGAGCAAGGTGTACGGGTTGCTGGAGCTGAACAGTACCCTGCTGTAAACACACAGCCACTTCGTGCGAAGACGGGGCAAAATGTGACCCAAATGCACTATGCACGAAACGGCATCATTACGCCGGAAATGGAGTTTGCGGCTATTCGTGAGGGCTTGTCGCCAGAGTTTGTAAGAGATGAGATAGCTATTGGCCGTGCTATACTGCCATGTAACATTAATCATCCTGAGTGTGAGCCGATGCTCATCGGGCGTAACTTCCATGTAAAGATTAACGCCAATATCGGTAACTCTGCCGTTGCATCTTCTATTGAAGAAGAAGTAGAGAAGATGGCATGGGCAATCCGTTGGGGTGCAGATACGATCATGGACTTGTCCACTGGCAAAAATATTCATACGACACGTGAGTGGATTATTCGTAATACGCCTGTTCCGGTAGGCACGGTGCCGATCTATCAGGCATTGGAAAAAGTAAATGGCAAGGCAGAAGACTTATGCTGGGAAGTGTTCCGCGACACGCTCATTGAGCAGGCGGAACAGGGCGTTGATTATTTCACGATTCATGCAGGTGTGCTGCTTCGTTACATACCGATGACGGCTAAGCGAATGACGGGTATTGTGTCACGCGGCGGTTCGATCATGGCGGCATGGTGCCTTGCTCATCATAAGGAGAATTTCTTGTATACGCATTTTGAGGATATTTGTGAGATTATGAAGCGTTATGATGTTGCTTTTTCGCTTGGCGATGGCCTTCGTCCAGGCAGCATTTATGATGCGAATGATGAAGCGCAGTTTGCGGAGCTGGAGACGCTTGGTGAGCTGACAGAAATAGCGTGGAAGCATGATGTGCAGGTTATGATCGAAGGCCCTGGTCACGTGCCTATGAACAAAATTAAAGAGAACGTCGATATTCAGCTGGAAATATGTAAAGAAGCGCCGTTCTATACGCTGGGGCCGCTGACGACAGATGTGGCGCCAGGTTATGATCATATTACGTCTGCTATTGGAGCGGGTATGATTGGTTGGTTTGGTACAGCGATGCTCTGTTATGTAACACCGAAGGAACATTTGGGGCTGCCTAATAAAAATGACGTACGTGAGGGAGTTATTGCTTACAAAATTGCAGCTCATGCAGCTGACTTGGCGAAAGGACATCCACGTGCTCAGAAGCGAGATGATGCATTGTCCAAAGCTCGCTTTGAATTCCGCTGGCGCGATCAGTTTAATCTGTCCCTTGATCCAGAGCGTGCGATGGAATATCATGACGAGACGCTTCCAGCAGAGGGAGCTAAGTCTGCACATTTCTGCTCCATGTGCGGACCGAAGTTTTGCAGTATGAGGATTACACAGGATATCCGCCAGTACGCGAAGGAGAACGGACTGGATGACAATACAGCGATTACGGCGGGCATGGAAGAGAAGGCGGAGCAGTATCGAAGTAAGTTATCAGCGACTTCCTAATATCAGCAGTATAGTGTTTGGAGTACGTCTACTTGCACCACACAATATGTGGAGGTGGAATCGCTCGAATATGTTCGAATATCGATTGGACACCAACACATGGTTCAAGTTCATGACTAATCTAATCCATTTGCGTAATCATTTACATATTTAATGCTATAAATGATTACGTTCATTATGGAAGGGTCGACAACTCGTCGATCCTTCTTTTTTGCGCTGTATCAATATCTAGTGGTTGATTATGAATTGTCAATGCGAACAAGCAAACTTTCTTTTTTTATTTTTTTGTGAATTAGAAGGATATGTGTTGAAGCACAAACCTGCTTGTCCATATAACCTCTGAAAGACACGGAATTGTCGATATGTCCGCAAAGGCTTACGGGGCAAGAGATGGGTATTTTGTGCAAAGAAAACAAAGATTTGGAATGTGCTCAAGTCCATTGACAAACACTATATATTGATATAAATTTGATAATGCACTCAAGATATTGTTACGGATAGACATTTCAAACACCATAGATAGCAGCGTCTCTGTCAGGGACAATGATCTATGCATGATCGCTTTAGATGGGGCTGACAGGCTTCATATGAAGATGGAAGGAGATACGATTAAAATGTTGGTTGCCTATGATTCCAGAACCGGAAACGTACGGAGATTTATAAATAAATTGAACCTGCCTGCGGTGCAGATTGACGATAAAATGACGTTGGACGAGCCGTTTGTGCTTATTACCTATACGACAGGATTTGGAGAAGTGCCAGCCAAGGTACAATCCTTTTTGAAAAATAATTATGCTCGTTGTGTTGCGGTTGCAGCAAGTGGTAATCGCAACTGGGGTGAATGCTTTGGCCGCAGTGCGGACATTATAGCTCGTACGTATGGTGTGCCTGTACTGAGCAAGTTTGAATTGGCAGGTACAACACAAGATGTAGAACGGTTTAAGCAAGGTGTTGCTCGTTATGCGGGCTATCAAGAGGAGGTGAGTGCAGTTGCGTCATATTGAACTAAACAACTTGTTAATGCAGCGTGGAGCGGATGGCTTCTTCCGGTTAGAGCGAGATAAGGAAGCTGTACAGGCATTCATGGAGGAAGTGTTTGCAAAGAGTATTTCATTTGCTAGCTCTGCAGAGAAAGTTCGCTATATGATTGACAATGATTATTACGAGGATGTTTATACGACGTACTCGCCAGAAGCTGTAGAAGAGATTTATGAAATTGCACATAGCTATAATTTCCAATTCCAATCCTACATGGCAGCATCCAAGTTTTACACAGACTATGCGGTGAAGACGAACGACCGCTCTCAATACTTAGAACATTACGCAGATCGTGTTGCGATCGTTGCTTTGCACTTGGCACGTGGTGATGAAAATATGGCTCGCGAGCTTACTAGAGCGATGATGGAGCAGCGCGTACAGCCTGCAACACCTACATTTTTGAACGCAGGTAAGAGCCGTCGCGGTGAGATGGTATCTTGTTTCCTTTTAGAAATGGACGATGCGCTTAACTCGATTAACTTTGTACTCGGCACGTGCATGCAGCTCTCGAAAATCGGCGGTGGCGTAGCAGTTAACTTGTCGAAGTTGCGTGGACGCGGTGAGCCTATTAAAGGCGTTGAAGGAGCAGCGAAAGGCATTATGCCTGTTCTGAAGCTGATGGAGGATGCATTCTCTTATGCAGATCAGATGGGACAGCGTAAAGGTTCTGGCGCAGCTTACTACAACATTTTCGGCTGGGATCTCATGGAGTTCCTAGACAGTAAGAAGATTAATGCGGACGAGAAGACACGCCTGAAGACGTTGTCGATCGGTCTAATCGTACCGAATCAATTTTACAAGCTAGCGGAAGAGAACAAACCGCTTCATCTATTTGCACCATATTCCGTGTTCAAAGCATATGGCGTGCATTTAGACGATATGGATATGGATGAAATGTACGAGCAGTTGCTAGCAGACGATCGTGTACGTAAAAAAGAAGTGATGAGTGCACGTGACATGCTGACGAAAATTGCGATGATTCAGCTTGAATCCGGTTATCCGTATATTATGAACAAGAGCAATGCGAACCATGCTCACGCGCTTAAAAATATCGGTTCCATCAAAATGTCCAACTTGTGCACGGAGATTTTCCAACTGCAAGAGACATCCGAAATTACAGACTACAATCAAGAAGACATTATTCGCAGAGATATTAGCTGCAACTTGGCGTCTTTGAACATTGTTAACGTAATGGAGCATAAGAAAATGAAGGAATCCGTACATGCAGGCATGCTTGCACTGACTTCGGTTAGTGACATGACTCGTATCGAAAATGCACCAGGTGTTGCCAAAGCAAACAGTGAGCTGCATTCCGTAGGTCTTGGCGCGATGAATTTGCACGGATTTTTAGCTAAAAATAAAATCGCTTATGATAGTGCAGAAGCGAAAGACTTCGCGCGCACCTTCTTTATGATGTTGAACTTCTATTCCTTGGAGAAAAGCATGGAAATCGCGAAAGACAGCGGTATTACGTTCCAAGGGTTTGAGCGTTCTGACTATGCAGATGGTTCGTATTTCGAGCGGTACTTAGGGACAGATTACCGTCCAGTTTCGGACAAAGTGAAGCAGTTGTTTGAGGGCATGGACATTCCTAGTCCAGGAGAGTGGCAATCGCTCAAAGAAAACGTACAAAAACATGGTTTGTACCATGCTTATCGCTTAGCGATCGCACCAACGCAAAGTATTTCGTATATTCAAAATGCGACTTCTAGTGTAATGCCGATCGTAGAGCAAATTGAGACTCGTACGTATGCGAACTCGACGACTTACTATCCAATGCCGTATATGGCTGCAGATAACTTCTTCTACTATAAGTCAGCTTATCAAATGGATCAGTTCAAAGTGCTTGATCTTATTGCTGAAATTCAAGTGCATATTGACCAAGGTATTTCTACGGTACTGCACGTGAATAGTGACGTAACGACGCGCCAATTGGCTCGCTACTACATTTATGCAGCGAAAAAGGGCTTGAAGTCGTTGTACTACACACGCACGAACCGTTTGTCTGTTGAAGAGTGCATTAGCTGCTCCGTATAATAGAACAATCATCAAACAGGCAACGAATGAGAGGGGAGCAACGGAATTGAGCGTCATGAAAGCTGTCAATTGGAATCGTCCGGATGACGATTTTACAATTACATTTTGGAATCAAAATATTATGCAATTTTGGACGGATGATGAAATTCCCTTGTCTGACGATAAAATGTCTTGGCTGACATTGAACGCGGATGAGCAGGATTTATATATGAAGGTACTTGGTGGTTTGACGCTTCTTGATACGATTCAAGGCGGCGTAGGTATGCCGAAAATATTGGATCATGTAGAAGGCTTGCAGCGCAAAGCCGTTCTCGGATTTATGGCGATGATGGAGCAAATCCATGCTAAGTCTTACAGCAGTATTTTTACAACGCTGGCAACGACAGAAGAGATCGATGGCGTGTTCCGCTGGGTAGAGGACAATGCTTGCTTGCAGAAGAAAGCGGAGATGGTTTCCCGCTACTACACGAACATTGAGACACGCAAAGACCTGTACTTGGCGATGTGTGCTTCAGTATTGCTGGAAAGCTACTTGTTCTACAGTGGCTTCTTCTATCCGTTGTACCTAGCAGGACAAGGTAAGATGACGAGCAGCGGTGAAATTATCGACTTGATTCTTCGTGACGAAAGTATTCACGGTCTCTATGTGGGTGTATTGGCTCAAGAGTTGTTTGCTGAATTGAGCCCAGAAGAGCAGGATGCAGTTGTGGCGGAGTTCCAGACGCTATTGAAGGAACTGCATGCTAATGAAGAAAAGTACACGGAAGAGCTGTACACAACGATTGGCTTGACGGAGGAAGTGAAGAAGTTCATCCGTTACAATGCTAATAAGGCGTTGATGAACCTCGGTATGGAGCCGATGTTCCCAGAGGAAGAAATCAATCCAATTGTGTTTAACGGAATTAGCACGCGTACGAAGCAGCATGACTTCTTCTCAAAGAAGGGTAACGGATATGTTCGTGCGATGCATGTTGAACCGCTGACAGACGACGATTTCCGCTTCTAGTAGAAGCGAAGCGATATATGGCTATATAAACAGAAGTGATAAATAAGCGGCTGTAAATAAGAAGCAGCTAAATAAGAAAAGCGTTAACGCGGCCACTAGAGGCTGACCTTGTTTGCAAGGCAAGGATCAGTACTGGGGCTGGGCGTTAACGCTTTTTATTGTTGTTTGAAGGAGTTTATTTCATCATATATCAAGTTTAAGCACTACTATTCATCTTCTAATTACTAATATATATTTCATAGTAATTATGTTTCATGCTTAGAGTGAGCTTGCCGGCCGCATTATTTAGACGATATTAGTAGGATTTAGCTGGGTTCGCATGTAATGGATGACTTCTATTCTAGAATAGTGACAAAAATGCAGTTATTTTATCTGAAAATGTCTCTATTTGAGGGATTATCGTCAAAAGTGCATTTATTTAAGCGTCTTTCCCTATTTTCATCATATAATCGTAAAAATAACTGCACATTTGTCCTAATCTATCGCAAAATGACGTATTCTACTTAAAATAGATGCACTTTTGTCCATACTGCCTTTTTGATCCACGCAAGTAAAAGAGCACGAATATAGGAGATGATCCTTTATTCGTGCCCATATTGCACAGTGCTATTCTACTAACCGAACTTAGCAAATGCGACTAAAGAGCCTTTATCGCATGATTCGAAATCATTCTTTTCATAAAAATGTCTGACATCGGGTGCTTCTTCCGTTAACAGAACTTTTTGACGAACATGTGTATACTTGGTCATCATTTGTTCCATTAACTGAGAGGCAATGCCCCGATTCTGGTAGGCATTTAATACGAGTATATCTTGCACATAAACGATGGTTAAACCATCACCAACAACACGAATTAATCCAACTAATACTTCTTGATCCCAAGCAGATATAACGTCTAATGATTGCAATAGGGCTTGCTGGAGCTGCGGCATATCGTTCGTATACGCATACCATTCCACATCGTTATATAATTTGAGTAATTGTTCTTGGTTGATGTTTTTATTAGCTTTGAAAGTGATCTCCATTTTATTCTTCCTCCTCAAAATATTATTTTGAAGAGTTCGTACGTAATTTCACCACTGTTTTATGCCCCCTTCACATGATGTAGGATGAAATCGATTAGTTAATTATTTCCTTGTGGAAAATATTATTCGACAAATACATGTAAATACCTTTATATTACAAAAATTTCTTTCGTATTCGTACTTAAAGTTTTGGATTGTAAGGTTAAAAGCCGACGGTTATTTGTTTGCGTTCATGATTCTCGTCCCAGGATACCGTACACGTAACTTTTTCTTTGAAGGAAGTTAGGGAAGTTAGCTTACTATCAAATAGATAATGAATCACTGCCACAAGAATGAAGCGCTGAATCGAATTGGATTCAGCGCTCTTGACTATTTACTGCATGAGGGGACTGAATTCGACATCAAGTACAGGTTTGTCTTGCTCAATTGCTGCTCTCATTTGTTCAAGTGCAGTTCTTGTTTCTTCATCTAATTGTTCCCATACAGTATTCGCTTTGAAATACATATAGGAATACAGTCTGCGATATCTTAATAGGAACGGAATCTGTTCGAGCTGCTGCTTGGTTAATGGCTGATAGGCCGCAGCATATCCTTTGCCGAAGGACTCCATAAATGAAACGGCCCATTTGTCTCTGTCAGCCTGATCGGAGATACGAGCGAATTGCAAAGCGTGATAAAGGATGATGGCGGTATCATAACTGTACCAATGATAGAGGCAGTCGCCAAAGTCGAATAGAACGAGTTCTCCATTATGGACATAGAAGTTATGCGGGTGAAGATCGTGATGGACAAGCCCGTACACATTTGAATCGGTTGGCCAGCTTTTTAGCTTGCTCACATAAGTATTCCATTGTAAAAGTACTTCGTTACTGACGAGGGGAGGAGAATGTATAAACGCCTCCTCATGCCATTTGATGCGTTTGCTGTCATCTAATATAGGTTCCATTTCTGCCGCTGCACGATGCATGTTCCCCATTGCTTCGCCTATTTTATAAAATAGATTAGCGTTCCAAGCTTCTTCGTGCTGATCTTGGAGCAGCTTACCTGCCGCTTTCTCATAGACCACCGCCAAAAAGTCTCCCTCATCTAGCTGTATTTCCTCAATCCATAAACCTTGCTCAGAAAAAATAGGTTTTGTAATACGTACTCTCTGTTGCGACAAGTGGGTCATCCATGTCAGTTCACCGACTAGATGTGAGTGATCGGCAGGAGACTTGTACGTATATAATTTTAAGATTACGGGTTCTTCATTTCGCTTAAAGGAAAACACATTATTAGTAAACCCACCGAGCGTTTGAATGGAAGAAGGATCACCGCCATATCTCCGGCAGGCTTCTTCTAATAAAGACGAGGACCAATTGTTGGATTCCAAGATCATCCACCTCCATGCAAGAAGCGTAGCATAGACGAAGGATGGATATCAAAGGTGTCGTGGTGCACAGTTCTGACTTGCGAAAAGTCGCTCCTTTTAGGCAGAGGCGCTAGCGCATGCGATGCTGAGCGATTAATAGAGACGGGAGTCCTTATACGTGATCAAAGCAGCCGTGCAGTTTATTTGACAGAGGAAGATTTGTTGGAGTTTGAACAATGGTTCCCGACATAAGTGGAAATGATGCTGCTATAGATAGATATGTATCCAAGCTATATTTTTAACCTAATTTTAAACTTCAAGTATCTCCCATTTAACTTTGGGGGTCTAAACTTATCTTATACGAGAAACAAGAACAAACATATCAATTCGTGAGCAAACATAATGCGTAATAGTAGAAAAAGATTCGTACATACATTACTTTACTTAGAATAGGGGAATGAAGATGAATACGATGAAGATGGCAACGAACAACTCAAATAAAGGATGGCGTGGACGTCTACAAGCGATGCTGTTAACGGTCACGATGACGGCGATGGCAATGACAACTTGGCTCGGGCCTATTAGCTCCGTCCAAGCGCAAGCGGCAGCAGCACAACCAGAACAGAAAGCGGAGCAAGCCGCTCAACAGACTCAACAAGCCAAAGAGCAAATCGAGAAGGCAATGGATAGCCAAGCCCGTACCTATAAGGAATCAATCGCAGATTGGAAGAAATATGTGAATGATCATGCTTATGCCTTGAAGTCGATTCAACCGGAAAAGCGTGTGAATGGCTCGATACCAGCGAGCAATTTTGAAGATCTTGATATGTTAGTACCGCTGTTAGCAGATAAGCGAATTGTTTATTTGGGAGAAAGCACCCATGGTGCTGCAGAATTCAGCTCGGTGAAGACACGTCTCATTCAATATTTGCATCAGCAGCTTGGCTATAACATGGTTGCGTTCGAAAGCGGTCTTCCAGATGCAGCAATTGCACAAGGGAAAATGAAAAGTAAGACGGCTGAAGAAACGATGAAACGTTCCATCTTTAAAGTATGGTGGACGGAGGAAACACTTCCGTTGTTCCAGTATATGAAGGATACGCAAGACAGCGAGCGACCACTTCGTATGGTGGGTTTCGATATTCAATGGAATTCACCTCTTCTTAAGGATGCTGCATGGTTGAAGGACAAGAAACTTCAAGAAAAAGTTATAAAGGCAGAGACTAAGTTGCTTACATGGAGAAACAGTAAAGATTTAGCGGGCTATCGTAAAGTGAAGCCAGAACTTATTCATTTGTATAAAAAACTATTGAAGCAAGTGGAAGCTCATGAAGGAGCATTAAAGAAAGAATATCCGAATGAACCGAAAATCTCGGTACTGATGAAACGTGCGGTCGAGGATCGGATCCGTTTTATTAACGAATATGTTGAAATTAATATTGAAGGTAATATAGCTGTTGAGAAAGGCGATATGCTGGCTGTATTTCGTGCTACAGAATGGCGTGATCGTGCCATGGCGAACAATTTGATCTGGCTCGCTACGGAGGTATACCCAACAGAGAGGTTTGTTGTATGGGCCCATAACGGTCACATTAGTAAGGCACAGTCAAAAATTTACTCTTTTGAAAATGCGCATAAATGGATGGGCGAGCTTATGCCGAAGGAGCTTCAACGTCAAAGCTACGTGATGGGGCTGTACATGGGGAGCGGAGAGTCGGCTGATAACGATACTAGAGAGCCGATCCCTGTAAGTCCTTTGTTACCAGGAACTTTAGAGGATATTTTATCTGGAGCGAAGCAGCCTTACACGTTTATGGATTTACGCTACCGTGACAACGAGCGGGGGAGCTCTTGGATGTTCGAACGTGTCTTCGCCTATGATTGGGGATATATGCCGACTTTGATCGTACCGCGCCATCATTACGACGGTATCTTGTTTATCGATAAAGTAAAGCTTCCTCGTTATATCAAGTAATTGCGTAAGAGATAGACAGTTAAATAGGTTTATGGAAAAGGTAACGCCGAACGCTGCATCGAGAAGTGATGCAGCGTTTTTTTATTTTAGATAGGTAGCTGCTGCCTATTTCCAAATAAGAAAGCACAAAATGTCAAGACGCTCATCTTGCGTAACTGCTAGGATGAAATCAAGATAAACCATATTGAAAGTAGGGAGTTGAACGTAATGAAACCAGTGAAATCAGTGAAATCAACTCACATATCCCAGCCGTTGTCTGCACGATGTCGCCGCTTTGTTTTGCTTGTATTGACCGCGACAGTAGCATTAACATCTACTAATTCCATTAGTTATGCTGCAGCACCGAGCCATATTGCTTCTGCACAAAGTGACTCCAACTTCAAGCAGGGCAAGCAACTTGAGCATCAAGGAGACCAAAAAGTAGAGCGGACAAACAAGAAGATACATCCTAAAGAAAAACTTATGGCCCGTAACTACCCGGAGGCAATTGACGATTGGAAAAAGTATGTGACTGACCATGCTTATGCTCTGAAATCCATTCAACCGGAGAAACGAGTAAATGGGGCGATTCCGGAAAGTAATTTTGAAGATCTCAACATGTTAATTCCATTGCTAGCGGATAAGCGGATTGTCTATTTAGGAGAAAGTAGTCATGGCGCTGCTGAATTTAATTCGGTGAAGACACGTCTGATTCAATATTTGCATCAGCAATTGGGTTATAACTTCATTGCCTTTGAAAGTGGTCTTCCTGATGCGGCAATTGCGCAAGGTACAATGAAGAGCAAGACGGCTGAAGAAACAATGAAACGCTCTATTTTTCAAGTATGGTGGACAGAAGAGACACTTCCGTTGTTCCAATATATGAAGGATACGCAGGATAGCCAGCAGCCGCTGCGGTTGCTAGGCTTTGATATTCAATTACAAACTCCGCTGCTTAAAGATGCACAGTGGTTAAAAGAGGAGAAGCTTCAAGAGCAAGTCATGAAGGCAGAGAGTGATTTGGCCAAATGGAGCCGCGGAAAAGATCTGACGGGCTACCGCAAAGCGAAGCCAGAACTGCTTCATTTGTATAAAAAATTACTAGAGCAAGTGACAGCGCATGAGGATGAATTAAAGAAACAATATCCGAATGAGCCGAAAATGGTGCTACTGATGGAACGAGCGGTTGAGGATCGTATCCGCCTCATTAACGAATATGTTGAAATTAATATTAATGTAAATATAGATATAGAAAAAGAAGGCGTGGCAGCTATGTACCGTGCAACGGAATGGCGTGATCGTGCCATGGCGAACAATTTGATTTGGCTTGCTACGGAAGTCTATCCAGAAGAGAAGTTTATTGTCTGGGCTCATAATGGCCACATCAGCAAGGCGCAGTCTCAAATTGTTGATGGCTCCCATAAATGGATGGGAGAACTTATGACAGATAATCTCCAACGTCAAAGCTACGTCATGGGACTTTATATGGCAAGCGGAGAATCGGCAGAAAATCAAACAAGGAAGCCGGTTCCTGTACAGCCTTTACTTCCAGGATCGATGGAAGATATTTTATCTTCATCGAAGCAGCCTTACACGTTTATGGATTTGCGCTATCGTGACAATGAACGTGGGAACTCTTGGATGTTTGAGCGCGTAGTATCTTATGTTTGGGGAAATGGAGCGTCTTTGATAGTACCGCGCCATCATTATGACGGTGTCCTGCTTATCGATAAAGTGAAACTACCTCGCTATATCCAATAATAAGAGGCCATATCAAATTAACTTTTAACCTAAGCAGAGTAAGCGAAATAAGGAATATGAGTAGATAAGCAACATAAGGAGTGTAAGTGGACCAATCGTGCTTGTATTACTAAAAATGAATGAGTGAATGTCTATTATACATGGAATATTATTAAAAATGTCTTCGCAATAGTGGACATACATTTTTAAAAAGTATATACATGCTCGCTGAACGGAAACCTATATCTGGTGTGTTGAATATTATTGAAGCACTAGATGTGGGGGGCGGGGGTTGAAATGCGTTTCGGGACTATATCTCTATGATGTCCACCTTTGTATAGACAAAACTATGATTTGTCCTTATTGAAAAGACAATTTATTGCAACAAGTTGTAGCTAATTGTAATCTAGAGTATCAAAATACTAAACTGTTAAACGAAAATATCCCTTGTACCATTTTGAAAATAAGGCCAAAGCGATGGGAGTACGCTGCTGATAAGCGCGTACTCTCATCGCTTTTTCACATCCTTGTTCGTATTCATATGTTGAGCATAAGCATTACGATTGCTAGCAGCGTCGTGGCCGTTAAGCCGATGAATACGGGAATAAGATTACGCCGTGCGAGCTCGAACGGGCTAACGCCGCAGATCGCAGCGGCTGGAATAAGCGCCCACGGGATAAGCGTTCCGCCGCCAACCCAGATGGCGGCGACCTGCCCTAGGGCGGTTAAGGTAGCAGTGCCCCCACCGATGGCACTGCCGAACACGCTGGCGACCGAGCCTGCCAGCGAAATGCCAGAGAAGCCTGAGCCGTCGAGGCCCGTTATCGTGCCGACGGCGGTCATCGTGACAGCACCGACTGCCGGATGAACGGGTACATTGTGGGCTAGGGCAACGCCAAGGTCATTGACGATACCATGCGAACCAGCCGGCAGCACCGGACCATACAACTCAGTCAAAGCCGCATCGCCAAGATAGAAGAACGCGGCGATAGGAATGACAGGTCCAAACACTTTAAAGCCAAACAGGAAACCATCTATAAGATGTGTCGTCGTTTGTTCTAATCCTTTTCCACGATAGGTGAGTAGATTGATGAGGAGGAGAATAAGTACGGCGGTACCACCTACAAGCGCGGTGGCTTCACCACCTTGGAGATTATATCGGAATAAGATCATGACATCGAGCGCAAATAGAAGGACTATTAATATAGCTGATAAACGTTTTATCAGCGGAGTGAGTGCAAAAGTACCTGTCAAATTGATATCGGTATCATTACTAGCATTATTAGGGTTATCGAGGTTAGTGATAACCCTATCAGGAGAAGAGCCAGTTTCCGGAGGAGCCGCCATATATGAAATATTCGTAGAATTTGTGTCGCCTACATTTTCGTTAGATACTACTCGGGTCTCCATTGTACTGCTAGTAGGTTGCAGTCGCCCTGACCTTAAGTCTCGCCGAATCAAGCAAAAGGCTGCGCCTGTCGTTACCGCCCCCATGACCAATACAAGCGGTAGACTAGCACTAATGACGCTCTCTACGGGAATGCCTGCGGCATCAGCTGTTAGCTTGGGGGCAGCTTGGATGATGAAATCGCCGGACAAAGCGATGCCATGTCCGAACAAGTTCATCGCCATGGCGACCGCTAGCAGCGGCAGTCCAACTCGGATCGCCGCTGGCAGTAGCACTGCACCAACAAGCGCAACGGCAGGCGATGGCCAGAAGAACAGACTTATCGTCATCATGACAATTCCGATTGTCCAATAAGCCATCGCAGGACTGCGCATAAAGCGCGTAAACGGAGATACGAGCGCTTCATGAATACCTGATGCGAGCAGGACACGACTCATACCAACGATAATCGAAATAATAAGTATCGTAGGCATAAGTTCTTTCATGGCATAAATGAACGTAGAAAAAATACCACTGACGGCTGCTACCAGCGAGGAGGTAGCGAACCAGCCGAGAAGCAATATACCGACGATACAAACAAGTGTCGTATCACGGCGCTTAATGAGACAGCCAATAATAAGCATGATGAAGATAAGATAAATCCCATGAAGCCAAGTTAATTCCAACACAATACTCATACCTCCTTTAATTTGAATAGGCTTACATTTGGGTAATCCATCATATGCAGCCGCCTATTTTTCGGAACGTATGGAGTGAGATAGTAAATGGATGAACATAAATGCATTATGCCAAGAATTTCCTTCCAAATGATCAATTCGGATCAGAAGAGGAGCATTATAATCGTTACATAACAAAAGAGGACCTTCCTAAGCAATAAGCTGCTCGGGTAGGTCCTCTACAATTATAAGATTTAATTAAGCATGAGTGCGCATGTTAGCAATCATTTGACGAAGAACCGTTTGCAAAATACCGCCATTGCGATAGTAGTCAACGTCAACCATGCTGTCGAGACGTACGATTGCGTTGAAGTCAAACGCTGTTCCGTCTTCGCGAACAGCAGTTACTTTCACTTGTTGTCCTGGAAGTACTGCGTTGGACAATCCTTCGATCGAGATTACCTCACGACCCGTCAAGCCGAGGGATGCCCAGCTTTGACCCGCTTCGAATTGAAGTGGCATTACGCCCATACCTACCAAGTTGGAACGGTGGATACGCTCGAAGCTTTCAGCGATAACAGCTTTGACGCCTAGCAAGTACGTACCTTTTGCTGCCCAGTCACGGGAGCTTCCTGTACCGTACTCTTTACCCGCGATAACAACGAGGTTTTTGCCTTCTGCTTGATACTTCATGGAAGCATCGTAGATAGACATGACTTCGTCAGTTGGCAAGTACTTCGTTACGCCGCCCTCTGTACCTGGTGCAACTTGGTTGCGGATACGGATGTTCGCGAATGTACCGCGCATCATCACTTCATGGTTACCACGACGTGAGCCGTAGGAGTTGAAGTCTTTGCGTTGTACACCGTTATTAATCAAGTATTCGCCACCTGGGCTGTCAGCTTTGATGTTACCAGCAGGGGAGATATGGTCCGTTGTAACGGAATCTCCAAGCAACGCCATAATGTTAGCATCTTTGATGTCTGTAATATCGTCCAGATCATCGCCCAAGTTCTCGAAGAACGGTGGGTTCTGAATGTAAGTGGACTTCGGATCCCACTCATAAGACTCGCCTTCTGGAACTTCGATTTCATTCCAACGCTCGTTCTGTGTAAATACGTTCTCGTATTTATCAATGAACATTTGTGGATTGAGTGCTTGAGCAACAGCTTGTTGTACTTCTTCAGAAGTAGGCCAGATATCTTTCAAGAATACAGGCTCATTGTTCTGATCATAGCCGATTGGATCATTAGCCAAATCGATGTTTACCGTTCCAGCTAGTGCGTAAGCAACAACGAGCGGTGGAGATGCCAAGTAGTTAGCTTTTACTTGGGCATGTACGCGACCCTCGAAGTTACGGTTACCGGAAAGAACAGCTGCTACTGTCATATCGTTGTCCGCAATCGCTTGACCAACTTCATCTGGAAGTGGACCGGAGTTACCGATACAAGTTGCGCAACCGTAACCAGCTACGTGGAAGCCAAGCGCTTCGAGTGGCTCCAACAAGTTCACTTTTTTCAAGTATTCGGTAACGACAAGGGAACCAGGCGTCAAGCTGCTCTTCACGTATTCAGGCTTAACCAATCCGCGCTCGACAGCTTTCTTCGCAACGAGACCTGCACCAAGCATTACGCTAGGGTTGGATGTATTTGTACAAGATGTGATTGCAGCGATAACGACCGCACCTGTTCCCATCTTGCTTACTTTGTTGTTAGGATGCTGAACCGTAACTTCTTCAGCAATCTTCTCATCGGACAAGCCGTAGCCGCCTTTATCCAGTGGCGTACGCAAAATGTCGTTGAACTCTTTCTTCATGTTCGTTAGCTCAACGCGGTCTTGTGGACGCTTTGGTCCTGCTAAGCTTGGTACAACAGAGCCGATATCAAGCTCGATCGTGTCAGAGAAGACTGGATCTTCCATGTCAGCTGTACGGAACATGCCTTGTGCTTTGTAGTATTCTTCAACCAATTGTACTTGCTCTTCTTTACGGCCAGTTGCACGCAAGAAGTTCAATGTAACGTTATCAACTGGGAAGAAGCCGATTGTAGCGCCATATTCAGGTGCCATGTTCGCAACTGTTGCACGGTCTTCCAAGCCAAGCTGCTCAAGGCCAGGGCCGTAGAACTCAACGAATTTACCAACAACGCCTTTTTTACGAAGCATTTGTGTAACTGTCAATGCTAAGTCAGTTGCTGTTGCGCCTTCTGCCAACTTACCTGTCAATTTGAAGCCAATAACTTCAGGTGTAACGAAGTAAAGTGGTTGTCCAAGCATACCAGCTTCTGCCTCGATACCGCCAACACCCCAACCAACAACACCAAGACCATTGATCATGGTTGTATGAGAGTCTGTACCCACTAGGGAGTCAGGGAATACTTCAGTTACGCCGTCTACTTCTTTGGTAGCTGCTACAGAAGCAAGGTACTCCAAGTTAACTTGGTGAACGATACCTGTAGCTGGAGGTACAGCGCGGAAGTTATCGAACGCTGTTTGTGCCCAACGAAGGAAGCGGTAACGTTCTTCGTTGCGTTCGAACTCGATGTTCATATTATATTCAAGAGCGTCTTTATTACCGAATGCATCTACCATGACAGAGTGGTCGATGACGAGGTCTACTGGAACGAGCGGGTTGATCTTCTTCGGATCACCGCCTGCTTTTTTAACCGTGTCGCGCATTGCTGCCAAGTCTACGACAACAGGAACACCTGTGAAGTCTTGCAAAACGATACGTGCAGGGATGAACGGAATCTCTTTGTTTCCATCACGCTCTTCAGCCCAGTTCGCGATTTGTTTAACGTGTTCTTGCGTAATTGCACGGCCGTCGAATTGACGAATAGCTGCCTCAAGAAGAACTTTAATAGAGAACGGTAGGCGAGAAATACTGTTGAATCCTTGCGTGTTTAGTGCATCCAAGCTGTAGTAACGATAGGACTTGCTTCCAACTGTCAGCTCGCGCTGAGCGGAATATGCATTATTTCTTGTCATGTAAAGGACCTCCTTCATGGTTGTGATTGCAATATCTAGTTAGTGGTAATCGTTGTAAACTCCTCAATTCCTCTTTATCAAATGAGAATGTTTCATCTAATGAAACCTCATTTCATATTTACAATACAAGTATATCGTTTCTAGTGACGCTGGTAAAGATGTTTTGCTTCAAAAATATGCCTAAATGTTTCACATCGACATGTACGAGACAAGTTGGGCATACATATGAATTTAGATGAATAGGCGATGGACAGGAGGAGGCAGGAAGATGAGGCAGGCATGGAAGACGACATTATACGCTTATGTAGAACAGCATAATCGGCATGAAGTTGACGAACGTCCTCAAGCACTTCTTACGCCAATTACGGATAGAAGATATGTGCTCATGATGAGTGAACGCAGGCAGCGACTGCGTGATTGGTATCGGAAGCGTGACCTTGAGCCGATTAAGTCCCAGACGAAGGCCAAATTAAATCGTGTACGTGAAGCAGAAGGAGAAGTACATGTTGACTTGGAATTCCATGTTCAGCGTATTGGTCAGCAAAAAGGAAATACCTTAATAGAAGAGAGACTGGAATCGGAACGAGTTGTGCTTGTCAAGGAAGGGGGAGACTGGGTTATTGCCCAGATTGAGCATGCTACCCCAGAACGGAAGCCGATGTCGACGCTCCTACAGGATAAAAAGCTGATGCAGGAGCATCGGTCTGCAACGCGACCATTTCTAAATCGAAATGTGCTTGGTCACTCCAAACCAGCCAATCTGACTCCTTATCGCCGTGAAATGGCTGTGGAGTATGCAGAATTGTATTGGAATGAACCCAACCCTCAATTTTTACAATTCGAGGTCGATTGCACGAACTATGTATCACAATGTCTCTTTGCAGGTGGAGCACCCATGAACTATACTGGTAAAAGAGAATTAGGCTGGTGGTACAGAGGGATGATAGCCGATCGCGAAGCGTGGAGCTACAGTTGGGCGGTATCCAATAGCTTAGAAATTTATTTGACGTATAATCAGTCAGGATTGCGAGCAATTGCAGTGGATCACCCGAAAGAACTGAAGCTTGGAGATGTTATCCTTTATGATTGGGATGGCAACGGACATTATCAGCACAGTTCAATTGTAACTTCGTTTGACCTGAACGGTATGCCGCTCGTGAACGCTCATACGACGAACAGTCGTCACCGTTACTGGGATTATCAAGATTCTTACGCATGGACGGAAGCGACAGCGTATCGCTTTTTCCACATAACAGACGTATTCTAACCGCTTGAAGTTATGAATTGCATGTTGCCGGTATTTTGGTACAGTCAGCAAAGCCTAAGGTACGTCATGGATAGACTAACTGCGCGATATGCGCTAAATGGAGGGGCTTATGGATAAACAACGTAAAATGCGCGTCGGCCTTGTATACGGCGGCAAATCCGGAGAACATGAAGTATCGTTATCAACAGCGTTCGCGGTTATGAATGCTTTTGATTTTGACAAATATGAAATGATCCCATTCTTTATTACACAAGCAGGAGAATGGCGTGTAGGCAGCTTGATGAACACTCCATTTGCAGATAAAGAACAATTGAAGCTGTTGGATGCAAAAGGTGGCACGGTGCAGGCTATGGATATGTTGTTCCGCAGTTTGGATCGCAGTGCTGGCACAGCAGTTGAAGCTGCCATTGATGTTATGTTCCCACTCATTCATGGAACGAATGGTGAAGATGGTACGATTCAAGGTTTGTTCGAAATGGCGAACGTCCCTTATGTAGGCGCAGGCGTTCTGGCTTCAGCTGTCGGCATGGATAAGGCGTTTATGAAACTTGTATTTGCAGATGCAGGTTTGCCTCAAGTTCAGTATGTTCATTTTATCGGTGCAGAATGGAACCGTGATCAGGAACAGATCTTGCGTCAAACGGAAGAGGAACTTGGCTATCCTTGCTTCATTAAGCCAGCTAATCTTGGCTCATCTGTGGGCATATCGAAAGCACGCAATCGTGCAGAGCTAATCGCAGCTATCGAACTTGCTCTTCAATATGATCGCAAGGTCATTATCGAAGAATTTGTAGATGCTCGTGAGGTTGAGGTCAGTGTACTGGGTAATGACGAGCCGCAAGCTTCTGTAACGGGTGAAATTATTTCTTCCAATGAGTTCTACGATTACAAAGCTAAATATATCGATGGCAAATCCGGTATGCAAATTCCAGCTGAGCTGGATGCTGAATTGGCAGCTAGCATTCGTGAGATGGCAGTTCGCGCTTATCGTGCGATCGATGGCTCTGGATTGTCTCGAGTAGACTTCTTCGTGCGCCGTTCCGATAGTCAGGTATTTATTAATGAAGTAAACACAATGCCAGGGTTTACTCCGTACAGTATGTATCCATTGATGTGGAAAGAAACGGGCAAGCCATATCAGCAATTGTTGGATGATTTGATTGAGCTGGCTTTGAATCGTTATGCAGCGAAGCAGAAGCTTCATTATGTAAATGTGTAACTGTATTTGTGTATCTATCATTTCAGCAGTTTGAATAAATATTTAGGTAGGAGCGTGCTCTCAGCTTACTTCGTGTAAGTTGTCGGTACGCTTTTTTGGTGATAGAGATAAAAAGTGCAGTGCCGTGGACATACTGATTCGTATATAAGTACCGACGGAGGGAATTAGATATGAAACGGCAAGCTTCCAAACTCATGATGTTGGGTGTTATTGTGGCTACCAATATCTTTGTAGCCATACATGTTGGGGCATATGCAAGTAAAGAGGTGTTCTCTGCTTATACGTCCCTTTCAGCTGGGGAACAGGGCTCGTTTCAAGAACAGCGACAGCGACCTATTGGTAAAGAGCATATTGGTTTGAAAATGAAGAAGCTTCAATTAAGTGAGGTGCTCGTGGATCTTGGACTGGGAGCAGATGCTTGGCACAAGGCTACGGCGGAAGGAAAGTCCCTTGTTGAGTACGCACATACGAAAGGGGTAGAACGTCAGGCTATTGTCCAGAAGATGAGTGCTCGGATCCATGAAAAGATAGAGCAAGAGGTGCGAGTTCGTAAGCTGCCAGCGAGTAATCGAGATCGTTTGAAGAAAATGCTGGAGCTGCGAATTGAGCGGCTTATTGATCGCAAGTTGAATGAGAAGGAATTGCTTCGTATTAGCTGATTGTGAGCAGTAGAATGCGATTTGTTGATTATGGTGCCTCTGTGCTTATTTATGAATATGGAGGGATTACCTTATCTCACATTGCCATCCCATAATGTTTCGTGCTTCAATAGAAGTATTAAGATGCAGGGAGGAGCGGTTATTGTGGGGTTCCAGACAGAGTTCAATTCGGTATGCAAATTCAAAAGCGAGCAAGAGTTGTACGAATTATTAGAATATGGACGCGGGAAAATGAAGAAATCGGGCTTGCGTATTTTCCCAACAGGTCAGAAAGTAATCGCGTATACACCAGATAATACAGCAGTTGCCATTGTCAAAATCGTTGCTTCTATCGCGGAAATTAACTTCCAAGGAGAAGAGGTAACAGAGGTTGAGATGGAGTTAGTGCGCAAGCTGACAGATGATGAGTCGCGCATACAAACAGCGCTAGCTTTTGAGATGTTCTTTGGAGAACAGAAGGCATAGGTCGGTTCGTTGTTCAGTATTAACGAATGGCTTACTATATGGAAGGCTCATCCCTGTACGGGATGGGCTTTTTTTGTGTGATATGACATTACGTAACATTACGTCATTATGATACTACATGATGTCACTATGACATTACATCACTAGGAAACAGGACAATGATTTGAATATCTTTGGGAGGTAGCATATTTGATGAATTATAGGAGTGGTTGAAATGAACTTGAAAAAATTGATCTTGATGAGCACGGCGATTATGTTGGCAGGAACGATTATGCTGCCTGTTGGAGGCGTACATACGGCGCATGCAGCAGCCAGTTCCCATAAAAATATAAAATCTCAGGCGACAAACAACAACATGGCCAAGGATGCAGCTATTCAAAAAATACTTAATGAATTAGTCAAGAAAGGTGCTCCGGGAGTACTCCTGCAAACGCTGGATAACGGAGTGAAGAAACAATATACCGCTGGTAAGGCTAATATCAAATCAGGACGCAGTATGCAGTCTGATTTCCATTTTCGAATTGGTAGTATTACAAAAACATTTGTGGCAGTCGTGGCGCTACAGTTGGCAGGAGAAGGTAAGCTGAGTTTGGACGACACAGTCGAAAAGTGGCTGCCAGGTGTTGTGCAGGGTAACGGGTATGATGGTAATAAAATAACGATTCGGCATCTGTTGCAGCATACGAGCGGACTTGGTGATTATGTATGGTCTGAAGGTTTTCAGGAGGGGTTCATTGAAAATCGGTTTAAAACCTACAAAGCAGATGAACTTACTAAAATAGGACTTAAAGTCAAACCGGTATTTGCACCTGGTGAAAAATCACACTATTCGAACACGAATACATTGCTAATGGGCCGCATCATACAAAAGGTTACAGGGCAGACGTATGCTGAGCAAATTCAGAAACGTATAATCAAACCGCTAGGATTAAAACATACCTTTCTTCCAGGTACGTCTTCAAAGCTGCCCAACCCTCATGCTAGAGGCTATACAAAAGGAAATGGATCTAACAACTTACAAGATATTACGGAGATGAACCCATCTTGGGCTAATGCTGGCGGCGAAATGATATCGACTGCCGATGATTTGCAACGATTTCTAAGTGCGTTATTGGCTGGGAAATTGCTAAAACCGAAAGAAATGAAGCAAATGTTTACTACGGTAAAGTCAGAATTAATGCCGAACTATTATGCAGGACTCGGTGTTTTTGAGCACAAACTATCTTCTAACGTATCGGTTTGGGGGCATAGTGGTGGTTTGGATGGTTCTACTTCTTATGTAATAGGAACAAGGGATGGTAAAAAGATGCTGGCGCTCAATGTTACGGAAAATCCCACGGATCCAAAATTGATAAAGTCATATATGGAGACGTTCGATAAATTATTCGCTGTCCATTTCCTCAGAACTTCGAAGTAAAGTTGGATCTCAATCGTAGCTTTAGCTTGAACTAGCTTTTACTTTGCTCCTCTCCCACTACAAGGGATAGGGGCATTTTTTATATATGATATTTCGTCACTATACGGGGTGACAGCGATTAGTCACGGATAAGTCGAGAATCAGTCATGGATCGTTCAAGGGTGGATCGAAGACACGTCAGAAAATATTCACGGAGGAAGGCGAGAGAGTGCAAAAAAAACTCAACAATAGCGAAATGATTTAACACAAAAATAAGAACAAACGTTCGTAGTTAATTAATAGGAATCCCATCAAGCGTTTTGTTCTAGACATGTTAAATTGATATTACGAAATCAAACGCAAACGACACACCGGTTCCACAATGGAACAAAGGCGCGGGCAGGCGCAGAACATGTGTGATTCGGTTTTGCGTTTGATTTTTTTATGCCAACAAGTGCGTGTTCAAAAAGGATGGACTTTCTGAACAACCTCTACAAATCAGCGAAAGAGAGGGGGGAATGACAATCTACTATGTGGGAAGCAAGCTATGAGGCGTTGCAAGTTCGAATGCGTTCACTGCTGCCAGAAGTAACGGCGTGGTATGCAGGGTATCTGCCAGCTGTACCGCAGCGACCTGCTGTGTGGGTACAGCTCTTAAAGGCTAAAGATGAGCGAGCAAGTGCCAGAACGACAGCGTCAGAAGTGACTTGGCAAGTGGTGTATGTGCCGCCGCTAATCGGGGATGCGCCTGATGGGCGAGCGCAGCTAACAGCGTCAGAGCGTATTCGCAGTCATTTTAGCGCGCTGCATCAACTGAAAGATAACAGTGGGAACGTGTTCAATAGGGTGTCTGTAAAAGGCGGCACAAGAGGAGCAGACACATTTGTCCGCATTACGTTAGCGGCTGAGCTTGAGGATCCGACTGTACAGCATGATCTTATTAAAAAAGTATCTGTTCATTATTAAGGAGGAGTAATCGATGGGATTGCCTAGTGTAGTAATTGAATTCAAACAAAAAGCAGCAAGTGCTGTAGAACAAGGTGCTGTTGGTGTACTGGCACTTGTATTGAAAGATGCATCTGTAAATGATGTGAAGGAATATACGTTGTTTGGCATCGAGGATGTACCGGCTGGATTGAGTGCTGAAAACCTAGCTTATATTCAACAAGGGATGGTTGGTCTTCCTAAGGAAGTGAAGTTGGTTGTTATCCCGGCCGCTGCTGTTGATTATAGCGCTGCATTGGATCGTTTGGAGACGATCACATTCAATGTTGTTGCTTTCCCTGGTGTTAAAGATGCAGAAGTTGCTGTTCTGTCCACTTGGGCGAAATCGATGTTTACAAATAAAGAGCGTCGTATTCTAGCTGTGCTGCCGCATGCAGCAGCGGATCACCCTGCTGTTATTAACTTTGCTACCGACAACATTGAAGTTGGTGCGAAGACATACACAGCTAGCCAATATACGGCACGTATTGCGGGCTTGATTGCAGGCTTGCCACTGACAGTTGCGCCGACGTTCCAGACGTTGCCTGAAGTGACGAATGTACCGAAGCTGACGAAGGCAGATGCAGATGCAGCTGTTAAGGCTGGCAAATTGATTTTGTTCCATGACGGTGAAAAAGTGAAGATCGCTCGCGGCGTTACATCGTTCTTAACGGTTACAGAAGCACTCGGTGCGGACTGGAAGAAGATTAAAGTCGTGCGCATCTTGAACAAGACGTACCACGATATGAAAGCAACGATCGAAGATCATTATATCGGCAAGGTGCAAAATTCCTATATGAATAAACTTCTGCTTATTTCTGCGATTAACGCGTATTACGAAGTGTTGGAGCAAGAAGGTATTCTTGATCCAGGAAAAAATATCATTGATATCGATTTAGCTGCGCAGCGCACGTACTTGAAATCAATTCTTGGAGCTGAAGAAGTTGCTAAAATGACGGAACAGCAGTTGAAAGAAGCGAATACGCGCGATCAAGTATTTTTGACGGCAACACAGCGTCCGTTGGATGCAATCGAAGACGTGAAGATTAGTGTTTATTTGTAAGCACAGTAGTATTGAATTTAACAAATTGCAATGATACGAATAAGGAGGAATTATAGATGGCTTTTTCTGGTGAACAAGTAATGTCTGGAACGTTCGGAGAGGTATGGTTGGATGGGGATTATGTTGCTGAAGCGCTATCTCTTGAAGCGAAAATTGAGATTGAGAAGGAAGATGTGCCTATTACCGGCAAATTCGCGACCGATTCCAAGTTTATGGGCTATAAGGGTACAGGTACGATGAAAATGCACAAAGCAAATTCTCGTATGATCAAACTGATCAGTGAAAAGATTAAGCGTGGCATTAATCCGCGTTTCAAAATTATGTCCAGATTGGACGATCCTTCTGTCAATGGTGTAGAAATTATTGAGATTAAGGATGCGTGCTTTAATGACCTAAGTCTGGTGAACTGGGAATTGAAGAAGAAGGGCGAACTTGAAGCACCATTTACATTTACGGATTGGACAGTTAAATCATCTATTTAATGATGTGTAATTTAGCATGCAGCGTGCATGATGTTGCAAAAATGAGCCAATGACAGGCGGTGTACTAGGTATGCCGTCTTTTTGTTATTTCCATACAACATTGAAATCAGAAAAGGGGTTATCAATATGAGTAAATCTACATTTGATCTATTGCTAGGATTGGGACAAGGAAAGTTGAGCCGTCCTTCCAAAGAAGTAGAATTGAAACGACTCAGCGAGATCGCAGGTGAGCCTGTTATTTTCAAATGCCAAGCACTAACGATGGACGAGTTCGAGGAGATTCAAGAAATCTCGATGTCTGTGAGTAAAAAGGGTGAGCTGGAAAGCTTCAGTGCAAGCCAAGTTCAGTTGTTCACGCTGTTGAAAGGCATTGTGGAGCCTGACTTGAAAGATGCTCGCTTGCTGGAGGCATATGGTGTTTCTACGCCGAAACAATTGTTGGAGTCCTCGAAGCTCCTTCTACCCGGCGAAATTACGCAGCTTTACAACATCATTTCCTCGCTTTCTGGATTTGGCGAAGGTTCCTTGGAAGAGCTAAAAAACGAATAAGGTCGGATGGCTATGGCGAAATGCTCTATTACTATTGGAGCCGAAAAGGCATCCGGCCTTCTATTATACAGTCGATGTCAGCCGGCGAGCGACACCTTATCCGTGCGTTCTTTGAGATGGAATTGGAGGAGCGCCATAAGGCTGCGAAGACAGGCAATGTGTTCGTTACGATGTCCGCTTTATAGAGGGGGTGAAGAAGAATGAGTACAGGTGCAGGTGGTACAGGCGGAGCAGCGGCTGGATCTGGAGGTTCAAGCAGTGGTGGCGCAGGTTCGGCGGGGGCTTCAGGGACACCGAGCGATGGTGGTGCAAGTAGCTTGGTAGGTTCGATTAATCAGGCGAGGAAGCTACATCGAGAGTTTAGGAAAATGCACGAAACCGTAAAAAATATCGGCAAGACGCTGGATGAAATTTTTGAAAAGACTTATAGGCTGAAGGTTGATACGTCTGCAATTAACCAGGTTAATCCAGATGATACAACGACAAGAACGAGAGGTGGCTTTACGCCGCAAATAGCTTATAAAAATAGTAATAAGGGACTATTCTTGCAGCCTAGTTTAATCAGTTTTAATAAGGGGTTCCTTCTAAAACCTGTTCCCGTACCACTAACTGCGAATACGCAACCAATTGCGAATCAAATTACAGGTCTCAGTCGATTGGCACAGAACGTAGGTAGAATGCTTGCTCAAGGTATAAAACTCGCCGTCGGCAGTGCTATGGATTTGGAACAGCAAATGATCAGTATTCAACATATTGTTGGTGATACGCAAGCAAATGGAGCGGCTGGAGATGCATCAACGGAATATATCAATAAACTCCGTGAACTGGGTTCTTCTGGGCCGTTTTCAACAGATGAGATGATGAAAGCCGGTATGGATGCTATCAAAATTACTGGTGGTGACACCCAGGCCGCAAAGGATATGCTTGAAGCAGCTCAAAATATCGCCGCCCTGAATCCCGGGAAAACGGTAGGAGATGCAGTAAACGCTTTACAGGAACTAAAGAGTGGTAAAGCAGACGCACTTACGGATTTTGGATTTACAGCGAGTAAAGGCAGTGTAAAGTCTGCTACTAACGGTGATTTCTCAAAAGTTGTAAATGAAAAGGGTAAAAGCTTGAATACTACCTTTGCAGGTGGAAAAGACAAATATGCGCAAACAGGCAAAGGTATGGCTAATACACTCAAAAATTCATTAACAGCGGGTTTGCAGGATGCTGGTATAGAGATGCTTGCCGCAATTAAGCCTGGGTTGTCACAGTTAATTACTTTGGTGCAAGGATTTCGTCCTGTATTTCAGACTCTTGGAGCATTTGCAGGGGCTGGCATTAGTGCCGTAGTAAGGCACTTGACTGCTTTTGTTACTTGGATTCAACCTAAAATGCCAGAAATTATTAATGGGATTCAAACGACGGTTGGACAAGTGAGTGCTACGATGGGTCCTATTTTTGAACAGCTTATGTCTTTATTTAAGAATGTATTCCAGTGGGTCTATGATAATATGCCTATTTTTAAAGATGCACTCGGTTCAGTGTTTACTACAGTTGCTCCTTTAATCAGCGGAGTTATGGATGTATTTCAAAGCTTATGGAAGGCCTGGGAAGAAGCTTGGCCAACGATTCAAACTATTTTAACAAAAGCTTGGGAAACGATGCAGCCTATTTTCACCTTTTTACAGGATGCCTTAAGACTAGCTGCCTTTGTTATCGAGGATCAGTTCAAACCTGCGATTGATATGTTGTGGAGTGTATTCGAGCCGCTCCTAGAGGCTATTAAAAATACGATGAGCTGGCTTGGCGATCGATTCGGTAATCTCGTGGACTGGATAACGGGCGAGACAACACCGCCGCAAGATCGTAAAGATCCGCAAGCGAAGCCGCATGCGGCAGGTTTGCGTACTGTGCCACGAGATAATTATCCAGCTTTGCTTCATAGAAATGAGGCAGTGCTTACTGCTCAGGAAGCGAATCAATATCGAAATGGCAGATTTGGTGGACGCGGCGTTACGATCAATTTAAATCACCCAGTAGCGCGTGAAGAAGCCGACTTTGCAAAATGGGCACAAGTGCTGCGCGCTGAGCTGGAAGGAGCCGTTGTTAACATGGCTTAAAGGAGGTGAACGAGTATGATTGAATTCTGGTTGTCTTTTCAAAACGGTGAGGAACAGCTTAGACTGGCTGTTCCACCACAAACCTTTGAAATGCAGACGGGATCAACATTGACTCCGGTTAACATTCATCAACTTGGAGAAGTCAATGTGATAGGCAAGCGAAGATTGAAAGCTATTTCGCTTAGCTCTTATTTTCCGATTCGAGACGATGGTCTTTGTCAGTACAAGCATTTCCCTACTCCGGAATCCAGTGTGGAGCGCATAGAACGGTGGCGTGACAGTGGGCAGCCTATTCGACTTATAATTTATGGTCAAGGCTTGAGCATAAACGAGGCGATGGCAATTGAAAATTTTAACTATTCACAAAAGCACGGACCGGAGGATGTTTATTTCACACTTGATTTGAAAGAATATCGATTTTTGAACCCTCGAAATCAGAATGTAGTAAATCCAAAGCAGAGAAAACAGCAATTGCTGAAGTATGGATCCAAAACTTATGTAGTGAATTATGGGGATACTCTGTACTGGATCGCACGCAAACTGCTCGGTGATGGCAAGAAATGGAAGAGTCTTGTGAAGCTCAATAAGCTTCTAAATTCGAATCATACGTTAAAGCCAGGTACAAAATATGTGCTGAATTGGGGTGCGCTCAGTGAAACTGATTTATAAATCCCGTTCAGGACATACAGAGGATATTACAGCGCTGGTAACTCGTATCACATGGAGCGGTACGTTGAGCGAAGCTGCACGCAAGCTTGAATTCTCTGTTCTTACTTCAAAAATGGATCGCAACCTGCCCTATGTAGCCATGGAGGTGGGGGAAGTTGTCCATTTAATTGGAGAAAATGATCAAGAGATATTTCAAGGATATATATTCCGAAAAGGAAAAACACTCGCTGGTTTGGAAGTAAGCTACAGCGCGTACGATCGGCTTATTTATTTGCTGAAATCGAGTGTATCGATGAAATTTAAAGACTTGGAAGCAGATAAAATCGTGAAGATGATATGCGCGGATTTGGGTGTCCCTGTTGGGAAATTGCCTGATTCAAAGGTGAAGTTAAGCTTTATTCATATGGGAAAAACGGCTTATGAAGCGATTATGGTGGCTTACACGTTAGTGTCTAAAAAAACAAAAGGAAGGCCGCTATATATTCCTCGTATGGACAAAGGCAAACTTACCGTCGTTTCTTCTGGAGAAGTCGTTGCAAAACGAATGCTTTCTTCCGCTTCGAATCTGCTTGATGCCAGCTACGATGAAGATATCGAAAGTATGATCAATGTTGTTCGTGTTATAGACCAAGATGGCAAGCTTCTCGACTCGGTTGAGAATAAAGGTTGGAAAGATAGATACGGTAAACTTCAAGCAACGGTTCAAAAAGAAGATAAGAAAGATGTAAAGACGACTGGTACAGCTCAGCTAATGGGAATGCAAAGAACGGCTTCCGCTCAGGTGCAGGGAGGCCCCGATATGATCGATATGATCACAGGACATATGATTAAGATGAATCATGGCTTGTTCGGCAGAACAGGTCTATTTTTTGTTGGTGGGGACACGCATACGTTTGAGAATGGTCAGCATTCGATTCAGTTAGATTTGCAATTCCAGAAAATGATGGATGAGCGTGTGGCCGAATAAGGAGGTGGCGGAATGTCGCAGTGGTCGTGGCTGGTGGATTATATTCGCGAGCAAGGGGCGAAGCTGAATCCGCCTACCATGTTAATTGGAGAAGTAACAGCTTCAATACCCAACTTTAAAGTAAAGGTAATGGGGTTGGAATTAGACCGAGACGAACTATGGATTGCTGATTCTTTACAAGGGCGTGAGTTGTTAGTGGGCGAAAAAGTAGCTGTCATGCCGCTGGTAGATAATCAGCAATTTGTCGTGTTATGCAGGGTGGTGAGACCGTGATGGATACGAGCTTTCCATTTATGGAAGAGGCATCGGACACTGCAATGGAGCAAGCAGAAGGATTGCCTTTGTTTCAAGAGTATGCCTGGGACTATGAACGAAATGATTTCATCCTGCGAGATGGCCAGCCTGTTATTTTAGCAGGCAATGAGGCTTTGAAAGTGTGGATATACAAGGCGCTGAAAACGCAGCGCTATCGATATCCAGCGTATAGTTTGGAGTATGGCAGCGAGTTTGAAACGCTAATCGGCAGTGCTTATACTCCTGCAATCCAGCGCAGTGAAGCTGAACGATTTATTCGGGAGGCCCTGCTAGTTAACCCTTATATCTCGGACATTGAGCCGCCAAATATTCAATTGATTGGAGACGAACTGCGCATACATGTAGTCGTCAATACGATTTACGGGGAGGTGACAGTCGATGTATGAACAGCAAACATGGAGAAAGCTGCTTGATGAAATGCTGGAAGGTTTGCAAACTTCGCAAGTAGCCAAACGAGAAGGGACTTTCGTCTATGATGTGCTATCCCCGGCAGCTCTTCAGCTGGAGCAAGTTTATGAGCAGTTGGAGGATGTGTTGAGACTAGGATTCGCCGAGACAACGAATGGTCCTTATCTCGATATGAGAGCCGATGAGCATGGCTTGCAGCGCAAAGCTCCTGAAGCTGCACAAGGCAGCGTTCGATTCAGCGGCCGTGCAGGATCTGTGATTACGAAGGGCGCCATTGTAGCTACCGCGAGCGGGACGTTGTTCCAGACAACGCAAGAAGTGGTATTCGCAGATTCCCAGCCCGTTCGGGTTGATATCACCGCAGTGGAGTTAGGTGGATCTGGCAATGTGCCCGCAGGCTTGATTAACACAGTCATTACGGAGCTGGCAGGCGTACAATCTGTGACGAATGATAGTTCCACCTATGGGGGATATGACGGAGAGACAGATAGCGAATTGTTGGCTCGCTTGTTGGCGAAGGTACGTAATCCTGCAACGAGCGGCAATGTGGATCATTATATGCAATGGGCCATGGACATTGCGGGCATAGGGGATGCGAAGGTATTTCCCGTGTGGAATGGTCCTGGAACCGTCAAGGTTGTTCTGTTGAGTACAGAACAACGTGCTCCAGCACAAGGATTGATCGATGAGGTGAAGCAGCATATCGAGAAAATGCGTCCGATTGGCGCAGAAGTTACCATTGTTGCGGCTAAGGAAGTACCTGTTCATATCGAAGTGGATGTTTCCTTGACGCAAGAAGGAACAGATTTGGCGCTTGTTCGTGCTGAGATTGAGCGCAGTGCGACGGATTATTTGGGCAAGCTTGCATTCCGTGATCCTGTCGTAAGGATTGCGCGCATTGCGAATGCTGTGTTGGATTCGTCTTCGGTATTGGATTACACCAGTCTTCGCTTGAATGGCGGAACTCAAAACCTTGTACTGGAAGCTGACCAAGTCGCCGTACTAGGGACGGTGAAGGTTGTATGATCGCGAGCCTTATAAAAGAAGGATCGACGAAGGCTGCTTCGAACGAGTTAGCCTTTGTTAGGGAGCAAATGCGGCAGTCTGTTCCGGAATTTCTGCTTGAATCGCTATTGTATCGAGAACTGTTGGATACAGAAGCGGCTCAGCTTGGAAAAGTAGCTGGGAATACGGCGGAACTGCTGCGTCAATTCTATGTCGATACCGCTACCTTTGGACTGGATAGATGGGAACGTTTCTGTGGTATTCCTGTGCAGCCCACAAAGCCGCTCGAACAACGCCGAGCGGTTATTAAGTCGAAGCTGAGAGGGATTGGCACGGTAACAGCAGACGTCATCCGCAGCGTAGCTGAATCGTATTCGAATGGTGAGGTTAGCGTTCAAGAGTTTGCTTCTCAATACAAGATCGTGATTACGTTCATTGGCAAGATGGGCATTCCACCGAATTTGGAAGACTTGCAAGCTTCGCTGCGGGCGTTAATTCCAGCGCATTTGAGTATCGAGTACGAATATACGTACTTGTCTTGGGCTAATTTGGACAAGTTGCTGTTAAGTTGGAACGATTTCGATGATCTGAAGCTGACATGGACTCAAACCGAAGTATTCGACTATCGCCTGCCGATCGTACGTTCAAGTGTAGGCTTAACGATGGCAGAACAGTGATTGAAAATAAAGTAAGGATAAGCATTTAAGGAGGGGATATAACGATGTCATTTACATTTCCAGTAGATGCGAATAACAAGGCTGGCGCTGTGAAACCGATTGGTGCGAGCGGCTTTACGGTACCTTCCCAGCAGACAGGCTATGAATCAAAGGAAGTAAAGCGAGTGAAGCTGGAAGCGGGCAAGGCTGTTGTATTGACCTTTTCAACGTTGTGCGAGTCATTCGATATCCAAAATTTCGGCGTGGGCGATATTTATATTAATGTAGGTGCTTCTGCTACTGTAGATGGTGCGGATTGCATTTTAGTGCCTGAAGGTATGGGGTACACGTTGAATGTACGGGCGAAGGAGATTCAAGTTATCTCTGCTGCTGCTCCAACCGTACAAATCGTGGGGGTGCTCTAATGGGTTTATATCCGTTGCACGGCGGTAATCTGCCGAACAAAGATCCGCTTGCGCTTGCGCTTCGCGAAGGAACACAAATCGTTGATGTGAAAGAGGCAACACCGATCACGATCGATAACGTGCAGGGACGTACGCTCGTTAATTTGATGGGAATCTCGGGAAGATGCGAGGAACCGCATTTATTTACGAAAGTGCTGCCCCTTGAGGTGTCACTTGATACTTCTCGTAAAGTTGAAGGTAATGGCTCTTTACTACTCGTATCTACAGTGTCTAATGACTCTTACTACGGTGTTAGTAGAGCCATTAATATTAATACTGATAGTCATTATATTGCGGTTGCTATGGCGCATAATATCACGGCATCCGCACTCAGATTGCAAATTCACGGCATGGGTGGAGGTTCTAAGTTTGTAACCGCTGATTCGAAGGGATACGGAGAGTTCGAGCCGTTGGCCGTTCGTTTCAAGCCATCGGATTTAGTTGCTACATCGCAAGTGGAAGTTCAGCTTTGGATTAAAACGGCTAGCACGAACGCGGGTGGCTGCTTCGATGCCATTCGTATATATGAGATAAGTAGGAACGAGTATGACGTAATTGGCAGCATGACGTCGAAACAGATTGCTGATCGATATCCATATACGGATACCTTGACGCATGTTATCAATCCGTATGTAGAGGTTACGGGTATGAATTTATGCCCTGATTTCACGCGCTTTGACGTTCACAGTTCAAAGACTATGCAAGTTGTATCCCCGCAAGAGACGAGGATTGTCTTGCAAACCGATAATCAAAGCGCGTACTCATTCGACTCTGAGCACTTCGCGGTAGTACCAGGACAAACGTATACGCTCTCCGCTGATATTGACGGAGCTGGAGTGGTGCTAGATGTTTATACCAATATCACGGGGCAGCCCATTTTGGACACGCCGCAAGTTGGGCATGACGTGAGGAGTACAACATTTACCGTTCCAGTCGGAGTTCGCTCTGTGCAAGTTCGTATTATTATCGAAACCGGAGCGAAGGCAGGGACTCGGACGGTAAAAAATCCGATGCTAGTTGTTGGTATAATGCCTAAGTCGTACCAACCTCAGAAACGAAGCCTATGGGCACTTGAGGCACAACTCTCGGCTCATCCGGTAACAGGTACAGATGCTGATATATTGTATACGGGAGAAGATGGCTCTCCATACGTACTTAAGAAGTGGGAGAAGGTTACTCTAGATGGAGATTTAACATATCGGCTTGTTGATAAGGGTGCGGGATTTAAAATATTTTACACGGAAACATTGCCTTCAACGCAGAAGGATACAGCGTTCGTTACAAAGTACGACGGTACGATACTGGGACGCAAGTTACAAGGGGAAATGCTTACCGCGGCTGATACTCAGGTGCTAACGGATATTACCGATCCTAATCCTAACCTTCTAGTATTCAGTGTATCAAACGCTGAAAGCGGGTGGGGGGATATGTATTCGCCCACGTCTGAAGAAATTAAAGCTTATTTCTTGGGATGGAAAATGTTCGATGTATCCACGAATGGAGTAGACGGAAACGGAGTATACAACCGCACTGACAGTAAAGAAAAAGGATGGACGCCGTTAGACAGCTATAACGGTACTCGCTACTTCGGCGCCACTGTCACAGTTCCTAATGTAGTCCCTTCACAATTAATTGATGGTAATTACGCAAAGCACAGGGATATACATCCATACCGGCTGCAATATCTAAAGTCAAAGCCGAAAATTGTTCGGGTTGAGACATACGATACTGGTGCGTCGCTTGTATCTGGTGCGAATGTAGTGACGGTTGGCTCGGGCGTCATCTTACGTGAAAAGGCGGCAATCCTTACAACTACAACGGCTGTAGCCATTGGGGATACGCATAACCCAACAAAACAAAAAATTAAGAAGGCAATTCAAGTTTATAAGGGTGCTCGTAGAGACGGAGTATGGTATAAGTCGCATATTAACCCCCATGGCATAGAGAAATTTCGGACGGATATCAGCCACTATGATCCTACAGCCACGTATTACATTACGTATGCAGCGTTCATTCCGACTATCGCGGCAACTATTAATGTTAAAGTAACGGCGAATATGCGAGGTACGGTCACAGCTCTCGTTGATCAAATGAGTGATGTGGATAGCCGTCTAAGCATGGTAGAGGCGCAGCAAGCAATGGAGGGAATCGATGAATGGATTGTCCCAACGTTGATGCATAGCTGGAAACCGTATGCTGATGGCTATCAAGTTCCACGTTACAGTATCGATAACAATGGTATTGTGCGGCTAGAGGGACTTATGACTGGAGGGGTTACGGTGGCTAATACGACATTGTTTTATCTTCCACAAGGATATCGCCCGAAGGGGACGTTATTATTTGAGTGTGCTGGTACGGCTAATAGCGTTGCAGCAGCTACTCGTATAGATGTAGGCTCAGAAGGGCGAGTTTTCATTAATCAGGGCAATACAAACATAAATACCTCTTATTTGTCGATAAGTGGTATATCATTTAAGGCGGAACATTAAAAAAATACACTTTTCGAAAAGGTTATTCTAATTGATATTTATATTTTTATCAGCAAAAAGTCCAGCGAATTCCGCAGGGCTTTTTCTTTTTTAGAAGGAGGTATAGCATGGCGGGAAAATTACCGAATGGATTGAATCGTTTTGATTCAAACGACTATGTTCGAATGGAACATTTCAATGAGCAATGGGAAATAATCGATGGTACCATCGGAACATTGAAAAAAGCCGATAATACAACGCAGACTGCGATTAATACTGCAGCCGCTGATATGGAAAATGCTTTATCCAAACAGATTTCATTGATTCCTAATGTTCAGACGGTGGCTGTGAAGCGCGATACGTCTCTAACGCTGCGGGAAATGCGTGGTCGTACGTTAATCAACTTGCTTGGACGTGGAGGTGGATTTTACACAGATGGAGACGGGAACGGAGTCGCCGATGGTTGGAGTACCGATTTCGGACGGAAGAACTTCTCGATCTACACGAACACAGACGGTAGCAAGGTACAGGTTATTAATGCGGTAGCTAATGATGATAATCAGTATGGTCGACGGGTCGACTATATGGGTCGTATTCCGTTTCAACAAGGTGAAAAATACGTATTAATCGTTGAGCAGACGGTAGAGAATGCGAGTATGCAAGGACGTATCGTCGTAGAAAATGCTAATGGGGAAGTAATGATTGAAGAAATAGGCGGCTTAAGCAAGACCGTTGTACGAACGTTTACAAGTACGGTTACGGGTCGCGGAAACCTACGACTATATAACTTCTCAACGCTTGGTGCAGTCGGTTGGATGTCTTATAAACATCCTCGCATTTATCATGTTGATGACGATGCTATGACGTTGATTGCATCTATGACACCCGAACAAGTGGCTGAAAAGTACCCATATGTTGATGGCATGGCTTTCGTAGATAATCCATACATCGAAACAATAGGTGCGAATCTTGTACCGCGTTTATCGGAGTGGGACTTTTCTTCAGGTACTTTAATTGGAAATAATACGGTTGAAGTATTTACGGATCAGGCCTGGGCAAGAGGTGCGACGTATACCTTTGATGCACGGGCTAATCAAATTTACTCTGGAAGCGTTGAACTAGCAGGATACGTATCAGCGGACAAGCATCCATATACATCAATAGAATTTTTTGACTCCGCGGGAAAATCATTAGGCTTCAACAACCGTATTCCCACTAGCAATGGGAAATTCACGTTCCAAGTGACATCTCCAGAGGGGGCTGTGAAAGGTGCAATGATTATCGCCTGTGTAGGTACGGGATGGTTTTACTGGACGAATCCTATGCTCGCTTTGGGGAGTGAGTCTAAGCCATATACACCGCAGCAGCGTGGACTATGGGCGGCAGAGTGTAATTTGGGTTCGTTCCCCCATACGGGCCGACATAACGATGAACTATTTACAGGTACTGACGGTAAACCATATATTGCGGAGATGTGGGAAAAACTTGCTCTGAATCATTCTTACTCATATAAACTTGATTGGAAGGGTCCAAATTATCACACAATTGTCTTAGATGGCAATCAAATTCCGTTAATCAATAGTGTTGTATACGGGATGAAGTATGATGGAACTATTCTTCGTCCATGGCATACGGCAGTAGAAACTGGAGACTTTGTATGGGGCTTCAGCACAGGAGAAAACTTCTATTTGACAATTGCTCACGAAGATAGTGGATGGGGAGCGAATTACACACCATCACCAGATGAGATTAAGGCTTATTTCTTAGGTTGGCGTATGTACGATAATCGTGATGGACGTGGCTCTTTGTATAATCTAACGGATGGAACTGGTAATTATAAGGCTTTTCGCAAAATACAAGATTGGGACGGAGATAGCTATACATCCCACCATGCACCATCTCACTCTTACGAGAGTTGGATACCTTACCAACTGTCTTATCTTCGTAAAAATCCGGTTGTTCGTACAGTCAAGACTTACGAAACGGGAGCAATATTGTCCAATGGTAATAATATCGTAAATGTTGGCAATGGAATTGTCATTCGAGAAAAGGTAGTTCCACGCGGTGCGGACGCAGCTGATCCGAATGTACAGATCAACCGAGTGGATTTTGGTAGTGCGGTAAAGCATAAAGTGGCTAAATTTAAAAATGTATATGTGAACAATACGTACGATTTTATGCATTGGAAGGTTATAACAGATAATGATGGTATGAGTTACGGACAGGAACGTTTAGTGACTAGTAGATATAACTTTGAACCATCTCAAGCTTACTACATCACATACACGAAGCTAGCAACTAGTGCGTCGCCTGTTTCGATTATGGTTGAATATGCTGACACATTAGGTGCATCAGCAGCTCGTATCGCGCAAGAAGCAGCAGATCTTGCCGCACGTGTTAGCGTGTTGGAATTCAGCAAAGGAGAAGCGCCAGTAGTAACGGAGTGGGTCAAGGCTACATTAATCAACGGTTGGACACCAGGGAATAATCGTGATCCGAATTTTGCACCTATGTATCGCAGAAACGGTGATTATATTGAATTTAAGGGTTCGTTACAGTCGGGGACGATTGCACAGGTTGCATTCCATTTGCCAACTGCATTGCACCCAAGCTATTTCCGAAACACACCATTAATATCGACGGCAAATGGCAAGGATGCCAATTCCCCAGCGACAGCATGCTACTTGAATGTGTCTAAAGAAGGGGTAATAGTCCGTGGAACAACATCTAATGATTTTATCCCGTTGGATGGAGTTCGTGTGCTGTTATAAAGAAGTTGAACGTTATTGCAAATAAAAGAACTTAATGGTTTGAATTTGTTAAGGAGGAGACAAAATGAAAGAAGCCATAAAAGTAAATCTTGATGGATTTTACATCGAACCTACGCTTGTTGCGGACTCCGTAACAGGCGTTTTTCCTATTACAGAGACAGCGCAAACGGGCTCATCTAGCACTGGTACTTCTAGTACAGATAAACCCAGCGAGCCAGTAACGGTAGGCTATATGGTCGCAGTAGAAGTGCCAACTGGATTGTATAAGCCGCGCTGGAGCTTTGATTTGGAAGAATGGGTTGAAGGGCTAACACAGCAAGAGATCGACGCTTTGCATCAGCAACAACAAGAGCCTGTTTCTAGCACAGAAATGCTCGGACGACAGCTCGTTGAGCTCAAGCTCCAATCTATGCAACAGAAAAATGAGATTGACTCCTTAAAGCAGCAGCTAGCTAATTCACAAGCAAGCAAATAGTGGTCATACCTCATGCAAGTAGCCAACAAGAGATTCGAGACTGCTCGGAATGGTTTAATGACGATTAACAGCGATAAATAGAAGGGAGATTGGAACAATGGAATTTTGGAAATATGCATTCGATATGAATTGGATCAACGCGGATATTCTTCGTAAAGCTGTGCGAACAGGGAACAATCCATCAGGAGAGATCACACCAGAACAATACCATGAAATTACATCAATTAGCTATGTGTAACACGCCTCTTCTCAGCCCCCGGATAATCCGGGGGCTTTATTTGTTTACAGGAGGAAATATCGTTTCGATTATATTTGTATAGCAAAAGAGATATATGAAAAATCACTTGAACAAGAACGTTTGTTCGTATATAATAGAGATATAAATACTGCAGATGTGAACAAAGGCGGTGCTACGATGCTTTGTGGCGTATCTTTCGACCTTCCGGATTTAGACAAGGAAGCGACTCGTAGAAACGTTGAGGCGGTACTGGAGAAATACCGGATGTATAAGCAAATTGGTTATGAAGTGAAAGAAACGAGGCTGACTTCTTCCTACACGGTGCGTTCCCATGGACCGACGAATCGAGTAACGGATCAGACTGGGGAGATTGCTGCGGACAATGTAGATATTCCTGAGAAGATGCGTACATATTGCGAGCGAGTGGAGAAAGCTACACAGCGCTTGCCTGAGAAGGAACGACAGCTTATTACCGAACGCTATCTGAAGGAAGATGGTGTTTATGACTACCAAGTGTACAGCTTTACGTTCGATCCTCCTTTATCCGAGTACAGTTACTACAAGCTAAAGTGGAAAGCCATTTCCAAATTAGCCATTTCTCTTAATGTCCAGGTGTTTGTTGACACGACTTCTTGATTGGTATCTTCCAAAAATACACGCGTGCACATAGCCGGTGGTCGTTTATTTCTCCGGCTTCGTGCAGTAAAGTCTGTTTATATAATCTCCGTACTTCTTTCTGGTTTTAGTTGTTCACATGTATAATTTCCTCCATTTCGGCTTTATTCTAACCTCCAAGTATGATCCAATCTCTTGATTGGGATGCTAGTAAGTAGCAAATCAAACATTGGAGGTACAACTATGCTTGTCCGCTTCGGATATGTAGCGATGTCGGTAATCGTGGAGAATTGTTCGCCTTCACGTACGATGACGTATACGAGCTTTTGTAAGATTGATGACCGGGAGGCTGCGATTCGCAAGCTGGAACGGTTGGCTGAGGAGAACTTGACCAATACGCTGCGATTATTGAAGCATAATCGTGCTCATCATATTGAGTTGTACCGCTGTTCCAGTAAGCTAATTCCGCTTGCTACACATGAAGCGTTAGCAGATTGGGACCCCTTTATCGCTTTGAAAGATCCATTTGCAGCAATTGGTGCGTATGCCAATGAACATGGGATGCGGCTTAGCTTCCATCCTGATCACTTTACTGTGCTGAGCACGCCTCGTGAAGATGTGCTGCATAACTCGATCCGTGACTTGAATCATCATCTTCGCATGCTTGAAGCGATGGGACTGGATGCGCGAGCGAAGAACAATATTCATATTGGCGGTGCCTATGGCAATAAGAAGACAGCAGCCGAGCGATTCAAGAGTAATTTCAAATTGCTCTCCGAGCCTATTAAGCAGCGATTGACGCTGGAAAATGACGATAAAACCTTTACTGCGGCAGAGACACTGGAGGTGTCTGAGCAGCTTCAAATTCCAATGGTACTTGATATTCACCATCATTGGGTCAATCATGAGGGGGAGCAGTTATCTGAGTTGTGGCCAAGAGTTTTGAGGACGTGGGATACCCCATATGCTCAGGCGGACGCACCAGCTGATGATCTGCTTTCACCTAAGATTCATGTATCGAGTCCGAAGAGCGAGAAGGACGTTCGGGGGCATGCTGATTATGTCGATGTGAAGCCGCTGCTAGCTTTTCTAAGGGATATAGCCCCATATACAGATAGGCTGGATGTGATGATTGAAGCGAAGAAGAAAGATGATGCACTCTTTCAATTGATGCATGACCTTACTCAGTATAAGGGCGAAGGGGTTTCGCTCATAAGCCCTGCATCTGTGAACATCCAATCTTAATGATGGTCGTCACTTGAAAAGATGCGCGAAATACGTTACCTTGTACAAAGAAAGCAAACCGTTTATTGGAGAATCTTGTACGTACAGCAATGTACAAGCTGGAGCTTGCCAATTGTTCAACGGTGAGAGGAGGATATGTAAAAGTATGTCCCAAGTATTAGCAGGTAAAAATATCGTCGTCATGGGTGTTGCAAATGATCGTAGTATTGCGTGGGCAATCGCGCAATCGTTGGCAGCTCAAGGCGCAAGACTAGCGTTTACATATGAAAGCGAGCGTGTAGAAGCTCGTGTCCGCAAGCTGGCGGAAACGATTGAAGGTTCTGTTATTCTTCCTTGTAATGTTACTGTGGATGAAGACATCGACCAGCTTGCAGTCCAATTGAAAGAGCATTTTGGTACCCTTCATGGTATCGTGCACAGTATCGCATTTGCGAAGACAGAAGAACTTACAGGAATGTATGTGGATACGTCCCGTGCAGGCTTCGCGCTAGCGCATGATATTAGTGCATACTCTCTTGTAGCTGTTACGCAGCGTTTGCACCCGCTTATGACTGAAGGCGGAAGTGTCATGACGATGACGTATTTAGGTGCAGAGCGCGCGATGAAGAACTACAACGTTATGGGTGTAGCAAAAGCTGCGCTGGAAGCGTCTGTTCGTTACTTGGCGAATGACCTTGGTCAACATAATATCCGCGTAAATGCTATATCCGCAGGTCCAATTCGTACATTAGCAGCGAAGGGGATTGGCGATTTCAACTCCATCTTGAAGCAAGTGGAAGAGAAAGCTCCGCTTCGTCGTACAACAGATGCTGCAGAAGTAGGGGATACGGCGATGTTCTTGATGAGCCCATGGTCCCGCGGTATTACAGGGGAAGTCATCTACGTGGATGGTGGTTACAACATCGTATCTACTTAGTTAAATGATTAACGGCGGTGATCAGGCTTGTGCGTTCGCCTGCCTGATTGCCACGCGCCTTGCACAGGTGTCTTCTTATGAGACGTCATCCTATGCAGGGCGTTTGTTCTATGTGCCGCTAATATTATGCGGTGCAATTGCGGAATGCCTCACAAAGGTTGTGGTTATATTCGAGGCACGGCGACAATAAATAGAAGCTATGGGCTTCGTTAACACGAAAGAAGGAACTTGGCATGTGGCTTGAGATTTTGCTGCTCGGGATAATTGGATTCATTGCAGCGACATTCGGCAGTGTGGTCGGTTTAGGAGGAGGAATTATTCTCGTTCCTGGCCTCGTTTATCTTGGACCATGGCTGCTTGGGGAAGCGGTTTCATCGCAGACAGCGGTCGCAACTTCGTTGGCTGTGCTCATATTTACAGCGCTGTCTTCTACGCTAGCTTACTCCAAAGTCAAACGAGTGGACTGGAGAAATGGCTTAATCTTCTTCATAACGAGCGGCCCCGGGTCGATGGTTGGTGCACAGCTCGCACAGTATTTTCAAGATAGCTCATTCCAGTTGGCGTTCGGCTTTTTTATGTTGGCGATGGCTGTGTTGATGATTGTAAAAGAAAGAATGAAGCCGTTACAGATTCAATGGCGTCGTATGCAGTCGTTTACAGATGGAACAGGTGCAACGCATGAATATGGTCTAAATATCCCGCTTATGCTGCTGATCGGGTTTATGGTCGGCTTAGTCTCGGGGTTGTTCGGCATTGGTGGGGGTTCCTTGTTCGTGCCGTTAATGGTTTTGCTATTTCGCTACCCAGCCCATATTGCAACAGCAACCTCGATGTTTGTCATTTTCCTAAGCTCGATATTGGGCACGTCTGTCCATGCATGGAACGGCTCTGTGGACTGGATGCTTGTACTGATCTTGGCTCCAAGTGCGTGGATAGGAGGTAAGTTCGGTGCCGCGATAGCCAATCGAATGTCAGGCAAAGGGCTGCTGCTGCTGCTGCGATTGACTTTGCTCGTCATTTCCCTTCGTATGATTATAAGTGGATTTATGGCTGATTAGTGGAATTTGAGTGATTCAGGATAATTGGATGAAACTTCGGCAAGGAGGCAGCGTATAGTTAAGGATATGACATTTTTATACAGAAAGTAGTGAGAGAGGATTGAATCAGGATAAGACACCTTACGTTGTAACGGGGAAAAGTTTTACCGCTGTGGCCATCAATTGTGCTGCAAAAGCGGGTGAATGGATCAAAAGTCGACTCGGTCAATATAAATCGTTAGAAGTGAAATCTTCCATGCACGATGTTGTAACGGAAGTGGACAAAGGTGCGGAGTTAATGATCCGCAAGCTAATACGAACTCATTTTCCGAATCATAGCATTTTGGGTGAAGAGGGAGTAGGTTGCGGACAGGCGGCTTCGGAAGAAGCACTCAAAGAAGCGTTGCAATCCGAATACCTTTGGATTATTGATCCGCTGGATGGGACAACGAATTATGTTCATGGCTTTCCATTCTTCTCGGTATCGATTGCATTGGCGCATAAAGGTGAAGTAATTGTCGGTATCGTGTATGACCCGATAAGGGACGAGTTGTTCGTCGCAGAGAAAGGAAAGGGTGCTTATGTCCGCGGTCAGCGGATGCAGGTAGCAGACGAGAAGAACTTACATGGCAGTCTTATCGCATCAGGATTCCCTACGGACTTCACTCGGGCACTGCCAGTGAATCTGAAAGGCATTCAGGCCCTTGCACCTAAAGTGCGAAATATCCGAACGGCAGGCTCAGCAGCCCTACATATGGCGTATGTGGCAGCTGGTCGTCTAACAGGATTTTGGGAGCTGAACTTGAATGCGTGGGATTTAGCTGCCGGCAGCCTTCTTATCTCTGAAGCGGGCGGGAGTATTACAGATACACATGGTCAGCCGTACCATCTTGGAGTGAGAGATGTGTTAGGCTCAAATGGCCATATTCATGCTGATTTCATTCAAGTGCTTAAGGATGCGGATGCACAAGGCTAATAGATTAAAAAACGTGAATATAGTGTTTGAATAGACGTATACAAAAAAACAACCTGCATGCAGTTGAACTGCTTGCAGGTTGTTTTTTACGTTGCTGGTTCCATAATTGCAATGGCCTGAGAGCCCATTTGCTCCCAGCCGCGCCGGAAGGCATCTATTTTGATGCGATCTGTGCGACCAAGTGGATCTAGGACATACATGTATTGTTTATCGTAGCCTGTAACAAGTAATGAGTGCTCGTAATAGGTAATCCGAACAGGTCCAGTCGGTGTTTGCCATTGATGCCAAGCATTTTCAGGAACTGCATCATACAATGTCGTGTGAATGACCCATACAGGTATCCCTTGACCGACCGTATACTTCAAATGCTCAAAAGTGGTACCTGTGATATCCGCTACTCGACCAGGTGCATACTGTTCTGCTAATTCAGCGATTGGCTCATGATACACACCAAGCCCAGGGTTACTAATATTGTACATATCGCCTACAAAGCCATCGTGCGGATTCCCGAAGTAAATCGTATTTCCAACCTTTTTGTAAGGAGTTGGTTCTTTTTTGATCTGTTTAGCAAGTGTCATCTTGTCGACCTGAATGTCATTTGCATATAACAGCATGGCGAGCGCAGTGACCTCACAACCACGAGGCAGCTCAGGCAGCTGCATAATCGCTTTGGCTTTCTTATGGCGTGCCGTTATAGGAGCTGGCTTAGCAGGATCCCATAACACTTGATTACTACCGCGATAAGTCACCTTACGACCAGAATTTTTTCTTGCATAGGCAACAGCCTCATTCCATGTCTTAAATAATGCCTGACTATGATTCGAAGCTTCCACGGTGAAAGAACCAAATGCTTCATAGGCAATATAGGAAGAGAGTTCTTCACGCCAAGCAGTCATCCGTTCTGAGTCTGGAGCATTTTTGCTACGAGATAACAGCACAACACCATCTTCTATATGAAGATTGCGTCCAAATGCTTCACTTGCGGCTCGTAGTGGAACATAAGTAATGCCGTCTTTTACCACAGGTTTGGTTTGGAGCTTGAGTGGCTTACCATCTACTTTAGCCTGAGCTTTTGTTAACGTGTATTGAATGCTTCCTTCGTCTGAAGTAAGCGCGATATTTCCTAGTTTATTGTCGTACGTGAGCTCTGCATCAAAGCTGTCTGCTAAGAAGCGAGCGGGTATGAGTGTTTCGCCGCTAGATTGATAAGGAGCAGCATGTTTCGTTTTCGAATCGATCGGTACTAAATACGGCCCTACAATTGCAGTGTTGCTATACAACATGAGCACAATATCATCGGTAGGCATCTCGAATGAGAAGCGTCCTTCATTGATCTTGGACGATATCAGACGTTGTAATGGAAACACGCACAAGGTGATAATAATACAGAATAGCAGCCAGCGATTCATCTGGCGAACAAGGCGTGACACCATTGCATCCTCCTACTAGTTACGTGGACATAGTTATACTTATTTATCGGATAGGAGATGGGGAAATGTTAGTTCAAAAGTTGATTTGAATAATAGAAAAAGCCCTCTAGCGAAGGCTTTAGAAATAAAGAATACTATTACATTTTATCACGCCTGTTGATTAACCATATATTTGAATGTTACTCATAGCAGATATCAGGAAACTTCCCCAGCATAAGAAGGCGAGAAAAATGTGCAAAGCTAAGCGTCGGATAGTTTGCAAGGGCTCCATTTCCAACTTGAAACAAACGTGCAATTCACGTATTTTTCGACTAGCTTCTTGTGCAGTGCAGCATGCCCGAAGCTAGTCTGAAATAACCGCACGAACTAGCTACATGCTCAGATTCGATCCGTAATTATGTAAGCTTCATTGTCTCAGGTTTAATAGAAAAAGTCGAAAATCGTATTATTTTATAGGTATATTTACAACTAGATGAAGATCATATATGATCCGTTTTGTGTAGGCAATTCTTACCCATGGAGGTGAATTTCTCGTTATTAGGCTTACACTATCCGTAAAATCAAAGGAGGATTAGATCATGAAAAAAACGATGACCAAAATAATGCTAATCTTTGTACTTATCATCGCCATGTTGCCTGCCGTTAATGCTTCCGCTGCAACAGTTCCGTTGCCTTGGCCAGATAGTAGTGGTTTTTATGAAGACATAACAGGATCGGGAACTCTAGTTGTAAATTTTACGGGAGGAAATGCCCATCCTAATCCAGATGCAGGCGGTGCAGGGTACTGGAGTTTAACGATAGTTGGACCAATCGTCGCTGGGCAACCCTATAACCCATATGCTGGTCCAGGCGGGCCGACATTGTACCATCAAAATATGAGCAGTCATGCCGTCCTCCATAATCTCCCACAAGGAACTTACAGAGTATTTGTCCGTGTAGGTCCTTGGGCATCCATCACTGATTATTCAGCTACATTCCAATAACACGTCTTAGTTTCTAGCAATCTACATTCCGATTTGAAAAGGGAATATCCCAAAAGCAGAAGAGCACTGAAAAATCGTTTTATAGTTGCCTAGAGCAGCGACGAAACGATTTTTTTGTGATTTTTGCATGTAATGTTCCTTAAATGCTTCAGATTCGCGGCACTCAACTACGTGTTATTTAAACATTGGAACAATCGGAACAGAGGACGTTTTGTCTTCGTATAGTAGCCCGATCTTGGACGAGAATAAACGATATCCGCAAGCTGTTCACCAACGGAACCATCATGGTGAGAGGCAATGCTTTCAACGACATCCCATAGTGGTCGCCTCGTTTCTAAATCGAGTTGTGTGGTGCAATCGATTTTACAGAAAAGGCGACCTTCTTGCTGCATAATTTTTGTATATTATTGGTTAATCAACAGGCGTGACATTTTATTATGAAAATAGTTATGAACGGTATGTTATCGATTTATTTAGTTTGCTTCAACATTTCATAGACTTGCTCCACATCTTTATCACCACGTCCAGAAATGTTAATGATAACAATCTCATCTTGTTTCATTTGCGGAACTAGTTTTATAGCGTGTGCAACAGCGTGTGAGCTTTCCAACGCAGGGATGATACCTTCTGTTTTGGATAAGCGCATAAACGCGTCCAGCACTTCTTCGTTGGAAACCGTTACATATTCTGCTCGGCCTGATTCTTTCAAATAACTATGCTCTGGACCTATTCCAGGATAATCAAGTCCAGCTGCAATCGAGTAAGTGGGAGCTGGCTCTCCGTTTTCATCTAACAGTACGAGACATTTAAAGCCATGAAGAACAGCTGGCACGCCTTGTGTTAGTGCGGGAGCCTGATCAGGCTCTACTCCAATCACACGAACGCTCGGCTCGTCCAAATAATGAGCAAATGCGCCAATCGCATTGCTGCCACCGCCTACGCACGCAATGATCGCATCTGGAAGTCTTCCCTCGGCCTGCAAGATTTGCTCTTTTGATTCTTTACTAATAATCGCCTGAAAATGACGAACGATCGTAGGGAATGGATGAGGCCCAACGGCAGAGCCAAGCAAATAAAATGTAGTTTCATAATTCGTAACTAAGTCATTGAGCGCTTCATCGACAGCGTCTTTAAGTCGGCCTTGTCCTTTATTTACAGAAACGACGGTAGCGCCCAACATCTCCATGCGGAACACATTGAGTGCTTGGCGGCGAATATCTTCAGCACCCATATAAATGACACAATCCATCCCGAACATCGCACACACGGTGGCTGTTGCAACGCCATGCTGACCTGCGCCTGTTTCAGCGATGACGCGCTTCGCCCCCATACGTTTAGCGAGAAGAATTTGACCAAGTACATTGTTAATTTTGTGAGAGCCTGTGTGATTCAAATCTTCACGCTTCAAATAAATACGAGCTCCGCCTAACTGTTCGGTGAGATGCTTTGCATAGGTAAGTGGACTTGGTCGTCCGACATATTCACGTAAATAGTATTCGAACTCAGCTGTAAATTCAGCGTCATCCTTGTAGGTCTCAAATGCTTCTGCCAAGTGATCCAGCACCCCTTGTAACGCTGGCGGAACATAACTTCCCCCGAATGAACCAAACATGCCTGGAGTAGATGTTGTCATAGTCATGGTTTGTCCCCCTGTTCGAGATAAATAGAATGGAAAAAGGTTGAAATACATTTATTTTAGCGGAGAATAGAATGGAAAGTCTATCCTTTTCGGGTGTGATAGAGAGGTTTCGTATTTCTTAAAATGTATAGCTGCTTATGTGTGAAATGGTTGAGTTATAGTCTATGTTTAATATTGGATTACAAAGATATAAATGATATAATCAATATGTGTTGGAAGCGCTATCGTAAGACGATACTTTCCTAGCGGCAGCGCTTCGTGTAGAGGAGAGAGCAGTACGAAGGAGCGGAGATACGAACATGACAGTACTGGGAGCTATTGAAGGCGGCGGAACAAAGTTCGTCGTCGGAATTGGAACATCGGATGGAACCATTATTGAAACGGAATCTTTCCCGACAACAACTCCAGAGGAGACAATGGAGCGTACGGTGCAATTTTTCCAAAACAAAGGTGTGGAAGCGATCGGGTTCGGCTCATTTGGCCCTGTTGATTTGAATCGTGCTAGCGATACGTATGGTCATATTGCGAAGACACCGAAGCCGTATTGGAGCGGGTATGATGTCGTTGGACATTTGAAGCGTCATTTCCAAGTGCCGATCGGGTTCGATACTGATGTGAATGCAGCGGCGTTAGGTGAAGCGACATGGGGCGCAGCACGAGGATTGAACAGCTGTCTATATATTACGATTGGTACGGGTATCGGTGCAGGTGCTGTTGTAGAAGGGAAGCTTGTGCATGGATTGACTCATCCAGAGATGGGGCATATCGTTGTACCACGTCATGTAAATGATACGTATGCGGGCAAATGTCCTTACCATGGAGATTGCTTGGAAGGCTTAGCAGCAGGGCCAGCGATTGAAGAGCGTTGGGGTGTAAAGGCTTTTGAATTGGGCGAAGACCATCAGGCATGGGAGTTCCAGGCTCATTATATTGCGCAAGCACTCATGAATTATATTTTGATCTTGTCTCCTGAAAAAATTGTGCTTGGCGGCGGCGTATCTAAGCAGCGTCATTTGTTCCCTCGTATACACGAGAAATTGCGTCAGCTATTGAATGGATATGTGCAGCATCCGGCTATTTTGACGGATACAGCTTCCTATATCGTATCTCCAGGCCTAGAGGATCGCGCAGGAATTACAGGATCTTTGGCTTTGGCAGTGCAAGCTTTACATGAGCATCGTTAATTGATGCTCATATAGCAAGAGTATTGCTTCAATAGAAGCCTCCATTTCCGCTTAAATAGTGGATATTTGGAGGCTTTTTTGTCTTTTACTTTTGTCTTTTACTTTTGTATGTTGCAACCCATGTGAAGAGCAAGAACGGTGAAAGCAGGGTAAAGGACATACAAAACTCTAAAAAACTCTATAAAAAAATGATTCTGACCTCAGCCCAATTAAGCTAATCCTCTCAATCTCATCCGTTTAGATCTATCTGCTTGTAAGAATGCATGCAGTAATGCATCAATTTAGCCCTTATCTATGGTTAAGATGCTAATTCCTGCGATTTTGCATCTTTTTCTCGCTGTTTTCTCCCTTGTAGGGTCAAGTCCATATTTATGTGTAAATTCCTCGCCGTCAAAATGGTTTATCCACTATTTGGTTTGAGGACGTCGCCAAGTATGGTACGCATTGAGATCTACGTACTTTTTCCCTGTCGTCC
>NZ_JACYTN010000028.1 GCF_014841135.1 Paenibacillus arenosi
AGAGTCCGCTCGACTTGCATGTATTAGGCACGCCGCCAGCGTTCGTCCTGAGCCAGGATCAAACTCTCCATAAAAGTGTTTGACTTGCTCATTTGTAATGCTGACGAAATTCATTACTGAATTTCTTATATCAAACGTTTCACTCGTTGTTCAGTTTTCAAAGAACAATTCGCCTCAGATCACTTATCTTACGATTCGTTTTCTTTCGCTCTCGTTCGCCGCGTTTCTCAGCAGCAACTCTTATAATATATCATGTTGTTTATTTTGAGTCAAGCTTTTTTTTAAAAACTTTTTTTTGAAGTTTCGTTTCAAACCAAACTTCAAACCGCTTCTATTAAGCTTTTCTCAACCGCCTCTCTCGGTGGCGGAATTACAATATATCATGCCGACCCAGCTTTGACAACAGGAAAAATAAGCCACGACAACTCGCTTCTAGGCGTTGTCGTGGCTTATTTCAATTGACTTGTATTAACCGTTAATCCACGGCATACTTTTACCTTTATGACTTGCATTAACCTGCGTATAAGAATCAGACTCTTTGTTGTTACGTGCGTTTACATTTTTACGTTGCTCTTTACTCTTCTTCTTTCCTTTGTTTGAAGATACATTATCATTTATATTAGTCGAAACATCTTCCGACTTCTGCATAGTTTCATTATCTTTCCCTGCAACTGGACTTACATCTCCCCACTGAGCCAACCAACTGCTATCCTGCATAGAAGCATTCACTCTATAAGGAGTTCCGCATTGATGACAAAAAACGCTATAGTCGCCATATGGCGAAGCTCCATAAGCACTATATTCTTGAGCAGCATATGGCATATTACTATACTGCGCTTGCTGGAACGCGTAAGACTCTGCATTCGCAACCTGTTCGTTTACTTTTTTATCCCACATCTCACCGGCAACATTCGGCGAAAAATTCTGATTAGATATCGGCGACACAGATGACAACCCATAATTAGCATTAGCTTCTGGCGATACCGAGGCCGGGCCATAGTTCGCATTTGCCACTAGAGATACAGATGCCGGACCATAGTTTGCGTTAGCACCTGGCAACACTGACGTTGGACCATAATTCGCATTAACATCTGGCAACACTGACGCGGGACCATAATTTGCATTCGCTCCCTGCGATACGGAAGCCGGGGAATAGTTCGCATTTTCTGAATAAGCTACATGATCATTTCCCCAGAATGAATTGATTCCATCCGCGTACGAAGTCTGATAAGGCACGAACGGCAGCGAGGCCCCACCATAAGATGGATAGGCACAAGGATTGCAATGATGTCCACCATAAGGATGGGGTGGATACGGATTACAGAAATTCGTATAAGGCGATATATCCGGAGAACAAAACCCTTCATATTGAGGCACGTTTGGATACACGTTAGGCTGTGAAGTCGACTGCGTCCCACCAACTTCTTGAGACTGCCATTGTACATTGCTCTGCGATTGCCCTACATAGTTAGGCGCAAAAGAATTGGGATACGGTTCTACATTGGGCATGTTTGCCGAGAAGTTACCGTAACTTGCAGGCGAAGGAACGAAATTCGGCACTTCACCTTTCGTTGTTGGCTTAACAGGACTCACATTGCCTGTCAAAGGTTTCACGGATGGTGGATTTGGTAAAGGAGTTGGAGGTATTAGCTGCTCGGCTTGTGGCTTAATTTGCGACTGCGGCTGTGGCTTGGGTTGAGATTGAGATTGTAATGGAGGTTTTGCTTGAGCTTGTGGTTGCGGTTGAGCTGGTAGTGGCTGCTTCGCTTGCGGTTGCAATTTATTCTCCGGCAGAACAGATGGTTGTATAGGCGGTTGTATAGGCGGTTGTACTGATGGTTGCGGCGGTATCGGTTTAGTCAGCTCAGCTTTGGAAAGAGGTACAATACCAGCATTCGCTGCATTCGCGCCCCAACCTGCACTCGCACTAGGCCCACTTGACTCATTCACAGTTAGTTTAGGAATATTAACAACTTGCCCAATAAGAAGCACATTCGGATTTTTCAGCTGTGGATTGGCAGCTATCAATGCCTGAAGCGGCACACCCCAAGCTTTAGCCAATTTCCATAGTGTGTCCGCTTCCTTAACTACATGCTTATGGACAATTTCGTAGCCTCCAGTAGAAACAGGAGTAGAAGGAACTCTAATTTTCATACCAACTTGAACTTGATTTGGATCAGTTAATTGTGGATTTAGAGCGATAAGCTGATCCAAAGATACCCCGTATTTTTTGGAGAGAGCGTACAATGTTTCGCCCTTTTTAATAATATGAATTTTCACGCGCGGTACCTCCTAAGGGAATCATCCTCGTAACACGGGACAATCGCCCGCGTAGTCATTTATACATCCTATGCAAGAGCTAGGCATTTGACATCATTTTTTTCAACTAACATATAATCTCCATAATAGACAGGCCATCCTATCACCAAAATTGTAGATTACAAAAAAAAGAAGCTCCCTCCTCTTCGGAGAAAGCTTCCTGCGCAATTAAGATTCGTATATTTTAACGCCATCCTGCGTTACGATTTGACGGAACTTGTCCAACAACTGAAGCGTAATCGGCCCAGCTTGCCCATTCCCTACAATACGACCATCAATCTCACGTGCCGCAATTACTTCTGCAGCTGTTCCTGTGAAGAATACTTCATCAGCAACATAAACATCATGCATAGAGAACGGCTCTTCCTTTACAGTAAAGCCCTGCTCCTTACAAATGTCGATGATCGCATTACGTGTAATCCCCTCTAAAGCCCCTAAGTAGCACGGCGGAGTATACACTACCCCTTTTTTTATAATAAAGATGTTATCTCCCGAACCTTCTGTAACATAGCCTTGTGCATTAAGCATGATCGCTTCGCCTACATCAGCTAGGTTGGCTTTAATCTTAACTAGTATATTGTTCAAATAGTTCAAAGACTTAATCTTCGGATTCAATGCATCTGGAATGTTACGACGCTCTGCAACTGATACCGCACGCAAACCGTTTTTGTATGCTTCTTCTGGATAAATAGCCAGCTGTTCAACGATGATTATAACACTCGCTTTTGGACAACGATTCGGATCTAAGCCAAGATTGCCCGCTCCACGAGATACAATAAGACGAATATATCCGTCACGCAGCCCGTTACGGCGAATCGTTTCTACCAAAGCAGCCTGCATTTCTTCAATGGTAAGTGGGATGTTCAGCATAATCGACTTAGCAGAGTCGTACAATCGAACTAAATGCTCATGACATTTAAAAATATTACCGTCATAAATGCGGATACCTTCAAATATACCATCACCATATAAAAAACCATGGTCGTATACCGATATTTTTGCTTCTTCTTTAGTAACAAATTCGCCGTCTAAATAAATCCACTGCGTCATGCTTACACCTCCGAATGATGAGGCTCTTCTCGTTGACTGGTTGAATACGCATAGGTTGGATATGTACCTAGAATGCGAACGTGGCAGCCAAGCGCTTCAATTTCTGCAAAAGCAGAAGGAAGTAGCACTGAATCTAGAGCCATTTGCAAATCGATATAAAAATAATAATTTCCGAGCTGACGCTTAGTCGGACGCGATTCAATTCGAGACAAGTTAATTCGTCTCCAAGCGAAAGCCGATAACACCTGATGCAAAGCACCTGGGAAATCCTCTGGCAGCGTCACCAAGATAGTCGTCTTATGCGTCATCGTTTCCGCCAGCTCAATCGGTTGAGATCCTAACAGAATAAACCTTGTATAATTATTATGATGGTCCATGACCTCACTGGCAAGTACATTTAGGTCATATGTTTGCGCACCCAATCGAGTACCGATTGCCGCCCAATTCTCCTCAGAGTTAACTTTTACAAGCCGAACCGCCTCAGAAGTGCTACTGACGTGCTCTTGGATCGCATGCGGCAAGTATTTACGCAAAAATTGCTGACACTGCGCCATCGCAACAGGGTGTGATAGCACCTTATTAATAGAAGAATAATCTTCTCCTCCCTCAACATCTCTTCCTATCAGATGTTGAATAGACGGATACACCCACTCCGCTTGAAATGGCAAATCAACTTCATGAACAATCCAATCCAGATGCAAATTAACAGAGCCTTCTATTGTATTCTCAATCGGAATAACAGCATAGTCCGCCTCTTTATTCACAACAGCCATAAATACTTCAGAAATAAGCTTGAAATGATGATATTGATGGTGATCGCCAAGCAGATGAAGCGCAGCTTCATGAGACACGGATCCTTGTGGCAATAAAGCAATACGAGCCATACTTCACTTACTCCTTCACATTCAAGTACCTATACTTCTGCGGCTAAACCAGACCGGTAAATCTCAGGTATCAAACTATAAATATCATCCGCCGATCCTTCCAAGCATGCCGCACCGACTGAGCTAGGCTCTAACAAGAACACATCTGCCTCAACACCACATTGTTGTAGAGTATCATTCATAAAGGCAACCAATTCATCGTTGCTCTGCAGCTGATTAACGAGCGCCAATATCGTTGGACCTGCACCACTTAAAGCAACACCATACGCACCATACTTACGAGATTCCTCCAACACCCGCTTCATACCAGGAACTAGCGACATGCGATACGGCTGATGAAGTCGATCCTGCATCGCATCATACAACAGCTCGAACTGCCCCGTTGATAAAGCAGCAACCAGCAATGAAGAATGACTCACATTGTGCACTGCATCCGCCATTGAAACTTGCTCCGGTAGAACTCCGCGGGCAGCCTTCGTCTCCAAATGGAATTTAGGAATAGCTACAACTGCTCCCAAACTTCTATGTGGCTCCAATCTCACATGCCTTGCCTGTTTGCCATCCCAAGAAGCCACGACAATCCCACCGAATAAGGATGCACCAACATTATCTGGATGACGCTCCCAAGCAGATGCCATATCGAACAATTGTTGATCTGACAATGGGGAGTTTAATAATGCATTAGCGGCTACGAGTGCCCCCACAATCGCAGAAGCACTACTCCCAAGACCCCTCGTCAGAGGAATTTCACTATATACATCGATTTCGAGCGGGCAAAACTCTATTCCCGCTTCAATAAATACCCGCTTGGCCACTTGAACGATAAGGTTCGTTTCATCCGCTGGCAAACCACCTAATTCAGGACCAAACATACGTACAACCGTTGTCTCAGCAGGCTTCATACCAATCCAAGTGTATAAAGAAAGAGCCATACCTAATGTATCAAAGCCAGGCCCCAAATTAGCCGTACTTGCAGGAACCTTTACTAGCACACCGTTTTGCTGCATCATCTGTCAGTCACCCTTCTAGCTTACGAATCGCATCCATAACCGCCTCTTCCGTATCCGGAACAACAAGCGGTTCGACAGCAGCCGTTTTTATCGCAATATTCGGGTCTTTCAAGCCATTCCCCGTCAGCACGCAAACGACAGACTCTCCGCCTTGGAAATAGCCTTCCTGATGCAATTTAATAACTCCAGCCAAGGATGCCGCAGAAGCTGGCTCTGCAAACACACCCTCTGATGCAGCAAGCAATTGATACGCAGACAAAATCTGCTCGTCCGTTACATAGTTAATCTGACCTTCTGATTGCTCAGAGGCTTCCACCGCCGTTTTCCAACTTGCCGGATTACCAATCCGTATAGCCGTCGCAACCGTTTCAGGCTCTAGAATCGGCTCACCTTTTACGATCGCCATTGCTCCTTCTGCCTCAAAACCAATCATTTTAGGTAGCTTATCCACTTTACCAGCCTCATAGTATTGCTTAAAACCTTTCCAATAGGCAGTGATGTTCCCTGCGTTACCTACGGGAATTGCCAAATAATCCGGAGCCTCTCCAAGCTGCTCACACACCTCAAACGCAGCAGTCTTCTGACCCTCGATACGATAAGGGTTAACAGAGTTCACTAACGTAATAGGATGCTTAGCCGTAATGTCACGAACAATTTCTAATGCACGATCGAAGTTACCCTCTATCGCAATCACTTTTGCACCATAAATCATAGCTTGAGCCATTTTACCAAGCGCAATATTGTTATTAGGAATAAGAACGATACAATTCAAACCGCCACGCGCCGCATAAGCAGCAGCTGCCGCAGAAGTGTTACCTGTAGAGGCACACATAATCGTACGGCTACCCTCTTCCATCGCCTTCGCAACTGCCATAACCATACCGCGATCTTTAAAAGAACCAGTAGGATTCAATCCTTCATACTTAAAATACAGATTCAACCCCAGTTGTTCCGATAGGTTTTCCGCTCGAATCAAAGGTGTATTTCCCTCATGAAGTGTAATCATCGGAGTTGCTTCCCCAATCGGAAGGTACGCTTTATACGTTTCTAACAGTCCCATATATCTCATCGTTCTCTCCTCCATCTCTATTCCGTACGCTGGAATGAATGATTAGCCCTCAACGCGATATGCACTCTTAATTTCCTTTATAACATCCAAGCTCACAAAATGATCCAACACTTTTCTCATGCTTGCTTGGCTTGCTTCATGTGTAATAATGATAATTTCAGCATCAGGATTGTTCGGATTCGGCTGCTGTACAACAGACTCTAAGCTCACACCGAATTCTGCAAATACTTGCGTAATTCTCGCCAATACTCCTGCACGATCATGAACATCCAAAAGAATAAAATTCTTATAATGAATCTGGTCGTCTGTCTTGAGCTTCTTAGTACGATAAGCATGGTGACCTTGCTTGCCATTGACACCAATACGAAGGTTCTTCACAACAGCTACCAAGTCAGCTACAACCGAAGTGGCCGTAGGCATCTCGCCGGCACCAGGACCGTAGAACATCGTCTCTCCGACAGCTTCACCATATACATAAACCGCATTAAATACTCCATTTACAGAAGCAAGCGGATGCGATGTCTTAACCATCGTAGGCTGAACAACAACACTAATCTGATCGTCTTGTCTTTCTGCAATACCTAGCAGCTTCATTTCGTAACCAAGACGCTTCGCATAACCAATATCCTCTTTAGAAATGCTAGATATGCCTTTCACTACAACATCTTCAAGCCCTACCGTCGCATGGAACCCTAACGTAGCAAGAATCGCCATCTTGCGAGCTGCATCCAGCCCTTCTACATCTGAAGTAGGGTCAGATTCTGCATAACCTAGCGCTTGTGCTTCTTTAAGCACATCTTGATAAGCTGCGCCTTCTTGGCTCATCTTCGTTAGGATATAATTCGTAGTCCCATTTACGATACCCATAATCTTCTTAATGCGATCCGAAGAGAAGCCTTCCATTAAGGTACGAATAATCGGAATACCACCTGCTACACTCGCTTCGTAAAATACATCGCAATTGTTCGCACGTGCTTTTTCTAATATTTCAGGTCCATGAAGCGCCATCAAATCCTTGTTGGCCGTTACAACATGCTTACCTTGTTCCAAAGCATCAAGAATGAGTTGTTTGGTAGGCTCAATGCCTCCCATAACTTCCACAACAACATCAATCTCTGGGTCAAACACCACTTCTGAAGCATCTTCCGTCATAAGCTCTGGTTGAATATTTAAGTGACGCTGCTTACGCATATCCTTTACGAGTACTTTACGAACTTGAATGGGAGAACCAACTTGACTCATCAAATCTTCCTGATGCCCTTCTATAATTCTTACAACACCAGTTCCAACTGTTCCTAATCCTAATAAGCCTACCTGTATTGGTTTCATCTTTGTTCCTCCCCTTCTTATGTGTACAGCTGTATCCCTACTTTCCTAACCTTGACCAATAAGAACAACTCGCTTCACTCCAGGTATATCCCGAAGCGTATCCATCATTTGTCCAAAATTCTCAGCAATTAATGCCGTTTCAATGGACAACACTACGTTAGCCATACCCTGCAGCGGTATCGTCTGGTGAATAGTAAGTACATTCCCCTCAAATGTAGCTACCGAGCCAAGTACTTTGGACAAAATCCCTGCACGATCTTCTAAATCCAATGAAACCGTAACAATCCGCTCGCGCTCCAATTGATTCAACGGAAAAATACCATCTTTATATTTATAGAAAGCACTACGACTCAAATCGACTCGCTCCGCCGCTTCATGTACCGTCTTTACCTCTCCAGCCGCTAGCAGTTGTTTCGCTCTTACGGTTTTCACTACTGCTTCAGGCAGTATATCCTCACGAACTAAATAATACCGTTCTGCCATAACCGTCCTCCATATAGAGACTATTGTTTAACTATAGAGGACATTATAGCGAATAAGTGCCGCAAAAACAATAGGTTCATGTCAAAAGTTGAATCTTATTATACACGATGTCTATCCTATCAATCTTAATATTTTCTTACTTGAGTTAAAAGTTAAAATAAAAAAAAGCCGTATGACGCAATAACGCCATACGACTTGTTCTTCTTATTAATAGTAGCTACTGCCTTCGACAAACTCAAATTCGAAATCAGCGATACGTATAATCGTGCCATCTTTTGCTCCGCGCTTACGAAGCGCATCGTCAACACCCATTTTACGCAGCGTGTTTGCAAAACGCAAAATCGCATCATGCGTATTCATTTGCATACGCTTCATCATGCGCTCAATCGCTTCGCTCTCCACCACATACGTTTCATTCTCACGTCGAATTGTGAACTGCGGCTCATCACCTTTTTTATCAAAGCGATAGATCTTACGCTCTTGAACTTGAGCAACTTCTTCCACTTCGATTTCTTCAGGCAATTGATCCAACACTTCCAGCGCCTTGTACATCAATTCCTGAATGCCTTCACGTGTCAAAGAAGAAATAGGCATAATCTCGATATCTGGTCTTACTTCTGCTAATTGTGTGCGGAATGCAGCTAAATACTCTTCTGCCTCAGGCATGTCCATCTTATTAGCAGCTACAATTTGCGGTCGTTCTGCCAACTTCTCGTTGTACAGCTTCAATTCGTCATTGATTTTTACCCAATCTTCAAATGGGTCGCGGCCTTCAGTCCCTGCCATATCAACCACATGAAGAATAATACGTGTACGTTCAACGTGACGCAAGAATTCATGCCCCAGTCCAACGCCCGTATGTGCTCCTTCAATTAGGCCAGGTAAATCTGCCATAACAAAGCTCTGGCCATCCCCCATATCAACCAATCCTAGGTTCGGAGTAATTGTTGTAAAGTGATAAGCACCAATCTTTGGTTTAGCAGAAGTAACAACCGACAGTAGTGTAGATTTACCTACACTCGGGAAACCAACCAACCCGACATCTGCCATGACTTTAAGTTCAAGAACAACCCAACGCTCTCGTCCCTCTTCACCGTTCTCAGCCAGTTCAGGTGCAGGATTGGTTGGAGTAGCAAATCGCGTATTACCGCGTCCACCACGACCACCCTTCGCAACAACAACTTGTTGCCCATGACGGGTCAAATCTGCAATTACTTCCTGAGTATCATCATCTACAACAACAGTTCCAGGAGGAACGCGTACGATCATGTGCTCTGCATTTGCACCATGCTGACTTTTATTACGCCCTTTAATTCCACGAGGAGCCTTGAAGTGCTTCTGATAGCGGAAGTCTACCAACGTCCGCAAACCCTCATCAACACGGAAAATAACGTCGCCACCACGTCCGCCATCTCCACCTGCCGGCCCTCCATTTGGTACATACTTTTCACGACGAAACGCCACGAGACCATCCCCGCCGTCTCCGCCTTTTACATATATTTTAGCCTTATCTACAAACATGAAGTTTCACCTCTCTAGTCCCTTACCTTACATGGTACAATCCATTCATATATAGAAGCACCAGCTTGTAGCTCGTTCGCGGGCACCTGCTCCAGCCGCACGCCATGCTCAGCTGCCAGCCTGTCAAGTTGAGTTCTCACATCGTCCGGTTGAAGCAGCTGTCCTTCATATAAGAATCGAATGCCTAGCGCATTATCTGAACGAATATCTATTATAAATTGAAGCGGAGCTGCCACATCTGCACTTGCTTTTGGCGCTAAGCGCATGACTTGAACTCCCTCTTTAATTATATCCGTTAATGCTCGTCCTTCCATCAACAACCCGATTTCGCTCAAATCAATCTGTCTTGGAAGATGTACATACACAGGCATCGCATGCCCTGATACACGGACATGAAGCAAGAACAATGTCAATTCCGGAATGCCTAGTTTAGCAATACGTCCTTCTTCGATCATTTTACTCTTAATGCCTTCAACACATAAACGGAGCTGCTCCATTCGATTCAGTCGAACATATCCATACAGCAATTGCAATTCATTCATCCAATCATGTCGCTGATGATTCATTAATTCAAGCGCAGACTGATGAGCCATATGAATAGCGCGCTCATGTTGATGTCGCTGTTCGCGAAGCAACATAATACAACCTGCCGCTAAACTTAGGATGAGTAGTATGACAGCGAATATACGCCACGGCAAATATAAAGGTCCCCATGCCAATACCACTGCGCAAATAAATGCACAAGCGCTGCACGCAAACACCCAAAGTCGGATTCCCCTCATCGTTCACCCTCGCTCCATTCCCAAATAAATGCACACTCCCACCCCATAGTATAGCATGAGTTCAGAAAGTCGTCCAAAGCGATTCCAGTCGAACAAACGCGAAAGAAGGCAAGAAATGAATCAAAAAACCCTCGGCCTAAGCCGAGGGTTTCACATGACGTCTATTACACTTCCACAGCAGCTGCAACTGGTGCAACGTTAACTGGGTAGACGCTCACTTTCTTGCGGTCACGACCCCAACGTTCGAACTTAACAACGCCTTCGATTTTAGCGAAGAGCGTGTCGTCTTTACCGATACCAACGTTGTTGCCTGGATGAATCTTTGTTCCACGTTGGCGCACCAAGATGCTACCACCTGTAACAGTTTGACCATCGGCACGCTTAACACCAAGACGTTTGGAGTGGGAATCACGACCATTCTTCGTGGAACCTACACCCTTCTTGGAAGCGAATAACTGAAGGTTTAATTTCAACATGTTGTCTACCTCCTTTTTGAATTATTTTCTTTTATCTGAATATACGAACCGTATGAATCTTCCATCGTATTCAGACTGACGACCATCGACTCCAAGAGCAATTGAACTTGCTCCGAGCAATGAGCGTCATTCAGAACCGGCACAGTGCCGTTCAGGAATCCATCCTTCATCTGGCACTCCAACGCAACGCCCGTCAATGCTTCAATAGCATTCACTACTCCGACCGAAACCGCAGATACGCCAGCACATACAATATCCTCTCCATGCGGAGCATAATTAGCATGTCCCTTAATGGCGAAACGCTCGATAAGCCCTTCAGAATTCCGGTAAATGGTGACGCGAATCATTCGCTACACCTCTTATGCTTTGATGCTTTCGATTGTCACCTTAGTGTAAGGTTGACGGTGACCTTGCTTACGACGGTAGTTTTTCTTAGCTTTGTACTTGTACACGATAATTTTCGCGCCTTTTCCATGCTTCTCAACTTTAGCCGTAACAGCAGCACCTTCTACCAATGGAGCACCTGTTACGAGGCCACCCTCGTTAGATACTGCCAATACACGGTCGAATGTGAAGCTCTCACCTTCAGCAGCGTTCAACTTCTCAATGTAAAGAACATCACCTTGTTGAACTTTGTACTGCTTACCACCTGTTTCGATAATTGCGTACATTGTGTTGCACCTCCTCATGTCTCAGACTCGCCATACCAGGTGATGGAGTAAACCATACTTATGACCTGTTCCGTGCGGTTACAGCATGTGTGCAGAAACGAATATTAGACACATACCTGATGATTCTAACACACACTCTCTCAAAAATCAATGTGCGATTACAATTACATTCCCGTACCAAACATTAGTTACAATTGCTGAAATTCCGGAACCCTTTTGCCTGTACCATCACAAGTCGGACAAGGTGTATATAAGCGACTCATCACTTGCTCTCGTACTTTTTTACGAGTAATCTCAAGCAAGCCAAGCTTTGTCCAACCAACGACTAAACATTTGGTACGATCCTTCCGAATCGTTCGCTCCAATTGCTCAAGTACACGCTTACGATTATCGTCTGAATCCATATCAATAAAGTCAACGATAATAATGCCGCCAATATCTCTTAACCGAATCAGACGGGCAATCTCTTCTGCCGCCTCCATATTTGTGAAAAATACGGTATCCTCTAGATCGCTCGTGCCCGTATATTTGCCTGTATTCACGTCTACTACCGTCAAAGCTTCTGTTTGATCCCATACAAGATATCCACCGCTTTGCAGCCACGTTTTTCGTTGGAACGTCTTATCTATCTGTCCTTCAATATGGAATTTGCGAAAAATCGGTTCTCGGTCTTGGTAGACCATTACACGCTCAACCAACTCAGCATCAAACGTACATACGAATGATTTTATTAACTCCGCTTGCTTTCGATCGTCGATTACAAGCTCATCTACATTGTGAGTGAACGCGTCCCGTATCATTCGTTCAGCCATCGATACATCCTGATGGAGCAGAGCGGGTGCACTTACAGCAGAAGCTGCTTGCTCAATCGCTCTCCATTGCTGACGTAACGTTTCCATATCTTGAGCGAGACCTTCAACCGTCTCCCCATGCGCCACGGTTCGAATAATGATACCTTCTTCATTTGCTCGCAGCGCTTCAGCAAGTTGCTTCAGTCGATTGCGTTCTGATTCCCGCTCAATCTTCTTTGATACACCAATATAGTCTGCTTGTGGCATAAAGACTAAGTGGCGCCCTGGCAATGAATAATGCTTCGTAACACGAGCACCTTTCCCACCAAAAGGCTCTTTCATCACTTGTACAATTAACTCTTGCCCTACACGCAGCAAGCTCGTAATAGGAGGCTTCTCCTTCGGCTGCTTCTCTAAATGCGGATGCAAACAATCATCAACATATAAAAAAGCGTTCTTCTTCTGCCCAATATCTACAAAAGCTGCCTGCATACCCGGAAGAACATTAACAACGCGGCCCTTGTAAAAGCTCCCAACGAGCCTAACACCCGCTGCACGCTCTACTGCAAACTCTACTAGACGGCCATCTTCTAGCAATGCCATCTGAGTTGACTGTTCTCCACAGTGAACGATCATTCGTTTCATAGCTTCACCTCTACTCAAGCGCGTCACCTCTTATTGTAACATGAAGCGAGAAACGATGAACATGTCGGTTCATAACTCGATCTAAAAAAATATATACTTCCATCCAAACGTACCCCTATTTTCGACTATTCATTTCTTCGTAGTCACGCACATGGCTACGAATCGTCTTGCCAATGTTGAAAAAAAGCATCTATTAATTGCTGCTCTGGTATTACTCGTTGAATACGGCCATGCTCGTCAATCACGTATATCATATGATAGCTATTTCTGCGAAAGTGCTGCATGATATCTACAAGACCACGCTCTGACGATGCAACGATTGGCCTTCCTATATGGGAGCTCATTTCCCATGCACGAAGTCGCTTGGCACGATGTACAAGAAAACGAAAAAATCGATACGGAACATGCCTGCATTCCATTATGTTTGTCCACAGTAAAAATAATCCGAGCACCAGCAAATTCATATTAACGGCCGATTGCTCCAACAATGGCAGTAGCGCGAATAAGCCAAGCAAAGCACTTCCTACAATACCAATCCAAGCCCCTAACCGGAGTGTAAAATGATAACTGAGTCCATACGCACATAAAGCCTGCAAAATCCGCCCACCATCAAGCGGAGGGATCGGAAGTAAGTTAAAGCCACCAATGATAAGGTTGGCCTCAATAAAATAAGTGGACCAAGCTTCGCTCCACCACCCCATATATTGAAACCACAGTGACAATCCGATCATAAGTACATTTTGCAGAGGTCCAGCAGCAGCTACAATGATCTCCTGCCACGAAGGAGATAAGGCCCCATCCTCCGTCTCAGCTACTCCACCAAAAGGTAGCAGCTTCACGTCAACAATTGACCATCCGAAGCACTTCGCTGCAATGACATGCCCCGCCTCATGAACTGCAACAATGACCACTAGCGTTAACAGTTCCAACAAATGGCCCGTAATTGCCGAAAGAGCCAGCAGCATGATCAACAATGGATGTAAGGAATAGGTCGTCCCCTTCCACCTAATCAAAGCTCATCACTTCCGCTGGATCCACAAACTGCCCCTCTTTCTTAAGCGCAAAAAATAATCCTGAAATCGTGCCTGATGAAGACATGTTCGGCATACGGCCAATCTCCTGCCCTGCCTCTACCCAATCATCCTTCTTCACGTAGCATTCTTCTAACCGTTCATAGTAAGACATATATTGATTGGCGTGCTGAATAACAATCGATGACCCAGCTTGCGGATCTTCAATTACTCGTATCACTCGACCCACAGCTACGCTTGCTACATTCGCCCCGCCTTCCTCCGCTCGTAACTCAATTCCTTGCAAGCTAAGAGCGAATGGCTGTACAACATTTCCCGCCATCGGTATTTGAAAACCAAGCTTAGCTTGAGCTTCTTTAGCTGCTGGCGTGTGATCTTTCCATATAGGTATAAACGCAGGCGAACCCCCAAATGTTGCTTCCGCCCACACTGCTATTGATTGGAAATCCATATTCTCTGACATAGCCGAAGCGACATAGTTCCTAGTACTGTCTAAAAAAGGAGTTTTCCACTTCATCAAGCCTGTCACAGCCACACACAGCACGATCGTACAACCAAACTGTATGAAAAAGGTCCTCATAAAGGTTGAGGAACCGTGAGTTCGCTCGCTTTCTTTCCAACCATAGCGTCCTCCCCATGCCTGCTTAGCATCTCTCCATACTTGCTCTGGGTCGCGCTCATTGTACTCAGCAGCTAGCGCCCCCTTGTCCTGTGCAGGATGGCTGTAATGGTAATAGGACGGCTGTGTAATCACCGACGGAGAGACAGACTCCTTCGTAGCTCCGCTCATGTTATGGCCCGGAATATCCCGTAGTGTCAGTTCCTTAATGCGCGCTTCTCGGCGGCGACGAATATCATCCTTCATCCGTATCCCTTCCCCACTCAAATTATTCATATGCTACATATGTATGACGAGCAGGATATTGATATGAACAAGCCCTTGCAACAATACAAAATGAGAAGCTTCAGCAATACAAAAAAACACCTCGCTGCCTAACAAGGGAACGTAACGTTTCCTTACTAGAACCACGAGGTGGATAAGTGAATATGACTTACATAATGATGTGGACCGACATTATTCATCTAATTGGTATTTTTCTTGATGAATCCGCACGCTCAACACTAGGCCAATACAGACCATATTCAGAATAAGCGACGTTCCACCGTAACTAATAAACGGCAGTGTAATTCCTGTAATCGGCATAAGACCGATCATCATCCCGATATTTTGGAAGATTTGAAACACAAACATGGAGACGATACCAATAATAATGTACGATCCCCTCAAATCATAGCACTGGAAAGCAATGAGAATCATGCGATAAATAAGGAAGAAATAGAGCAGTAACAGCAAGGCTCCTCCCTGAAAACCAAATTCCTCACCAATAACGACGAAGATAGCATCAGAATAGGTAAGCGGAATAAAGTTACGACTCTTCAGCTCTCCTTGTAAATACCCATCACCAGTCAACCCACCGGAACCAATAGCAATTAATGCATATCTCGATTGATGGGATTCGTCTTTATCTGCTGACTCTGGATTGATAAATGTATTAATACGTTCATACCAGTGATTTTGACCGAGCGTATCTTTGAAGAAACTTTCAACTTGTGGGCCGAATTGCGTAAATAACACAACTACGATCGCAATGAGAGCACCAACAATCGCTGTTCCAACAAACATATGCCGATACTTCACACCACCTATCCACAGCATCCCGATAAAGATAACGATCAATATCATCGCATTCCCTAAATCAGGCTGAGCTACAATAAGACCGAATGGAATGATCATCACACAAGCAATTGGAAGTAAATCTTTAACAAATCCGAGCGGTTCACCTTCACGTTTGCCGAGCAGTTGCGCCAAAGAGAGGATCAATACAATTTTGGCTAATTCAGCTGGCTGGAACGATAGTCCTCCAAATTTATACCATCCTTTTGCGCCCATAGTGACGTCAGCAAAAAAATAGAGACCGATAAGAAGGAGAACCGTGATAACCATCCATATGATCCAGCCCTTAAGCAGCAAACGATAATCAAATAAAGTAACGGCAAACATGACTACGAATCCGATAACGTAAAATACGATTGTCTTTATTTCAAAATTAGCTGGTTCGAACTTTGTTCCAACTGTGGAGCTGTACACAATAAAAGGGCTTATTACCGCAAAAACACCTAGTATCGCAACAATCATCCAATCGATGCGCTTCAATTTATTCAACAACAGTCAATCATCCTATTCCAAAACTTCTTCTATCAGCTTTCACCTTCAACCTACTCAATCAGGATCAAGCTGATACTTTTCTTGATGAATCTTTACACTAAGCACCAAACCCATGCTTATCATATTTAGAACTAACGATGTGCCACCATAACTAATGAACGGAAGCGTAATCCCTGTAATCGGCATTAGACCAATCATCATCCCAACATTCTGGAAGATTTGGAATACCAGCATCGAAACAATTCCAATGATAATATAGGATCCCCGTAAGTCATAACATTGAAACGCGATTAATATCATCCGATAAATAAGAAAGAAATACAATAATAGCAGCAATGCTCCACCTTGGAAGCCGAATTCTTCTCCTATTACAACAAAAACAGCGTCCGTATAGGTATAAGGTATAAAGTGACGGCTCTTTAGCTCCCCTTGCAAATACCCATCCCCAGACAAACCGCCTGATCCTATAGCAATAAGCGCGTATCTCGACTGATGAGACTCGTCTTTGGTCGCCGACTCAGGATCGACAAACGTATTAATACGTTCATACCAATGATTTTGACCAAGTGTATTTTTAAAGAAACTCTCTACTTGCGGACCAAATTGCGTAAACAAGACAACTATGATCGCGATAAAAGCACCGACAATTGCCGTTCCAACGAACATATGCCGATACTTCATGCCGCCAATCCATAGCATTCCAATAAAAATGACGACCAATATCATTGCATTGCCTAAGTCTGGTTGCACTACGATAAGTCCGAACGGAATAATCATCACAAATGCAATCGGAACAAGATCCTTTACAAATTCAAGCGGCTCGCCTTCACGTTTACCCAACAACTGAGCTATTGCAATAATTAGCGTTAGCTTTGCTAGCTCCGCTGGTTGAAACGTCTGCCCTCCTGGAAGTTCATACCACCCAGTTGCTCCCTGTCGTTCCGACCCGAAGAAAAAAAGCCCGATAAGAAGCAAAATCGTAATGCCCATCCAGATATACCAGCCCTTAAGCAGCAGACGATAATCAAATAGAGTAACAGCAAGCATAACTACAAATCCGATAATATAGAATACGATTGTCTTTATTTCAAAATTAGCTGGTTCAAACTTTGTTCCAATCGTGGAACTGTACACAATAAAAGGACTTATTACCGCAAAAACGACAAGTATTGCAACAAGCATCCAATCTATGCGCTTCAGTTTATTCAGCAAAAGTCAATCATCCCATTCCGAGAAACTTCTTCATGCGAGTAAGCACGCTTTTCTTTTGGTCCATCGGCATTAACGGCACAGTATCACCAAGTATGCGGCGAGCAATATTACGATACGCCAATGATGCTTTAGAATCCGGATTCATCACTGTCGGCTCGCCCATGTTCGCTGCCTTAATAACGTGTTCATCATCAGGAACAATTCCAATGAGTTCAATATTCAATACTTGCAAAATATCTTCGATATCAAGCATATCACCGCTCCGAACCATGTTCGGACGTATCCGATTAACAACGAGACGTGGCGCAGACAAGCTCGCACTCTCCAACAAACCGATAATTCGATCTGCATCTCTCACGGCCGCATTTTCAGGTGTCGTGACAACGATTGCACGATCAGCGCCAGCAATAGCATTTTTGAAACCTTGCTCTATACCTGCCGGACAATCAATAATGATATACTCGAAGTCTTTCTTCAACTCCAAAATAATATCTTTGATTTGCTCTGGAGATACGGCATGTTTGTCTTTCGTTTGAGCAGCTGGCAGCATATACAACTCTTCAAAGCGCTTGTCTTTGACAAGAGCTTGATTCAAGCGACAACGCCCTTCAGCCACATCGCAAATATCATAAATAATCCGATTCTCCAGTCCCATTACTACATCTAAATTACGAAGACCGATATCGGTATCGACCATACATACTTTTTTCCCTAACAGCGCCAGGGCAGTTCCAAGATTGGCAGACGTCGTCGTCTTACCAACGCCCCCTTTTCCTGATGTAACGACAATTGCCTCTCCCATGCAACTACACTCCTTTGAACATTTTGAGGTCCTGTCGAATTCGCTGAAGATTGGTAATTTTGTCAATTTGCATTTGTCCATTATCCACATAAGCGACTTCCATTTGCGTCTGCGTCACACCCCACTCATCTGGAGGGCGGCTAATGACATCAGCTATGCGAAGCTGTGTAGGTGAAAATAAAGAAGCGGTTATAATCGCACTATGGTCGCCTTCTGCCCCAGCATGCACCGTACCTCGAAGAGCGCCGCACACGTAAATGTCCCCAGTACATATAATCATTCCCCCGGGATTCACATCGCCTAAAAATAATAGATTTCCTTGATGACGGAGCACTTGACCGGATCTAACGATGCCAGTCACCGTATGTACCTGATAATCAGGCTGCTTCTCTACTTTGTCATCTGACTGCAAGGAGCGAATGAGCAAATTCCCCTTCATTTTCAATATGTCCAATATTTCCGACTTTTGCTCTTCTGTGATCGAGCGAGCCCCCAGCTTGACATCGACATACACAATTGGTCCGTTGAAGAAATGAGGTGTATGCTCAAGCTTGTCACGCAAATCACGCAACAAGTCTATGAATTCACATTGATCGTCAAGCAGGAACACGAGACCGTCTTTTACGCCTTTAATCGTTATTAGTGACTTGGTCGTCATCGTTCGTCCCTCCCAACAAGATTCTATTTCGTGATGAACGAGAGAAGTCCTGCATGACCAAGTAAAAACCTCTAATCGCCATCGCATATTGCGATTAGCATACCCCCACATATAAAGGGCTAAAGCCGTCTCAGAGCTAGTGTCCGAGACGGCTCTCTATGCTTCTTCCGAGTCTTTCTTATTGTTGCCCTGAATCATGTCGAACCATTTTCGCAGCGGCACATAAACAATAAGCGCAAATATAAGCTGAACAAACATGCTTGGAATTATATAATCCAACAGTGCTTGCTGATAGGTGAAATGACTCAAGCTAAACAGCGTATATATACCATAAATAATCGTTTGATATAAGAAGCTCCCTATAAGTACAACGAATAGCATCATAACCATCGTCTTATGTCGTACGTTAAATACAGTGCCAGCTAGATAACCTAGCAGTCCCATCGTAAAGGAATGTGGCCCAATGATTTGACCATAATATACGATATCGTGCAATAGTCCAAAGCCAAGTCCCATTAAGAGCGCCGTATGTCGATGTGCATACACACCGTGAAACAGCACCACCACGAATACGAATTGGACAACGATACGTCCATACCAACCATCTGGTATGAGATGCGGAACTACCGATCCTTCTATAAAGAAGAGGATTAACAGAAAAAGAATCATCCAATTTCGATTCATTGTCCATTCTCCTGACTGCTATTCCCCTTATTCGGTGGAATTACAACGAACAGTTCACGCCAATCCTGATAAGTAGCTGCTGGTTCAATTACTGCCGTATGTGTCAATCCAATGTCTCCAACTTGACGCTTTATTACTTTGCCGATAATAAGACCAGCTGGGAACTTGCCACCAAGTCCAGAAGAAACGATGACATCGCCTTCATCTAAAGGATCATTTTCCTCGATACGTGTCATAAGAAACGTATTGTTGCTATGATCATAGGACTCTATCATACCGAAAGACTTATTTTCTTTACCCTGCACGGTTACTGCAATTGCTCTTGATTTCTCATCGATATTCGTTAGCAATTGTACAGAGGAAGAAAATTCAGAAACATGGCTAATAACACCTACAACACCTTCAACTGCGATAACAGGCATTCCCTTTTGAACACCGTTTTTGCTACCCAAATTAATGTTAAGCGATTGATTAAACGGATCAGCCACATTAAGTCCTGTCACTTGGGCAATGCGGTATTCGTACGGGCGATTTTGAGCCTTCTGATGTTCTGTGAATTCCAATAGCTTCTTGTAACGCTCATTATCTGCCTTTACCCGATTGTATTCTGCTTTATCGCGAATATAATGGGCATAAGCAGTTTTCAAGCGTTCGTTCTCTTCATAAGTTTCACTCAAATTGCTTACATTTTCAAAAAAGGCAGATACAGCCGCAGTCGGGCGATAAAACACCTGCTGTACAAATGACGACGTATCGTGAACGAACTTCTCCGCCCATGTCAACTTCCCTCTATTCCCCAGGGAAAAACCCATTAATGCAATAAATAAAATAAGTCCGAGCATCAAAATAAACAATCGCTTATTACCCAATAGCTTAAACAGTGTTAACACCTTCTCATCGTAATGCCGTTTCGTTACCTTGTTCATGCACATAGAGGTCCGAGCCAAATAACATCATTTGACCCGGACCCCTCACGCGGAACTAACCTCTGCTTATCGCTTAGAACGAAGTGCCGAGCTGCTGCGCGATTTGAAAAGATGAATGTTATCCAATGCGCGCCCAGTACCGATAGCTACACAATCAAGTGGATTCTCTGCCACAATTACTGGCATGCCTGTCTCACGTGCAAGCAGCTTGTCCAAGTTGCGAAGCAATGCTCCACCACCTGTAAGTACGATACCACGATCCATAATATCTGCTGCCAGTTCTGGTGGACACTTCTCAAGTGTTACCTTCACTGCCTCAATAATGGAGCTAACTGTATCGGAAAGCGCTTCTGTAATCTCTTCACCTGTAATAGACAATGTCTTAGGCAAACCAGTTAGCAAATCACGTCCGCGAATCTCGATAGAATCTTTCTCTTCTGTCGGCATAGCAGAACCAATATCCATTTTCAATTGTTCAGCCGTACGCTCACCGATCATAAGGTTGTATTGACGCTTAATATATTGAATGATTGCTTCATCCATCTCGTCACCAGCTACACGCACGGAACGACTTGTCACGATACCACCAAGGGAAATGACAGCAACTTCTGTTGTACCGCCACCGATATCTACAACCATGCTGCCCGTAGGCTCCCATACCGGAAGATCTGCACCGATTGCTGCTGCAAATGGCTCTTCGATCGTGTAAGCTTCACGCGCACCAGCTTGCTTCGTTGCATCTTCAACCGCACGTTGTTCTACAGCCGTAATGCCAGATGGTACACAAACCATTACGTTAGGATGGCGTGGAAACAGCGAACGCTGCTTCTGAGCCTGACGAATAAAATATTTAATCATTGTTGCAGTTGTATCAAAATCAGCGATTACGCCGTCTTTCATCGGACGGATCGCACGGATATTACCCGGTGTACGTCCAATCATCTTCTTCGCTGCTTCACCTACTGCTTCAATCGTTTTGGAGTCAGTACGAATTGCGACAACAGATGGCTCGCGTACGACTACACCTTTTCCACGTACGTATACGAGTGTATTTGCAGTTCCCAAATCAATCCCTAAATCTTTCGTAAAACCACCAAACATGCTGTCAAATCTCCTTTATAGTTCCTTCAATCTTACCTATTATATTACATGTACCCCTGTTCCTTCAAACTTACATAGCGATTATCTCCAATGACAAGATGATCCAGTACCTCAATGCCAATAAGTTCCCCCGCTTCCATCAGTCTGCGGGTAATAAGGATATCCTCCTGGCTAGGTGTAGGATCTCCGCTCGGATGGTTATGCAAGCATATGATAGAGGCACACCCGTACTTCATTGCTGCGCGAAATACTTCGCGTGGATGAACGAGTGAAGCGTCAAGTGTTCCAATTGATATCGTCTCTTGAGCTAGCACTCTATTCTTCGTATTTAAGTATAGACACATAAAATGCTCTCGCTTATAATGCCGCATCGTCTCCATAACCATATCAGCAGCATCTTGCGGTCGTCTGATAAAGGGGTCTTCTGTTGAACGTGTTTGTGCCATACGACGGCCCAGTTCCAAGCTAGCTCTAAGTTGAACCGCCTTCGCAGGCCCAATTCCTCGTATTTGCGTAAGTTCATGTACAGACATATCCCCAAGGCGACTCAGACTTCCTGTTCGATTCAATATACGCTGAGCCAACAATAACGCTGATTCATCGCGTGTTCCTGTACGAAGTAAAATAGCTAACAGCTCGGCGTGACTTAACGCCTCAGCCCCCGATCGTATCATGCGCTCTCTAGGTCGGTCTTCGAGGGGAAGGTCACGAAGCATAGGCGCTTGGGACAATTGTTTTCCTCCTCCGCTCACAACATGTGTCAGCATTTCATGTTCAATTACTTTGCATCACATTATGCCAGCAGCACCTATTTGAGCGTGATCTTCCTGCTACTTTAAGGCTTCTCGATGCCATACACCTTCAACATATCAGCAAGCAAAGAAATCGGCAAACCGACAACGTTGAAGTAACATCCTTCAATTCGATCAACTAATGCAGCACCTAATCCTTGAATGCCGTACGAACCTGCCTTGTCCATCGGTTCTCCCGATGCGATATAACGAGCTATCTGCTCTGGATTCAGCACTCTCATCCATACGGCCGTCTTACGGTGCCGAACGAGTTCTACACCTGTCAATGTGTCGATAATAGCAACTCCGGTGTACACTTCATGCGCTTCATTCTGAAGTGCAGACAACATGCGGAATGCATCCGCTTCATTCTCAGGCTTCCCTAGAATCGTATCTCTCAAGACGACGATTGTATCCGCACCTATTACGAGGCCGCCCTCACCGCGAGCACGGCGCGCTCGTGCAACAGAAGATGCCTTGCGCAACGCTAATTGCTCAACCGTCTCATATGGTGCCCAATGGATGTCTACTGTCTCGTCCTCATTACTCGGCTCAATCTCAACAGGCAATTGGAGCGTATGTATAAGCTCTTGCCTGCGCGGAGATGTCGATGCAAGTACGAGAAGTGGATAGTCATGAGGATTGTCTAATGTGTTCTCCATTTTTTGACACCTTTCTTTATTATACGTTCTCTTCTGCCAGTTGACAAACGACCAGTCTTACCCATCTTATCCTGTCTTTCGAATCCGATCAACATTCTTTTAAACAACTCGAATTCTCTATAAGTATATCAGGCTTGAAGCTGCTTAAGCCACTGTTGTTCTAGTAAAGAATATTGGATCAACGATTGTTGAATATTCCATAGCTGTGACGAAGCTGCATACTTATTGTACTCATTCACCGCACTGATCGCTGTGTTCATAGCTTGGACCATCTTAATCCACGTCTTTTCTGCCTCAACGTTCTGACCTTTCTGAATCAGCTCTCCAACCTGCGTCCACTTTAAATGTTCGTTGCGAAGTTTATCCATGGCAGCCTTATCAAAAGCATTAGCCTTACCAGAGGATAGGCCCGCTGCTTGGATAGCGTTTACGGACTGGGTCAACAACCAGTCTTGTACAGCATCAGAAGAGTGGATGAACCCCTCGATCTGTTTACCATCACCAGTAAAGGCAAGCTGTTTCAGCTCTGCACGCTCGATGCTACTCACATACATTTGCAGCTGCTTGTTCTTCATCGCGTCGCTTAACAGCATAGCTTCCTCTCGCTTGCTAGCTACAGCAGCATATACTCTGTGCTGCCCTTCTCCACCAAGCTGGACATCTACTCCAGCCAAACCAAGCTCATTTAACTCCGCCGCAGCAGCTTTTGCACCTACTGCTTGTTTAAATACCCCATATTGAAGCACGTAAACCGATCTTGCAGGAATGTTAACTGCTACTGAAGCGCCGCCACTAGCTGTTGCACCGTTTGTAATCTCCTCAGACGGCTTTGATGATTCAGTAGCATCATTCGAGCCAGCCCTATTCGCACTTTGCTCCTCTAAAGCTCCCATAGCAGGAATAGCTGGATTCACTTCAGGTACTCGCACTTCTCCTGTAAATAAAGACAATGCAATGAAACCAAATGTTGCTCCCGTTGCAATCGCACCCGCAATAGAGGCAATTAACTTCCAAGCAGAGGTACGAGTACGATGAGAAGCTTGCCAATGATCACTCGTTATTTCATCCACTTGATCGTTGGAGTTGGACTGCGATTGACTATGCTCACTTTGGTCAGATACAGATACATGTCCAGAAGTTGAGAGAGCTGAAGCCCACACCCAATCTCCTTCTGTCGTGGAAGAATGACCAGCAGGATCTGGAAGAGATGGTTCGAGCTGAATATCTATAACTTTCGTATCTTGGTCACTATCTCGAATAATGCGTTCCAAATGTTCAATCTCTCTATCTTCCTCTTGATCGTCATTCCTCTCCTTTTCTACTACAACTGGCACATGAGAAGGAATCCCCTCTTCTTTGGAAAGGGATATCCATTCACTCCACTCCACTCCTGATTGCGAATCTTGCTTGTCTAGAGACTGTATATCTTTACCCATAACAGGCTGTCCACTAAATTGATCATTAGACTGATCATTAGAATGCTCGCTAAAACGGAATGTCATCTTACTTGACCGTTCCATCCCCTCCACCATCCTTCTTCAAGTCATTGTTACTTCAAGATATATGATAGATTGATATGAAATAGAACGACCAACTCGACAATCTAGTAAAAATAGATAGAGTTAGAGACAACTGTACAAGGTTCGTATAAAATAAAGAAACGGACTGTTCTTCAGCACGTAGTATGACATAAGATAAACGTAAAGATTAACGACCCTACCATCTTAGAGGAGGTACTTATTGTGATTAAACAAATGATCAAACGCTTTCTTCACTCCTTAATGGGCAAGAAATCGTCTCATCGTGTGTATTACAGCAGCAGCTCTGCCTACAAGAAGCGCAAGTATTACACACCAACTCACACGCATAAATCTCACAAGTACGGTCATAAGCACTATAAGAAGAGCTCCCGAAGCTTCAGCAGCTACTTTTCTAGTTAGCAGCAAGAACAGACCGTATACGTTGTCAGCGATAAGAGAACTAGGCTTATCATCTAAATTCAATTCCATTTATGAGTAAGCACTTAGCTCCTCGTATAGAAAACACCGCTAGAATGGTTTCTGGCGGTGTTTTCATATCCTAATATTAATATGCACTTATTAGCTAAAAAGTTGCTATGAGAAGGATGATTTAATAGCAGCATATGATTTTTCAATTTGTACCAAGTATACCGTATCATCAAAAGTATCGGATGCGGCCAACAGCATCTGTATCAAAGCCTTTGTCTCTGCATGCATGTCCAACTCTTCTGTCCAGCATCGTTCCTCTTGCTCTTCGTCAGCCTCATATGTGGAGTAAAGTAAAAATAGGAGAAAATGCCCAAGTGCATACCAATCACTGCTCGGATGTATGCGTCTCATTCTTTGTTTAAAATGATCCCCTTGACTATTTTCAGCAGCATTTAAGCCAGCATACAAGGGTGGGATACTGTCAACATTGTCTTGTTGATCGGAATTTGCCCGCCCTTCACTGTACTGACGAGAAAGGCCGAAGTCTATCAAATACACTTGCTCGCCCTGAATTAAAACATTTGGAATCCGAACATCCATATGAATTAACCCTGCTCGATGAACATCTGCAATAAGAGCTGCAATACGCTTAACAACTTCCAGTGCCTCCAATTCAGAGAAGGAAAACTGCCCACCGTCCAGCAACTGCTCTACATTGAAGCCCTCAATAAAGTCCATGACGAGGAAACTTCTCCCCTTCTCTTCCCACTCATGAATACAACTTGGTATATTAGAATGTTGAATCAAGTTCAAATGTTTTGCTTCTTTCTTCAACAACTTAGCCCCAAGCTTCCCTTTACTGGGCTTGTGCTGCTTAAGCAGGTAGACCTTATCTGTTTCTAGGTCTTTGACTTTATAAGTAATGCCATAACTCCCCATCCCAATACAATGCTCAATTCGATAACGACCACCTACAACATAACCATCATGCAGAGGATAGTCTTTCCATATTTCAATTCTATTGCGCAGCCATTGCAGCATGTTACACCTCTACGGATCATTAATGAATCAAAAAACTGCGCCACTTTCTCGTAAGAAAATGACGCAGTTATCAACTTTATGAGGACGCATTACTTGCTTTGTTTAATATAATCCGCCAACTGGACAGCCACTCGCCATATATCCCCTGCTCCCATCGTTAATACGATGTCACCAGGCTTAACGGATTGTTGCAAATGCTGAACCACTTCTTCCTTCGTAGGAATGTAATGGACATTGGAGTTAGATAGTTCACGGATATTCTCTGTAAGCTTTGAAGAATTAACTCCTTCGATCTGCTTCTCTCCAGCAGGAGAATAAATATCCGTAATAATAACTTCATCAGCACCACCAAAAGCACGGCTGAATTGTTCGAACAAGAAATACGTTCGGGAATAACGCTGTGGCTGGAATACAGCAACAATGCGCTTACCTGAAGCTTTAGCAGCCAACAGCGTCGCTTCAATTTCAGTAGGATGATGCGCGTAGTCATCAACAACGGTAATATCATTTGCTTGACCGATTATTTGATAACGGCGCTTCGCCCCTGTAAATTCAGTTATCGCAGCAGCAGCCTCTTCGAACGGCACGCCAGCTTGCATACATACAACGAGCGTAGCCATCGCGTTCAACACATTATGTTGACCAGGTACAGACAACTCCACGCGACCTAGCACTTGATCTCCACGTTTAACGGTAAAGAACATTTGACGATCATCAGCTTCGATATCTACCGCTTGATAGTCAGCACCTTGTTCTACTCCATAAGTAACGATATTGGATCGAACTGCCGGGATCATTTCTTTAACGATAGGATCATCTGAACACAATACAGCCGCGCCAGATTCCTCTACTTGGCTCAAAAATTGAACATACGCTTGCTTCAAACGTTCAAAATCCCCGCCGTAGTTCTCTAAATGATCCGCTTCAATATTGGTTACGACTGCAATATTTGGGTAATAAGCTAGAAACGTACCATCGCTCTCGTCTGCCTCTGCCACAACGTAATCGCTCTTACCTGCCTTTGCATTCGTACCAAGGTTAGTAACCTCTCCACCAATGATAAAAGTAGGATCAACACCACAGCGCTCCAACACTAGTGCGATCATAGAAGACGTCGTCGTTTTGCCATGAGCACCTGCAACCGCAATACCTTTTTTGGCATTCAACAAGCGCGCCAACATTTCCGAGCGATGTAAAACAGGGATATTCCGTTCTTTAGCCGCTACACGTTCAACATTATCTTTTGGACAAGCCGTAGAATAAACGACCACATCTGACCCTTGCACATAACGTTCGTCATGGCCGATATGAATCGTAGCTCCCTTTTTCTCTAACTTATCTGTAAGCTCTTGCTTAGCAACATCCGATCCGGTGACCGTGTATCCCATTTCCAGCATTACTCGAGCAATGGCACTCATGCCGTAGCCCCCAATGCCGATAAAATGGATATGCTCCATCGTCTTCAAACACACTCACCAGCCTTTTTCAGATTCTTTGTTATATAGAATGTACGAGCGTACATCTGAGATCAAATATAAAGTTCCTGTCACGACAGCTAGATCGTCCTTTGCCGTCATTCCTTTTAGGCGATCAAGAGCCTTATGCCAATCTGGTTCAACAATAATTTCAGGCTTGTTGCTCTCCTGCTGCAGCATCTCTTGAGCCAAATCTGCCAACGCCTCTGCATCCTGCTTCTTACGGAAGTTAGGCTCAGTCACAATTAGCGTAGTCGCTAAAGGTAGTATATGACGCAGTACATCACGATGATGCTTAGTAGAAAGCATTCCCATCATAATATGACACTTATCGTATCGGTACGTGTCCTTCAGTGTTTGAGCGAGCGTCTCTGCTCCCTCTGGATTATGCGCTCCATCGAGTAAAATACGAGGCTCAAGACTGACCATTTCAAGACGTCCTGGCCAAGCGGCACGATTTAATCCTTCAAACAAAGGCTCATCGTCGACAATGAGAGCCATATATTGACGAAGCACTTCAATGACCATTAACGCGACAGAAGCGTTTTTCAATTGGTGCGCTCCATTCATTGTAATGGATACATGCTCCAAATTGCGGAACGGACCTGTAAACGCAAAGGTCTGCTCATTTTCAATCGAATGTACGGTCGAGTATTTAAATTGCTCATTCATCGTATAAAGTGTACTGCGACGCTCTGCAGCAGTTTGGCGGATAATGGCCAATGCTTCCGGCTGCTCAACTGCTGTTATTACGGGTACACCAGGTTTAATAATGCCTGCCTTCTCACTAGCGATCTTCTCCAACGAGTCTCCAAGAATATCCATGTGATCATGACCAACGTTTGTAATAACCGAAACAATCGGAGTAACGATATTCGTCACATCCAATCGACCACCGAGTCCCGTTTCCCATACAACTACGTCTGGGTAAGCAACTGTAGCATAATATACGATCGCAACCGCTGTAGACACTTCGAACATCGTTGGTGATCCGAGCGGAGTTACAGCCATCTCTTCCACGATAGGTCGCAGCTGATTGACAATCGACACTAACGTTTCATCTGGGATATCTTCATTATTATATTTGAAGCGGTTCGTAAACTTCTCAATATAAGGTGATGTGAAAGTACCCACATCGTAACCAGCTGTAAGCAATATACTTGTCAGCAACGCACAGGTAGAACCTTTCCCGTTCGTTCCTGCCACATGAATGAACTTCAGTCTTCGTTGCGGCTGACCTAGCTGTTCCATCATGGATTCAATGCGTTCAAGTCCTGGGCGAATCCCTACTGGGATCAAAGAATTAATCCAATCTACGGCTTGTTCCACTCGTTCAAATGGTGTAAACACTTCAGCTTCACTTGTTGCAGACATTGTTCCCATCCCTTATTCATATGTCATGTGGCAGCCGAGTCCTATTTACAATAGAACTCGGCTGGCTATCGATTATATCGGATTGCTTAAGCCGGACTTGAATACTTGAGTAAATTTTTGGTTCGACTCTATATTCATTCCTAATCCTTCAATACAGTTGTTACTGCTGCTTATACTTCTTGCAGTTCTTGAATACGAGCAATAACTTTGTCACGCTTCTCGCGATAGTCTTCCATTTTAGCTCGCTCTTCTTCTACAACGTTGGCAGGAGCTTTAGCCATAAATCCTTGGTTCGCAAGCTTCTTCTCCACACGCTCAACTTCTTTGTTAAGATGCTCGCGCTCTTTGTTCAAACGTGCAATCTCCTGTTCGATATCAATAAGCCCAGCAAGCGGCAAGTACATCTCTACTCCCGTTACAATTGCGCTCATTGCTTTATCTGGAGCAGTACAATCCAATTTAACCGTCAGGTTGGAAGTACCACAGAAACGCTCTACATATTCAAGGTTACGCTTAATGCTGTTATAGGTACGCTCATCAGCAGGCTTAACAACTAACTCTACTTTTTTGCTCATCGGCACATTTACTTCAGCACGAATATTACGTACAGCACGAATCATATCCATTAATAGCGTCATTTCTTGAACAGCCTCTGGCGCTTCCAGTGCACTGTCGTATTTCGGCCAAGCAGCAAGTGTTACTGTCTCGCCTTCATGCGGAAGGTGCTGCCAAATTTCTTCTGAAATGTAAGGCATGAACGGATGGATCATCCGCATTGTACGATCGAGTACATAAGCAAGCACGGATTGTGTCTTTTTCTTCTGAGCTGCATCTTGACCATATAGGCTAATCTTCGCAAATTCGATGTACCAATCGCAAAGATCATCCCAAATGAAGTTGTACAGCAAGCGTCCTGTCTCGCCAAACTCGTATGCATCAATTAGACGAGTAATCTCACGAGATGTCTCGTTCATGCGATGCAAGATCCAGCGATCTGCTGTTCCAAGCTCACCGCTAATATCGATGTCATCATACGTAAAGCCTTCTAGATTCATAAGCGCAAAGCGCGAAGCATTCCAAATCTTATTCGCAAAGTTACGAGCTTGCTCTACACGTTCCCAACGGAAACGAAGATCCTGACCAGGCGTACTGCTTGTAGAGATCATGTAGCGCATTGCATCAGCGCCATAGCGCTCAATAACTTCAAGCGGATCTACACCATTGCCAAGCGACTTGGACATTTTACGTCCTTCAGAATCACGTACCAAACCGTGAATAAGCACATCTTTGAATGGCGTTTGATCTGTAAATTCAAGCGCCGTAAAGATCATACGAGCTACCCAGAAGTAAATGATATCGTAACCTGTAACAAGAACGTTCGTAGGATAGTAACGTTTGAAGTCTTCGCTATTCGTATCAGGCCAACCTAATGTAGAGAATGGCCATAACGCAGAGCTGAACCATGTGTCCAATACGTCCTCATCTTGTCTCAACTTCGTGCTATTGCACTTTTCACATGCATGAACTTCTTCACGAGCAACGTGCATATGGTTGCAATCTTCACAGAACCATGCTGGAATGCGATGTCCCCACCACAATTGACGGGAAATACACCAGTCACGTACGTTCTCAATCCAGTGCAAATAAATTTTTTCGAAGCGATCCGGTACAAAGTTAATGCCTTTGCCAGATTTCTGCGCCTCAATCGCACGCTCTGCCAATGGCTTCATCTTAACGAACCATTGTGTAGACAAGTAAGGTTCAACAACAGCGCCGCTGCGCTCACTGTGTCCAACTTGATGCACATGCTCTTCGATGCGAATAAGCACGCCTTGCTCTTGTAGATCTTTAACGATTTGTTTACGGCATTCGAAACGATCCAAGCTCTCGTAAGGACCTGCTTGATCATTCATAACACCAGACTCATCCATTACGATAATCTGTGGCAAGTCGTGGCGCAGACCGATCTCGAAGTCATTCGGATCATGAGCTGGTGTAATCTTAACCGCACCGCTTCCGAATTCCTTATCTACATAGTCATCCGCTACGATCGGAATTTCACGGTTTACGATCGGAAGCATGATCATTTTGCCAATCATGTCTTTGTAGCGTTCATCTTTAGGATGCACAGCTACCGCTGTATCACCTAGCATCGTCTCTGGGCGAGTGGTGGCTACCGTAATAGAACCACTTCCGTCCGCAAGTGGATATTTTAGATGATACAAGTTACCTTGTACCTCTTTATATTCAACCTCGATATCCGACAACGCTGTACGCGCCGCTGGATCCCAGTTAATAATGTATTTACCGCGGTAAATAAGACCTTTCTCATACAACTTAACAAACACTTCACGTACTGCATCAGACAAACCTTCATCCAATGTGAAACGCTCACGGGAGTAATCCAAGGATAGACCCATCTTCTTCCATTGGTTACGGATATTATCCGCATATAGATGTTTCCAATCCCATACTTTCTCTAGGAACTTCTCGCGACCAAGGTCGTAACGAGATAATCCTTCTTCACGTAATTGCTGCTCTACTTTCGTCTGCGTCGCGATACCAGCATGGTCAGAACCTGGCAACCACAATGCATCGTACCCTTGCATACGCTTCGTACGAATCAAAATATCTTGCAGCGTAAAGTCAAGCCCATGACCGATATGAAGCATACCAGTAACGTTGGGTGGCGGAATTACGATTGTATAAGGCTCTGCATCAGGTAGACGGCCTGCTTGGAAATAGCCGCCTTTCATCCAGTAGTCATACCATTTCTGCTCTGCTGCCTTCGGGTCATACGTTGTAGGCATAGATAACTGTTCGTTTGCTTCAGACATACATAATCCCTCCAAATATGTGATACTGCATTGATTACTATCATAATGAATCTGACGTATTCCAATTAACGAGCGTATGGCATAAAGACACAAAAAAACCCTTCGCCTAAAAAGGACGAAAGGTTAACTTCCGTGGTACCACCTTCATTCCGCATAAATACATACATCGATCTCATCATTTACACACTCTATCCCTCAGCTATGGAAGGTCAGTATGATCCAGATCGTGCTTATGCGGCACTTCATTCGCACATAACGGCTGCTACCGTTCTATTCTAGTGCAACATGGTTCAATCACTACATCACCGATATAACAAGGCATGATGGCAGCTGTGTAACCATTGCGTTCAAATAGACAACTCCCGGGCGACTTCAACGTTAGGTCCCTTGCAGTTCTTCCACCGTAATTCACTGCTCTCTGAAAGGCTTCTGTCGTTTACTCTTCCCGCTCAATGTTTTATTTCGCTTATGTTAATGGAACGTTAGAATGTATCAAACATTTACCCTTTATTTTACTTCGACACGATAAGCGAGTCAATAGTTGTACCATAATCGATTATCTATAGTCATATCCTGTTTTTACTCTTTCATAACATGTACTATACGGGTTGTTCAAAAACTCCCCTTTTGAACACTCATTTTAAGGGGGTATTCAAAATGTTAAATATGGAACGTTGGTGGTGTAAAGTTCGATACTCCGTAAGAAGCTGCTTATTTCCTCTCATTTGCTTACAATTTGTACGAACACTCATACTACCAACAGGGCTGGATGTATTTTTGCTCTTTAGTTTATTTCTCATCTATGTTGGTTTTTTACTCGATGTATATTGAACACGGAAAAAGCCTCCATCCACTTCATGGGTTAATCCCATGAGTGATTGGAGGCTTTTTTATGTTCATATCGTGCAGATTATAATCTGCGCCGACTCGTGCATAAGTCCATGTACAGCGATTAGGATGGTATATAAATAACTTGACCTTCCGTCACGATTGCTTCAGGAAGTCGATTGTACAGTGCGATCTCTCTAGCATTCAGCTGATAACGCTCGGCGATGGAATCTAACGTATCCTGTCGCTGTACAATACATAAACGTACTTTACGGAAACTGGATTCCTCATGCAATTGGTTCAAAAACAACGACTGCCAGTGTACATCGTCACCCGATGTTTTCTGCGCCAACTGAGCAGCCTCTTCCTTGGCTTGACGCTCTTCTACTTCTCGTTCTTTATCACGCGCTTGCTTGCTCGAATGCAGCAGCGTGCTGAATCCTAAACCTTGCGATACTTCTCCATTCGAACTTGGACTACTGCTGCCAATAGCCACTTTCATCTCTTTTTTCTCAGGGTGGAGCTGCTCTTCTGTCTCAACCAGATCTCGTTCTTCTAATTCATTGTCCAATTGCGAGCTCGTATGTAACTCCGACTGCTCACTACCACTGGACACAATTAATTCTTCAAGTGCAGCTTGCTCAGACTCCTGCTCTCTCGCAGCTTCCTCTGTATATGCTGCATCATTAATGCCATAGTTAGCTTCATACTGACTCGCTGCATGATCTTGAGTTGTTATAGAGGTATTTCCCCATGGAGACTGATCCCATGTCCAAGTTGATTCCGTCCCCGTTACAGGGTTCAGTTCAGAAGGCTGTTCGCGCTGCTGCACAGCAGAACTATCCGCTTGATTGCCATCTCCCTGTCCTGACCACGACCAGTTAGCTGCCGCTGGATTAATGCTGCTTTCATCTACCCATTGTGACGAATATTGCAACGGACTTTCCGCAGATGTGACCGATTCTGTATAAGGCGAAGGCGCTGAAGATGCTGAATCTTGCTCGAACGACGAGATTGCAGCAATTCCCCCATCGTAATTATAGGAAGATATGTCTGATGTAAGATTATTATCCTGTTGAGATTGCTGGGCAGGTTGGCCATAATCTCGCAACCACTCTGGCTCATCACTTGCTTTCCTTGTTGATTCATATTCAACTGTAAATTGTTCCTGCTGCCATGCGGGAACCTCTTGATTGTCTAGATAGATGCCTTTTAGAGAAAGAACTCCTGTAATGTTTAATGATCGAGTCGAGAGCAGATCCACATCAAAATGCTCAATGTCTACATGAATTTCCTCCAAGCTGCGAACACGACTGAGCGGGAGCGTAATTTCTACAGGAATCCAATGCTCCAACGATTGATTGTTTTCATTTTCCGTTATGCCGACATAAGCTCCGGATAGCAGCAGGCTCCCTCTTACGGTAACTTGCTCGCCAGACGGAATAATTTGAATATGCGGAGTCAACTCCACCTCTTCGAGCTGATCAATACCAATAACTTCATCTGATAAGTGTACGCGCTCGTAAATATCAAATCTTAAACCATACGTTTCATCATACACAGTCTGCTCCTCCTTCCGCGGTTGATCCTGTCGTCCGTTCCATGTCCTGTTATGCCGCATCTGCTGCATGAGACGCTTGGCACGCACGAACAGGTCAGACTCCGTTCCCTACTTTTATCATATGGGCGGAGTGGGAAGAGCATGACTATATTTTTTGGCACAAGTGCGCCATGTCCGACGGCATAGGAGCTTGAACTTGAATATAGTCGCCACCAAATGGGTGATGGAATCTAAGAAGTTCACCATGTAGCGCTTGGCGCCGGATATGCTGCGCTCCACCTCCATATAAAACATCACCTGCCAACGGATGACCAATGTGACTCATATGGACGCGAATTTGATGAGTACGTCCTGTTTCCAATGTACAACGAACAAGACTTAGCGAATCGGTACACCTAACCACTTCATAATGAGTGACCGCATGATCACCGTTATCTGTCACTCTACGCCGACCGCGATGGTGACGGTCTTTTCCGATTGGAGCATCAATAGTCCCTTGCAAAGAAGCTACCTTTCCTTGGACGACTGCTGCATACTGCCTATCTATCGCTTTATGCCGCATCGCTTCATCTAAGATTGCATGAGAAAGCGCCGTTTTGGCATATAGGACTGGCCCGGAAGTATCGGTGTCTAATCGATGAATATGCCTAATCCTTGCCTCAACACCTGTCCACGCGTAATGACAAGCCACTGCATGCGCAAGTGTGTGTCTAGCAGCATGCTGCTCTGGCGTCGTCGGATGAACAGCCATGCCTGCTGGCTTATAGGCGACTAAGCATGCATCATCCTCATACAAAATTTCCGCTGGCTCATCAGCAGCTTCGTAGTCACATGGTTCGTCAGCAAATACACGCATGCGCAAACGGTCACCAGCTACTTTTAAGCCTTCTGAATGCTTCCAAGCAGATAATAAATGTTGAGGCACACCTAAGGTGTGCCTCAACCAGTCTTCTAATTGTTGTTCTTGACGAATCAAGGAACGGCCAGGTGTCATCTCTAGCCATTCACCGCGTCTTGCCCAATACTGCTGCATCGATTTCTTCCTTATCCAACGATTGCTTTCAAGGCATCATATTGCGCCTCAATCGTGTATTCTATATCTTCATCCGTATGCACAGCCGACACGAACATCCCCTCGAATTGAGAAGGAGCTACACTTATCCCTCTATCAAGCAACGCACCGAAATAGCGATTAAACATGTTCAAATCAGATTGCTTCGCTGTGTCATAGTTAATAACCGGTTGATCAGTAAAGAAAGGACACACCATAGATCCAACACGATTAATGACGATTGGCAAGCCAAGTTCTTTTGCATTGCGTTCTAATCCAGCTTGCAAGCGAGCAGACTTCGCCTCTAGCTGCTCATATACGTCTGGCGTCAGCAAAGACAACGTCGTATAACCCGCTGCCATTGCCAATGGATTTCCACTCAAAGTACCCGCCTGATAAATCGGACCAACTGGTGCAACTTGCTCCATTAGATCTCTACGACCGCCATACGCACCTACAGGCAGCCCTCCACCAATTACTTTACCAAAGCAAGTCAAGTCAGGCGAAATACCAAAACGTCCTTGAGCGCATTGATAGTGAACACGGAAACCAGTCATTACCTCATCAAAAATAAGCAAGCTGCCAAACTTCGTCGTAATCTCGCGCAAGCCTTCCAAGAAACCTGGCTGCGGAGGAACTACCCCCATATTACCTGCGATAGGTTCTACAATGATGCAGGCAATCTCTTCTCCGAACTTTTCAAAAGCAAGCTTAACGGATTCCATATCGTTATATGGCACTGTAATCGTATTCGCTGCGATACTTTCAGGAACACCAGGGCTATCCGGCAACCCCAATGTCGCAACACCAGAGCCTGCCTTAATTAGCAAGCTGTCAGCATGCCCATGATAGGAACCTTCAAACTTAACAATTTTGCTGCGCTTCGTCACGCCGCGCGCCAATCGAATGGCACTCATCGTTGCTTCCGTTCCGGAGTTGACCATACGAACGATATCTACAGATGGAACTCGCTCACATACTGTCTTCGCCATTAGAAGCTCTAGCTCAGTCGGCGCCCCGAAACTCGTTCCTTTTGCAGCTGTGCGCTGAATGGCCTCAATGACTTCTGGGTGAGCATGACCAAGAATAAGCGGCCCCCACGAACCTACATAATCAATAAATGAATTTCCGTCGATATCAAATACGCGGGATCCTTCCCCGCGCTCCATCACCATCGGCGTTAGTCCAACTGACTTGAATGCACGAACAGGGCTGTTTACGCCGCCCGGAATATATTGCTTCGACTGTTCAAATACGGCTCGTGATTGTTCGTCACGGCGCGGTTGCACATTAACTGTCATACTGTCCACTCCCGTCGTATTATGATTTCAACCAACCTGCTATATCTTTAGCAAAATACGTAATAATAAGATCCGCTCCTGCACGCTTCATGCCTAACAGCATCTCTGATACGACAGCACGCTCATCGATCCAGCCTTGCAGTGCCGCAGCCTTCACCATCGAGTATTCGCCACTCACGTTGTAAGCAACAACTGGTAAGTCGTATTGCTCTTTCAATGTGCGAATAATGTCCATGTAAGCAAGCGCTGGTTTCACCATCAGCATGTCAGCACCTTCTGCCACATCAGCCTCCGCTTCACGCAAAGCTTCGCGCGCGTTAGCTGGGTCCATTTGATAAGTTTTGCGATCTCCGAACTGTGGAGTTGAATGAACAGCATCTCGGAACGGACCATAGAACGCAGATGCATATTTAACCGAATAAGACATAATCGGGACATCCGTGTAGCCTGCTTCATCCAAGCCTTGACGAATAGCCGTTACGAAGCCATCCATCATGTTAGAAGGAGCAATGATGTCCGCCCCAGCTTCAGCTTGAGATACAGCCGTTTTCGCTAGTAGAGCCAAAGAAGCATCATTATCTACTTCTCCAATCATTTGTCCGTTCACTTCATGAACATGCACCATCCCGCAATGGCCATGATCCGTAAACTGACACAAACAAGTATCTGCGATAACAACAAGCTCAGGATGTCTCGCTTTCAGGCGACGAATTGCCTGTTGTACGATACCGTTGCTATCATATCCCGAACTGCCGACTTCATCTTTCTCACTTGGCACACCGAAGACAATAACAGACTTCAAGCCAAGCTCAACGATTGCATCTACTTCTTCATCCAGCTTGTCCAATGAAAAATGATATACCCCTGGCATGGATCCAATTGGGCTCTTAATTCCTTCACCGTGCGTTACAAATATCGGCATAATGAAATCATCAACCGTCAATATCGTTTCACGAACAAGACTGCGGATGCCTGCCGTTTTGCGCAAACGGCGAAGGCGTACTGTAGGATAAGCCATGATGTATTCCTCCTTGAATGCTTATAAACTACACTTTTTACTTAGATCTATACGAAATAACGAATATAAAATCATTACGATCTAACTGTCGTCGTATCTTGGCAACCTTCACTAACAAGCGATACAATCGTGTCTAACACTCCATCCGTCGTAGAGGACTGTGCCACTGCATCTACACGAATACCAGCATTACGCGCTGTCTCCGCAGTCACATTTCCTATGCACACAATACGGGCACGGTTGACAAGTTGAACGGGGTCTTCAGCGCCCAACTGCTTCAGCATCTGAAGTAAGTTCGTTACTGTCGAAGCGCTTGTAAAAGGTACGATTTGTATGCCGCCTTCTTCAAACATCTCTAAAATATGAGCATCCTCATATTGAGGCAAAATGGTCTGGTAAGTGGTCAGTTCAACGGTATGAACCCCAGCTGCTCGAAGCTGCTCTGCTAACCATGTTCTAGCTAAATCCCCGCGTGCAAGCAGTACGTTCTCCCCTTTTTGGATAAGAGGCTGCATTACATCCCACACGCCTTCTTGGCTAAACTGTTCTGCAACCAAATCAGGTACGATTCCGAGGTCAGACATCGCTTCTGCCGTTTTGGGACCTACTGCCACAATACGCGTATGCGCTAATCGACGCATATCGGTACGAGTACGTTTCATATGCTCCATCCAAAAACGAACCCCATTTTCACTTGTAAGCACGAGCCATTGATAATCACTCAATCGCGTCATCGTTTGCTCGATCAATTGGTTATCAGCTTCCGTAGTAGGCATGATCGTTTGAATGACAGGAAGCTCATAAGGCTCCCCTCCTGCTTCTTCAATCATGCGCACAAACGATTGGGATTGTTCACGCGTACGAGTAACGAGAATACGCTGTCCGAATAGCGGCAACTGCTCGACCCATGCCATTTGTTCGCGCACACGCACGACATCACCCACAACTATGATAGCCGGGGAACTAAAGCCCGTTCGCTCAACTTCATCAACCACTGTTGCTAAAGTAGCAACAATCGTTGCTTGCTCAGAACGAGTCCCCCAACGTATTAAAGCAACTGGTGTATCACCAGATCGACCGCATCGTATAAGCTGCTCAGCAATCGTGCTAATGTTGCCAACACCCATCAGGAACAATAGTGTATCCGCCGCTGCCGACAGCTTCTCCCACTCCACGCGAGCCTCCAGTTTATCAGGAGTCTCGTGCCCTGTTATGACACAGAAAGAGGATGCCCAGTCACGATGTGTGACTGGAATACCTGCATAGGCAGGAACGGCTACAGCAGAAGTAACACCTGGAACGACTTCATACGAAATACCATGTACTTTCAACAGCGCAGCCTCTTCTGCCGCGCGTCCGAATACACAAGGATCCCCACCCTTAAGTCGACACACATTAAGCCCTTCTTGCGCCAGTGTTACGAGCAGTTGGTTGATTTCAGGCTGCTTCATCGCATGTCGATCAGGCAGCTTACCTACATAAATTCGACGTGCATCGTGTCTGCTCATATGAAGCAAGCGTGGACTAGCCAAACGATCATATACGATAACATCCGCTTCTTGCAGGCAACGCATCCCTTTGACCGTAATTAATCCTGCATCTCCTGGCCCTGCACCTACTAAGTACACTTTCCCGCTACGTTTCCCGTGCTCTCCCACAGTGATCAACCTTTCCAACGTGCCAGTATTGGTTCAGCTCCTCGTTCTAATAAACGCTCAGCGACAGCAACACCCAACGCCTCAGCGTCCGTCCCTGTCAACGTATCGCTCAACATCATTTCTCCGTCAGGTGTTCCAACGAGTCCGACCAGCGTAAGTACTCCTGTATCATCTTGAGTCGCATAAGCTCCGATAGGAACTTGGCACCCTCCATTTAGCCTACCTAGAAATGCTCGTTCTGCGCGAACCGTGATCGACGTATCCTCACAATGATAATGGCGCAATAGCCGCAGCAAATCTTCATCTTCACTACGGCACTCGATAGCAAGCGCCCCTTGTCCAACAGCTGGTATACATACGTCCGTCGGTAAATAAGCCGTAATTTTGGATTGCCACTCCATCCGATGCAGTCCTGCTGCTGCTAACACGATCGCATCGAAGCCTTCACTTTCCAACTTCTTCAGTCGCGTATCAATATTGCCTCGCAAAGACTCGATGTTCAAATCAGGACGGTTCGCTTGCAGCTGGCAGGAACGACGCAAACTACTCGTACCCACTTTCGCCCCTTTCGGCAAGTCAGCTAAGCTTGTCCCTTCTTTCATAATAAGGCAATCTCTCGGGTCCTCCCGTTGCGGCACCGCACCGATACAAAGCCCTTCAGGCAGTGCATATGGCATATCTTTCATACTATGTACAGCCATATCTATATGATCATCAAATAGCGCCTGCTCAATCTCCTTAACGAACAAGCCTTTACCGCCAACTTTGGATAGTGTAACGTCGAGAATTTGATCGCCTTTAGTAACGATCTTATGTGTCTCAAATGTGTAAGGAAGCCCTTCTTCTCGGCAAATCCGTTCCAATGCCGATATGACATGTCCTGTCTGTGTAAGTGCCAATGCGCTTTGTCTTGTGCCTACTCTAATTACTCTCATATCGTTTATTCCTCCTCGCATGCCGTTAGCAGCGGAAATGTCTCATGAAACCAAGTCTCCCATTCTGGAAAAGGCTGCTCTTGCTCCCACGCTTCCCAACATACATCTCCAAATCGTCTTAACATTTCATGACGAAAGGTCTCGTCGTCAATTGTGCGCTGTGCTGCCAATCTTGACTCAAGCAAGCACTCAGCAAGTATGCCAAGACGATCATCAATGATACGATCAACTTTGTCGACAATATGCCTTGTTAAAGTCGGGCTCGCTCCACCTGTGGATACATTTATCTGAATAGGACCATATCTAAGAACACCTGGATTCGTAAAATCGGATAGATGAGGAGCATGAGCAACGTTAACTAGTCCACGAATTGCTCGCGCATCCTCTGCAATTTGCAAATTCACATTTTGATCATCAGTTGCGGCAAATACAAGCATGGCATCCTGCAAATCTACACGATCATAGTCCCGCAACTGCACACAAATCGTCCCTTCTTGCAACAAACGCCGAAGTGCTGGCGTCAGCTTAGGGCTGACAACCATAACTTCGGCGCCGCTATCCAGCAACTGCTTCACCTTACGCGTCGCAACGATGCCGCCTCCAATGACGACACTACGTTTCTCTTTCATGTTTAACATAATTGCATATTGCGGGTACTCAAGCGGCTGGCCCATCTGTCACACTCCCATCCAGCGATGAAATCCTGACAAGCTATTCAGTGCGTAATTCAACAACATCGTACCGTAGCAAATAAGATTCAACCAAGCAATGTGAAGCCCAGTCATTTTGCCTCTGTGACGCTTATAGAAATAATAGCTGTACAATCCAAGTGAGAATAGTGTAAACCATACTTTAATATCAAGGAGAAGCTCATGCCGCTCACCCAACATCACTGACACTACCGCTACGGAAAGAGATAATAGAAATAGTGGTACACCGATGACAGATGCGGTTAACGATGAACGCTGCATTCGCTCCAAGCTAGGCAGTCGTCGAACCGCATTCGACCATTTGCGAGACTTGAGTCGATGATGAAGGAATATGTACATTCCCGCATAAATTCCGCTTACCGTTAGTGCCGCAAAGCCACATGCCGCTAAAAAGATATGCAGCGATAATATATTCCCCATCATTTCCCACTCCAATAAAGCAGTAGAAGATGTAGGATCATTCAGCATGTTAACAATAAGCAAAGCAAAGCCAATTAAGTTTACGAAGAAGACGATAAATTCAATATGAAAAAATCGACTGATAACTAATGAAGCGGTAACGAGTATCCATGAAAATAAAAACATAAATTCAAAGGTTGTAAATATCGGTACATCCCGATGGTTAATCATCCGAATCACAAGAAATATCGTTTGTAGCACCCAAACAAATATAAGAAGCCCTGTGCCCATCCGCTTCGCTCTCCGATTAATATCAACGAAGTCAGAGAAATAAAACAGAAGGCTCAGGGCATATGTGTAAATGATCGCATCGTAAATCCAATTACTTGTAATCATTGCAGCCTGTCGCCCCCCGTCTTCCGTCGCTTACCATGTGACGGCTGCCCATGACAATCCAGATGTGACACGCTCAGGATCATCTGCAGATTCACGCTGATCCGTACGATTGCGATTCAATGATTTAACTGAAGAAGAAGTGCTCGGTTCTTTATCTGAGCTCGACACATTGTCTTCGAGAGCAAACAGCTGGGTAAATAACTGTAATGCTTCCTCACTCTTCTTCTGCGCAGCAAGCTCTTTGATCTGAAGAATCGGATCATGCATCATTTGATTAAGCATACTCTTCGTGAGACGACGAATCACTTTGGCTTCATGTTCAGACAATTCAGGCAGCTTATTGAACATGCTGTCCAATGTCTCCTGATGAATCTTCTCTGCTTTGGATTGCAGTGAGCGAATAAGTGGAGTAACACCAAGCATCTTCTGCCACTGATGGTATTGATCCATCTCAGCTACAATAAGTGATTCTATCTTCTCGCCTTCACGCTTACGTATCTCCATATTGCTCTGAACAATACCTTCCAAGTCATCAATGTCATATAAGAACACGTTCGGTAAGTCACTGATTGCAGGATCAAGATCCCTTGGCACGGCTATATCGATTAAGAACAATGGTCGTGAACGACGCTGTTTAAGTACTTTCTCAACATCAGAAGCATTCAAAACATATCCTGCAGCCCCTGTTGAACTGATGACAACATCAGCATCCAATAGGAAGCGATCCATATCTTGAAGTGTGCCAGCAGTACCATTAAATTGCCCTGCTAGTTCTTCCGCCCGCTCTCTCGTTCGGTTGGCAACCATAACGAGAGCAGCGCCGTTGCTATGCAAATGCTTCGCCGTCAGCTCACTCATTTCCCCTGCCCCGACAATTAGTACATTTTTCCCCTTGAAGGAGCCATATATACGTTTGCCAAGCTCTACAGCTGCATAGCTAACCGACACAACATTGTCGTTTATATTCGTCTCAGACTGGACGCGTTTAGCGAATGTTATCGCCTGCTTGAACAAGTAATTGAAGCATGTTCCGGTTGTACCTTGCTCCTGCGCAAACAAGAATGCATGCTTAACTTGACCGAGGATCTGAGTCTCTCCTACGATCATAGAATCAAGTCCAGACGTAACACGGAACAAATGCTCCACAGCCTGATCATCTTCATATATATATAAATAAGGCGTAAATTGCTGTCTAGGTAATCCAAACCACTGCTCCATGAAACTGCGGATAAAATGACCGCACATATGAAGCCGATCCACCACAACATACATCTCCATACGGTTGCACGTGGATACAACTACACATTCCAGAACACTCTTCGTATATCTGAGCTGTTGAACAGCCTCTTGTAATTGTGACTCCGGTATCGCGAATTTCTCTCGAATTTCGACAGGCGCCGTTCGGTAGTTCATTCCGACGACAACAAGATGCATGGGGTATTCACCTGCTTTACACGTATTTAGAACATAGTTGAAATCATAATGATTATAGCATAGTTCCTGCCTAACTATATCGCTAAATATGAAGAATGTTTGAAAATGATTCCATTGTTTACGTTTCCACGACAATCTTTACCCTATACCTGCTATTCATGCCCTTTATCTGGTTCTTGGTTCGACATTTCTGTGTCTGATTCTGATGCTTCCAAAAATATTTGTGACGCTAATGTTTCCAATTCTTCCGCTTTAGATGACAGCACCTTCCCTTGCTCTGTCATAAATTGACCATAACGCTCTACAAATGTTGGCATGGCTGCAGCTGCAGCTGCAATTTGTTTCCGCTCGCTTTCCTTCAATTGACGATCTCCATTAATTTGAACGACGGTGATCAAATCCACCATTTTTTCGAAGACAATAAGTTCTGGCACACGATCCTCCCCAATGGCTTGTCGTAACCGTTCATGTACATACTGGGCAGCGTACGCATTCGTCTTCCACTCATTCCACCCCGATGCCGTCAAGGAAGCTTGAGCCTCTCTCATGGCCCCTTCCAGCATCTGCACATTTAAATACGCAGCTTCAAACAACAGACGCTCAGTTGCTACTGATTTTTCATTTGCATGCAGTAAATTATAAATTTGATAAGATGGCCATACGATCAGCATAAACAATAATACAACTCCGATTAACGGTGAACGTCGTCCCCTGCCACGACTTCGAACTCTCACGCCATCATCTCCTTATATGCATATATCCATGCACATGCTATAACGCATGTACACGTTCCTATATATGCACATTCTGCTATTGTATGCAGCTTACTCAAGAGTGACAGTTAACAGGCGCTGCCTAGCATAAAAGTATAACGATTATAAACAAAAGGGGCTGCTGGTTAGAGGGAGGCCCCTCCCTAAATCCAACAGTCCCTTAGCAATTTTACTCGTCCACATATACTTCAACTAAACTATTTTCATACTATAGACGAACGCATTTCCCCGCAATATTAGTGAGTCCCCCTGACACGATAATCATCACGCGAGGACTGAGCCGCGTCGTAGAATAGAATATCGCCATCCTTTAGATGGAATGTGGCACCATATGGATCAGTGACGCTATGCACGAAACCTTCCCGCCGCCATTGATTCGATAATGGAGCATGTATGTACTGCAGATGCGGGTCATTCATCCGTCCTTCACGAATGGTTTCCACATTGAAATTTACAACAATATAGCCGTCTTTCAAGAAAAATGAAGCATCTTCTCTAAACGAAAATTGTCGGTGCAGTGGGAATCCTTTCTGTACAATGTATACTTTCGATGGAATGCCAAATTCTCCATACCATTGTTGTTCAGCAGCATAGGCCCTATATGAATTTACACCATTCGGCAACTGAGTCGGCCCTCGGAATAAGCGAAGCTCTCCTGGTATCTTCATATGACTAAACCCACCTGTCTTCGTTGGACGATCGGCCTGCCTTAGCCATTGCTGCATAAACACCTGCTCACTTTGAGAAAGCTGATGACGATATATTTGATAAAAGGTACGTCCCGTCTGTTCGATTTGCAGCGGATGAAGATTGCGGAGCCTTTCATTCAAAGTAATCTCCCGCTCAATCGTATCAAATGAAGAGCCGACCCTTACAAAATTTCGATCTGGCGCGTGGTAATACAAATCCACATCTTGACGACGCTTGCCATCACGACTCACGAACTCAAACGTTGGTGTAATGCGAATGGAATCGTTAGGCCCAAACATATTGCCCTTCGTCTTGAGATCAAACTTAAAATGATAGCCTGGCTTGACGGTTACATTTTTGAATCCATCATTCGGATGGCTCCCTCGCTTGATCGGCAGCGTATAACGTGATTCATTCCCTCTTACGTATCCATCAATATTACGCGTCCCCACCCAATAATAGCGACCTGTATGCTCCTTACTCTTTTTTTGTTGCCGGAAAGCAAGCTCCCAATTCATATCCACAATATCAGTAATGCGGAAATCATACACGCGTCCAATGACTTCCACTGGGACCGTATCTGTCGCAACATAGTTGCTGAGATCAAAGTTGGCATCCTGCTGGGTAAGCGAATCGGAAGGAGCATTTTCGGCAAACGATCTGAAATGGATCGTATAGTCCCCCTCCTCTACCCATACCGGTAAGTAAAACGTTGTCTCAACATCCCCTACCGGAATGCTAATCCAAGTATTCCTCGGATAAAAAGTGGACCTATCCGCACTATATAGATCAAACTCGAATCTAACTTGTTTTTCTTTTATGTATTTAGCATAGTCACGGTTGCCATAACCTAAAATGTTGCGATGCTGCCCGAATGTTGGTATATGTATAGTGAATGGCCTGTCGAGAATAAATGCTATCCTATTGTGGTTCGGCCTAGTTTTTTGGTTATGTGCTGCGTCATCGGTTGCGTTGGCGTAATTTATAGTAGGAGTATGAACCGTTACTGGATTGAGACCATGGACGGGATACGTCTTGTTGGCACCGCCTTTAATATTGTTCGGAATCAGCTCGTAAAAAATAGTCCCTATGCTAGGTGTATTCGCCTTATTCAAAAGCGTACTTTGTACCCTATAGTTCCTGCCATACAACACATCACGATGAATGGTAGTTGGAGATGGAATAATACCAGGTGCTGGAGCCGTCCGATCAACCCAATTATTGCTCATAATTGTATTTCCATTAAAAACTACATGGTCATTTTTAACTTTATTCTCTCCTACATGTGATTCTGCTGTCGATGTAAATAAGGAGGTTTCATTAGGCACAGATGGCTCAGAATCTCCACCAGGAACCGTTTCTATTCCTAAATCTTGACCTTTACAAGCAAATGGCTGTACATGATCGTTAACACGCTCACTATGATCCGAGTTTACATTAGGTGCTGTATACCCAGTTGGATTCAATGTAACGGACTCATTTGGCAAAGCATAGTTGTTGATAGTTGTTCTAGCTAATTTATAAACTTCTAGATTATCAATTTGCCAATAAGAATAGCTTCGTTTAACTGTGATATTTTCCGTTACAGGAACTTCCCGTTGTCTAGGGACCGGAGGTATAGGAGGTGTCGTTTTCGTGCCTGGCTTGCCCGGAATTGTCCATGTTAAAATATATTTCTTCTTCACTGGAACCGTATACGTTACTTCCCCCGTCATATTGGCCCACTTATTTTGGAACAAGTAGTTCAGTCCAAATACATTTACAAACAATGACTCGGAAGTCGGAATTCCATCTAGCACATTGAACTTTTCAGAATCTCTATTGTCTGCTTTAACCAATCCCGTTGCAATCGGGTCCATAACCGTGTGAGCTGTTACAGCACCTTTACTAGGAGTATTAATACTTATCGTACAAACACCCGAACTACCGTTTCCACCGCCTGGTATGCCTGGGTCTGGATTGGTGCAAGAAGTGCCTGTCCCCACTTGTATAGTAGCATTGTCCGATTCATCCAAAGCTTGACTCGTGTCTTTGAAATGAGCAGTTATGGTTGCCTGTCCTGTGGAGGCAACGGCTGTAACTACGCCTGAAGAATTTACACGAACGATACTGTCATCCGAGCTTCTCCAAGTTAACTTGTCATGACGCTGCAAGTTATATGTACTTCCATCTATTTTTGTTAGTTTCGCAGTGAGTTGCGTCGTGCTTGAAGGAGCAACACAAGACGAACCGGTAATTTCTAATCCGGAAGTGCCATCGGCAAAGGTTGCTCGAAGAATTTTGTCTTTGTATACATAAGTAAAAGAAGTGAAATCTACAATAAATTTATTAAAATAAAATACTTGCTTCGCCCCAGGATTAGCCCAGTAATGCCTGTAGTCATCGTTACTAAATGTCTGGCTGAAATTAATAGTTATTAAATTTAAATCTGTTACATTTGCAATCGCTCCCTCCTTTGGCAGAGTGCTTGCATCTGCATAACCTTCATCCGTAGAAACACTACCACTAACAATAAGAGAATTACGATCTACTCGCACATTAGTCGCTTCAACTTCTTCTTTAGAAATCCCTCCATCTTGGATCCACCGATCAAAAAATGGGGAATTTGTATCAACAACATAAAAACCTTCACTACGAGGAATTTTTGAAGCAAGTCCATCATCAGTACAGTTTGGATATCTCGGAAGAGGGTTACCTTGCACATTTTCAGTTTTTGCTGATGTATCACAGCCCCTACTGTCTGTTTTAGTAACCACACCCCCACCAGCTCTCCAATGCTTTCCATGCCAATTTCTAGTGTCAAAAATTGACCACCTATCCCAGTAATACACTCCACCATAATTCGAATTATTTGACGAACGAACCCTAGTTTTGCTTCCATATAGTACATCAGATTTATTTTTCCATTCAGTCTTTCCCGTTGTAAAACCATCAAATGACCGAATAGGTTTATTGGTTGATTTTTCTATCCACTCAAGTTTTTTTATTACTTTGCCTGACGGCGCATTAATTGTAATAGGTTTTGTTGTTAATTTTGTTTTGTCAGAAAATAAATAACCTCCATAAACATAATCATCGAAATCCTTTTCCATTTCATAAGGTATATCTTTTATTATGTCTCCAGCGGCTAAAGTTATATTTCGTACAGGTACCAGAAGGTTTAACACAATAATAAGTACTAGCACCATCCAAAAATACCTATTAATTTTCAAGTAATACACTCCTTACTTCACAAGAATAGAAGTGGCAAGATCCTGACTGATTATTGGTGCACCTGCAGATATGGTCTCTACATACAACTTTATAAATCCTTCTGTACTAAACTTCTCCTTCGGAATTACAAGACCGTAAATTTTTTTATTTGGATCAATAGACTGAATTACTGTTGGCATAATTAAACTGCTGTCTGTTGAAGTACCGTTATAACCACTAATTAATAAATTTACACGATCATCAATGGGATAGCCCTTTGGGTTTTTATTAACTAAAATGCGTGCCTTGCATACCAACACGTAGCCCTTAAGCTTGCTATTAAACTTCACCCATCCATTATTCGATCTATAAAGAAGTTTATCAGTTGTAGGTAGTAGTTCTCGATTAGGATCCTTTAAATCATTCCAATCTATTGCTATTAATTCATCTATTTGAACAATCGTCCCGTCTTTCCCCTCAAATTGAAGTCTAGAAGCCTTCCACGAATTGATACCGGTATTTTTTTTATTATCCGGCCCATTAAAAATCTCAGGAGCCACCGTAAAAATATTCGTCTTATGCCAAAGCACCTCAGCTGCTGCAACTGCATATTTGTCAGCAGGGAGCTTCTCACCGTTCTTCACCTTAAGCATTCTTTCAATGACAGAGATCGCTTGAGCACGAGTTGTAGCTCCATTAGGTGAAATCTCTCCTGAGCTTGTCCCGGCAATAATCCCATTCTTCGTAGCAAGGTACATCCATTGATTCTCTTCCACCTTAGTCACACTTCCAAGGGCCCTTACCGCCACCTTCGCCATTTCTTCGCGCGTTAATGGCTTATTCCAATCTGCATCTGCAAAATCGCCATTTGCAAAAATCCCCGACGACATGGCAGCATCTACATACTTCACATACCACGAGTCATTTGAGGAAGATTCAACGGGAAGATTCAACGCAGAAACCGCCATTTTCACAAACTCCGCACGAGTCACCTTATGATTAGGTAAAAACTTTCCGGTAGGATACCCAGTTACATAACCTCTCTTCACCGCCTCATATATGGCCCCTTCTGCCCAATGCCCACCTGTGTCTGTAAATTTTTTATTATTATCCGACACAGTCGCTTTCCCTTGATTTACAGTTAGTTGGTGTTCGGCAGCAGAAACAGCATCAGCAGACATCAAACTTACTGGTACACTACCGCCTATAACGACGGTCAGCGTCGTAATTGCAGCAAGCGATCGCTTGTTCATCATAAATAAATCCTCCTCATCAATGTTCGATTAATTCTCAATTTAGTGAAATTAGTTGAGATATGAAACTTGAGATATGAAACAGAGATACAATGCAAGTAAGATGTGCATGGAAACATAAACATTGCTACTGGAAAGAGTGTACCCATATCAAGAACGTACACTTGCATGTATTAAGTAGACAAAAGAGAAGTAATTCTTAGAAGACTGATTGAAGGAAGTAAAAAAGGGAATATATAGGCGATTAATACTTATATCGGCTCTCATTAACCGAGACTTAAGCCCTATAGAACAAAAACAGCCGGACGCCCCTATAGAAGGTTAACGTCCGACTGCCTGCCGTCCACTTGTATCAATTTATTTACATTATACGCTCCTATCCATTATTTACAAGACAAAAATTAACAGCTCCTTTTAAACCCGTACCTCAATACGCTTCGCTACACTTGATATTGTAAAATTAATAATAAAGTAGAATACAGCCGCTAACAAATAAATCGGAACGACATAGTTGAAGTTTTGTCCACTAACCACTTTTGCACTATGCATCAGCTCCGGTAGTGAAATAATAACAGTCAACGATGTATCTTTAATAAGAGAAATAAACTGTCCTACAATAGGCGGCACCATACGCCGCAGCGCTTGCGGAAGAGAGATAAAACGAAGCGTCTGAATATAGGATAAGCCACTGGATCGTGCTGCTTCAATCTGCCCTTTATCTATCGACAACAAACCCGCTCGCACAATTTCTGATATCATCGCCGCTTCAAATATCGTCAAAGCCACGATAGCTGAGGTAAACACACTCATTTTAATCCCCACCTCAGGCAAGGCGAAATACACAAAGAAAATAATAAGCAGCAAGGGCAAGTTGCGGATCGTTTCTACACACACAGCGATAATTGGAGAAAGAACAGGAATACGTGCATATCGAATAATAGCGAGCAGACAAGCTAAAATAAAGCTCAGTACAATCGCCGCTGCAGCAACTGCTATCGAGACACCTAATCCCTGCAGCAAGTACATCACATTGTCATATGAATAAGCCCCGATAAAATCCATCCCCAACCAACCTCCTTCCTTAGCCAGTTCGCGCCATTCGTCGCTCCAACGCCCGAACAGCAAAGCTGGTTGGAACGGTTAGCAGCAAGTAGAACACACCGACTAGTAGGTACACATTGAACGTATCAAACGTGTCCGAATTAATCTGATCACCAAAGTACATCAAATCCGCACCTGCATATACACCTAAAATAGCGGAATTTTTAATCAAATTAAGAAACTGATTACCAAGTGGTGGTATCACGATTTTGATGGCTTGAGGCAGTACGATAAATCGCATCGCTTGTAAGTAAGATAAACCTGAGCACCTTGCAGCTTCGATTTGCCCTTGCGGGATAGACTGAATGCCTGCACGTATCGCATCTGCAATATAAGCTGACGTATAAATGGTAAGTCCTATGCCCCCAGCAACAAAACCACTTAGCCCGAGAAAAGCCAGGCCATGATAAAAGATAGCCACAACAAGCAGCAAAGGAATATTACGGATAAACTCTACGTAGGCCGTCCCTACCCACCGCAGCGGTCGAATCGAGGCAATCCGCATCACAGCGAGTACCGTACCTAGAACAAAACTGCCCATTAGCGCAAGAACGCTAATCGTTAGTGTATTTAGAAATCCCTCTATATATCGATCTCCATGATCTATGAGCAAGGAAATCATCTGACCGCCTCCTTCCTTGGCTTCATTTATAGAGCAACACTCTACTTAGCAGACGGCTTCTGTCCCATCCATTGTTCGTACAACTTGTCATACTCGCCATTCGCCTTCATTTCCTTGATCAAATCATTAATGAGCTTCACAAGCTGCTCATCCCCCTTGCGTACGGCTATCCCATACGGTTCGTCCGTAAAGTTACCGCCTACCATTTCAAAATTAGCATCCTGCTGCATCATGCCTAACAAAATCGCATTGTCAGTCGTTAACGCTTCACCCTTACCAGACTTCAGCGCCGTAAATGCCTCCTGATAATTTTCGAATTCCAACACTTCTGCGTCAGGCGCCTTTTCTTTAACATTTTTGGCAGAGGTCGAGCCTTTAACCGCGAGCACCTTCACACCTGATTTCAAATCTTCAATGGAACGTACCGAGCTGCCTTTTTTCACCAGCAATGATTGTCCCGCTTCAAAATACACGTCCGTAAAGTCCACCTGCTGCTTTCGCTCCTCTGTAATCGTCATCGTCGCAATAATCGCATCGATATCTCCATTTTTCAGCATTGGAATTCTCGTCTTAGACGTGACTTCCTTCAACTCCAGCTTATTTTCATCACCAAGCAGCTTTTTCGCGATTGCCTTTGCGATATCCACATCAAATCCACGCACTTCACCAGTACCCGGATCTTTCAATCCAAATAAATTCGTATCGAACTTCACACCAATAATGAGCTTATCGCGCTCCTTAGACGTCTCTACGGCTGACTTATTCGTACTTCCCCCACCACATGCGGTAAGGAACAGCAGCAATCCGACACAAGCAACCACCATTAAGCTTTTCCATTTGAATGTACCCTTCTTGTACATACAATCCCCCCTGGTTATGTTCGATTAATGATGCAACAAGCGACTAAGAAATACGCGTGCACGTTCTTCTTTAGGCTGTACAAAAAAATCGGCTACCGCTGCTTCCTCTACAATTTGTCCTTGGTCCATAAATACAATTCGATCTGCAACCTCACGGGCGAATCCCATCTCATGAGAGACGATAACCATCGTCATACCTTCTTTTGCAAGCGATCTCATAACATCCAGCACCTCACCAATCATTTCAGGATCCAGCGCAGAGGTGGGCTCATCAAACAACATTATGGCTGGATTCATAGCCAACCCTCGAGCAATCGCTACTCGCTGCTGCTGCCCTCCAGACAGTTGAGCAGGATACGCCTCTGCTTTATCCGCGATACCCACTCTCTCCAAATAAGCAAGAGCTCTCTTCTTTGCTTCATGCTCTGGCAAACCAAGCACACGAATCGGGGCCAATGTAATGTTGTCAATAACTTTCATATGCGGGTACAAATTAAAATGCTGGAATACGATGCCGATATGTTTACGAAAATGATTAAGCGGGAGTTTACTATCGTGGACTTGGTAACCGTTAACGATTAGTTGACCTGATGAAATTTCTTCTAGACGATTGATACAGCGGAGAAGTGTACTCTTACCTGAACCGGATGGTCCGATAACAACAACTACCTCTCCCATCTCAATGTGGAGATTAATATCTTTTAGAACATGAAAGGAACCATAGTGTTTATTCACCTGCTCAAAGCCGATCAATAAGATTCACCTGCCTTCACTCAAGATATAGACACAGAGCACTATTACTATGTGTATGGACGTGTCCTTCATTTATTAACACAAATCTCATGTAACAACGCAGGATATCAAAAAATACTCCTTACTATATACGTAATGCTCACCTGTTAAAAATAAAAAATCCACCAGGGAAACCCCCGATGGATTGATATGCTAAGCTAATTATAAGTTTAATCACATATTAAACATTCACTTGTACCGTATTATACAAGTTCCTTTACTTGCATATCCGGTGTCATTACTTCAAGTTCACCAAGTCCACGAATAATCTTCTTCGCAAACGTCTTCTCCGGCTTAAGCACGGATACCAGGTAATCAATTGCGAGTTGCGGATCAACCGTCTCCCCACATGTGTAACAATCAATAGCAGCAAATCCACGCTCTGGATAAGTGTGGATGGAAAGATGACTTTCCGACAACAAGACGAGCACCGTCGCTCCTTGTGGTTCAAATTGCTTGGATTGTACAGATAATACCGTAGCCCCACAAGCTTCAGCAGCTTCTACCAACTGAGTTTGGAGGTAATCAGCATTGTTGAGTAAATCAAAGTCTACCCCCCATGTGTCAACAGCAACGTGTCTTCCGAAAGTTGAATATTCCATCTTTCGTTTCCCCCTTCCTAGGAATAAAATGTTTTTTGAAACAATTTTCATCCGCTAGGACCTACGTCATTCACTTCCCGAGGGAATGCATCTCTCGCAACATACAATGTCCTGAGTGAATCCTGGTTCCTATATATGTTTTCAACGAGATTAAAAATAACATCTTGCGAACATTATTGCAAGCCCTTTTTTCAAGAAATCCCAAACTTCTTTATTCCCGAACTATTTTTCTTCGAAATTGCGTTATTATTCGGATGCCATAAAGCTGTATTCGTATTATAATCGAGTAGGAGGGGGCGCCTAGCCCCCGTCCTCTCACACCACCGTACATGCGGGTCCGCATACGGCGGTTCCAAAAGGTTAACAAAGTTCTACATAACGAGTAAGTAAACTTCTCAGCC
>NZ_JACYTN010000029.1 GCF_014841135.1 Paenibacillus arenosi
ATGATATTGAGTCATAAATAGTACCTCCTCTGAATGGGTCTGCATAACTTCATTCTAGACGAGGCTCTATTTCATGGCTCTTTTTTTTGTTCACCATTTTACACAATTATACGGACTCAACTCCTTGTAGCTTAAAAATGAAATAAAAAACTGCATATTAGCATCAATTCTCCTTACATAACTATTTTTGGCTGAAAAAGCCTGCACTTTTGCAGTAATGCAGCTAAAGGATCGTTCGTTGAATCCCCCTCACATCATAACCTCACATCATGCCTCATATCATAACCTGCCGAACCCCCGAATCCAGAACCGTCATAGGAAGTTTGCATGAGTATGTACTTCTCATTTTCAAAATGCTTCGACAGAATCTTCGTGCCTATAGCTTTGTTTCGTATAAGCAGTATGGATGCTCATATTTTAAGCGTGTTTACACTTAATCAAATGGATTGGAATGAAATTAGCTTTAGCAGTTGATGATTGAGATAGTTTCATATACAATACAACTTGCGTAAAGTGTTAACCATAATTTAATTATAATAGGTTAACAAATAAAAAGGTATAAATAGTAGGCTAAGAGGTGGATGATGGCACTTCTTGATGGACGTTTTGGCAAAGGGATATTTATTTCAGCTACTGGAACAGAACTGGGGAAAACGGTATTAGCTTCAGGAATTGCTCATTGGATGCATATACATAAGTTAGGTGCAACCGCACTATGGAAGCCTGTACAAAGCGGTGTGGAGCTAGGGACGGTAGAGGCTGATAGTTACCGTTTATTAAAAGGATCCGGGTTAACGAATGTAGGGGAACGCGAACTTGTTACTTGGACTTTACGTGAACCGTTAGCCCCATGGGCCGCTGCTAAGCGGGAGGGGCTAGAAATTAGCATGAGTGAGCTTGTTGTCGAAGGGGAGCGCAGACTGCAAGCAAGTGACAGGCTTGTTGTCGAAGGGGCAGGTGGTGTGGCTGTTCCTTTACAGGCTCGACATACGATGGCGGATTTGGCTGCGGCGCTGCAATTGCCTATGCTGATCGTAGCTGCGCCGCTGTTGGGGACGGTAAGTCACACGGTTACAGCGGTGCAATATGCACGCTCAAGGGGGGTAAAGGATGTGGCTGTTGTGTTTGGTGCGATGTTGTTCAAGCCAACTGCTGAGTGGAACAAGGCTGCTTACGAGCAGCAGTTGCACGAGAACACCGAGATGATCGAGTTGTTAGCTGAAGTCCCGGTAGTAGGAGCTGTTCCATATCTTCCGCACCCCAATAGGATAGATGAGGACCTGTGGATCAACTGGCGCAAGGATTGGCTGCGCGAAACAGCTCATCTAACAACTTTGCACGATTGGCTTAATGCACGACTATGAATGAAAAATTCGATACATTCGATACATAGGTGAGAGGATGGGGAAGAAGATGTCTATGATGATGGTGGAGCAAGATTGGTTGGGGCTAGCGCGTAAAGCAATTGCGGGGGAGTCCATTACACGTGAAGAAGCTTTAAGTGTCATTAGAGCGGACGATGATGAAGTATTGGCGATTATGGATGCTGCCTTCCGTGTAAGAAAGCATTTTTACGGTAAAAAAGTAAAGCTCAATCTCATCATTAATGCGAAAAGTGGATTATGTCCAGAAGACTGCGGTTATTGCTCACAATCTCGTGTTGCGGATACGCCTGTTACTAAATATCCGTTGCTTGAAAAAGGTGTGCTCGTGGATGGTGCACGTAAAGCAATGGAAATGCAGGTGGGAACGTATTGTATCGTTGCTAGCGGACGCGGGCCGACGAATCGTGAATTGAATCAAGTGATTGAAGCCGTGGAGGAAATTAAGTCGACGATGCCGATGAAAATATGTGCTTGTCTCGGTATTTTATCTGAAGAGCAAGCAAAACGGCTTAAAGAAGCAGGCGTGGATCGCTACAATCACAATCTCAACACGAGCGCCGACCACTATTCGCATATTACTTCCACACATACCTATGAGGATCGAATTGAAACGGTTGAGACAGCGAAGTATGCTGGCATGTCACCTTGTTCAGGCGTCATTATTGGCATGGGAGAATCAGATGAGCAGCTAGTGGATGTTGCTTTTGCGCTCCGTGACATTGATGCGGATTCCATTCCTGTCAACTTTTTGAATGCAATTCCAGGGACTCCTTTGGAGAAGCTGTCTAATTTGGATCCAAGACGCTGCTTGAAGGCATTAGCTTTGTTCCGATTTGTATGTCCGACGAAGGAGATTCGCGCTTCTGGCGGCCGTGAAATTAATTTGCGATCGATGCAGGTGTTGGCGCTATATGCGGCTAACTCGGTGTTTGTTGGTGACTATTTAACGACCGAGGGACAAGAGGCATCTGCTGATCATGCCATGATTGAAGATATCGGATTTGAGATTGAAAGATGTGCATTGTAAGGAAAGCATGGTAAGGCTTGTATTGTAAGGTAAAGGTATGGATGAAAACAGACTTTATTGTATGCACTGGCAGAAATAGGGATGCGGGGAGGTTCTTCCTCAAACAATGTGTTCGAAAAAATATGATTGGATGCATCAGGATTTGGAGCGACTGCAAGCAGGAGAACGTTTGCGAAATATGATAGAGAGCCATTGGCTGGACGATGGCTATATGGAGCGAGATGGTATTCGTATGTTGAATCTTGCATCTAATCATTATTTGGGATTGAATCCATGGTTGGATGACGACGGTTGGGAGCAGGTCAAAGCATGGTGCCGGCAGTATGGTGAGTCAGGCGTGCGAATTGGTTCGGGAGCGTCACGACTTATTTCCGGTCATGATGGTGTGCATGCACAGTTAGAGCGAGAGATAGCTAAGTTTAAAGGACGGCAGGCTGCACTTGTATTCACGAGCGGATATATGGCCAATGTTGGTGTCATTGCTGCATTAGTAGGACGAAATGATGCTGTGTTTAGCGACAAATTGAATCATGCCAGCATTGTGGATGGTGCGTTGTTAAGCCGCGCTCACATGTATCGCTATTCGCATCTTGATATGAACAAGCTAGAGTATCAGTTGCAGCAGTGGAGCAAGACGTTAGAAGGGAAGCAGAATCATGCATTAATTGTAAGTGATGCGGTATTTAGTATGGATGGCACAGTTGCGCCATTACGAGATCTGGTGTTGCTGAAGGAGCGCTACAATGCGCTCCTTCTTATTGATGAGGCGCATAGCGGTGGCGTATATGGTGTTGAAGGGCAAGGCATATGCCATAAGTTAAGCTTGCATGAACGTGTCGATATCGTGATGGGCACATTTGGTAAAGCATTTGGAGCAGTGGGGGCTTACATTGCTGCGGATGACATTGTAATTCGCTATATGATTAATCGCGCTCGTACGCTGATATACAATACGGGATTGCCTCCGTTAATGGCTGCACTAATCCTTATGCGTTTGGAACAAGTAAAAAAAGCAGATCATTCGCGGTTAGCGTTGATGAGAAACGCGGCTCTACTACGTGATGGATTCATAGAAGCGGGACTGAACACAGGTGTGGGAAGCAGTCATATCGTGCCGCTTATACTTGGTACAGATGACAGGGCTGTGGCGATTAGTCGCAAGCTTGCTCAATCAGGCATAGCTGGTATTGCAATTAGACCGCCAACCGTTCCGGAGGGTACGGCACGGATTCGCTTTACACCGATGGCGTCTCAGTCGGAAGAAGAGCTGCGCAAAGCGTTGTCTATTATTGTGAAGGTGGTTCGAGAAACGTAATGGGTGGCAGCAGTACTCTGCACGCTGTGGTGATTGATATACATTTACGAGTAATGCATAGATGACGAGGAGTAAAATGGTAAGCCTTAATGAGCGATGAGCGAGAAAGGAGCGCTGGAGCCAATGAGCGGAAGCCCAAGCAGTGTAAATGACAGTTACATATGGATTCACGGCTGGGGGGCCAGTGAACAGCTGTGGCAGCAAGCGGCACAGTCGCTTCCTGATGCTGCTCATCATTATGTCAGTTTTATGGAATGCGATTCATCGGATGAGATGGTCGCAGTGATTATGGGACAGTTGGCTACGGCTACTGCGAGTTCCCAGCGCTGTCATCTTGTGGGTTGGTCCATGGGCGGCATGCTGGCGATTGAAGCGGCTGCCAAGTGGTTACACGGAGCTAGGTATGCTGAGCGTAGCTTGGAAAGCATAGGGCTTAACGATGCAGGACGTGATGCGCGAAGCGGGATGGATATGAGGCAACGCGAAGCGGGGGATGCTGCGCACAGCGTGGATGATGAAAGGTTGTCTGAAATGGCAAGCAATATGCGGAGTGGAGAAAGCTTGGATTTGCGGGAAGCGAGAAATGATATGCCAAGCAGGGAAAATGTAAAGCTCCGGAAAGCGGTAAGCACAAGCAGTGCCATGAGCCGAGAAGAAATGAAGCTTCAGCAGCTTAGTGCTGGGCTGCTCGCGAGCCTTGTGCTGGTAGGTTCGACGCTGCGCTTCGTCGCACCTACCAGCACGGAGGGGTGGCCGCCGCGCGTATTGCAGCGCATGCGGCAGCGGCTGGCCGCCGCGCCAGAGCAAACGCTCCGCGAATTCGCGGTGCGCTTGCTAGCTCCGGCGGAGCGGCAGCAGCATGAGCCGTTGGAAGCGAGGCTTATCGAGCGCTTCCAACGGCCCGGCTTCACGCCCGCGGGATTGGACGCGGGCTTAGCCTATTTAGCATCCGCTAACTTGACGGATGCATGGGCGCAGCTAATCGCTGCGCAGCTCCCCGTGCTGTGGCTCCACGGGGAGCTAGACCCGCTAGTGCCTATAGGCGCGCAAGCAGAAGCGCGCCGCCTAGCGGGTCCCGACGTCCGGTCCGTCGAATATCGACGCCTGACCGGACAAGGGCATGTCCCATTCTTGACCCATCCACGCGAATGGGAGGAGGAGGTGAGCCGCTGGCATGAACAATTCCAGTTCTAGCAAGCTCCCTTTAATGGGGACAACAAGAACGATAGCGCCTGACATTAACAAAGAGATCGTAGGGCAGCGATTTGATCGCCATGCTCATGAATATGATCAATATGCTGACGTTCAAATAAAAATGATTCAAACATTGCTGAGGTGGCAGCCTGTGCAGCAGCGTATGCAAGTTGTTGCAGACCGGAATGGTAATCAACATTTATACAATCAAGAACCAGTAAAGCTGCTCGACATCGGCTGTGGTACAGGAGCACTGACACAAACTGCGATCTCAACCTCAGCTGTTCCATCATCAACCCGACTATCGTTACTGGACTTATCACCACGGATGCTGCAAGAAGCACAACGGAAACTAATGCTTACAGGGTATGATATTGAGCAACTTGACCTTATCGTTGCGGATGCTGAGAAGTGGGCTGTTGTTGACATTGAATCGAGCAAGAAATGCAATCGTAGTAATGTTATCGAAACATCGAGTCAAGACAGCTACGACATCATTTTATCGAGTGCTGCGTTTCAATGGTTCAATCAGCCTCAATCGACACTGCAAGCACTTTATAAACGGTTAAGACCAAGAGGCATGCTCGCATTTGCGACCTTCTTGCCAGGTACGCTGCATCAATTGCACGATGCTTGTGCCCATGCAGATAGCCAACTGAATAATGAAGTGTGCCCACGTGGACAAGCCTATGTGCACGCAGCGGACTGGCAAGCATGGATGGGAGAATGCGCAGCTTCTTCAGCTTGGATGGAGCAACAATGGACGTTGACCTATGCCAGCATTGATGACATGCTTCAACATGTTCGTCGAATTGGAGCGAGCAATGCGCTTCAACAGCAGCCTGCCCCTATAACACGAAAATGGATTCATTATATGAAGGAATATTACAACGAGCATTATAGTAGGGAAGACGGTACGGTTTATTTAACCTATCGAGCAGGATTCGGATACATCAGCAACGAACAGATCTCCAATTGGAGAAATTAAGAATGAAGCATACATGTAAGCATGAATAGCTTGCTTGTTTCAATGAACTTTTTGGTAGGTAATTACTTCAATATGCGATGAGAATTGACGTTGCTAATCTGTATGAATTGGTTGTTTGCAGTGCATCTTATAAGAGCGGCTATCGCTAGTGACCGGCCGATTTTCAGCATATCATTGGAAAATATGTTGCAGTGCTCTGCTTGCTTGCATCCGCTGATTCAAAATGTTAAAATGACTTATATAGTTTTTAAGTGGAATGCAATAGCGTGTTACTAGTACGACTAGGCATGAGCTAAGCAGCTGTTCATTAGGGTGAACTGCAGCTTTAGCTTATGCCTTTTTTGACATTCAGTGGTATATTTTCCAGCTTGATATGAATAAAAAGCCGTCTTTGACGGATCCATACAGTCGATACGCTGACAGCTAGATAACTTGAAGGAGGAATTCTCATGTTTGGTCTTTTTGGCAAGAAAAAAAAGCAAGTTTCAATCACAGCTCCGATTACAGGTAAGGCGGTAGCATTGGATCAAGTTCCTGATGCAGCATTTTCACAAAAAATTATCGGTGATGGTATCGCAATCGAGCCGACTGAGGGCGTTTTCGTAGCTCCATTTGACGGAACTATCGTTCATTTGATCGATTCCCACCATTCTTTGGTTATGGCAAGTGATGAAGGTGTTGAACTTCTTGTTCACATCGGCATTAACACAGTATCCTTGCAAGGTAAGCCATTCACACCGCACGTGAAGTCTGGCGACAAAGTGAAAAAAGGCGATACGCTTATCGAGTTCGACATCGCTCAAATTAAAGAAGCAGGTCTTCCAACGATTACACCTGTTATCATTGCTAATGGTGACATTGTAGCTGAATTGAAAGCACTTGAAGGCAATGTAACAGCAGCTTCCAGCCCGGTTATTGAAATTACATTGAAATAGAGAGATATATTTATTTTCGAATATAACGAATAAAGGAGCCATTTCATCATGGAAAAACAATTTACAGTTAAAAACCCACAAGGTATTCACGCTCGTCCAGCAGGCGCAATCATGAAAAAAGCTAGCGAGTTCGCAGCTACTCAAATTTCTCTTGAACTTAACGGTCGCAAAATCAGCGCGAAAAGCATCACAGGCGTATTGACACTTGGAATGAAAGCTGGAGATACAGTTACAGTAAGCGCAGAAGGCGATCAAGCAGAGCAAGCGGTTGAAGCAGTAGGCGCAGTTATCGAATCTGTACTTGACTAATTTTGTACGTTATCGAAGCAACGTCTAGGCAATCGTAAAGGAGTGGAGAATCCTTCATGCTACTTAAAGGAATCGCAGCAGCATCTGGTTATGCAATCGGACCGGCATTCATTATGGAAGAGCAACATACTGAGATTGAACGTCGTGAATTGCCTGCTGGTGAAGTAGAAGCAGAAGCAGCCCGCCTACAGGCGGCGGTACAGCAAGCGATGGCAGAGCTGGAACAGATCAAAGAAAAAACAGCAGCTAAGCTTGGTGAACATGAGGCAGAAATTTTTGCAACACATATCCTCGTTCTTCAGGACGAAGAGTTTATCGGTCAAGCGGTACAAAAAGTGCGTGACGAGTCTGTTAATGCAGAATTTGCAATGTCAGAAGTAACGCAAATGCTTGTTGATATTTTCTCCAGTATGGACAGTGAGTATATGCGTGAGCGTGCAGCGGACTTCCGTGACGTGAGCAAGCGTGTATTGACTGCTTTATCTGGCCAATCAGGCACATCTTTAAATGATTTCGAAGAGGCAGTTGTACTGTTCGCACATGATTTGACTCCTTCGGATACAGCTCAGCTTGATCGCAGCAAAGTAGCTGGATTTGCAACGAACATCGGAGGCCGTACATCGCACTCTGCAATTATGGCACGTTCTATGGAAATCCCAGCTGTCGTTGGTACGCAAAATGGCTCTGAAGCTGTAAAAACGGGAGACATCGTCATTTTGGACGGTTCAAGCGGAATTATTTTGGTTAATCCTGATGAGGATACAATCAAGACTTACGAAGAGAAGCAAGCGAAGTACATGAAACGTCAAGAAGCGATGAAGCTGTACAAAGACAAACCATCTATTACAGCTGACGGACATGAGGTCGAACTCGTTTCTAACATCGGTAACCCGCAAGACGCACTCGGTGCCCGTAACAACGGAGCTGAAGGTGTAGGTCTGTATCGTACGGAATTCCTTTACATGGGACGTGACAACTTCCCATCTGAAGAAGAACAGTTCAACTCTTATGTAGCAGTGTGCGAGACATTGGGTGCTGAAAAGCCTGTTGTTATCCGTACGCTTGATATCGGCGGAGATAAGGAGCTTCCATATTTGGAACTTCCTAAGGAAATGAACCCGTTCTTGGGTTACCGTGCTATTCGTCTTTGCTTGGATCGTAAAGATCTGTTCAAGACACAGCTTCGTGCTATTTTGCGTGCAAGCGCTCATGGTAACGTTAAGTTGATGTATCCGATGATTTCTTCCATTGTAGAACTTCGTGCAGCTAACGAATTGTTGGCCGAAACAAAAGCGGAATTGGATGCAGAGGGTATTGCATACAATAAGGAAATGGAAGTCGGAATGATGATCGAAGTTCCAGCTGCAGCGATTATCGCTGATCAGTTGGCAAAAGAAGTAGACTTCTTCTCGATCGGAACAAACGACTTGGTGCAGTATACGATGGCGGCTGACCGCATGAACGAGAACGTATCGCACTTGACACAACCATTTAATCCGGCAGTAATTCGTTTAATTAAAATGGTTATTGATGCAGCGCACAAAGAAGGCAAATGGGCTGGTATGTGCGGCGAGATGGCTGGTAACTTGAAAGCTGTTCCGCTCTTGCTTGGACTTGGCTTAGACGAGTTCAGTATGAGTGCAAGTTCTGTACTTTCCGTTCGCGTATTGCTGAGCCGCTTGAATCGTGAAGAGATGAAGCAATTGGCTGAAGAAGCGTTGAACTTGGAAACAGCAGAAGAAATTCAATACTTGATTGTTGACCGTGTACCTGCGATTCAGGAACTTACGATCTAGACACAACAATGCAGGCTAGGGAAGTTTAGAAAGCACTCCTAGTCTGTATTTTTTTACATTTATAGTATAATTATGATGTTGTTCTCTAATTTAGTGTAATAGTTGGATAAACGCGATAATATCGCATATCTTCATTGACAATTATCAAGGATTCTTCTAATATAATCATTAGATTGACCGCTGTGATGGCGAAAACGTTTTCAATCCGATGAGAGAGGAGTATACCGTTGTCCGACGAGCGTCGATTTGAAATCATACGCGCATTAAGCAACAATGTCGTGTTGGCGAACGATGTGTTGACGAACAAAGAGACTATTCTCATGGGCAAAGGAATAGGATTCGGGGCTAAGCCTAATGGATCTATACCCGCTTCAGATGGTCGGATTGAGAAGACGTTTACGCTTGAAAGCCAGCAGCATTTATCCCAATATCAAATGTTACTGAATCAGATTGATCCTGATGTCATCACCGTTTCAGAACGCATTATTTCCATGGTATCGGAGGAACTAACGCCGAATCTCAATGAGCATATTCACTTGGCTCTGCCGAGTCATATTGAGTACGCTTTATATCGTATTCGTCATGAAATAGCGATTGAGAATCCGTTCTTGTGGGAATTGCAGACGCTGAATCCGAAGGAATTCGAAATTGCCGCACGAGCTGCTGGGATGATTGCCGACAGCTTCGGTGTAGAGGTGCCTGAAGATGAGATCGGTTTCTTAACGATCCATATTCAATCTGCTGCTGCACATGTTCCAGTAGGTAATGTTGTACAGTACAATCACCTGCTGAAAGACTTGGTGGCACTTATCGAGCACAGACGAGGTGGGCCGATTCCGAAGGAAAGTGTTGACTACTTGCGTTTAATTACGCATCTTCGTTTTGCGATTGAGCGTATTAGGCAGGGCGAGCATTCACCGAATCCATTCCGCGATAAGCTGAAGGATATGGTGCCTCATGAATACTCGGTTGCGAGAGAGGCAGCAGACCTAATGGAGAAGAAGCTCAACAAGTCAGTAACGGATGATGAGACAGCTTACATCGCGATGCATTTGTATCGTTTATTCAATAAAGACTTAGATTAACCTTATACCATAAGCGTGTTACTAGTTCGACTAGGCATGAGCTTGCCATGAGACACATCCTTGATGTTCAAGGATGCGACTCGTCGCAAGTTCATGCCTTTTTTACTTGTTCGTTTGCTTAATCATCCTTAGCGGTGATGACAGGCCGGGGTGCAGAGAATATTGCGCCCGCCTTTTATCCATACTTAATATATCTTTTAAAGGGGGATACCTCTCATGTTAGCCTTTTTGCAAAAAATAGGTCGCGCATTGATGCTTCCTGTGGCAACGCTTCCAGCGGCAGCAATTCTCATGAGGTTAGGTGCAATTGACTACGTCAACGAATTCAAGTTTGGCGAAACAGTCGGTGGATTTTTCAACAGTTATATCGCACCATTCATGGATGCTGCGGGTGGTACAATCTTTGCGGAGCTACCACTTATCTTTGCAGTCGGTGTAGCTATTGGTTTGGCCGGTGATGCAGTAGCAGCATTGGCAGCAGTTATCGCACATGCAATTCTTATGAAAGTGTTAGCCATTTCTCCGGGTATTTGGTCGTTCGTAGATGATTCTGTAAAGCTCGATATGGGCGTACTCGGTGGTATTTTGTCAGGTTTAGTAGCAGCTGGGTTGTACAAGAAATATCACAACATTAAGCTGCCGGATTGGTTAGGATTCTTTGGTGGTAAACGTTTTGTTCCGATGGTAACAGCAGCAGCAATCTTGCTTCTCGGTATTCCATTGGGTATGATCTGGGGTCCAGTGCAAGCGCAAATTGATGCGGTTGGTACTTGGATTACAGGCTTGGGTGCAGTTGGTTCTGGTATGTTCATTACGATTAACCGCTTGCTTATCCCAACAGGTTTGCACCACGTATGGAATAACATCCCTTGGTTCCAGCTTGGAACATGGGAAGTAGGCGGCGAAGTATTCCGTGGAGACATTCAGCGCTTCTTCCATGGTGACCCGTCCGCAGGTATGTTCATGACAGGGTTCTTCCCGATTATGATGTTCGCACTTCCTGGTGCGGCTTTGGCGATTATTCACACAGCGAAGCCTGAGAAACGCAAAATGGTTTCTTCTATCTTTATCGGTACGGCATTCGCTTCTTTCCTTACAGGTATTACAGAACCGCTTGAGTTCGCATTTATGTTCGTAGCTCCATTCCTATATGTAATTCACGCGTTATTGGCAGGTTTGTCTGGCGCGATCACGTACATGTTGGGGATTAAGCATGGATTCGGCTTCTCGGCAGGATTTATTGACTACGGTTTGAACTTCGGATTGGCGACGAAACCGTTACTCATTATTCCAATTGGTCTTGCATACTTCGCGGTGTACTACCTCTTGTTCCGCTTCCTTATTGTGAAGATGAACTTGAAGACACCTGGACGTGAAGACGATGAAGCTGTTGGTAACTCTGCTGGTTCTACAAATGCAAGCTCCCCGTTGTCTGAAAAGGCACAGAAGGTGCTTAGCATGATCGGCGGTAAAGACAACATCGTTTCTAACGAAGCATGTATTACTCGTCTTCGCTTGACGTTGAAAGACGACCAAGTAGTAGACGAGGCTGGCTTGAAAGCTCTAGGTGCAGCAGGCATCATGAAGCTTGGCTCTGGTAATGTACAGATCGTATTCGGTACACAATCTGAGCTTCTGAAGGAAGAGATTAATAAGCTGTAAGTTAGGCTTTAAATAGGAATAGAAAATAGCGGTGTAGGAGAAGACTCCTGCACCGCTATTTTTAATTTCGTAGGTTCCAATGCGCTAGCGGTTGCCACAGAGGTTATTCAACTTAAATTGGCTTGTTTTGAAATGTAAAGGGCGTCAGAGAGCTTATTTGTTACTTATAGTGATCTTAATCATAATAAAAGCCCAAATAAGCTCGCCTACCCGTTACGTTTTTACAATGCGCCATTTCACGAAATTAACCTCTCTGGCGCCCATTAGAAAAAGATCTCAGGTTGTCTCGCGGCGTATTACAGACTGAAGACTGTAAGCTGTATACTGAAAATTGAGGGCTTAACGTTGAATCACATCCGAGTCCTAACTGTTTATAAATCGATTAATTACAGGTGTGCGCTGAAGCAAATTATTAATCTTTCATGTCTAATCGACAATAATCGACAGCACCCCGTAAATGAACACTTTGATTAAAGCTTCATCTACGGGGTGTTCGGGCTATTGATGTTTATTTAGTATCGCTATTTCGTCATCCTACGGAAGCTCTCATGCGCAGCTTCAATCGTACGATCAATGTCCGTTTCTGTATGCTCTGTCGTTAGGAACCACGCTTCATACTTCGATGGAGCAAGGTAGAAGCCTTGATCGAGCATATGACGGAAGAACGCTGCGAACGCTTCTGTATCCGTGTCCTGCGCTTCTTCATAATTCGTGACTGGATGATCGCAGAAATGAGTGGAGAATGCACCGCTAATGCGATTAATCGTCAACGGAACCCCATAACGCTTCGCACCTTCCTCGATGCCAGCCGTCAAGCGAATCGCGAGTTCCTCCATGCGGGGATATACGCCTTCGCCTTGCAGCACTTCCAAGCAAGCGATACCTGCTGAAATGGAGGCTGGGTTACCCGCCATCGTTCCTGCTTGATAAGCAGGGCCTAGTGGAGCGACTTGCTCCATAACATGCTTGCGTCCGCCATAGGCGCCGATTGGTAATCCGCCTCCGATGACTTTGCCCAGTGCCGTCAGGTCAGGCTCGATAGCAGCCTGATTCGGGAAGGCACGGAATGTTTGCGTGGAGCCGTAGTGGAAGCGGAATGCACTAATCACTTCATCATAGATAACGAGCGAGCCATTGGCGCGTGTCATCTCGCATAGCCCTTCAAGGAAGCCTTCTGCTGGCATAACCATACCGAAGTTACCTACGATTGGTTCAACCATTACAGCGGCGATATCGTCGCCCCAACGCTCTAGAGCAAGCTTTAAGCTGTCTAAGTCATTGAATGGCACGGTAATAACCTCTTGCGCGATGCTTGCAGGGATACCTGCACTGTCGGGGATGCCGAGTGTGGATGGGCCAGAACCTGCAGCGACAAGTACAAGGTCAGAGTGGCCGTGATAACAGCCGGCAAACTTAATAATTTTATTACGTTTCGTATAGGCACGAGCTACACGGATAGTAGTCATAACCGCTTCAGTACCTGAGTTGACGAAGCGCACTTTATCCATAGATGGGATCGCTTCTTTCAACATGCGAGCAAGCTGAATCTCCAGCTCCGTAGGTGCGCCATACAACGTACCGTTTTGTGCAGCACGGGTGATAGCTTCCGTTACATGGGGATGAGCATGTCCGGTTATAATAGGGCCGTATGCGGCAAGATAATCCACGTATTGATTGCCGTCTACATCCCAGAAATAAGCACCTTGAGCGCGCTTCATAAATACAGGTGCTCCGCCGCCTACGGCTTTGAATGAGCGAGAAGGGCTGTTTACACCGCCTACGATATGCTGTAATGCTTCTTCATATAGCTCAGACGAACGAGTTCTATTTTGGTGAGTCATGTATATCATCTCCTTGTTTGTCATAGTGGTGTTCATTTGTAAAATGTCGTTCTCTCTGACAACTTGAACTCATATGGAATTTCATGTGAAGACACTTTGATGCTAACGGGTTTCGCTTGTTTCTGCTCTCGCCTTTGTATTCGATTCTGATTCGGACGTAGTCGAACCTTCGAGAATGTGCTGCACATAGGTAGGTACGTCATAACCTTGCCGCAGATCGATGACAGAGCTTGAACCAATCATTCTGTCGTATATCATATCTTGTCCAGGAACTTGATGTGTGGTTCCTACCTTCATATCAAGTGCTAATGACCCAAGCTTCAGCATATCGCTAACCTCTAAGTTCGTGTCCATGTAAGGTGAGATACTTTCGATAAGCTGGGGCAGCTTCATGATCGACCATACAGACTTCATCTTATTTGCGACGGCAACCATGAGATCACGTTGTCGCTGTGTTCGGGAAAAGTCAGACATCGCATCATGCCGGAAACGGACATATTGCAGTGCGCTTTTGCCATCAAGGGTTTGTAATCCCTTTTTGAGATTGATATCATACTCGGGCCCATCTGCTCTGCTTCGATATTTCATATCTTTCTCTACGTTGAATTCAATGCCACCGAGCTCATCAATGAGCGAGATGAAGCCTTGAAAATCGGTATAAATATAGTATTGGATATGTAGTCCTGTATAATCACCTATCGCTTTCATGGCTAATTCTGGTCCACCTAATGCAAGTGCCGCATTGGCTCGATTGTCGCCATGTCCGGGAATCGGAATGTACGTATCCCGCAGCAAGGATAGTAGTGTCGCTTGCTTGGTAATCGGATCAATGGAAGCAATAAGCATCGTATCTGACCGAGGGACTTCACCTGTATCTATACCGCGGGAGTCAGCTCCAAGCAGCAGAATGTTGACTCGTTCTGTGCCTTCCCATTTTGGGGGCTCATAGGTTGGCTGAGCAGGATCTTTAGGTTTAGGCAGCAAGCTGCTGTCAGGAGGTTTGTGTAAACCATCCAAGCTGCGATAGAGCGACAATGTGTACAGGCTGGCAGTTGCAAGGATGATAATGAGTACCCCGAGCAGGATCCATTTCCACTTTTGTTTCAACCATGTCATTTCATTTCTTCCTTTCTGCGATCGGAGAAAGAGAGCCTATTCATGGTGAATTCCGATATGGAGTTGTGTCTGTTGCTTTTTATCATTATAGGTCGAATTCAGGGCCTTATCAATGAATGTACTCACAGCTGAAGCATCATGTCTTCCCTGACAAGCCCAGTTGCGTTACACTGTTAAAGGTTAAGCAGAAAGGTGGTTGTTTCAACGAATGAATGCAATCGAAGTAAACAAACTGCGCAAGACATTCAAAGTGCAGCGCAATCGAGAAGGCTTGAAGGGTGCGATGCTGGACCTGTTCAAGCGTGAATATAACGAAGTTATGGCTGTAAAGGATATTTCTTTCACCATCCCTCAAGGTGAAATCTGTGGATACATTGGCGAGAATGGTGCTGGTAAGTCAACGACAATTAAAATGCTAACAGGCATTCTCGTACCTACTTCGGGTCATTTGAAGGTAGGCGGCTATGTGCCTTATGCAGAGCGTGAGAAGTTCGTTCAGCATATCGGTGTCGTGTTTGGACAGCGGAGTCAGCTGTGGTGGGATATCGGTGTCATTGAGTCGTTCCGCTTGCTCCGTAAAGTGTACCGAGTAGGGGAACAGGACTTCAAGCACCGCTTGGATGAGTTGGTGGAGCGTCTTGAGCTGCAGGATTTGCTCAATCGTCCTGTACGAAAATTAAGCTTAGGGCAGAGAATGCGCTGTGAGCTAGTTGCATCTTTGCTCCATCGACCGTCGATTCTATTTTTAGATGAACCTACAATCGGCCTCGATATCGTCGTGAAATCAGAAATTCGCGAATTCCTGCTGCAACTGAATAAGGAGCATGGTACGACGATTCTATTGACGACACATGACTTGCAAGATATCGAAGCGTTATGTTCGCGCGTTGTCATGCTGGATGACGGAAACATCATTTATGATGGAAGCCTTGATCATTTGAAAATGACATGGGGAAAAGGTCGGGAAGTGAAATTCCAATTCGCAGAACAAGTATCCAAAGAGAAGCTCAGCATCCTGACAGCGGGTCTTCCGGTTGTATTGGAAGTGCAGTCTGAATATGAAGCCAGTGTTATTGTGCCACAGGATGCGAACGTTTCCGATGTGATCGCGCGGGTGGCGAGTGGGGTTTCGATTTCTGACTTGAGCATCGAAGAGACGAACACGGACGATATCGTACGTGAGATTTATCGTACAGGCAATGCGGAGCAGCCAACTAAGCAAGGGGTATCGTAACATGAGAAATAGCGCTTATTTGGATTTGATACGGATGCGTTTCCTCATGATGCTTGCGTACCGCGTGAACTACTATTCAGGCATATTAATTTATACGCTCAATATCGGGGTTTACTATTTTACATGGCAGGCGATATACGGCTCGCAGGAGACGCTAGCGGGTTTTACAGTCGAACAAATGACGACGTATATTGCGGTATCGTGGATGGCACGCGCCTTTTATTTTAACAATCTCGATCAAGAAATATCGAGGGAAATACGGGATGGCAGCGTTGCGATTCAGTTTATTCGTCCGTACAACTATATCCTAGTGAAGATGATGCAGGGGTTCGGAGAAGGTATTTTCCGATTGCTGTTGTTTATGGGCCCAGGAATGATCTTAGCCTGTATCTTGTTCCCAGTACAGCTGCCAACTGATCCGAAGCTATGGCTTGTATTTGCGTGGATGTTATTTATGAGCTTCCTTATTAACTCGCAGATCAACATCATTACAGGACTTACAGCCTTCTTTATTGAAAATAACCAAGGGATGATGCGATTGAAGCGGGTTATCGTGGATTTGTTCTCCGGCGTAATCGTGCCGATCTCGTTCTTCCCAGGCTGGCTTATTACGTTAAATGAATGGCTGCCGTTCCAAGCGATCACGTATCTTCCAAGCTCCGTATTTACAGGGCGTATCCCTGACGGAGAACTGCTTGGCGTGCTAGCGATTCAGCTGATTTGGTTCGCTGTGCTGATCGTGCCTATTATGCTGCTGTGGCGTGCAGCGCGTCAGCGCTTGTTCGTGCAAGGAGGGTAACGAATGTATTATGTAGGGCTTGTATCAGAATATTTGAAAAATTACGCCAAAACCCGACTAACCTATCGGGCAGACTTTTGGATAGAAGTGATTTCCGATTTGATGTTCCAAATTACGAACTTGATCTTTATCTTCGTTGTATTCATGCACACGCCGACCTTGGCAGGTTGGACGCGGGATGAGATGGTGTTCGTCTATGGGTACTTTATGATTCCATACGGGATCTTCAGCTGCTTCTTCAATATGTGGGGATTTAGCGAGCGTTACATTGTTAAGGGTGAGATGGACCGTATATTGACACGTCCTGCACATAATCTGTTTCAAATCCTTTTGGAAAATGTAGATCCCCCATCCATAATTGGTTCCTTCGTCGGAGCGATATTGATGATCACCGCAGGTTCGCAGCTAGGGATCGATTTCGGTGCATTGGACATCCTTCTGCTACTTATTATGATTGTAGGGTCTGTGCTCATTTATTTCGGTATATACACGGCTTTAACGTCTATTTCATTCTACTCGGATGCGCCGACAGGTATTTTACCGCTTGTATGGAATATTCAGAACTACGGCCGTTATCCGCTTACGATCTATAACCGCTTTATTCAAGTGCTGCTGACGTGGATTCTTCCGTTTGCTTTTGTGGGCATTGTGCCGGCATCTCGCTTCTTGGAGGACAAGGGAATGGAGCAAATGGCGTTGTTAACACCTGTCGTCGGCATTATTGCCTTTACGATCGGTCTAACGATGTGGAATGTTGGTGTTAAACGATATCGCGGAGCAGGTTCTTAGAACGATCTAGCTTGATATTGAATCAATAGGATATCTTGTGATGCTCAAGGTTCACAGTAGCCATATATATTTTCACTCGGGTATAATAAATTCCATCACACAATGGGTCAGACAGCAGAAATGCTATCTGACCCGTTTTTTTGTGCATGTCGACTACGCGCCTACTAGTAAGAGGAGGATATTAATGAAGCATTTTGCAGAAAGTATGTACGACTATCATGTGTGGGCTAATGAGAGAACATTGAATCATCTATTGACACTGCCCGAAGGAGTATTACAGCAAGAAATACAAAGTGTATTTAAGACATTGCATGATGTGGTTTCGCATATTTGTTTGGTGGATGAGGTGTGGATGACTGCATTTTCAGGTGAATTTAGTGCAGAGATGAAAGTAGATTTCGAATCGAAAATAAGAGAGCTATCACAGCTTTCACTTGAAGAGCTCCAGCAGCGTTATGCGGACGTAGCTGTACAGTATCGTACTCATGTGGGAGCGCTACAAAATTTAGATGAGACTCGAGTGTATACTCATCCTGTGTTTCCAACATTGACAGCTACCTATGCCGAATTGATTATGCATGTGGTCAATCATGCAACGTATCACCGTGGAAATATAACAGCGATGCTTAGGCAGTTAGGGTATAAAGGTATTTCAACTGACTATGTGCACTATCTTGTTGAAAATAAATAATAAGTCGTTTATCCCGTACGATTGTTTGTCGCAGATGATTCAGCGTGATAAGCTAGGTTTATATGATGGTAAAAAGACAAGAGGTGGTTCACGATGACAGAACAAGCTCAACTAGGGCAGCAAATAGATTTTACACTTCCGGCATCGAACGGGGAGCAAGTGAGTTTGCAAGACTATCGCGGCAAAAAGGTCGTTATTTATTTTTACCCGAAAGATATGACACCTGGCTGCACGCAGGAATCTTGTGATTTCCGTGATTATCATGGTGACTTTGAGAAGTATAATACAGTTGTACTTGGCATTAGCCCTGATGATCTGAAATCTCACAACAAGTTTGTTGCGAAGCATGAATTGCCGTTCTTGCTGTTGTCGGATACGGAACAGACGGTAGCCGAACAGTTTGGCGTCTGGCAGTTGAAGAAAATGTACGGTCGCGAGTATTACGGTATCGTTCGTTCTACTTTCTTAGTAGATGAAGAAGGTAGACTTGTGCGTGAATGGCGCAATGTTAAAGTGAACGGACATACGCAGGATGTGCTAGAAGCGGTACAGGCAGCGCAACTGTAGGCGATCGACAGGTAGGAGAGGCTGTCTTTGAAGTAGTTTAATTACTGAGCGAGCATTCTATTTAAAATGATGAACAAGGTCGAGTTAGGGTTAGTTATAAGCCTGAACTCGGCTTTTTGTGTTGTTCAGCGGTTTGTAGTGTTTATTCGGTCGTACTATTTTCCAAGCTTGTCTCCAATCTTGCAAAAATGCATCTATTTTAAGCTGAAAACGAGCGGTGAAAAGAAATTGATGCGAAAGTGCAATCTTTATTAGCGAATGAAGGTTAATAAAGGTAAGGGAGGCTAAATAACTGCATAATCGCAGGCATTTGTCCACGACTTCTTAAAAAGGGAGCAAATTGATGCATAATCGCATCAATTTCTAAGGTATGAGCGTTGAGTCGGATACAAACTCAAATTCACATGGAAATTCAAATATAAGTTCCAACAGCCATAAGGGCGAATTAAACGTTGTGCGAGGAAGAAGATCTAGCAGCAGTGGAAGGTAGTAATGGCTTTCTTCTAACCGAGTTCACCTATTTTATAGGGTTCAGTCACTGATGAAAAAGACCATCTGTACATACAATTATTTACTGGAATAAAAAGGTTTTTGAAAATAACGGTGAAACTCTACTGCATTTACATTCATTTTCCGATAATTAATCAGTAGATACATAAAGAACAAGACATTTAGGGGGCCAACATGAATAAGTTTTCATCCGTAAAAGTGCGATTGATTGTCTCATTCGCATTTATTTTGCTTGCTCCAAGCATTTTGATTGGAGTAATTTCTTATAATAGTGCGAGTTCTATCGTAAAGCATGAAATGGAGCTTGCTATTGCTCAAAGTATTAAGCTGCTAAATGATCAGATTGATGCAGCGATTGACGAAAGTGATGCAAACATCAAATATTTATCCAAAATCATTAACGCTAAAGGTGATAACGGATCAGATCATTCACCTGTTCGTGAATTGTTGAATGATTTCCAAGAGCTTCATCCAAATTTGGCAAGTACATTTGTTGGGACGACGGACGGAGTTATGATCCAGTCTCCTAAAATGAAGCTACCTGAAAACTATGACCCGAGGAACAGCTTTTGGTATAAAGAATCGATGGCGAACAAAGGCAAAGTTGTTATTACAAATCCTCGTATGACGGATTCGACTAAAGAAATGGTCGTAACCATTGCACGCTCCTTGGAAGACGGTTCGGGAGCAGTTGCAATGAATTTAAAGCTTAAGCATTTAATGGATATTGCACAAGATGTGAAGATCGGCCATGAAGGCTATATTATTATGCTAAGTAAAGATAAGAAAATCATGGTGCACCCAACACGGCAGTTAGGATCGGATGTAAGTGAAGAATCTTGGGTTGATCCTATGTTTGCAGATAAGCAAGGTATGTTCACGTATGAGTTTGAGGGCGATTCCAAAGAAATGGGCTTCCTTACAAATGAAGCGACAGGCTGGAAAGTAGCAGGAACGATGTATTCTGAGGAGTATGGCAACACATCACAACCTATTTTGAACACAACGATGATTGTTATTGCCGTAGCTGTAGCACTTGGCACGGTTGTCGTCGTATATATTATTCGTTCTATTCTGATCCCACTTAATCGTCTAAGAGGCGTTGCTCAGGCTGTAAGTGGTGGCAATTTGCAGATGCGCCTAAATTCTTCATCCAAGGATGAGCTCGGCGAGTTGAGCCGTAGCTTTGATGCGATGACGGATTCATTGCGTTCCGTATTAAATGAAGTGTCAGACGCTTCGCTGCATTTGTCCTCTTCTTCTCAAGAGCTAGCAGCTGCTTCTGAGCAGTCTGCGCAAGCTTCGCAATATACGGCGGAAAGTATGACGGAGTTAGCTGCAGGATCAGAGCAGCAAGTAAGCCAGATGAATCAAGCGGATACGATTGTTGGAGAGTTGGCTGTAGGAGCGCGTCAAATTGCAAACAGTTCGCAATCTGTGGCAGAAGCGGCGACGCTTTCATCCGATGTAGTTGTGGAAGGAAGTCGCTTTATTAAGCAAGCGGTTGAACAAATGGAATCGATTAATAGCAGTGTAACTCAGCTAGGTCAATCGATGAGCGGATTAAGCGAGCAAGCGCGCAGTATTGATGATATTGTAACAGCTATAACTGGCATTGCTGGCCAAACCAACTTGTTGGCGCTAAATGCTTCGATCGAGGCAGCACGTGCGGGTGAGCACGGCAGAGGATTTGCAGTAGTAGCAAGCGAAGTTCGTAAATTAGCGGAGCAATCTTCCTTGATGGCTCAGCAAATAGCGGAGACGATTCAACATATACAAGCTGAAATGCTGAAGTCCGCACAAGATACAGAGAACAGTGCTGCTGAGGTTAAGCTTGGCATTAAAGTAATCCACGAAGCAGGATCTTCGTTCGAACGTATGGAGAGTGCGGTGCAAGTTGTAGCTACACAAATTCAAGAAGTATCGGCATCTTCCGAACAAATGGCTGCTGGTACGGATGAGATGAGTGGTTATATTAATGAAATGAAGGCTGTGACGGAACAAGCTGCGGATCATACGAAAGACGTATCGGCAACAGCCGAGGAGCAGTTGGCTTCCATGCAGCAAATTAGTTCGTCAGCTGAAGAGCTATCCCGCATGGCAGAGCGGTTAGGTGTTGTTATTTCAAAGTTCAAATTGTAATGATACAGTTCAATGTAATTGTGCTATAACAGGAATAAAGTTCTAATTAAGCTGTCCTTTGTCAGGTACTGACAAGGCAGCTTTTTTAGTTATAATGATCCATTTTTCAACAAAATTATCGTAAATTATGTCATTAAATTGATATGTCATTTATAATATTTATGGAACAAATTATCGTATAGCTACTATTTTAAGAGGAGAGCGGCGCGAGGTGAGTGCATGAGCAACTCGAAATAGGTGTCAAAGAGATTTACTGAGGGGAAAACTACTAGGTTGTTAGATGGTGACAAACTTCATCAAGTGGGGGACAACATGAAAATCAAATGGTCAGTACGTACACGTCTTATTTTGGCTTTTGCACTTATTTTGATCGTTCCAAGCTTGTCAATTGGTCTATTTTCCTATGATGCGGCTAAGTTTATCGTACAGGAAGAGATTGTTGATGCAGCTACAGAAAATGTTATGCTCTTGAATGATAAAGTCACAACGATGATTGTGGATGGAAAGAGCGATGTTCAATTTTTGGCAGGAATTGTTCAGGCAACTGGGGATAAGGGAGAAGAGGGATCTCCTACTAGAAAGCTAGTTACTCATTATCAGGCGCAAAATCCTGAGCTTGTTAGTACATATGTAGGAACGAAAGATGGTGCAATGATTCAATCTCCTAAGTTTAAAATGGCTGCAGACTATGATCCGAGGAAGCGGGATTGGTATAAGCAAGCGATGGAGAATAAGGGAGAAGTAATCGTATCTGCGCCTTACTATACGGCTTCAACAGGGGCAGAAGTAGTCTCCATATCACGGACGATTGACGATGGCTCAGGTGTTGTGTCGATGAATTTGAATTTAAAAGGCATCTTAGAGATGACGAAAAATATTAAGATTGGTGAGCAAGGTTATACAATCATCATGGATGAAACGCGCAAGTATGTAGCGCATCCAACTGAAAAATTAGGCGTTGAATCTAAGGCGGATTGGATAGATGAGCTGTATAGCAAAGAATCGGGTACGATCAGCTATACATTTGAGGGAGAACCTAAAGCATTAGTATTTACAACTAACAAGACGACTGGTTGGAAAATAATCGGAACGATGTACACGAAGGAGTTTGAGCAGACTTCGGCTCCTATTTTTAAGAGTGCCGTAATTGTTATCGCTATCTCTTTGCTAATTGGTTCACTGGTTGTTTTCTTGATTGTTCGTTCTATTACGAACCCATTGCAGCGTCTTATGAACTCTGCGCAGTTGATTAGTGCGGGGGATTTGACTGTGCGGATTCATTCCAAATCGAATGATGAATTCGGTAAGTTAAGTAACAGTTTTGATGCGATGACCGAGTCGCTTCGCAGCGTGCTCCATGAAGTGTCCGACACATCGATGCATTTGGCCTCCTCTTCGCAGGAGCTTGCGGCTGCTTCTGAGCAATCCGCGCAAGCTGCTCAGTATACAGCTGACAGCATGGGGCAGTTGGCTGAAGGGTCGGACAGCCAAGTAGCGAGCATGGATGCTGCGGAGATGATTGTAGAGGAAATTACAGTTGGGGCGAGGCAGATTGCTAGTAGTTCTAGTACGGTTAGCGAAGCAGCTATGCAATCGTCAGAAGTGGTTGGCAGCGGCAATCATTCCATCCAGCGAGCGATTAAACAAATGGAGTCGATCAATAGCAGTGTAGGTGAGCTAGGTCAGTCGATGCGAGGTTTAAGAGAGCAAGCACGGAGCATTGACGATATCGTTAAGGCCATTACAGCGATTGCGGGCCAGACGAATTTGTTGGCATTGAATGCTTCTATTGAAGCAGCACGGGCTGGTGAGCATGGCAAAGGATTTGCTGTTGTAGCAAGTGAAGTGCGCAAGCTCGCTGAGCAGTCTTCTGCGATGGCGCAACAGATTGCGGAGACGATTCAGCATATTCAAGCTGAGATGGAGAAGTCGGCATCTAGTTCTGAGCAGAGTGCAGTAGAGGTTGCGCGAGGTATTGATGTTATTCATGAAGCGGGCATGGCATTCGGAGAAATTGAGCAAGCGGCTCAGATCGTGGCGACACAGATTCAAGAAGTGTCTGCGGCTGCTCAGCAGATGTCTGCGAGCACAGAAGTGATGGCGAGCAATATGCAGTCTATTAAGGCCGTCACTGTACAAATGGCAGACGGTACACAAAGTGTATCTGCGACGACAGAAGAGCAACTGGCTTCCATGCAGGAAATTAGCAACTCAGCAGAGGAATTGTCCAGCATGGCAGAGCGTCTAGAGTCTTTAATTGCAAGGTTTAAGGTGTAGGTTAGTTTATGCAAACAAGTAGCCTATTTAAATAGAATCATTCGTAATAGGAAAGAGCCCAGTGAATCTCAATGGGCTCTTTTCCCTGTTAATATTTATGCATGTATTTTTAGGCCCGAAATGCCGATATGTAAGGGAGATAGGATACACATTTTGTGACAAGGTGGGAACAATATGAAGTGGAAATTATCCGTGCGGGCGCGTCTTATTTTAGCGTTTGTATTGATATTGTTAGTGCCGAGTTTGTCGATTGGCATGTTTTCATACGATACGGCTAAAGGTATCGTACAAGAAGAAATATACTCTGCAACCGAAGCTAGTGTCATGCTGTTGGATGATAAAATAAGCGGGATGGTTTCCGACAGCAAAAGCAATGTCGAGTTTTTGGCTGGATCTGTACTGGATTTAGTAGAGAAGGGTCAAGATCATTCGGAAATCTTTGATCTGTTAAATCGATTCCAGTTTACTCATCCTGAACTAGCTTCTACGTATATAGGTACGAAGGAAGGTGCCATGATTCAGGCACCGAAATTTAAGACAGACTTAGGCTTTGATCCAAGGAAACGTGAGTGGTATACACTAGCGTTGGATAAGAAGGGGGATGTCGTTACTACTCCTCCATATCGTGACGCATTAACAGGCAAAGAAGTAGTTACCATTTCTCGTGCTATCGATAACGGTAATGGTGTTGTTGCCGTAGATCTAGATTTGAAGAAACTGATGGCGATGACGAATCAAGTAAAAGTCGGAACGAATGGATATATCATCATCCTCGATCAGACTGGCAAATATGTTGTGCATCCAACGCTGCCACTAGGAAGCGAAGCTAAGGAAGTATGGATGGACGAAGTGTACGGTCAAATTTCTGGACGCCATCATTATATGCTGAACGGCGAATCAAAAGATATGGCGTATACGACGAATGAAGAGACAGGTTGGAAAATTGCAGGTATGATGCTCACCGAGGAGTATGGAGAGGCGTCACAGCCTATTTTCCGAACGACATTTATTATTGTAACCGCTGCGGTCATTATTGGTGCTGTCGTTATCTTCTTTATAATTCGTTCTATTTTCAACCCATTGCAAAGATTAATGAGAGCTGCCAATCGAGTGAGCAAAGGCGACTTGACTGTGAAAATTGACTCTCGCTCGAACGATGAATTCGGTAAACTAAGCTATAGCTTTGATACGATGACGAATTCATTGCGTGGTGTTATCAATGAAGTAACAGATACTTCGATGCACTTGTCTTCCTCTTCACAAGAACTTGCGGCTGCTTCTGAGCAATCGGCTCAAGCATCTCAATATACAGCGGAGAGCATGAACCAACTGGCAGTAGGTTCAGAAACGCAAGTATCGAATATGAATGAAGCAGAAGGCATTGTTCAAGAGATTACAGTGGGTGCAAAACAAATTGCTGGCGGCTCACAGACGGTTAGTCATGCAGCACTTGAATCGTCTGATATGGTAGAAGAGGGGAATCGCTCGATTCAGCGAGCGATCCAGCAGATGGAGTCCATTAATAGCAGTGTGAGCGGCATGGGACAATCGATGAAAGATCTCAGCGGGCAAACGCAAAAGATCAATGATATCGTTAAAGCCATTACAGGGATCGCTGAACAAACCAATTTGTTGGCCCTTAATGCTTCCATCGAGGCAGCTCGTGCTGGTGAGCATGGCAGAGGCTTTGCAGTGGTTGCAAGTGAGGTACGTAAGCTGGCTGAGCAATCTTCGACGATGGCGAAGGAAATTGCAGAGACGATTAAGCATATTCAGTCTGAAATGCAGAAGTCGGTTCGCAATTCAGAGCAAAGCGTATCAGAGGTATCCCTTGGTATTGAAGTCATGCACGAAGCAGGAGCTGCGTTTGAACGTATTGAGCAAGCTGTGCAAATTGTAGCGACACAAATCCAAGAAGTATCCGCTTCGGCTCAACAAATGTCTGTAGGCACAGAAGAAATGTCCGGCTACATGCAAGAAGTGAAGTCTGTCACGCTCAAAATGGCAGAAGGTACGCAAACGGTATCTGCTACAACGGAAGAGCAGTTGGCTTCCATGCAGGAAATTAGCAATTCAGCGGAAGAATTGTCTCGCATGGCTGAGCGTCTTGAGGAAAGTATTTCGAAGTTCAAGCTATAACGATGACCATGCATAGCCTGATAGATGGCTAGCTACCAACGGAATGCTAGTTGCTTTTGGCGGCTCAGTTCACCTGCTGCGTTATCCTTGTTATAATAGAAGGAGAAACCGAGGTGAATAGGATGGCTAAGAAAAGAAAACAGCAACCAACGCCTTCTTCCAACCTATCCGCGGATAAGCCAGCTACGTTGAAAGACTTATTGAGTGCGGATGTGCTAAGCAAACTGAAGGCGCAAAGCGAAGATTTGAAGACAGCTGAAGCTGAACGCAAAGAAGTGGAGCGCAAGAAGGAAGAAGAAGCACGCAAGGCGGAACAGAAACGTCTTGATAATGATTTTGAGTATTTATTGAACAACGACAAAATGGATTGGCGTAAATATAAATCTTAATTCATTTACGCTTCACTAACGTAAACAATGGATAGAGTTATCAGTGGCAGCAAGCCCTGATGATGCGCTATCCATTGTTTTTTATTTGCTCATTTTAGCGTAGGTTACTTCAATGCTTGAAAATTTGTCCATATAAATTGGTTCGATTTTCATATTTTTATGTGGCAAATACCTAAATTAGGATATATAATGTGTTTTACATAAAAACATTTGTACATACATGGAGGACATTATGGAGAAGTTAGGACAATTTGTAGGAAAAACATTTGCGGTCTGGGTGATGATCGCAGCATGCTTAGCATTTATCTGGCCAGACTTATTTAAATGGATTGGTGCATACATTACGCCTCTGCTCGGTATTATTATGTTCGGTATGGGGCTAACGGTATCCTTAGGAGATTTCAAAGAGGTGCTCCGCCGTCCTGTAGCCGTTATCATTGGAGTTGCTGGGCAGTTTCTTATTATGCCGGCACTTGCTTTCTTACTTGCGAAGGGACTTCAGCTTCCGCCGGAAATCGCAGTAGGTGTTATTCTCGTTGGCTGCTGCCCTGGAGGTACCGCATCCAATGTTATGACGTATATGGCAAAAGGAGATGTGCCGTTATCCGTAACCGTTACATCGATTACGACCGTATTAGCTCCTATCGTCACACCAGCACTTATTTTATTTTTAGCTAGTGAATGGGTTCCTGTTCATGCATCAGCATTGTTATGGTCTATCGTACAGATCGTCATTATCCCAATCATACTCGGTATTATTTTTAAAACATTGCTTAAGAAGCCTGCACAAGTAGGAATTAAGGCTTTGCCGCTAGTTTCCACAGTAGCAATCGTAGCAATCGTAGCTGCTGTAGTAGCAGGCAGTCAGCAGAAGATAGCAGAGACAGGGCTCGTTATTTTTGCTGTTGTTATTCTTCACAATTGTTTAGGGCTTCTGATGGGTTACTTGTTTGCGAAGCTGCTTAAGCTGGATCTTGCAGCATGTAAAGCCGTTTCGATCGAAGTTGGTATGCAAAATTCAGGTCTAGGTGCAGCCATAGCAACAGCTCATTTCTCACCACTCGCTGCTGTGCCAAGTGCGATCTTTAGCGTGTGGCACAATATATCTGGCCCGATCGTAGCAATGATTTATAGTCGAATGAAGTCTAAGTCGGAGATGAAGGAATAGAACGATAAGTCGATCCATTTTAAAATAGGGGTGTACAAGGCATGGTACAGATTCGCAGTATGAATGCAGCCGATGTAGACCAGGTTTCTCGCTTTATCGCGGCGTTAAATCAGATCGAAGAGTCACATATTGGCTATTGTGGCAAAGAGTATCAAGTGATTGCACATTCATTTATAGAGGATGTAACCGATGTTCCATACAATGAAGGTTTCGTACTCGCTTATGAGAATGATGAATTGATTGGCGTGCTGGGTTTCGATGCAGATCTAGAGCAACATTGCGCTGAAATATGGGGACCATTTGTGAAGGTAGACAAGTGGGAACATGTTGATAAGTTGTGGAGTCAAATGGTTGATCTGCTTCCTAAAGAAATCCACTCGCTAAGCTTATTTCCAAATAAAAAGAATGCACCTGTTATTCAACTAGCCGAATATTTTGATTTCTCTAAAGAAAGCGAACAAGCCATTCTTAAGTTTCAACGGGCGGATCGTTGCAAGTTAACAGAAGCAGGAGCTGTCGAATTAACAGAATCCTATTATACTGAAATGATTGAACTACATAATCGTGTATTTCCGAATACGTATTACAGCGGTCAACAAATTGTAGAGCGTGTAAATGAACATAGAAAAGTGTTCATCATTACAAATGGAGCGGAATTATCGGGGTATATTTATGTTGAAGCTGAACCAGAGTTTGGAGAAGCTAGCATCGAGTTTTTTGGAGTGACTGAATCCGAGCGAGGGAAAGGCATAGGCAATCGCTTATTGACGGCTGCACTAACTTGGTTGTTTGCTTTTGAAACGATTGAAGCGATTACGTTGTGTGTAAATGCCAACAATGATAAAGCTATTCCGTTGTACAAAAAGGTCGGTTTCCAGCATGTCCATGACTTATGTTTCTATTACAAAGAATGATGAACATCGTTTACTAAACAATAAAGGGATCTGCATCTTGGGGATGAACCATATGCAGATCCCTTTATTTTATCCATGAACTTAATTGTGCTGTTTACAAGCAGCTACCTTTTCATGTAAACGGTTATTCGCCCGCTATTTTAAATCCATAACGCTTGAAAATTTGTTGTGCCTCGGGCTGTTGCACATATGCCATCCATAGCTGTGCAGCTTCTACATTACGTGTTTGCTGAATGATACCAATCGGATAGACGACTGGATCATGATGCTTTGGACTTACAAAGTGAACGATTTTGGAGTTTTTCGCTACTAACGCATCCGTACGATAAACAAAGCCAGCGTCGACATTGCCGGTATCTACATAAGAGAGAACTTGGCGAACATCTTTTGTGAATACCGCTTTATTTTTAATGTCATTCCAAAAATGTAAGCGTTGTAACGTTTGTTCCGCATACATACCTGCGGAATCGGTCTCAGGAGCGCCGATCGCAATCCGCTCCATGTCGCTTGAAGTTAGCTTCTTCAAGCTTGACCAAGTTTGTTTGTTCGTTGTGTTTACGATAACAACAAGCTCATTGCTTAGTAAATGTTGCTGTTGGTCGGCAGTGACGAATCCTGACTTGATCAGACTGTTCATGTGCTTGCTGCTAGCAGGCATAAATATATCCGTTGCTGTGCCTTGTTCAATCTGGTTCTGTAAAGTTCCAGAAGCTCCGAAATTGAGCTGCACCTCTACATGCGGGTATTTTCGCTCGAAGTTATCTTGTATCTCTACTAGCACGGTTTGCAAGCTAGTATCTGCCGAGACGACTAATGTTCCTTGTGCAGGATCGTTCTCATTAGGCGGTGTTGAGGGTAACAGATTGCAGGAATGCAGCAATAACACAGGCAGTAATACATATGCGATTAGCGCGCGGACTTTGCTGCGCTTCAGAATCGATTCCTTCATTCGTTTATTTCCTCACTCATCCTTAATCATAGTAGATTCGAATTGATGCCCAAGCATATCCATTTTATTATAGAAGGATCGGTTCATACTTTCAATTTAAGAAGTATAGATGAAATGGAATTATTAAATATCCCTTGAAAATAAATACAAGCGGATCTTATTCTATTTATCTTAGAAACCGTCATGAATCATAGCAATCTATCATAAGCTGAACTACAGATTTAGATTGATGTCCATGCAAGGAAGTTGCCCCTACCCAATTAAAGTGCGCAACATTATTTTAGCTCTAACAGCTAGGTTCCTGATGTAACTGATAGAGAATATGTAAGCTTGCGGATTCTTAAATCCGATCAGATGTACTGCTGAAGGAGGATGCTAATGATGAAAGTGTTTGTGAGAAGGAGTCCACACGCACGAAGAAAGAGATGGTCCAATATAGTAAGCAAAATGCTGGTGCTAGTGTTAACAGTCGTCTTCTTATTTGGGACAGGGCTTGATCCTATTGATGCCAATAAAGCAGGGGGAAGCAGGCTTCAATCGTGGATGGAGCACATGGGTGATACTAGAGACGCTAAGGATTTGCTGGACAAGCAATTCCATCTAAGTGAGCAAGAATCTGCACCAATACCTACTCGTTCTATCACTAATGAATTTGCTAATCCAGCTATTGCTGTTAAGGAATCTGTTCCATCTTCTAGCAAAGTTGTCTATTTAACATTTGATGACGGTCCTAGTAAGCATACCGCTGATGTGTTGGATATATTGAAGCGTGAAAAGGTAAAAGCCACATTTTTCGTGCTGGGTAAGCAAGTAAAGGAGAATCCAGAGCTGTTGAAGCGGATTGATGCAGAAGGTCATGCGATTGGGAATCACTCCTATAATCATGCATATAAAAAGCTGTACAGCGACTTCCGGAATTTTTGGCAGCAAATCCGAGATACGGGACAAGCGATCAAAGAGGTAGTTGGCTATGAGCCGCGCCTTGTACGTGCTCCAGGAGGAACATATTTGAATTTTGATAAACAGTATTTTGAACTGTTAAGTCAAGCTGGTTATATCGTACATGATTGGCATGTGGATAGTGGGGATTCCAAGCGGGCAAATGTACCAAAAAGCGAGATTATGAAGTCGATCCGAGCTGGTGCTAGATTGCCACATACGGTTGTGCTTATGCATGATAGTGCAGGGCATGGTGAGACGGTTAAGGCGCTGCCAGATATTATTAACTTTTATCGTGATAAAGGCTATACCTTTGAGATCATGACTTCAGACTTAGAGCCCGTGCAATTTAAAGTAGCGACACGCAAGCGTTGGGAACGTAAGGCTGTTTCACAGGCCTGGATTGACCAGCACGTAAAGGCAGTAGATGTACGAGGTGAGAAGCAGCCAGAACGCCAAGGTGAACAACGTCCAGAGAAGCGACCGGAAAAACAGCCACAAAAACATTTCGACAATCAAAAAGAAAGCTCGATGCGTTTTAAGGCAACAACAGAAGTAGGAATGCTCAATTTGCAGCCGGGACAGTACAAACGTATCCAACAAAATACGTATATTCCTGCGCGTATATTGACTACCCATTTAGATGGAGAAATTATCATCAACGATCATTCGAGCCCAATTGAGCTTCATTTTAAACAAGGAACCATTACTGTTAATCGGACGACAGGTGATGCTGTTTGGCAGGTTGGTAAGAATGAACGTGAGCGCTTAACTTGGAAAGGGATCGAAGAAAGTGGGGTGCTGTGGATACCGCTTCGTCCAGTGCTAGATACAATAACCATTCCATTGTTAAAGCATGAGTTTATTCCTCTAGAATTGGGGAAGATCGATGCTTAACTATAATGTAGTAGTAATGGATTTATTGAAACTTGATTACGCATAAATACGTGCCAATGTAAAACCTTCTATTTCACAAACAAGGGACACTAACTGATAGAGATGCTTAAAAATAGGCATCTTGTTCTAAGGCTGTGTTTCCTCGTGAGGTAGAAGGTTTTTTTGTTATTTTCATGCTCTAGTCTAGCTGTCTATTTGTTTACAAATCATAGAATTGGGCGAGACTGAGACTAGTAAGCTAGTAGGCGATGTTACATCAATATCTAGTGTTGTGCGACAAGCATGTAAGGGATGGAGGTATCACTGCAATGATAGATTGTTATGAAAATATAAAGGACAAGCCGGATTGGACGTCGAGCTTTGTGCAGCATGATTTTCCACAGTTGCTGGAACAGCTTCAGCAGATTGTAGTTGGCAAGCCAGAGGTATTTCGACTTGCTTGCATTACGATGCTGTGCGGCGGTCATTTGCTGCTGGAAGGTGCCCCAGGTGTAGGGAAGACTCTGTTTGCGCGTACGTTAGCGCAAGTCACTGCCGCCGATTATCGTCGTTTACAGATGACGCCTGATATGCTGCCAGCTGATGTAACAGGGAGTATGGTATTTGATCCAAAGGGAGGCGAACTGCGTTACAGCGGAAGTCCATTGGATGCACATATTGTGCTTGCGGATGAGTTGAATCGAGCATCGACGCGTACACAGGCAGCTTTGCTGGAGGCGATGGAGGAAGGGACGATTTCGGTTGATGGGATTACACGTAAACTGCCAGAGCCATTTATGCTTATCGCGACTCAAAATCCGTTATCGTTTGAAGGTACGTACCGTTTGCTAGAAGCAGAGCTGGATCGCTTTCTGATGAGATTAACGATTGAATATCCAGATCCAGAAATGGAATCGGATATGCTTATTCAGCAGTTGGCTTACGAAGGCTACACTCGAAAAGTGCGTGCTGTCTTAACGCCAGAGGAGTGGCTTTTAATACGAAAGCGGATTCGCAAGCAGCATGTGGATGCGGCCATTTGTCGCTATATCGTAGAGTTGGTACAGGCGACGCGAAGCCACGCCGACGTACGTCTTGGTGTTAGTCCGCGCGGCTCAGCAGCATTGCTGCGAGCGAGCCAAGCGGAAGCGTTTCTGCACGGCCGGGACTATGTTATACCTGCGGACGTGCAGGCCGTGGCGGTGCCGGTGCTGGCGCATCGGCTGCAGCTCCGTGGTGGGGAGGATGCCGCTGAGCGGCAGGCGTCCATAATCCAGGAACTGCTGCTGAGCGCACCGGTGCCGACATTCGGCCATAAGCTGCCGCGCACGCATGCGAGTGCGGGCGGTAGCGGCAGTCAAGGGGGCCGCAAGGCGCGCAGAGCAGCTAAGCTGCTCCGACGCCCGGCCTATGCAGGCAGCAGCGTGCCTGAGCAGCTGCCTGCTATGCTGCGCAAGCAGCGCCGAGCCAACCACTCGTGGCTCGGGGGTCTGTTCCGATGAAGCCGCCGCTATTGCAGCCGTGCCCGAAGGGGCAACTTCATCATAAGCAGTTCCACCTGAAGCGTGCGAACCCGCAGCTTCACCACGAGCAGCTTCGCGTAGAGCATACGAAGCCGCAGCCGCTTGAGGCAAGCGGAACAGACCTTGGCGCTGCATGGCTGCGCCCAACGGCAGCCGGACTGCTAGCGCTAGTCCTGCTCGCATGGGGCATAGCTGAGCGACATGGAGCGCTCAGCTTCATGGGCTCCGCGCTGCTCGGCTATTGGCTCTTCGCCGCGTGGAGCTGCCTGACCGCACCGCTGCGGCTTATTCGCACAGCCACAACGCGGTGCGGTCACAAGATCGGTCCTGTCGAGACAGAGCTCGTCTGGACAACAACTATACATTCGCGGTCACGCCTGCCGCGAATGTGGCTGCAAGTCACAGAAGTGTGGCTGCGGGTAGACGAGCAAGGTGAGGTGCTGGAGCAGTTGTCCTGCACCCGCATGCTCTACCCAGGCAGCCAGCGCCGCCTTATCTGTAAGATGAGCTTGCCTGCCGTGACACTAGGCATGTATCGCCATGGAGGCACGCATATCGTAACAGGCGATTTGCTTGGATGGTGGCGCAGAGGGCGGTTCATCCAACCCTTAGAACAGGCGTTAGTTTTACAACATTGCCAGCATGCTGACGCTGCATTACAACCACATGCAGTCGGACACAAGGCAATAGATCCAAGTCACGCGATTGTCGTTCCTTCTGCTGTTCGATGGATTAACGATGACGGCTTGCAGCAACTGCTTATGCAAATGTTACGGGCAGAAACGATGTCCAAGGGAGCAGATGGTACGGAGGCTTATATGGAATCTATAGATAATTTGAAGCCGCGGCATACATCTCAAGCGATGATAGCCTCGATGGAGCTTCGTCCCTATCAGAAGGGGGATGCTTGGCGTTCCATTCAGTGGCGAAACTATGCAAAAAATCGCCAGTTAGTTGTTCGCCCTCATCAAGCTATGGATGAGACAGAGATGATTATATTGTTCGATGATTGTTCAGTACGAGGGAATCCGTTGAGTAAGGAACCCTTTGCAGCGTTAATTGACACAACACTAGAGTGGGTATGGAGACTACAAAAGAGCGGCTATCGTGGACCAATACAGCTATTTCGAACATGCACAGAAACATGGGTTCGTGGCTATGAATCGGTCATCGTTCATCTTGCAGCAGGTAGGAGGCTAGGGGAGGAAGGCACGGGCGTAGGAAGTACAGTTCAGTCATCATTAGCAGCGCATCGCTTTTTTTCTACTCAGGCGTCAGTAATCGTTATTAGTCCTTATGAAGCGTCCTCTCGTTTAGCATCGATTCAGTCTGACTATCAAATATCCAGCATTTCGTGTTGGATTCAAGCCTCGATCCAGCAGAAGATACTTACACTGGATCAGGCGCCGAATTTGGACATGCAGACAGACGCTGCGGCCCAGCAGCTGTCAGAACGAATACGGATGGGAGATCCCTTGAATAAACATGCGGGAGGAAACGGCGATGTTTCTTTTCACAACTGAACGACAACGGTTATCGCCTCTCGCAAATGGAGAGCGGAGTGGACAGATAGCCATAGAAGCAATCGATGTATCTACAAGCCGGAGTGCTCCCTTCAATGGCGGCATGCAGGCTACTCGATTAAGTGACAAACGTACTACATCACTAATTCATTGGTGGAGTTGGCTAGGCTGCAACTTGCTGTTGATGGGATTGTTTGTAGAATGGCTCCTTCCTTTCTATCAATCAACCTATTTAAGTATGTCCATTCATTTAAGCACATGGCTCATACCTATGGGTGCTGCTCTGATGATCGGTCTATGCTGTTCTTCCAAATGGTTGCGGGGTGGGCTTGTTTGCTTAACCGTTCTATTCGTCAGTGCATGGGCAAGTTTAGGAGAAGAAACGTGGCTAACAAATGTACTTTCCATGCCACGACAGCTCGTGGTGACGATTCATTCTTGGGCTATAGATGTAGAAGGGATGGCCATGTATTTCATAACAGGAGAGCACTTTCGCTATTCAGATGCAGGTGAGATGGCAGTAATTTTGGTGTTTATTATGCTGTTAAGCTTGCTCGTCCAGTCGTTGATGACTTCTTCTTATTCGGTCAGTTTGTTCAGTACCGCGACCATCGTATATTTGCTGCTGATGGAAAAAATCATGGGACTCGACACAGGCGATGGACTTGTTCGAGCATTCATTTGGACGATGATTGCTATCTCATGGCTGCAATTGCAGCGCCAGCGTGAGGGAAGCGATCAGAGCACAGCGTCATGGCCTGCTCGTTGGTGGCTGGCAACGATATCACTGGCTGTTGTGTTAGTAGTGGCTTACACACTATGGGCGATGACCTTTACTAGTAGAAGCCCTGTTGTATGGCCTGCCCTTGAGGCATGGGTGCAAGAAAAGTTCGAGAAGCTGATAGACAATGATGATCGAATGCAAGCTCAGGCAAACAAAGACGGCCGCCCTATCGCTTCGGTTGGCATGACAGGATACGGACAGGATGATCGTCAGCTTGGTATGCCAATTCGGCTGAACAAAGCAGTGTTGTTTCGTGCAACGACCCCGTACCCGACTTATTGGCGAGCTGAATCTAAGCGAATATATACGGGACAAGGCTGGGATGCTCTCGATGATAGGGAGCAAGAAGAAATGATTCAATTGGTTTCGTCGAATAACAGCAGTTCATCTAACTTCATGGCAGATGCATGGACAGAACCATTTGAACAGCATGTACGGTTTGAACAAATTCCTGCAGGCATGCCTGTACTGCATGGTGGACGGCTCATTCAAGTGAATCGGGAACCAGTCAACATAAGCGATACTAAAGTGATGGATTACACCGTCAAAGTAAGTCATTTTATTGGAACACCAGCGTTGTTTGCTGGATTAATAGATGCGGATGATCCAGAACAATTGCAGCGAAAATATACAGAACTGCCTGCGCACTTGCCGAGTAGAATTGAGGAACTTACAGCAAAACTGATGGTAGGTGCCTCTAACCGATATGAACGAGTGCAGCGTGTTCAACGCTACTTGTTGGAGAATTACGTCTATACAACGGAAGCCACATCTGTTCCAGAAGAGGAAGCTGATTTTGTTGACCATTTCTTGTTTGAGCAGAGGCAAGGCTACTGTGTACATTTCTCCACTGCGATGGCAGTTATGCTGCGGACACAAGGCATTCCTACTCGATGGGTCAAAGGTTTTGCACCAGGAGAGCAAGAAGCAGATGGCACCTATACGGTACGTCATTCAGACGCACATGCATGGGTGGAAGTTTTCATACCTGAAGTGGGTTGGGTACCATTCGATCCAACACCTGCGAGAGGTATCGTTCAGGATGTGGAGCAGGCTGTGGCGGTTCCTGCAAGAGCAGATGTTATACAAGGTGAAAATGCATCGTACGAGCTGAATGCGCAGTTGTACAATAGAGCGCTCGGAGGTACTGCAATGACAGTAGATTCTATACTAACACATATTCAAAAGTGGCTAAATCCGATATGGGAATCCACTTTTTCAGCGATGAAAGCGGGCGGAGAGAAGCTGCTCATGAATACTACTGCTTTATGGCAACAGCTGTTGGCGGAGCTTGAAGCTTGGCAGCATCAAGCATTTTGGACAGATTGGCTAGCAACAATAATTACGTTTTTGCAAGGAAATAGCTGGGGACGACTATGGGGCGCTTATCCGATATCTGTGAGCATCGCAGCAGTTGTGCTGCTGATTGCGATAGGAGGTTTAGCCCGATGGCTTACGGTAAGTATTTCGCGAAAATCCCCACTTTGGACGCTGCGCTTCTTGCTGCGCAAACAGCAGCGAAACTACAGCAGAAGTCGTGCACTGCGTATAGGTGAGCTGGCTTGGTCTATCATGCAAAGCCGATTAGGTGAACGGGCGCCTAGTATGACATTGGAGTGTTATGTACAGGCGGGGTGTGAGAAACTGGGCAATAAGCTTACGCACAGTGAGCGTGATGCATTAAAACGCTTTATCTCATGCAGCAATGAAATGTTGTATGCGGCCGTAGATAAGCGTCTGAATCACCATGATGAACTAGGGCGTATTTGCTCTGAATTATTTCCTACTAAAAAGCGGAGAGTAGCAGACTTTTAATGGTGTCTGCTACTCTTTTCTAATGATGGGAAGCCCAAATAGGCTGCTTGCATTTTATGTATTCACCCGATATATACTGGAGCGATGAATCATGCGAAACGGCAGTTCATGATGTTCAGGCGGATCATCTGGATGGTCGAGTTGATACTTGAACAGTTCAAAAGCTTTCCGTCCGATATCATAACTTGAAAGATCAAACGTAGTCAGGCCGAGCACTTTGGCAATTGGCAAGTTATCGAACCCGATAATAGAAAAGGACTGTATGTCTGCTTCGCTGTGGTTACGCAGTTCCAACATCATGCCGGCTGCTGACTGATCACCTGCAACGAGCAGTGCAGTTGGACGTTCTTCCATTTGCAACAATGTACGTATAACCTCTGCGCCATCTTCAACATTGTAACAATGGTGGAATCCCCATTCAGGACGAAATGGTTCGCCAAGTTGCTGTAGTGCTTCGCGATAAGCAAGTAAGCGTTTGTCGCTGTTGTAGCTATCAGGGCGACCTAAACAGTACCCTATCCGTTCATGCCCATAATCCATGAGAACATCCAGCGCATGCTTCATTGTCTGGTAGTGGTCCATATAAATACTCGAAAAACTTGGTACTTCTGTATATTCGCAAGCAACGATAGGGCCGTATGTTTTATAGGGTTCGATATCATGCCAAAAAGATTGACGTGAGCAAATAATAACGCCATCTACCAATTTATCGCGCAGCAACTGAAGAGCACGCTCTTCTTCACTTATATTGTAGTCGGTTTGGCACAGGATAATCCGATATTGATGCTGTAATGCTTCATAAGCAATCCCGTCGACAAGTCCAGAGAAGTAAGGGTGATTTGCAAAAGGAAGCATAACCGCGACCATGAAAGTTCGTCCTTTCGCCAAATGAATAGCATTTCGGTTCGGGGTATATTGCAATTGATCCATCGCTTCTATGACTGCTTGGCGCTTGTCCTCTCGCACATAGGGATGGCCATTAAGTACACGTGATACCGTCGTCACCGAAACACCTGCTTCTTTTGCAATTTGACGAATGTTAGCCAATTCATTCACCTCTGCTATGTATCGTTAAACACTATACTACTTTTATGTTCGATGATTAATCTTTTACTCATTGTATACCAAGTACTGCTAACGCCTCAAATTATCATAGTATGAGTGTTTGTACATTGTGATCGCAACCATCGCTAAACATCGGTTTTTAAAAAAATATTATGAAAAACGCTTGCTCTGAAACGCGTTTCATCCTTTATCTTGAACATGTAAGACGAGAAGAGCGAGGTTGGCGTTACGATTTGGACGTTCGTGTTTGTAGTTCAGATCGGCGTGACGGCCTTGTTTTTCTCTTGGCTCGTGGTCGTTAGATAAAGGAGGAATAAATGATGTATAAAGTTGTATTTTTTGATATAGATGGAACGCTGTTGAATTCGGAAGGAAGTATTCCACAATCGGCCAAAGAAAGCATTGCGCGCTTACAGCAACAGGGAGTAGAGACGGTTATCGCAACGGGACGGACCCCATATGCTTTCAAATGGATAAGAGAAGAACTGAATATTCATTCGTACGTTAGCATGAACGGAAGTTACGTCGTTCGAAATGGGGACATTATTATTGATGACCCAGTCTCTGCTGAAATGTTGGATAAAATAAGCCGTTCTACTGGTGCAAGAGGACATGCACTTGGTATGGTTGGAACCGATAATACCGCAGTATCACTTGCTAATGAGCGAGTAACGGATTCGTTTACGGAATTCGGCATTGAGATCCCTTTAGTCATGCCAGAATACTACCATGAGCATGCTGTATATCAAGGATTGTTATTTTGTGAAGAAGGGGAAATGAGCGACTATGTAGAGGAATTCCCGCAGCTGCGCTTCATTCGTTGGCATCCGCTAGCTGTTGATATTCAGAATGAGGGCTGCTCGAAAGCCTCAGGCATCGCAGCCTATTTGCAAGTAGCAGGATTACAACCTGAGCAAGCCGCTGCCTTCGGTGATGGATTGAATGATTTGGAGATGCTTCAGTTCGTAGGAGCGGGCGTTGCAATGGGGAATGCGAAGGATGAAGTAAAGCAGGTGGCGCATCGCCTTACGGCAGCTGCCCATGAGGATGGTATCCGCAAAGGGCTAATCGATTTACAACTTATCGAAGCGTAGGCGTAGGAAGTGTGGCATGGCGCATGGCATAGGGCGTTGCGTTGGCGACCATCCTATCGCATTTCATTTTATCGATGAGCATATAGACCGGGTCTGAATCTAAATCTAAATCTAAACATTGATGGATATTCTTCTTTTTTATTCTACATGCTACATTTTAAATCAATACTGAGTGTCCTCTTAAGAAGGAAAATGACGAAAAGTGTCCTTCCAAAAGTGGACACCTTTTTTTAAAAGAATATACACACTCTTCAAAGGGGGATTAGCATATATAGTTGCTGGTGAAAATTTTTCACTATATATTGTATGCTTTGTAATGGGTATGAACCATTGTTGATTGGCTGTTTGATGTCCACCTTTGCATGGACAATTATAATAATTGTCTTTTTGGAGTGTACAAATTGTGCTATGATTCATGTAGTAATTCAACAGGTTAGAATGAAGTTGACGTCATCATTTTTTGTATGCTTGAAAGATATAGTCATTTTGTACAGTCGCAGTTTTTGGTGTTATCGATAACCTCGTAATGTTTGATTGCGTAATTCCTCATTCAACTAATTTTAACTGAATATGTGATGGTTCCATTCATGATTGAATTTTCTTGTTTATGGAAAAGGTATATCTGTCATTTTTCAACAGGACATTTATCTTTGACGAATGAAGGAAGAAAGAGTACCATCAACATAATGCAGGGAATGCGAACGGGTAAGTTATGGCATAGTAACTACTGGAAACATATCGCGTCACAGGACAAACAATTGACGCTGGTACCGGCATTTTATTATAATAGTAAACATTATTTTTGAGGGGGCACATGAATGAGCAGCAAGCCACAAGAGATGATTATCGTTCTTGACTTCGGTGGTCAGTACAACCAACTTATCGCTCGTCGTATCCGCGATCTAGGCGTATATAGCGAGTTGATGCCGTTTAACACTCCAGTAGAAAAAATCAAGGAATTGAATCCGAAAGGTATCGTATTCTCCGGTGGTCCGGCGAGCGTTTACTTAGAAAATTCCCCAGTTGTTGATACGGCTATTTATGACTTGGGTCTTCCTATTATGGGGATTTGCTACGGCATGCAACTGATGTCTCATCAGCTTGAAGGTAAAGTACAGCGTGCAGGGAAGCGCGAATATGGTAAAGCAGATGTCGTGTTCCAACCGGACAGCGCGCTTGTTAAAGGTTTGGAGTCTAACCAAACAGTTTGGATGAGCCACAGTGATCTCGTTGTGGAAACGCCAACAGGTTTCCGTGTTGACGCAAGCACAGAGCATGCGCCAATCGCAGCGATGAGTCATCCTGAGAAAAATTTCTATGCTGTTCAATTCCATCCTGAAGTGCGTCACTCTGTGTACGGAAATGAAATGATCCGCAACTTCTTATACGAAGTATGTCAATGTGAAGGCAACTGGAGCATGGAAACGTTCGTAGAGGACAAAATCCGCGAAATCCGTGATACAGTTGGCGACCGTAAAGTACTTTGCGCATTGAGCGGCGGTGTAGATTCCTCTGTAGTTGCTGCGTTGATTCACCGTGCTATCGGCGATCAGCTTACTTGTATGTTCATCGATCATAATTTGCTGCGTAAAGGCGAAGCTGAAGGCGTTATGGAGACATTCACAGGCAAGTTTGATATGAATGTTATCAAAATTGACGCTCGTGAACGCTTTATGAGCAAATTGGCAGGCGTTTCTGACCCTGAACAAAAACGTAAAATTATCGGTAACGAGTTTATTTACTGTTTCGATGAAGAGTCTGCGAAACTTGGCGAATTCGACTTCTTGGCACAAGGTACGTTGTACACGGATATCGTAGAGAGCGGTACAGCTACTGCTGAGACAATCAAGTCTCACCATAACGTAGGTGGATTGCCAGAGGACATGAAGTTCCAACTTATCGAGCCTCTTAACGCACTCTTCAAAGACGAAGTTCGTAAAGTGGGCGAAGAGCTTGGTCTTCCTCGTGAAATCGTATGGCGTCAGCCGTTCCCAGGTCCGGGTCTTGCGATCCGCGTATTGGGCGAAGTAACAGAGGACAAGCTGGTAATCGTTCGTGAATCTGATGCGATCCTTCGTGAGGAAATCGCAAAAGCAGGTCTTGATAACGAGATTTGGCAGTACTTCACGGCGTTGCCTGACATGAAGAGCGTCGGCGTTATGGGTGACTCCCGTACGTATTCCTACACAGTAGGTATTCGTGCAGTAACATCCATTGACGGTATGACGGCTGACTGGGCACGTATTCCGTGGGATATTCTTGAGAAGATCTCCGTACGTATCGTTAACGAAGTTGAGAACGTCAACCGTATCGTGTACGATGTAACGTCCAAGCCACCTGCAACGATTGAGTGGGAATAGGAATAACAACAATAGAACCGCTGGATGCCTATGTAGGTATTCGGCGGTTTTTTTGTCTTTTTGTAGAAATGTCACGGAATGTGGACGGCTTATCAGCATTCCATTCATAGATATTTAAGCGATGAAAAAGTGTAGAAACTTGTCAGTTTAACGGATAAGTGAATCTAAAACACGAACGTAAACATTTTAAATTTTGATAATGTTCGGATTTTGCGTTGACATAAATCGTAGTCGCTCGTACAATAGGAGTAGATAATTTCATATCGTTTTTTCGTATAATTTCGGGAATTGGCCCGGAAGTTTCTACAAGATTACCGTAAATGATCTGGCTACGAAAGATACAGGTGTACGCGTCATGCAGGTTCACATGATGTGGATGCAGCGTTAGTTCACCTCACCTTACTCTTTGTCTCCTTTGTCTATTCCTGCAATTTTGAATAGGCGAATTGTCTGTACATGCGTGCTAGCTATATATACATGTACAGGGTGCACACAAATGTATGTTTTTCATATATTTGCGCAGCATGGGAGTGGATAAGTGTATCTGTTGCGTAGTCAGAACTTGAGAGCTTCATCTCAAGTTCTTTTTTGTTTGTCAGGGGAGCATTACAAGAGGGACAGTACACAAAACAGGGGTATTATGGGGAGGATGTAACTCGGATGGAACGCTTCTTCAAGATCAAGGAGCACGGCTCAACGGTTAGAACCGAGATTATGGCAGGTATTACGACGTTTATGACGATGGCTTATATACTCGTCGTCAATCCAAACATTTTAACGGCATTCGGTAAGACAGGTATGGAATGGTACCCAGTCTTCTTGGCAACAGCGATCGCTGCAGGAGTATTTACGATTGCGATGGGTATTTTCGTTAACTTCCCAGTAGCAGTAGCACCTGGTATGGGCCTGAACGCTTACTTTGCTACTATCGTAGTGTCGACCGCATCGACGGGACAACCTGTAACGTGGCAGATGGCGCTAACCGCCGTATTTATTTCGGGAATTATCTTCTTCTTATTAACGATTACGCAAATTAGACAGATGTTAATTGATGCAGTACCAGATGGTTTGAAACATGCAATTACAGTTGGTATTGGATTATTTATTGCAATAGTAGGTTTGAAAAATAGCGGATTGCTAACGGTGTCCGTTGAATCGGTGAAAGATATTCCGGCAGGAACATTCACTCCTGTATTAGGATTTGAAACAGTATTCGGACTTGGTCAATTCACATCGGGTCCAGTGCTACTTACGATAATTGGTTTGGCTCTCATTTCGATTCTTATGGTGCTTCGTGTACCGGGTGCTATTCTCTTCGGAATATTAGGTACAACGGTAGTTGGTATTTTCATGGGTGAGGTGAACCTTAGCAGTCTGTCAGATACTTCGCAGACGCCATGGATTCCTAACTTAGCAGAGTTGCAAATGTTCCAGTTTGATTTCGCTGGCATTATGGGTGTAGGTATCGTGTCTATCATTTTGACATTCACATTCGTAGAATTGTTCGATACATTCGGAACTTTGATTGGAACAGCAAACCGTGCTGGTTTTATGAAAAATCCAGTAGAAGGAAAGAAACGTGTCGGTAAAGCGATGTTCGTAGATTCCATCGCAGTAAGTGGTGGTGCGATGTTGGGCACGTCAACGGTAACGGCTTATGTAGAAAGTTCGGCTGGTATCGCTGAGGGTGGACGTACAGGTTTAACAGCAGTATCTACGGGTGTATGCTTCTTGCTAGCCTTGTTCTTGGCACCAGCAATTGCGATTATTCCGAGTTCTGCTACAGCTGCTGCATTGATCGTTGTCGGTGTACTTATGATGCAGTCTGTAAATGAAATTAACTTCAAAGACTTGGTTATTGGTATTCCGGCCTTTTTGACAGTTACGTTTATGCCTTTCACATACAGCATTGCAAATGGTATTTCGTTCGGTATTTTATCCTATGTGCTGCTTGCATTCGTTGCCAACGTTTCGGGTAGAGGAGAGCAAAAATACAAGATTCACTGGTTGATGTGGGTATTGTTTGTTCTCGTACTAGCGCGTTACGTATTTATGCAAGGTGGTCACTAAGAACGGGAAGCGAGATTGCAACTTTAGGTCTAAAGCTGCAATCTCACTTTTTTCTCTAGTGTGATACCGATAACATAATCTATCATTCCGTATGTATGATATCGTTAACAAATTTTACTACATCCAGGAGGGGTTCTACTTATGAAAAAAATCGCTTCTATTCTTGTACTTGTACTTGCGCTAAGCACGATGTTGATGGCTTGTTCGAATGATTCTGCGGCGAATAAGCCGACTGAGCTAGTCATTTCGACATGGGGCTTCTCAGAAGATGTAATGAAGAAAAATGTGTACGAGCCATTTGAGAAGGAACATAACGTCAAAATCGTTGTGGAAACGGGGAATAACACCGACCGTTTAAATAAAATTCGTCAAGGTAGCTCCAAAGTAGACCTCATTTATTTGTCTGATTACTATGCAATGCAAGGAATTGAAGAGGGACTTTTTGAGAAGATCGATCGTAAGAATATTCCGAATATTGATCAACTGTACAACATTGCCCAAGCACCTCTTGGTGAGGACTGGGGACCGGCACACACTGTAGCGCAGTTAGGTTTAGTAATAAACATGGAAGAAGTGAAAATGAAAGTAGAATCATGGAGTGATATGTGGAAGCCAGAATTCCAGAACAAGATTGCACTGCCGAACATTACGATTACGAGTGGGCCGATGTTGATGGATATGGCGTCCAAGCATGCAGGCAGCACAGATATGAATGCAGATGCGGCGTTCAAAGCACTAAAAGAAATTAACCCAGGTGTTGTGAAGTATTATTCGAAGTCAGCGGACTTGTCTAATATGTTTGCGCAGGGTGAAGTTATTATTGCTCCAATGCAGGATACGTTCTTCGGTAGTGCGAAGGAGGCTGTGCCAAGTGCAGCGTTCATTACACCGAAAGAGGGCGCATATGCATTATTGAACACGGTCAATGTTGTAAAGGGATCTAAAAATAAAGAGCTAGCTGAAAAGTTCATCAATTGGCATATGAGTGAGGAAGTTCAAAAAGCAAATGCGCTCGATAAAGTCGATGCTCCTTCTAATAAAAATGTAAAGCTTACTGAAGAGCAAGCATTTGGAATGACATATGGGGCAGAAGTTGTTGAGAATTTGAAGACACTTGATTTGAAAATGGTCAACGAGCAGATGGCATCTTGGATTGATCGTTGGAATCGTGAATTAGAGTAGCAATCGGTGTATGTACTAGAGTGAACAAAGTGTAAATATTTTCAATTCATTGGTCACGAGCCTCTTTTCCATGTATAATCATCGCGACCGTGCATGGTCGAATGGCAGCGAAAGTTGTCGATAGAGATACGACATAGGAGGCGAAACAAAATGAACGAACAAATGACGGAAACACGAGCAGAGGAAATCGCAACAGGAGCTGTTAAAACAGGAAGTTTACAGCCGCGTACACCGATTTTCCTTGATGTAGATACAGGTGTGGATGATGCGCTTGCGATTATGTTGGCAGTAAAAAGCGGAGCATTCGATATGCTCGGCATCACGACTGTGAATGGCAACGTATCACTATCTCAAGCGACGTTAAATACGCGGAAAGTGCTTCATGTACTAGCGGAGGAAGCGAAGCAGAAGGGGCGCGATGAAGAAGCAGAAAGCATTGCGAACATTCCCGTTATTCCGGGAGCGGATCGTCCATTGCGTCGCCCTCAATATTTCGAACATCGCGTGCATGGTAATGACGGTATTGGTGGTGCGTTGGCTGATCTAGAACTGCCGCCAATGCGTGCTTCGAAGCAGGCTGCACTTATTATGGTAGAAATGATTAAGGAACGTCCAGGCGAAATTACGCTCATTATGACAGGGCCGTTGACCAATCTAGCATTGGCACTGCGTGCATGTCCTGAGCTGCCAACGCTCGTGAAGGAAGTTATTTTCATGGGAGGCGTTGTTACCTCATTCGGTAACGTTACACCTACGGCAGAGTACAACATCTACGTTGATCCTGAAGCGGCACGCAACGTTCTGCAAGCTGGCTTCAATATTACGATGGTTGGACTTGATGTAACGCGGCGAGCGCTGTTGACTCGAGAGCATATTGAATCGATGGGCGATGCTCCGCTAGCTCCACTGGTGTATGACTGTACTCGCGATTATATGGACATGTACGCGAAGCGTTACGGGCATCCTGCTTGCGCGATGCATGATCCATTTGCAGTAGCTGTAGCAATTGATCGTACTGTAGCAACTACCGAGCATTTGTATGTTGATGTGGAAGTGAACAGCAACTTGTGTGATGGACAGACAGTGGCGGATTTCCAAGGGCGCTGGAACAAGGAAGCTAACGTGCATGTCTGCATGGACCTTAACCAAGAAGCATTTATTGAGCGTTTCTTACATGTACTAAAGAGATAGTGAAGATCGAAACGCAGTGAAGCTTTGTTCGAAACGATTGTTCACGACTAATAATAGAATAACAAAATAGAAGAATAGAACAGAGAATATATCGATATGAAAGAGATATGAGGTTAGAAGAATTAGAAGAGGTAGAAGTCATCTTAAGCAACTTACTATGATAGCAAATGGGAGATAAGCAGCGATGAAGAAAGTACACCTCTGGCTCTTACTACTGCCAGGACTGTTATTTTTGACAATCTTTATGATTATTCCAATCTTTATGACGATTGGCTCCACCTTCTATCATGAAGGCGAGTTTACGGTTGATGGATACGTGAAGCTGCTCAGCGATCCCTACATGCTGAAGATTCTTGGGACAACCTTGCAAGTGAGCTTCGTGACGACGCTTGTTTGTATTTTGCTAGGATTCCCGACAGCTTACTATATCTCGAAAACGAAAGCGAGAACGAAAGGCATCTTATTGATGTTGGCACTGTTCCCACTCTTAACAAGTGCGATTGTGCGTTCATTCAGTTGGATGGTTATCCTTGGGAAAAATGGCTTAGTGAATCAGTTCCTGCTTGGCATCGGTCTTATCGATGATCCACTCAAAATTTTGTACACGCCGACAGCGATGATGATAGGAATGATTCATTTGTTCCTTCCATTAATGATTATTTCGCTCGTTGGTGTAATGGAGAATATTGATGGCGACCTGCTGCAAGCGTCTGAATCACTCGGAGCTTCGCGTTGGAAAGGCTTCATGAGCATTATCGTTCCTTTGTGTGTACCGGGCCTTATTGTAGGCAGCATTCTCGTATTTGTAGGAAGTTTGACGGCATATACGACACCGCAGTTGTTGGGCGGCAAGCAGCGTGTGATCGCGACATTCCTTTATCAAAATGCGATGACGCTAAACGATTGGTACATGGCTTCGGTTATAGCGACCGTTATGATCGTGATAACGTTTATCATTATTGGGCTCATGAATCGTCTTGCCCGCAAATTGAATCCGAAGGGGTAGCGCAACATGAAGGACAAACATCGCGGTCTCGCTCTGTTTACGACGCTCGTCTTTATCTTTTTGCTCGGACCGCTCGTCATTATTATCGGAACATCATTTGGAGACAGCTCTGTGTTGAAGTTTCCGCCAGAGGGGTTCTCGCTGAAATGGTATAAAAATATTTTCGAAGTCGACATGTTTATGGAGACGTTCAAAGTAACGATGGGCGTTGCCCTGCTTGGTAACTTAATCGCTCTCTTATTAGGGGTTCCGGCAGCATATGCATTAAGCCGCGGTCAATTTCGTGGTAAAGAGTTTCTGAATTCGATCTTTATTTCCCCGATATTAATTCCGGGTGTAGTCATGGGCTTCACGATGCTGAAATTTTTGGTCGTACAGTTTAATCTTCCTATTTATACAAGCTTGCTAATCGGACATATTGTGCTAATGCTACCGTTTATTATTCGCGTCATCGGTTCAAGTCTTTCGAACTTTGATTACGCGGTAGAGGAAGCAGCCATGAGCTTAGGCGCGAGCCGCTTGAAGACGTTTTTCACGGTCGTGCTGCCGAACATTCGCTCAGGTCTAATTGCAGGTGTGCTGCTCGCTTTCTTGGAATCGTTCAATAACGTGGACATTTCCGTATTTATGACGGGTCCGGGTGTGAGTACCTTGCCAATTCAGATGCTGACTTACGTCGAAAATTATTTCGACCCGACGATAGCGGCGATATCGGTACTGCTCATGGTGCTGACAGGATTGTTAATGGTCATGATCGAGCGCTTGATGGGATTGTCTTATTTTACGAACAAATAACGGCTCAACATCGGAGGGACTACGGACGTGGAATTGTTATCGCTTAATGATATTTCAGTTGCTTATGAAAAAAATCTCATTCTAAAAAACTTCAATCTTCATATCGAAAAAGGCGAGTTGATCTCGCTGCTCGGTCCATCTGGGTGCGGAAAGACGACGACGCTGCGTCTCATTGCAGGATTCCTGGAAGCGAAGGACGGACGCTTTATGTTCGAAGGCAAAGACTACACGCGTGTGCCGGTGAACAAGCGCAACTTTGGATTTGTATTTCAAAGCTATGCATTGTTCCCGCACATGACCGTATTCGATAATGTCGCTTATGGCTTGCGTCTGCGCAAGGTGAGCAAGGACGATATTGCTAAACGTGTAACGGATATGTTGAAGGTCGTTAGCTTGGAAGGCTTCGAGAAGCGCTTCCCTGGTGAACTGTCCGGTGGACAACGTCAACGTGTTGCGATTGCGCGAGCTTTGGTTATTCAACCAGACCTGTTGTTGTTCGATGAACCGCTCAGCAACTTGGATGCGAATCTTCGTGTGAATATGCGCGTAGAGATTCGCCGTATCCAGAAAGAGTTAGGCATAACGACGGTATATGTCTCACACGATCAAGAAGAATGCTTCTCGATCTCTGATAAAGTCGCCATTATGAATCAAGGGGTCATTGAGCAGTTGGATGCGCCGGCTGTAATTTATAAATATCCGACGACTGAGTTTGTTGCTCGTTTTATCGGCTTCCATAACTTTATTGATGTTAATGGGCTGAAGGTCAATGGGGAGCAAGTGACAGCAGATTGCCCGCAAGGGTTGAAGCTCAGTCTTGTTCATCGTTCGGGACATCCGATAGTAGAGCAAATGAAAGCAGCGATTCGTCCAGATGATCTGCTGATTGCTTTACAAAGTGAGCTATCGAACGGGCTTGGTGGATTGACGGCGGCGGAACTTGAAACGGGTTGGAATGTGGTTGCCGGTCGTGTTAAGGTAAGTACCTTCTTAGGTCGCAGTTATCAATATGAAGTAGAGACTGCCCTAGGCACCTTTACGGTAAATCGTGAAATGGAAGCGCCGTTCGAAACGAATGCAGCTGTTCAGCTCATACTACCGAAAGAGAAGGTTGTACTTGTTCGTACTAAGGTATAGACCTAATAACTAGTTGAACCACTCGATTATTATGTACGATTTAGATTGACGATCATGAAAAACCTGCAATATTGCATTCTTTTATGGTCCATAGTGGCGCTACATGAGAAAAGGATGCAAATGTGCATCCATATTAGTTCAAAATGGATGATTCTGCTTTGTTGGGGCTACATTCCTGCAATAATCTCGCAGAAGACCGAGGGGAGAGCTTGCTCTTCCCTTTTTTCTTAGCTTAAGTTCGAGAGATTGTATCAAATTACTTCTAAATAGAATCCCTTTATACTCAATTGTAGTTTTGTAGAACATTCAGTTAATAGATTTTCGAAGACTCTCAAAGGCGTTTAGTCCAAAGATTCATGCATGTGAACAGGAGGCAGCGTAGAAGATGTCGGAACGAATAAAGATTGATTTGTTGATTACAGATGTGCACATATTCAATGTATATATGAAGCAATTTATTGCAGGCAATGTTGCTGTGCTGGATGGACGCTTTTTGTATGTAGGTGCTCGAGGAGAAGAGACATTCGCGGCGCAAGAAGTTGTAGCAGGCAATGGACGGCATCTAATTCCCGGACTCATTGATATTCATTTACACATTGAAAGCTCAATGATTACCCCGGCAACATTTTCTCATGGCATTATTCAAAATGGAGTGACGACAGTTGTGTCCGAACCACATGAGATGGCTAATGTATTTGGTCTTGAAGGGGTACAGGAAATGATTCGAGCGAGTGAAGAATGCGCAGCTGATATTCTCTATGCCATTCCTAGCTCAGTTCCAGCAACACCGTTGGAAACGACAGGTGGTTCCATAGAGATTGCGGATATCGATAAACTCTTGCAGGATGAACGTGTTGTCTGCCTAGGTGAAATTATGAATTCCGTAGATGTGCTGCGTGATCCAGATTGTAAGACGAATCAAATTTTAACACATGTTCGGACGCACTATCCTCATCTCGTAATCGAAGGGCATACGCCGAAGAAGCTTGTTGATTTAGAGCTGGCGCGTTTTATGTTTGCAGGGGTTGATTCGGACCATACGGAGCAAGAAGTTGATAGCATGCTTGATCGAATGAGGAACGGTATGTTTGTAGAAATTCAAGAGAAGGCAATGCGACCAGACATTATGCGCATTCTTATAGAAGAAGATGTCGCAGATTTGTTCTGCTTCGTGACGGATGATGTGATGGCGGATTCGTTCGTGCAGGATGGGCATTTGAATCATCTCGTTCGTAAAGCGATAGCGATGGGAATGAGTCCAGAGCGAGCTATTTACTGTACGACATATACGCCCGCACAGCGTATGCGCCTTCATGATCGTGGGACAGTTGCACCGAACAAGTTAGCGGACTTTGTCCTGTTGTCTGATTTGAACACATTCCAGATTGATGCAGTCTATAAACGCGGTTGCTGTGTATATGATGCGAACCAACCCAATAAGCAGAAGCGGGTAGAAGGTCAATTCCCAACACACTTCTATCAAAGTGTACAGCTATCTCCTTTGCTGGAGGATGATTTCACAGTAGTTGTAGCTGGAGCTAGTGGCGGTGATGGTGATGTTGCCGATGATGTGTCTGGAGTTCAGGCTAAGCATCTGTCTAATGGCGTTCATAAGTGCCGTGTTATGGAAGTGTCCAACGGGACGACAACAACGAAGGAACTGCATCGCGAAGTTGAAGTGCAAGATAGTGTGCTGCAATGGGAGTGGGCTGAAGGGCTGGGACTCGTCGCTACATTTGAGCGCTACGGTCGCAATGGCAATCGCGCCTATGGTTTGATTACAGGTAGCACCATTAAGCGCGGCGCTATCGCGACGACTTATTCGCACGACAATCACAATTTGCTTGTCGTCGGACATAATGCCGCAGACATGGTGCTTGCGGCCAACACCGTTATCGCCGACCAAGGTGGCTTCTGCGTCGTGGCGGATGGCCACGTCTTGGCCCATGTACCGCTGCCGGTTGGCGGCATCCTTTCCGAGGAGCCGCTCGAAACGTTCGGCCCAGCGGTCAAACGCCTTCGCGAGGCGATGGAATCGCTCGGCTACGAACACTACAATCCGATCATGTCCATCAGCACGCATTCGCTGCCGGTCAGCCCGGCCTTGAAGCTGACTGACTTGGGACTGATCGATGTGCATGCCGGCACGATTGTACCCTTGCTCGTCGAATCGTAGTAAGCGTCACGATGAGGTGTAATGGCTCAAGTTTCATTGACCTTTAGCCAAAGCCACCTATCATTAATCACGTGCTTATTTCCTGGCGCATATAATAGGAATGGAACAGTGCACTTGCTCTTCCGTATCTTGGTATGCTAATATAAGTTTAACTTTTAGAGAACGGAGGGTTCCTGATGATTAACAAGGCAGGCTTCCAATTTGGAAGAACTCGATTGAACGTTTGTGACACTAACTGAATAGTGCTCAATGGCTCTGCCTAGATGCAGAGTAATCGGGATTGGTCTGCCTATTTTTAAGGAACCCTAATCGCTTTAACGCAAGAAGAGGGTGGGGACGAATGCACTCTCTTTTTCTATACCCTTAACTATAGATTGAATATCTGGTGTTGAGCATACCGCCTCTTGCCTGCATGTCTTTATAGATTACTATGAAGAATTCATGTATGGTGAAGTGGATCTATTGTGTGTGCGTGTGAACCATATACAATGAGACTCGTATGTTCTCCCTAGAAGACCAGCGTCTTCGCTAGGCGATTTCTTGCTGTCCACTCATGATCAGAGTGTGAGACAGGGGAGCTTGTCTGCGTTGTCGTATATATTCCGTTTACTCCGATCACAGGCATATGCCTGTGTTTTTTATTTGCTCATAAAGCGTGAGTAGTTGGGAAAGCTTGTTTTGAACTACTCCATAATTGTGGTTATTCAAAAAGTAATGGCTTTTGTACAGCTACTTATATTGAAAGTAACGGGAGATGATTATATGAAAGAACTTATAGAACAGCAGCAAAAAGCAGTGATCGTCGGTGTGAACCTGAACCACCAAGCGGATTTTGAATATTCCATGGAAGAACTCGCTAACTTAGCAGCGGCATGTAATGTCGAAATTGTAGGCAGCATCATTCAAAATTTAAGCCGAGTAAATACGTCTCATTATATTGGAACAGGTAAGCTAGAAGAAGTGCGGGCTCTCATGGAACAACAAGATGGAAATCTCGTCATTTTCAATGATGAATTGTCTCCATCCCAAATTCGTAACCTGGAAGCAGATCTGGACTGTAAAGTCATCGATAGAACGATTCTTATTTTAGATATTTTCGGTGAACGTGCGCGGACGAGAGAAGCACAGCTTCAAGTCGAAGTAGCTCAACTGCAATATATGCTTCCTCGATTGGTTGGTTTGCGTGAGTCGCTTGGACGCCAAGGCGGCGGAGTAGGCACAAAGAACAAAGGTGCTGGTGAGAAGAAGCTGGAGCTGGACCGTCGTAGAATTGAAGAAAAGATCAGTATTTTAAGTAAAGAGCTAGAAGTGTTGGTTGCTCACCGTCAGACGCAGCGCAAAAAGCGTAGAAAGAGCGAAGTTCCGGTTGTGGCGCTTGTCGGTTATACGAATGCCGGTAAATCTACGGTTATGAATACGATGGTGGAACTATTCACGGAAACGAAAGATAAGTTTGTATTTGAAAAAGATATGCTATTTGCAACGCTCGAAACCTCTGTCCGCAATATTGAGCTTGAGGACAATAAGTCATTTTTGTTGACGGACACAGTTGGATTCGTAAGCAAGCTGCCGCATCATCTAGTGAAGGCTTTCCGTTCTACATTAGAAGAAGTAAAAGAAGCGGATTTGCTCATCCATGTTGTTGATTTCTCCAATCCTGAGTACGAGCAGCATATCCGTATTACTAATGAAACCCTGCAAGCGATCGGTATTGAAGATCTTCCAATGATCTATGCTTACAATAAAATCGATCTTCATGAAGGAGATACGCCAAGCACAAGTGAAAGCAACATCTATATGTCTGCGAAAAAGAAGCTGGGTGTTGAAGAGTTAATTCGAGCGATACGCCAAAATGTATTCAAAGACTACGTACGTTGTGAAATGCTTATCCCTTATGATCAGGGCAGCGCGGTATCTTACTTGAATCAAAATGCTACTGTCATCGAGACAAGTTATGAAGAGGAAGGTACGAAACTGACGTTGGAATGCAGACAAAGTGATTACAATAAGTTTCAGGACTTTATTGTTAGTGAATAAATAAGGTCCATTATAGTTGAAAAGCATAATGTATCTATTGAAGGAAAATAGGTAAGTGATTATGGCCGCTCTAGTGTAGAGGTGATGTTGCAGAATAAGAGATGTATCTCGAATGCTCGCGAACACACTCTAGCTGATGCGGCTATTTCATTACTTTTATACAAAATGTAATAATCTGGTTTAATAAAAGATGTTGCCTTTCTGTTGGGAGCGTGATATATTTATATTCCGCCACTGAGAGGTGCGGTTGAGACAAGCCTAATAGAAACAAGCTGAAGTTAAGTTCGAAACTAAACTTCAAAAAAATTTTTTAAAAAAGCTTGACTCGAAATAAACAACATGATATATTATAAGAGTTGCTGCTGAGAAACGCGGCGAACGAGAGCGAAAGAAAACGAGTCGATAAGATGAGTGATCTGAGCGAAATTGTTCTTTGAAAACTGAACAACGAGTGAAACGTTTGATATAAGAAATTCAGCAATGAATTTCGTCAGCATTACAAATGAGCAAGTCAAACACTTTTATGGAGAGTTTGATCCTGGCTCAG
>NZ_JACYTN010000003.1:0-480207 GCF_014841135.1 Paenibacillus arenosi
CCAATGGATTCGTCGACGATTGCGGATGTGTTTATGGAAGCAATGGAAACGTGTACGCACCCGAATACGAGAGCTTCGAGCACTTGGTGTTCCTGAATGGGTGTGCCGAATGATGGCAAACTCAAGGCGTGGAGCGTGGGAAATGTCTCGAAACACAAATAACGCCCTACCGACTTCTTACTGGGAAGCGAAAGGGCTGAGAAGTTTAGTTACTCGTTATGTAGAACTTTGTTAACCTTTTGGAACCGCCGTATGCGGACCCGCATGTACGGTGGTGTGAGAGGACGGGGGCTAGGCGCCCCCTCCTACTCGATTTTCTATCCTAGAATGTGTTAATTTAAAGATATGGAAAGTTTGAGGAGGAGACTGAACGGATGAACATCGCATTTTTCTTACTGCCCAAGCATGAGGTTGTATGCGTAAGCAACCAATCTACACTAAGGCAGACGCTGGAGCGAATGGAATATCATCGCTACACGTCAGTTCCGATTATTAATGATGAAGGGGAATATGTAGGTACGGTCACAGAGGGCGATTTGTTGTGGCATATGAAAAATTCAAATGGGGACATTACATTTGAAACGGCTTCCCTTTTTCTACTCAGTGAAGTTCCACTTAATAAGAAAATTAAAGCAGTGCGTATAGATTCGAACATGGAAGATTTGGTTAAGTTGGCAAAGGTACAGAACTTTGTTCCGGTCGTTGATGATAGGCAGAGATTCATTGGTATTGTTCGTCGTAGTCAAATTATTGAATATTGTGAGCAGTTCATGACGAAAGCTATGGATGCCTAATAATTAATGATATAATGGAATGTAATGCTCGTATTGAAGGGGTGTGAATTTGTAACGATGCCCAAGGATATGGATGTGGCCAAACGGCTCAAAGTCATTGAGTGGCTTAAGACAGAAGTGATGGATTATACGGCACGCCTATTCAAGTCGTTGTGGGAAGGAAGCACGACGAAAGTGTTGGACAGTCTGGCAAGTCTTATCGTGAGCAGTTACATCCTAGGTCGTCGAGTTGGTATTTCTTATAAGGATCTCGACAACAGCATCTTAGACAAATTGCATCAATTCAAAAAAGAAGGTCATCAGTTGGAAGACTGGTATCAGGATATTTCAAAGTTGGAAGAACATTTACGCAAGAGGTGAACATCTTGAACAACCGCTGGACGGCGATCGGATGGGTAGTTGCTGCACTGGTGCTGCTGCTATCATTCGGGACGCTGATGCAACCAATTACGATGAGCTTTGTTGCTATACCGTTTGTTGTATTATTTACGACGTTATCAACGGCAGCATTTATGGCATGTATAGCGGCAGTGCTGCTCATCGTGTTTTTACTGTTACAGCCCATTGGCTCTATTGTCGTACTTATATCACTGTATTTTATTATCCCTGCTATCGTTATGGGCTATTTATTCAAGCGCCAGCGGTCGGGGTGGTCGGTATTTGTAGGCGGCACATTAGCTTTTCTGATTCAATCTTTATTAGCATTAGGGCTAACAAGCTACTTGTTCCAAGTCGATATTACAACGTACTTACATGAGTATCTTACACAGTATCAGAAGCTGGCTGCTGATATGGGTGTTGTTATGCCGAATATGCCTTCTGTTGATGAACAGGTTGCATACATTAGTATGAGACTCCCGTCCTTGCTGATAGCAGGTGCGGTCTATATGGGCTCCATTACGTATGCAATTAGTCGCAGACTACTGACAGCACAAGGTGTTTCGGTACAGCGTATGAAGCCAGTTAAGTATTGGATGCTGCCGAAGTCATTGTTATGGTATTACTTAGTTGCCATGATTCTTGAGCTGGTTATCGTGAAAGAAGCTGGTTCATTCCTTACTTTAGTCATTGTTAACTTGTATGAAATTTTGCAAGTAGCCTTTATTGTACAAGGTGTATCTTTCTTGTTCTTCTACGCCGATTTCAAAGGTTGGAAACGAGCATTGCCTGTAACATTAACGATATTTGTTGTCCTTTTCCCGCCGTTTCAATATATTTGCCGACTTGTCGGCATTATAGATATGGCGTTTCCACTGCGCCAAGCAGTCTCTAGACCAAAGCAATAGGGTGAGCATCGATGCCGAAAATATGGTTTCAACGCTGGTTCGCAAGGCATAACAGCTGGTCCATGCTTTATGTACTTGTATTAACTCTCGTTGTCGCTTATTACAATTGGATAATTGGATTTCTAGGATTTATCGGCTTTGCCGCACTGCTTCTTATCACGTTGGCTGCTGAACGCAATTTCCGGGCGGAGATGGAGGCATATTTATCTACACTTGGATTGCGTGTGAAGCGGGCCGTTGATGATGCGGTAACTGAGCTGCCTTATGGCATTGTGCTGTATAGTGATCAGCGGGTAATTGAATGGAGCAACCGATATGTAGAAGTGTTGAAAGGTTTGAAAGGTGAAGGTAGTCTCGTCGGAGAACGTCTCGAAGAGGTATTTCCGAAGTTAAATCTTCACAAAGATAAACATTTGCCGATCGAGCTTGAAATGGGTGGGCGATTGCTTCAAGTACAGGTTGTCGCAGAAGAGCGTCTTATTTACTTCACAGACATATCTGAAATGGCGGCGCTTCGTGCTCGTTATGAAGGCGAACGGATGGCTGTTGGCATCGTTGTGCTGGATAACTTGGAAGAGTCTATGCAAGGTTTAGATGATCAACAGCGGGCAGGTTTGTTAGCCAAGGTGGTTGCGCATCTTACAGAATGGGCCGCGGAGAACGGCATTCTGATGAAGCGTTTGTCTTCTGAGCGTCAGTTCATGGTGATGGACGTACAGACGCTGAAGGCACTTGAACAGACGCGTTTCGTTGTACTAGACGAAGTGCGGGAACTGACGATGGAGAGCAAGCTGCCAGTGACGCTGAGCATGGGCTTTGCTGCGGGGCTAGAATCCATCGTAGAACTTGGACAGTTAGCGCAATCGAGCTTGGACATTGCGCTGGGCCGCGGCGGCGACCAAGTAGCTGTGCGGGTCGGCCAGCGGCTGTCCTTCTACGGCGGGAAGTCCAACGCCGTAGAGAAGCGGACGCGCGTGCGTGCGCGCGTCATTGCACATGCGCTGCGCGATTTCATTCGCCAGAGCGATGCGGTGTTTATTATGGGACACCGCAATCCCGACACCGATTCGGTCGGGTCAGCGATTGGCGTGTTGAACGCGTGCCGCATGATGGAAACGGAAGCTTACATCGTGCTGGAGGAGAGCAATCCTTCAATTGACCGCTTAGTAGCGGAATTGAAGAAGGATGAGCTGCTGTGGTCGCGTTTCATTTCTAAGCAAGAGGCGTTGGAGATGGCGACGGATGATAGCTTAGTCATCGTCGTTGATACTCATAAAGCTTCTATGGTAGAAGAGCCAAGGTTGCTGCAAGCAACGGATCGAATTGTTATTATTGATCACCATCGCAGAGGCGAGGAGTTTATCTCTGATGCCGTGCTGGTTTATTTGGAGCCGTATGCATCTTCAACAGCAGAGCTAGTAACGGAGTTGTTGCAGTATATTCATAATCGACTCCATCTTAGTGTATTGGAATCAACAGCGTTGTTAGCTGGTATTACGGTAGATACGAAGCATTTCTCACTTCGTACCGGTTCACGAACGTTCGATGCGGCTAGCTTCTTGCGCCGCCACGGCGCAGATACAGCGCTCATTCAGCGTATGCTGAAGGAAGACCTGAAAGAGTATATTGAAAAGGCAGAAGTTATTCGCCATGCGGAAATGTACTATGATCATATTGCGATCGCAGTAACGGAACCTGGCCGCAAATTTTCTCAGTTGCTGATCGCACAAGTAGCTGATACGCTGTTAAATATGACAGGTGTATTGGCATCGTTCGTTATTAGTGAGCGTCCAGATGGCTATATTGCTATAAGCGCTCGCTCGCTTGGCCAAATGAATGTGCAAGTAGTAATGGAACGACTTGGTGGGGGCGGACATCTGACGAATGCGGCCGTACAATTGCAATGTACCTTGGATGAAGCAGAGAAACAGCTCAAACAGGTACTAGCAGAAATCGAAGCAGAAGAGGGGTTGTTCGAATGAAGGTCATATTGCTGCAAGACGTCAAAGGACAAGGAAAAAAGGGACAAGTAAAGGAAGTATCTGAAGGGTACGCGTTGAACTTTCTTATTCCGCGAGGTTTAGGTCGTCCAGCGACAGATGGCAATCTGAAGACGCTCGAACAGCAGCAGAAATCGGAAGATAAGCGCAAAGAGCAAGAGAAGTTAGATGCTGAGGCGCTTGCAGCGAAGCTGGGAGAGATGACAGTAGTCGTTAAGACGAAAGCCGGTGAAGGTGGTCGTCTATTTGGAGCTATTACATCTAAACAAATTGCGGAAGCGATGCAAAAGATGAACGTGAAAATAGACAAACGCAAAATCGAATTAGCAGAACCGATTCGCTCACTGGGATACAGCAATGTTACGGTGAAGCTGCATCCTGAAGTGCGTGGAACGTTGAAGGTTCATGTAACGGAGGAGTAAGATGAACGACTTTCAAGTCGATCGAGTTCCACCGCAGCATGCTGAAGCTGAGCAGGCCGTGCTCGGTGCAATCTTGTTGCAATCAGAGGCATTAATTACATCTATGGAGCGGGTGCAGGCTGAAGACTTCTATCAGCCTGCCCATCAAATTATATATGAGGCGATGATCGAGCTGGGCGAAGAAGGTCAGCCGATCGATATCGTCACGTTGGCTGCGAAGCTTCAGTCAAAGAATCAGCTAGATGACATCGGGAATGTATCCTATTTGTCACAGCTGGCTAATGCAGTTCCAACAGCTGCGAATGTGGATTACTACGCGCAAATTATTGAAGAGAAGTCGATGCTCCGTCGTCTTATTCGCACAGCAACACAGATTGCTAGTGAAGGGTATACAGGCGAGGACAATATTGGCGCACTCTTAAGCGATGCAGAACGTCGCATTCTAGAAATATCGAATCGTCGCTCTTCCAGCGGCTTCATTGCGATTAAGGATGTACTTATGGAAGTCTTTGATCGAGTGGAAATGCTATCGGAACAGGCGGAAGGTACGACAGGGATTCCATCTGGATTTACGGATTTGGACAAAATGACGTCCGGATTCCAACGCAGTGACTTGATTATTGTAGCGGCTCGTCCATCCGTTGGTAAGACCGCGTTCGCACTGAATGTAGCGCAGAACGTCGGAGTTCGTGCCAAGGAGACTGTCGCTATTTTTAGTCTAGAGATGTCCGCCGCACAGCTTGTGCAACGTATGATCTGTGCGGAGTCTAATGTAGACGCGACTCGCTTGCGCAGCGGTAAGCTGGAAGATGATGATTGGGAGAAGCTGACGATGTCGATTGCTTCGTTATCCGAAGCACAAATCTTCATCGACGATACACCAGGGATAACGGTTGCGGATATTCGCGCTAAGTGCCGTCGTTTGAAGAAAGAACATGGCCTTGGCATGATTCTCATTGATTACTTGCAGCTTATTTCAGGTCGCGGTAAGGCAGGCGAGAATCGTCAGCAGGAAGTATCCGAGATTTCCCGTACCCTTAAAATGATTGCCCGTGAGTTGGAAGTTCCCGTTATTGCACTATCTCAGCTTAGTCGTGGGGTAGAGCAGCGGCAGGATAAGCGGCCAATGATGTCTGACCTTCGTGAATCTGGTTCCATCGAGCAGGATGCCGATATCGTTGCGTTCCTGTATCGTGACGATTACTACGATAAAGAATCCGAGAAGAAGAACATCATCGAGATCATTATCGCGAAACAGCGTAATGGGCCCGTTGGTACGGTTGAATTGGTGTTTCTCAAAAATTTCAATAAATTCGTAAGCTACGAGCGGAATCAAGCTGATCCTTATGCGGGATAATAAAGCTGATAAATGCCGCTTAAGCTTCAGTTGGTTGAAAGACCGCTGTTCGTTCCTATACAAAGGCATTTGCTTTTTGTATAGAATGGCAGCGGTCTTCTTGTCTCATTTGACAATATTGGACAATATTCCGAACAATGATCATCGTTAAATGTTTATTGTTCGCTTTTACGTTGACTTTGTTCGCTCAGACTGCTACACTTGGATTGCTGACTTTGATCGATAACAAGCTATCATCATGGATCGAAGCAGCGAATATTGGTGTGTGAAACACCCGATGGGGGTATGGTTTTATGTCCACAGTTGTTGTTGTAGGAACCCAATGGGGCGATGAAGGTAAAGGAAAAATTACAGACTTTCTCGCGGAAAGCGCAGATGTTGTTGCGCGCTACCAAGGTGGTAACAACGCGGGCCACACAATACTTATCGATAACAAGAAATACAAGTTGCACTTGATTCCGTCCGGTATTTTCTACGGCGATAAGTTGTGCGTCATCGGTAATGGTATGGTTATCAATCCGAAGGCATTAATTGAAGAGATTACTTACATTCATGATAATGGATTTACAACGGATAATCTTCGCATCAGCGATCGTGCTCATATCATCTTGCCATACCATATGGTTCAGGATGAGCTGGAAGAAGAGCGCAAAGGTCCTAACAAGATTGGTACGACACGTAAAGGTATCGGTCCTGCTTACATGGACAAGGCTGCGCGTATCGGTATTCGTATTACTGATTTGCTTGATGAGGAAGAGTTCACGAAGAAATTCCGTCATATGGCAAATGAGAAAAACGAGTTGATCAAGATGTACGGCGGTGAGCCGCTGGATATCGAAGCTACATTGAAAGAGTATTTGGAATATGCTGAATTCATTCGTCCTTACGTAACAGATACTTCTGTTGCATTGAACGATGCAATTGACACAGGCAAGAAAGTACTCTTCGAAGGCGCACAAGGCGTTATGTTGGATATCGACCAAGGTACGTATCCGTATGTTACATCCTCCAACCCAACTGCGGGCGGCGTGTGTATCGGTTCGGGCGTAGGTCCTTCCAAGATTCAAGAAGTTATTGGTGTTGCGAAAGCATACACAACTCGTGTTGGTGACGGCCCATTCCCAACGGAATTGGATGATGAAGTTGGTCACTATATCCGTGAAGCGGGTCATGAGTACGGTACGACAACAGGTCGTCCTCGTCGTGTAGGCTGGTTCGATACGGTTGTTGTTCGTCACGCGCGTCGCGTGAGCGGTATTACAGGGTTGTCCTTGAACTCTTTGGACGTTCTGTCTGGTCTTAAGACAGTTAAGATTTGTACAGCTTACAAGTACCGTGGTGAGATCATCGAGCATTACCCTGCGAACTTGAAAACACTTGGCGAATGTGAAGCGATTTATGAAGAAATGCCAGGTTGGTCTGAAGATATTACACAGTGCAAGTCTCTTGATGAATTGCCAGAGACGACTCGTAACTATGTGAAACGTGTATCTGAGCTTACAGGTATTCCGATCTCGATCTTCTCCGTTGGCCGTAACCGTGAGCAAACGAACCAAGTTCGTAACATTTATCGCTAATTGAATCTTTATCATTAATTGTTCGTTCTAGGGCGTTCTATTCTTACTGTAATTGCAGTGAGAATAGGCGCCTTTTTGATTGCGTATGGCGCATAAATGCTAGTTTGATGGGTGATACTAAGAAGTATTGCCTAATCTAGTCAGCACATCAGTATTAGTTGTTGTGACATCAAGATCTTCTTCCGAATGCAGCTGACAGTGGCATTGTGAGCGTGAAGGATACGGAAGGAGACAGGATCATATGCGATTTTTCATTCGCTGGCTAAGGATGTTGGCGGCATTTATCGTTATTAGTGTCATTACAAGTTTATTGACTATTGGGACAACCGCACTGGTTGTTGATCAGTATTTGCAGACGACAATTCAACAGTTTCAACTGCCCATTGAAAAAAAGCCATTAACGGCCATGTCACTGTGGAGCAGTTTATGGAATGGGGCCAAGCTTGAACAGCCCATTGGCGACATAGAAACACGTGAGAATGCTCAATCAAACGAGCAGCCCCCTAATCGGGCAAAGGCGCAACAAGGGATTATGCGAGAGCAGCAGCTTCCAGGCGGCCGTAGTGGGAATGAAGCAGAGGCACCTAATACATCAGGTGCAGGTGCGCAGAACGGATCAACCTCTGATGCTGATGCCGCTATGCCTGTCTGGGGTGGGAGCATGAATGAATCTGCTGAATCAGGAAATCGTGTATTAGTTACGCCTGAAGCTATCGTTGAGGGTAAGGATAAACTGACGGAGCAGACGAAGGAGAAGCTGTTCAGTACGTTAATGAAGAAGCTTCCTGCTGATGATTGGCAGCGTATATCCACGCTGATGGAAGAGGGATTAACAGCAACTGAGCTTATAGAAATGGAACAAATATTAGCAAAGCATTTGAATGATGAAGAGTATAAACAAATGCGGGAGATTTTGACCGGCAGCAGCAAGCAAACGCAGCAAGCGCAGGCTAATGAGGGTAGTACGAATAATAGTAGTACAAATAGTAGAGAAGATACTGAGCTGCAGTAGCTTCTCTAGCTGCACTAGCTTAGAGTTTAGCTGGATTTACAATTACGATAAAATAAATGAGAGAATAGTAATTGTACTTTGGTATCGTATCGAAAGTGTTGATTGCATGCATAGTATGCAAGAAAAATGGGCCTCCATCTATATATAGATGGAGGTTATTTTTGATCTTGGTGCAGGATATGGAAGAAGATAGTGGATATTTGGTGAACGTATCGTGTTACGAACTGCTGTCGGTTGCATCTCAACTTTGACCTATGTTACATTGTAAAAGGTGACAATTCGTTAACTATTTGCTAGTAGACAACATGTTATATTCGAACGCATTGTACGATAAAGATTCGGTCCATATTTTGAAGGAATAGTAAGGAGCTAAGCATGAAACCATCAAACAATCATTCTCAGCATGAGGGGACAACAGAAAACGTCGATGTTCAACAACCCCATACTGGCTGGAAGCGATGGGCGACTGCACTGAGCAACAAGATGAAAGAGCAAGCATTGCTAGCGCGACTGCAACAATCTCGCAAGCAGGTAGTAATGACGATTAGTGGTGCAGCCATCGTTGGAGCAGCTATTTGGGGAGGTACATCTTATGTACAAGCGAACCGACTACCTTACCTTCATGTATATAGCGACAATCAATATATAGGGACGGTTGCTAGTCAATCGGACTTGAATAGCTACTATGATACGTATTTGAATAATATTCAAGCCAAACATCCTGATGCGATCATGAAGCTCGATACGAGCAGCATTCGTACAGAAGAGCACATTGCATATAAGCCAGAAGTTACAACAAGTGAAACACTTGGAAAATTGGACAAGCATCTTACGACTTACGCAGCAGGTGTTCAATTGAAAGTGAACAGCAAGCCTGTTGGTATTGTGAAAGATTACGATACAGCCGAACGAATTTTGGCACAGGTAAAAGGCAAGTATGAGGTTGGGCTTAATGAAGTTAAGCCTGTAACTGCCTTAACTTCATCTTCGGAGAAGACAACGAAGGCGATGTCTCGCCTAGAGTCGGTTAGTCTCCGTGAGCGTGTCAGCATGCACGAAATTAAGACAGAGCCGGGAAAAATGCTTAATGAGAAAGCAGCATTGTCTCTGTTAACGACAGGAACTGCTCAGCCCAGAAGCTATACGGTTAAGAAAGGCGATACGCTATCTTCTATTGCTAAAGCAAACGATGTCTCAATGGAATCGATTTATCGTAACAACCCAAATGTAGGAGAAGGCTTCCTTGAGGTTGGAGAGCAAGTAAACTTGATGGAACCAGATCCGCTGCTTACTGTGAAGACGGTAGAGGCGTACAGCGAGTATATCGTTACAGAACCGCAAGTCATTACGAGAGAAAACCCGGAAATGGCTGCTGGTGAGACGAAGGTCATTCGTGAAGGTACGGAAGGCTTAAAACGTATGTCGTATCGTCTTATCAAGGACAATGGCATGATGACCAAAGAAGAATGGCAAGGTCAGGAGATTATTAAGCCATCTGTTCCTAAAATTGTAGTTAAAGGTACAAAAGTCGTATCAGGAGAAGGAACGGGCAACTTTATTAATCCGGTCAATTCACCTGTATTAACGAGTGGCTTTGGCCAACGTTGGGGCCGATTGCACAAAGGCATTGATGTCGTATCAGGTGACCATACGATTATGGCTTCTGATGAAGGCCGAGTATCATTTGCTGGTGTAAAAAACGGCTACGGCAACGTGATCATGGTTGATCACGGTAATGGTTACGTTACGATGTATGCCCACTTGGACTCCATTAGCGTTGAATCCGGCGATATCGTTGAGCAAGGTCAAGCTATCGGTGTTATGGGGAATACGGGTAATTCTACAGGAACACATTTGCACTTTGAGATCCTGAAAGATGGCGAACCGCAAAACCCACTTAAATATTTATAATCACGTATGCAGTGAATTGAATCATGAAATTTGACTGCTTTCGTATAACAAATGCAGGGGCTGTTCTATGTCATGGAGGTGACAAGGACAGCCCCTATTTGATTTAAGTAGGTCGAGAAGAAGTATATAGATTGCTCTTAAACGTCCAACGTTTGCTATCGGGGGAATAAAGGAAGTATGCTACAATAGACGAATAAGATTCGATGGAATTTAAAGTGAGGTGGAGTTCATGTACGGCAAAATATTAGTCGTGGATGATGAACAGCCGATTGCGGATATTTTGAAATTCAACTTAGAAAAAGAGGGCTACGAAGTCGTCTGCGCTTTCGATGGCAACCAAGCAGTAGAGCTGGCATTGTCGGAGAAGCCAGATCTTATTTTGCTTGATCTAATGCTACCTGGTAAAGACGGTATGGATGTTTGCCGTGAAGTGCGCCAGCATCGTCATATGCCGATCATTATGCTGACTGCGAAGGATACGGAGCTGGACAAAGTATTAGGTCTTGAATTGGGTGCTGATGATTATGTGACGAAACCATTCAGTACACGTGAACTACTCGCGCGGGTAAAGGCACATTTACGTCGCCAGAAGGCAGATCCAGCCGCTGAAGCAGCAGGTGTAGATGAGCAGGACAAGCAGGGAATTCGTTTGCATGAGCTGTTAATCGATACCGATATGTATCTTGTATATAAAAATAAGAAAGCACTTGATCTCACACATCGTGAGTATGAATTGCTGTACTATTTAGTGAAAAATAATGGCAAGGTCATGACGCGTGAGCATTTATTGCAAGCGGTATGGGGCTATGAATACTTCGGAGATGTTCGCACGGTAGATGTAACGATACGTCGACTGCGTGAGAAAATCGAAGATGACCCTAGCAAGCCTGAATATATTATTACGCGCCGTGGTCTTGGTTATATGATGCGTAATCCGAATAACGGAGGACTGTAATGGTTGCATGGGTGAGTCGTTTCTTTCGTACGATTCAGGCAAAGCTGATTATTATCTATGTGCTGCTTATTCTTATTGCGATGCAGTTGATCGGCGTCTATTTCATCAGTACGATGAAGGATTTGTTTACGACGAATTTTACAGACGATCTCAATAAGACAGCGAGTATCGTACAACTTCTCGCAGCTCCTAAGCTGGAAGAGAACGAGGGAACGCCCGATCAGAAATTGCGGGATGAACTCAATAATATTTTGCAGACGTTATTTACGATGAATGGTGTAGAGATACAGGTGCTCGATGATACAGGTCGAGTGTTGGCGACCTCTGTACAAGCTCATCGCGGCTATATCGGTCGTAAAAATACGGAAACCGTCGTCAGCCGCTCCTTACAAGGGATACCCGAGAATGAAGAGGCTATTATCGACGAGCATAATGTTCGGAAAAAGGTTATGGCGAAGCCGATAATAGCCAACTCTGTTGATGGCGGAGTGGTTGGCGCCGTGTATATCGTTGCTTCTATGGAAGATTTATATGAAACGATCGACTCGATCAATCAAATCTTTTTATCTGGAATGATCATTGCGCTTGGTCTAACGGCTGCTCTGGGCATTATACTTGCCCATACGATTACACAGCCGATTACCGAAGTGACTAGACAGGCAGCCAAAGTAGCTGAAGGGAACTTTGAAGGAACTGTTCCGGTGCTTGGAAATGATGAAATTGGCCATTTGAGCGAGGCTTTCAATCATATGACAAGGCGTCTTCAAGAAGCGCTGAGTGTAAATGAAGAGGAAAATGAGAAGCTAGCATCAATCTTGACGAATATGAGTGACGGCGTAATTGCTACGGATGAGCAAGGTAGGGTCATTCTTATGAACCGAGGAGCTAGCGAGCTTCTTGGGATGAAGGAAAGCGATGCAGAGGGCAAAGATATTGCCAAGATGCTGAACATCTCATTAGATGTGTTACAGAAGCAGATCGATGGGCAAGTGAACTGGATGCTACTGCCCTACAGCTCATATTTGGATGAAGGTACCGCAGCTAATGAACATGAATCGATACTGCGCGTAACATTTAGTCCTATTCATCGTCGTGGTGAAGGGACAACAGGTACCATCTTCGTTCTGCGAGATGTAACGGAGCAGGAGAAGTTGGATCAGTCACGTCGTGAATTTGTAGCCAATGTATCTCATGAGCTTAGAACACCACTAACGACGATTAAGAGCTACACAGAGGCACTGGATGATGGTGCATTGGATGAGCCAGAGCTAGCAGGACGATTCGTTGGCGTTATTCGCAATGAAACAGAGCGAATGATTCGTCTAGTAACCGATTTGCTGCACTTATCACGCTTGGATTCGAAGCAGGCTAGCTTGCGTATGCAGCTAACGGATGTGTCGGAACTTCTGGATGAAGCAATGGATCGATTCTCTTTCCAATTCCGTAAGAAGCGGATCGATGCTCGTCTAGAAATAGAGTCTGGCATTGAATCCCTTGTTATGGATCGTGATCAAATCGACCAGGTATTGGACAATGTATTGTCCAATGCAGTTAAATACACGCCTGAGCATGGAACAATTCGCTTGCGAGCGGCTTGGATAGAGGATAGCAGTATGGTGGCTGTAACCATAGAAGATAACGGTATGGGTATCCCGAAGAAGGATATTGCGCGCATTTTTGATCGTTTTTATCGTGTGGACAAAGCTCGTTCGCGCAGTATGGGCGGTACAGGATTAGGCTTATCGATTGCCCGGGAAATTATAAGGGTACACGGTGGAACGATTACGATTGACTCGGAATGGGAGCAAGGTACGCAAGTTACGTTTACACTCCCAGCTGTTATTCACACCAAAGAAGATGTTGCCGGCCATGTAGAGGACAAGGACAATCTGTCTCAGCCTAAAATGATTGAAGAAGGAAGTGATTAGGGTGAAGGAGCAAGCAAAGTCGATTGTGCTGGCAGTGCTTATTGTAACAAGCCTGGCGCAGAGCTTCTTCCTGACCTATAACATGCCGAACTTCAATGCAGTTATGAAGCGGGAGAATGAATATATGCCGGTACGGCCTCTTGGCCAGGAGCTAAAGGTAGAAAATTTGATTTATCCTAATCAAATTATTCTTCATTTAGGGAATGACAAGCACGCGATGTTGTATCCGGACGTACCGTTTTACAATATTGTGCTGAATCGATTAAAAGGTAGATCGTTCGAGGCTTTCCAGGTGAAATCTGCGGAAACTATTGATTGGAAGCAGATTCGTCGCGAGTATGAGGGGATTGAGTTGCAATTTGAATCCGCTATACCTGCGAAGCTGCTAGAAAAAGTTATTCCTATTAATGAAGATGATTCTGCGTTCATGAATGAAAACATTCGTGAAATATGGATATATGCATTAGAAGATATGAATCAGGTGCGGGTGCTTTTCGTGACAGACAATAATGGACGTGTCTATGAGTCTACGAGAGCAGACTTAACCGTACAGGATGTAAAGGTACAAGTTGAGTTTGGAAGAGGTGTGCCAGCCTTTAAGCGTGTAGATGACGCATTTTATATCCCTGTTGAGCCGTATGAGATGACGCAGCTCGTTATGCCTTATCAAATATTTACGCCGGAGGAGATGCAGAACAGTTTATTTTTCGATCCGACGCTAACGAAAATAATTACCGAAGCGAACGGTTCTGTCATTTACACGGACAGTAAACGAGGATTGCAAGTAAATCAAGAGCATCATTGGGTAACCTATTCCGATCCAAGTGCACCGGCAGAAGGACAAAGTGATGCGACAAGCGATGTATTAAAAGCCATTTCCTTTGTGAATCAGCATGGAGGATGGAATGGTACGTATCGATTGTCCTTAATTAAGGATGGAACAGAGAACGATCAATCGAATCCCATGCTTCAATCGCTTCATGGTAAGCACAGTCGAGTGCGATTCCAACAATATTGGGGTTCTTATCCGATTATTATGAATTCGGCACTTAAGTTCGGCTACGTACAGGTTACTTTGCAAAATGGAATGGTTACGACGTATGATCGTTCGCTTATTAAGTTAGGTGGCCATGCGACGCAAAGAGAGCTACGCAAGCTTCCTGCGGGCGACGCATTGTTAAAGAAGCTCAAGCAAATGGAGCGTTACTCAGAAATTACAGACGTACAACCAGTATATAAACCTGTCCTGATAGAAGAGGGAATGAAGCTCACCCCTGCTTGGCAAGTTACGTATCAGGATGGAACAACGGATTGGGTTATATAAATGAGCTCGAAATGAAAGGAGGAGCAGTTATGGATTGGGGTCGCGCTAAGAGCATATTAATTTATGCCTTTCTAGCCTTAAATATCGTGCTCGGTTATCAGCTCTGGCAGGATATACGCGATCGGATGCACTCTGATAAGGACTGGAGGTCTCTATCAGCGGAGACGATTCGTACGATGGAGGAGAAGCAGATTCAGATTAAGGGACCCATTCCTTCTGAGACTCCTTCATTGCGAGAAATTACGTATCGTTACAAGGTGAAGCAGGATCAACCTGTACCTTTAATAAATGAAGAGCTTGGTAAAGTGGTGTTTTCTCACTCCGAGACCATAGCTGCTCTAGAGGATGAAATTCCGCATATTGAAGAGTACTGGTATGACGATTCCTATCGTGATAATATGTTCGTGCTGCATCAGATGATGCCGACGGGATATCCTATATTCGATGTACGCTTGGATTTATTTTATGATAATCAGAAGATTACAGAATATCGTCAGCAATATATGGAGTTAGTAGAATCGGATGAAGCCCCGGCTCAGACGGTTCTGCCTGCCTCCAAGGCATTGGGTAAGTTAATCGAAGACCATTTGCCTTCAGGTTCTGTTATTAAGAGTATTAAGCTGGGCTATCACGGCCAACAGTTTGATACCGATATTCAAGTAGCTGCACCTGTATGGCGTGTGGTGCTAGAGAATGGAAATGATATTTTTTATGTGAGTGCCAATAATGCAGCTGTTGAGCATTATCAGGTGGATAAGAAGGAGAAGGAAGCATGAGCTTACGATTTACGGTGTTGTCGAGCGGCTCTACGGGCAATTGTACAGTCGTGAAGACAGACGATGCGACGCTCATGATCGATGTCGGTTTGAGCTGCAAACGAACAGACGAGCTGCTGCATGAGCAGGGCTTGTCTGGTTCAAGTATTGACGGTATTCTCGTTACACATGAGCATTCCGATCATGTTAAGGGATTGGGTGCATTCGCTCGTAAATATGATGTGCCTGTATACGCGAATGAGAAGACCTGGGAGGCATTGCAGAAGCATGTCGGCAAGTTGGCAGAGGAAAAGCGAATTGTGATGGATACGGGCGAAGCGAAAGACTTTGGCGATCTTCGTGTCGAATCGATTGGCATTTCCCATGATGCGGCCGAGCCGGTGGCTTACAATTTCTACGAAGGCGAAACCAAGCTGAGCGTAGCGACCGATCTCGGTTATATGTCGGACAAAGTTCGCGATGCGATCTCAGATGCAGATGTACTTGTGTTGGAGTCGAATCATGATATTCAGATGTTACGCATGGGACGTTATCCATGGAATATTAAGCAGCGAATTCTCGGCGATAAGGGACACTTGTCCAATGAAGCGGCTGGTGAGGCAATGAGTGAAGTGGTGACAGGCAATACGCGCAGAGTGTATCTAGCCCATTTAAGCCGTGAGCATAATCAGAAAGATATTGCCCGCATGACGGTACAGGATGTTATGGAGAGCAATGGGCATTTTTATAAAGAATCAGAGCTTCAAGTACTTGATACGCACTATGATCGGCCAACGGCATGGGATCATGTACGTGAGAAGTCTATCATTCGTCTGTAAGTTCGAGAAATTGATCGAGCTCTAATGCTTTGCGCGAGATATCGTCCTGTTCTACGATGCCCTTTTCAACGAGTAGTTCCATTAAGGTAGAGAGGGCAAGGGTGAGGCGGTAATTGTCTTGCTTCAGATCAGCGATCTGGGCGATTAGATCAATATTGGACCACATCGCTGATTGAGCATCGGCATTGGAATGAAATTGATGGTGATCACGATAATCGGAATAAGTTCGGAATGACATGTTTACAACCTCCTATTAATATAAATTTGATATAGGTGTTACATGGATGGGTAGCTACGGAATAAACCGTATTCATAGAACTTGGCTATGTTGAAATCAAGCTATTGGTGCTGTCTAGCAATTCTATTGATATAAATGTTATGTAAGAGAATTAAAATCTATGATTATTCATAGCATGATAATAGAAGCAATTGCATTAAATATAGTATTGACCATATAAGCAGTTCGTAATCATGGTTACAGGGGAGTTGGAGCGGATGGGTTTGTTCGATGATGATTTCTATTCGTCAAAGGTATCGCGCAGGAGCAGGTTCAGTGGTAATCGTAAGCAGCATGCGGAAACATGGAACTGGAAACGTGCAAGTCGGTCACATCGGCACACCAGTTTATCCACGCTGCAGGTTGCGATTGTTAGCTCAATAACGAGCGCAGCCTTTGTTATTTTGATGTATTCATGGCTCATTCATGCTCAAGCTCCAACAACTGTAGTCGCTGCAGCAGAACCATCTATAGATACGATTGCGAATGCTTATGATGATTTGCTTGTGCAGGCAGCAGATAAGGCTAGCCCGACGATCGTTAGCATCCTAAACAAGCAGAAGGCGATCGAGGAAGAGGAAAGCAAGCAAGGGCTGGATGATATTAGCTTGGGATCGGGCATTATTTTTGAGAAAAAAGATAACGACGCATATATCCTTACAAATGAGCATGTAGTAAGCGGGGCTGAACAATTGGAAATTGTATTATCTAATGGACAGCGCAAGCATGCAGAGGTTGTGGGTAAAGATAAAATATCGGACTTGGCTGTGCTCAAGATCGATGGTGCTGGCGTAAATCAAATTGCGGAATTTGGCGATTCGCGCAGTTTGCGTCGGGGTGAAACGGTTATTGCGATTGGCAATCCGTTCGGACTCGGTGGTTCGCTTACTTCGGGCATTATTAGCTATACGAATCGAATGATTCCTATTTCTTTAAATGGGGATGGTGTCTACGATTGGGAACAAACCGTCATCCAAACAGATGCAGCAATTAATGAGGGAAATAGCGGCGGTGCGCTAATTGATCTGCATGGACGTGTCATTGGTATTAATACGATGAAAATCGCTTCTACGGGAGCGGAAGGACTCGGTTTTGCGATTCCAATGCACGAGGTAGGGAAAGTTGTCGATCAGCTTATGAAAAAGGGTAAGGTGATTCGCCCTTATTTAGGTGTGTACACGGTTGATCTCGAAAATGAGTATGCTCCCATTACAGATGAACAGCGTAGTGATTTGAAGCTGCCGAAGTCAGTTACATCAGGTGTTATCGTCTTAGAGGCCTCTGGACCTGCCCAAGAGGCAGGGTTCAAGTTGAATGATGTCATTGTGAAATTCGACAAGCAGGATATTTCTACGACGTTGGAATTAAGAAGGTATTTGTATGAGCATAAGCAGGTTGGCGACACCATGGAGATTACGTATTACCGGGACGGCAAGCAAATGAAGATCACTGTTACGTTAGGAGATCGTCCTAATTCGTAATTGGTCGGGAATGTAGGTTTGTTAGCTGATCGGTGTTGAGTTATGTAAGTTTGCTTGTGTTTCTTATTGTATTTGGATTGTGGCTTGAAACGAAACAGAGCTTGGAGTACATTAGAGATAAGACAAACAGCTGGTTAGGCAAGAAAGAGGGAACTTCATGTATGTAGTATGCAAAGAGCATGTAGAACTAGCAATTGATAAGTTCGTTGATGAATTTGAAGATGCACCGGATATTGTAGACTTGGATGAGCAGCAATTCAGTGATTGGGAGCGCCCAATTCGTTGTTGTATGAATTGTGAGGAAGAGGCACAATTCCTGGTCGTATAGCGAAGGATGTTAGTTGCATAGTTGCGGGCATCGAGATTGCTTTTTAAGGTGATCGTGTCAGAAGTAAGATGAAGATGCCTACTGTATGAGATGTGTATAACTGCAACGTATGAAGAACAAGCAAGGGGAAAGCAGGCGGGAGTCTGTGAATACCCTTGTTTTTTGCTTGTTATGGGGACAGTATCATGAATAATGGGGATAACTAAGATGTTAGGTGAGATGATAAAGGTTATCCACATGTGGACAAGCGATTTTGAAGAGAAATGTAGGGCAGCTAACAATGCTTATGATGGGGATAATTCCGATGCAGGATGTGAATAGGTGATATTTGTCCTAGAGCCGCTTGGTTATTTTTTATTGAAAGTGCTGTTGATACTTTTTTAACGCGCCTACTAAATAGCATGTTATACTTTGGTAAAATAAGTTCAATTCATTTACATAGATTTAGGACGAGGTGGAGACTTCATGTACGAATTTGACCGAGTAATTGACCGCACTCATACAGATGCATCAAAAGTTATTCCGCAGTCAGCGGCACATCAAGACTGTATTCCTCTTTGGGTTGCAGATATGGACTTCGTGGCTGCTCCTGCGATTCAAGAGGCAATTGTGAAACGGCTTCAAACGCCGATATATGGATATACCGAGCGTTCGGATCGTTATTATAATGCGGTAATCGGATGGATGGACAAGCGTCATAACTGGCAGATTAAGAAGGATTGGATCGTGACGATTCCAGGGGTTGTGCCTTCTATGGCTGTTACGATGAGAACTTGGGTGAAGCCAGGCGAGAAAGCAATCATTATGCCGCCGCTATATCCTCCATTTGCGAGTATGATTGCTTCCAATGGCGGTACAGTCGTGACAAGTCCACTCGTGCTGCAAAATGGACACTATGAGATCGACTTCTATGACTTTGAGCAGAAGGCGAAGGACCCTGCGGTAAAAATATTCTTCCTCTGTAATCCGCATAACCCGGGTGGTCGTGTATGGTCGCGTGAGGAACTACAGCGGATAGCGGATATTTGTCTCGCGAACGATGTTCTCATTTTCTCTGATGATATTCATCATGACATCGTGTTCCCAGGGCATACCTATACGCCGATTGCTTCCTTGTCTCCAGAAGTTGCGGATATTACGATTACAGCTACGTCTGCGGGTAAGTCGTTTAATATTGCTGGCTTTAAGGCAGCAAATATTATGATATCGAACGCGAAGCTGCGCAACGCGTTCAGCAGAACAGTACAAGCATTGGGTATCAATGATCTGGATGTGATGCCAATTGAGGCAACGATTGCTGCCTATACAGAAGGCGAAGCGTGGTTTGATGCGATGATGGCGTATATGCAAGGTAATAATAAGCTCATTGAGGAGTTTATTACAGCACGTATTCCTGAGGTTAAGGTGTTCGAGCAAGAAGGTACGTATTTGAAATGGCTAGATTTCCGTGAGCTTGGGCTGTCTCCTGTGGAGTTGAAGGACTTCTTGCAGTTAAAGGCGAAGGTATGGTTGAACCAAGGGATTTCGTTTGGTGATAATGGAGCGGGCTTTATGCGCTTGAATATGGCTTCGCCGCGTTCTATCATTCAAGAGGCGTTGGAGCGTATGGAGAAAGCTATTCAAGCGCGTCGTTAAGTTACTTTTTAAACATTTTTGCAAGGGAAGGGAGGGCTTAGGTCCTCTCTTTTATTATGAGTATGCATCGGGTACACTAGTGGTGGCAAGCAGGACGGGATAATAGATTAGAGCAAAAGAATGGAGTACTTATAGATGTTGATTCAATTGATCAGTGTAGGGAAATTAAAAGAAAAGTACTTGGTGCAAGGGATAGCGGAGTACAGTAAACGATTAGCTCCCTATGTGAAGTTTCAAGTGACGGAGCTATCGGACGAACAGGCACCAGAGAAGATGAGCGATGCCGAGGTTGAACAGGTAAAGGATCGCGAAGGTGAGCGTATTCTAGCACAGGTGAAGCCAGATGCTCATGTTGTGGCGTTAGCAATAAATGGACAGCTGTGGTCCAGTGAGGATCTAGCAGCTCATATTGATAAGCTTGGCACATATGGAACGAGCCATGTTGTGTTTATTATTGGTGGCTCTAATGGGCTATCTGACGCTGTTCTACGTCGTGCACAGACGAAGCTGTCATTTGGTCGGATGACGTTGCCGCATCAGTTGATGCGTTTAGTGCTGGTAGAGCAGATTTATCGTGCGGTGAAGATTAATCGTGGGGAACCGTATCATAAGTGAGTGAGGTTTTCTGCTCAATGTCATTAATATTCTAAAATAGATGAATAATTTCTCCTTTAGTAAACAGCGTGGTATGTAAATCTATACTGCGCTGTTTTATAATATATTTATAGGAATATAAAGGAGGATTATTTGTGGGTGACATTGAAAAATATGGTGAGTCCACTTTTGAACAATATAAAAATATTAATGATTATGAGCAGGAGTTTTGGTACGCAAGAGATATACAACAAATTTTACAATATAAAGAATGGCGAAATTTTTTAAAGGTAATAGAAAAAGCAAAGATAGCTTGCGAATTGAGTAATCAAAATGTTTTAGACCATTTTGTTGACGTCAACAAAATGGTTCAACTCGGTTCTGGAGCAGAACGTAAAATAGAGGATATAGTACTTTCAAGATATGCTTGTTACTTAGTTGTACAAAATGCAGATTCATCTAAAGAAGTTGTAGCATTAGGTCAGACCTATTTTGCAGTTCAAACAAGAAAGCAAGAGCTTCAGGAAGAGTTTGATTCATTAAGTGAAGATAAGAAACGTTTAGCAATTCGAAATGAATTAAAAGAACATAATAAATCTTTAGCTGAAGCTGCGCAAAATGCTGGTGTTGAAACGCCTGTTGATTATAATATTTTTTCAAAATTACGGATATAAAGGTTTATATGGTGGTTTAGGGCAAAAAGAAATTCATACTAAAAGAGGCTTGAAAAAGAGTCATAAGATTTTGGATCATATGGGAAGCACTGAGCTTGCAGCTAATTTATTCAGAGCAACTCAAACAGATGAAAAGTTACGAAGAGAAAATATTTCTTCAAAATTAGAAGCTAATAAAACACATTTTGATGTAGGTGCAAAAGTTAGAAAAACAATTGAAGAATTAGGCGGAACAATGCCGGAGGATTTACCTACGCCTTCAAAAAGTATTAAGCAGATTGAGAAGCAACAACTTAAAGAACTAGATAATAAGTAGGGATTGAGCTTAGAGAAATTTTTAAAATTAAGATTTAGAAAGGGCACCTTTAATGGATATTAGAAATATTCAAGATATGAGGGAGCTTTTATTAGATTTAGAACGACGAGTAAAAATCGTTAGAAGTGCAAGAATAGAAGCTGCAAAGAGATATAGAAGCCAAGATGCCTACCCGATATTTGGGTTGTAAAACTTGCTTTTCTTTTTGAGAGAGCGATTATTTGCTGAGAAAAAAGTTCAAATATATGGTTAATCAACAGGCGTGATTACGATACAAGTTAGTAAATGGTGCTGCTATCAATGTAAATTGCCTCTATTGGGTTAGTAACTAGTCTATAAGCTTGGGTAAACTTGGAGCAATAGTTCTATTGACCAAGAGGCCAGCACCTCTTAGGTGGGTGGTAGTTCACTCTTCAATGTAATGTCGAGTAAGATGTAAATATAATAAAAATTCAACCTAATTGTATAAGCGAGAACAGGTGTCTGATCGGCGAGCATGCTTGTCGTTCTGACTTAAAAGGGAAGTTCGGTGCAATGCCGACGCGGTCCCGCCACTGTAACGGAGGAGCAGGCAGCTCAATCAGCCACTGATCTACATCGATCGGGAAGGTCGCTGCCGAGTGATGATTCCCAAGCCAGGAGACCTGCCAGTTCTTACAGCACTGCTGTACCTACGGGAGATAGGGAGGCGTTAGATGATCCATCATGATGTAAGATTATGAAGGCGTCTTTCCCTATGTATTTTTCAGAGGGAAGACGCCTTTTCTAGTTGTTAGAAGAAGGCTATCTAGAGAAACGACACTGGGGTTGTAGAAAAGGGGTATTCTAATGACCTTACAGCAATTGAAATATATTCTGACCATCGTTAGTTGCGGTTCCATAAGCGAAGCGGCAAAGAAGCTGTATATTTCTCAGCCGAGCTTGTCCAACGCGGTGAAAGAGATCGAGATGGAAGCTGGTATAGAGATTTTCCTTCGATCGTCCAAGGGAATCGTGCTATCAAGCGATGGAGCGGAGTTTTTATCTTACGCCAGGCAAGTCGTGGAGCAAGCGGAGCTGCTCGAGCAGCGGTACATGAATCGTAAACCTTCGAAGAAGCTGTTTTCGATCTCAACGCAGCATTACGCTTTCTCAGTCCAGGCTTTCGTCGGACTGCTGAAGGAGCTTAATGTGGATGAGTACGAGTGTACACTGCGCGAAACACGCACCTATGAGATTATCGAAGACGTACGGAATATGAAAAGTGAGCTCGGCATCATCTATATGAGCGAATTCAACCGAAAGGTGATTCAGAAAATATTAAAGGACAATGAGTTGCGATTTCATCCGTTATTCCAAGCGGAAGCGCACGTATTCATCAGTAAGGAGCATCCACTTGCATCCAAGTCGCTGCTGGACATCGAAGATTTGGATGACTTCCCGTGTTTGGCCTTTGAGCAAGGCGAATATAATTCCTTTTACTTTGCGGAGGAAATTCTCAGTACACGAACATACAAGAAAAAAATATTGGTCAGTGACCGCGCTACGCTATTCAACCTGCTGATCGGGCTTAACGGCTATACGATTAGCTCGGGCGTATTGAATAAGGATCTGAACGGGGAACAAATCAAATCTGTACGACTTCGTACGGATGAAAGCATTCAGGTTGGTTATATCGTGAATCAGAAGGCGAGTTTGAGTCAGTTGGCTACCGCCTATGTGATGAAGCTCAAAAACATCATTATGGATTTTGGCTACCCGATTATAAAACAAGAGGATGAACTCGACTGAGTCCATCCTCTTTTACATTATTACAACGTTGCTCTAACTTCTTTAGCTGCTTGTACAAGGTTTTTCAAGCTGGCCCACGTTTCCGTGACACCGCGTGTTTTAAGTCCGCAATCCGGGTTAACCCATAGCTTGGAGACTTCGATCTTGTCGAGCATGCGATCCAACCCTTGTTTAAGCTCATCCACGCTCGGAATTCGAGGCGAATGGATGTCATAGACGCCAGGACCGACTTCCGTACGGAAGCCGCATTCATTAAGAACGTCGATGAGGGCCAGATCCGAACGCGATGCTTCGAACGTAATGACATCGGCATCCATCGCATCGATATCGCGAATGATGTCGCTGAACTGGCTGTAGCACATATGGGTATGAATTTGCGTTTCGGCTTTAACACCACTGTGTACAAGTCTGAAGGCAGGAATTGCCCAGCTCAAGTATTCGCTTTGCCAGTCGGAATGGCGCAGTGGCAGCTTCTCTCTCAATGCAGCTTCGTCGATCTGGATAATTTCGATACCGTTCGCTTCCAGATCGAGTACTTCATCACGAATGGCAAGACCGATCTGAAGAGCGCTCTCCTTCAGGCTGATATCCTCACGAGGGAACGACCAGTTCAGAATCGTTACCGGACCTGTCAGCATACCTTTGACCAGTTTGTTGGTACGGCTCTTCGCGAACGCTGAGTATTCTACTGTCATCGGCTTGCTGCGGCTAATGTCGCCCCATACAACCGGCGGTTTTACGCAGCGTGTTCCGTAAGACTGAACCCAGGCGTTCTCTGTGAAAATAAAGCCATCCAAGCATTCGCCAAAGTATTCTACCATGTCATTGCGCTCGTATTCGCCGTGAACAATGACGTCAATTCCGATCTCTTCCTGTTGTGCGATACACTCCGCAATCCGGTCAAAGTTGAATTGCTTGTACTGTTCCTCAGTGATGTTGCCTTTCTTGAAGGCTGCGCGGTTTGCGCGGACTTCAGCCGTTTGCGGGAACGAGCCGATCGTCGTCGTAGGCAGCAGCGGTAGATTAAATTTAGCTTTCTGAATCGTTTCTCGCTCAGCAAACGCAGGCAATCTCGTGAAGTCGGCATCCGTCAGCGCAGCCACTCTCTTCTGTACCGAGTTGTCGTTCGTAAGGCGCGATGCGTTGAATAACTTCTCGTTCTCCGTATAAATAGCGGAGGCTTCTGGGCTCGCTTGCTCCAGAATCGATTTCAGATCAGCAAGTTCACGCAATTTCTCTTCCGCGAACGCGAAGTATTGCTTATTCGTCTCCGTCAGCTTCGTTTCATGCTTCAGTGAATAAGGAACGTGGAGCAGTGAGCAGGAAGTGCCTAGCACGACTTGGCTTGCATGCTTGCCAATCTCGCCAACGAGTGCAATCGTCTGTTTATATTGGTTCTTCCAGATGTTCTTACCGTTAAGTACGCCGGCGAACAGCACCTTGTCGCTTGCGAAGCCATGCTCACGCACGAGTTCCAAAGACTGCTTGCCTTCGACGAAGTCGATGCCAATTCCGTCAAACGGAAGTGCTTGGAGCGCCTGATAGCAGTCACGAACGTCTCCGAAATACGTTTGTGCAACAACTTTCACGCCGCCTTTAGCGGAGAGAATTCCGTTGTAAAGCTCCGTAAACAGCGAGATATCTTCCGCAGTCAAATCCGTTACCAATGCAGGCTCATCTAGTTGTAGCCATGCTGCACCAAGTGTGTTCAATTGGTTCAGGACAGCCGTATAAGCTTCGACAACTGCAGGCACGAAATCCTTAGCGTTTTTAGATCCAGTGAATCTTGCGAGCTTAAGCAGGGTAAATGCGCCAATTAGTACGGGTTTGGTTGTGATGCCGAGCTGTTTGGCTTCCGTAAATTCGTCGAACAACTTCGATCCAGCTACACGGATGCTTGTTGTATCGTCAATTTCGGGCACCATATAATGATAGTTTGTGTTGAACCATTTTTTCATCGCCAGTGCTTTCACGTCGCCTTTGTCGCCTTGATAGCCTCTCGCCATTGCGAAATACGTTTCCAGCGGGCTTAGGCCGAGTGCTTGGTATCTTTGCGGAACGATCCCAAGCAAGCAAGCGGTGTCGAGCAGTCCATCGTAAAAGGAAAAATCGTTGGATGGAATAAAGTCGACGCCATTTTCCTGCTGAAGCTTCCAGTTTGCCGATCTAAGCTGCGCCGCTGTTTGTTGCAGTTCTTCGACTGGAAGCACACCTTTGAAGTATTTTTCGGATGCGAATTTAAGCTCTCTAAGTCCGCCGACTCGCGGATAACCGATAATGGATGTTTTCAATTGTAGCAGCTCCTTACGTGATATGATTGGATAGATTATAAGGCGTGGAAGCGGATATCGGGAAACACAAAAAAACTATGCAAAGCTATAGTTTTTTTATATGGGCTAATTTCATGAAGGACTGCCATGAGGACAGGTAAGGAGGTAGCAAGAAATGTTGACCCCCAATGTATGGGATACAAAACGGATTGAAGTTGGTTGTAAACAGTGTTAATCTAAACAACGTTAAACGCTAATACTATACTCTACAATACAACTAAAAACAGTCACTATTTTAGTTATAAAGAAAGGTAATACGATGATAAAAGTTGAAAACTTATCCTTCTCATTTCCACAAAAAGAACTATATACAAACATTTCATTTACGCTTGAAGAGGGACAACATTGCGCCTTTATAGGAGCAAGTGGTAATGGGAAAAGTACATTAATCGATATACTGATGGATCCTGAAAAGCACATGTTCGAGGGCAAATTAGAAATAGAGCCGACGTGTACAATCGGGTACGTAAGTCAATTCCCTCAATTAGACGAAACGAAGGAAACAACCGTTTTTGAGTATATAGGGGAACCATTTATTAAGATACAAAATGAAATAACATCTATTTGTACCGAAATGGAAACATCAGCGGATATTGAGCCTTTACTCGAAAAGTATCAATTGGCTTTAGACGCATTTGATGCAATCGGCGGGGGAGATTTTGAAAGCAACATTAATAAGAAACTAAATCAAGCAAATCTTACGAAGCTTAAAGATCACAAGGTATCCGCCCTAAGTGGTGGAGAATTCAAACTTATTCAAGTGATAAAGGAAATGCTTAACAGTCCAGACGTCATCATTATGGACGAACCAGATGTATTTTTAGACTTTGAAAATTTAAATGCGCTTAAACACCTAATTAATTCCCATAAAGGAATCCTTCTAGTTGTTACGCACAACCGATATTTATTGAATCATTGTTTCAACAAAATGATTCACCTTGAAAACAAGGAAATCCAAGAGTTTGATGGGCGATATATCGAGTATAACTTCTCATTGCTTCAGACAAAAATAGAGCTACAAGAAATCGCAGTCGCTGAGCAAGAAGAAATTGAGAGATACGATGGCATTATCGATAATCTTAGAGCGATCGCAACGCATAATTCAGAAGCATCTAGAGGACGAGCGTTAAAAGCTAGAGTTAAGTTTCAAGAAAGATTGGAAGCGCGTAGAATTAAAGCGCCGTTTGTTGATATTAAGCAACCGAATATTAATTTTGATATTGAGAATGAAATGGAAGACACGGTGGTTGTAAAGGTCAATGATTATCGTGTTGCCTTTGACGAGTTGCTGTTAGACCATGTTAACTTTGAGATAAAGTCTACGGATAAAGTAGCCATTATTGGTGCAAACGGTACCGGGAAAACGACTTTACTGCGAGATATCTTTAAAAATATTCATGATTCCATTGAGATACATGCTGATGCAAAAGTGGCCTATTTATCTCAGATGCAAGGCGAAGTGCTAAATGATTCGAATACCATACTAGAAGAATTTATCGATGCCGGATTTAACACGTATGATGAGATTAGATCGTATATTTCGAACTATGGCTTTGAAGGAGAAATCGTTAATCAGAAGATAGGGTCTTTATCTGGTGGAGAAAAAAATATGCTTCAGTTGGCAAAAGTGTCTGCTAGTAAAGCCAATGTATTGCTGCTAGATGAACCGACAAGCCATTTAGACACGTATGCACAAATAGCACTAGAGAAAGCCATTGAGAGCTATAAAGGTGCGATTCTCATGATTTCTCATGATTTCTATTCGGTTGTAAATGGTATGGATTATGTGTTAATCATTGGCGATAAGACGATAAGAAAAATGAAAATGAAAAAATTCAAACAGATGATCTATGCGAGTCATTTTGATAAAGATTATTTAGAAATAGAACAAAATAAAAAGTCAGTTGAAATGAAAATAGAAATGGCTTTAAAAAATACTGATTTTGAACTTGCTAAAGTATTGGTGGATGAGCTAGAAGAGCTGATTAAGTTGCTTTAAATTTGATGATTAGGAAGAAGAAGCTTGAAGCCCGCAGTCTGCGTTCCTTGGGAACAGATGCTGGGTTTCGAGCTTCTTTTCGCTGATAAAAGGGTAGTAGATACGGAAACAGATCTCCGACCTCAATAGATTATAGCATCCCTCATTATTGTACATGTGGTAATGGTAATGGATTATTGGTTACAACTCGCCAAAGTTGGTTTCTTAGCTCCAACAAGACTTATAAGTAGTACTAGACTAGCTAGGGATACAACACCGCTTATCATAAATACGTTCTCAAAATCGTTATCGAATATAGTGAGGCATAATCCAGCAATTGTTGGCCCTAGCGTAGACCCTAGTGATCGGAACAAGCTGATATATCCAATCGCCGAACCTGTTTCCTTCACATCTACAACTTGAATAATTAGAATATTTAACGGTGCACCAATAACAATACCGATGCCAAATCCCATTAGTACAATTACAGGATAGAACAAGGCAAGTGTGTCTACTCCTGTACTTAGGCCGATTGCTGCCAGAAGTGTAATGAAAAAGCCTATAATGAGAACCTTCTTAGCTCCCAGTTTATCCACAAGTATTCCCCCGATTAGGGAGGCAATCATCGACGCGGCTGCGAGAGGAGCTACACTTATCCCTGCCCCCTCTTTATCGAGATTGAGAATGTTTTCTGCGAACAGAGGCATGAGGTTTGTTGCAGATGCCATTATAAAGCCAGAAATCATTGATGCTATAAGAAGAGTTAATGTATGCATCTTTGTAAAGTAAGTAATTTTCAAGATAGGGTCTGCATGCTTTCTTTCTACTTTTACTAGCAAGGGAACTAAAATGATGCCCAGAAAAACAATCCAAAAATTCATAATCGTAATCCCCAGCATGACTGCTAGAATAATTGTTGTTAGAACAAGGATCCCCATAATGTCGATTGGTTTCTTCACAATTTGCTGTTCCTGCTTCACCATGGAAATTAGAATCAAGATTATAAGGGAAATAGGAATGTTGATCCAGAACACCATTTGCCAGTCAAAATGAGACACAATTATACCGCCAATAACTGGTCCGAGGATGGTACCAACCCCGAAGATGACACCAATCAACCCCAAAATACGACCACGCATTTCAGTTGGGTAAGATGCAACAATTTGTGCACCTGTGATTGGGAAAATGCCTCCCGATCCTATTGCTTGAATGGCTCTACCGATCAGAAACACTGTAAAATTTGGAGCGATAGCGGCAATTAAGGAACCTATTGCAAACATTGTTATCCCGAACACAAACGTTTGTTTTCTACCGAAGCGATCTGATAATTTGCCGAGGAGAGGGATACTAACTGCGAATAATAGTGTATATACCGTAAAGCTCCAAACACCCCAAGATGTCTCCAATCCATAAGCTTCAATGATAGAGCTTAGTGCCGGACCCACAATCCCATGGTCCAGTGCACCCATAAATATACCAAGTAAAAATGTAAATGTAGTTGCTGCTCTGGGGAGTCCTTTTATAGATGTAGTAGTAGATTTTTGTAATTTCATGTTTTACACTCCTCTGTAATTAAAATCCACGCCCTTAATATACCCCCCCTCCCTATATTTAGTCAAGGGAAAATATACTAAAAAATTGTAGGAGGTTATGTGAGAAGGTTAGTTGCAACAAGACAGTGCTAAAAATTTCCGTTACGAACGGCCTGGTGAACCGTATCATAAGTAAGTGCAATTTTTTGATTGAGTAATAAGGAAACGCCATTGACTAATAGGGTAGATGTATCAACTAGAGATAAGGAGATGCTTGAAGTGGAAATTAATATACCCGGAAGAGGAATTATAAACATTAAAAATCTTGTACTAGACTATAACGGAACTATAGCCTGTGACGGTAAAGTTATTCCTTCAATAAAAGAAAAAATAGAGGCTATTCATAAAAAAGGCATACGAGTACATGTAGTAACGGCTGATACCCATGGTACTGCTAGAAATCAATGTGCTGACATGCCAATAGAAGTACAAATATTTGATCATTCAAATGCTGCACAATATAAAAAAGAAATTGTAGAAAAACTTGGAGCAGAACAATGCGCATGTATTGGAAATGGGTTTAATGATGGACAAATGTTTGAAGCTTGCAGCCTATCCATTATCGTGATCGGGGAAGAAGGTTGCTCCGCAAAATCTTTAATGAAAGCGGATATTGTATGTAAAAGCATTGAGGGAGCATTTGATCTGATATTGAAACCAAGTAGAATCATTGCAACGTTAAGGGGATAAATATTTTCAATAATAGCTAGCTTCCGAATGCACTGTCTGAACTAAAGATAGCAGAAAGGATGACAGAATTGCCAAATGATAACCAAGCTCAATCCTCGGCTTCTATTAGAGAAGCTGGTCGTTATCCCATCGACCTGACAGGCCCTCGTAGTCATATTCTAGTTACTCGGCCAGGTGTTGGTAGTTTATCCATTGGACCGTCACATTTGGGAAAGAAGGTAGACCTTCATGTTCCATCTGACGTCCGGATTAATTGGAGCGTGTTTGATGCCTTTGCCACGCCAGCGGGTTCACCCTGACCGCGATTTTTGTACTACACAGGCAGTGACACAGGTTTCTTCGAATGGGCTTATAAACGTCCCATTGAAGAGATGACGTGGGTTCCGATGCTGGTTGCAGATACGGTGGTGGATGGCAGTCAGTCCAGGCTTCATGGCTTGCATATCACGTTAGACTCATCCGTGGGTCGTCTGAGCTTGAAGCTCCCGGAGCGGCAGTGTCGCTTGAGCGTGTCTGGCGATCTATCACGCTTCTCAGCCACTGGTCATATGCCATCTTCTCTTATACTAGAACCACGTACCAGTCGACGTAGAGATGATACTCCATACATGCTACCTGAGCTGGGTGAGCTGCACCAGGTAACGTGCCTGACGTTACATAACAAACCATTGGGACAGCCCATCTCTCTGAAGTGTCTTAACCAGTTCCCCAACTTGAACTCATTGAGTTTGAAGGGGAATTTCTGTGATCTGGACTTGTTGGCTCGCCATGTCCAGTTAACGAATCTGGAGTTGCGCTTCATACCTGAATTGGGAGACTTGCCAACCTTGAACACTTGGCCAATACTTGATAGATTTATCGCTTACAATGTGGAAGAGAGCGCTGGGAAGCGCCTAAAACAGCAGATGAAAACCCGTGCTACAACCCGCCCGTGGACCGACTATGCTTCTGTGAGCCAATTGCGGAAGCCTGAGTGGTGGACGACCCAGTTCGGCCGCCCGTTCTCGTCGTGGCCTAAACGTCTAGCCAAGCTGGCTAATGAAGCTTACGACGCTGCACAGGAAACTTTGGCTCAAGCGCGCAGTTTGGCCGAAGCTGAGGCCGCCATTACTGCTTTCACCGTGCGCTTCAACACGCTTAAAGGTATTGAAACGACCGAACGAGATGACCTCGGTGAAGCGGTCTGGCAACTTAGTCAGTCTGACCACCAGCTTGGCCAGCCCATACCCGAGGAGCTGGCTCAACGTTGGTTCGATGCTGCGCGTGAATATTAATCAGATGAGAGCTATGTCAAGGAGCAGCCAGGTCTAAAGCCCTTCAATAATAAGCTGTTGATTTGCTCTATTAGTGCAGGTAGCTCACTCATCGTATGAATGGTAAAGTCTGCGCCGTGCTGAAGGAAAACTTCTTTTGTGTCTGCAATTATTTTTTCTTGTTCGGACGGCGCAAGGCTTTCGAATTGTTCTTGGTGAAGCCCCATTTCGGAGCTTCCAATTACAACACCGACAGACCATACACCTGCATTTACGCCTTCTTTAATATCGGATGTCGTATCGCCAACCTTTACGATGCCCCAAGCTGCGGACAGCTTCAACTGCTCCATGTTGCGATAGATCATGTAAGGGTACGGTCTTCCGCAGGAATGAGTATCATCTGGCGTAACATAACTATCGGGACTATATCCTTTTTGACGAGCATTCGAAACGACAACATCCATCATGGTGTTGGTATAGCCTGTTGTAGAACCAATTTTTAATCCTTGAGACCTCAGCTTGTCTACTGTTTCGATTACACCGGGAATGGGGTCTGTATATTGAGACAAACAGTCCATGAGAGCCGGTTCGAACTCGGCATAAAGCTTTTCCACATCTTGTTCTTCAAACGGACGTCCGTACTTATCTTCCCACAGTCCTGATAGCCTCGGCATGGAGAGCATTGCACGTATATGGTCGATCTTCAACATTCCCATGGGCGCTCTTGCTTCATCCATCGTAACGTCAATTCCGGCATTTTTAAAAATTGTGACAAACACATTGACGGGGGCGAAGCATCCGTAATCGACAGTCGTTCCCGCCCAATCTAAAATAACTCCTTCAACTTTGTTCATTATGCGATCACTCCCACTCCCATATATTCTTCAATAATTGTGCAAAGTTGCTCAATGTCCTCGTAATCAATTTCTCCAATATTACCGATTCGGAACGTATCCACGTCAGTTAATTTGCCAGGATAAATAACAAAGCCTCTTGCTTTTGTGTAAGCATAGAAATGCGGGAAGCTGAACGATTCATTCGGGAACAAAAAAGTAGTAATGATCGGCGATTGCTTGTCCGATGCAATATAAGCATGGATACCAAGCTGGGCAAGCCGCTCTCTAAGCAAGGCATTGTTGCCACGATAACGTATAAATCTTGCAGCAACGCCGCCTTCCTGCACTAATTCCTCCAAAGCTTTGGAGAAGGCCGCGACTACATGCGTCGGGGAAGTGAACCGCCATTTGCCGTCCTTGTCCATTCCCTGCCACTGATCATATAGGTCTAATGATAAGCTGCGTGCAATACCTTCGCAGGCTGTAAGCTTCTCTTTGTTAGCAATGACAAACCCGAAGCCCGGAACACCTTGAATACATTTGTTCGCGCTGCTAATCAAATAATCAATTCCAAGGCTGGGAACATCAATTTCGATACCGCCAAAGCTGCTCATGGCATCTATGATTAACGTTTTTCTATACGCAATGGAAAGCTTAGAAATCATATCGAGCGGGTTCAGTATCCCGGTTGTGGTCTCACAGTGAACCATAGCGATATGAGAAATACTTGGGTCGTTCTCCAAAATTGATCGTATGTCGCTTTCGTTAGGCTGCTCATCAAAGTTGACGCGGTATTCGGTGTGCTGTAGGCCGATGCAAGCGGCTATTTGCACGATGCGTTCACCATAAGCGCCGTTCGTTACGATAAGCAATTTATCCTCATCTCTAATCGTGGACGTAAGGACAGATTCTACAGTAAACGTACCGCTTCCCTGCATAAGTACTGTTGTATACTTAACGGGGTCTGCTCCTGCTAAATTCAGCAGTTGAGATCTAATCTGTTGAGTCATCGATTTGTATTCATCATCCCATGTGCATCGATCAAGCAGCATTTCCTCTTTTACAGTACGTGTTGTGGTCAAAGGTCCGGGTGTTAATAGTTTGTAGCTGTTCATCACGTAAACCCCCTAGTTACCTGATTTGGATGTATTGAAAAATTGCTGATGCTCTTGGAGCAGTTCTACTGTGAGCGGCTTCGCAAAACCTTTCGGGTATGCAGGCTTGTCGACCTGATCGATGGTTTCTCCTTTATATAAGGCAACTGGATAGTTAACGATCAAATCTTTTCTTGCACCTTTGAGGATGGCCTCTGCCATTTTCATCGCAAGATCGGTAGTTTCATTGTCCTTGTTCACCACAGCAATGGACTCTGTCAATGAAAAATTGCCTTCAATAGGATCCACAAAGTCGATGGGAATACCCGTTGCTCTAGCAGCAACTGCTTGATGGCGAAGGCCAAAACCAGCGGCAACTTCCCCAGCCTGTATTTTCTTGAGCGGACCGGATCCGGAGCTCTCCAGATGAGGGCCGGCATTGGTAATGAGATCATGCAAGATAGCCTTGCCCGATTCCTCCCCATATTCGGAAATGATGGCTTGAATCAGCAGCCATCCTGTGGAGGAGTGCATAATGTCCGGAATGGAGACGAGACCTTTGAATTCTGGTTTTGTTAAATCCGCGATGGATGTGGGACGTGGAAGCCCTTTTTGTTCTAATAGTTCCGTATTCACAAAGGTTGTACCGGTAATTGATAATATAGGCGCATAAAAAGAAGGATGCTTATCAATTGCGTCCGTTTCAAATGATAGTTGTTTAAACATATCGTGTTTATTTTGCGAGCTTTCAATAAAATAGGAGCTCATCGTAATTAAATCTGCTTCGATATTTTTACCTTCAGCGAGCAGTTTGCCACCCAGCTCTGAAGTTCCAAGCGAATGCAGTACATATTGACCTTCAAAGCCGCTATTCGTAAGTGATGTTTTCATCGCTTGAACGGCTTCTTCATCGCCGTTTGTATAGATAACTACTTTTTTGACGTCTGCCTCACTTTTGCCACAGCCTGTTGCAGCAATCGCTAGGCTTATCGTTAATAATGTGAGTAGTATACATTTCAACGTTTTTTTCATCGTAATTTGCTCCTTCGGATTAGGCATAAGTTAGTTCACAGTGCGCCGTTTTTGCAAATAATCGCATAAAAGCTTGATGATCAAATTTGTAAAAAAGATAAGCAAGGACATTACAAAAATCTCGTTAAATTTCCCAAAATGCTGGAGCTCCTTAATCTTGCTGGCTACAACGGACGTTTGAGCGGAGACCAGAAAAATAATGCCGCTGACCGTCACCATCGCGTTGATGAAAAAATAACTTGCCATTTCGATCACGGTAGAAGCCGAGTTGGGGAGAATAACCCGCCAAACGGTATTGAACCAGCTGTCACCGAGCAGTTCTCCGGTTGTTTCCCAAGATGGATTCATTCTAGACAGAGAGTTCTTGGCCATCAGGTACGGCGTTGTAAAGAAATGCATCATATTGCAAAGGACGAGAATTGCAAACGTTCCCTTTAGGCTGCTGCCGTTGAAAAGCAATAGGTACGAGATTCCGAGCACCATACCAGGCACCGTATTAGAAATCATTGAAACGATGTCTAGAGCAGACCTGCCCATTAGGGAAGTTCGTACATTTAGGATGGCTGCGCTATACGCGATCAGCGTTCCGAATAGGGCTGTCAGTAGCGCTACAAACAAGGAGTTTACATATACCCTCGTCAAGTCGCTCGATTGAAACGTGCTGATTACATGTTTTAACGTAAAAGTGAAATCATAAGGAAAGGCAGTTAGCCACGGTGCTAGGAACATCACAGCAAAGATGGACAACACCCCGAGAACGGTAACGATAGAGATGGTACCAAATGCTGCATCCCGGATACGATGACGGGGCAGCTCGGTATCCGCCAACTTGTCATAGTGAAAATTGAGCCGTTCGAGATGTTTAAGCAGCCAAATGCCAAACATCGCAGGAACTAGCATAAGGACGGCGATGACAGCACCTTGATTAAAGTCGGGAATAGAGCCAAGCATCACTTGATACAGCTGAGTCGCCACTACAGGGTAAGCTCCGCCTAACGAAGCAGGAATCCCGAAATCTGTAAAGCTGAGAATGAAGGAGAGCACGAAGGCTCCGCCTAGCGTCCCTATCAATGGACGAAGGATCGTGTTCGCAAAGCTGCGCAATGTCCCGTCGCCCATAAGTTTGGATACGATAATAAATTTTTTATCAATAGACTTAAAGGCGTTGTGAATTAGTAGAAATGCTGGCGGCAGTGTGTAGATGACATATCCGATCAGCAAACCGTTGAATCCATAAATATCGAATAGACTTCGTCCTGCAAGCTTCGTAAGCAATCCCTGATTCCCAAGCGAGTAAATAATCGCAAAGCCGTAGGTGATCGTCGGAAGCAGCATAGGAACGACAATGGCCGTTTTCAGCACGCTTTTCAGCGGTCTGTAAATATTGGTGCAGTGAATTGCATAGGCAAGCGTAAATCCCAGAATGGTAGATATGAAGGCCGCAGCAGCCGACACTTTCAAGCTGTTAAAGGACGCTTCTATCATATTCCGGTCCGACCATATCGACATGTAGTTGGCAACCGAAATCCCTTGTTCGTCCTCGAATGAACGAGCGAATAGAATCAGAAGCGGTAGAAACAGGAATGCTGTGAATAGTGAAAGAATGACTACAAAAATTACCCGCATTTCTGGTTTGACATTAGGCATACTGTTCTCCAAACAAGTTGTATATATTTTGTCTTTTGATGTGAAGCTGCTTAATAATAAATTGATCGACGAAGTCATTGCTAGGCTGATGCACAATTTCTTGGGGGGCACCAAATTGCGATATTTTCCCCTGATTAATAATAAGAATTTTGTCCGAAATCGTTAATGCTTCCTCTGGGTCATGCGTTACGATAATCGTCGTCAGCTTGAACTCCCGTGCAATGGACTGAATACGCTGCTTAATAGATTCTTTAATGACTCCATCTAGAGCGCTAAGTGGTTCGTCCAACAGCAAAATTTTCGGATTGGTGACGAGTGTTCGCGCCAATGCCACTCTTTGCTTCTGTCCGCCAGACAATTCCCCGATTTTTTTCTGTAGATGAGGTTTTAGTTCCAAAAATTCAATATATTCTTGAATCTGTTGAGGGCTCGCCGATTCTTTATTGTTGCGCTGACCATACACGATATTGTCATATGCGTTCAAATTCGGAAAAAGGGCATAATCCTGAAATACAATGTTGAAACCGCGTTTTCTCATAGGCACATGAGTCAAATCGGACTGATGAAATAGAATCTTTCCTTGATCCATTTGAGTCAACCCCAAAATGATGTTCAGCAGCGTAGTCTTTCCGCTTCCGCTTGGTCCTAGCAGCGATACAATTTCCCCTGTACCGATCTCGAAGCTAATATTATCGAGAACCGTTTTGCCATCAAAATGTTTGCTTATATTTTGTAATTTGAGAATATGACTCACCTCCTTGATCACAAGCCTAGTATAAAAGTGCTCTGTAAATTTTGTTCGAAGACTGAGTAAAACGTGCGTAAATTATGCTGTACTATTCATACCATTTGTAAATATTGCGAATGTTTCTGTGATATTATGGGTGAATTTATATAAAACCCTTATATTCAGGTGGTAATTTGGTAAGTGGTTGGTTGGGCTGGGAATATAGGCGGGTTTGCGAGAGCATTTTCAACTAATAGAATGGGGTGCCTGCTGAGAGGTTTTGTTTGTGAAAGGTAAAAACCCCTTCACCATTTTGGTAGAAGGGGCCATTTTCTATGACGGTATAAATTCCAACAGCTAGGACGTATAACGTCTTCCGTTCATATAAAAATTGTCCTCGCGTCCAACTCGGAAAGAAATCTCCAAATCCGGTATCCCGAGTGACCGGACATGTCTATCAATGGATTCGGCCATTTTATCACGAACTTCATCCCCACGTTCAAACCACCATACGTCAATGAAAGGGTACGAATCGGTATATTTTCCGTCAAATATAGCGGTCACGTGAAGGCACTCTAAGGTAAAATTATCTGTCCCACATTGGCATATTGCAGCCATCTCCTCCACCAGCGGTATGCTAATTGCACGTATACCCTCAGCTGGAATCCCTCTAAAAATTAATTGTGGCATGTAACATCCTCCTGTCGATATGACTTTAGCCTTTGTCCTTCTCTTATTGTATATGTACAAATCTGTGTGTGGCAATCGGAGACTTTGGGGGGACATGACCTTTTTGACCCATTCTGAAAATAAAAAGAAGACTCTTAGAAAAAAGGTTTTTGGTGCTAGGTCAGGATACTTTAACTTAAACTTCGTGAGAATTTTATCGGTCAGTCGCATAGCGCAGTTAAACGACGCCACCATCAATGTATTTGACGCTTCTGTTCTTAGAGAGTGTCTAAGGTTATGTGGAGCGAAGTTTAGGTAATGTTGTCTATTCTCCAGCAACAAAATATCAAGGTAACCATCATCACTCTACATAATAAACCTTTGAGACTCCTTTTCTATAAAAGGCACCCCTTATAGAGAGTAATTGGTTATTAACACCGGAATGTTTTCCCAATTTCTTCTATAAGGGGTGCTCTTCAGAGTGTAAGAAATATTTTCTTACCCGTATTTCGATACGACAACATGCTTAATATAACAATCCTAATATGATTAATCATCAAAGGTAAAATTAAGGTGTTGTGACTCTCTTTTGAAGCACAATCTCCAAATCCAGAGCATCCAAAATCTTAAGCAGAGTTTCAATATTATAATTTTCTCCGCTAGTCACCCGAATGATTTGAGGATGCTTCATTCCTACTTCATCCGCCAATTTTCTAATGGACAGGTTACGTTCTCCCAATTCATTTTTGATACAACGTGTAATCTCCATCTTAGGGATGGAAATCGAATAATATTCTCGGGGTACATCAATGAGATTTTGGAGATCGTGAACGATGATGTCTTTAGTCATAGTTGTCATCTCCTTTCAAACAAAAGTCGTGCTAATTCAGGTACCATTTTGAATAGAATAAACTCTTTTGCTAGATCTTTTTGATTTCAATTTCATACTAACCAATTCATCCTCCTTTATTTTGGGATTCTCAAAAATATTAATCTAAATAAATTTTCTGCCTTACTGTTCTTATTTTCGATACATTGGCTATTGGATTGTTTGGATCCAACCGTTGGAGAGAGAGGCTGTTACCAGCCCTCTCTCGCGGCGATCCGCGCAGCAGTATCCATGTCTTGTTTCCTGATAGCTTCGTCTTTTTTCAAGAAGAAATGAAGAATTGCGTATTCTGACCCCGCAACGTGTTTAAACAAAAACCGCCATTCCATCTTAGACTTTCCTTTAATCTTCAGTTCCCAGATCCCGTCACGCTTGGTGTTTGTGATTCTCTTGCCAAGATAGTTGTAATCCGTGCCGTAAGCATTCAAGTACGTGAAAGCCTCTACAATCTTGCGTTGGGCATTTTGGCAGATGTCTGGGTTCCGAGTCCACTTATCAAGGGCTTCCTCAGAGTAAACAAGGTTAGGAAATTGCTGGATTTGACGGTTTCCCATCATCACCAACTCCTCACCAATATTCGATTTATAAGTTCAAGTAAGCAGACTCATCTGCATACATATATGGTATCATATGTGTTACCAACATGTCAAACATAACCAATTAAATAATGTCTTCAACATAAAAACCACCATTTGGAGTTATTCAATCCACTATTAACCGACTTCTATTGTATTGGACTCAAGATATAACTACAAACTCCGTCAAATCTGAATCGGCCTAATTAACCATATTTATCCATTATAATAATTTTTACAATATACCGATTATATTAACATTACCCAATCGTATTGCACGGTTACTATTTTCAGTCAGAAAAGGTGTGAATACAGCTATGAATACAATCAAAGGTCAAATGCTCCGTCTATTATTACCCGTTATCATGGTTACGGTACTAGTTATGTCTGGGGTTTCTTATTTTAAAAGTAATTCAATGGTGACAACACAGGTTGATCAGACGATGAAAGCCAATTTAACCAGTGGAATAGAGACCATTAATCTATCTTTTCTAGCTCATGAAAAGACTCTACAAACGTTTTTAATGAGTGTTAACGATAACCCGAAGCTGACAAGAGAAGAATACTTGCGCAAAATGAAGAAAGTACTGTCAACGAATGATGAAACTTTTGGTGTAGGTGTCTTTTTTGCACCAAATAAGCTAGATCCACAGGTTGGAAGACGAGCTTATTATGTGACTCAAAAAGATGGTGTTATGTCTATCGATGATTCTTACAATCAAATTGATTACACAAAAGAATATTATTACACCGATGCAAAAGCGTTAAAAGAGGGAGAAATGACATGGACGGAGCCCTATATCGATTCCAATTCTGGTGTTTCGATGGTTACAACCATATCTCCACTCTATTATAAAAATGAATTTGTAGGTACGGTTACAGCAGATTTGAGTCTAGATGAGATTATGGATATGGTCTCTGGCATTAAAGTGGGCGACACAGGCTTACCATTGCTCTTGAGCAAACAGGGATTAATTCTCCATGATATTGTCCCAGAACATATTATGAAAATTAATATTAAAGACAGCCCACGGGAGTCGCTTAAGACACTTGGGGGAGAAATGCTGCAAAAGGAAAGCGGCCAATCCTTTATTAAGGGTGAAGGTGAATTTGGTGATGCTAAAGTATACTATGATACGGTTACAGCAGCAGGCTGGAAGCTAGCGTTCTTTATTTCCAATGATGAAATAGAAGCTCCTTCAAGAGACTTAGTAAGAACTCTCTCCGTAATAGGCGTTATCGCTATACTTATCGTTAGTTCAACTATATTTATGTACACCAAACGTCTAACAACTCGCTTACAACAACTGGAACAATTGAGTCGAGTAATGGGCGAGGGAGATTTTACTGGTGTCATTGAAGTATCAGGGAAAGATGAGTTAAGTAATATTGGGCATGCTTTCAACAAAATGTCGGAGACGTTAAGAGGAGTTGTGCGCGACATTGCTAGAGACGCAGAACAAGTTAGTGTTACGAGTCAGGAACTTAGTGCTACCTTTGAGGAAGTTACGGGTCAAATAGAACTGATTAACTCCTCTTCTGAAGAAATTGCGATGGGTTCACAAGATACAAGTGCAAGCAGTGAAGAAATAAGTGCATCGGTAGAAGAAGTAGCTGCTCATGTAGAAGTATTAGCGAAGACGGCACAAAATAGCAATGAGGAAGCAATGAAAATTAAAGAGAGAGCTGTTCACATTAGCCATACAGCAGAACAATCGATTAAGCATGCAAAAAGACTATATGAAGAGAAAGAAAAAGCGATACTTACAGCTATCGAAAATGGAAAGGTAGTTAATGAAGTGAAGATCATGGCAGACGCTATTGCTGCTATTGCTAGCCAAACCAATCTACTTTCCTTGAATGCAGCCATTGAGGCAGCAAGAGCTGGAGATAGTGGCAAAGGATTCGCTGTAGTTGCTCAGGAAGTAAGAAAACTAGCCGAGCAATCTGAGCGTACTGCCTTACAAATCCACGAAACGATTGAAAAGACACAGAAAGCTTTTCATGATCTAACTCATGACGCGAATGGAATATTGGAATTTATTAATAAGCAAGTCATGGCAGATTACGATCTTTTACAGGATACAGGTAGTCAGTACAATAAAGATGCTGATAATGTAAGGCTAATATCCGATGATATTGCAAACATGTCCGATAATGTTTCCCATACAATTAAAGAAATTACGGCTGCCATTGAAAATATGGCAAGTATTGCGCAAAGAACCTCAGAGAATACAGAAGAAATACAAGGCAGTATGTCCGATACAAGTGGCGGTATGAGACATATTGCGCAAACCGCACAGGATCAAGCTGAAGTAGCGCAATCTCTAAATGATGTAGTACAGCGATTTAAGGTGTAGAGGCTAATTCGTATGAATGAGTGCCATTCACAATTGTAGAAAAAGTAGGATAAAGCGTGTAGAGCTTGTACAGGTTAGGTACAGTTCTACACGCTTTTTCTTGTATGTCCAAGTATAGGTTGAGGAGAAAATTACGATTATTAATGCAGGAAACTAAATGTACATACGGATGCAAATGGTGATTATATCGATGCTAGAATTGAAATTTAGACTACGGAGTTAATACTAACGAAAAAACGTGTGGTTGATGGCCCAATGCAAAATAAAAGTGGAAATTAAGTTGTTTAAATAGCAATAAAGTTAAATAAAATACATTAAAGTGTATTTACAATATACATAATGTGCAATATAATGAGCGTATAAATCATATAAAGGATTGAATCAGATGGAAGAAAAATTTTATACCATTGACCAAATTGCAGAAATATTAGGAATGCACCATAAAACAATTAGAAAATTTATAACCGAAGGTAAGCTTAGAGCTACGAAAGTAGGGAAGCAGTGGCGAATATCGGGGCATGATTTGAGTATTTTCATGGAAAATAACAACGTTACTATTAGCAATAAAGTCGAAGCGGAAAACAAAAATATTGAATTCAGCACGGGTGACCTAGATACAAATAAAGGTCTGAATAAAGTAAATGTCTCTACTGTAGTAGATATCAATGAAGTAGACGCTGATCAATATAGAAAAATTTCAAACCTGTTATTAGCCGTAATGAATAGTAAGGATCCTAAGTTAAGCCATTCAACGATTCATATCAAACATTATCAACATGAGAATAATGTAAAAGTAATGCTATGGGGAGATCTTATCTTTACTAAAGAAATGCTGGATTATATATCTATCTTTACTCAAGGCAATGACATGTAAAGGGGATACAATAATAAGGAGATGTAATAGTGAATTCAGGTAGTAGTAAACGAAACAATAGTAAGGTTCAGGTTGCCTTTAAATCAGCAAAAGGAAAAAGAGAAGTTCTAAAATATTACGATTCATTAGTTAGTATGAGTTCAACGATACATGAAGAATTGTATATAGATACGGGTTATGGAAAAACATTTATTATAGCGAGTGGAAGAACTGATTTGCCACCACTTATTTTACTACATGGCAGTGGCATGAATTCAGTAATGTGGATCAATGAGATGGAGAAGTATGCTCAAAATTATAGAGTATATGCGGTAGATATGCCTGGTGAGCCAGGGAAGAGTAGTGAAATTCAACTTCCATTTACCGGTGATGACTTTACCAACTGGCTTCATGATGTTTTTGAGTGCCTATCTATTGAAAAGGCAAGTATAGTTGGAATTTCTCTAGGCGGATGGGTAGGAGCTAAATTTTCTATAACATATGCTCAAAAGGTAGACAAGCTGGTTCTTCTTTGCCCAGCAGGTATTGATCCTCTAAGAAAATCTTTTATGTTCAAATCACTCATGTACATGTTACTCGGAGAAAAAGGAATTGATAAGCTTTATTACAAAATTAATGGTGACAAGCTTATTCCAGCAGTTATGCTGCAGTATCAAAAGTTAATTGCAAGCCATTTTAATTTTAGAAAAGAAGTCATTCCCCTGTTCTCTGATGATGAAATTCTACAACTAACGATGCCTGTTGCCTTATTTGTAGGGGGAAAGGATGTTATGTTCCATTCTGAAAAGACGGCAAAACGTTTAGAAACGTTACTAAAACATGCAGAGATTAATCTTATTCCTGATGAAGGCCACTCCCTTGTTAATCATGGGGATGAAATAAGAAAGTTCCTCAATCAGCAGTAGAAGTTTACTAGTATTTTATCCATCTCAACTATTATCGAAACTTAGTCTATGATGAATGAGTTCTGGTTGTGAGGGAATTCCCTACTCCATAAGTTGGTTAACTAAGGAGCATGCCACGGCAGCTCCTTTCGTCATTTTATCGTATGACGAAGTAAGTTCATATACAGTCGACTTGTGCAGTATTGGAATTAACAATCTACTTGAGGAAGGAGTAATTTGGTATGTATAAAAGGAAAGTAGCTATGCTGAGAAAGCTCTATCATACATCAAATTCAATGTTTGACCCTCAGCATGGGGTGAGACTGTACAACGTTTGTTCACTCATAAAAGAAGAGAGAGAACTGGTGAAAAAAATGGACTGGATGGTCAATCGTCTGGAGATCATGTCCCACCATTCATGCCTTAAGCAGCTCATTCAGCTAAGGGAAGACAAGCGATTAAATCGAGAACGCATCATAGATGGATTTATTGCTGGAGTTGGTGGGAGCTACCCCCGTGGGATATCCTCGTTGACGAGCTACTACACCATGTTGAACATACCGGATCACGAATTTGTGGAGGCAGACCGTTACGCTGCATGCAAAATTTGCTCCTTTTCAAAAAGTCGAAAAGATGGTTATTGGGAAAATACTTCAGAGGTTCATTACGCCCTCTACTTAGGCAATACGTATGGTTTAAGTCTGAGGGGAGCACTCTTGGATTTAAAGGAATTAGTGGAGCAGCGTCCGGTCAAGCCGACGTCGAAAGATATTAAAGTGTTTCGAAGCTTATTGGACAGCTTGGAGCGTTCGGAGCCTGACGAGACGCCGGGTGAATTTGAGAAGCGGCTTACAGCAGAAAAAATTATGCCGAGAAATAAGTACGTGCGGCGGGGCATATTGAACTCACTAGCTGTCGTAGGAGCTATTCCCAATGCATGTATCAAAACGAATTTTGATACGTGGACGGACTATGAAGATATGGCGAGCCAAGAAGAAAAGCTTCCAAATACAAAAGGTAGATCGGATATGGAGATGCCGTGGGCGGGCTGGAACGGGCAGCTTAAAGTCAATTGGGACGTAGTCAATGAGCTGTTTGGGCAAGTAGAGTACTCACGGTATTAACATGCGTTCTGCGTAGTCCGGGTCCTCTAGGAGAGGACGGCCTATCGCGATTAGGTCGGCTAATTGATCCTCAAGTATACGGTTGGCAAGACTATGGGTATAAATTTCCCCGACCGCAATGACTGGAATTGTGAAATGTGGCTTAATTGCAGCCGCATGAGGAAGTTGATAAGCGGTGTATATGTCGCTTGGTTGAACCGGAGTTATTCCACCAGTAGAGACATGGATGGCGTTCAATTCGGCTTCAAGTGGTTGTAACATACGCACCCACTCTGTAGGAGTTAGTCCTTTTTTGCTGTAGTCGGTGGCAGAGATTCGAACGATAACCGGATAGTCTCTGCCCACTTCCTCTCTAACCTCACAAAGTACCTCTTTTAAAAACCTCGCCCTATGTTCAGCAGAACCTCCATAGGCATCTGTCCGCTTGTTGGATAGAGGCGACATAAATTGATGAATGAGAAAACCATGTGCCGCATGAATTTCAATCCCATCAAATCCTGCTTCTATACTTCGTTTTGCCGCTAATCGATATTCGTGGATAATGTGTTCAATACCCACAGGTGAAAGTGCTTTGGGTATGCCGTAATAATCATCATACGCAATCGCGCTTGGTGCGACTAACGAGTTCGTAACTTCAGGAGACGATTTCCTTCCACCATGAGATAACTGAATAAAGACCGGAGTTTGGTGTGCGTGAATCGCATCCGTAACTTTACGTAACGGTTCGATATGTTGATCTGAAAATATTCCGATATCGTTACCCCATAGCCTTCCGTTTGGAGAAATAGCGGTAGATTCTAAAATAATGAGTCCTACATGCTGTGCCCTTCTTCCGTAATGTTCAATATGATGGTTGGTGGCCAGCCCTTCGGAAGTACCCATGTACTGCTGTAATGGAGCCATAATCAGTCGGTTTTTCAAACGTAATCCGCCTAGCGCTATAGGTTCATTTAGCATAGATATCATTGTGCCATCTCCTCTTTAATCGATTTAGCGCTATTTTATTATGTATCGTACGCAAACTACATAGAATGATTAAGTAAATGAGCATAAGATTACTTAAATATCACTTTAAATAAGGTCATTATCCTTTTATATTGAGGTGTTCATTTTATGGATCACATCGATTACAAAATTCTTTCTTTATTGCATGAGAACGCCCGAGTTCCCATTTCCGAGATGAGTCGAAACATTGCCATGTCGCAGCCAGCTGTAACAGAAAGACTTCGGAAGCTGGAGGAGCAAGGGATCATTACAGGCTATCGTGCGCAGCTGTCTCCGCACAGACTTGGGAAGCATACGACCGCATTCGTTTTATTTAAAACAAGTAGCTGCAATGCTTTTGTTGCTTTCAGTGAAGAGTCTCCTGAGATCGTTGATCTTTATAGAATTAGTGGAGAGTATAACTTCTTGCTGAAAGTTTGCACTGAAACGACAGAGTCGTTGGCTCATTTTCTGGATTCCTGCCATGCATTCGGATTTTCAATGCCCTTAATTGTACTCTCAACAGCGTTTGAAAATAAAAGTTTAGTAGTAGATCATGCTTGATAAACGTTTCGTTCCATTAATTACACCTACAGCTCAATAAAAAGTCATCTTAATCCTTTATTTGGACCACTTGAATCAAAAGTGTTTCTGCCATACAGACCACCGAGTAGAGTAGTTTATGAAAATACATGAATGGAAAGGTGGTCCATCTCCCATATGAAAATAGCAATTAGAGTGCTGATCGGTTTCCTTATTATCGTTGTGGTTGGATTTGGCGTAATAATGATACTGAATAGGCCAATACCAGAAGAAGAAGTGACGAAAAAAATTGAAACCCATGTAACCGATATCGTAGAACAAAATAATTCTTTATCCAGCGTACTGCTGACCATTTACTCTAAAAAAACAGGTTATTTTGAACAATTTGCAGTGGGTACTAAAAGCCACTCTTCCGTTGAACCTGTTCACGTTGATAGTCAATATCATGCCGCCAGCATTGGTAAAACGATGTGTGCTGTTATCTTTGGCGTGTTAGTTCAAGAAGGAAAAGTTAGCTATGATGATAAAATTACTTCCTGGCTGGATGACAGTGTTCTTAAAGGCTTATTTGTAGTAGACGGGATAGACTATGCAAATCAAGTTACGATAAGGCAATTGCTCAGTCATACATCTGGAGTAGGTGATTATTTTGAAGGTCCTGTAAATAGCGGAAAGCCTATATTGGAAATGACATCAGCCAATCCGGAACTTTCCTTTACACCCAAACAATTGATTGCATTTACTAGGGAAAATCAGAATCCTGTAGGACGACCTGGACAACAATTTTATTATTCGGATACGGGGTATATTTTACTGGGTCTTATTTTGGAGCAGATTGAAAAACAATCTTATGCTGCTATTTTGGAGAAGAGGATATTTAAGCCCTTGGGTATGAACGATAGTTATTTACTATTTTATCAGGATAAACCGGCAGACATATTAGGATTTTATATCGATGGTGTTGACTATAGCGATAAACAGGCATTATCCGTTGATTGGGCAGGTGGAGGAGTTGTTACTACAATGGATGACCTGTTAACGTTCATGGTGGCATTAGAGGACGGGACTTTATTATCTGATGAAGTGTATAAACAGATGACTGATTTCACTCATGACTATGATAAAGGTATTTATTATGGAATGGGGATGATGTATTTTGACTTTAGTGAACTATCCTTTTTACTAGGCTCAATGTCCGATGTTTATGGTGGTGTTGGTGTTACAGGGTCATACGTATTATACGATAAGGAAAAGGAAACTTATTTCATTGCGAACTTTGGAACAGATGAATATAGGGAAAAAGGGATAGAAGAGCTTGTAAATATAAGGATGATTTATGATAGGATGATAGTTGAATAAATAGTTCGTACGTTGTCATTAGGAGACATACAATGGTTCAATTATTGTGTTCAAATAAAGTTTGTGAAAAGTTGAAACAGGAACTGTCCAAATATCAAATTGAAGTCGAGCAACATAGTGACTTGGTTCTTGTTGAAAAGGGATTTGAGCTACCGACTGAAAAGATTTGTATTGTATTCGATGCTATTGAATATATGGATGTCGTTAAGCTGTTGGTCTCTGGTATCCGAGAAGAGATGCATATGACGCATCGATTTACAGGGTTGAGCGACAATAAATTTGCTGTTATTGAACCACGGGATGTTCGATATGTAGAAGCGGGTCCTGATGGTATTATGGCCTATACCAAATCTAATAAGTACAGTATTAAAGAGACGCTGCAATATTATGAGAATGTGTGGGTTGTAAAAGGATTTATACGAATCAATAAGTCACAACTCGTTAATTTGCTTCACGTTAAAGAAATTATCCCTTGGTTCAACTCCAGATATGTATTAAGAATGGATAATGACAAGGAACTAGAAGTATCCAAGATGTTCTCAAAAAAGCTTAGAAACACACTCAAGTTATAGGAGCTCAATGTATGGACAATATCCATTTAGTAAATGTGGTAAAGTCATTTTTTCTTGGTTTGTTTATCGGTGTTATTTTGCAGTTTACCGGGTACTCAGATGTATCATTATCGAATACAGTATTGGTGGTGTTAGCTAGCGGAAGCATCGGCTTTATCGTTGGTTTACTAACAGAATGGCTAACTTCCATCCTACCTATAAGTATGGCGAGAGCTCGAACTTACTTTTTTATTAACAACTTGATTGCTTTAGTGGTCACTACCTTCATTATGGCATGTTCAATGATAATTGCAGATAGGAGTATGGTGCAAGCAACAGAGATTGCTTGGATACTGTGGATCGTACTTAGCATCATATGTATTGCCAATCTATTTGACTATATGATGTATCGACGAGCTCAGCATAAACTGAAAGCATTTAAGGCACTGATGAAAAATGAATGAGCATTTCCTCCTAAAAGTGTCAGGCTAGGATGTTATATAAATAACGTGAAATAGTTGATAGACAGGGAAAATCCTATACAAATAGGGTTCTTCCCTTTTTGGCGTGCCTAGCTTAGGTGATCATTTCATGTGCGCTCTATGTGGATTCACATACCTATTATTTGCCCTATCATGCTAGTATAGATGGTGTATCTGACCATCCGAATATGGTACACCCATCATTTGTGTTAGGAGATTCAGTGATGAACAAAAAAATATTGATCGTTGAAGATGATGTTCATATTTCTAAAATTATTAAAATGAATCTCAATATCGTAAACTACGATACGACAGAGGTCTATGATGGCTTGGCGGCTTTGGAACTGCTGCAGCGGGAGAAGTTTGATCTTATTTTGCTGGATGTTATGATTCCCAAACTGGACGGTTTTGCACTAATGGAGCGTATTAGACCTTATTGTATACCGGTTATTTTTTTGACGGCGAAGAACTCGGTTTATGATAAAGTGGACGGGCTAAGGCTGGGAGCAGATGATTACATGGTCAAGCCATTCGAAGCGATTGAACTGCTAGCTCGTATCGAAACGGTATTGCGTAGGTATGGCAAAGAAGAACGAATGCTTGGCTTCCAGTCGCTTCTCATTGATCTGGACAAGCGGGAGGTAACCAAGCAAGGAGAAGTCGTGGAGCTAACGCCAAAAGAATATGATTTGCTGGTCGTTCTCCTGAAAAATAAGAATATCGCCCTATCAAGAGAGCAGTTTATCGATAAAGTATGGGGTGATGACTATTATGGAGAAACAAGAACGGTTGATATGCATATTAAATCATTACGGAAAAAACTAGATTTGCAGGATCATATTAAAACTATTTATAAACTTGGCTACCGGTTGGAGGATTAAGAAGATGAAATTTTGGAAGAAAATTTACATCTTCTCGATTCTAGTCTTTGTCATTATTTTTAATGCTGCCTCTATTATGGTTATCGAGCGCAGCCACAATAGAATGCTGGAGCAGGAAATAGATAGTGCGCTAAGCCAATACATGAGTATTCATTCCAGTGTCAACGCGATTGTACCGATTGTTCGTATTTACGATTCAATCGATTATGAGAAAACAGTGTTAACGAGAATTGCTAATGAATTTGTTAGAACCAATAAGGAACAACGTGTGTATTTGGATATTAGGGATGAGACCAATCAGGCGGTCTTCAGTAATATTGATTTTCAGATGCCGGAGCAGCGTAAGGAACTGGATAAGCTAGGCGCGGATCAAATCAATTATATGTTGCGGGATATCGATGAGCGAACGATCCTGTTCACGTCGAATATGGTGGATGTTAGTCAAACGAGCTATCTATTTACCTATATGGTAGATGTCAGTTCCGTGTATCAGGACCGTGTGGATCAATATAAGTTCTTTGTAAAGGTGGATGTGGCGGCCTGTTTTCTGTATATGTTGATTATGTTTTTTGTAAGTAGAGGGCTGACGCGATCAATTGAGCGGCTGGGTCGTACAGCTCAGGTCATTGCGCAGGGAAATTTCTCTGAACGGGTCCAATTACAATCAAAGGACGAAATTGGCGTGCTAGCAGACAATTTTAACAATATGGCCGCTGTTGTGGAGGATAAGATCAATGAACTTGAGCGAATCAATCAAGAAAAACAGCGGTTTATTAATAATTTTACGCATGAATTAAAAACACCGCTCACTTCCATTATTGCCTATGCGAGTTTTATGAGGACTACCAAATACGATGAAGAAATGTTTTTAGATGGTCTCAACGTCATTTATTCAGAGGGTAAACGATTAGAGATGTTGTCATTGAAGTTGATGAACTTGATTGTGCTGCAAGAGGATGACTTCGAGTTGGAGCTGCACGATCTGGGAGCGGTTATAGCTGAAATCAAGCCTGCACTAGACATGCTGGCCAAAGAAAAGCAGATTGCAATTGTCACGGAGTGTGGACCTGGCGAGCTAAGATTGGAAAAGGATTTGATGAAAGTTCTAATCTTCAATCTGGTGGACAATGCAATTAAAGCTTCAGATAAACAGCAGACCATTACACTACAAATCGTATGGCAAGATGGGCAATGTGTGTTGGCAGTGATGGATCAGGGCATTGGGATTGCTAAGGAGCATCAGGATAAAATTTTCGAACCTTTTTACATGGTGGACAAATCGAGGACAAGAAGCGGAAAAGGGGCAGGTCTCGGTCTTGCAATATGTAAAAATGTAGCGAAGGTCCACAATGCGAACATCCGGGTAACCAGTAATGAGAATCATGGCACGAAGGTGGAAGTTGTATTCGCACCTACCTTTCCGAAAGGCGGGATGCAGGAATGAACAAGCTTAATTTGGTTGTGACATGCGTGTTGCTCATGATTCTCGGGACGGGTTGCCAAGGTGTGTTTGATACGATACCGAAAGAGACAGTTATGGTAAAACCAATTCATAGAACAAATGCGGCCAATGAGGCGAAATATGAGGGTGTCCTGTCTCAGGATACAGTGAAAACACTTAGTCTAAATGCGGTAAATAAATATTTCGATAAAAAACTAACGTTGAACGAGATTCAATTGGAGATGCAAATTATTGATCAAAACAAGTTTAAAGCTTTAATAAGTGAGGCGGAATATGGTCTCATTCCGATAGTCGAGCCAGCTCCAGCCTTGGAAGTGAAACGAGCAGAGGTTCCGAAACGAAAGCTGAACGATCAAACAGAACTGGCTTCGTATTCTGATGGTTTATTTTATACGACTCTGACCAAAATGAATGACCCTAATGAAATCTATGATATCGTGCTGAATGCAAGGGACGGCGATGTTGTTAAAGCCGCAAGGGCAGGAACGTTACGAGATTTATCCAGCACTAGTGAGGAAGACAATGAAAAGGTTATCGCTCTTGCAACAACGTTTATTCAGGAAAAAGGGAGCTATCCATTGTCCGAGCTATCGCTGAATGAGGATATGATCCGCTGGGGCAGTGTAGTGGAATTGTATTACATGAGCAAGGACGGCGATAAGTTAATGTACACGGTCTCAGTCGATTTGAGACGAAATGAAGTTGTCGGGTTCAGTAAGGACGTCATGGCACTGCTTAGTTACTATTCGAGGCTTTAAGCTAGACATAACCGCCTAACTGAACTCGTGTTGCAAGACCATGCAAGACCACATTTACAGTGTTACAGCAACACACGAAAGAACCTTCAGGGAACCATCTACTCCTGAAGGTTCTTTTTTTCAGTTTTTACAACTTCAATACAAGTCCATCTCATTCCTCATATATCTCCACCTTATACTGATGCTGTAACGCTACGGAATGTTCATGGAGAGAAGGATTATAGGAGGAAGAAAAACAATGAAAAAAGCGATGTTAATTCTGTTTATGTTTATCATGGTCATCGTTTCTGCTTGCAGCACCACTACTGACGGGAATGCAGGGGGAGCACAGACATCGAACGGAGGACAGACAACCTCCGATCAGGTAAACAACGGGACAAGTACTACATCACCTAAGGGTGAAACGTCTGGAACGAATAATAGCAAGGAGAAGAAAACCATTGTATTTTCCACCTATTTTCTTGACGATTTCTATGTAGAAGCCAAGAAAAGATATGAAGCGAAGCATCCTAATATCACCATTGATCTTCAATATATCGAACAAGCGAATGAAAACATCACAGCTGCAGATGCAGAAAAGTTTGTAAAAACAATGAATACAGCTATGTTATCTGGTAAAGGGCCTGATCTGATTCAGATGGATCAATTGCCATCCGGGGATTATATCAAAAAAGAATTGCTGGCCAACATAGGAAATATGATCGATAAGGACCCTACTTTTAAGAAAGAGCAGTACTTCAGTAATGTTTTAGATGGGATCAAGGTAAACGGCGGAATATACGGGATGCCGATGGGTTTCTTTATTTATGGTCTTATAGGCAATGAAACGGTAATTGAAAGAAGCGGAGTAAAGATCGACGATAGCAATTGGAATTGGAAACAGTTTACCGACACAGCCAAAGAAATCGTTAAGAAAACAGATGGAAATTATTTTGCATTAGGCGGAGTAACTCCTGAATACATGATAAAAAGTTTGGTTCATGATCAGTATGCGACGTTCGTAGATCTGAAGAGCAGGAAAGCTAATTTCGACTCTGCTGCCTTTATTGAATTACTTAAGGAAGTAAAGCTTATGCTTGATGAGAAGATGATAAGGGAAGATTATGATGGGGCCATTTTCTATAGCGAATTCATTAGTTCACCCGAATACTATATTCGTGATGTAAAGAAGAGTGAATTTTTTAGTGATCCTTACAAATACAAATCAAAGCTGTACTTAAAACCAAATGCAAGCGGGCAGGCGGCAGGAGGATTTTTCAGAACCTACCAAACGATCGGCATTAATGAGAGGTCTGCTGTAAAAGATGAAGCATGGGATTTCCTGAAATTTCTGTTATCTGATGAGATGCAAGATCAAGCAAGCGGTTTTTCATTAAACAAAGCTTCCTACAAGAAAATTGCTCAAGATGTATTGAAAAAGGGAAAAGTAATGTCTGATCAAGAAGTTGGGCCTTTGAAAGGCAAAGAGTACGAAGTTACTCAAAAGGATATCGATGAGATGGAGAGGTTAATTAGCAGCTTAAAATATTCAGTTGAGTTCAAGCCCTCAAAAATCGAAGAGATTCTATTGGGAGAATCCAAAGCCTATTTCACCGGACAGAAATCACCCGAAGCAGTGGCAGAGCTGATTCAGAATAGAGTGATGACTGTGTTGAATGAATAGGGAGTGGATTGAACATGACAGACAAGCGTTACTGGGATAAGCTGATCAGACTGCTGCGGAAGGAATGGGCTGTGGCAGCCCTCTTTCTAGCACCAAGCCTGATTGGCTTTGCCTTGTTTTATCTGATTCCGTTTGCTATGGGAGTTATTTATTCGTTTCAAGATCATACGGTTGACGGCTCATTTGTCGGCCTAGACAATTACAGGGCACTACAGAATAGTGATTCTTTTCACAAATCAGCATCGAATACGTTATTGTTTACCATTGTGAGTGTACCTCTCCTTATAGCTTTATCTTTGCTGTTTGCGCAGATCCTGAATCAAAAATTGTTTATTCGGAATTGGCTGCAGACCGCATTTGTATTGCCGCTTGTGGTACCCGTCGCATCTATTGTGATGGTGTGGCAAATCTTGTTCGATTGGAATGGCACATTCAATGCATGGCTGGAGTACTTGAATGTGGAGCGGGTCGATTGGATGAAATCGGAGTGGTCAATCGGTGTGCTAACCATACTCTACATATGGAAAAACATGGGGTACAACATTATTTTATTTTTGGCTGGTTTACAAAGTATTCCGAGGGACTACTATGAGACGGCGGATATCGAAGGGGCGGGTAGGTTTCATAAATGGTTACATATTACGCTTGTTTATTTAACTCCGACGATGTTTTTTGTCATTCTTATCTCCATTATTAATTCGTTCAAAGTGTTCCGTGAAACGTATTTGATCGCTGGCGAATATCCGCATGATCGGATTTATATGCTGCAGCACTACATGAACAACATGTTTATGGCGCTCGATGTTCAGAAGCTGACGGCTGCTGCCGTGGTAATGGTAGGATGTATTCTAATTTTTGTGACAGCCATGCTCACTATTGAACGTCGTTTTCGAAATTTTATGGAATAAGGTAGGGATGGTGAGTAAATTGGCTGTATTTCACAAGCTTGTACTGACGGTAATTATGGGCGGGCTAGCCTTGGTAATGCTTTTCCCTATAGTCGTCACATTTACGAACTCCTTTATGACGGAAGCCGAGATTAACTATAACTATCATCTCATTGGTGAAATGGTCGATATCGCCGCAGGGGAGGAAGAGCCATTTATTAATTTGAAACTGATCCCTGACTGGGTGTCCTTTAGTAGATATATGGAGGTGCTGTTGGATAAGCCAGTATTTCTCCACATGTTCTGGAACTCTGTGTTTATGGTTGTGCCGATTATTGTAGGGCAAGTGCTGGTCGCGTCATTGGCTGCGTATGCGTTTGCCAAGCTTCACTTTTGGGGGAGAGACAAACTGTTTTTCCTATATGTAATGACCATGCTAATGCCATTTCAAGTTACACTGGTACCCAATTATATTATTGCAGATAAGCTGGCGCTTATGAACACAACTTCCGCCATTATATTACCGGGGATATTCAGTGCCTTTGGTGTCTTTATGCTTAGACAATTTATGCTGCATATTCCGAATTCCTATATCGAAGCGGCCAAAATAGACGGTGCAGGACAACTGAGAATTTTTTATCAGATTGTGCTTCCGCTTGTTCAGCCTGGTGTCGCAGCGCTTGTCGTGCTGTTGTTTGTTGACAATTGGAATATGGTCGAGCAGCCGCTCATCTTTTTGGAGGACACATTCAAGCAGCCTTTATCTTTATATTTGTCGAGCATTATTGAAGGGGCAAGGGGTGCGGCTTTTGCTGCCTCTGCGTTGTATATGACTCCGATGGTATTGTTATTTTTATATGCGGAATCTTATTTTGTTGAAGGTATTCAATTATCGGGAATTAAAGGATAGTCCATTACGGGGGGATTGTAATGATAACTCAACCTGCCGATCAAACGTTAATGGGACGCAAACGGTACATTCGCATCCTGTTCGGCTTGTTTATCGGACTGTTGATCGGATTTACCCTGTTCAGTAATACGCTGAAGTCATTAACTTTGCCGAAAGTGGCATTAGCAACTGTGGAACGAGGTGAGCTTGTTCATACCTTTCAAGGCGGAGGTACGGTGAAATGGCGTAAGGAATCAGCCTTATCGGGTGCTGGAGGAGGAAAAGTGAAGCAGGTCAACGTCAAGGTGGGACAGCTCGTTAAGAAAGGGCAAGTGCTGGTAGTCTACGATACGAAGGCTATTGAAAATCAGATTCTGGATGAAAAGGCCACTCTTGATAAGTTAACTATTTCGACGAAAGAACAGGAGAATCGTTATATTGAGGCTTATCGCAGCGGAGATGAAATAAATATCCAAAAAGCTAGAGACCATTTAAAGGTTAGCTCTATCGATAAGGATGTTCTACAGCGTAAAATTGAAAAGCTGCAAGAGGATTTATCAGTAAATGGTGCACTGACAGCGGTATTCGACGGAGTTGTGACGAAAGTGGGAGCGGTGGAAGGGCTTGCTTCTACTGGAGAAGGACCTGATATTGTCCTTGCTAACCAGAGTCTTGGCTTTGCTGTTGAGTTTCTTGCTCCTGTGGATGCCATTGGTGTTCTAGAAAAAGGAGCTAAGCTGAATGTTCAATTGAAGGGCAGCCATGCTAGGCAAGTGGAGGGCCGTATTGAAGAAATTCAAGATGCAGAGCCTCTCACTTCATCAGGTGAAGATGCAGGTCAAACGATGTACACGGCGATGAAGCGTCTGACCGTTGCCATTCAGGATAATGCTTTGCAGGGAGGGGAGCAAGCTGTAGTCGAGCTAACCAAAACGATAGATGATGTAATTTTGGTAGACAATAAAGCAATTCATCATGAGGGAGATAAAAGGTATATATTTAGCTTCGAGGAGAGAAATGGACCTCTTGGCAATGCTTTTTACGCTCGGAAGCAATACATTACAATCGTAGATTCAAATGAAACGCAATCAGCTGTAACTGAGGGTTTGTTCAATCAGGAACAAATTATAGTTGAGAGCAGTGCTCCATTGCAGGAGGGAGATAAGATTCGAATCCATTAGTGTTGTCATAAAAAGCGCTGTCAGAAGAATCCGCAAAATATAGTCCATATGTTTCATTTTACCTAGTGTTTTCTGGTTGGGAAGTAGGTGAGCAAGAGTTTACTATAAGTTAAACTTGCTCACCTTAGTTTTTGTGAATCGACGATTTATTTTTAGTACAGCAGGAAAATATATTCCGTATTCCGTTATAGGATGGCTTATTTATTTCTGTACACCAATTTCCTCATTAGAGCTTCCAACGGTCCTACTTTATTCTTTTTCTCCAATACTGTGGCTAGTACAACGGAGAGAACCCAAATCCCCACTGCGATTAAGGCAGCAAGACCGTTTCCTATCTGTCCTCCTAGATTAAGCGCCACAGGGGATAAGAGGACGACAAGTAATGCCTCATTAAACACATAAAAAGTTAAGGAACGCTTGCCTACAGCCATTAAGGAAGAAGTGAGACGACCGGGCTCTTTTATTTTGGCTCCAATGATGCCAAACAGCATAGCATAAGCTAATCCTCCAGCAATTCCGGTAATGATGTGTAATCCGTTTACAAGTCCAGCAGTGAAATAACTTGGGTTCCACACATTTCCGATTAAGGATAAAGGAATTGCACCTAACAAAGAGACAATCAATCCCGCGATCGTTATGCGGCGCATCCTTCCTAAGTGTTGTTCAGGTTTCGTTAACAGTTCATATCTGGCGATCCAAATACCGAGTAGTACGGAAGGGAGAACTGGGAACATCATATGAATAAAAATAGGGATGAAAGGAGTGGTAATTAATTTGAGTACAGCAGTACTAAAATAGGTGTCTGTTGCCGAAACCTCTGGAGCGAAGCCATAACTCCCACTTTCCAGTATAGTAAAGCCCCAAAATAGTGGGGTAATAAGGACATAGAAGACGGTGATCCATATAAAGGTTCGAATCAGGGTTTTGTTTGTACGTGTTAAGACCCAACTAACTAACAGCCCAGCGACACCGTATGCCATAAGAATATCTTGGCCTCCGATGACTACGGCTAACAACATTCCGAATAGTATTAAATACCACGAACGACGTCGTATCGTCTTTACAGCTTTTTTCTCGCTTATTCCTTTAGCGAGTTGGCTTTTAAATGCTAGCACTAAACCATACCCGAACAAGACGGCAAACATGGCCCGTGCTCGATTATCAATTACGAACTGGCCAAAAAAGTTTACGGCCTGATCGAAGAATGTGATCCCTTCTACCCTGTGCATAATGCCAGGATCAGAAGCGTACAAATAAAGCGGTGCATGCGCGAGTGCGATTAACAGCAGCATGGCACCTCGTGCTAGATCCAATGAAACAGCACGTTTTTTGCCTGTGGTTGAGTTATTGTTTATTGGAACGGACAAGCTTATCTCCTCCCTTGTGATCAGCCAATACATTGCAGTTGTACCTATCATTTTTTGATCTTTTGTTTAAAAAATTGATCGAATGTTCAGTTTTATTTTATTGATCGTTAAGCGATTTGTCAATGAGGTAATGGTGACGGGATATATGGAGTCAAAAAATAAAAAGCCACTCCATGAGATTGGAGTGGCTTGCCTTTGTATACGGATACAGCTGCGATATCGATAGGAACGCTCTATCCTCTGTTTATTTTACCAGATCGAAACTCGATCTTCTGGAGTTACGTACATACCATCACCGGGCTTAATTCCATACGTATCGTAGAACTCTTGGAAGTTGACAACGGTGCGATTTACCCTAACTTTGTTAGCTGAATGTGTATCATTTTTGCTTAGAAGCGCTGCGAACTCCTTTGTGGTTGTGGATTTCCACAGCTTCGCGTTGCTTTCGAAGAACGCTTTATAATCTGGATTGCTCTTTTCAGATACCACTTGCAGGGCAGCTGCCATTCCACCTAGATCAGCGACATTTTCGCTTAGTGTAAGCAGACCGTCGTTCAATACACCTGGAACAATCTCGATTCCATTATAGAACTTGATTAGTTCTTCGTTTTTCTGTTTGAATTTCTTAAAGTCCTCGTCTGTCCACCAATTGTTCGCATTTCCACTTTCGTCGTATGCGGAACCTTTGTTATCGAATGCATGACTGATCTCGTGACCAATAACCATACCGATAGCGCCAAGATTGGCTTCAGGTTTCGCCTTTGTGTCATAGAATGGCGCTTGGAGGATTCCAGCTGGGAACGTAATTTCGTTGTTCAACGGATTGTAGAATGCATTTACGGTATACACGCTCGTTAACCATTGCGTTCTATCAACCGGTTTGTGCAGCGTTGCCTTCTTATTATCGCCGTATGCTTTGGTTACTGCGAAGGAATTAGAGAATAATGAACCGCCTTCACCGTATGATTTAATCGTTACTTTGTCTAAGGTTGTATCCCACTTATCTGGATAACCGATCTTAACCATCATCGTATCGAGTTTCTTAATTGCTTTCGCTTTTGTTGTTTCAGACATCCAATCAAGCGCTTTGATTCGTTTCTCATACGTAGCGATCAATTGATCAACCATTTGTTCAACATCTTTTTTAGCTTCTGGTGAAAAATGTTTCTCGATAAACATTTGCTCCAAATATCCGCTCATCGTGGATGTTGTAATAGCAGCTGCAATTTCCTTATCCGTTTTTTCTCCTGTAACGCCATAAATAGCTGCGAATTCATTTGCTGCGTCTCTGAAACCATCGGACAATAAGCCGCCTGTTGCTGTGAGCAAATGTACCTTGGAGTAAGCTTTTAGCGTTTCAAGATTAGCTCCAGTTAATAGCTCTGCACCTTTTTGCGCAAGTTTTACGTCAAATACGATTACTTTATCGGCAGTATCGACCTTCATTGATTTTAATGCTTGTTTGATATCGACTTCTTTATGCATGTCGTCGAATTTCTCGATGGTGTAAGGATTATAGTATTTATTCACGTCGCCTTGCTCATGGGGATCAAGTGAGACGGAAGCCAAGCTTTTCTCCATCTCATACACTTTCTCCGCACGAGCTTTGGCAGCAGCCTCTTTCTCGCCTGTCAGCATGAGCATTTTGGTCATATACTGGATATGAGCCTTTTTCACTTTTGCATCTTCGTTTACTAAGCTGTTTTTATCTAGTCCAGTGCTTAGTCCAGTAAAGTACAAAGCGTTCGCACTGCTGTTCTTAGCATCGCTCATAATGCCAAACTGGAATAGCGTGCTCATACCTAGTTCTTTCTCCAAGGTAAGATCGGCTTGAACAAGTTCGTCGAGCGTCTTAGCTTCATCAATAGCTTTTATATATTTTTGAATGGGTTCAATCCCTTGTTTATTTCTAGCTTCCGTATCCAGCGCTGTCGCATAGAAGTCTGCAAGCTTCTGTTCCTTTGTCCCTTTTGCGAATGATTTGCCGGAAAGATCATCTATTATTTTTGTGATTTTATCATCGTTTTGTTTTTGCAGCTCGGAGAATCCGCCACCCATAATTTCTCCTGCTGGGATGGTTGATTTATTTAGCCACTGCTTATTGATTGCTTCATAAAAGTCATCATTTACATGAGAGCCTTCAAGCGCCCACACTCTCGCGATAATCGTTTGGAACTCCGCAAGTGTAATCGTATCGTTTACGCCTAATGTACCATCAGCTTTGCCAGTTAGTACGCCTGCTTTAGTTAGCTTATCGATATCTTTTTTAGCCCAAGCTGGTACATCGGTAAACTGTACGCCAAATGTTCCTGTGCGCAAATCATTTCCTACAGGCTCCGGCAATTCACCGAATGCTCTGCTCAGCATGACTAGAGCTTCAACCTTCTTGACGGGCTGCTCTTCTTTTAGAGATCCATTTCCGTTGCCTTTAATAATAGCGTCTTTTTTAAGTCCCGTTTGGTAAGCATCAGCCGTCGTCAACAAGGTGTTAACGATCTCTCCTCTGGTTGCTGGCTTCGGCTGTTCAGCAGCATACACGGATACGCTGAATGAGAGGGCCATTGTCATGGCCATAAGTAAGGAAACGAACTTCTTTTTCATCGTCAGGCTCCTCCAAGGTGTAATTTATGTATAAATAAAGGAGAACAAACAGGAAAATTTCCCATTTATCTCTTTTCATTATAGCTGTTATCGACCAATTTGAAAATGTTGTAAGCCGTATGCCTAGGAAGACATTTAAGTGGATGATTACTGGTGTTATTCATTGAGCCGAGGTTAGCTAACGCGTTGGGATCTCTAGTCTGTTTATTCTTAGTATGTCATGTCGTAGGGAAAATTACGTGCCGTTACTTGTTATAGAGTGGAGCGTGGACCTTGGAGTTTGTCCTAACAGCCGTCAGAGAGGTTATTTGAGCAAAAACGTACATATTTGTATGTAACGGTCACCAAAGCGCTTAGTTTTGCGTTTTTGGCGAATAACATCGCTCTATATGGCAAATAAGCTCTCTGACAACCGTTACATTTTAAAATAAGCAAATATAAGCGAAATAGCCTCTGTGGCATTCGTTAAGCAATAATGATGTTATTCAAGCTAGCGAAACCGTTGCTTCTGTGCTTGTTGATTTACTCAACACTATTGTTCAAGAAAATTTTTGAACGAACTCTATCCGCTTGTGGTTCTACCAGATTGAGACTCGATTCTCTGGAGCTACATACATGCCATCTCCAGGCTTAATGCCATACGTATCATAAAACTCCTGGAAGTTCACAACCGTGCGGTTTACTCGAATTTTATCGAGTGAATGGGAGGCAGCTGAGCTAAGGTATGCTGCAACCTCTTTCGTTATCGTGCTCCTCGCGGTTGTCGCATTGCTTTCAAAAAATGCCTTGTAATCAGGCTTGCTCATCTCGGATACCACTTGCAGTGCAACAGCCATTCCACCTAAATCCGCCACATTTTCACCTAATGTCAGCTGACCGTTGCTTATGACCCCAGGGATCGCTTCGATTCCATTATAAAATGCAATGACTTCCTTGCATTTTTCTTGGAACTTTTTCAAATCTTCTTCTGTCCACCAGTTTTTCTCATTTCCTTGCTCATCGAATGCTGCCCCTTCGTCATCGAATGCATGGCTAATCTCATGACCGATTAGCGTACCAATCGCTCCAAGATTTTGTTCAGGTTTGGCATTAACATCATAAAACGGGGCTTGGAGAATACCAGCTGGGAACGTCATCTCATTACTAAATACATTGTAGAACGCATTTGCCGTATGGACACTGGTCGTCCATTTTTGTTTATCGACTGGTTGTCCAACACTAGCTTTTTTTTCATCCATGATTACCTTGGTAGCCGCATAGTAGTTGGAGAACAGGGAGCCGCCTTCGTCGTATGTCTTGAACGTCACTTTATCTAAAGTTGTCTCCCACTTATCTGGATATCCAACCTTAACGTTTATCGCTTTCAACTTCTTAGTGGCCTGCATCTTTGTTGTTTCGGACATCCAATCCAGCGCGTTAATTCTTTTTTCATATACAGCAACCATTTTTTCTACCATTTGTTCAACATCTTTTTTTGCTTTGGGGGAGAAATGTTTCTCGGCGAACATCTGCTCCAAATATGGTCCCATCGCCGCTGATGTTATGTTTTGTGCAGCTTCCTTATCGGTATTCTGCTTAGAGACACCGTACATCGCTGCATAGAAATCGCTCGATACATTTCTAATTTCATCGGATAGCAGTTGGCCTGCTTCTTCTAGCAGCTGTACTTTGACATACGCTTTCAGTACATCAAGATTAGCTTCTGTCATGAACGCGGCGCCTTTTTGCGCCAGCTTCTCATCCATAACAATGATTTTATCAGCATGGCCCAATTTCATTGACGTGAGTACTTGTTTCATATCGACTATTTTGTACAAATCATCAAATTTTTCGATGGTATACGGGTTGTAAATTTTACTAACATCGCCTTGCTCATAGCGTTCAAGCGAGACGGCAGCCAAGCTCTTCTCCATTTCATACACTTTTTCTGCACGGGCTTTGGCTGTAGATGAGTTCTCACCCGTTAGCACGAGATATTTCGTTATCTGCTCGATATATGCTTTCTTCGCATTTGCATCTTCTGTTGCGAAGCTACTTTTATCTAGACCTGTTTTTAACCCGCGGTAGTACAGGTCATTTTTATTGCTGTTTTTGACATCTCCGATGACGTCAAATTTGAACAGGGTACTAAAACCTAAGTCCTTATCGATGTTCAGGTCGGCTTGAACTAGCTCGTTAATCGTCTTAGCCTCATCAATTGACGTCACATATTTTTTTATAGGCTCAATCCCTAGCTTATTCCTCTTTTCCTTATCCAACGCCATATTATGAAAATCCGCTAATTTGCGCTCTTTTGTACCTGAAGCGAGCTGCTTGCTAATGAGCTCTTCCATAATGGCAGCTATTTTTTTGTTGTTTACATGATGCAGTTCTGAGATGACACCACCCATCATTTCCCCTGCAGGAATGGTAGATTGATTGAGCCATTTTTTATTGACCGCTTCGTAAAAATCATCCTTTAGATGATTACCTTTAAGCGCCCATACTCTGTTAATAATCGTTTGGAACTCAGCACTCGTAATAGGATCGTTTGCGCCAAGTGTGCCTTCAGGTTTGGCTGTCAGTACGCCTGCCTTCACGAGTTTATCGATATCTTTTTTAGCCCAAGCCGGTACGTCAGTGAATGTTAGACCAAATGTTCCGATGCGTAAATCATTCCCGACAGGCTCCGGCAATTGTCCAAACGCCCTGCTTAACATGACTAGAGCTTCTATCTTTTTAACGGGTTCATTTTCATTCAGTTTTTTGTTCTTATAACCTTGAATAATAGCTTCTTTAGTAAGGCCGGGTTTGTAAGTGTCAGCTGCTGTTAATAAAGAGTTAACGATATCCCCTCTTGTTACTGGTTGTGGCGTCGTATCCGCATATACGGATACATGGAATGATAATGCCATTGATAAAGCTAAGAGTAAGGAAACGATTTTCTTTTTCATCGTGATGCTCCTTCATGGTAGATTTGTATGTATACATAAAAATATAAAAGGAATTTTATCCCAATGATATTTTCATTATTATAGCGGAACTTATTTGGTTTGAAAATGATGGAATTAATTAAAATGTTAACTAACTGGTCGTTGAATATAAAAACAAAGAGAGGAGTCGTCATGACTCCTCTCTTCTGTGTAGCTGTATATTATATTTTTCGCATATTGCCTAGAAGTGCGGTAACACGATTACTTTAAATCGATTGGCTGCTGCTGCGTTACACAATGAATCATGCCGCCATCTTTATAAAGCTCACGTACATCAATACCAACTACTTCACGATCGGGGTACAATTTTTGAATCCTATCATTTGCTACTTTATCATTAGGATCGTTATAGTTCGGAACGAGTACAACGGTATTTCCGATATAATAGTTGATGTAAGACCCTTTGTAGCCCAAGTTCTTTCCACTATCTAGTCTGACATTTTTCTTAGTAAGCGGAAGCTTCACATACTGATACGGTTTGTTGGATACGTTCTTAGCATTCATTAGCGTTTTAATATCCTTTTTAGTGACGCCCCAGTCTTCCAAATCGTATTCGTTCATCGTTACAATGGTGGATTTGTCATGGAATTTCGCGAATCCATCAATGTGGAAGTCAGTAATGTCCAGACCTGGCACTCCATCTAACCAAACAAAATTAGTAGCGCCAAGATACTCTGTCATATACTCCTCGATCTCTTTCTCTGTGAATCCCGCATTTCGATTCTTATTGGTAACGGCACTGCGTGTGGATAAGAAAGTACCATTACCATCTAGCTCAAAAGCGCCACCTTCGAGTACGACTTCATTGAGGTCAATGTTCTCCATGCCTAGCTGTTTGCTCAGTTTTTTTGAAATGGCCGCATCTTTTTTATAGGGGGTCTTCTTGCCCCAACCATTAAAGCCCCAGTCCATCATTTTCAGATTATTATCTTTATCGTATACAAAAATAGGTGCCGTATCTCTTGCCCATACATCGTCCGTAGGCACAATATAGAAGTCGATCTTGTCCATATCTACACCTTCTTCATATAGAAGATCGTAAATATATTCTTTTTCGTATTTGTCATAAGCAATAATATGAACATTTTCACCTTCGCTTAAAGCGCTGGTCATTTCGATCCAAATATCCTCAAGATTTTCTTTATGCCCTTTACCATACGTATAGTTATGAGGCCATTGCAGCCACGTGCCTTCATGTTTGCTTCTCTCATCAGGCATCGTGTATTTGCCGACACTTTGTGCTTGGGCGCTATAACTTGCGGCTGGTGAGCTGTGCAAGCCCCCTACTAAGATTCCTGCGGTTACTAATACCCCTGAACACAATACCATCATCTTATTCATCTCATTTTCTCCTTTACAGGTGGATGTTCTCTCTTGGTTGTAGAATAAGCTTTGACATAGTGTTAAGGTCAAGTGGGTATTATTCTGCTGTTTTGATGACCGGGAAAAAGACTTGTGTTACATACTCACGGACATCGCATTCACATTCAGGACCCTTCAAGTATGTTTCATAGGGAGGGCTAGCCAATTGATATCCGTTGCTTTCCATCCATTCTTCAAGCGCAATATGTGCGTATCCGATATCGTCATAGCTTCCGATATGTAAGGTTGTAGCCACATACGTTTCAGGCCATATTTTCATTTTCCATCCATTTGATGCGAATGCATTATTGCTTTGTGTGATGGGAAATATCAGTTCAATATCGCTATGTTCAGGGATGAATTCCTCATCAAAAAATACCGTGGACGGAGTACCAATGCGTTCAAATTGACTTTCTTCAACTTGTTCGTATAAAGCATCTATGTGCTTGTCCATGTCCTTTATGTTTATCTGCAATCTTTGACTTAACACACTTGCCTCATGTCTCGTACCGATCCATATGTCATAAGGTCTTCTGTCACCTTGAATCCTATCCAAGTTGGTTTCCATCATCTCTTGCATTTCTGCAATGATTTGTCGATAGCGATTCACTTCGTTGGATAATTCACTAATTTTTGTTTGTACCAACTGAGGAAATAATGCTCGATCAGACGATTGCACGATTGTTCTAATCTCTGGCAGAGAGAACTTATACTCCTTTAGCTTTTTGATTAAGAGTGCCGTTTCTAATTGCTCTTTCTCGTAATATCGATACCCATTCGCCATATCTACATGAACGGGCTTTAAGAGCTCTTCTTTATCATAGTGCCGCAGCATACGTGCACTCATTTTGCAAAGTTGTGAAAATCTGCTGATCGTGTACATGTCTCTCATCCTTAATGTGTGAAAGTGAAAAACGTAAATAATTTCATGGAGCGTTCTGCCCGACATAGGTTCAGTATAAGCTTAATGCTGACTGTAGTTGTTTCACTTTCTTATGGTTTGCGACCTTACCTTGATTTATTTTGTACAATGAAGCAAAGAGATAAGTTGCGTCAAACGTGAATAAGTTCCCTCGTCAGCTCTGAGTTGCGATATACGGTGGGCAATTTGCGTGAAGTCGCTGTAGCAGCGTATGGTTACACTAAAGGTAGGTCCTCTAACGGTTGCCACTGACGTTATTTCCACAAAATATTACTTCATAATAAGCTAACGGTTCTACGAGAGCTTATTTTAGCAAAAACCACAAATTTCAACGCTTTTCTGACAAATAGGCTCTCTGACATCCGTTACATTTCAAAATGAGCAATTTTAAGCAGCATAGCCTCTGTGGCGACCGTTAATGGAACTGAATCTGCCGATAGCGTTGGTTAAGTACTGATTAGATGGATTAAGATAGAATATAATTAATAGGTGCTAAAAATATTATCAGGATTGTGATGGTGAGGATATGGTTAAGTCAGAGGATCAAGCCTCCTAGATCAGAGTGCATAATGATTTTAGGAGGGTATAACGATGATATTTAAACCATTGAATGTTGATGATTGGAGCCGACAACCTTATTTTGAGCACTATTTTCATAGTGTCAGATGTACGTTCAGTATGACGGCTAATCTGGATATTAGCGCTCTTTACACGGAAGTGAAAAACAAAGGTATTAAGCTGTATCCAGCATTAATTTATATGATAACGACCGTAGTAAACCGTCATCGCGAATTTCGCACCTGTTTGAATGCCGAAGGTCAGATAGGGTATTGGGATAGCTTGTCGCCCAGCTTTACTATTTTCCATGATGATGACAAGACATTTTCAACGATTTGGACTGCCTACAGTGAAGATTTCAATCAATTTTATCGAGGTTATTTGGATGATGTAGAGAAGTTTGGCAGTAGTAAAGGATTAGTCGCTAAGCCTAACGAGCCATCAAATACATTCCCGATTTCCAGCATTCCTTGGGTTCATTTTACGGGCTTTAACTTGAACATTTATACGGATGGAAGTTACCTTCTGCCTATCTTGACGATGGGTAAATACGATAAGCAAAATGCAAAAGTGCTATTGCCTCTGTCGGTGCAGCTTCATCATGCAGTGTGCGATGGCTATCATGCGGGTATTTTGTTCAATGAGCTGCAGCAGATGGCAGATGACTGTGACGGTTGGCTAGCTACTATAGATCCGTCAAGGTGCAGGTATGTTTGAGTAAGGACATTTATCGTAAATGATTGAATTAGAGAACCCTCCTCAAATCAATTGAGGAGGGCAATTATTAATCTCATATATGTTGTTGTCTTGTTGTGCTATATAAGCGATTATGTTTGTAGTAAACTGCCTCGAATATCCCGAACACCCCTACTACTACAGCAATAAAAATGACGGCAATGGTACCAATAGTAGTTAGGAAGGAACTGCTTGCCACCAGTAACACGACGCTCTTGACGAACCAAAGGAAATCAATAACCGATAAAGTAAGTACGGCCTTAGGCGAAACGACCTTTTTAGTCACCGTTATGAATACGAAGGCTACAACAAGAAGCAGGTAAACCCCAACCCCCATCAAAGCCGCCTTATTGTCCAGACCGGATAATTCGCCAATGTACCCGGGAAATAAAAGGAGCAATAAACCAGTCCCGGTAGAAGAAATGGCGTTTAACAATAGAACTTTTCGAATCCAAGATTCTCCGATTAACTGCCTTACTACGTTTTGTGATTGTGTCATCCTAAGCACTCTCCTCATTAAAATTGAACTTCATGAGCTCAATTTAGCCGAAAGAAGACTGCCATCACCACACAAAGTACTGCTTAAAGGTGCCAATTTCACTGAAATAGGTAAAAATCACCCGAATTACACCCGATAACCATATTTATTGTTAGCGAGCATTCAAAAAAAGGCTACCTATGACAGGTAGTCTCTTTATAGATTTACGTCCACATTGCAAATTATGAATAAATGATGTTGTACGTCGGCTTGATAACTCCGTTCTCATAACGTTTCATATCGACAAGCTCTAATCTTAACTGAGGTTTGGCGTTGCCGAACAGCGGGACACCTGATCCAACCAAGATCGGATTTACTTTCAACACCAATTGGTCAATCAATTTCCGTTCAAGAAGTGTCCCTGCCAATTGCCCACCCCCGCAAAGCCACAGCTTCCCGGTCGATTCATTTTTTAACTTCTCTACATAATCACCTGCATCTCCTCTGACCAATTCCACTTCCGAGTTGGATTCAAGCTGCATGGTATTGGAGAAGACATAATGCTTAAGTCCGTCATAGCCAGGTTCACCAGGCTTTTTTCCGAATTGGAATCCGAACTCATATGTTTTCCCACCCATTAGCACAGCGTCATACTGTTGAATGTCGGATAAAAAGTCTGGGACATGATCGCCATCGAATAAGAAAAGTGTACGATCAAGCTGACTGTTTTCCATCGGTTGATCTGCAATAAAGTGATCAATGGAAACGGACACGTGATAAGTCAATAAGGCCATATAAATCCCCCTGTTCCTATTGTGGTTGTAGGTGATTCTAAGCAGGGTAGCAAGGTGACTTTCATGTTTGTTATGAATTTCCATTATAGTATTTAATCCATAGAACGTCACTTCATATTGATCACTCATAACGCTTATCCAAATATAATAGGATTTCTCAAAAAAAAGTGGTTGATTGTATAACAAAGAAAGGCCATCCTATACGGATGACCTTTAATCTTGGGCGAGCAAGATTATGGCTGTTGGCAACTGTGTGTGTAGCACCTAGTACTGTACTTATATACTGTCGCCAGGAATACGTTCTGGTATCTTCGTCACATTATCGATGCCGAAGTCCAAAGTTCTCGTCATATACTTTTGAAAAAAGTCAGAATCAATCCCTGTCATATGATGAAAGAAGGGTACTTCCGCTTTCCAATCGTTTTCGATCATGTGCGTTATATCCACAAGTCCTTTTTTTGAAACGAAATCAATAATGGACTTCATTTTCATTGGCTTTTGAATGGGGATTACATCATCGAGCGGCTCCATTTTTAAATAATCTTTTCGATGCAATGCCGCATAAAAATTCCGATGATCTTTTGCGCTCATAATTCCAAGATGAGCTGCCCTATACCCCATTACTTGCAGGGAAGTTTTCCATTTCTTCTTCAAATCCAAGTAATCATCGGGATTGGTTATATAGGAAATATCCTGCATATCCAATGAGAATTCATCTTCTGGCAACAATAATGCTCCGGCAAATAAATGGGCTTCATTTTCGATCTGTTTGTGCTCTTTTCGGTCAAGATTCGTGAATTCGAGACGATAGTGGAGCAGCAGATGTCCTAATTCATGTGCGATATCAAAGTTTCTCCGAACCGCAGAACGTTTCATATTGCCTAAAATAATATACGCTCGATCATTACGTGTCCAAAGACTATAGGCATCTATTTCTTCACCAATTGCCTTTTCAAAAATGAACACACCACTCTTTTCGATTAGGAACATGAGATCATCGTTATTGGATTGTCCCAAATCGAGTCGCTGACGCGCTAAATGAGCAACATGATAGATCTGAGCAGTCCTATCGTCCTCTGTGTGATTTAAATATTCAATAACCTCATCCCGTAATTTAATAATCTTAAGGGTCGGGAGACTGACCTTGGCCGTTATATAGTTTACAAACGTATCTACAAACTCAACATGCTTTGCTTCTGTCTGTGTCTTGGATATCACATTCAATACTTTTGAACGATAGGCAATATTCATGACGTCGACATTAGCGGGTGTTGCAAGCCGTGCTAGAATGTCCTCTGAGTAAAAGTATTTACTTTTCACACTAAAAATCTGTTTTAACTCGTTCACGATCTGCATTTTCGGAGATGTATAAGCGTTCTCGTACTGCCAGACGGCTTGTTCTGTAACACCTAACTTTTCAGAGAGCTGCTTTCGTGAATATCCGTGCATGATTCGCAAATTGGTGATGTTTTCACCAATGAACATGCTTGCTCCCTCCTTACTTCTTAAAACCATCTATTTATGAATATGTTGTTCATCTTCAAATATCCCGATATCGAAGGCTGCTGGGTCCATAATATCTTCATTCATTTCTGGTGCAATCACTTCGCGTTCCTCATCGGTCAATTCAGCTCCTAGAATAAAGCCTGACAAATCATCGACGAGATAAGCGATATTATCATGGGGATTAGGCAAGTAATGCATAATTTCAGATACCTGGTAGGCATCATCAAGTGCATAGGTGAGTATATGGAATTGAGTATAGGACGATTTGAATGTCTCTAGATCCATTCTTACCTGATCATGGGAAACCCATAAGGCCAACTGTTCCACTCTCTCACTCTCTTTCCTTATTCTCGATGAGCGCTGTAATGGAGAAAAGGTTAAAACTTCATTAATTTTAGAAAGTTCATGAAGATAGGTCCGACGTGGACCGTGCTTCTCACTATGGTTAGGCAGCTTGGCTTGAGAGAAGCAATCTTCGTTAAAATAAGCGGCATTTTTAATGAGAAACACAAGCTTGGAGTCTTCATGGATGAATTGGAGATAATCCCACGTCAATCCAGCCTTAGCTTTCTTATATGTAAAGCCATGAGCCATACATTCTTCAGCAATTTTGCTTTCGATAAAATTACCTTTCGTCCAGGAAAAAGCTGAACTGATCTTCATTTTTACTTTTCGATCCTTGCGATGTTCAATATAGTCACGATAACCATCTACAATTGCATTAACAATCATCTTATTGCGTTCAGCATTAAATTTGTATTGGTCCATATTAAACACTCCATTTCGATAGGATGAAGTCAGCTTTAATTTTAATCGAAATAGGTATGGGTGAAAATGATTTTTTTTGTTTTTATTAAAGTTTTATTATAAATCTCCATTGATTCTTATAGTTGAAAGGAGCACTTAGGCTATTAAGTTTGATTAAACCTCATTTTCCCAAAGTGGTATTCTTCATACAAAAGGCCGATGCTTGTCCCTTCTGCTATTTAGTAATATAGGGTTATAGGAAATGGTGATTCAGGAAAAGGGGGAGTATTCATGTATTTGGTATCTCGGCCAAGGCCTTTAACAGATGAAAAAATGCAAGCAATCCCGTATAAAGAGGGCGTTTCTTTTCCGTCGGGATATTTACATCTTTTGCGACAGCTTGGAGAAGGCACTTACAGAGGATGGATGAACGTTCATTTCCCTGATGCGGAAGTACTTAAGCCTTTTACTGAGTACGGTATTTGGGAGCATGATGAAGACAGCCCAATTACGCAGCAGCAGATCGCAGAATGCATCGCTATTGGTACAACGGTGGATGGCGATTTTCTCGCAATCCATCCGCAGACAGAACAGTTACTGTGGCTGCCCCGGCATGATGAGCAAGTAAAGGCACTTACTTTGCAGGAGCGAGAATTAGAAGACGAAGAAAGCTACGCAATGGTACTGGATGAAATTTATCGTCTAGTGTATGAAAATGATCAAGAAGGAGCTATTTATTACCAGCCGTGGTCCAACGCCCAGAGCCATCTCTTTTTACGATTGCCGCCGGAAAAGGGTCATCTTTCATTAGAGCAACTATCTGCCATATGTCGAGTGAATTTTCCAGCTGACTTAATCGTAGAGAACGAATATACATGTCTCTTGTTCTATCAAGAGATGGGTGGCTATATAAGGTTCAACTACGCTTATGGGCAAGAGGTAGCCCTTTTTTATGATCAAGAGTCACAACAGATACGAACCGTTATGGAGCAGTGGCTGTTATCAAAAGGGTGTGAAAGGTATGCGGAACATACCAGTTGATGGCTCTATACACATTTCAAGGCTACCTTAACTTCCATTCAATCGTCATATATCTTAGTAAAGACATCTTACCCCTTACGCTGATCTTGTAATACGGTCTCAAGTATCCATGCTGTTTCCTGCTTGAGTTTATTATCTAAATGCTCTTGAATGCATGGGACAGCCTCTTCACCGAGTTCCATTAACTGCTCATATACTTCATAGTCAGTTTTCGAAAAGTTATAGGGGCTGTTCTTTCCGAACTCCCCTTTTTCAATGACGGCAACCCAATGCTTAACCTGTTCAGGGAGAGGCTTCTGCTGTACTGCATATACAGCTTGCTCGAACGCATTATCCATTTCCTTAATGTCAGGCATTGCTTTATACAGTTGCTCCTTACTGACACATTTTCGAATCAATTGGCTCGTAGTTAGGTAATCACCACCGCCCCCATCTGCTGCGGATACGTAGGCGATGAAATCATCTGTGCGATTCAACTTCTGAAACGCTTGCTGCAAACGTTGAATAACATCAATAGCGATCAAAAACAGCTGGGAGTCGAAGAGTGTTTTCTCGAACAAATAGTTTTGGTCAATCTCAAGATGCCGGGGTTCTTCTACGCTGATACACCAAAATACACTCAGCCAATTTTCAAGCCGCTCCGGCATGTCTTCATACATAAAAGAGTAGTCGCCTTCTGCGTATTTATATTCATAATAGAGTTGTTCACGAGTTGGATTATTCCGTCGATTTTTCTGTTGAAGGGATCGACTAAGAGTCTGCTCTACGCTTTGGTTCAAACTTTCTAGATTGTTGATGTATATTATGTAACTGCCATGATACGTATCCGTATGAATGGAAAAAGTGTAAACGTCGCTGTTGTTTCCCTCTGCGATGTAATCTTCTAACGCAGCTGTACAGTACTCATATAAAGCGTCTTCTACATCTTTAGCGCTAACCACAATACCATCAATGGCAGTGCCTGAGTCGATTTCAACAATCGTTTGATCGGGGGTGCAGCGCATATATTTCCCTGTGCCCTCCAACGCTCGTCTCCCATTGATTAGCTTGCTGATATGTACATCATAACCACTCATGCTGTAACCCTTCCCTTCGAATTGAACTTGTACGCAATATTCGACACCTATGAAAGCATTCCTTCTGGAACGACTCTTACCCTTTTAAAAATAGAATGAAAGATGAAGCAAACTAGGTTACGGCTATAAGGGTGTTTGTCTAGGTTGCTTGGCCTTGTAGGCCCTAAGCCTCGTGTATTTTGCAGCACAGTTTTCTATACTTTTCCTAAACCTTCATGGGTAGGAGTGGTTGTGAGATGATTAAGCTGAAAGATATAGGGACGTTCGAGGAACTGCCGGAAATAGCGGAGCACATCTACAACGGAAATATTCCGGCCTTGCAGGCTGCTATTGCGGCAGGTTGGGATATCGAAGAAGGTATTGTCCTTAGCGAACATACTACATTAAGCCCATTGGATTTGGCGTTAATATCGGAGAGGCTCGACGTTGTACAATTGTTGATTGAGCACGGTGTGAACTTGAATGTCGATTTGAATCCATCCTTTTTGCGAGCCGTTCGTTATTGCAATGAAAATATCATTCGCTATGTTGCCGCACAAGGTGCCAAGCTGGATCTGCTCAATCAGGTTGGGTCAGGTGCTTACTCACAGGCCTATTATGGTAAAAAGAAAAATATTCCGCTCATTCAGGAGCTTGGCTTGGATATAAAGCAGTATGGTGGGGCTGTATTACGCCAGGCCGTGTCCAATCATGACTTGAAGACCGTATCGTATTTGCTCGATCATGGGGTGGACATTAATTATAATGAAGCTGATATGGTTTACCCGTATCAAGCGACTCCATTAACGATTGCCGTGCGCATGGGCAATGTATCAATGGTAAAATATTTAATTGAACGCGGCGCAGATGTTACTTTAGCGGAAAAGGATGGCGAGCGCCCCTATACGATCGCGATTAGTAATAAAAATACAGCTCTTGCTGAATATTTAAAATCGTTGGAGCCAGCAGAGCTGCATCAACTAGAGAATAAAAAGTATGCTTTGAGAGCTTATAAACTGCCCAACGAAGTAGTTCATTTCCTTACAGGGGACAAGCTGCGCCTAGAGCTAGCCCCAAATGAATATGCAATCGGGTATATCGACTTTTTCACGTTGACCGATACGATTGAGTTGAAGCTTGGCAGACAGAAGCTGTTGCGTCTATCAGCTGCGATTGATAATTACTCTGGTCTGCAGCTGGTGTGGAACCCGAAGAAAAAGGGCCAACTAGGCTGTTATGACGTGGAACATGAGGAATATGCGGATTTGTGCAGCTTCGCTGCATTTTTCGAACAGCCCGAAAGGTACCTCATTAAGTTTCTTGAGGGGGACTTATAACCAAGTACCGTACACTAGTTATCAACGCACAAACACCTCCAAGGTCGCCTCCTATCTTAGGATACAGGAGCATTTCCTTGAAGGTGTTTTAATTTGTTCCTCGCAATCGAAGTACTGAGTTGCTTAATCAATCAGATCATTGGTCAGCTTTTTTCGTAACGGGTATCCAAACTTCCATCTCATACATGTTGTTGCCTCTACTATAGGTCATTTCTAACTCGGGGCCATTTAAAGGCTCGTAATTACAGGTCGGAAACCATTCTGCCCAAATACGCTTCCATAGTTCTTGAATGTTGCTATGTCCATCCGGATATAGACCCGTTGGAAAGATTGCGTAGGTTTGCTGAGGGATTGTTAGCTGTTCAAATTCTCCTGTAAGACCGCTTTGGGGCATAAAGTATCCAATCATATACGAAAATACATTACCTTGATGGTTGTACAACACCGCATGAATTTGACCATTATCACCTAAACCAGCAGCACTGCGAATTCGATCAACCGTGCCGTCAGAAATACATCTGCTCCAAAAAGCAGGGATTTCAATAAATGGATGATCACCCTCAGCATGGATTGTCGTTGACATACCGAACATGTCAAAAGATTGTTTATCCTCGATTCTGTAGTCCATCTCCACATCTCCTTTAATTGAAATATGAAAAGAGAGCCGAGGATAGGCTTTCAGTGACACACCCTTATCACGTGCTGATACAGGCATAATGCCATGCATTTTTTTGAATGCTCGGGAAAAAGCCTCGGGTGATTCGTAACCATACTTCAAAGCCACATCGATGACCTTAACGCTTCCCTTTTGAAGCTCAAAGGCGGCAAGAGTAAGTCGCCTGCGGCGTATATATTCAGAAAGCGGCACATCCGTTATGAATGAGAACATTCGTTGAAAATGATAAGTTGAACAACAAGCGATCTTAGCCACCTGATCGTAATCAATGGTCTCGGTTAGATTTGTTTCTATATATTCCATTGCACGGTGCATACGATTCAGCCAATCCATACAGGACCTCCTTTCAATGTGAATTATAGGAGACATTATTACATGGAGCCTTGCAGTTCATGCACGTAAATATCATGGTGGTAGCTTTTCTCAAGGTCGTAGTTCCAAGAATTAATGTTGTACTCTGATGTAATGTAACATGTAATTGTTTTCGAATGTAAGGGATAGCTTGTTTAACGAGTTACTTTTTATATGCAAGCAAGGATTTTATGGATATTTTTAACTGCTCCATGCTAAAATGATTGTTGCTTCAGGGCTACCGAATTACATTTAAAAATAAAATGAAAAGGCGGAGCAGGTATGAGTGTTGAGTATGTATTTGGAATTGGATTAACCCTTATTCAATATGTACTGCTCTTTTTCTGGGTTTATTGGTTGTTTATCAGCTTCTTTGGCTTTGGAAAGCCAAAGAGACAGCAAGCTCATGCACCATATAAAAAATTTGTTATTATGATTCCCGCACATAACGAAGAAGCAGTGATCGGAAATCTTATAGAAAATCTTAATAAAATGGATTATCCGAAGGAGCTTTATGAAGTGTGCGTGATTGCGGATGGATGTAGTGATCGAACAAGCGATATTGCTAGAAAGCTCGGAGCTACTGTTATTGAACATACCTATCTGCCAGGAGAACGAAAAGGGAAACCATATGGGATTAAATACGCGATTGAGCAGTATGGTGATAGACTGGACAATGATTTTGACGGGATCGCCTTTTTCGACGCAGATAACTTAGTTTCTTTGAACTACTTAAAAGAAATGAACAACCATTTATTAAATGGAGATAAATTGATTCAGTGTTACCTTGATTCTAAAAATCCGAATGACAACTGGGTGACCATGGGCTATTCGGTAAGTTATATTTTCATGAATCGGTCTTGGCAGCTTGCAAAGTCCAGATTAGGCTTGGGAAATGCAATTGGTGGAACAGGATTTTGCGTAGACACAGCTCTATTTCGAAAAATTGGCTGGACCGCTCGTTCCTTGACTGAGGATCTTGAATTTACAATACAGTGTTTGCTTGAAGGGGTACCCGCTAAATGGTGTCATTTTGCTCGTGTGTATGATGAGAAGCCAGAAAGTTTCAAATCTTCTTGCATCCAGCGTCTTCGATGGGCAAGGGGTCATTGGGATGTTTGCTTCAAATATTCTCATAGATTGATTTGGCGGTTTATTAGTAAGCTAGATGTGAAAGCATTCGATGGATTTATGTATCTCATCAATCCCGGAAAAATTGTTTTGAGTGCGATGACAGGTATTCTTGTGTTTGTATCTATTGCTACGAACTTATCGGATATGCATCCTTTAATTCCTTGGCAAGTTTGGATGTCATGTTTGTTGTTCCAATTCGTCTATGTAGGCTACGCACAGCTCCTCGATTCAAATCATAAAGTAAGCATTTTCAAAAGCTATGTGTACCTGTATTTTTTCAATTTTACTTATGTACCCTTATTTATTTGGTCCTTAATCACGATGAAGAATGTGAATTGGAATCCAACAAAGCATACGAGAGCTATTCAATTGAATGATATCGAGTTAGAAGAAAAGAATAATGTAAGTTAAAAACCCGTTAGTAGAGGCTAACGGGTTTTATTTTGGTACCTACACACCGACAATATGTGTCCAGCTTCCGAATCCGGTTAGCGGGGCGGTGTAAGCGTAGTTACCCCCAGCATCAAGCCGACCCGTAGCGCCATTGCCCGTTAAGCCATTGTAGAAAAGGATGCCTCCATTAGGAGTTCCAACGATATGCGTCCAACTGCTAAATCCAGAGAGCGAGCTGACGAATGTGTATTTTCCGTTGCCATCCAGCAAGGCGGTAGCGCCGGCACCAGTGATCGTATTAACGAAGAGAAGGCCGTTCTTATTGGCGGAGGTGATATGCGTCCAATTGCCGAATCCGGTTAGAGGACCAACATACGTGTAGTTGCCAGCGGCATCGAGCTTGGCTGTAGCGCCATTGCCTGTGGTAGCATCATAGAAAAGGATGCCGCCACTAGGAGTTCCAACGATATGAGTCCACTTGGAGAAGCCGGAGAGTGAGCTAACGAATGTGTATTTGCCGTTGGCATCAAGCAGAGCGGTAGCGCCAGCACCAGTTATGGCGTTATAGAAGAGAAGGCCATTCTCATTGGCAGAGGTGATGTGTGTCCAATTGCCGAACCCAGATAGAGAACCAACAAACGTATAGTTTCCAGCAGCATCGAGCTTCGCTGTAGCGCCATTGCCGGTATTGGCATCATAGAAGAGTATGCCACCACTAGGTGCTCCAACGACATGCGTCCATCTTGAAAATCCAGAAAGTGATCCAACGTATGTGTAGTTACCAGCGGGGTCTAATCGAGCAGTAGCGCCAGCGCCAGTAAATGAATTGATGAAGAGTAAAGAGCCGGGAACGGTTCGGGTGAATCCTTTCACAGATTTATGCTTTTGTGAGGTGGGGGGAAAGGCATACGCTACATTTTTCGTTTTGGCGCGGGGCGCTTTATGAGATCGTAATTGACCTTGTTTGGCTTTCTTTTTCAAAGTGACTCCTCCTGTTGACCATGGGATTGAGGTTGTTGAAGACTTACCATAGTCTATGGGCAATTGTGTAATAGGCAACAATGGAATTGAAAAATCCACACTTGCCCACAAATCATAAGGGCTTGCTCAAGACAGGAATAGACCTAACGAATCTGATCGTGACGCCATCTCCCTGCTGCGCCTTTACTTTTGCTGGACTGCATAGTAAGATGATGTCAGCAATTTAGATTTCAATGAATGATCTTGATAAATATAAAGAGGTGCATTTTGTGAGTGCAGTAGGTTCTAAATAGGATAAATTGAATGAAGTAAATTCGATGGCATTAGGGGATTCGTCTATTTTCAGCACCCCTAGCTTTGTCATGAATTTATTTCGACCTATGAAGATACCTACGACACTTTATAATGCGTGCATAATACAGGGGATAACTATACGTAAGCGATAGTTTTATCTACCTGCCCTTTTTTGCACATGCCTTATAAATACAAGCAGAGCTGCGGGTATCCCCGCAGCTTTTTTGTGTTCAGGCACATCTATTACCTACGTTCATTGAAATCTAATCGTAGGTATCTTCCTTGTATGATCACAACCCATCATAGTGAGGAGAATCAACATTGAATAAACAAACACTAGAAAAATTACAATATAACGAATTGAAAGAGCACGTAAAAACGTACTGTGTAAGCGGACTAGGGAAGCAATTATTAGATACATTGCAGCCCAACTCCAACTTAACGGTCGTCAAAAAGCGTCTAAATGAAACGACAGAGGCGCGAGCGCTGCTTGATGCAGGTGCTCATATTCCATTTCTAGGAGTCACGAACATCGAACTTAGTATCGAAAAGCTTGAAAAAGGCTTACTGTTAGCACCAACTGAGCTAGTGAGTATATCGGATTTCTTACGAGGCTGCCGGAAGATTAAACAATTTATGCTGGCTAAGGAGTTCTATGCACCTGTGCTGTCCTCTTATGCGAACTCAATGTCCGAGTTCCTAAGCATCGAAGAAGAGATTAATGATTCGATTAAAGGTAGCAAGGTCGATTCTGCTGCTAGCAAAGAACTGAAGCGAATTCGCAGCAACATCGAAGCAACAGAGAAAAAGATTAAAGATCGACTGCAAAAGTTTCTTAAAAACAGTGAGTACAAAAAGTATATTCAAGAGTTTTTTATTAGCCAGAAAAACGATCGGTACACGATCCCGATTATTGCATCTTATAAAAATCATGTGCCAGGAACTATTGTTGAAGTCTCTTCCACAGGGTCCACGGTGTTTATTGAACCGCATAACGTAGCCAAGCTAAGTGGCGAGCTATCAGGACTAAGAGCAGAAGAAGCGGTAGAGGAATATCAGATTTTAGCCGCTTTATCAGGTTTGATTACGGAAAATATGCATGAAATTAAGATTAATATGGATCTCATTAGCCAATACGATATGGTGTTTGCCAAGGCGAAGTTCAGCAAGCATATTGACGGAGTCGAGCCTAAGCTGAACGATATCGGTTATGTGAAGCTTGTAAACTGCAAGCACCCTCTTTTAACGGGGAAAGTTGTGCCGCTTAACTTTGAAATCGGGGAGCAGTATCGCAGTCTTATTATTACAGGCCCTAATGCTGGCGGGAAAACGATCGTGCTAAAAACGATCGGTTTAGCAACGTTAGCAACCATGTCAGGCTTCCATATCCAAGCGGATAAGGAGACGGAGATTGCTGTATTCGATAACATCTTCATCGATATTGGCGATAATCAAAGTATTGAAAATGCACTAAGCACGTTCTCTTCTCATATGAAAAACCTTTCGGAAATTATGAGGTTGGCGAACAACAATACGCTCTTGCTCTTTGACGAAATTGGCAGCGGCACAGAACCTAACGAAGGAGCGGCGCTTGCGATTTCAATTTTGGAAGAATTCTACCATGCAGGTTGTATTACCGTTGCGACTACCCACTATGGTGAAATTAAGCGCTATTCGGAAATGCACGACGACTTTATGAATGCAGCTATGCAATTCAATCATGAGACGTTGGAGCCGATGTATAAGCTGCTTATAGGCAAGTCCGGCGAGAGCAATGCCCTGTGGATTTCACGAAAGATGGATATTCGGGAAAAGGTATTGCAACGAGCTCAAGCGTATATGGATAACAAGGAATATCATTTGGAGCGAGTGCATGAAAGTAAAATACGTAAGGCCAAGGTTGCTGCCGAGGAGAAAGAAGGCAAGCAGATCGAGTATACAAAAGGCGACCGTGTAAAATTACTCGATTATGATGATTTTGGGCTTATTTATGAGGAAAGAGATTCGTTCTCCAATGTAGTCGTTTTCTATAACAACGAGTTCATAAAAGTAAATGTTAGACGAATAACGCTAGAGATACCTGCACAAGAACTGTATCCAGAAGGATATGATTTGAACACACTGTTTGTAGACTTTAAGACGAGGAAGATGCAGCATGATATCGAGCGTGGCTCCAAGAAGGCTTTGCGTGCGATTCAAAAGGAAATAAGAAAAAATAGAGAATAGACGTGCTGAATGAGAGCGCAACATTTCAAATATGGCCCTGTGATACAACTAATCATGAGTTCGATATGGGGAGATGAGAACATGGGCAAATTAAAAGGAAAAGTTGCTCTCGTCACGGGCGCAAGTCGTGGAATCGGTCGCAATATCGCGCTGCGTTTAGCACAAGAAGGTGCATGGGTGGGCGTGCATTATGGAAGAAGACGAGAGGATGCGGAGGTAGTCGTTCATCAGATCGAGCAAGCTGGAGGAAGTGCATGCGCGATTGGAGCGGATTTAAGCACTCTTGATGGAATTCAGGATCTATTTTCAGCATGGGATGAAATCCTACAAGAACGTATCGGTACCGATGGCTTCGATATTTTAGTAAACAACGCTGGAATTGGGCAAATATTGACGCTGGAAGAGGTGACAGAGCAATCGTTCGACGAGGTAATGCGTATAAATGTAAAAGCACCGCTGTTTGTTACACAACAAGCTCTATCACGGCTCAAAGACGGAGGGCGTATTATCAACCTTTCATCCTTTGTTACGCGAGTGGCCTCACCGGGTGTGTTTACGTACAGTATGTCCAAAGGTGCAATAGACACGTTTACGCTTGCTTTGGCTAAGCAGTTGGGAAGCCGCCATATCACGGTAAATGCCATTCAACCAGGCATTATTAATACAGAGATGAATGCAGGGACCCTACAAGATGTAAATGGTCAGAAATATGCAGCAGGGCTTTCCACCTTCAACCGCTGGGGGGAGCCTGATGATATCGCAGATATTGCGGCTTTCCTTGCTTCATCGGATAGCCGTTGGATAACTGGCCAGTTGATTGATGCCAGCGGTGGCTCTCGCTTGTAGATGAAATGGTAGATTAGCAGATTAGAGCAAAGAGGCTGCGCAAATTGTTTTAGAAAGGTGAGCTAGAAAATAGAAACACGGACTCCCTTGTGAAATAAGGGGGTCCGGTTCTTTACAAGGGGACAACCAAGGAGTAGGTAGTAGAAAGATCTATTAGTAAAGCAATCTCCATAAATAAAAGGTGGCATAGGACTCCCAATTTTTCCACCCTTCCGCTAGCTGTAAGATTTCTACTTTCGTCGGCTTAGCCTCAGCGCCAGTCACATACTTGATGGCATTGTGGAGCCCTACATCATCGATTGGAAAGGCGGTAGGAATGCGTAAGCAGCGCATTAGCACATAATTAGCTGTCCACGGCCCAATGCCGCGAATTTGGACAAGCAGCTTTTCTATTTTTTTATGATCACCAATGCCCAATAGCTGTTCTTTGGACAACTTTCCTTCTACCATGAGCTGAGCAACGCCAATTAAATATTCACTCTTCTTCGTACTCATTTTAAGCTTCGTAATATCTTCTACTTGTAACGACGCAATATCAACAGGAGTAGGAAAGAGCCAATAACGTTCGCCATCATGCTCTACATACTGTCCAAATGCTTCAACAAAACGTCTTTTCAACGTATAGGCAAAGGCCAAGTTTATTTGCTGACCGATAATCCCCCAGCAAAGCGCTTCGAATAAATCAGGAATGCCCATATTGCGAAGTCCATAGAAGGAATCTACCGAGCCACTCAGCAGTTTATCCGTCTTAGCTAGTTGATAAAATGGCTGCAAGTCAGTGTCTAAGTCAAACCAATCACGTACATAACGCACAGCGGCATCTCGCACTGATTCACACAACGCTGCCTGATTATTTCCTAGAAGTCGTACAGCTAGGCCATTCTCCTGTTCACATCCTACACTTACCTCAACAATAATAGGTACTTGTTCAAGCGATATTGCCTTGTAAACCCGCCCATCGTCGATCCGAATCAAGCATTCATTCGGGGCATTGGATAGGTACTTCGTATTTTCTAAAAAGCTGAATTCTGTCGGTAAGGGCAGTGTAATCATTTGTTTGTTATTATCCCAACGACTTGTCATACAGAACCTCCATTGGATTCAAGATCACTGCTTCTGTAGTTGTATCACATAATTACACGCAACAGTTTCGATATCTTGCGATCCTATTTTGAAATGCGTACAGAACACCATTATCGGAGATATACTAGTGGTGGAGATGATCGAAAATGATGAATAGCGATGAGCAGGAACTAATAGTAGATGAGCAATGGCAGGCGATTATAAGCAACGATGCCTCTTATGACGGTATGTTTTTCTATGCGGTCAAGACGACCGGAATTTTTTGCAGGCCATCTTGTAAATCTAGAATTCCTAAGAAGGATAATGTACGTGTATTTCAACGTGCAGAGCAAGCTCTTTCTGAGTATTTTCGGCCTTGTAAACGATGCAAGCCGACAGGTCAGCGGATGCCTGATCAGGAATGGGTCGATCAAATCGTACATTGTATCGAGCTCAACTACAGTGAAACATTGACGCTAGAGAAATTAGCGGATATGTGCCATGGCAGTCCTTATCATCTACAGCGTGTATTTAAACGAGTGAAAGGGATGGCTCCAGCGGAATATATCCAGCACACGCGGATCGCTACAGCTATGCAGCTGTTGAACCGCTCAGATAAAGCGATTTCGGAAATCGCTATAAAAGTAGGGATTCCCAATACTTCGTATTTTATAACCTTATTCAAAGCTAAAATAGGCTATACGCCAGCAGATTACCGCGCAATAAATAGAATCAAGCAAATGGAGGAGGTGGCGGAACGTGAAGGTGCAAACTAAGCAGACTGTGTATTGGACGTGGTTGAACGAAGAAGGATGGCCTATTTATGTAGCAGCAACAACTAAAGGGTTGTGTTATGTAGGATCACCAGACAAACCGTATGAAGAGCTATCTACTTGGGTGCAAGCGCGATATCCTGATAGTACGTTAATTCGTGATGATGAAAAGATGCAAGTATATGTAGTTGAGTTAGTAGAGTATCTCCAAGGGGATAGGCATAGCTTCAGCCTCCCATTTGACTTGCAAGGTACACCATTTCAGCTCGCGGTATGGGATGCCCTATGCCAAGTTCCGTATGGACAAACCCAGACGTACACTCATATTGCGGATTATATCAAAAAGCCAAGTGCAGTGCGCGCAGTTGGAGCTGCGATTGGTGCCAATCCTTTGTTGATCACAGTACCGTGCCATCGTGTTATTGGGAAAAATGGTTCTCTTACAGGCTATCGAGGTGGATTAGAGATGAAAACGAAGCTCTTACAACTGGAACAAGAATAAGTGTCGAGCGAATGGAGTTAGCTGTTTTCTTGCGTTTTGGATGTCTAAGGATTAGGGATTACACGTAAAATAGGTTATGATTGCAGGTAGGAAGACTAATGTAATCTACATGTAGTCAATAACTAGAAGAAACGAGATAAGAGTGAATGACAGAAAATAAACAACAACGTTACCGATTTAGCGAAGCACCTATTTGGGATTTGCAACGCATGTATTACGAAGAATTGGGCACAAAAGCTTGGAATAATGATCAAGTTCCGCAATATATAACGAGTAATCCGATGATTGGCACTTCCTATGCGGAGATGATATTTGGATTTCTTCAAGATCGGGCTAGTAAGGGGCATCTCTCTGAGCCTGTGATAATTGTGGAGCTTGGAGCAGGAGCGGGGCGTCTAGCTTATCATGTGTTACATGAGTTATGTAAGTTAAGAGATTATGCTGGGATATCCTTGCCTCCTTTCCGTTATATTATGACAGACTTGGCGATGAACAACGTGTTAGCTTGGAGGGAGCATCCTGCGCTGCAGTCCTTTATTGCCGAGGGATTACTTGATGTTGCACAATTTGATGCGGTTCATGGTACCGAGTTGAACCTCGTAGTAGCGGGTACAACGATTCGTACGGGCGATTTGCAACAACCTTTACTTATCGTTGCCAATTACTTTTTCGATGGTATTCCACAAGAGTTACTTTATATAAGTGAAGGTCAAATTTATGAAGCGGATGTCATTGTCGAGAGCCCTGCCAATATCGATTCTCTTACACCATCCGAAGCACTGCAGCAATTGTCTTTGCATTATGAGCATCGACGGGCACCGGAGTATGAGCAACCATCTTTTCCTTATCGTGATGTTATCGCCGTTTATCAGGAACAATTAGAAGACTCGCATATTTTATTTCCCGTTGCCGGATTGACTTGTTTAGAGCGCTTGAATAAGTTGTCCCAGGCAGGATTCCTATTAATAACGGCAGACAAAGGTGACCACTTACTCGATAATTGGGAATTTTCAGATCCGCCCGAATTGGTTCTACATGGCTGTTTTTCTTTGACGGCGAACTACCATGCGCTGCAATACTTTTTTGAACAGCAAGGAGCGTTATCGCTATTTCCCCCGCATCATTATGAAAATATAAATGTGGGCTGTATTTTCAATTTGGATACGCCGATGGAGTATACGAATACAAGATTAGCGTACCGTCGATTTGTCGAGCGCTTTGGTGCGGACGACTTCTTTAGCCTGAAGGTATGGGTAGATCGTAATATAGAGAGCATGAAGTTGCAGCCTATATTAAGCTTCTGGCGCTTGGGCGGATATGATGCGGAATTTTTCATTCAGAGTGCAAGGCAGATTTCTAGTCTGCTGCCAGAGGCCAACGATGAAGAGCTGCAGGATATTTTGAGAGGCATCGAGATTATGTGGTCATCGTACTATGTCATGGAGCAGCGTTATGACTTAGCACTCGATGCTGGACTGATCTTGTTTGAGATGGGAATGTATGAACATTCCAAGCGCTTCTTAGAATTATCCGTAGATGCTGACGATGATGAGATCGTATCAACCGTCTACTACTGTCTTGCCATTTGCTGCTTTGAGTTGGAGTTAGAAGAAGCTGCGGTGGATTACTTACGACTGCTAGTAGAGCTTGAGCCTGATCATGAAGAAGCCATTGCTCTGTTGAGTAAATTTGAATAGGTTCATCTCTCGAGGTATGGAACAAGGTAGTGTCTAACTTAGAAGCGTTAAAAGCGTTAAAGGACAGCAGATGTCTTTTAACGCTTCTTTTGTGTTCTGTGTACATTTTACAACTATAGTGACAATAGAAAGGTCCAGCAGCAAACAAAGACAAGCAGCCCAATGCTGTATCGGATCGTCATTTTTGTCAATGCAGATTCTGCCCCTGTAGCAGATACAGCTGCCGTCGCAATGGCAATGGATTGTGGAGAAATAAGCTTGGCCATAACCCCGCCAGTCGTGTTGGCAGTTACGAGCAAAGTTGGATTCGTACCAACAATGGATGCCGCTGTAGACTGAATAGCTGCAAATAAGGTGTTGCTATTGACGACTGACCCTGTCATAAATACGCCAATCCATCCTAGGATAGGTGACAATAGTGGAAACGCAGCCCCCGTTTTTGCCACAGACTCACCGAGCGCACTTGTTAACCCCGCATACGTCATCAATTTTGCAATACTAAGAACAGCACAGATCATGACAATGGAGATCCAGAATTCAGACACCGTCTTGGCGAGAAGCTTCAACCCTGTTTGCATACTGATGGATTTGGTCGTTAGTATCGTGATCAAGCATGCCAATAGGATGGCAGTTCCTGTCGCACTAATGAGATCAATACTAGATGTTAACGAGGACCCTGGGATGTGAAAGGTCAGCTTTGTAAATGCAAGCGGCCCATTTGCAGCAAATAATTGTTTAAAGGATGGCAAGCTCCAAGCCAAGACGAACAGGCTCAATAAGTAAAAAGGCGACCATGCTTTAACAATATCCATCGCTGTATGTGCTGTACGTTCAACATTAGAGTCGCCGAGTTTGAAAATATGCTTGGGCGTCCACTTTTTTGAGAACAAAGCGAGTGTCCCCATTGTAAATAGAGACGGGATAATGTCGGCCAACTCGGGCCCCAAAAATAGAGTAACAACGAGCTGGGACGCGGTGTAGGCAGTAGACACGACCAAGATAGCTGGCAGCACTTCTTTCACTCCTTTGAGCCCATCAAGGATTAGGATCAATAGAAAAGGAATGGTGAAATTGATAAAGGGCAGTGTCAATGCCGTCATCTCGGAGACATTCATAGAAGTAATCGATCCCTCTAAGCTGAGCGTATCCAAAATGGTAATCGGAATACCTACGGCACCAAATGCCCCTGAAGCAGCGTTGGCGATAAGGCACAGCATGGCAGCTTGCAGAGGTTGGAACCCTAATGCAACTAATAACACGGAGCATATAGCGATAGGCACACCGAAGCCAGCAGCACCTTCAAGAAAAGCGTTAAAGCAAAATCCGATTAATAAAAGTTGAATGCGCTGGTCCTCGGATATCCCTGCAATACTTGCACGCAATACGTCAAATTTCCCTGATGCGACTGAAATTTTGTACAGCCAGACAGCCATAATAATGATGTAGCCGATGGGCCAAATACCTTGAATGCTTCCTTGAATAACGCTTGCAATTGACTCGCTAACAGGCAAATGAAATAGGAGTACGGCAATCAAAAAGGTAATGACCAAATTGAGCAAAGCCGCATGGAAACCTTTCATTTTTAAAATGGTTAAACATAAAAGAAACAGCACGATCGGAATAGCTGCAACAAGAGAGGAAATGAGTAGATTTTGAAATGGATCATAGGTATGTACTAGCATGCTCGATAGCTCCTTTGTCGATATCCATTACACTCAACTTTTATTGAAACAAAGCATTCATAAACTAATTATCAATTCACGGAGTATTATGTACGTCATGATTAGAAATATACGGGGAAATGTAGAATTCTAAGCACACGCTGTGTCATTGACAGAATACGTATAGGGTACTAAAATAAATTACGTAAACGTTTAACTTATATATATAATCATCTTATTTAAATAAGATATTATTAAAAAGTAAACGTTTACTTAAAGAGAGGTGGATTCATGGCATGGCAGCTACAATTAAAGATATAGCAAGAGTTGCTGGTGTCTCCACCGCGACTGTTTCGAGAGTCATTAACAATCTTGGCGGGTACAACGAAGAAACCGAGAAGAAAGTGATGGCTGTCTCGAAGGAATTAGGATATCGCAAAAATGAAAATGCCCGCAGTCTGGTGCAGAAATCAACAAATACAATCGGTGTCATTATGCCGGATGTGACGACCGCTTTTTATGGCGACATTATAAAAGGGATTGAGGATACTTCCTATGAGTATGGGTATAGTGTCATTTTGACGCATGCCGGTAGTCATGGTTCCCGTATTCATGAAAGTATGAATCTGATGGGTGAACGTCGGGTAGACGGACTTATTATCGTTTCCGTTGAACTGCACGAATCAGCGATACAGTCGCTAACTTCACTTGGCATCCCATATATTTTGATTTCAACCAAGACGAATCGTGAAGATACGCCTTATATGAAGGTCGATGATTACAGTGCTGCATATACTGCTGTTAAGTACCTCATTGAGCATAACCATCGCACTATTGGCATGGCAGGAGCTAATCCGAATGATCCGATAGCGGGTGTGCCAAGAATTAATGGGTATAAGCAAGCATTGCAGGATTACGGGATAAAGGTCGATTTGAATTTGATTAAACCCGGTGGCTTTAACTTTGAATCGGGACAAAGTGCTATGCAGTCATTTATAGAAGACGATGCAGCGGTTACGGCTGTCTTTTGTGCGAGTGATGAAGTTGCGTTAGGGATCATTTCGACTTGTTTTGAAAATGAGATCCATGTACCAAATGATATTTCCGTAGTTGGCTATGATAATTCGAAGGTTTCTCATATGTCGGTTCCGCCCCTAACTACAGTGGCACAGCCCTTATACGATATGGGAAGAGAAGGCTGCTTTGAAGTGATAGCCGCTATTCAAAATAAAAGTAAGATCGAATCCAAAGTGATTCCACATGAGCTAGTTGTACGTAAATCGGTAAAATCGTTAGAATAATCGAAGTTGTTCCTAGAGTCCGCTATTCATCCTATATGTGAGCGGAATCCTTTTTGAGTATTACGTAAACGTTTACGTTACGCATATAACCTACAAATTTTAAGCCGAAAGGATTTGAACGCAATGACAGAAACAGTAGCAAACACAATTAAGAATGAAAAAGAAGTAAAGTGGTGGCAGACGGCTGTTATTTATCAAATTTACCCGCGCAGCTTCCAAGATAGCGATGGAGACGGAATTGGCGATCTAAGAGGGATCATTAATCGAATCGACTATTTGAAGTTGCTAGGAATTACGGCAATCTGGTTGTCACCTGTTTATAAGTCCCCTAATGATGACAATGGATATGACATTAGTGATTACCAAGACATTATGGATGAGTTCGGTACGATGGCAGATATGGACGAATTGCTTGCGAAGGCGAATGCAGCAGGTATTCGCATCATTATGGACCTCGTCGTGAATCATACATCTGATGAGCATAAATGGTTTGTTGAAGCGAAGAAGGGTACAGACAACGAGTACCGCGATTACTACATTTGGCGTGATCCGGTGAATGGGGATGTGCCGAATGGTCTAGGCTCTATCTTTAGCGGTTCTGCTTGGGAGATGGATGAAGCGAGCGGCCAATATTTCTTGCATCTATTCAGCAAGCGTCAACCGGACTTGAACTGGGAGAATCCGAAAGTGCGCCAAGAAGTGTACGACATGATGAACTTCTGGCTCGATAAAGGTGTAGGCGGTTTCCGTATGGATGTTATCGATCTCATAGGAAAGATTCCGGATCAGGGGATTACAGGCAACGGCCCAAAGCTTCATGAGTATTTGCAGGAAATGAACCAGCAAACATTCGGCAAGCATGATGTAATGACAGTAGGCGAAACATGGGGAGCGACTCCAGAAATCGCAAAGCTGTACTCCGATCCAGCACGTAACGAGATGTCTATGGTGTTCCAATTTGAACATATTGGTCTTGACCAGCAAGAGGGTAAAGACAAATGGGATCTTAAGCCTTTGAGCATTGCTGAATTGAAAAATGTACTTGTGAAGTGGCAAGTTTCCTTGGGCAACGAAGGATGGAACAGCTTGTTCTGGAACAACCATGACCTTCCGCGCATCGTGTCCAGATGGGGTAACGATAAACAATACCATGAGCAAAGCGCAAAAATGTTCGCTATTCTTCTGCACATGATGAAAGGTACGCCTTACATTTATCAAGGGGAAGAGATCGGAATGACGAACTGCCCGGTATCCAGCATTGATGAAGTAGAAGATATTGAAGCGGTAAATATGTATCATGATCGTTTGGCAAAAGGGTACGCGGTTGAGGATATTATCCATTCCATTAATGCAAAAGGACGCGACAATGCTCGTACGCCAATGCAATGGGATGATAGCGCCAATGGTGGCTTTACGACAGGTACGCCGTGGCTGCATGTGAATAAGAATCACAAGACGATCAATGTACAGCAGAATCTCGATAATCCAGATTCTATTTTCTACACGTATCAGCGCTTGATTCAGATTCGTCAAGAAAACCCAATCGTTGTATGGGGCGAAATCGAATTGATCGAGAACACGCATGAAGATGTGTTTGCGTACTATCGCTTGTACGAAGGTGGGAAATGGCTCGTTGCGGCAAATATGTCGGAGCAGGAACATGGCTTCTCTGTAAATGAGGATGTTTCAGAGATCATTATGAGCAACTACAACCGTACGGAGTTAGATGCGAAGCAACTGACGCTGAAGCCATATGAGGCATTTGCGGTTAAGGTGAAGGCTTAGATGTAAGGCAGTACATTTTTAAAGACAATAGAATTTAGGCTCACACAACTTTTGTGTGGGCTTTTTTATATGACTGATCATTTATATGTTGTGGTATAATATGGTGGAATGAAAGGTGTGAGAAGGATGTAGTCGCCAATAGAAATATAGATTCTCGCGCAAGATCTCCACCGGTATTTTTGCCGAGGGATAACCATTTATTAAACATGTGGAGGGTCTATATGATAAACAACATTTGGTCAGGTAAAAAAGTTAGACTACGCGCCATTCTGCCTACAGATTGGGCGAAGTTCCATCATAATGATTTTGATTCGGAGAGTGCTAGACTTAGCGATGTCATCTATTTCCCAAGGTCGGAAGAAGGAACAAAGACTTGGGCGGAGCATCAAGCTGCTCAAGGTCCGAACGGGGATAATATAATGCTTGCCATTGAAACGAACGATGGTGAACTTGTGGGTAGTATCAGTACGCGTAGCTGCGATCCACGTCACGGAACGTTTAAGTATGGGGTAGCTGTGTTTCGGGAGCATTGGCGTAAAGGCTATGCTTCGGAAGCCGTCATGATTGTACTGCGCTATTATTTCGACGAGCTCCGTTATCAGAAAGTGAATGCACATGTATATGCTTTCAACGACGGTTCCACTGCCTTGCAGGAGCGACTTGGGTTCGTTCAAGAGGGAAGACTGCGGAATATGATATTTACTAAGGGACAGCACTTTGATGAGTTTGTATATGGCTTAACGAAGAGTGAGTATGAACAGTTGAAAAAATAGAATGTTAAAAAGAAGTAGAATGGCTGCTAGTAATAACCTTGATGGAAAAATAAGCGTCTACTACTGCATCTATAATCTCTTGGACTTAGCAAGAAGGATTTGAAGACACATGAAATTTATGTGTCTTTTTCTTATGCGTAGGAACGCTCTATCAATTGCTATGAAAATAGTGCACTTTTAGTACAGGTATATAACTTTATATATTGTTTCATAGATACAGTTGTGCTATAGTATCATATTGTCACAATTAAATGAACATATGAATATATTATCAATAGTGGGGGAATTGTCGTGAAGAAGTCAGTTGTATCATTCTTGACACTTGTTATGTTAATGACATTATTAAGCGTTGCTCCTGTATCTGCGCAAAGCAAGTATACAGGTGGGTTGCTAGATGGAGTTCAATTAAATGTAGGTCCTGCAGTAGGAACTCTTGGTAAAACTTCTACAAAAATGACAGATAATAATGAATCTACAGAAGAGAATAAAGGAAATGTTGTAGTGTGGCATAGTTTCGCAACACCTCAAGAAATTTCTGCAGTTATTGTAAATGGAAGCGAAAATCAAACGGTAGAATTCTATGATGCTGGTCAAAATCTATTATCTTCGTACACGAAGATAAACAGTCAAACGGGGGTTCAGTCTTTAGAAACGCCCGTAAAAAATGTATCGATGGTTGTATTGCGTGGAAGCGGAATATGGGTAAAGGAATTTAATGTATTTAGCAAACCATCAACACCGCCATCTGCGACAAGAATTGATTGGATTCAAGCAGGTGATAAAGTCGTAAGCTTGGATTGGGCTAATGTCGGGGCAAAATCGTATGATGTAAAACGCAGCACATCCTCTGGAGGACCGTACTCAACAATCGTAGCATCCGATGTAACAGGCACAACATATACAGATAACACAGTTAATAATGGTACTACATACTATTATATTGTAGTAGCGAAAAATGAAGCAGGTGGAATAGATTCTCCACAAAGGTTTATTAAGCCTACTGCAACGAAGTATACAGGTGGTTTACTGGATGGAATAACGTTAAGTGTAGGTTCGAAAATAGGAGAGTCACAACTAAAGAGTAAAAAAATGACAGATAACGATGAAACTTCTGAAGAGAATAAAGGGCATGGTGCAGTTTGGCATACTTTTGCAACACCTCAAGAGATTTCCGCAGTAATTTTTAACGGAAGTGATAATCAAACGGTAGAATTCTATGATGTAAATCAAAATCTATTATCTACATACACGAAGATAAACAATCAAACTGGAATTCAGTCATTAGAAACGCCCGTAAAAAATGTATCGATGGTTGTATTGCGCGGAAGCGGAATATGGGTAAAGGAATTTAATGTATTTGGCCAACCATCAACACCGCCATCTGCGACAAGAATTGATTGGATTCAAGCAGGTGATAAGGCTGTAAGTTTGGATTGGGTTCATGTTGGTGCAAAATCGTATGATGTAAGACGTGGTACATCCTCTGGAGGCCCTTACTCAACACTCGTTGCCTCGGATGTAAAAGGTTTAACATTTATAGATACTACGGTTAACAATGATACAATGTACTATTATGTTGTAGTAGCGAAAAATGAAGCAGGCAGAACAGAATCTCCAGAAGCGCCAATAAAACCGACTGCGACTAAATATACAGGTGGATTGTTGGATATGCTTCCGATAAAAATAGGAACGAAATACGGCGAGGTAAAGTCCACTAGTAAGAAAATGACAGATAATAATATAAAGACTGAAGACAACGTTGGAGGAGGTATGGGTTGGTATACCTTTAACTCTCCTAAAGAAATCTCTTCCGTAATTGCTAATGGAAGTACTGGTTTAGTTGTTGAGTTCTATGATAAAGATGATAACTTGTTGTACACACATAAGGTAAGCTTAAATGATAAAGTTGAAACACTTCCATCTCCAGTAAAGAATGTTCAGACTGTCATGATCAGAGGAATGTGGGTTAAAGAGTGGAACGTCTTTGGTAAGAGTGAGCTACCACCGACAGAAGCACCTATGAACCTGATTGCAACAGCAGGTGATGCACAAGTAACATTGAACTGGGACAGTGTAAAAGGCGCAACGAAGTATAACGTGAAGCGTGCAACAACTGCAGGTGGTGCTTACACGACGGTAGCGTCAGTAGATGGAACAAAGACTAGCTATATTGACAAAGGTTTGACGAATGGTACAACATACTATTATGTTGTTACTGCGGTAGGTCAAGCAGGAGAAAGTACGAACTCTAATGAAGCGTCAGCTACTCCTAAGGCTGGTGTTGTAGAACCAGAACCGAAGCCAGAGCCAACACCAGATCCGGATCCGAACCAAGGTAAAGATATGGGGGATCGAGCTATCCTAACTTTGACATTGGATAACGGTACCGAGAAAGAGTACGACTTGTCGATGACAGAGGTAAATGCATTTTTGACATGGTATGATGCGCGTGCAGAAGGCAAAGGCAAATTGACATTTGCATTTGACAAGCACGACAATAATCGCGGTCCATTTAAAAAGCGTAAAGAGTATATTAAGTTCGATAGCATTTATAACTTTGAAGTAAACGGTTATGAAACTGGAGCGGGTAATGAGGGTACAGAAAAGCCACAGCCGCAGCCAGAACCGACACCGATTCCTGAGGAAGAATTACATTAGGATAACGTATTACTATACCAAACAGAAAAGTCCATGGAGCAGTCATTTGACTGCACTATGGACTTCTTCTATGGCTAGCGTGTAGTTTATAGTGAACACCTTCAATTGCAAACTTGTACATGAGCAACTAATGTTGATTCGGTTTCGCTTCTACGAAACTCTAAACAGATGGGCAGTAAAAATAAAAACCACGGCCAGTATCATTTGAAACATAGGAATCAAGGGGAAAATGATGCTCCTGCGCTTGTTCCTCCTTATCATATACACAACCAAACAGATGATATAAGTTAACGGATATATACTGGTCAAAAAGATAAAGGTGTAAGTCAGTACAAGCGTGAAGCCTTTCTCCACATAAGGATAGGCTGCCAACTGCATAATATTATCCATCATGATAAATGGATATAGGAATAGAGGAAGTCCCCCTGCAATCAATAAAGTGATGCTCGTTATTTTTTTGTTCAATTACGCACCTCGATTATGAACGACATGCCAACTACTCTTCTTGTTTCACCTTAGGATCAATTAATTGCTCTACAGCAGTATTCGGGTCCATCCAGTTGGTGATCAATTGCTTCGTATACTCAACATCCTCAGGAATCAGTTCATAGTACCAGTAGTCGGTACGCACGCCTTTTCCTTGCATCATATAGTTGCTAATCGGCGGCAGCGAATCCTTCATAAAAAATTCCTTCGCCAGTGATACGATAAAGTCAGAGCTCATATTGGTCGTAAAGTTTGCCCCTGCAATATCGATGAATTCTGGTATTTTCGTAATGTTTTTAAGCGTCAACATTTCATCCATGACGGCATTTAGGAAAATACGCTGTCTCATCGTTCGGTTCATATCCGAATCTTCACGGTATCGAACATAGTTAAGGGCATCTTCACCGTTGTAAATCGGCTTATTTGGCTCGATTCGGAGCTTCATATGGACTGGATTCTTGTTTTCGATAACCTCGGTAATGGGTAATTTAACGCCACCTAAGGCATCTACAAAATCTTTCAACCCATTAAATCGAACCGATGCATAATAGTTAATTTTGGTCTGCAGCAAGTTCTCAACGGTAGCTACGCTCATTTTAGGGCCGCCGTAAGAATGAGCTGCGTTAATTTTCGTTTTCAGAGCATTCATGCCAATTTCGTCCATGCCGATAAGATCGACATAAGAGTCTCTTGGGATCGAAATGAGCAAGATCTTATTGTCTTTTGGTCGGACAACGGAATAAATGATCGAATCAGAGAGACCGCGTTCATCGCCACGTGCATCCACCCCAAGCAGTAGCACAGAAAACGGATCGGTGTTCGTTCCTTGCTCGGTCTCGACTGGCTCAGTGCCGATAGTTTTATACGATCTATCTAGTGTTTCTTTAATATCTCCGGCTGCGATCGTATCGAATAGAAAGAGGCCAATTTGTTTTTTGAAAATAAAACCTAAGCCGCCCACGAGAATAAGTGCGATGAGTATATATATGGATATACGGTAATAGTTCCGTTTTTTCTTGTCTGTTCTTTTGGGCAAATCAACGGGTTTCTGTTCCGTTGTAGCTTCACTTGCTTGGACCTGTTCTTGATCCTGCTCTGCTTCTTTTTTTTCTATATCCTGCTTTGGCTCCTGCTCCATTTCTTCCTCCAGTCCCTTCATAATTTGATGGAATTATTTTCATGTTCCATATTACTAACATACACTGAAAGATCTATGAAAATCAAATGCACAGGCCATGTAAGTAGATGCGAAAAGGATTCAACCCCTCTGGCCAGCTTGCAAATGCTAGCGCAAAAGAGTTGAACCCTTCTCAAAATAAGTGATATGAATATCGATAACTCCCATTATTCCTTGAACTGAATAGCTGCGCCCCTCGATGCCTATCCCATTTAAAAATCGTACTCCGCATCCTTCTCCGCGCGAATTTTTGCATAAGCATCCGTAAGCTGTACCGTATCTTCCACTAACCGATCGATCCGGAACAAAATATCGTCATTAATGATTTCTTTACGATGAAAGTCTTTGTCTTCTAAAAATACATACGTGGGTACAATGTGTGCCTTCATATACGCTAAAATGGGTTTTACCTGCATGTCCACCATAAGATAATGCCTCGCTGTTCCAGCCGTAACAAGTATACTGACCACCTTATCGCGGAATCCATTGACAGGCAGCAAATCAAATATATTTTTTAACGTCGCTGGAATGGAAGCTTGAAACGTTGGTGTGCCGATAATAATCGCATCCGCAGCCATAATCGTCTCCGTCACGAATCTCGTATCACCTTCATAGCCCGTATAATTACGCCCATCACTAAAGACCATATCGTATTCGGCTAGGTCGAGCAGCGTAATTTCTGTGTCTGGATACTTATCACGAGCTTTCTGGAGTGTAACATCCATCGCTGTTCTCGTTTTCGTTCCTACGTTGGAACCTGCAATCCCTACGATTTTCATGATCGTCACTCCTTATTTTTTGGCTGTATGCTTCTTCACGGCAGGAATGATCTCCGTTGCGAGCAATTCAATATTTTTCGCGATCTTATCGAATGGCACGCCGCCAAAATCGATCTCTGCCAAGAAGCGTTGGTTGCCATAAAGCTCATATTGGTAGAGCATTTTTTCAATAATTTGCTGCGGACTGCCGATCATTAACGCATCACGATGGTCTACCGCTTGCGCGAACTGCTGCTTCGGATAGCCGCCGCCTTTCAACGCTTGCATACCCGCGTTAATATGTGGGTAGTATTCGCGAAGCGCATCTTGGGAATCTTTCGCTGTATATAGCAATCCTGTTGTCGCGATTGGCAGTGTAGCTGGGTTAAAGCCAGCCTTCTTCGCTGCCTCGCGATACGCGTCAACGGAATGCTTGAAGTTAATAGCAGGACCGCCAAGTGTCGTCAGCATCATAGGCACACCAGCATGTCCAGCTTTGATCGCGCTGGCAGGAGGGCCGCCTACTGCGCGCCAAATTGGCAAGACGCCATTCATAGGCTGTGGCAAAATAGATGCGTTTTTCAATGGTGCTCGGAACTGTCCTTCCCATGTCACCGTATCTTCATTGTTCAGCTTCATCAAAAGCTCCATTTTTTCCTCGAACAATTCTTCGTAATCTCTTACATCATAACCAAGCAAGCTGTAAGCACCGACGCGTGAACCGCGACCTGCGACGATTTCAGCTCGACCATTCGAGATAAGATCAAGTGTAGCGAAGTCCTCGTACACACGAACCGGATCGGAGGTGCTCAATACGGTTGCTGAGCTGGCCACTTTAATATTTTTCGTAGCTTGCGCGATAGCCCCAAGAATGACGGTATGCGCTTGGGTTGTAAAATGAGTTTGGTGGCTCTCACCGACTGCAAATACATCTAGCCCAGCTTCATCTGCAAGCTTACTCGCTTCAATCAATTCATGAATCCGCTGCTGGGAGCTAATCATTTCTCCTGTATGCGGGTTAGGTAAATGTTCCCCGATCGAATATAGTCCGATTTCTACACCTTTATCTGGCTCAATACGATATTGTTTCATGGATAATCTCTCCCTTGTTGTTGGTTTATTTACTTATCAGTCAATCAATCTATGGGTGCTAACGCAGCTTCAATCTCTGCACGTCGGTCTTCTAAAAATGGCGGTAAATCTAATAGAATTCCGAGTTCTTCAACCGTTGAATCCACTGTAAATCCAGGGCCATCGGTTGCAATTTCAAATAAAATACCGTTCGATTCACGGAAATATAAGCTTTTGAAGTAGTAGCGATCGACAACTCCAGTGGACTGGAATCCGCGCTGCTTCACTGCCTCATCCCAATAGCGAAGTTCCTCTTCGTTGTTCACGCGAATCGCCAGGTGATGGACACTTCCTTTGCCATTTTTCTCAACAGGCCCATCTAATCGCTTAATAACAATTTCACCGAAAGCTTGCCCAGCTACTGATTGGTAAATAGCTTCCTCATCCGTGCGAGATACTTCTGCGTATCCAAACGTGTCTTTCAACAAGTTTGCCAATCGGTCCAAGTAGCGTACCGTAATTTCAACGGTGCCAAGTCCTAGAATCCGATGCTGCTCTTCAACAGGGGAGTCTCCCCAAGCGGACCAGAACCCAGGAATGTCTCCACCATTATGATTCAGCAACATTAGTCTCAAGCCATCTGGGTCTTCAAAGTGAATCGCATCTCGTCCGGCATATGTGGTAATGCCGCTGTGCTCAATATTGAATTGCTCCAAGCGCTCCAGCCAATATTTCAAGCTGTCATAGGATGGAACGAGCAGCCCAATTTGCGTGATAGCATTTGTGCCACGTACCGTCCTTCCTGCCATCGGCATTTCAAAGAATGATAGTTCCGTTCCCGCACTGCCTGTTAAGTCTCCGTAAAAGAGGTGATACATTTTCGGATTATCTTGGTTGACCGTCTTTTTCACGCGGCGTAAGCCAAGTATGTTTTTATAAAAATGATTATTTACGGATGCTGTTTTCGTTAGCATCGAAACGTGATGGTGTCCAGGAATCGTATACATGACAGTTCCTCCTTATTTTTAACTTGACTAGTCAAGTGATAGTGTAAAAAATCCGTACTACTCTGGCGGGATTTCTTTTTTCTCGCTATGTTTATGAACGCGTGACATTAACGCATATAGGGTTTTCTGTTCTTCTTCGCTTAATACATCGTCAAAGAAGGAGGTTTGGAACGCAAGCTGCTCAGGCATCACTTGCTCCATAAGCGCTTCGGCTTTATCAGTTAGGCTAATCGTTTTCGTCTTCCAGTCTTGTTTGCGGACAATGTAGCCTTCCTTTTCAAGACGGGCGAGCATGCGTGAAATGCCACCTTGTGTAACAGTAACTTTCTCGGCTAACTCCATTTGCGTCAACGGTTGGTAGGTGCGAACTTGTATCAATACATCAAATTGAGCAGTCGTTAAATCAAATCGTTTTAAAAATTCATTCGACATCTGGTTGCTCTGGTTCGTAAAACGCATTAAACGTAACCAGATTAGTGATCCTATCGTATTATTACGCATTTCGTTTTCATCCCCCTTCGCTAACCTTGATATCACTTTACTACTCAATTGATAAAATGTCAACTCATCTCGACAGTCTCTGTCATCGTGTCAGGTTAAATGGAGTTTAACGTTTATTGCAGAATCTGTTTTCCACTCCTAAAGGATGATTTGTCTCCATTTGGGCAAGTTATTGCAAAGAACCTCAATTAAGGGGAGTGTGTCATGGCGAGAAGAAGAAATCGACAATACGCAGTACCAGGAGTGGGACAAGCGCTGCAAACCTTCAAAGCAGAAGTAATGAGAAACGAAGGTTATGCCGTTGATCCAAATCGACCTGATGATGTGAAATTTGAAGTAGCGAAAGAGCTGGGCATACCTCTGCAACAAGGTAGCAATGGGCAAATAACAACGGAGTCAGCAGGATTGATCGGTGGCAAAATTGGCGGCTCCATGGTACGTGAATTGATTCGTCTCGCGGAGCAGCAGTTGGCGAAAGAGCGGCAGTCGGAATCTTAGAGATATTGGATGCTCTTGATAGTACGATCAATGTAGGTGTATGTAAACTAGGCTCAGGACAGGACAAATTAAACCACTCTTGAACAGGAACGGTACCAGTCAATATTACACAATAGTGGACACGAGGGGCGGAGTGGCTCAAGTGTCTTTTTTTGCATGCGAAAAGTCTATAAAGCGAGAAGCGTAATGCATTTTAGGAGAGGATGGTGAGCTTTGAGAAAGCAAGAAGTGGAAAAATAAGATTGACAGAAGAAGGTTCTTCGTTTAATTTGTTGTACAAGGGAAACATTTTTAAATCCGTGCATATTATTTAACTAGAACAAACTATTTTGTTGTTAACCACATTAATATAGAACGTTGATAGACAAGGTATGATGGTACTCGACTTATGGTGTAGAGCGGATGCTAGTGAGAAATTTTCGAGAGGAGAAAATGGTATGGAACAGGCTATCACAGTAAAAGAACTTCATGTCTCTTACCACGGTAATGAAGCTGTACGAGATGTATCGTTCTCTATCGAGCAGGGCAGCATGGTGGGGATTATCGGCCCGAATGGTGCGGGGAAATCTACGTTAGTTAAAGCTTTACTTGGACTGCTTCCGAAGGATAAGGGATCGGTTCGCTTTTTTGGCAAAGATCCAGAGGAAATGAGAAAGAAAATTGCTTATGTGCCACAGCGCAGCAATATCGATTGGACGTTTCCGATTACGGTGATGGATACCGTCTTGATCGGGACTTATCCTAGCCTAGGTTTATTCAAATTTCCTAGGAAGAAGGAGAAAGCTCTAGCGCTAGAATGCTTGAGGAAGGTTGGACTCGAAGACTATCGAGATCGCCAGATCGGGGAGCTGTCTGGTGGACAGCAGCAACGTGTGTTTCTTGCACGTGCATTGGTTCAACAGCCAGAATTGCTGCTGCTAGACGAGCCTTTTGTCGGGATTGATGTATCGAGTGAAGAAACGATTGTAAACATCCTGAAGGAACTGCAGCAGGAAGGGAAGACAATCGTCGTTGTCCATCATGACTTGAGCAAAGCGAAAGACTACTTTGATCAGCTGCTCCTGTTGAACAAGGAGTTAGTCAAATACGGCGATGTTGAGGCGGTCCTTAATCAAGAGGTCATGTCCAAAGCCTATGCCAATCAACTAAGATTCCTACAGGAAGCGGAGGTGGCACTATGATGGATTTTTTACAAGCTGTTCAACAGTATGAGTTTTTACAAAAGGCATTGTTTACATCGGTGGTTGTGGGTATCATTTGCGGCGTAATCGGAAGTTTTATTATTTTGCGAGGAATGTCCCTCATGGGAGATGCCATTTCTCACGCGGTACTGCCTGGAGTCGCACTCTCTTACGCGTTCGGCATTAATTTCTTTATCGGTGCGGTGGCTACGGGCGTCCTAACGGCTGTGGGCATCGGGTTTGTTAGTCAAAATAGTCGAATTAAAAACGATACGGCAATCGGCATATTGTTCACGTCTGCTTTTGCGCTGGGGATCATCCTCGTCACGATGTTAAAGAGCAGCACGGATTTGTATCACATTTTGTTCGGTAATGTGCTGGCTGTACGTCCCTCTGATATGTGGACAACGGTAGGCATCGGAGTTGTCGTTCTTATCACGGTATATGCCTTTTACAAAGAACTGCTACTCACCTCATTCGATCCAACGATTGCAGCTGCGTACGGATTGCCGAATAAGCTGATTCATTACTTGCTTATGACGCTGCTGACGCTCGTTACAGTCGCTTCCTTGCAAACAGTAGGCATCATTCTCGTTGTGGCGATGCTCATCACGCCTGCGGCAACGGCTTATCTGCTAACAGATCGACTGTGGGTCATGCTGTGCTTGGCTGGATTGTTCGGAATGATGTCCTCCATTGTTGGCTTGTACTTCAGCTTTACTTACAATTTAGCGTCTGGCGCTACGATTGTCATGGTTGCAACGGCATTCTTTATGCTAGCTTTTCTGTTCTCTCGCAAACACGGAATTGTGTGGAAATCAGTACGAGCACGCCAAAAGCGGGCTCAACTTTCATAGTAGAGGAGTTTATAGATTATGAAAAAGTGGAATCTAGTACTTGTCCTTATTTTCACCATGGTTATGCTGGCAGCCTGCGGTAATACAAAAGATAAGACAGCAGCGGAAACATCGGATAATGGTAAGCTGCAAGTGATTACAACGTATTCGATTTTGTATGACATTGTTAAAAATGTCGGGGGCGATCGTGTAGAGATACATAGTCTTGCACCTATCGGTTCCAATCCTCATGAATATGATCCATTGCCTGCCGATGTACAGAAGACTACTGATGCTGACGCTGTGTTCTATAACGGCCTCAATCTGGAAGCGGGTAACTCTTGGTTTGAGAACTTGCTGCAAACGGCTGGCAAGTCAGGTGAAAATGCGCCCGTGTTCCGTCTCAGCGAAGGGGTAGCAGCTAAGCATTTGACGACAAAAGGCAAAGAGAGCGAAGAAGATCCGCATGCATGGCTCGATGTTCGCAACGGTATCAAATATGCGGAGAATGCTCGTGATGCCTTGATCAAGGTTGATCCTGAGCACAAGGCAACATATGAGAAGAACGCTAAAGACTATATTGAAAAGCTCAACAAGCTTCATGAGGATGCGGTAAAGCAGTATAACCAGATTCCAAAGGAGCAGCGCGTGCTCGTTACAAGTGAAGGAGCGTTTAAGTACTTTAGTGAGGCATACGATTTCCAAGCGGGCTACATTTGGGAAATTAACTCCGAGAATCAAGGAACACCAGATCAGGTAAGTGCCATTGTTGACTTGATTAGAGAGAGAAAAATACCGGCTCTATTCGTAGAGACGAGCATCGATCCTCGCAGTATGGAAATGGTGTCGCGTGAAACGGATGTGCCGATCGTCGGTAAGGTGTTTACGGATTCACTTGGCAAGCCAGGTGAAGATGGCGATACGTACATCAAAATGATGGAATGGAACATTAAGACGATCTATGAGGGCTTAACGAAGAAATAAGCTGAGACATAAGCGAAGCAGCTGCCTATGGAGTGGTTAAGCTACTATATGGGTATACGAAAAGAAAGGGAATGAACAAAGTAGCGACTTTGTTCGTTCCTTTTTTATTGTTCATAGACTGGTTAGGTTAATTGCGACAGCTGTATTGCCAGCTCGCGTAGAATGCTAATGGACTACAATGCAGAATGATGATGCAGGGATGGATTATGGTAAACTACATATAAGGTTGACAAATGAATCTTGTTGTAACTATAATAGTTACAACGAAAGGGTGTTATGTAATGCAAATTAGCAGCAGGTTCTCAGTCGGGGTACATATCCTGTCCTTGCTGGCTATTAATCCTAATGAACATCATACTTCGGAGTGGATCGCTGGCAGCGTTGGTACGAATCCTGTTATTATTCGCAGAGTTCTAGGTTATTTGAAGAAGGCGGGACTTGTACATGTTCGAGCTGGCAGCGGTGGAGCTACACTCGCACGAGAGCTGGATGAGATTACGCTGTTGGATGTATATCGGTCAGTTGAGGTCGTGGAAGAAGGAAAGCTATTTCACGTGCATGATCAGCCGAATCCATCCTGTCCAGTCGGTGCTAACATTGAAACTGTGCTTCAGCTTTTACTGGTAAAAGCGCAGCATGCGATGGAAGGTGTGCTGGAGGCAGTAACGATGAAAGAGCTCGTTGAAGTGTTGAGCAATCAAATTAAGACAAAGAGCGCAGGAGAGTAATCGCGCTTTTTTTAAACACTAGTTGTAACTAATTTGGTTACAACTGAATCGAAACAATAGCATCCCTTTCGTATAGGTTTCGTTTGATGGTGATTCTAGAACACTTAGTAAATACTATTTAGGAGGCAAAAACATATGAAAATCGCAATTATCGGAGCAAGCGGCAAAGCAGGTACATTTATCGCACAGGAGGCAGTATCCAGAGGGCATCAAGTAACGGCTATCGTTCGCTATGCGACTAAAATTACAAATCCAGATCTAGCTGTGTTGGAGCGAGATATGTTCCAATTGACTGCGCAAGATCTGAGCGCATTCGATGTGGTCGTAAATGCATTTGGGGCGGCACCTGGGCAAGAGCACCTCCATGTTGAAGCAGGGCGTGTACTCATCTCTGCATTGAAGGGCGCGCCTAACACTCGCCTTATCGTCGTAGGTGGAGCGGGCAGTCTTTACGTAGATGAGGCAAAAACATTGCGTTTGATAGACGCACCAAACTTCCCAGAAGAGTATAAGGCAACAGCGTTGAACCAAGGGAAGAACCTAGAGGACTTGATGAGTGCTTCAGACCTTCGTTGGACATTTGTAAGTCCATCTGCCTTCTTCAATCCAAACGGGAAGCGTACAGGTGAGTATCAACTAGGTAAGGATCATTTGCTTGTGAACGCGAAGGGCGATAGCTACGTTAGTTATGCTGATTATGCAATTGCTATCTTGGATGAAGTCGAGCAACCACAGCATGAAAATGCACGTTTCACGGTAGTATCTGAAGCAGAATAAACAATAGGCAAGGCCGGTCAAGGCAGCAGAGTGCTTCTTGACCGGTCTTTTTGTATGGCTCTGTTATGCACGAGCTAGCGTGGGAATCATAAGCTTGTTGCTTGAAAATACATTTTCTTTGATCTTTAGTACAAAGAGCGTTGTGTCTTCTTCATGCAAAGGTTCAATCGTGCAACCTTCCGTCTGCTTAGGTGTAAAGCCAAGAACCGCCGACCTTGTATTTTCCGCAGCAACTGCACTCAGAATATTTGTAACACTCACATCATTTCCACTTGAATAAATATCATAGCAAATCAACTGCTCACCCTCATGTTCGGCGATGACGATGGCGTCATATTCTTCAACATAGTAGATGAACTCATGAAACAATTCTGTACAACAGAACATGAGTAGCTCTGTATTACTCTCCATAGGTAGAGCGGAAAAAGGATTGGAGAACTTGTACGTACTGAGCAGTAATTGAATGTCTTGTGCGGACGTCATATCCAGCTTTCTTGAGATAATATTTGATTGCTGAATGTTCATCGTGCATTGGTATTCATCGGCCCGTTCAAATCCGAACTTGGGATAAAAATTAACAACGCTATCGTTAGCCATGAGGAAAATGGCGTCGCATTTTTCCGTCCATTCGCGCAGCACTTCGTTCATTAACCAACCGCTTAACCCTTTTTGACGATATTCATTGGCAGTCATCACGGTTCCAATCCCAATATAAAGGCGCTTCTGACCTTGCCATGTCGTATCGATCACGTTAACAGAAACGTTGGCGACAACTTTTTGCTCAGTTGACAGTGCATACGTGATGTATCGGTCACCCCAATATCCCTTCTGATACCACGGTTCAAAATCAATCTCGAAAGTTTCGTTAGCAAGCTGGAAGAAGCTTGAACGAAGCTGTTCATCTGCTTTGACGTTTGTTACGTATGTATATTCAGTACCGCTAATGATAACGTTCATAACATACCTCGCTCGCTTATTTGTGTTCTAACCATTTGCAATCTGTAAGCTCCATTTCCGTAAAGATGGCCGTAAAGGACGAGCTCTCTGGGCTGCATGCATAGAGTCCGAAGTTAATTTCTTGAGCGACTTCAAATAAATGAAAAATGCGCATTTGCTTAAAAGTAATTCCATCATAGGAGATTTCGATGCAAAAATCGCTGTTTCGGCGGCTTAATCAATAATACATCGTTTTTACATCTGCAGAGATGTCTGTAGTTGCCCAGTCGGAGTAGCCATGGTTCGTCACAACGCTCCCCAATCGCTGGTACTCCACATTTTCATATTCAATCGATGCTTTGAACCAGTTATCGCTGTCCTGATAAATAATAACCCCGCATTGGTCGAAGCGCTGCTTGCTATCAAAACTGGTATTTGTGGTAAAGGAAAAGTACTTTTCGCTCGTCTTCATTAATAGAGCAGGAGCATTATCATTTTGAAATCCGTAATACGTGCGCTACCAAAAATCTGTATGGGGCTCCGTTATTATTTCAATTCTATTATCTTCAATTGTAAATTGATTAGGCTTATGTATCCAATAGAGTTCATTCGTATCGAAATTCATCGTTTCAACCTCCATCCTTAATATATAAATAGTACCAATTTACAAACTATATTGAAATCTAAGATGTCATACTTGCTGCTAGAAAAAAAGCATGCCCCCAACAATGGGATGCATGACTTTTGCAGTGAGCTTAACAAATTCAATTGAGCAGCACCTTTAAATGCGGATATCCTCCACACGTTCAAGGAGTTGACCAAGTGTAGTCGATTCTGATTGTTCTAACGGGTCATGGTTATGGAGTTCACCAAAATTCAAACCTGTTAGTGCCTCGATCATGGATACTTTCACTTGGAATGTAAGGAATGCACCAAATGCTGCTGCCTCTAAATTGCTAATTAGCTGCTTCTGTGAGACCAAATAGGCAGTAGCTGATAGTTCTCCATCATCCTTGACCATTACGGCAACTTTCCAGAACTCTTCCGGAATTTTTACTCCACGATACAGGATATCATTTTCACGAAAGACAGGTCCGGTAAATATGGTTGCCTTTAACGAGTTATTTTTCGTGTGATTCAGAATATAGTCTTCAAGCCCGAGCCACATACTTTTACCTTGATTCAGTAGCTCATGTTGCGGTGAACAGTTTGTGAAATGGAAAGTATCTTCGTTGGCAGTTGCTGCGTCTGTTCCCCATATTGGATCTCTTCTTCTTACTAAGTGCCCTCTATCCAATGGATTTCTTTTATAAAGCTCGTTACCTATTTGGTAATCTCGATCAATTCTCGGATCGTATCTCCAATTGTCGTCTCGACCTATATTTTTTAATTGTTTTCCATCAATATTCACTACAGTATAGAAGGCTAATCTTCTCGACTTGCTCATAACAATTGAAAAATGAGTATAGTTCAGTATATTTCCGCCACCACCATTAAGCTCTGCTGCATCTGACTTTATATCGGTACGGAGCGTTGGGTGAGGGACGGTATGGTTGTCTCCAAGAAATTGTGGATTGTACCCTGCCAAGCTTTCGAAACGTTCGAGCGCAAAGTCCTCAGCGACGATATCCTCATTATCAGTATTTTCTTTTTGAGGTTGGGAAGTAGGAGTGGACTCGATGTCTTCTCCTAACTCTTTAATAAGCTCCTGCTGCTTTTCGCTTAATGAAGGCTTCTGCTGCTCAATATAGTGCAAAATGCTACTTATGCGCACTCCTTCATTTGCAATGAATTGACCTTCATGGTTCGGATCAGGGACGCCAGAATGATGGAGCGCGACTACTTTCCATTCATCATTAAATACAGTGGAGCCAGATGAGCCTGGTTCTGTATCGGCAGAATAATGAATAAAGTCATCTAACATGTCAGTGATTTTATTTTCCCTTAGTACGACTGCTTTATAATCTCCTCTCGGGTGCTGAATTATAGAAACATACTCACCAAGAAGTACTTTCCCCTTCTGTTTGATTAGAGGAAGATAACCGAATTCCTGAATGTTCACGCCTGAAGCAGATGTATCTTGTACAGCGATAAGTGTAAAATCCAGTTCTTTGCTGGTTATAAACAATTTATCAGGTTGAAAACGGTACTCCTGTACTACTCGCGCATTGAAATGAATATCTAGTTCATAGTTGAATTGCGCACTACTCTTGGAAGCCGTCTCTGTATTAGGAAATACGTGATTGTTGGTCAGAAGTAATTTTGGCGTTACAAGAAATCCCGTTCCAAATCCTAGGGTGCGTCCGCCTTCGTCTTTAATCACAATGCGACATACTGATTTTCCTGCTAGAAGGCCTCTCTCTAAATAGTGCATCGGAAACATGTCATTTTGGCCAATAAGGCGTTCAAGCGCTAGATTGTCTTTCTCGTCGATCATCGCTTTTCGTGCAGCTACCCTCTCTGGGGTGTCGACCTCTGCAGGTGCCTTAGATTGAAGCTTGATTAGCGTTTCCTCTCGCGAGACCATTCTATCTTTATATCTTTGTAAGGCGAGTTTTTCTTGCTCAATAACGTTTTCTTGATGATTGGTTTCTGATTCTCCGGAATTAATAATGGTCAATTCGCACAACCTCCGCAAATAATGTTAATTCTGGCAGGATTGATCGACTGTCAGTCTGAAATACTATTCGCGATCCCTTCTAATTCTATGTGCCACATAAATTAACAACAAAATTTTGAAATAATTTTAAAATGTATGTACATGCTACTTTGGATTGCTGTATTTCAAGGAGGTTAATGCATATGTCTGACACAAAAAAATTCAAGCTTACGTTTTCCAATGAAGAGATGGTAAAGGAGCTTCGAAGAAGAGCAAATTTGACGGAGGAGGAAGGAGTCGCGGCACCAGCTGCGGAAGAATCCACATCTTTAAACGTTGTTCCTACCGACGAAATTGTTCGTGCGCTACAAGATAATCGGGAGGCTATATACGGGCTAGACAACCGAAAAGATCTATATGAAATAACGAATCAACAACTTGTGCAGCAAGCGAATGCTGTGGTTGCATTGTTCGAGGCTGGGAATGTTATGGATAATGGTGATGGAACTTCTTCCTTACAAACCATTTCTTACGGAGAAAGTAACGAATTATGCGAGAACGAACGCTTCTTTAATCAGCCCGTAGGAGCTTTTTGCAGTGGCTTTTTGGTAACTCCTCAAATGATAGCAACAGCTGGGCATTGTATAACAGATACTGCTTTAAGTAATATTCGAGTCGTATTTGGATTTCGTATGAAAAATGAAACAGAGGCCATTACGCGTATTTCTAATGATGACATTTATCGTGTCGATTCTGTTATTGGGCAAGAGCTTACGGGTGGAGCTGCTGACTGGGCATTACTCAAGCTAGAGCGTCCGGTAGACAATCACCGGCCGATGGCTATACGCAGAGAAGGGAAAATCGCATCCAATACTGCTTTGCATCTTATTGGACATCCAAGTGGATTACCGTTAAAAGTAGCGGCTGACGCCAAAGTAATCCGTAATGATAAACCGACACACTTTACTGCTACCTTAGATGCATTTCAAGGCAACTCTGGTTCTCCAGTGTTTAATAGCGTGACAAATGAAGTAGAAGGGATTCTCGTGCGAGGAGAAGTAGATTTCGTTCCAACTGGCAGTTGTAATATCGCCAATATTTGCACTTCATCTTGCGACGGGGAGGATTGCACACGTACTACAGAATTTGCGGAACATGTTCCCCTTCCGTAATTTCGTTAGGTGGATGGAAACGGATAAGAAAATAGAATAAGAAGAAATATTTATTTATTATGGAATATTAGACATACAATTTCTGCTATTATAAAAGGCGCCTATTAGGCGCCTTTTATAATAGTATCACTAGGGAAGTCGTATAGATTTAATCATTTTTTTCTTGATTAGTGTCACATTGTGGTATAGATCATTCGTTGTACAGAGTGAAAGGGGATGAGAGCGTGGATGATGCTGAGCTGCGTCAGGTAATTGCTAATGTGCGGAATGGTGATATCGAAAGCTTCGAGAAGATCGTACACCGTTATCAAAAATCGATTTTTTACTATTGTTATCACATGCTGGGCAACTATTCGGAAGCCGAAGATATGGTACAAGAGGTATTTTTGAAGGCGTTCCGCAATTTGGAGCAATGCAATGAGGAAATCCCATTTGGCGCTTGGATCTACAAGATTGCTTACCATCAATGCATAGATATGATACGCAAGCGGAAGTTAGTGAAATATTTGCCTTTTTTCTATCGCGACGACAAAGAAAATAAATCGGTGGATCAACAAATTGAAGCCCACTATTTTGATGAACATGTACATAAGGCCATGATGAAGCTATCAGTGGAAGAGCGGAACTTGTTAATATTGCGCTGTGTTCAGGATAAGAGCTATCAGGAGATTGGCTTTATTTTGAATCAGAATAGTACGAATCTTCGAAAAAAATACGAGCGCACGGCAGAGAAATTCCGCAAGTACTATGCTCAAGTGAAGGGAGTGGAAGAAGTTGACGTTGAACAACCATCCAGATTTGAAAAAACTTTTTCATGATCCACATATTCCTGATATCGACTTAACGGAGAAAGTAATGAAGCGAATTTATGCGGAGCAGGAGGAGTATCAGCCCAAAGCACGATTTATGGCGAGACGAAAACTAAGTTTGTTAATTGCAGTAGGGTTGCTGGTGACAGCATCCACGGCTGTTGCGATGGTTGAATACAATTCTCTTAAAAATAAGAAGGGTGAAGTCGTCTACAAGACCGGACCGTTGAAGGATTCCGATTTTCGAGTTCCTAGTAAAGAAGAGAGTATGCGTACGGGGACAAGTGAGAGGTTAAAGCAAGAGCTGTTGCCCAAAGGTTCAGCGGCTTACTTCTATATCGTCCCTCATAATCCGAATAAAGAGCTGGACCTGAAGTTTACGCCGTTTGTTTATACCGATGCAGCGGATCTTCGAGCAAATATGAAGGATAAATCGGTTCAGATTGTTGAGAGCCTGAATGAGAAGTTAACGTTTCGAATTGCGGAGGTGTTCTATCAGCCAGAAGTATTATCAGATCCTCCAACTCCGCAAGAAGAGGCAGCTATTGCAGATAAGTTGCATAAGCAAGCTAAGGAAGCAAAGAAAGACTATGCCATGATGCCCTTAAAGTTCTCTGATCAACTCATGCATATGAGTGCAACATACTCGCACAGAGACAAGGTTATTGAGGTTTCGGTTAGGAGAGATGTTAAACAGGATGATTTTACCCCGTCAACGTATTGGGACGAAGACATTAAAATGAAACAGGAAGTATTGACGGTAGACGGAGTAGAACTTCTTTATATTAAGTTTGAGCAGAACGGGTCATCTCTTACATGGGTTGATGAGACCTCTGATCCTGTATATCAATATGTGTATGAGATTGATACTGTTTCAGGTAAGACAACAAAAGAAGAATTATTGAAAATGGCGAAGTTGTATATGAAATAGATGAAGCTAAAAGGATAATATTTATGCTCTAACAAGTGCACGAGTAGATAGGGTCGATAGCACGATAGACATAGACATAGACATAGACATAGACATAGACATAGACATCGAGGGGAGTTTACAACTTGGGCAGAAGAAAATGGTGGGGTTGGGTTATTGCTTGCATGGTTATGGTTATGTTAAGCGGTTGTATGAAGGAAAAGCCGCTATTGGACGAGCTGGCTGAGGACGGCAGCGGCACGCTGCGAGTGATGTACTATGACGAGGAGAGTTTCCAGCGGCAGTATGGAAATTATTTTTCTATTAAATATCCGAATATGAATATCGAAGTGGTAAGTACGAAATCTTTCGTCGATGGTGATGGTGGCGATGGGGGCAGAGCATTAACTCCTAGTGAAATTGATCAGAAGCTGATGTCATTTATTGAGAAGGAACGTCCGGATATTATTCATACTAATATGGACGATCTGTCTAAATTGGTTGAGCAGGGGAAGCTGTACCATATGGACCCTATCATTCAACAAGAAGGTTATAGCTTGGATGATATGCTCCCAGGTCTTATCACCAAACTGCGAGAAAAGGGTGATGGTGGTCTGTATGGATTGGCGCCGAGCTTCTACACCAATGTGATGTTCTACAATGTCGATCTTTTTAAGCAGCATAATATCCAGCTGCCTACGAACAAGATGAGTTGGAAGCAAGTGTTGGAGCTTGGGGAGAAATTTAACCAGGTCGGCTCAGGGAACGAGAAGCTGTACGGATTATCAGGAGGACAACGCGATAGTTATGAGATCCTATCTATCATCATGCAAACGTCCAATCTGCAATGGTTCGATGCACGCGGGGAGAAGATTGTCATTGATACGCCAGCATGGCGGGAGCTGTTCACAACTGTGGCGAGAGCGATTGAACGTGAGTTGATCTGGATACCGGGCACGAAAGAGAACGGGGGACTTGATTATTCAACTCCAGAAGATCCATTTTATAATGGCAAGGCAGCAATGACGATGGATATTACCTATATGATTGACCAGATGGATAATATATGGACTTGGCCAGATAAGAAGTTAAAGCCGTTCGCATGGAATATCGTTACGATGCCGATCGATCCCAATTATCCGAACGAGTCTCCTTATGTATCCACTTATGATGTGTTTGCTATTAATCAAGATTCACCATATAAACGTGAGGCGTGGGAGCTTATCAAGTTCATTCATAGTCCAGAAATAGCAAAGGTTACATCTAAAATGTTAGCAGGAGATATACCTACTCGTGTGACGTACTTGAAAGATAAAGACGGAGTACATATTGAAGCATTGGCGCAGCTAGGCCCTACGGCAAATAACGCACAGGATCGATTCGAGGAGATTGTAAGTGAACAGCGTGTGTCGGAAGACTTTAAGGCAAATGTAGAGGACAATATGAAGACGGCCTTGGATGCGATTGTTGCTGGCGAGTCTGTCGATGATGTACTGCCAGCCTTGCAGCAAGAGCTGCAAGCGCTGTGGGATCAGGCTAGAAAAAATAAAAAGAAAATAAGCTAAAGCCGTCAGAGGTGAAGAAGTTTGTTGTGCAATGGATGGCAATGGTAATGAATTGTAACACGGGGACAGAATTTTATGTCCCCGTGTTATTTTCATTTCTAACTAGTAATCTTGAAAAAGCTAAAGTATGCCAAGCTACTAAATTCATCATAAATTTAATTATAGAGCCGATAATATATATATGCTTTAACGATAGCTGATGAACTGAAAGGGAAAATATGCTGGATAAAATGGTGGAATTGCTAATTAAAATTGAACCTCAATTAGCAAATAAAAAAATTGTGGTATTTGGAGCGGGAATTGGAGGAAAGTATGTTGTATCCGCGCTACGAATACTTGCTCTACAAATCGAATATTGTCTGGACAATGACCCTGCTAAACATAACGAACAACTACTTGGTGTTGAAATCAAACATCCGAATATTCTTAATAGTGAAGCACATGAAGATGTCGCTGTTATTATAGCTAGTATTTATTATGAAGAAATATCAAAACAATTAGAACAGGTTGGACTTAAAGAAAATGTCCACTACTATAATATCTCATTGCATAGTAAGCGATCAGCAAATCAAGATGCTAGAGTAGAGAGAGTTCTGAATGGTGTAACAATTGGGAAGTATAGTTACGGCGTAGATCGGCACTGTTATCCTGGTACATTACTAAAAAGTGTAGGAGCTTTTTGTTCTATAAATGAACATGCGCTGATCGGTATGAAAAATCATCCTACTTCACATATTAGTACACACCCATTCCTCTATAGAGAGAAAGGTATGCTGGAAGGAATAGAAGCCATACCGTGCGGTATTTTAGATGAGTATGGAAGTGAAATCTTAGATATTGATATGGTTGCCAATAATGAACCTATTATTATAGGAAATGATGTTTGGATAGGAGCAGGTGTAATCGTATTGCCATCAGTGAAAATAGGTAATGGAGCTATCATTGGGGCTGGGGCAGTTGTAAATAGAGACGTGCCTGATTATGCAATAGTAGCAGGAGTTCCAGCAAGGGTAATCAAATATCGCTTCCAACCAGAAGAAATTGAAATGTTAAATAAAGTTAAATGGTGGGATTGGACGGATCAAGAGATTGCTCGAAATAGTGAGTATCTTAAAGATCCTGTGAGTTTCTTTAAGAACTTTTCTAGTAGGTGAGAAGTATAGTATTTGTGGCTCTCAACAACTATAATAGATTACTTTTTAGGTTTTATATTATTAGATGTACGACGTATCATTTAAATTTTTGGCAACATGACTATTCGACTTTTTGTAAATGAGGTTCCTTAACATATGAGAAAACATATCCGTCAACAAATAGTAGAGATAATTTCGGCAATTCAAGAAGGAATTGAAATTGCCTTGAGATCCGAAATAGAGAATGCTGCTGTATTACTTTCTGATTGCTACCATACATTAAATATGATCTCTGAGATTTTACAATCTCAATTATCCTATGGAGCCTTTATTGCTTATAAAGAATTACTTGTACAGTTACAACAGCTGCTTGAGTGTTTGCAAGATAATAAAGTAGCAGGTCATTCATACGCTGCTATTGTCACGCAGCTTAACGATAATTTGCTTCTCTTAAAAAATAAATTAATGAATGAACCAGAGGTTAAACATACTATTGTGTTTTTACCATATAGTGCTTCCATGTGGGATTGCATGGAGAGTATTTGGAAGGCTGCACAAAAAGATCCCAAATGTGAGTGTATCGTAGTTCCAATCCCTTACTATGATATAGAAGCTGATAGAACACACGGACAAATTCATTATGAAGGCCATCTATTTCCTAAGGATGTACCCGTTATTAATTATGAGACGTTTGATTTAAGTGGTATTAAACCAGATGTGATATATATACATAATCCTTACGATGATGGTAATAGGGTAACTTCTGTAGATCCTAGTTATTATTCTTATGAGTTAAAGAAACATACAGACATGTTAGTGTATGTTCCCTACTATGTAACTCAAGGTGATTATCCTGAAAATCATTGTCGGTCTTCTGCATTAAAATTCGTAGATAAAGTGATCGTGCAGTCAGAACAAGTAAAAGAACAGCATGCGAAATATATTCCTTCTCATAAACTTCAAGTGCTTGGTTCTCCTAAAATAGATAAATTGCTCTATTATGAAAAAAATAAGCCTGAAATTCCAGAAACGTGGGAAAAAATAATCGGGAATAAAAAGGTAGTTCTATATAATACAAGCCTTACTGCTTTACTTGCATACGGTTCTACTGTTCTTAACAAACTTAAGTACGTATTCTCTTGTTTTGAGGGGAGAAATGATGTAGTACTTTTGTGGCGTCCGCATCCTCTCAGCACATATACACTCTTTTCTATGCGTCCACAGCTTTTAAGGGAATACTTTGAGCTCGTTACAGAGTACAAAGAAAAACAGTTTGGCATTTTTGATGACACTCCTGATGTCGGAAGAGCTATTGCAATATCAGACGCCTATTTTGGAGATGGTACTTCTTCTCTCGTTCATATGTATGGGATATCGGGCAAGCCAATTATGGTGCAGAATGTAAACTTTGATAGAAAACCTAATGAAGAAGAGCAGCGATCGGCATGGTTCAGTAGCATTGATTTTAATAGTAATGATGCATGGTGTTCTATGGGGGATTCTAATAGACTTTCTAAGATAAATCTTGAAACAAATCAGATTGAGGATAATTTTATAATTCCAACAGAACGTAGAGATGGATACTTACTATACAGTAATATTATACAGTATGAAAATAAAATAATACTGACGCCCCATTTAGCAAATGAAATTGCAGTATTTGATCTACATTCATTATCTTTCAAAAAAGAAACTATAAAAAAATATAATGGTAATGACCCTGTTAAGTTCACTAAAGCAATATTATATAAAAACTATGTATTTATGACACCATACATGTATCCGGCAATTATAAGATATGATATTGAAACGGGTGAATTGAAATACTATACAGACTGGTATGACAGTTTGCATCCTTATATATCAGATAGAAATAAACCTTTGTTTGTAAATGGTGTTTATTCCAGAAACAATCTAATGATGCTGGCATTTGCACAAGATAATATAATAATGGAATTTAATATGGATTCAGGTAGTACGAAGATTCATAGAGTCGGCAATCCAGGCAATAATTATTGGGGTATGACATTTGACGGAAAAGAGTATTGGCTTATTCAAAATGAGAGCGATAAAGCTGAAGCCATTGTCAAATGGAACTATGAAACTGGGGAAACAGTAGAATATTCTGATTTTCCAAATGAATTCATAGGGAACAAAAAGAACTTCAATGAAATCATATGCTGTGGAGAGTATCTACTGGTATTCCCTAGATTTTCTAATATGATCGTAAAAATTGACGTGGCCACGGGGAAAATGAGCGAATTTAAAACGGGTCTAGATTATAAAGAAGGAGAACGAAAATCGAGCTATTATCATTTGAAATGTAACTACTACTTTGCAAAGAAACATGATGGACATGTTGTCGCCATGTCCATGTATGACAATAGCTTAATTAATATTGATATTAAAACAGAGAAGGTTACTAAAATGAAAGTTGAACTAAACGAAAATGATATAAGTTCTTATATTTCATTTCAAAATGGTTTTGATTATGATTTATCAATTGAGGACTATCATCATACAGAAGGTAAATACTTAACGGTGAATAAATTGCTAGATTATATAACTTCAAGTCAATACCGTATAAACCCTCTTCAGGTGGAGGCATATACAAAAATTATTGCTAATGCTGACGGGACATGTGGTCAAAAAACGCATGATTATATTATTAAAAATATAAAGTAGTAAGGTGAACCTCATGATAACAGCTTTGATCTTTGCCGGTGGCACTGGAGAAAGAATGAACAGTAAGACTAAGCCTAAGCAGTTCCTTGAGCTACACGGGAAGCCGATACTTATCCATACAATTGAGTATTTTGAAGAGCACCCTATGGTGGATCATATTGCGGTAGTCTGCCTCGATAGCTGGATTGAGGAGTGTTACAAGCACATAGAGCGTAACTTTATTCATAAGGTGAAATGGGTTGTGCCGGGAGGCGATTCAGGTCAGGAATCTATTTTTAATGGACTTCAAGCTATAAAAGAGGGTTGTAATGAGGATACCATCGTGCTTATTCATGATGGTGTTCGCCCACTTATTTCCAAGCAATTAATTACCGATAACATAAATGCCGTAAAGCAGCACAGATCTGCTATAACCGTTTCTTATGCAACAGAGACGATTGTAACAATAGATAATAATATCAATATTGAAACAATACCTAATAGGGAGCAGACACGTATTGCGAAAGCTCCACAATCTTTTTATTTTAACGACATTTGGAGAGCGCATCTGAAGGCGCAAGAAGATGGTCTTCATAGCATGATAGACTCAGCTACACTTATGAAGCAGTATGGACATACACTTCATACAGTAATCAGCTCTCCATACAATATTAAAATTACAACTCCTTCTGATTACTACCTATTTAGAGCAATTTATGAAGCGAAGGAGAATTCACAGATTTTTGGATTGTAGGTGAATAATTGTGTCTCATATTTTAAAGCAAGACCTTGATTTTATTGCAAACTATGACCTTCCATGGCGTGATATGCATAATGGCACCGTTCTAATTACGGGAGCATCTGGACTTATCGGCTCTTTACTAGTACGAGCTTTGCATAGAGCCAATGAAAAGCATGGTTTACTTTTGAAAATAGTAGCTGTTGTCCGAAATGTACAAGCAGCAGCAGAGCTATTGCATGACTGCGATGTTAGCTTTATAAGTCAGGATATTCGTGAGCCAATTGTATTCGATGGAAAACTTGATTATATCATTCATTGTGCGGCTGTAACGAAATCAAAAGAGATGGTTTCCTTTCCTGTTGAAAACATTCAAATTGCCGTTCATGGAACTGAAAATATTTTGAAGTTGGCAAAGGAAAAACAGGTGAAAAGCGTTGTCTATCTCTCTTCTATGGAAGTGTACGGAAAGACCAATCCTAGCTTAGAAAAAGTTACCGAAAACGAGCTTGGGTATATCGATTTGACTAATCCTAGAAGCTGTTATGCTGAAGGGAAGCGGATGAGCGAATGTATGTGCAACTGCTACTTTTCTGAGTATCAAGTCCCTGTAAAAATTGCAAGGCTTGCGCAAACTTTCGGTGCAGGTGTGAGCGTTAACGATAATCGAGTATTTGCACAATTTGCAAAAAGTGCCGTACTAGGGCAAGACATTATTTTGCATACAGATGGTAGCTCTACAGGAAATTACTGTTATACAGCTGATGCGATTATAGGAATCCTATTACTTTTGCTAAAAGGGGATAACGGAGAGGCGTATAATATTTCAAATGAAGAAGCGAATATGACAATTCGCCAAATGGCGGAGCTTGTAGCTGATAAGATTGCAGGCGGCAGAATCTCGGTTGTCACAAGTATTCCTGAAAGCAGTCTAACTTATGGTTATGCTCCTGCAGTAAAAATGAAATTATGCTCCGATAAAATCAGAGGGCTTGGATGGAGCCCGACAATAGGACTTGAAGAAATGTATAAGAAAATGATTGAGGAGCTTGAGTATGATCAGTGAAAAGGAATATGTCATAAGTACATTTAGAAAACATTTTTCAGAATATAAAGAACGGAAAATAGTTGTTTATGGAATTGGTTTAAATACAAAAAATATTTTAGATGGTTGTGAGGATTTTAATATTGTAGGGCTAATGGATCCGAATAAATTTGGTGAAATGATCTATGGTAAAAAAATTCTTACCTATGATGAAGTAGTGGAGCAGCGTCCAGAAGCGATCGTGGTCATTGCACGTCCAAATTCGGCAAAGCTTATATATAGGCGTATTCACAACTTTTGTGAACAAAATAATATTTTGTTGTTTGATATTAATAAGAATAACCTATTTGATTTATTTGACTACAGCAAATTGCACAATGAAAATGATCCTTATTTTAGTACAAGTGAAGTTCAACTTCGAGAGCAAATCATGAATCATGAAATTATAAGTTTTGATATTTTCGACACTTTAATAATGAGGAAGGTACTGCATCCTCAAGATGTTTTTACACTTGTTGAGCAAAAGGCCATTAACAACGGTTACGACGTATTTGGATTTAGCCAACAAAGAGCAGAAACAGAACGTATGCTTTTTCTTCAGACAAATCCAACGATTTATGAGATTTATAATGCCCTTCAGGAACGGTTAGGTATTACAGACAAAGAGAAAGTTTCTCTTATGAATATCGAGCTTGCTATCGAGAAGCAGGTGCTTATTCAGCGTAAAAATATGGTTGAAGTATTGAAGTATGCAGTTAGCTGCGGCAAAAAAGTATATTTAATTTCTGATATGTACTTGCCTAAAGCCATACTAGAAGAAATACTAAATGACTTGGGTGTATACGGATATATTGATATTTATGTATCTTGTGAGCATAGAGTAGCTAAATACAATGGTCTGTTTCCTATTTTTAAAGAAAACGTTCATGGAAGTTCCTACCTTCATATTGGAGATAACTATGATGCTGATGGGATACCGGCAATACAGAATGGTATAAGTGCATTTGCAATTAAAAGTGCAGTCGATATGTTGGAACTATCTACATATAGGGAAGTTTTTAATCATTTACACACAATAAATGATCGATCACTAGTAGGGTTGTTTATATCTAAAGTATTTAACAATCCATTTTCGTTATATCAATCTAAGGGCAGGCCTGAAATTAGCACGCTTTATAATGTAGGATATTTATTCGTTGCACCGATCATGACCAATTATATTGCATGGCTTCTAAAGGTTGTTAAAGAAAATGCATATGAATGTATTTTGTTTGCAGCTAGAGATGGGTACCTGATGCAGAAGTTATATAAACGGGCGATAGAGGCGCTAAATCTTCAAAATATGCCTAGAGATATATACTTTCTTACTTCAAGAATGATTTGTGCTGCATCATCAATGGAAACTGTAGAAGATATCGCTAATGTATCGGCTTTACCTTTTTCTGGGTCAGCTGAAGAGTTACTAAAAATTCGATTTGGCTTGCATGACGATGAAATATTGCCTTTCGATAAAGAGTTATACCCTGATATACAGGCTTATGCGCTTGCTCATGAAAAGAAAATAGTCGATAAGTCTAGGGAATATCGTAGACGGTATTTGGAGTATTTTAAGAGTCTCGATATTAAAGACGGAAGTAAGGTTGCTTATTTTGATTTCGTATCAACTGGAACTTGTCAAAAGTATCTTACTAAAATTCTTCCATGCGAAATAACGGGAGTTTACTTTTTGTATTATTTATCAGATAGTACGCTAGCTAAGAAGCTATCTATAAGAGCTCTATTTGAAAAAGGATTTTATTTTCAGGAACAAGGATATATTTTTAATAACTACTTTTTCTTAGAAACAATCGTTACTTCTTTCGACCCATCTCTATCAAGCTTCGATGAAAATATTAAACCAGTATATCGTCCCGAAACACGTTCTGAGGGTCAATTAGAGTATGTAAGAGATATGCAAAGTTCTATCATCGATTACTTAAGTGAATATATGGGACAGCTTTACCATGTAAACGAGGACTTAAATCCTAAGGTAGCTGAGCTATTGTTTAGTTGTATGGATAGAAAATATACGGATATTAAGTGTGATACTTTGAATGAAGTAGTACTACTTGATGATTTTGGTACGGGCAAACTTCAGATCGTATATTAATTGCTTCAAAATTTAACTAAGGGTAAATGATAATGGCTAAATTTCATGGCGAGTACTGGAATGGTTACAACTTACATGCTGAAGAAGTTGATATCGAGAAAGATATACAAGAATATATCAAGCAGACCTCCGATAATGATTACAGTCATATTATAAAATATGATAATCGTTGGCTGACCTTTTTTCATTTAACAGAAATGAGGAAGTCATTGCTAAACTGGTATGAGTTTAGGGAAGATGCGGAATTATTGGAAGTGGGAGGGGGCATGGGGGCATTGACAGGGCTATTCTGCAAGCGCTGTGCCCACGTGACCACGGTTGAACCTTCATGGTTTCGGGCTGAATCGATTAATGCTCGTTATCGTGATATAGAGAATTTAGATATTTATGCGGGAAGCATTCATGATATTAATTTCGGAAAAAAATTCGACTATATCACCGTAATTGGCATGCCCGAATATCTGAACCATGACAATTGTTCAGGAAATCCATACGTCGATTATTTAAAATCGCTATCTCAACTATTAAAACCAGATGGCAAGTTACTTATAGCAATCGAAAACAAATATGGAATCAAGTATTGGTGTGGGGGCAGAGAAGAGCATTCTGGAATTCCTTTCGAAGGTATTAATGGATATCCGAATGGTGGAAGTGTTGGTGGAGTCGGGAAGAAAGAGCTTGAAAAAATATTGATTTCATCAGGCTTACATAGGTATAAGTTTTATTATCCTATGCCAGATTTCAAAGTACCGCAAGTGGTATATTCGGAGAAGTTCCTACCGCAAAGCGGTCTTCAGTCTCGAATAACGCCTTATTATTTAGATAATAGCACACTACTGGCATCAGAAATGGATTTATATGATGATTTAATTGATAATGGTGTTTTTGAATTTTTCTCAAATTCCTTTTTAGTTGAGTGCGGGTTTGACGAAAATTTCTGCTCAGTAATTTATGCAGCGACAACGACAGATAGATCTGCTGCTGATCGTTTCTGTACAACAATACATGAAGGCGGTATTGTGAAAAAAATGCCGCTAGAAATAGAGGGCAATACTAGTGTTCAACATATTTATAGCAATTTAATGGAACTTCAAACTCGTGGTATACACATTGTGCCTCATAAATTGGAAAACAATAAACTTGTTATGCCGTATGTTGAGTGCGAGAGCTTGGAAGCTTATTTAAAGAAAATTATAAGGCAAGATAAGGGAAAATTTATAGCCCTATTCGATAAATTGTATGCGTGCATATTAAAATCTTCAGATTGGGTAGATACTGAGGCTAATTTCTTTTACGACAGCCGTAACCCCGAACTGGAGTATGGTCCTATTTTACAGAAGGCATATATCGATTTAATTCCTAACAATTGTTTTTATTGTGATGGCGAATTAGTCTTTTTTGATCAGGAATTTGTTAAAGAAAACTATCCAGCGGCCTTTATTATGTTCAGAGCAATTAAATATATGTATTTATTCATTCCTAATGCTGATGATAGTATTCCGCTGGAGGATATGAAAATACGATATAGGTTAACCGAGGTTTGGAATGTTTTCGAAAATAGTGATATGGATTTTGTGAAGGAAAACAGAAACTACTCGCTGTATGCTCATTTCCAGCAGTGGTCTTATGTTGATAGAAAAATCATTTCTGATAATGCTCTTAAATTAATGAGATCGGATGAAGCTGAATTGTTACTTCGAAGAGGTTATCGCAGAATTGCTATATATGGGTATGGGCATATGGGGAGAAAATTGCACCAAAAATTAAAGGATTCAACTATTGAAGTGGCTTATGTAATTGATCAGAATGCCGACAGCATCATTCAATCAAGTTATACGGATATTCCTATAGTTCACCCTGCACATCCATTTGCACATGTTGATGCCATTGTTATTAGTGTTGTATCCGCAGCGGGTGATATTCAGGAACTACTTAAGAAAAAAGTGGATTATCCTGTAATTACTTTAGAAGAGATTGCTGCGAAAGCTCTTCCATAAAGGTGTCGAGAAAAGTAGCAAGGAGAGCAAAGTTATGCGTGCTGATTTTTTCAAAGAGGAAGTAATTTGTGATTATCGTGTTACAGAAAAAATGAAGCGCATTTGGGCTGTTCAGCTTGATTTGCTTGAAAAATTTATTGATGTTTGTGACAGAAATGGCCTTACCTATTTTGTGTCGTACGGTACTCTGCTAGGTGCAGTCAGACATAATGGCTACATTCCCTGGGATGATGATATAGATATTATGATGCCCCGTAAAGATTATAATCTGCTTAAGCTTATTGCTGAAAAAGAGTTTTCGCACCCTTACTTTTTTCAAACTCCAGAAAATGATCCGGAAAACTTTACAGCAGGTGGATGTAGACTTAGAAATAGTAACACAACGTACATTGAATATTTAAATTTAGGTCATAACTGTAATAATGGGTGCTACATCGATATAACCGCCTTAGATGGGGTGTTCGATAATAAGCTGAAAAGGCACAGGCAGATTAAGAGAGTTGATAGGTATAAATCGTTATTGTATGCAAAGGTGTACGGTAAAGATTTCGTAACCCTTTTTGACCACAGTAAGTTGCAGTGGGGAACTTTACGATTTCTAGCAAAACTGTTTCCTCATAAGTGGCTGTGTCAGCAGTTTGATAATGCTTGTTCAGCATGTGGTTTTGATGAAACGACAAAACTAGGTATTTTTACTCAAAAAAACGGTGATTATGAATATCGCTACTTTGATAAAGATATTTTTGAGCAGACAGTTAAGCTTGATTTTGAACATATAAATGTTCCTATCCCAGCGGATTATATGCGGTATATTTTAACAGTTTGGGATAAGGGTATGGAATTGCCTCCGTTACATGAAAGAAAGCCCAAGCATGAGGGTTTTTTTGATACCGAGACTCCTTACAAAGAGCATGCCTTGCCCATATTCACCGATGTGTTTAAGGATATCAAGGGAAAGAGGATTTTCTTATTTGGTGCCGGATTGATGCTCGATGATTACATGAAAAAGCATGGTAAAAAGTATCAACCGGAATTTGTATTTGATAATGATCCAAACAAATGGGGGACCATCAGGCACGGAATTGTGGTGAAAAACCCCGCGGAATTACCTTCTCTACTTGAAGAGAATACGAGGCTCATTATTGTAAATATTTATTACCGGGAAATTGGGGAGCAGTTAAGAAAATTAGGAATTAATCAATTTTATGCATATCTCCAAGATAGAAATTATTAATATCAGCAGGCAGAGAACTGCACTCTTGTAGGAGGGATTATTACATATGAAAAAGTATAAAGTAGGTTACATTGCTGGAGTATTTGATCTCTTTCACATTGGGCATCTTAATTTATTTAAGCGCGCCAAAGAGGAATGCGATTATTTAATAGTTGGTGTTTTGGTAGATGAATTATCGGTTGCTTGTAAAAATAAAAAACCCTATATCCCTTTCGAAGAGCGAATTCAAATTGTAGAGTCCATTCAATATGTGGATAGAGCGGTTAAGGTTGTACAAGAAAACTTGGACAAGATGATAGCCTGGGAAATCTATCAGTTCAATTGTTTATTCTCCGGCAATGATTGGGAAGGTCACCCGGTTTGGGATATGGAGAAGAAAAAGTTGAACGAAGTGGGGGCGGATATTGTTTTCTTCCCTTATACGAAAAGTATAAGTTCTACTCAAATACGTAGTGCGATTTCTGCTAAGAACCAAGAGTAATCGTTGCGCTCATGTGGAGCATCAAGTAAATAGCTAACTCTCTGTATTATGGCAATACTTTAGAGTTTCATGAAACCCTGTCCTCATTTGAGGATCAGGGTTTATTTATTTTCACATTTGTACTTAATTAGAGATTGTTATTTTTAATAATAGATCTATAAATAGTTTGTATGTCACTTTATTAGGGTATTTCACTTAATGATGTACATTAAATGTTTATTTATGATGATTATATATTGATTAATGGTGCAATATATAATACATTATATGTACAATATACAGAAAAGAGTGATCTTCGATGCGTGTAGCGGTTAGCGGTACGGGCCGAATTGGTCGATTGTTTCTTAGAAAAGCACTTACGATGGTATCAGGGTCTTTAGAAGTAGCAGTTATCAACTCGACAACTCCACCAGCAACTCTTTCGCATTTGCTACAGTACGATTCGGTACATGGAAAATGGGCAGCAGAAGTTCATGCAGACGATAAAGGTTTGATTGTAAATGGACGTCACATTCCGGTTATTTCGGAGCGTAATCCAGAGAAGCTTCCTTGGGCTTCTTACGGTATTGATCTCGTCGTTGATGCGACAGGTAAGTTCAACGACCGTGCGGGCGCTGAGAAACATATGGCTGCAGGAGCGAAGCGGGTACTTGTTACTGCCCCAGGCAAAGGTGCAGACGCAACGATTGTGATGGGTGTTAATGAGGAGAGCTATGATCCAGATAAACATACTTTTGTTTCGACAGCTTCCTGTACGACCAATTGTCTTGCACCTGTTCTTTCTGTATTAGATACGGATTTTGGTGTTAAACAAGGCTGGATGACTACGGTACACGCTTATACGAGCGACCAGAATCATTTAGATAATCCACATAAAGATTTAAGGAGAGCTAGAAGTTGTGCCAGCTCTATCATTCCTACTTCTACAGGAGTAGGGAAGGCACTGAAGGAAGTATTGCCGCATCTCGCTCATGCCATCGACGGTGTATCGTTGCGAGTGCCTACACCAAATGTTTCGCTAATCGATCTGACGGTTCAACTCAGTCGAGAGGCGACAGCTGATGAGGTGAGGGAAAGCTTTCGGATTAAGTCGCGCGGAAAAATGGGGAGCGTACTTGGCTATACTGAGCTGCCATTGGTGTCATCTGACTACATAGGCGACGATAAATCGGCTATTGTCGATGGCTTAAGCGTGATAAGCCGAGGGGACCAAGTGAAGTTAATGGCTTGGTATGACAATGAGTGGGCCTATGCCTCTCGCGTGTACGACTTCATTTGTTACGCGCATGCTGTTGAGAAGTCAGCTACTCCTGTCGGATAGCGGGACAGCACCATTGTGTCATCTGGCATTCGTACAAATATATAAATGGATGTATTTAACAACGAATCATTGAAGTATGGTACGATTTATGAAATTATGTAGATTATATAGATACTAGCTATGAAAAAGAGAGAGGAGGAGCTTATATCGAACTAACAGCGAGACAGAATGAGTTGTTGACCTTAATACAGCGTAATGCGCCGATTACTGGGGAAATGTTAGCTGAAATGCTAGGTGTATCGCGACCAACTTTACGGTCTGATTTAGCTATATTGGCGATGCTGGGCTTGGTTGAAGCGAAGCCCAAAGTCGGTTATTTCCCTGGCAAGAAGCTGCAGCGAGAAATGCCGCAATTCGCGCAAGTACTTGATTTGCGGGTCAAAGATGTGATGAGCTTGCCGCAAGTTGTGCGCAACTCGGCTACCGTTTCAGATGCGGCGGTTATGATCTTTATGCAAGATGTGGGCAGCCTTGCTGTGCTTGACGAGGAGGATTTACTAACAGGCGTCGTATCTCGTAAAGACCTGTTAAAGGTACTTCTTGCGGGTGGAACGACAGCAGCCCAGTTGCCTATCGTGACTGCGATGACACGGCAAGCGAGCATTATTACGCTAGATCCTGAGGCTAGCTTGTTGGAAGCTTCGCGGACGTTGAATCGCCACCATATTGATGGTGTTCCTGTTGTGAAGCCTGTTAAAGACAGCAAGGGCGAGCTTCGCTCGGAAGTGGTAGGCAGATTTACGAGAAAGCATTTGACGATGATCTTTGCGGATCTGCTAGAGTCAATGGCAGGGACCGAATGATATGACGACTATGGGGGTTCGCATATGACAATGCAACGAAAGCAAGTCGTCTACATCTGCTCAGATGCAACGGGGGAAACGGCTGAAGCGGTGACGAAGGCGACAGCAAGGCAGTTTGGTGATGGAAAAGTAAACATTGTTCGATACGGTCAAATTAAGCATGAAGACGATATACGGCGTATTGCAGATGAGGCGGCCGAAGCTGGTGGATTTATTGCTTATACGTTGGTACAGCCTGAGTTAAGGGAAACAATGAAAATGGAAGGGGTTCGTGCAGGCGTGCGAACCGTCGATATTCTTGGTCCGATGATGCAGGCCTTTGTCGATACGTTTCATGATTCGCCGCATAGACAGCCTGGGCTTATGTATCAAATTGATGATGAATATTACCGCCGCATTGAAGCGATTGAATTCGCGATTCGTTGTGATGATGGCAAGTATGTGAAAGGCTACGAGGAAGCAGATGTCGTGCTTCTAGGTGTTTCTCGTACATCCAAGACACCACTGAGTATGGTTCTTGCTCATAAAGGGCTGCGTGTAGCTAATTTTCCTATCGCGCCTGAGGCAAAGCCTCCGGAGGAGTTATTCCGTATTCCATCCGATCGGATCGTTGGTCTCATGATGGACGCGAGTACATTACAGCGAGTACGCAGTGAGCATCTGAAGTGGTTAGGCTTGCCAGAAGGCGCACAGTATGCGCAGTTGAATCGAATCCAAGAAGAACTAGACTATGCTCAACAGTTAATGAACAAGCTGGAATGTCGAGTCATTGATGTAACGGGCAAAGCGATTGAAGAAACCGCAGGCATGATTATGAATCGTGACTAAAATGGGGGCGTCGATATGGAGCGCGAATTATCTTTGGAGATTGTGCGAGTAACGGAGTTGGCAGCATTGGCTTCCGCTCCATGGACAGGTCGAGGCAACAAGAACGCTGCCGATGATGCAGCGACGCAAGCGATGCGAGCCATGTTTGATTCGGTCTCGATCCAAGGAACCGTCGTCATTGGTGAAGGGGAAATGGATGAAGCACCGATGCTCTATATTGGTGAGCGGGTCGGAAGCATGGATGGTCCAGAGGTTGATGTAGCTGTCGACCCTTTGGAAGGCACCGAGATCGTTGCTAAAGGGCTTAACAATGCGTTATCTGTCATCGCCATTGCGAACAAAGGATGCTTGCTGCATGCGCCAGATATTTATATGGAGAAGCTGGCCGTCGGTCCTGCACTCGTAGACAAAGTGAAATTAGACGATCCTATCGATGTAACGCTTCAAAAGGCTTCAAAGCATTTAAATAAGCCGATTTCAGAATTAACGGTCATGATTCTTGATCGTGAACGACATGCCGTCATGATTCAGACATTGCGTCGCATGGGAGCTCGTATCAAGCTGTTGAGCGATGGAGATGTAGCGGGTGCGATGGCACCTGCCTTTCCTGAGACGGGCATTGATATGTACGTAGGTTCAGGCGGTGCACCGGAAGGTGTGCTTGCAGCCGCTGCGCTCAAATGTCTCGGCGGCCAGATTCAAGGTCGCTTGATGCCTGCCAATGCAGCGGATTATGAGCGCTGCAAGTTAATGGGCATGGATGAACCGCGGAAGGTGCTAACGATGGATGATATGGTGGGTACCGAGGATGTTATTTTTGCCGCGACAGGCATTACACCTGGTGAGTTTCTGGAAGGTGTCCGCTATTTGCCGGGCAATCGAGTAGAGACTCACTCCATGGTTATGCGTGCTGCTACGCGCACGATCCGCCATATTAAATCGCTGCACTATATCCCTAACAAACCTTTGTTGGATGTAGTTCAGAGGGCACAATGTTCATAGGGAATATATAGATGGTAGAAGAAGAGGATGGATGTAGTTTCGTCCTCTTCTTTATGCTTGTCCTCCTCTTTTTTTCTCCTAAAAGGAAGTGCCATCCACTTCTACCTCTTAATCAGTTACTAAATTCCTTATCAAAAATGGTTGCTTGGTTCGGATCGACTTCAGGTCCTACCGCATTGGTGTTAAGTACCAAAATATGTTTCCCTCCTAGAGGGCCGCCCACCGTTGTTGTAGACCCAAGTGTTCCTCCGCTAGCCATCCAATACGTTTTGCCGTTTGAAAGTTTTTTCTCAATAATCCCGAGTCCAAATTTACCAAAAGGCGAATCATAAGTAGTTAGCATCTGCTTCATCATCTCGTCATTCAGTAGTTTCCCACCTAGTAAGGCACTCATAAAAGTGATTAGATCTTCTCCTGTTGAAACCATATCTCCAGCTGCATTTCCCCATGAAGGATTAAACTCAGTCAAGTCGTATAGCTTCATAAGACGATCCATGTTATAACTTCTAGCATGCTCCCCAGGAATTTTTGGGTTGCTGCCACGTACGGATGTTCCTGTTAGTTTGAGTGGCTTAATAAACCGTTTCTGTATTTGTTCAGCGTAAGTTTCGCCTGTGACCTTCTCAATAATAAGACCAGCTAGTATCGTATTTGTATTGGAATAGTGGAAGCTCGTCCCTGGTTCAGCTATTGGTGCTTTTGCAAGCCCTCTATCTACAAGCTCTTTAGTCGTATAGTAGCGATATGGATTTTGTGGAATAATGATGTCTCGCATATCATGATCTGTATAGTTTGCAATTCCGCTTGTATGGTTTAACAACTGGCGGATTGTAACCTTATTACCGTCATATCCATTGCCTTGAACGACCCCTGGCAGCCACTTTTCTACGGTGTCATCCAAACTTAGCTTATTTTCCTGTGCCAGTTGCAGTATAACAGCTGCGACAAATGTCTTTGTAATACTGCCAATTCGGAACGTGAAATGGGACTTCATCGGAAGGGAATCTTCCAAATTAGCTAAACCTGCGGCATAGGACCAACGTGTTCCGTTCTCCATACCGCCTGCAATGATTCCGGGAATAAACTTACTTTGTACGGACTGATCGATAAAGGATTTGACTTGGTCCCGTGGGCTCTGTTTCGTAAATTCAACAACCATATCTTTCGCATGTTGTGTTGGTGTATGATTCGCTTGCTCAGAGCCGAAAGCGGGGAGTGCCAGTGCTCCCATTAATAAAGTAGTAGATAAAGTAAGTGCTAAACCTGTTTTCATGTTAGGCAATTTCATTTTCATCACTCCTGTTATTCTTCTGCTTATCACCCCTTTACCGTAATCCTTAACGTGTTAAGTCAGACAGTGACAAAAACGCTCTAATTATAGATGACATGATGCTTGGAACAATCACATTTACGGCATGACAAATAGTCACATGTTCCATGTGACAGTATGTCAGCATGCTATCTACTGCTTGTTATCACTACTTTGATCGGCTTGCATTTCCAACCGTTGCATGGCCCTTCGCTGACGCTGCACGCCGAAATACAAACGATAGCATCCATTTCAGCTCTTAATACAACTTGATCTCCGGGCTTCGATAGAGGAGGGTCTATCACAATTTTCTTCTCTGAAGTAATACTTGTATTCATAAATACATTCAGTGGTCGTAACGTTGTAAAAGGAGGGACTCCGAACTCACTCAAACTTTGATTGATATTATCAAAGCAGTTGATATGTCCATCACCATTATGGAAGAAATGATCGTACATTTCCTTCCTACAGCAAGGAATCATGACATCATGTACGCCTACATCATCTTGGATCATGGTGAACATCGGCCGATATAAGTTGGTATAAAGGATATCATCCTTCGTGATAAGGAGGGACTCTTTGCAATCTATCGTTGCTTCTGCTGAAAAGTACTCCCTATAATCGGTGGCGTTGACAGCAAAAAAATCAGCAACTTGTTTCCCTTCGATATCGATAATGGAAATGAGATCTCCTTTTTTGAGTGGGAAGGCCATTCCTGTTTGTTTCTCAATGATATATTCGTTCATTAGATACACCTCTCTCCGATTCTCCGATTAAACGAAACGGTTAAAGATTTACTTTATAATTCAGTTGCAGCTCATCCCCAGGCAAACCTCTGATTGCCCAACTGCTTTTTGGTGTTTCAAAGATTGTTATTTCAATATCGTTTATGCCTATGCCTAATGTACCGATCCTATCAAATAGCAAACGTAAGAGGTCTTTCTTTACTTCAACTGAGCGCCCTTCAAACATACTAATTTCTATAATCGTATACTTTTCCGTTCGATCGGGTGGATAGATGAAATCTTCGGGTTTCATACGGAAAAAGCGATGGAATCGTTTATCAGGGGGCAGTTGGAGTGTGTCAACGATACAAGAATGGATGATGTCAGATAGTTGGGCTTGAATAGGTGTTAAAAGGCCATGCAATCCGTATATTTTTACTTGTGCCACAACAATTCTCCTCTCGAATATGTATGGTAGTAGGCTGCGTCTAGTGCTTCTAAGTTTGAGTTACTTCATTTTACAAGTAGTGGAAGTGTAAATACAAATAAGGATTAGTTGAATAACGTGCTGCATAAATCTCTGGTGCTGTGTTCTTATATAAAAATCGTACATAATAAGGAGGAGCAGTATAGAGTCTTGCTATGTAAGGAGGTATATCCATGTTAGCTGTTCTGCAGCACGTTGAAGGTGGGCATATAGCTCGTTTCGAGCGTCATCTACAGTACTCTGTGGAGGAAGTATGGTCGATGTTGACGGAGAATGATAAATTAGCGCAATGGTTCCCCGAGTTACGGGTAGACGAGCTTCGAGCAGGAGGATTTATTAAGTTTGATATGGGGGATGGGACGTTCGAGGAGTTTGCCATTCTCGAGCTTAAAACAAATTCCGTGTTGGAATATACATGGGGAGAAGACCGTGTCCGTTTCGAGCTGTATCCAACGCCCGATGGATGTGAACTGTTCTTAATCGAAACCATTCATAAGATGACAGACCACACTCCAAAGGACCTTGCAGGTTGGCACGTATGTTTGGACGTTATACTCGCATTATTAGATGGAAGGACCATTGAATCACGCACAAACGAGTGGAAGATATGGCATGAGAAATATATAAAGTTAATCAGCGAGTATACACAGGGGTAAGTACATAATTCCGAAAGTATGAATCGCCAGAGTATAGAAAAAGGAGTCAACCTAAGATACGGGTTAGACTCCCTTTCTATTTTATTGGTAGTGCAGCCATATTGTCAGGCTTATTTATAAGATCCTGGCTTAAAGGTAGAACTGTCCCACCATTTATAACCTGGTGTAGTATTGCCCCAAGGTTCATGCTCAGGTTCTGTAGATTGCTGTGGCTGTTCAAATGGAAGCAGGGAGGTCGCCTGATCAAGCTGAATATTTGCTTGCGTAAAGTCGGTATACGATTCTTTCTTAGACAACCAATCTACGATTTGCACCAACAGTTTTCCGTTATTGGAGCCTTGCTCCGTGAAGCCAGGATGAGTTCTTTTTCTTGCTCCCGTTTCTTCATGTCTATATTTAGGAGTCGCATCCTCAACTGGCGAGGAGTCGCCGATGAAAGCAGCTTTACCCGCACCTAATTTGGAAATTGCCGCATAAGGTCCTTCATCTTTTCCACCTTCATATACGCCCTGATCTACCGCATGAGACCACTTTGGAAGTTGATTTGGTAAATATACGATTCCTTTTACCTTCTTCGGATCTAATATCGCTAACGTGCTACCAGCATGCATCGAAACTTTAGATATTTGATTCGTAATTCCAAAAGTTTGATCAGAGGGTGCAATCTTATTAGTAACGACATTACCTACAGCATTGAAGCGGAATCGTACGCCAAAATTTCTACCCAGCCAATCTTCGCTTGTAACATCGGCCATCCTCGCAGATTGACGCTCTTCTTGGCCCATCCCTTTTGTGGGATTGCCATAAGCGCCACGACGGTAGCCATTAAAAATTTCAGTAGCGTCCCAACGATTTTTGTTGCGATCGGCATTGTAGTGATCCGCGATAAAGAAGAGACCGCCACCACCTTGTACATATTGAAGCAGCGCTTCCTGTTCACTCTTTTTAAACGGAATATTAGGTTCAGGAAGTACGAATACATCATAGCCTTGAAGGTCGCTAATTGTGATCGGTTCCGACTTCCGGAGTTCGTTAACGGTAAAGCCCGCATTTGTAAGCCCATTAGCAAAATCAGAAAATCCACCATCAATAACCCAGTCTGCTTGTCCAGCTGTTTCACCGTGCGTATTGTCAAATAGCACTTTTTTGACTGCATTGGCACGCATATTCCCGTTGCGAGGTTGAGCTCTATCAACGTTGTTTCGTGCATCGTGGTGCGAAGCAGCGTTCATTTGGCTGCGTGTGGTGTTAGCTGCACCTTGCTCGGTTTTAGTGGTAGTTCCATTTCCATACGAGCAGGCAGAAAATAAGCTTAAACAGATCATTACAGCGGTAACCGCTCTTAAGTGTTTCATTATTAGAACCTCCAGTTTGTAAACAGTTGCGGTGAGATAAACGTAGTATGGTGAATATGTACCATGGCAGGTTATAACTCGTTCCATCATCACGAACACAAACCATATTGTTGTACAGGGAGGCTCATTTTATTAATAAGGGAAGTAAAATACTCCTTTCCGTAATTGAGAATTTTTATGACCATACATGTAAAAATACATTTCCCAGTCAAGAAGAATATGGTATATTTATTGGCCGACAATTTGAGTTAACAATAAACAATAGGAGAAAGGATAACCACGAGTCATCATGAGAGAACTTGAAACTTTACGCAGATCAATTCCATTCCTGCATAACAGCAGTAGGCTTGAACAAATCCACAAAGGATACTCAAGTGATAAGAAATACATCGTTTATGACAGCAATGAACACCCTCAGTACATACTCAGAACTTATAGCATGGATGCACATAACGATAAGCTAATCAAATTTAAACATCTCCAGCTGATGGAACAGCAGGCTGTTCGCTGCGCTAGAGCGATAGAGATTGGTATCATTCCTGAGCAAGAACTAGGCTATACGATTCTCTCATTTGTTGAGGGAAATGAAGCTTATGAACAATTGCCGCAGTTAACGGAAATAGAACAGTTTGATGTTGGTGTTGAAGCAGGTATAGAGTTGCTGAAAATAAACCAAGTTTCTGCGCCTGCTGATAAAGAGCCTTGGCATGAACTCATGTCTAGAAAGCATCAAAGGTATCGAACGCAATATGCGGAATCTGGGGTCGTAATCCCTAATGATGCGGAGCTATTATCATTTATCGATAACAATCTACACTTGATGAAAGATCGACCGAATAAGTACCAGCATGATGACTTTCATCCTCGTAATTTGGTCATAAAGGACGGTAAATTTTCTGGTGTCATTGATTTCGATCGAGATGACTGGGGAGATCCGATTCATGAGTTTGTGAAAATTGGATTGTTCAGTGCGGAAGTTAGTATTCCTTTTTCGGCTGGACAAATTCGGGGTTACTATCATGGTAAAGAGCCAAATGAAGAGTTCTGGCGGTTATACTCCCTTTATCTCGCGATGACTTTAATTTCATCGGTTGTATGGGTGTTGAAAGTAAACACGGATGAGCTTGATGATATTATGAGAAGAATTCAAAGGTGTATGGATGACCATAGCAACTTCGAGCTTATGGTTCCGAAGTGGTACAGTCAGGCTTAAATAAAGAATTCCTTTTACTAGCAGCCAAGCCGTAATAGACAAAGAATAGATAAGACGAGCCAGCTGCTATCTCGAAAGATAGGGTGGGCTCTGTTGGTTAAGTAGTAAAAAAGCCGTTGGCTAAAGACCAAAAGCCGCTTTCAGTTTGTTATCTGAGGCGGCTTTTGAGTTTGATTAAGATCGATGTTGATTATAAGAAAAACCAGTATCCATTAAATGATAGAATTACTTCTTGCCCTTACGGACCTTTAAAAGCTTGCCCTTTATCGTAATGTCCTGCATCATCTCAAGCACAAGCGGCCCTTTACCGTTCAGAATCTCCACATCAGTTACGTGATCAAATATCGTAATAATTCCGATATCGTCCGCGGTTACTCCGTCAAGCTTCGCAATGGTTCCCACAAAGTCTACGGCTCTAAATTTCTTCTTCTTGCCGCCATTGAAGTTCAGCTTCATAATCTGCTTGTTCAATAGCTCGCGCTTATCAACTTTCAGAACTTGCCCGACGTGCAGGTTCTGTTCGAACTGTTCTCTATGCAGCTCTACCGCTTCTTCGGAAGGAGCATTTACTTTTGAAATTGTAAATCCAATATACGTCTCAATATCAGCTAGACGATTGCTGTCTTTAGGCGTTACAAAAGTAATCGCTTTGCCCGTGTTGCCTGCACGACCCGTGCGTCCCACGCGATGCACATAGCTTTCTTTTTCTAGTGGGATATCGTAGTTAATGACATGGGTGATATTCGTGATATCGATTCCTCTGGCAGCTACATCCGTTGCAATCAAGTAACGGAATTGTCCTCTACGGAACGCGTTCATGACCTCGAAGCGATCCTCTTGCTCCATGCCGCCATGAATACGATCACATGGATAATCGAGGTCATCCATTTCATCGAACAACCGATCTACATGCTCTTGCGTACGGCAGAAAATAATACAGCTTTCAGGATTCTCAACAACAAGTAGATCCTGCAGCACATCTAGCTTATCTGCCTCTTTCACTTGAATAAGAGCATGCTCAATCGTAGCTGTCGTGACACCACTCGCTTTAATCTCAATCTCAACGGGGTTGTCCATATACTGACGCGATAGTTTAGCTACATCCTCAGGGAATGTAGCGGAGAACAGCATCGTAACTCGGTTGCGAGGTAGCTCTTGAATGATGGACTGAACTTGTTCAATAAAGCCCATATTGAGCATTTCGTCTGCTTCATCAATAACGAGATAGGCAATGCGCTCTAGCGATAACGTGCCGCGCTGAATATGGTCGAATACGCGACCTGGTGTACCAACCGCGATATGAGTTCGTTGCTTCAACTCTGCTTTTTGCTCGTAAAAAGGATGTCTGCCATACAGAGCGGTTGCCTTAATTCGCTTAAAGCGGCCTATGTTCATGATGTCTTCGTTAACCTGTAACGCAAGCTCGCGTGTTGGTGTTAGAATCAGTGCCTGCGGCTTATTCTCGTTCCATTCCACTAGTTCGCACAGTGGAATACCGTAAGCGGCTGTTTTGCCGCTGCCTGTTTGTGATTTGACAACAAGGTCTTTTTGCTCAAATGCAACAGGAATGACTTTGGTTTGTACTTCTGTTGGCTTTTCATAGCCCAAGCTAGTTAGTGCTCTCACGATCTCTTCACTTAATGGATAATCTGTAAATTGCTTCTCGCTCATGTTAAACCTCTTCTACGTTTTATTCGAAATATACCTATACATACAGAGTTCCACCGTTCATCTTCCGTATACTCCTCTATTATACTCTCCATTCTTGATTCAGTATTCTACCAAATTTAAAAGCATATTTTGATTCATCTTTATCGCATCTTCATTTCATCTTGATATTGCCTCAGTAGACTAAGGTTATCTGGTGGAGTGACGGGGGAGAGGAACTGTGGTGCGGCGATACAATAAGCGAACGAATATGACAAACGATGAGGCAACCTATAGATCAAAAAAATTAAAAAAATCGAAAAAAGCTCCGAAACTAGCACTGCTAGGCGTGTTGAGTTTACTCGTAGTAGGGCTAGTCTTCTACTACAACATCAATGATGTTCGTGTGGATGTAGAGGTTCTGCCATTGATGGCGGTACCGGGACAACCGCTAGAAGGAAAAACGATCGTCATTGATCCGGGTCACGGGGGGAAGCATCCGGGCTCTATCGGCCAGCTAGGAACGATGGAGCGAGATATGACGCTGCAGATGGCAAAAGAAATCGAGCAGGAGTTGTTGGAGAGAACAGGAGCGACAGTCCTTTTAACGCGGAAGCAGGACGAAACCGTTGACCTACAGCAACGTGTCGATATGGCTGCAGAAGCAAGTGCTGATCTTTTCCTCAGCATTCACTTCGATGCGTTCACAACGAGAGATGTGGAGGGAATGACGACTTACCATAAGGATAGTCATGATCAGCCAATCGCTCAAGCGGTTCATAATCGTTTGATGGAGAAGAACTTTGACACGAGAGATCGTGGAGTGAGAGTAGGAGATTACTATGTCCTTCGTGAAAATACAGTCCCAGCGCTACTGCTTGAGTTGGGTTACATTTCAAATGAAAAAGATGAGACACGAATGAGATCCTTGCAATTTCACAAGGAAGCATCGCAGGCAATTGTTGAGGGTGTGATTGATTATTTTCATAAACGTTAAGTGACAATCATGCCTGTATACATTCATTTATTTATTTCATATTTGCATAACGGATGTATATCAAGCCTAGATCATTTCGACCTGAACGAAGGAGGTGTCCCGTGTCATGCTGCTACGATTGCGGCGATTGGCTCGCAGACAAGGTATTATAGCGATTGGTTTTTTGGCGCCGAGCATAGTCGGATTTGCCGTATTTTACGTAATCCCGTTTGGTATAGGTATCCTCTATTCATTGATGGATCAGACGAGTGGCGGCGAGTTTGTAGGGGCAACGAATTATGAAAATGTACTGGCCAGCGCTTCGTTTCGTAAAGCAGCCATAAACACGTTACAGTTCACAGCTGTTAGCGTACCAATACTCATCTTATCGTCGTTGCTGCTAGCTCTCTTATTGAATGGGAATGTCTATGTGAAGCGGGGGCTTCGAACGGCATTTGTTTTACCATTGGTCGTGCCGGTCGCCTCGATTGTTATGGTATGGCAGATCCTATTTGACTGGAACGGGTCGCTTAATGCTTGGATGTCCCACTTCGGTTGGGAACGGATCGACTGGATGAAGTCGGAATGGGCAATAGGTGTGCTGACACTTGTGTATGTGTGGAAGAACCTAGGCTATAACATCATTTTGTTGCTTGCAGGCTTGCAAAGCATTCCGAAGGATTATTATGAGACAGCTGAGATAGAGGGTGCCGGTCCGCTGCATAAATTGTTCCATATTACAATTGTTTATTTGACGCCGACGATGTTCTTCGTGGTGCTCATCTCTATTATTAATTCGTTTCATATATTCCGAGCGACCTACTTAATCGCCGGAGACTATCCATACGATAGTATTTACATATTGCAGCACTATATGAACAACATGTTTGCCTCGTTAGATATGCAGAAGTTAACGGCAGCCGCGGTAATAATGGTTGCATCTATTCTGATCATTGTCTCAAGTATGCTAGCACTAGAGCGGCGATTTAGCCGATCGTTGGAGTAAGGAGAGTGAAAGATGAAAAAGCCGACTGTGTTGTACAAATGTATCATGTCTCTTTTTCTCATCGCATGTGCGGTGATTACACTCCTCCCACTCGGGGTTCAGCTAACGAATTCGCTCATGAAAGAGAAGGAAATTAACCGTAATTATGAACTGCTGGGTAAGATGCCAGATGCAAAATCTGGGGTAATGGATGCTTTTGTTAATCTGAAAATAATTCCGGATTGGGTTTCCTTCGAGCAGTATGAAAAGGTGTTGTTGGAAACACCTATCTTCTTAAATATGTTCTGGAACTCCGTGTTTCTAGTCGTTCCTATTGTCGTAGGGCAGACCGTAGTAGGGGCATTGGCCGCTTACGCCTTCTCGAAACTGAAGTTCCGGGGAAGGGAAGCCTTATTCTTTGTCTACTTGATGACCATGCTGATGCCCTTCCAAGTAACTTTGGTTCCCAACTACATTATTATCGACCTATTAGGGATCGGGAACAGTGCGAGTGCCATCATTTTACCAGGTATATTTTCAGCGTTTGGTGTGTTTATGATGCGGCAGTTCATGCTTTCTATCCCGTATGCATATGTGGAGGCCGCTGTTATGGATGGTGCAGGACACTGGTATATTTTCTGGCGAATTATTGTTCCGCTCATGAAACCTGGCATTGCGGCACTCGTCATCCTGCTGTTTGTTGATTACTGGAATATGGTCGAACAGCCATTGATATTTCTCGAAGATGCCTTTAAACAGCCGTTGTCACTGTACTTATCTCGGATTCAGGAAGCAGAGAAAGGAGTGGGCTTTGCCGCTTCGGTGCTGTATATGTCACCGATGGTTCTCTTATTTCTATATGCGGAGTCTTACTTCGTACAGGGTGTGCAGCTGTCAGGTATTAAAGGATAAGGAGGTTATCGTGTGGATGCAAGTGCAAGCTTAGAGGAACAATCCATTCAAAAACGAAAAAAAACGCTCCGATTCCTCCTCATCGGAAGTGCGATAGCGCTGCTAATCCTTACTTTGTACAGCAATACGCTGAAAACGTTGGATTTGCCTAAAGTATGGACAGAGGTTGGAAGACAAGGGCAGATCATTCAAGAGTTTCGTGCGGTTGGAACACTACGGCCAGTAAGTGAGGTTAAGTTATCAAGCTCCTCTGGATGGACCGTAAAAAATGTAAAGATAAAGAAGGGGGATCGAGTAATAAGAGGTCAGACACTGGTTACGTATGAGAACTCAGATGCTCACAATGAGCTGCAAGATGAGCAAGCCACGCTTGCACGGCTTCGGCTGGAGTTGGAAGTACCCCAAGAACGCTATGTTCAAGCCGTAAGAAACAACGATGAGGCAAGTATACGTACCTCCAAACGAGACATGAAGCTCGCACAATTACAAATAGAGAATCAGCAAAGAAAGATACAAAATCTACAGCAGAGGATCCGCCGGGATTCGAACCTGGTTGCACCGTTCGATGGATTCATTACGGAGTTAAATGCGGTCACAGGTTCACCGTCAGTCAGTGATGGTTTCGATGTGCGGCTAGCGAATGAAAACTTGGGCTATCAGGCGGAACTTTCACTTCCTGCAACTGCTACTGAGGAATTGAAGCTGGGCGATAAGTTGGATTTGCAAAGCTATGGTGGCGGGTCTGCTAGACCGCTGAATGGCACGATCACAACGATAGAGCATGTGGATGCTAAAGAGTCTTCTTCTCCCTCCCTAGCAGGAGGTGAAGGAGAAACAGGTGTCCAGCAGCCATTAGATGCAGTGGCTTGGAATCGTCTTATTGTAAAAGTATCGGATAAAACGGTTCGAACAGGTGAACAAGTCCGTGTACATTTGACCCGTACATCTGGGGAAGGGGGCAGCATGCTCCTCTCCAATAAGGCAATTCATAAAGAGGGAGTGAACCACTATGTCCATGTTGTAGAGGAAGCTAAAGGACCTCTCGGCAATACATACCACATTCGAAAAACGAAGGTTGAAGTAGGAACTGCCAATGACAGCGAAACCGTTATTCTTTCTGGTGCTTATCCAAATGAACAGATTGTCGTCGAAAGTACGGAGCCTTTAGTAGAGGGAAGTAGAGTAAGACCACAATAGAATTCGATTAGGTATAATTCAGCTTTCATAATGAGAGGAGACCATTACTTATGAAAAAATGGTTGATGTTGATGTGTGGAATACTGGCAATGACTCTTACAGGATGTGCAAGTGGCAGTGGGGATGAGCAGCCAAATGAGAGCGGACCTAAGAAAGTGGTGCTGTCCGTACATACGGCGAGTGAGTACTATAAGTCAGCAAAGGCCGAGTTTGAGGCTTTGCATCCGAATACAACTATTGAGATTAAGGAGTACAAATCCGAGGGGGGAAACGCTGAGGCAGATTTCGAAAAATATGTGCAAACAACAAATACACAAATCCTTTCTGGTAAGGGCGCGGACCTAATCGATCTAAACGTTGCCGGGCTTCAGGTTGGAAAGTACGTAAATAAAAATGCACTCGTTAATCTTACCGAATTGATGGAGCAGGATAAGTCGTTCAATAAAGATCATTACTATATGAATATTTTTGAACATGCGAAAATGAATGACGGTCTTTATGTGCTGCCGACGAGATTTTTTCTGGATACATTGCTTGGAGATCGTGAAGCGATCACGGCTTCGCAGCTCCAAATTGATGATAAGCATTGGACATGGAGCGAATTTGCACAAGCGGGTAAGCAACTGCATGAGAAAAATGGTCGTTACGCGATAGGCAATACGCCTCCAGAACAAATGTTAGGCTATCTTGTCACGGATAACTATACGGAATTGGTCGATTCGTCCACTTCGAACGCCAAGTTCCAGTCTCCCTTCTTTATTGATATGCTGGGCCAAGTGAAGGACATGTACGACGATAAAGTCATTACGACTGACCCGTTAGGTATTGGAGAAGCTTACTTTTACCCCCTTTTACTATTATCACCGAGCGATTATTTTACGGAAAGTATCAGTTTCTTCAAGCAAGGAAAGGTATATCGCAAGCCTCATACGAGTGAACAACCTTCCGGGGTTTCTTTTAGAGGAGCTAACCCTATCGCAATAAATGCCAATTCAAAGGTCAAGCCGGAGGCGTGGGAGTTCCTTAAGTTCCTCCTATCTGATCAGTTTCAATCTAAGGCTGATCAACAAGGGTTTGCGGTGAATAAGTTGGCTAATGAGAAAGTGATGAATCAATTGGTCGAGAAGGGAAAGGTTAGTTCTGTAACTGGAGAGGATGTACCCGTGACCGCTACTGGTATGGAAATTTTGAAGCAGATGATTGCTGACGCCAGCATCTTTATTCAGGAAGATAGCAAGATTCAGTCTATTATAAGCGAAGAAGCAGTGGCTTACTTCAGCGGTCAGAAGTCAGCGGAAGATGTCGCCAGTCTGATTCAGAATCGTGTTACGACCTATCTTAATGAATAAACGGTAGAAACGAGAGGAGATTGAAGATGAAGCGCATAGCTGCCCTTCTCATATTCATTGCATTCGCAACTATTATTATGGGCTGTACTCAGGTTGCATCCAATTTGAGCGAAAATAAAGATTCCCGTGGAGAGCAAAATTCACAGTCCATAGATGAGTCTGTAGATGAAAAAGTGATTAAAATTATTCCATCTACTACTACAGATAAACAAGTAGCGGAGAAGCAGGTACTCACTGATCAAACAGATGACCGATTAGAAAGGAAGAGTGTGCTTTCTAATCAACTAGAGATTTCGATCCCTAAAGATTTTAAGGAGGAGTCTCCCAACGATCGGGAACTCAAGTTTCATGATGAATCTGCACAAGTTACGATTACTATCAAGCATGATCCGGAGCAAAAAAGTGGGGGAGAGGCAGAGCCAGCTGAACAGAGTCTTAAAAAGATGAAAGGGATTCTGGAGCAGAATTATGAAGGCGCTGAGGGAATAAGTGAAGAGGTCAGGGAAGTTGACGGTAAGCATATGGCGGTGCAAGAGATAACGACTAAGGATAAATATGTCCTTCTATCTTGGTCAAGTTTACATGGCGGGCTTCTGGAGGTTCAAGTTTCTAGCCCTATTGGGATGCAAGAGGAATGGAGTCTATTAGCCAATAAAATGATCGAATCTATCCAGATGAAGTAGTGTAAAGATCAAATGGTAGAGAGATGACTTCTATGTGCTGGTATAATATAGATATTACAACCTGGGGTTAGGAGTTATCATGATGCCAAGGACCATTTTAATCGTGGAAGATGAACCGATATTGCGGGAGATTGCAAAAGATTATTTTATAAATGAAGGCTATGACGTGTTAGAAGGATCTGATGGCAAGGTAGGCTTAGCCTTGTTTCAAGAACATCAAGTAGACTTGATCGTGCTAGATATTATGCTGCCAGAACTCGACGGATGGTCTGTGTGTCGGCGTATTCGCAAGACATCGGACGTTCCAATCATTATGTTAACTGCGCGGGTGGATGAAGATGATACGTTGCTTGGTTTCGAGCTAGGCGCGGATGATTATGTGACGAAGCCTTACAGTCCACCCGTGCTATTAGCTCGGGCTAAGCGTCTGCTCGATAGTCGAGCTCGAACAACGACAGCGTCAGCAGATACTTTGATACATGGCGGGGTGTGTATTGATCATGCTTCACGGATGGTGATGATTGACGGTGCAAGCATCAGCTTCACCTATACCGAATTCGAGATTTTGTCGTATTTGATGGTGAACGAAGGAATTGTTATTACTAGAGAACAACTGATTACGAAGATCTGGGGATACGAGAGCTCAGGCGATGATCGTACGGTAAATACACATATTCGAAATATACGGGGTAAGCTTGGCGGCAAGGGCAAGCTTATTAAGACGGTCGTGCGCATTGGTTACAAGTTCGAGGTTAGCGTATGAGAGTAGGAATTGTGTGGAAGCTGTTTTTTTTAACGACAACGCTGTGTATGCTCATTTTAGCAACGGTGTATATAGGACAATCATTTTTTTTCAAGCAGTATTATGAGAATCGCAAACTGGATGATATTCAAGCTAATATACAATTGTTTGAGCGCAATTATGTAAATGTCAAAGGCAACGTGGCTGCCATACAAAGGCTGGAGCAAGAGTTCTATCGAGATAACAATACATGGATTACGACACTCGATAAACACGGTAATTTGCGGAATACAAATGACTTTTATGTAGAAATTAAATTGGATTACTCCTCTAACGAGGATGTGCCTAGTAATTCAACTATTCGTATCCCTCTATACAATTTGGTAAGTATAGAAGAAGCAGCTAATGAGTCATCGCCTATACAGGTTGGATCTGGGGTTGTTATTAAGGCGGTAAATGAGTATGGAGCCTATGTCCCAGTGCGGATAGAAGAGCAAAAACAAGGTAAGTACTATTGGGGTAATGACCAGGTTGTAGAATTAGTGGACGACAAATATATTAAAATGAATATAAAGAACGGCTCGATCACATACTTGAGGGGAACAGTCACTGAAATCCGGATTCCTGAAGAGAACAACGTTTCGAGCCTGATGTATGATGATGCTCTATTTATGGGAGAAATTAAGCAATTCCAAGCAGACTTATTGCAGGATGAGGATGCTTTGGATGATCTACACATCAATTTTATGGAAATGCTAGATAGAGTGCACAACAATGTGAAGTACAAACTATTTATTAAACCGATCCGCGGCAGTGATGGTTCAACGGTTTATTTGTTCTCAATGGCATCCTTGCAGCCCGTTGATGAAGCTGTGCAAATGCTAGAGGAATACTATGGATATCTTATCGCCCTTGTATTGCTGTTGGTCATTCTCGTTTCCTTTTATTATTCGAAAAAGATAGCCAAACCGCTCTTGCGAATCAGTAGTACTACTGAAAAAATTGCGAATCTGGACTTCTCCGAACAGTTGTCTATCCGTTCGAAGGACGAGATTGGTGACTTGTCATCTAATATTAATCAGCTATCGCAGACGTTGCATTCTTATATAGAGCAGTTGCAGCGAGATATTGAAAAGGAAAAGCAGCTGGAAAATACAAGGAAAGAATTTATTGCCGGCGTATCCCATGAATTGAAGACGCCTTTAAGCATTATGAAAAGCTGCATCTCTATACTGCGAGATGGTGTCGCCCAGCATAAACGAGAGCATTACTTCGAGGCGATGGTAAAAGAAGTCGATAAAATGGACTTGATGATCGTGGATATGTTGGAGTTGGCTAAGTTTGAATCCGGCACATACAAGATGGAGATGGACGTGTTCCAGCTCGATACGATCGTAGCCTACATATGCGAACAGCTTTCACCCGAGATGGAAAAGAAGCAATTGCTTGTCCATATGCAGCTTGTACCTGTAACCGTTGAAGCGAATCAGCTGCGTATTGAGCAGGTCATTACTAACTTTATGACAAATGCAATACGCTACACGCCTGAAGGAGAGGAACTATATATCTTGACTGTTGAAGAGGGCGAATTCATAAAAGTAAGTATCGAGAACAAAGGGGTTCATATTCCACCTGCTCAGTTAGATAAAGTGTGGGACCGTTTCTATCGGGGGGATTCATCTCGTCAACGGACTCAGGGAGGAACTGGACTCGGGCTTGCCATTTCTAAAAATATTCTTGAGCTCCATCATGTACCGTACGGCGCTGAAAATACAGAAGATGGTGTTCAATTCTATTTTTATTTGCGTAAGTGTTAGTTGTTGTACTCGTTACTCTTATATAGAAGTACAGGCAAGAAATGATGGAAGCCATCGCTAGCGAAAAAACGATCCAAGCCATCCTAATCGGGATGGCTTGTGTGCTGTTTGTCATTTCAACTGTTGGTGCTTCAAACTCCTATAGCTTATGAGCCACTTATTTTGCTCGTTTCATCCAGCTTCAATGGAAGAAAGGCATAGTTTTCATGCCTTAAAATTTCACACTTACGAACAGGAATAGGATGTTTGAAAATAGGTCCATCAATGACCGTCGTATGGAACTCTCCGCCTTCTCCGCAAGGGTCGATACCGCGCGCTTCAAGTTCTTTCACAAATTCATGTGTTAGCGTTCGCCCTAGATCGTCTTCTGTCATCCCTAACGATAGATTCACCGTCACGAGAACTGTAACAAATCCCAAATTGATAAATTCATCGACTGTTTCGCGATGGTCCATTTCCCACAGAGGCATGCCGAGCTTCATTCCCACTCGCTGTGTAATGCCATCCTGCCAACAGCCATGAGCAGGCATGTCCAAGTCGCCAGTTACTAACACTTCGGCACCTTGCTGTTTCGCCTGTTCCAGAAGGGCGATAAAGACAGCTTCATAATCTGCCCAGCTTGCGGCAGCTGTAAAGGCGGGCAATCCGATTGATTCAGCTTGCGCATGAATAAGTTCCGGCGGCATGCCGTGGGAGCGGGAACGTTTCCCTTCCTCTTCAAGCATGACGATGAGTCCCAACGGTTCTCCCACTTTCATCGCTTTATATAATGCTAGGACGCTATCTTTTCCTCCGCTAAACGAGGCGATAAACTTGCGCCCAGCAGCTCCATTTCTCCAGTTGTTAACGTTAGTTTCCGTCATACGTATGTCCCCTTTACCCCAAGATGTCTATTGCGTGATACATATGATTCGTCCAAAATATGCTTTCATGATTGTAATTGCAGTAAGGGTTGCTGTAAGAGCTGAATTAAGAGTTGCTCTCGCCGGTCCTTCTTATCGTTGTTATTGTCTCATTTTCCGCCATTTCATTTCAACTTAATGTGTCATTGTATCGGAATGGATAAAGGTATTCCTCCGTTACAATCGAAATAGATACTACGACTTTATATACTAAATCCTAGGCATTACCGGTTATTTACTTTTGTTAATAGGCGTGTGTGCAAGTGGACAATGGGGTGGAAATGAAGGGTTCGACTATATAATGGGGATTGCATCAGACCAAGAGGTCCCTGAAGGGTTAGTTAAAATTGATATTCCAGCAGCAACTTGGGCTGTTTTTGAATCGACTGGGGTGCCACAAAACATCCAAGAAAGTTGGAAACGATTATATACGGATTGGTTGCCTGTATCCTCCTACGATCTTGCGGACCTGCCTGCAATTGAGAGTTATTTTCCGCCAGAAGAGAATAAAAATGAGCTATGGATTCCTGTTGTAAAAAACGATAAATAAAGAGTTAGCCTGCAAGAGGTCGCCCTAATTGGGGCGGCCTTTGTCTATAAAAATGGACAAGTGACACAGAAAAATGATGTGTGAAAGGTACAGATGTCCAACCGAATCGTCTGCTTACCCAATAAAATGCTGGTAAGGAAAACGAAGAGGGAGGGACGATACGGTGTATAATTACAAAAAGCGTCGGAGCACCTTTAAAAAAAGTGCTCATCGCAAAGTAAAGATCAAACGGCATAACGTATGCAAAAAAATGATCGTGAAAGTAAAACGAATTCCCGGACCTCCTGGTCCGCAAGGGCCTACAGGGCCTCAAGGCCAAGCAGGAGCAGCAGGTGCCACAGGGACAACCGGAGTAACAGGTATCGGAGTGACAGGTCCCACAGGTGCGACCGGAATTGGAGTTACCGGAGCCACGGGCACAGCAGGAGCCGCTGGTGCTACGGGCGCGACGGGTGTAACTGGAGCCACAGGGTTTACTGGTATCCAAGGGGATACGGGTGCAACGGGATCAACTGGGGCAACCGGAGTCACGGGACCTCCAGCTGTTGGGATTGGGGCGATCATCCCATATAGTACAGGTGATGATACCATTTCACTTATTACAGGCGTGGGTGATCCGATTGTAGATGGAGGGATCTTTACATTTGGCGTTGCATCGCAAGTTAGTGTGACCCCAGGTGGGTCCATAACGTTAGGCTTACCCAATGTACCTAATTTCAGCTTCGTTGTACCTCGAACGGGAACGATCACTTCGTTAGCTGGTTTCTTCTTTGTTTTAAATCAGGGCACTTTACCTGGCCCTGTGCAGGTGAATATGCAAATCTACTTGGCGTCGGCCAGCAGCAATACATTTAATCCAGTGGGGACACCGCTTGCACTGGCACCGAACTTTACTACTGTTGCTCCGGGAGACAATGCAAATGGAATTAGTCCTCAAAGCATCCCTGTCGTAGCGGGGGATAAGCTGCTCCTAATCGTCATTCCTAACATTTTAGGCGCTAACTTCGGATCTGTCCTTACTGGATTAGCGAGTGCGGTATTACGATCGACTAAATGAAAACGAAGAGAACCAAACAACTTGGATCACAGGATAGGATAGTGATTATCCCATATCCAAGTAATTGGTTCTTTTTCTGCTACTCATTCCTTAATCCAACATAATGGGCTTATCGGGATGTTCAAGAAACTCAAACATCGTTTTAATCTGCTCAGCTGTATTTCGCTCAAGTGACAGCTCTGGTAGGCGATTCACTTCGAAAAACTCAACTGCGCTTGTCTCTAAGCCTACTGTTGCTTCACCGCCAACAATTTCACAGCGGATAAACAGCTTGTAGACATGATAAGGCTCAGGATGATGGTTATGAAACTTTTTGTCCATGACCGCCAGCAAGCGGATAGGCAAAACGTCAAAGCCTAATTCTTCTTTAACCTCTTTTACTGCGATTTCGGAGGGGGAGAAACCGATATCCGCCCAGCCCCCTGGTAGCGCCCATGCGCCATCTATTTTTTCACGAATAAGAAGAATTTTGTTGTCTCTGAACACGACGCCACGAATATCTACTTTTGGGGTGGCGTAGCCAAGATCGCTCGCGAAGGTAAGTGCAATTTTCTCTTTATCCGTAAACTATAGTTAGCTAGAATATCGACACTAAGATCCCTTAAAGCCTCGTACCGCTCGATATCATACTCATTTTGCGTATAAATGAGCCCTGTTTGTGCAATTTTTTGGATTTGTTTCGCCCATTCCAGCCACTTAGTGTCCATGGATAACGACCTCTTTCTCAAGAAGTTCGCGAAAGTGCGCCACATTCGTGAAAAGTCCATCTGGTTCCAGATCATAGGTCAAGCTTTGGCAAGTAGACAGGCATTGAACAGCGTATGTACGTAATCCGGCAGCTTTTCCGGCGAAAATGTCCGCGTTGCTATCACCTACAAAGATTGCATTTACCGGATCAATCCTAATGTATGGAGCACTTTATGAATGCCTTCTGGATGGGGTTTAGGCTGGACCACATCATCACCCGTGATCGATACATCAAAATAGGAGTCGAGCTGCAATGCCGTAGTGGAAATGTCAAAAGAGCGTCTGCTTTTACCTGTAACGACACCAATTTGTACCCCGTGCTCCTTTAAAAAATGAAGGATGTGGATGCTCTCTTCCTCACACTGGCACTCGTTATGATGCTCTTGTTCATAGTAGGAGTAGTAATCTTGAATGGCGTCTTGCACGGATGGCTTGCTGGCGAAGTTGGCATCAATGATACCTTCTTCTGTTGGGCCGAACATCGCAACGAGCTCCTCGTTCGTAACCTCTCGATTATCGTATTGTTTGAATACGGACTTAAAAGCATTGAAAGATAAAGGCAGTGTATCAGCAAGCTTTCATCAAAATCAAAAAGCACAGCTTTAATAGACATCGATAGAACAAACTCTTTTTCCGATATTATTAAATTATATACAATATATGTTTTATTCTTTTCAATCCTATTAATGGGTTGATTGAGTGTAATGAAATTATTAGGCTCTAGAGGATACAGTTTATACTTGTGAGGTACACTGCATGAATTGGAGCATATAATATCCTAAATCAATACCTGAAAATTGTATCATTTTGTTTAGAAAATCTTATGATAAAAAATAGTAGTTCTGATACAATAAAAGTAATTACAATGGGCAAATATAGATAATGATACTTTTTAGAAGCGAGGTGAACTAATGGCGACGGCTGCACAAATAAAAATGTTAGTTGAGGCGCATGTATCTAAAAACGACGATAGATTTAAAACTATAGTATTACAACTAGCTGCACATGAAGCGAAGTTAGGGCATACTTCATTCGCACGTGAATTAAGAGGCATTTTAAATAATAATCAAAATAGTAATTACAAAATAATTGAATTTAGTAAAGATATAGATGAATTAATAGATACAACCATTGGTGAACATAGATTGGCTGAGCTTGTGGTGACCAATGAGATTAAAGATAGAATTTATCGAATACTCAAAGAATATCAAATGAGAGAAAAGCTTACAAAGTATGGATTAAGTAATAGAAGAAAGATTCTGTTAGAAGGAGTCCCCGGAACAGGGAAAACACTGTCTGCATCAATAATCGCAACTGAGATAGGTCTTCCATTGTGTACAATCAAAATGGATAAATTAATGACTAAGTACATGGGGGAAACAGGAACAAAGTTACGGGTCGTTTTTGATGCAATAAAGGAATACCAAGCAGTGTATTTTTTCGATGAATTTGATGCCATTGGAACAGATAGGAATAAAGATAATGATGTAGGTGAGGTTAGGCGTGTATTGAATTTGTTCCTGCAGTTCATAGAACAAGATGATTCGGAAAGTATAATTATAGCTGCGACTAACAATCCACAACTTCTCGATCCAGCATTATTTCGTAGATTCGATGATGTTATCCATTTTGCACTACCAAGTAAGAGGCAGATCCCAGATTTAATAATCAATAGGCTCGGACAATTTGCACCTCCTGAGAACTCAATAGATATGGAGAATATATTGGATATAAGTGGATCGTTGAGTCATGCTGAATTAACTAAAGCATGTGATGATTCAATAAAAGAGGCGATTATGTCTGATAAAAAAACAGTTACCAGTGAGCAGCTTTTAAAAATGATTAAAGAAAAGGTAAGATGACAAGATTTTAAAAGGAGACTTTAAATGACTAGTCAATTTTTCCCACACTTTTTTCTAAATACTGCAGAATCTCACAGTTACAAGGGTAGAGGCCAAGGGGGAGCGAAATATCCAGTAAGAAATAGATTAACACATAGTGAAAAATTAAAAAAACAGTTCGAAAATTTATGGACAGTTAGCCCGGAATCTAATGGGGCGGTTTCTACCTCATCTAATGATGGAGTTTATGTGGAATTTCGAAACCTCCCAGGTTATGATATTAAATTTGAAAGTTTAGAAAGTAGGAAGGATGGAATTAGGCTGTTAAATATTAGGGAGCGAAAAATTGCTGGCAAGGTTGAAAGATTAGCCACTGTATATATCCCTAAAGATAGGAGAAATATTTTTTTAAATAAACTGAACCAATATATCAATGAGGAGACTGAGAAAGGAAAACCCAAAAATGCTGCACTCATCGATGGAATTGAAGATATAAACCTGGCTATTCTTGAATCTTTTTGGAGCGAGAGTGAAAAGAAATGGATTCCAGAAGAGGAACATGTGTGGTGTGAAATATGGCTGAGCAGTGATAGTGACACTACATATGAGGAATTTATTAAAGTTGTTACAGACAAGCTTCAATTAGAAGTTAAAAATAACTCTATTAGATTTCCCGAGAGGCGAGTTGTTTTAGTTAGAGCTAATAGAGATAATTTGCAAAAGATGTTGTTTTTAAGTGGTAATATTGCAGAAATGAGAAGGGCCTCTGAAGCTGTTGCATTTTATGTTGAAATAGATAATAAAGAACAGGTTGATTGGGCGCGAGATTTATTAGATCGACTTGAGGTTAGTCAAGATACAAATGTTTTTGTAAGTGTTATTGATACCGGAGTTAGCAATGGTCACATGCTACTAGAACCAATGATAGCTGATACAGATCTTTATGCATATGACTTAAAATGGAATGTTTTTGACTCAGCTGGGCATGGCACAATGATGAGCGGGATAATAGGATATGGTGACTTAAAGGAAATCCTAGTAGGATATGAAAAAATAGAAATTAAGCATAAAATTGAATCTCTGAAGATAATTCCTGATAAAGGCGAAAATCCGCCAGAGTTATATGGTGATATAACGGAGCAAGTTATTAGCAGTGCAATAATTGATAACCCAGATAGACAGAGAGTAATCTGTATGGCAGTAACGGCTCCAAATTACCAAACAGACGATGGTAGACCTTCTTCGTGGTCTGCTTCACTAGATAGAATCACTTCGGGGTCAATCGACGGTACTCATAAAGTATTTCTTGTATCAGCAGGTAATAATTTTATAAATCATAAAGATGAATATCCCGATAGTAATTATACTAGTGTCGTTCAGAATCCAGGTCAGTCTTGGAACTCATTAACTGTCGGGGCATATACTGATCTCTATAATCCCTACAAAACTTATACACCACTTGCACCAAAAGGCGGCTTATCGCCCCATAGCACAACTTCATTTAGCTGGGACAAAAACAAATGGCCAATCAAACCTGAAATTGTTTTAGAAGGTGGCAATTTAATTGTTGATAAATATGGTGCCTATTCTGATACCGATCACAGTATCTTAACTACATCTCATAATCTTCCGAGAGAACAGTTTACTACTTTTAATGCTACCAGTGCTGCTACAGCAAAAGCGTCATGGATGGCAGCACAAATTCAATCGAAATATCCAGAAGCATGGCCCGAAACGGTAAGAGGCTTAATGGTTCATTCAGCGGAATGGACTGAGGAGTTAAAAAAACAATTTTTAGAGGGTAGTGACAAAAAGCATTATCATAACCTTGCTCGAATGTGTGGTTATGGAGTGCCAAATTTAGAGAGGGCATTACAGGGTCTGAAAAATAATGTGAGTATGATTGTTCAATCTAAATTAATGCCTTTTAAAAAACATAATTCATCGATTGCATTGAATGAAATGCATTTACATAAGTTACCTTGGCCTAAGGAAGTACTCTTAAGTCTCGGAGAGCTAGATGTAAAATTAAGAATAACATTGTCTTATTATATTGAACCAAGCCCGGGTGAGGTTGGCTGGAAAAGCAGATATTCTTATGCTTCATATGGACTAAGGTTTGATATGAATGGAACAGCGACGGAAGAGCAATTTATTAAGCGAATTAATCAAGCAGCTAAAGATGAAGAAGATGGAAAGACCCAGTCAAGTAATATTGATTGGACATTAGGACCTAATACTCGAAATAAAGGTTCTATTCATAGTGATATATGGGAAACAACCGCTTCGCAACTTGCAACGAGTAACATGATTGGAATCTATCCTATTAGCGGATGGTGGAGTAAAAGACCATGGCTAGATCAGTGGAGTGGAGAGGTTAACTATACACTGATTGTCACATTATCTACCCCCGCAACCAATATTGATTTATATACACCCATAGAATTAGCTTCAAAAATTAATAATAAAATTGTAATTAAAGATAATTGAGTAATTATAGAGTACTCATTTTTACTTCATAATTAAGTAGTTAGCTATAAGAGCGAGCCGTAGTTCCAAGGCTCGTTTTCTTATTTACTGGACTTAAAATTTTAGAGTCTAGAGATAAGTAATTTCATGTATTAGAAGTGAAGTTTTACTATAGTAAATCATTCAATGCTAATACAGAATTCTGTGGAGAACAGAATTGTTTGCTCTTCATTATTTTCAGATTCTCAAAATACTTGTGGTTCGAAGAGGAAACCCATATCGCAGTATCCACAACAGATATTGGTGAGCCCCAGCATCCAGAGAAATGGTATAGTAGAAGGAGTTACTTAACTTTTACTAGATTATAGATAAAGGGATGTTGCCATATGAAATATAAAATGATTGTACTCGATCTTGATGATACATTACTGCGTAATGACGGAACAATTTCGCCAAGCAATAAGCAAGCGCTAATGACTGCGCAGGAAGCAGGCGTTAAAGTTGTATTGGCGTCAGGCCGTCCAACCTATGCGATGCGAGCATTGGCAGATGAACTGAATCTTGAGCGTTTCGGCAGCTACATCTTGTCGTTCAACGGTGCAAAAATTATTAACTGGAAGACGCAAGAAGAGTCGTTCAGCAGTACGTTAACGCCAGAAATGGCGCATAAGCTGCATAAGATGAGCATCGAAGAGGGCGTATCAGCTTTGACGTATGTCGGCGATGATATTATCACGGAGGAAGCGACTAAATATACCTATGTTGAATCTGAAATTACAGGGATGAAAGTAGTTGAGGTGCCAAACTTCGCTGAAGCGGTTCAAGTACCCGTTGTAAAGGTACTAATGGTAGCAGAGCCTGAGAAGCTCGTCCTTGTAGAAGAGAAGCTAAAAGCGAAAATGGCAGGGCGATTGAACGTGATGCGCTCCAAGCCATTTTTCCTAGAGTTTACGGAAGATGGAGTAAACAAAGGGACAAGCTTGCATCATCTTATCCAAAAGCTTGGCATCGAGCGCTCAGAAGTTATCGCGATGGGTGACGGTTATAACGATGTTGCGATGCTTGAGTTTGCAGGTCTTGCTGTCGCAATGGGCAATGCACCAGATGAAATTAAGAAGTTAGCTGATTACGTTACCGATACAAATATGAATGATGGGGTAGCGAAAGCGGTAGAACGATTTGTACTAAATGATCTCGTTCCAGCAAAGTAACCATTACTATTGTTGAATATAGTCCATATATGAAACGCCCTTCGGGGCGTTTTTTATATCTCAATTATCCATCATTTTATTTTCGATCATCCCTTGGGCTATACTTAGTCTACAAGTATGTTTTCGATCACACGCAGGTCAGGAGATGAAGCACCAATGTCTAAAACCATCGTAGAAAAATTGAATCTACACAAGTATAAGCAAGCTGCTATATTAAATCAGCCCGAAGGTTCTGATTATTTCACAGAGCTGTCAGGATATCATACAACGCTTGAAGAAGGTACTTCGTACGAACTCATCTTCGCTTTCACACTAGATATGGAATCTTTAAAGGAGCTTGTAAATCGCGTAATCGAACAGAAGCATCTTACAAAGAACGGCTACCTGTTTGCTGCTTATCCGAAAAAGGGCAACAAAGTATACGAAACGTTTATTCACCGTGATGACCTGCTGTCTGGTCTAGGCAGTGATGAACAGGGATATGTCGGGACAAGCACAGTCAAATTTGCGCGTATGGTCGGTCTTGACGATGTGTTTACCGTTGTCGGGTTTAAAGAAGATGCGAAGGGTAAAGGTCAGACTTCCTCTGCATCCAGTCAATGTGTAGATGATTACATTGCGCTCATTCCCAATGTAGAGCAGGACTTGGCAGATACACCAGAGCTGCTGACGATCTATCAGGGGCTGACTCCGGGGTATCGCAAGGACTGGGCACGCTATGTGTACAGTGCGAAGCAAGAAGCGACAAGAGCCAAGCGCCGTGACGAGATGAAAATGATTCTTCAAGCAGGCTATAAGAGTCGTGAGTTGTACCGCAAAGACCACTCATAAAGGCGGATGAAAAATAATAAGACCCTCAATCGGTGAATAAATTGGGGGTCTTTGTATGTGATAGCATTGCTTTTTTATGTTTATTTTACGTGAGAAAGTTGAGCAGAAGTAAGATGTTGGACATAATCTGCCTTGCTTTGCTCCAATTGCTCTTCACTTAGACTGCCCACATTATAGAGCTTGAACGGAGGGAAGTAAGAAGCCCCTACAAAGTTCACAGTTGCCTCAAACGGTTTAAGCAGCTCTTCGATTGTGGAACGGTTATCTCCGTCCGCTTGATATTGTTCATTGGTTCCGTAGGCGGAGATCGCTACACCGATTTCTTTCTTCTGCAAATGATCACCGTTTGGTCCGAAAGCCCAACCGTATTGCAGCACATGATCAAGCCACTTTTTTAATAGCGGTGGACTGCTGTACCAATAAAATGGGAATTGAAAAATAATCCGATCATGCGCAAGCAGAAGCTGCTGCTCACGTGCCACGTCGATGACTTCGTCAGGGTAAGCTTCGTAGAGAGAATGAACGGTAATCTGCTCATGCTTTCCTAGTTCCTCAATTAACGCTTTATTAATTTTTGATTCCGCTAAATTAGGGTGAACCGCAATAACTAACACGCTCATCTTTACCACTCCTACTTTTCCGATTTGGATGTGTGACTTAATCATATCCATCATATATCAACTACGCACAAAAAATAAGTACGCACTTTTTCGGAAGATACTTACCCGGAGGTAAGCGTAAGCGGTGTTACTTTAAGGGATCTCATTTCATAGAAAACAGAATAGAAAGACAGAAAAACCGTCCAGCGCTTATGCACATACAGTAGTGACTCCTAGCACATAAAAGGGGGTCAGTACCAGCAGGTGCGGTAACCGAGACGGTTCTATTTTTGTTCCTGAGCAAGTTCAGGGCAATGGTTTGCAACGGGCTTAGTCTTTGAATGTTCCGCTTGGAATTGAAGTCCCCATTGCTGCAAATGGTCAATGGCAGGTCGTAGGCCTTCGCCGAGAGGAGTAAGCTCATACTCTACTTTTGGAGGATTCGTTGGAAAGACATGTCGAGCGATAATACCGCTTGCTTCGAGGTCGCGCAGTTGTTCGGCAAGCACCTTGTGATTAATGCCTTCAATTAGCTTTTTCAGCTCGCCATACCGCTTTTTTCCGTCAAGCAGCTTATAAATAATAGTGGGCTTCCATCTCCCAGCGAATAAGGCGATGGACAGTTCAATCGGGCATTGATATGTCTTCCCGTTGAATTCATAGAATGGACTAGGGGTTTCGATCAGGAACACTTCCCTTCTGGTAAGTATCGAACGAGAAAGTGCGTACTTACTTATGAAAAGTATATGGTGTTAAATTGGAAATGTAAACCACAATACCCTTAAGAGGAGCTTGCACGATGCGTAAAAAGTATCTCCAATTTCAGCTGCTCCACTGCCCCTTCTTACACATTTATTTTTATTACAAGTAAAGAAAAATAACAAAGTCATTATATGTAAATGTTCATATTTACATATAATGACTAACTAATGTACAATATATGTATATGTCACGTTTAAGAGAGGTCATTCTAATGATGAAAATGGGTAACTGCTCGGTGCAGTTGAGCTAATCTGATAACAGATTGCGCCGAGCTTAAATATGGGACTGTTATCAGTCAACTGCACCGCATCCGCACATGAACAAACTAATGATCAATGATGCGAGAGGGGTACAGTTATGATGAAGACAAATGAATGGAAGAACCTATGGAAATTGGAAGAGGAAAAGACATTTGCAGGCTGGGATTTCTCCTATATTGACGGTCGGTCTGAGTTTCAGGCTGAACCTTGGGATTACAAAGCCACAGTCTTATCTTATATACATTCGTCCACAACGTTGCTGGACATGGGGACAGGTGGAGGAGAATTTTTATTATCCCTTTCACCACCGAAGGGCAGCACGTACGCGACTGAGGCTTACCTACCGAACTATGAATTGTGCAAGCGCACGCTTCCTGCTCATGGGATTGAGGTTAGAAGAGTTATCGATGACAATGAGCTGCCGTATGAAGACAATTTCTTTGATCTTGTGATCAATCGACACGAAGCGTACTCTGTGGAAGAAGTACGCCGTATTCTCAAGCCGAACGGCATCTTCGTTACGCAGCAGGTCGGGGGACTGAACAACAAGGAGCTTTCCACCTTTTTATTAGGTAAAACACCTGAGATTGTGGACCAGAAGTTCGATCTTGCCAGCAGCAGTAAAGAACTTAGTAAGGCTGGGTTTACGATCATGGATTCGAGGGAGTATTTCCCGAGGTTGAAGTTCTTCGATGTAGGTGCTCTTGTGTATTTTGCCAAAATCATTGAGTGGGAGTTTCCTGATTTCACGGTCGAGAAGCACTTTGATAAGCTCTGCCTTCTTCAAGCGCAAGTGGAGCAGAAGGGCTATGTGGAATCGATGGAACATCGATTTTTCCTGATAGCTAGGAAGTGTGGTTAGTCATGCGTACTTCTTAAGCCGAAATAATGGATACTTTCATAATGATATAACGTAATCGTACACCCCTTAAATTACACGCTGGTGCCATTTTCGTGAAGCCATCGTCTCTTTAAGGGGTGTGTTTCGTGTGATTTGGGCTCTAAATAATGTATAGGAAAGGAGTGTGTCTATACATGCTTTGTACAAATTGCAGAGAACACAGAATTAAAGAAGGAGATAGATTTTGCGGTAATTGTGGCGAAAGAGTAATGCCGCCAAACATTGAAAAGATAGAAGCTGCTGTACATAATGAGGAAATAAATGAGATATCTAATAAAAAACCGAAATCTAAACGACCTATTATTAAATATGTTGCTACCGTAGTTGTTGTTATAGCTGTAATCTTTATTTTTGAGCGTCATATTCTTCCTAGCGCTAAGTATTTGCAGGCAAGGTCATTTATGCAAGATAACGAAAATACGAGAGCAATTGAACTATTTGTTGATTTAAAAGGATACAGAGACTCCGAAATTCACTTGGCCAAACTTAGTTATGAAGAAGGATTACGGCAATATGGTGCTGGAGATTTAAATAAAGCTAAGGAGTTTTTCACACTTAGTGGCATGCATATGGAAGGGCAAATGTACGTTCAGGCAATTACCGAATTAAAGGGAATGCAGGGAACTTGGCAATTTAATTCTAACCGAGACGATATTCATCAAACATATATTTTTTAAGAGGGGCGGCTCTTCTTCTTGTAAAAGCAGTGAATCAGAACAGCCACACAAACTTTTTATACTTTTTGGTTTACAAAGTGGTATCATTTCTATATGCTTAAATGGTGGAATGTGTAAACCAAGGAGGGATAACGATGGAGTTAGCAGGCAAAAAAGTCGTCATTACAGGAGCGAGCCGCGGATTAGGGCAGGCCTTAGCGATTAGCTTGGCCAAGATGGGGGCTCAACTGTTTCTATCTGCCCGCACGAAGGATAGTCTTAACGAAACCTCTCGACTTATAGAGGAAACGACGGGTCAGGTGCCATTGAAATATGCGGTGGATTTGCGCAATTCCGAGCAGATTCGCTCCTTTGCCGAAGCGGTTGAGGCGGAGAGTTCTTCTGAAATCGATATTCTAATCAACAATGGTGCAATGTGGCTGGCTGGTGAGTTTGATAGCGTTAGCGATGAAGAGATTAGCGACACAATCAACTCTGCTGCTGTGGGCACTACCCTTATCACACGTCATTTCCTACCGCTGCTGCGCCGTTCCAAAGGTGCCGATATCGTCAATATGATATCCGTATGCGGTCTATTGAATGTGCAGCATGAGTCGGCACACGAAGCGTTCCACGCAGCTAAGTTTGCTCAAGCTGGATTCACAGATCGACTTCGTCATCGTCTCAAGCCAGAAGGGATTCGCGTTATTGGAGTGTATCCGCCTGACTTCGACGATGTTTCTCCAGTTGATCCAGAATGGGCTCAACCTCGAAACACTCGTGACGATCAGAACATTTCGAATCGCCATGTGGTGGAGGCAATTACGTTTGCGCTTACGCGTGATCGGATTTGCTCCATTAATTCGATTCAGTTAGATACATGGCCGAGTGTTTAATAGGAAGGGCAAGAAAAAGGAAGGCTGTTCTTAAAAGTGAGAAGATATCTTGGACTACTTTTACATTATATAAAGAAAGAACCTTCAAACAACCACTGAAAGTGGGAGAAGAAGGTTCTTTCTACTATCTTCAATAATTGAAAGCTTCTAAATCATTTATGCGAAGCTAGCTGTTCTAGCACCAATTACAAAAGGTGTTGATGACATAGCTGGGATAACTAAGAAGAAAGTAATTGTAGCTTCTGAGTTCGCAGGGATTGTACCTGTATCTATAATATCTACAAAGCTATCTTTAGGTACCCATGCATAAGATTGAGACACTCCGCCCATGTTGATTAAAGGGAATGAGAATCCGCCACCACCAGTCTTACCCATATAAATCTTAAAGTTTTTCGAAACATTATAAGTGTTTTTAATCTTCATAGTAACTGCCATTTGCTGACCATATGCTCCACTATTAAATCCTGAGCCGTCTCTTATGATGGTCTCTGTATTTCCTGAACCGTCCTGTTTTTTAACAACGACCGGGAATGTTGGTCCTGGATCTGTGATATAAACAAGATCGTCTGTACCAAAAATAGTATGTTCACTGCTGCTATATTTCTCGGATGAAGCAAATTTATAAGCTACACCATGGGGATTGGCATCCGTAGGTGCAAGTGGGGCAAGATGAATGGTGGAATAATAAGCTGCACCTTTTCCTCGTACGAAAGTTCTACCTTGCACAGGTGCCCATTCGGATGCACCTATATAATTGTTGACCCATGCCAGATCGTAAAAGATTGCCGATGCAGCAGCAGAAGTACCGTTATTGCTTACATTTACTTTTCCCAAATATCCAAACACATTTTCGTTTGGGATGCTCTGCTGAAAGAGAACCCCGAAAGAGTTAGGGTTTATGACTACAGGTGATTGCGTAACTGTCCCTGAAAAATAGTTTTTCCAAGCGTTTGTATCAGTCTGGCTGCCTGATAAATTGGTTGTACCGTGATTACTAGAGCTTACTTTAATCGCATAACTGTTTGGATTGTATACGAGTAAACCATGTTTGATTGTTTTACCAGCTTTATTATGATGCCAGCTATATACAAACCCAGACCCTGAAACCGTATCTCTGTTCATCCATTTTCCAGCGTCGACTAAATCCCCCGAGCCTACTGGCTCCGGACAGTCTGTAAAAAAGAGAAATCCTCCACTTTTATAAACAGAACTAGTGCCCTTGGGTTGATAAGTTGGTGTACGCGGTTTAGCTGTGCTTCCAGTAATAATGGTTGCCATTCGAATCCCTCCATTTATTTATTCCTTAGCGATTAGCTAAGATAGTAAATAAGTGATTTTAGGACTCAAAAAAACAACCTTCACTAACCATTTTTTTGAATGGAAGTGAAGGTTGTGAATAGCAGGAACTACTTCTTCCACAGCAAGTAGATGAAGTAAGGCGCTCCGATGATCGCAAACATAATACCTGCTGCAATCCCCTCTGGATCAACAATATTACGGCCGATCGTATCGGCTACTAGCAGCAGCCAACCGCCGAGCAGCACGGCTAACGGAATAAACAGCTGATGGCGCGGCCCGATAAGCGCTTTTGCTAAGTGAGGGGCAATAAGACCAATAAAGGCAATCCCGCCTGTTACAGACACCGCAGATGCCGCTAATGCGACAGCTGCCAGCAGCAGCACGATCCGTTCTTTCTGTACAGAAACGCCGACACCAACAACGACAGGCTCGCTTAGCATAAGGATATTCATCCGATTTGCCTTATAAAGCGTAAACGGGATGAGCACGATCAGCCAGGGAAGTATTGCCCACACGAACGGCCAGTCTGATCCCCAAATATTGCCTGACATCCATTTTGCAATAAAATCGACTTTGTTACGGTCCGCCGCAGACATGATCACGATCATAAGACCTGACAATGCCATGGAGAATCCGATACCAACGAGAACGAGCCGAACAGGCTGCAAGCCCGTATGCTTGTTATAGGAAAATGCGTAAATAAGAGCCGCCGTCAGCAATGCCCCTGCAAACGCTACAGCAGGAATGAGATAGACGAACGAATCCACATTAATCGGTACAAATAAATAGAAGATGGAAATGGCGACTCCAGCCCCTGCGTTAATGCCGATGATGCCCGGTTCGGCCAATTCATTGCGTGTAACGCTTTGTAAAATCGCACCTGACAGCGCTAATGCCATACCAGCAAGTACGGTGATGACAATTCGAGGCAGGCGAAGGGTGAATAAAACAAACTCATCCTTGAACGTACCGTTTCCGAACAGTGTCGGTACTATTCGGTCAAATGAAACGGAGGAGTAGCCTATTCCTAAGCTAACGATAGTCGTTAGTAAAATAAGAGCCGAAAATGCAATAAGCAGCAATCGCTGTTTACGAATGAGAGTTGGAGGAATCATGACAGTGTTTTCCCTCCTTTACGAACAATAATCAAGAAGAATGGTAAGCCAAGAGCTGCAATAAGTGCTGCTACAGGCGTCTCATACGGTGCTCCAATAATGCGTGCCATCGTATCGGCAAACATCATAAACGAAGCGCCGATTAATGCGCACATTGGCACAATATAGCGATAGTCAGTCCCTACAATGCCGCGTACGATATGTGGGATCATAAGCCCGAGAAATGCGATATTGCCGACTAAGGCAACAGAAACGCCGGCAAGGAGCGTTGTGACCACAAATAACACAGCTTTAATCCATTTCACATTTTGCCCAAGTCCGATCGAAACTTCCTCGCTTAAGCTCAGAATCGTCAACTGTTTTGAACATAGGATCGCGAGAATAAGGCCAATACAAATGAACGGAATAATGATTTGCAGCTGTTCCCACGTAGTACCGATCAAACCACCAGCTGTCCACATGGACAAGTCCTTCGATATTTTAAAGTAAATAGCTATCCCCTCTGCAATCGCATTCAGGAATGCTGTCATCGCCGCTCCGGCTAACACGAGGCGCAATGGAGAAAGATTGCCTTTCTTCAAGGAAGCGATACCGAATACAATAAAGGCTCCAGCCGCCGCACCGATAAAGCATGCAATCGTAATACCGAAATAATTGGCTGTAGGAATAAAGGCAAGTGTAATCGCAAGTGCCGCATTGGCCCCCGCTGTTAAGCCAAGAAGCCCCGGATCAGCCAGCGGGTTGCGCGTCATCCCTTGCATAATCGCTCCAGACACCGCTAATGCAGCCCCAACGAACATCGCGCCCAACTCACGCGGAAGACGAAGCTCGCGAATAATTGAAATAGATTCGCTTGTTTCTTTTGACGTAATGGCAAGCCATACATCTGATAACGTTGTGTTGGCAGCACCTAGTACAAGCGATGCTGCGAGTGTAGCTAGCAATAGGATAAAACCAGCAGCTAGCTTTAATGGATAAGGAATCTTACGTCGATTAGGTTTCATCATAAGTCGCCCATCTTTTCTATTGTGGATTAAATGGACAAAAGAACCCCCCAAACCACATCAATCTGTGGAGGAGAAGGTTCTTTATTATCCTAGTCATAAAAGGACTTGCCTATTTGCTTACTTATTTACCAAGAAAGCTTTTGATAAAGAAGTCTAGCTGCAATTCAAGCGTAAGTGGATCGTTGAAGTAGAACTCCATCATATTCGCTTCATACACACGGTTGTTTTTCACAGCAGGAATATTCTTGTATGTTTCTGTTTGTTGGAAGGAGTTGTCAGCCTCTTTATTTTTGCTGAGAATGACGTAGTCTCCCGCATATTGTGAAAGAACTTCCGTAGAAAGGGCATAGTAGCCTTCTTTCGTCATATCTTTCACTTTGTCTGGCATGTTAAGCTTCATTTCTTGGTAGAGGATTTCTGTACCACGTCCCCAGTTATCGCCGTAGACGTATAGCTGCTTATCGAAGTTTTCTATGACAGATACGGTAGCATTCTCACCAATTTTAGCTTTAATTTCGTTTCCAGCTTCTTGAGAACGCTTCTTGAAGTCATCGACCCAAGCACGAGCTTCTTTTTCTTTATTCAACAATTTGCCGATTTCGATATGCTGTGTTAAATAATCGACTTTGCCGTATGTGTACGTGATAGTCGGTGCAATTTTATTTAAGTTTTCTACATTTTTCGTATTAGACAAACCAATAATTAGATCCGGTTTAAGCTCAATAATTTTCTCCAAATTCTCATCGGATACTTCTGCAGCATCTTTCATTTTTTCTGCAAATCTCGGATTTTTCATCGTCCAAGTATCTACACCAACTAGGTTAACGCCCAATGCCTCAACATTCCCTGCGAATGAACCTAGAACGATGACGCGCTGAGGATCAGCAGGAACTTGTACAGGACCACTTTCCGATTGATACGTAATCGTGCTTGGTTGTGCTTCTTTAGGAGCTTCGGCTTCCTTGTTAGCTGGTGCTTGGTTGCCGCACGCACTAAGGACAAGCAGGCAGAGAAGCAGTGGTAAGATTAGTTTTTTCATCATATGTAACTCCTTTAGGCAGTTTCGTACTGTTGATCGTTAACGTTTGAAAATGAGGTTCACAATTAAGATACAAATAGATTGAGATATCGTATTGCGTTTTATACTGATAATGATTATCATTAACAATACGTAATTAATATAAGAGTATCTATGTACAAAGTCAACTAAGAAAATAATGGAAGTTAGGATATACAGAATATAATGGCACTTCGCATAAACAACGAACTTGCGGAGATATCAATTTAGGAGCGTGCGGAGATGGATGAAATCGAAGTTTTTGATGTGACGATAATAGGCGGCGGGCCAGCGGGGTTGTTCTCTGCTTTCTATAGTGGTCTTCGTGAATTGAAGACGAAGCTTATCGAATTTCAACCGCGCTTAGGCGGTAAAGTCCATGTGTATCCGGAGAAAATGATCTGGGATGTAGGCGGACTTGTACCTACGACGGGTGCCAAACTTATTGAACAAATGGTTCAGCAAGGTCTCACGTTTAATCCTGAAGTTGTGTTAAATGAAAAAGTAGAGTCCATCGAGAAAAATGAAGACGGATTGTTTGTTCTACATACAGCGTCAGGTACGAAACATTACTCGAAGACAGTTATAGCGGCAATTGGCGGCGGTATTTTGAATCCGCAGAAGCTGGAGATTGAAGGCGCTGAGCGCTATGAGGTATCGAACCTGAACTATACGGTTAAGTCATTGGCTTATTTTAAAGGGAAGACAGTCGTTATTTCTGGTGGCGGTAATTCAGCTGTGGACTGGGCCAATGAGTTGGAGCCGATTGCAGGCAAAGTATATCTAACTTACCGTAAAGATGCTTTGTCAGGCCATGAAGCACAAGTCTCGCAGTTGATGAACAGCTCTGTGGAATGTTTGTTCCATACGACGATTACGAAGCTCATCGCTGATGAGAGTCATGAAGTGATTGAGCGTGTGGAGCTGACGAACCATCAGACAGGTGAAGTGACGCAGCTGGAGATTGACGAAGTCATTATCAATCATGGCTATGAACGTGATTCAGCGTTAATTGGTAATAGTAAGCTTACCATTGACCAAGTAGATGATTTCTACATGGCTTGTAATCCGAAGGGTGAATCGTCTGTGCCAGGACTCTACGCAGCGGGAGACATCCTGCATCATGAAGGTAAGCTGCACCTTATTGCAGGGTGTTTCCAAGATGCGGCCAATGCAATCAACCAAGCGAAGCTATTTATTGAACCAGAAGCAAGCAAATGGGGGATGGTATCCTCTCATAATGAAGTGTTCAAAGAACGTAACCGCGAGCTTGTAAAGCAAATGATGAGCTAGCCGATTACGAATCAGTGCAACCAAGTTAAGCTTCGTGCGCTGCAACATTCGATAATCTGTAAATTGAAAGGATGAGCCGTTCCGAATGAGGAGCGGCTTTTCTGTTGTTGGCTCATATACCCTAACCTATATACAGATTGGTTTTGCATACAGATTGTGATAGTATGTACACCTATAAGAGATAAGGAAGTGAACGATAATGATCAACATTACGGTCCCAACACCGGACGTTACGATTTACAAAGAGATTGCACCTGAGCTAAGCAATATTTATGGATTTACGGATTTCCACCTCATTACGCGTGAAAAGGGTGGCATCTTTATGTTCTACAACAGCAAGGATGAGTTGTTGTTCGTAGGTAAAGCGAGAAAGCTTAGACCAAGAATTAAGAAGCACTTCGAAGATTCGGTATCGCCAATGAAAAATTACAGAAACGAAGTAAGCAAAATTGAAGTATGTGTGATTGAAGATGCGGTCGATCGTGAAATTTACGAAACGTACATCATTAACGAATTCCAAGCGAAGTACAACGTGGATAAAGTGTTTTATAAATAAGTAAAGTAAGGCTCCAAACATTCCCTTGCCTTTGAGCAAAGCCATTGTTATGCTGAGGTTAGAGATGCAAGTGGAAGGAGTCAATCGCTTAGTATGTGTCCAATTAACCTGTAAAGCTGATGAATTTGATAGCATACCAATGATATAGTGCAGCAGTTCGACGCTTGTTTGCGTTGCTTATGCCGCTCGTTTATTTGGTATCTCTATCGTCAACCTTACAGGATACGCAGGATGAGCGATGTATATATACATTCATGATGCGGATACCTTTTTGGGTGTCCGCTTTTTTGCGTGGATATGTACAGCCCAGCAATCAGAAATTAGGAATTAGGAATGACCAATCTGCATCTCTACTATGCAATGCCTGCTATCCTCCATTCGAATAAAGCGGAGGAATTAACTATGACTATGTATTCATTGAAAAGTAAAATTGCAATTGTTACGGGCGCAAGCCGATCTACTGGAATTGGAACAGCCATTTGCCGCGAATTAGCGCGTGCAGGTGCGGATATATTCTTCACGCATTGGCACGCGTTTGATGCAGCGGAAGGCAATGGCGGGGAGCTAGGCTGGCCAGAGCAATTGTGCCAGGAGCTGGAGAGCTTAGGTGTGAGGGCGGGCCATATGGAAGCTGATTACGCCAATCCTGATATGCCGCAGATGATCATGGAGCAGGTCGAGAGAACATTAGGAGTCCCGACCATTTTGATCAACAATGCAGCCTATTGTGCACCTTCGAACTATCGTACACTTGATTTACGATCGCTCGATCAGCACTACTCCGTTAACAATCAGGGGACGATTATGCTGAGCTTGGCGTTTGCACGAAGATTTGAACAGTATTACCAGGCAGGAACCTCGGGTAGAATTGTCTACATGGTGTCCAAAGGAGACGATCCAGACAATTTGGCGTACATTGCAACAAAAGGTGCGCTGCTGGGGCTAATCGAACCGCTGTCGGTTGGGCTGGCACCGTTGCATATTACGGTTAACGGGATCGATCCGGGTCCGACAGATTCAGGGTGGATGGACGATACGTTGAAAGGCTTTCTGCAACCGATGTTCCCAATGGGTCGAATCGGTGTGCCTGAAGATGCGGCGCGAGCGATCTGTTTTCTAGCTAGTGATGAGTCTCAATGGATAACAGGGCAAGTCATTAAGTCCGAAGGTGGATTTAGAGGGAAATAAAAATGGAACGGAAGCTAAGTAAGCAACTATGAAACATAATATAGCAACGCTTGTCGTAAAAAAATAAGTAGCGTATGAAAGGAACTGATCTGAACAGGATCGGTTCCTTTTTTAATCACTACCTCTATGGCTCTTTAGCCACTAACTTATTGACAGTAACTTATAAGCATGATATATTTATCTCGAATTAAAGATAATTTAATTAAAGATAAATCAACATAGATGTACCATCACATTACCAGTCAGGCAGCATGAGGGAATTTGGTTAAGCGACAAAGGTATTGGTTAGTATTTTCAAAACAGAGCAGACTCAAATATGACAATCATACGGAGGTAGTTATTATGAATCCATTAAAGGGTATCCACCACGTTACAGCTATTACAAGCAGTGCAGAGAAGAACTATGACTTTTTCACAAATGTGCTCGGTATGCGTCTTGTAAAGAAGACGGTCAACCAAGATGACATACAGACGTACCACTTATTCTTTGCTGACGATAAGGGCAGCGCGGGTACAGATATGACATTCTTCGATTTCCCGGGCATTCAAAAAGGCGTACATGGTACAGATGAGATTGCAAAAACATCGTTTCGCGTACCGACAGATGCCGCTTTGGATTACTGGGTGAAGCGTTTTGATCGCTTGGCAGTAAAACATACGGGCATTCAAACGTTCTTTGGGAAACAGACGCTTTCGTTCATTGACTTTGACGATCAGCAGTACCAGCTTATCTCGGATGAGCACAATAAAGGCATCGCATCAGGTACGCCTTGGCAAGATGGTCCGATTCCATTGGAGTATGCAATTACTGGTCTAGGACCTGTCTTCATTCGTATTGCTCCGTTCGATTATTTCAAGGAAGTGTTGGAGAAAGTATTCTTCTTCAAAGAAATCGCACAAGAAGGAAACTTCCATTTGTTTGAAATGGGAGAAGGCGGCAACGGTGCACAAGTTGTTGTAGAGCATAACGAGTCTCTTCCACGTGCACAGCAAGGCTTCGGTACGGTTCACCATGTGGCATTCCGTGTAGATAATCGCGAGGAGTTGGATGCATGGATGGAGCGCTTGGAAAGCTATCGCTTCAATACTTCCGGTTATGTAAATCGCTACTTCTTCGAATCACTTTATGCTCGAGTGGCACCGCAAATTCTGTTCGAGTTCGCGACAGACGGCCCAGGATTTATGGGCGATGAGCCGTATGAAACGCTTGGAGAGAAATTGTCCCTACCGCCGTTCCTAGAGCAGAAGCGTGAGCACATCGAGAAATTGGTTCGCCCAATTGATACGGTTCGCAGCACGAAAACGTTTGTGAAGGACTAAAAGGAATAATGGAGGCAAGAGCTTGTTCGCTTTCACTCATCATCTCCGTAACGAAATAGATGTAAACAATAGAGGAGAGGCCGTGCAATATAGCAATTGCGCAGCCTTTCCTTATTTATCGCTAACATTATCCGGCAGTAGAAGACATGTTCCTGTTTGCGTACTACTGGAGAACGATAACCTCTCCATTCGCTCGAATGTCTATCGCTGCTATTTGTTCGATAGTAGGAAGGAGATCCAGTAGCTGAAATAATTGTTCGATATGATACACCCCATAGGGCATAGGAGAGCGATAAATCGCAGTTGCGACTGCAGTAGCTACAGCTGCCGTCATATTAGCTTCATGCCTACCTCGTACAAGGCATTCCACCGATACGTCCTCGTTATTTTGTTTGCCTTGGGCATCTACTTTAACAGCGAACTGGTCGCTGCCTAATCGTATTTTACTAAAGGCCAGCACGGCAAATTGACGAATCGGCTTTATTTTTAATAGGTGGAACAATCCAGTGGCTCTTAACCAAGCCAGCATTCGAGTTATTGAGTTCGAGTCAAAGCAGAGACGTGTGGAAACAGTAGGAATAGCAAGGGTACGTGGTATAGCATGTTGGTCTGAGAAATTAAATCGGTAGGCTCTTTTACGTCCCAACTCGGCTCCAAACTCAATATTTTTGCCATCAGTAAAGCTTGAAACTTTTTTAATCTGTCCGTTGTGCATGATTTCAAACTGTGTACTTACGTTATCGATCGTCCATTCAATCGCAGCATTGCCGTGGCTATCACCTAATCCGAGCATGATGGAGATGTCTACGGTCTCGGTTTGATCCATTAGACTCTTTGCTTGCTTAGCGAGCAAATTAGTTATCCCGGGAGCCAGTCCGACACTTAACACAGCAGTTGCACCATAAGATGCAGCTGTTTGGTGCAACTGCTCAACTTGGGAAAGAAATAAAGGATTAGCTGATACATCTACATAATGAATCCCGCGCTGTAAGCAAGTTTCCACAAAGGCAGTGTTTGTTTGATCCAAGCACATGATAACCAGCTTCACGTTGTCTAACAAAGAGGGAGTAACCTTTGAGCGGACATCTATTTGAAATGGTTTGACTTTGCTATTCGTTGTCAGGCAAAATTGCTCTGCACGCTCTAAGCTTCTACCAGCAGCATAAACCTTACCAGGGTAATCATCAGCTAACTGTTTGCAGATTGCTTGTCCTACATGTCCATATCCCCCAATTACTATAATACGATCGTTCATTACCATCTCTCCTTCATGTAGGTCTTGAATATGCTTGGTTTATTCATTGGAGTACTAAGTGCTACGGTTGAAATAATGAGACCTTCATCATTATGTTTAGTAACTAAACTAAAAATCCAAAAAATAGTTCGATCAGGACAAATTTATTTTTCTAGCCACTTTTAAAAATAAGATGAGCAACTCCTGCTGGACATTAATTAAAAACAGGTGCTTTATAAAATTGCAGTTGCATAATTAATCGTCTAAGACCGTCACTACTGTTGAAGTTAGAGATAGATGCTGCATATTCATTATTTTCCTTGTATTTAGTATAGTAACTAAACTAAATGATTGTCAACACATGATTATTTTTGAGGCACAATAGCAACGATTCTGCCGTCTGCCTGCGGTAATTTTAAAGGGAATTGACCAATAGACGAAAATACTAGTATATGGTATCTTGTTAGTGCTGCCCGATATGACGGCTGTCCTCATGGACGGTTTAAGCTGTACGTATAGTTAGGGCGACAATGCAGCACGTTAAACATACATCGTGGAAGTTCGTAATTATGAATCAAGCGTTGATATACATAGATGTCCCTTATTGAATTATTTTACAGCAAGCATTCTCCTTGCAGAGGATGGCTTTTAGTTATGACAACGTAGATATCGACATCATTCATTGGGGCGTCATCCAGAAAGGAAGAAAAGATGAAGAAGCGATTTATAGACATTTTTATGATTATGCTCGGAGCTTTTATTTTTGCAGTAGCGATTAACGTCTTCGTTATTCCGAATGAATTCGGGGAAGGCGGGGTTACAGGGATTACGATTATTCTTTATTATTTATTCCAGTGGTCTCCTGGCTTGGTGAACTTGGTTATTAATGCATTCTTGTTAATTGTCGGTTACAGGTTCCTCGACAAGATGACAACGATATATACCATTATTGCGGTTTTATTTAACTCCCTCTTTTTGTACCTTACAGAAGATTGGACGATTGCATCTAACGAACTTATTATTAATGCCATCTTTGGTGGTGTATTTACTGGAGTAGGGCTTGGCTTAATTATTCGTGTAGGCGGGACAACAGCAGGTACGACGATTCTTGCACGCATTACCAACAAGTATTTAGATTGGAACATCAGCTATGGCTTGTTATTCTTTGATCTTATTGTAGCGTTCTCCTCTTACTTCATCATCGGGGCCGAAGCCTTGATGTTTACAATAGTGATGCTGTATGTAGCTACAAAGGTGATGGACTTCATTATTGAAGGTCTGAATACACAAAAGGCATGTATGATTATATCTGATGCACATAAGGACATTGCGGAGCAGGTCAATTTGTCGATGGATAGGGGCGTTACCGTCTTCTACGGAAGAGGTCATTATACGAATACACCGAAGGAAATTTTGTACGTCGTTATTAGCAAGCAAGAAGTGAGTGCGTTAAAGAAAATTGTGCGCTCTCACGATAAGGACGCATTTATTACGATTCATGATATTCGCGACGTGTTCGGTGAGGGATTTGTAGATATATCGAAATAATGGAAAAAGGCGAAGAAGTTCACCCCTTGGGGGCGGCTTCCTCGCCTTTTTTACTCGTGCACTTACGTCATATTTTACACGTTCTACAATGAGGACTACTCAATCGTAATTTGAATGCTTGATTCTAAGCGATGTCCAGGCAGATCCATGATGCTTTTGGTTGGATCATCACTTGCCATGCGGTATTCTGCAACAACACCAATTGTGTAGGTTCCAGCAGGTAAGTGGAGAGGTCTAGTGATTTCCTTTTTAAAAATTTCTTCGCCACCTTCTAGATCATATCGTGGAGATGAACCGCGATTGTACTGATAGGCGACGAACCTACTCCAAGATCGAACCTCCTGAAAATGAGGGGTGATATCGCTTGTTCGCAGAGCTAAAGCTCTTGTTTCCCCAAATATGGAGCCTTTTGCATCTTGTACATAATAATGAAGCAGGGGGCTTCCATGATGGAGTTTCGCTTGTTCCCCACTTTTGTTGCTCAATACGGACCAAATTGCCAACTGCTCTCCTACGTTATATCGCTTTTTACTGCTGTTAATACGAAGGTGAAATAATGCATTTTCGCTCTCAGCATATAAGTTCGAAGAACCTCCAACCCCATCAATAGAGTTGAACATATCGATATAAATATTTTTATTGGCTGAATCGTACCGCGTAAAGCCTATGCTTGCATTTTCAATGGAGCGAATAGGGATGTACGTCAGGCCGTCTTTTTGCAGGAATGGCATGTTTGGATGATTTCCGAGCTCTTTTCCCTCAAAAAAAATGCTCCCCTCGTATTTGGTGAGAACCCACTCATTAGATGCCACAACGGTCGTACCCGTTATGAATAGCACAATAGTGAACCACACGAGGTGAATTTTGAAATTTTTCATCGCATGTCCTCCTGCTTGCTTCCCGTGAATCCATTAATCTTTATACTCATAGAAGCTCAGTGTACCTGTCTTCTCATCTGCGCTAACAAACAGGTCTCGTTTGTTCACTTTATGAATTCCCTCTGGTGCTTTACCACCGGATGGAACTAAGCCCAAGTATTTTGGTTTCAACGGATTCGTTACGTTAAAGAATAAGATCGTGTTGCCGCGCTCGGAACATACAGCAAGAATCTGCTTGCCATCGAATTTGCCGATCGTTAAGTTCTCCACTTCACTGCCGCGCTTCGGGCTGCGGTCATCTGGATATACACCAGCTTCCGCGTTGACACGATCAATTAGATCCAAGCTGTCATACACGACATTGCCATTGCGATCCCATGCCATAATATTGCGTCCACCGGAGTATACGCCGTCCTTGAACTCATTAGAACCGAGATCGCCTTCATTAGCGGTGTACAAATATTTGCCGTCTGCGCTCCATACGATTCCGTCTGGCTCAGGACGAGCAGTAAGGTCTTCGGTAATGGAAACGACGCCGTCTGTTTTCAAGTCTGCTTTGTGCTTCGTTGTGCCAAGGCCAAACACTTTCGTTACTTTTTTACTCTGCAAGTCAATGAGTGCAATCGCATTGTTTTCTTGCAAGGTTACAGCTGCGGTCTTGCCATCAGGGCTAATAGCAGCGTATTCAGGCTGTGGGTCATTCGGATACGTGACATTAGGACCTACATTCGTTAAATCAATCGGTACGTCGGTTACCGTTCCGTTCAGCACATCTGCTTGCGGGAAGGATAGAATGGCTACAGAACCCGGACGTTTTACTTTGCTGAAGTCAATTTCATCGAGAACAGGATCAAGCTCTTCATCTTCGATAGCGACAACTGCCGTACGACCATCTTTCGAAAGGTCAATCGCGTCGGGGCCGATTCCTACTTCGTACGTTTTGGCAATCGTGCCAGCTGCGATATCGACAACAGCAATGACACCTTTATTGGCGTTGTTTACGTTGTCGCCTGTCCGTACTGCTGCTAATGCATATTTACCATTCGGTGTAACGACAACGCTTGTTACTTCAGCGTCGGGGGATATCGATTTCAAGCTAATTTGCTTGACCGTTTGGATGTTCTTCAAATCTTTAATGGATACGACACTGATCGAGCCTAGGTTGGCTTCGGTTACGAGAAGTGTGTTGCCATCTGGGGTGGAGGAGATGATTTCTGCTGCTTTGCTAGGCATGGCATAAGTAGCTGCGAGTTGGAATCCGCTTGTAGGCTTCACCTTGGTTTCATTATGCTTGTGGTTGTGGTCTCCTGATTGGTGGGATGAATGCTTGTCATGGTCATTGCTTGCAAAGGCTGTAGAGAACAGCGAAGCAGTAGATAATACACATGCTAAGGTAACAGAAATAAACCAACGTTTACGATTCAATCGAAACACTCCTTTTGCCTATTCATTTTTTTGGATGGGTAACTAGATTGGTTAACTTGCTGACTTGCTAAGGAAAAATGAATATATGTGGGTTATACATGGATGCGAGTAATTGGGGGAAATCGTTCAATCTTGGGCAAAATAAGGTGAAAATAATGATAATAAACGATATTATTCGACAGTCATAAACAAATTCCTCCTTTGATTCCAATTCGTGTTGTTTGAATGTATTAGGCCGGTTCGCTTCATCAAATTCACTTGTGTTCACTTATAAAATTTGGGACAATAAGAAGCAGATTGTGAGTATAGGCGCGGCTTGCTAGAACGTACAGGGAGCTGCGTAACATAGAACTTAGAAATTCAGTGTTTTGAAAAGAGGACAACGAATGAATAAGCAATCCATTTATGGATTAACACTAGATCAATTAATAGCATGGCTGTCCGAACACGGACACAAGAAATCTCGCGCAGCAAAAGTGTGGGATTGGTTGTATCGCAAGCGGGTAACGGATTTCGCGCAAATGGATGATGTGAACAAAGAATGTTTGCAGCTGCTATCTGAGCATTTTGTCATTCAAACGTTAACGGAGCATGTGAAGCAGGAGTCTGCGGACGGCACGATCAAGTTTCTGTTTAAGCTCCAAGATGGCAACCTTATCGAAACGGTATTAATGCGACATAAATTCGGTCTATCTGTTTGTGTAACGACACAAGTTGGCTGTAATATCGGGTGCAGCTTCTGTGCGAGCGGATTAATTGCGAAGAGTCGCGACCTATCCAGTGGTGAAATTGCAGAGCAGATTATGAAGGTTCAGCATCATTTTGATGCAGTTGGCAAAGGTGAGCTTGTCAGCCATATCGTTGTAATGGGAATTGGTGAGCCGTTCGATAATTACGAGAACTTGCTTGATTTCTTGAAAGTTATGACTGAACGTAAAGGCTTGGCGATTGGCTCAAGACGAATTACCGTATCGACAAGCGGACTTGCTAAGAAGATTAAGGAGTTTGCAGATGCGGACTTACGAGTGAACTTGGCGTTGTCGTTGCATGCGCCGAACAATGAGCTTCGTACGCAAATAATGAAAATTAACCGAGCCATTCCGATTGAGCAGTTAATGGAAGCGTTGGATTATTACTTTGCTAGGACGAATCAGAAAGTAACGTTGGAATATATTTTGCTGCGGGATGTAAATGATCGTCCAGAGCATGCGCTGGAGTTAGCGCAGCTGATTCAAGATAAGCGTCAGTTCTTAAAAGTAAACTTGATTCCATATAATCCGGTCGATGAGCACAGCCAATATCAACGCACAACACGCGATTCGTTGACAGAATTCTATGATGTGTTGAAGAAGCATCAGATTAATACGAGCGTGCGTGTGGAGCATGGCAGTGATATCGATGCCGCATGTGGACAACTGCGCAGTAAGCAGATGAAAAAAGCTGAAGCGAATAAATTAGCGTAATGTGACGATGTGACATTGAGCGTGGAAACTATCCATTATAGTTCAATAAAAGAGCGTACCCACCGACGAAGAGTGGATACGCTCTTTGTTACATCAATTAGTTTTGAATTTTATCTGTAAGTGCATCGATGTTCGTCAAACCTTGGTTGATTTGACCGAGGCTTGCTACGATTTGACCTTGAATGTTGTTAATTTGCGCTTGAAGGTTTTGGAACTGCATAGCTGCCATTGGATCGGAGTTACCGATAATTTGAGCGAACTGTTGAAGCTGAGATTCAACGAAATCGAATTGTTGAGCTACCATGTTAACGCTGTTTACCATGTTTTTAAGGCCTTTTACTTCAGCATCGATTTGATCGCCTACGCGAGCGCTTTTGTTGCCAAATCCAAATCCGTTTGATCCAAACATGTGAACATCTCCTCTAAAATGAATAATAATTGCTTCAATGGGGGTAGAATCATTCTCACAGCCTTGATAATTATCCGATACGAAAGGTTCAGCATGATTTAGCGCTAACGTAAATCTATGAACTATAGCAACCAAAACTTATGTATGAGATGCCGGTCCCATTTCGCATATCAAGGTTCCCCTTGCAGTTCTTCTGCGTGAGTCTTACATCATAAGCAAAAATATGTGCGATAACGATATCTTGTGTATCTGTATTTTAATAAGGTACATATTTACATACGCACGCAAAAGGATATAGTTTCATACTAAAGAACTTTATTCCATGTTATTTTTTATGAAATAAATATTGTGGTGCACGATCCTCTCAAAAATAGAATGTGTTCTTTCTATGAAACTCTTCAACCTATTAGCTTTCTTGGATTTTACGATTAATACTGTAACGAATCGTTGCTGAGACTACCTCCTCAAACCTACTCGTTTGTACTACAATGAGATCGAACTATATTTTTCCTATGCACTTGTCATTACATAGAAATAAGAAATCATACTATGAATACTTGGTTAGGAGGAAGTATCGATGAAATTGCGATTTGAGGGAGATTTGACGGAATTACTAGCTGGTATCCGTGCACTGTCGCAGGACAATTGGTTTAGTGAATCAGAAGATGGTGTGCTTGTTCGTGTTGAGCCTTCAACGGGCAATTTGGAAGTAGGTTTAGAGCAAGGTAAAGCCTATATTCGTTATGGGCATAAGCATCAATTTTATAGAGGGCTCGGGCTTCTTGTGCAGCACGGCAGCAGCGGGCAGGCTTTTCATATCGAAGAGAAGCAGCATATCCACACGGTTGGACCGATGTTCGACCTTTCTCGCAATGCGGTACTGACATTAGACAGCTTTAAAGATTTATTACGCAAAACGGCACTTATGGGTATGAACTCGGTCATGCTCTATATGGAAGATACGTATGAGATTAAAGATGAGCCTTACTTTGGATATATGCGTGGTCGATATTCAGAGGCTGAGCTTCGTGAGATTGATGATTATGCATACCAATTCGGTATTGAGGCTTTCCCAAGCATTCAGACGCTTGCTCATCTAGAGGAGTTCCTCAAGTGGGAGCCAGTAAGGGAATATAAAGATACGAAGGGTGCTTTGTTAGTTGGCACAGAGAAGACGAATCAGCTGATGGAGAACATGATCGAGGCGGTTAGTGCTCCTTTCCGCAGTCGTAAAGTTCACATTGGTATGGATGAGGCAGAAGAGCTTGGACGCGGCAAATATTTAGATAATAACGGGTATGTGGAACGCTTTGAGATTATGATGGCTCATTTGGACAAGGTGCTGGAAATCGTACGTCGTCGCGGCTTGAAGCCGATGATGTGGAGCGACATGTTTTTGAAATTTACTTCTGCTGACGGTACAGAACATTTTGACACAGAGAGTCAATTTTCTGAATCGATGGCAAATCGTATTCCGAGTGACGTTGATATGGTGTATTGGGATTACAACCATATGGAAGAAGAGCATTACGATAAGCTTATTGCGAAGCATCGCCCATTGAACTGTAATCTTGTATTTGCTGGCGGAGTATGGGTATTCAATACATTTGGCGTTAACTATGGCATGTCCTTGAACGCTACGGATAGTGCGCTGAAGGCGTGCAAACGTGCTGGTGTTGGCGAAGTTTATGCGACGCTATGGGGCGATGATGGGATGGAAAGCAATCCATATATCGCATTGCTTGGCCTGCAGTTCTATGCAGAGCACGCTTATGCCGAGGGCGAGTTGGATCAAGCGAAGCTAGCTGAGCGCGTGAAGTTCTGTACAGGCATCGAGATGGATGCTTATATGCTGATGAAAGACTTGGATGAGACGCCTGGAGCAGAGCCTAACAATGAGAAGCAGAGCAATCCGTGTAAGTTCTTATTGTATCAAGATGTGCTGCTCGGCTTGTTCGATAAGCAGATTGAAGGATTGGAAATGTCAGCTCATTATGCGAAAGTAGAGCAGGCGATTCGCAGCAGCCGTGTGCCCGAAGCGGAGCTGGATTATATTTTTGATGTGCCAGAGAAGCTGTGCGGCGTCTTGAAGCTGAAAAGTGAGATTGGTATTGAGCTGAAGCACGCTTATGATGCGGGTGATAAGGAAACGCTGCGACGTATCGCGGTGGAGGTACTGCCAGCTATCGCGGCAGGGGTGCAAGATCTGCGTGCTGCGCACCGCAAGCAGTGGCTGCGTATGTTTAAGCCTTTCGGCTGGGAAGTTATTGATATCCGCTACGGTGGTGTTATCAATCGTCTAGATACTGCTTCCATGCGCGTAATGGATTACGTAGAGGGGCGCATCGGACAGATTGAAGAGTTGGAACAAGAGCGTCTTGTATATAGCACGACTAATCGCTTCAACAATAAAGGTGCTGGCTGGTGCAGCTTCTATTATCGGATGGCATCGCCAAATGTATTCTTCCATGTTATGAATCCTTTTTGACAGCTTATTGAACAAAGCGGCTGAGACTTTACATAAAGCTCAGTCGCTTTTTAATCCTGTCAAAGGGAGTCCCAGATCGTTTCTATATGATCTGCATGAAATGTGAAATGGCAAAGAGCAGAAGCGTCAGGAGGGGGATTTTAATGGATCATTTTGATGATAGGCAGCAAGTGCGTAGCTTTCATGATCAGCGAATGCCAAAGTTATATTTTGAGTATAACAGTCAACATTATGAAGGATATTTATCTCACTACTGGTACGATGGCTTTCGAATAATGACCTATCAACACGACGTGCACCTGCAGCCGGGTGATGCATTGTCTCGCATTGGTTTGTATGAATACGAAATGGATAAGGAGGTCTATCCGTTCACAGTCACCGACGTATTGCTTGGTATAGATGAATGCTCCCTGATAATAGCTGTACAGTTACAGGATGCTGAGTCTATTGACTTCCTACATCAGCATATATACGCAGTCATCTTAGGTAATTCACCTCTACATCGTTTTTCATCGTCGGAATTTACTCCGTTTCCTTCCTTTATTGGACGCAAACATTACACTCAGGATGCAACAGCAGCCCGCCAACAGTGGCTTGAACAATTTACGGGTAATACGCTCATGCATGTAACTCAGTCCCTCTTTCACGAACAGCCATCTATGCTCGCAGGAAACATTGAAAATTATATAGGTTCCATTCAGGTTCCTTTAGGGATAGCAGGTCCATTATGGGTTCGGGGCACCTACGCAAATGGGCATATACCTATCCCGATTGCAACGACGGAAGGAGCGCTTATTAGTTCCATATCTAGAGGGGCTAAGGCTTGTAATGCTGCGGGAGGAATTGAGGTGCATGTCCTTAAGCAGACGATGGTTCGTGCTCCTGTATTTTTCTGCGAGGATATGTCTAGCGCGATCCGACTTGCTCAATGGATAGATGAACATAAAGTGTCGATTAAAGCTGAGGCAGAACGAGTATCTTCTGTTGCTAAATTGATTACCTTACATACTTATCCATTTGCAGATTTCGTGCATGTGCAGTTCGGTTACGAAACAGGAGATGCCGCTGGACAAAATATGACGACTTCCTGTACCTATGTCGCTTGCGAATGGATTGCGTCTAAGGTTAAACATCTTGCAGAATTAAAATATGTCCGCTACATGATTGAAGGCAATCAGGCAGGAGACAAGAAGGTAGCATACCGCAATTTTATCGGAGGAAGAGGGATTCAGGTAAATGCCTCGATCCATATTCCAGAAGCTATACTTAAGCAGACGCTGAGAGTTTCCGTGGATCAATACATGAAATGTTGGTATGCAGCAGAAGTTGGTGCCCTGCAAACAGGAATGATCGGACATAATGTTAATTTTGCCAATATCATTGCGGGTGTATTTAGCGCTACTGGACAAGATATGGGCTCCATTCATGAAGCAAGCTGTGGTATTTTCAAGGCGCGTCGGGAGGGTGATGGTATTACCTTTCATGTACAGCTTCCTTCATTAGTTATCGGCACAGTGGGAGGAGGAACAAGCTTACCCACTCAGCGTGAATGCCTTGAAATGATGGGGTGTTACGGGCGTGGAAAACTGTACAAGCTGGCAGAAATTATTGCATCTGCCTGCCTCGCGTTAGATCTATCTACTTCGTCAGCTATCATCTCAAACGAGTTTGTCAAAGCGCATGAGCGTTTAGGAAGAAAGGCCGAAGGGATGGGTATTCGGCGGAATGATATTAAGCCTCGATTTTTTCAGGCACTTCTTGGAGAGGCGTATGGTAAAGTAACGTCTTTTGAACTGACACCTTTAAACACGGAATCAAGTGTTGTTACTAATATGCTTAAAGTCAATAACAGTTCGTTTGAAGGTCTTCATCGTTATCTGTTGCATTTACAACCTCATCTCCGGCAAGAATGTAACGTAAGAGATACAACTACTACTTACCTTCCTGTTATTCTGAAAGTGAAATCCAATGATCGGGAAGTTATGGATCTAGGTATCGGAATTGCAAAACTGTCAGGAGATGACCGATTATCTGGTTTATTTGAGTCGCAAATGCATATTTTTGGATTTGAAGGATCCCACGTTAGAGAAATAGCTTTTTATCAACAGGCATCGGAGGCGTTGTTACAGTATTGTCCACATGTGTACGGTGTAACTTGTGATGAAGACAAGGAGGCTTATGCTATCCTTATGGAAGACTTATCTGCCTGCAGTCATCTCGGGACGATTCAATCGCTTGCTGTCTGGGATGAAGAGCATATTGATTATGTGCTTGCGGATGTAGCAAAGATGCATGCATTGTTTTTAAATAAAGCAGATGAGCTGCCTGCTGTTCTTCAGATAGAGCGGATAGATGAATCTGGCTGTGAGGATGCAACTGAGCTACTGCTTGCTTTGACGGAATATAACTATACACGCTTTCCCACACTGATTTCTCCACATCTCTATCATTTGCTGCGTCAATTTATTCTCCAACTCCCTTCTCATAAGCAGCGAATGAAGCAATATCATCAGACGATTACCCACAATGACTTTAATCCGCGTAATTTAGGATTAAGATCTACTAATGGTACTAAGCAGTTGGTTGTATATGATTGGGAACTTGTATGTTATCAGAATCCTCAGCATGATTGTGTGGAGTTCTTGTCGTACACAGTCGGAGAGAATGCCTCGATCCAACAATGGGATACCTATATGGAACAATATCGCTTCTATTTAGAGCGTGCGAGCGGAATATCACTGGACAGGGAAGAATTTGAACAGATTACCTTACTGAATGCGTTGGAATTAGCGGTGGTTCGCTATAATCTCTACTTATTGGCTCATAATTTGCTGCACTTCTCGTATATGGAGACGATTTATCACAATCTTTCTCGATATATTCTCGATAAGGTAAAGGAGAATCCACACCTTATTGAGCTGCAAGCGTCTAATTAAGATATAAACATAGAGACAAGCGGGATAGCTTGCCTGCATAGCAAGTTATCCCGCTTGTTGTTTCAATCCGATCAGATAGAGAAGGATATTGATAATGTAATGAACGGTTGTCCCGATTAGGAGGAACAACGCTGCTTCAAGAATGGTAGGCTGATAGAAAAGATAAGTGGCAATCATACAGCCGATAACCGAGTCAGCTTGGTCAATGACCGTGAAGCAGATACCGAGCCATCCTTTTCGGTTTTGACCTGGTGGAATGTTTATGCGGCGTTTGATAAAGCTATTGGGAAGTTCGAACAGCACGTAACTGAATCCCCATAGCATCCCAATCATCCATTCTGTATAAGGAGTATTATAGGTATCCCATGGTAGGAGGGAGTTGGATTTTAACCAAGTCCAGTGATCAACGAGCCATCCCATCGCTGCGAACCAGCATGCTGTAAATAGGATCATGCCCATAAATCCATACCATGTCTTATTGTCGCCGAAAATCCGCTTTCCATCTCTCCAATATCGCCCAGCATCCATGGGACGGCGATGCTTACGAACAAAAGGCAATTTAACAAATATCATATTCGTGACGCCACCCAAAATAACAGGCATCATAAACAATAGTATTTGCAATGCTAATAGCATGGGCATTCGAACCTTTCTGATTATAGTTACTGTTTCTCTTTACGAAAAGAATCTTAATGTCATCGCTTATTTACTAAGGGATGTTTATTGTATTTATTGCCCTTACTATTATACGGACAGATAAAGGAATGATAAAAAAGGTGAAGCCAAGTACGTAGAACTTTCGAGAAAGCTTCGAACTAGGCTGGTAGATGAGCATGCCGATTAAATAGGTATTCACAAGCATATGAATGATTAGCGCAATTAAGAAAGCACCCTCCTTCATGATACTCGCCATTATAGCGCCGCAAATGAATGAACTCGCAAATAGTAAACCGGCTAGGAGAGCTGTACCTCTTGCACCGATGATCTGTGTATATGTAAGTGGCGTGGATGTAGGTTCTAGCTCATGCTCATCCCCCCTATCAGGCTGTATATTGTGGGCATATTCATGGGCAATAACGGCAAAGTAAAGGAATCCTGCAAAGTATAAAGACTCTACCTGCCAAGGTATTTTATGGACAGCACCTATATAGAACGGTATGATCGCAAATATGAAATTGGAACCGAAAGGGCGAAGTAAGATTGGGAGGCGTGGACTTAACTTGAACCACAACCAATAGTAAACCGTGAGAACACATAGTATCACAACCCCAATCCAATTCTGGACGTGCAGAAAGATAAGGAGTACTAGAATGAGTATACAGTTACGGCGCAGCGCAGAGGCTTGAATATAGCCTGTCACTAAACCACGATGAGGACTCTTATCTCGGTCAGCCTGTATGGAATGTAAATCATCCGCTGCGCGCAGCAATAATAGTCCGAGCCATGTCGTAAGTACAGCAAGCGAAGTTAACAACAAGTGATTGTGGTACTTGCCCGTATCGATAGACGGTATTAGGCTTAACGTGACGATGATGCAGAGGGGAATCGTTATGAATAGCGGGTACCGCTCTTGAATAAAGCGCCATACGTGCATCATATGATTTCACGTACATCAGCAGCCAGTTCAACCCGTTCAATTTCACCAGTATCACCATGGAGGATGAGAATATCTCCATCGGCAATGCGTGAGGTTGCTCGCTCTACAGCGGCAATAGCAGGAATGCCGAATTCTCGTGCCACAATTGCACAGTGGGATAACATGCCGCCCTTCTCGACAACTAAGCCAGCCGCAATTTTGAATAAGGGTGTCCAACCCGGGTCTGTGCTCCTAGTAACAAGAATATCACCTGGCTCCAAACTTGGTTCATTTACGGGATCGAAGATAATTCGTGCTCGTCCGGTAACGGTTCCTCCTGATACAGCAATGCCTACAAGTCGTGTTTGTTCTTGATCATGATCGATAGGCGGCATAGGTTGGCTTTGATAGTAAATTCCTTGTTCGCGCACAAACAGGCTTGGAGGTTCTGTACCCTCGTTATTTCGATGTGCATCTTGACGTAGTGCAATAAGTGCTGGAATTGTCTCGGGAAATTGATATTTTCCATATGCGAGTTCTTGAATCTCGTTCCATTGCAAATAGAATATTTGCTCAACTTGTGCCAAATGTCCTTTTTCAACGAGCCGTTGCCCCATCTGTAGCGCGATCTGGCGAATTTCTCCAAATAATAAACTGCGGATAATACGGCTTCTCTCTCGTAAGCGAATCGATTGATGGGTATGATGCAGGAGGAAGCGGAAAGCGACTCGCTGCCAACGTGTTAGGGATTGCAGGATATGTGCTTTCCAATCGATAACAGAAGACTGGGTTTCCTGTGTTGACGATGGATTCGATGATGAGGAAGTACGCTGTTGTGAAGCGGCTTGATATTTTCTTACTAATTGCCAATACAAATCATGTCGTTCCTCAAAAGTAGGAGAGACAATCGTGCAGTCGTGATAGCATCTTCCACCGTACTGCTCCATAAATCGTTCAAACTTCTTCCTTGCCTCGCCATGAAGTTGTCGTTCAAGTTCTTCTAGTTTGTTCTCCTCCAATAGACGCTGCCATGGAGCGTGTGAATGGATGAGCATAGCTTGTTCTTCGATAAGGTGTGAAGGCTCTAAGCTGCGTATATCTTCTGTTTGCATAAGATGAACAACAGCTAAATCCGTATTGATGTCGACATTTTTCAGCCAGCGCTTAACGAGAAGTTTCAATCCTCCTGGGAACACTGCCGCCAGTAAGTCGACGACCGCAGGTCGATCATAGTAGTGTTTTACCAGTCCGTTCATTACGTCATCTAGTACTTGGAGCAATTGATGAAGCGACAGCTGGTTATAGCCGCCAGCGCGCCACTTGGACCTTCTTTTGTAGAAAGCAGTTTCATATTGTTCCACTCGCGTTGAGGCTGACATCCACAACTTCGTGAAATGGTAGGAGAAGGAAAGGTAGCGTCTGATTTTATTTTGCTTGTTGAACTTAGAGGGGATATCGGTATTTGGTATGAACGGAAAAGGGACTTGTTGACCAATAAAATTATCAAGCAGTGTTTTAAGCAGCGGGCCGATAGGTAGCAAATAAGCACTTTCATACCAATTGCTTAGGTTATAGTAGATTCGTCCTGCATGAATGCCTGTAGTGTACTCAGTGACGGTACGAAGTGACTCCAATTCTGAGTCCTTCCATCCGAACAACTTCATCATTTGTCGAGTATAATGCTGATAGAATGAACTAACGATCGACCAAGTGAAGGGAGTTACTACAGTAGGGAAGTTCTCCACCATATTGACGTTTGTCCAAATGATGTTCTGTTTCCCTTGTAAGGCTGTAATTGGGCGAACTTGCAGTATAATGACATCGTCTTCTTCGATACACCATTCCACATCGATTGGGAATTGATAGTCTTGCTCGATATTGAGTGAGAGTTGAACGAGCCTAAGGATGAGATGAGGTGGTAGAGCAGTGCCAACGTGAAAAGTTACTTGCCGAGTCAGGCGGGATACAACGATTCGATTAGGCGTTACTTCACCAGATACAAGCTTATCTCCTAAGCCTTCTACCCATTCAATAATGAGATGATCGGTATCCTTGCTGACGGGGTTCATGGTGAAAAGTACTCCTGCGTATTGGGGGTTTTTCTGTTCTTGCACAATGACACCCATCTGAAAGGCATTAACCGTTACATTCCGTTCGTTATAAGCTGCTGCTGCGGTACTGTACATGCTCGCCCAACAAGCTTTAATAAGTGTGAATACCTCATCGACTGTTGCATTTAGATAAGTATGATATTGTCCTGCCATGGAATTAATCGTTCCGTCTTCTAAAATAGAGGAGGAGCGAATGGCATAGGTGGTGAAGGAATAACATAAAAGGGCTTGTTCTATCTCATGCTGGAGTTCAGGAGGATAGTTACCGTTTAAGACCTGATCAGCTTGCAGTTTTCTTTCACTTTCATCCGAATTAGTGTCTATTTGATTATATTCGCAGTATCGTTGAAAGGCTGCTACTGTGACGACGAATCCATGAGGCACAGGGTAATGACGTTGATGCAGCTCGATTAAGCGTGCTGCCTTGCCTCCAACGGCAGTAAACTCTCCTTCTTCTGCTGATAAATGCAGGACCATCCAAGGTTGCTGATCTCGTTGAGGGGTGTGCTTAGTCATCGTATCAACTCCATCGGAATTTATTATTTGTTGTATATCATGGATCAATTATAGTTGCTTTCCATGTACATACCAATCATTAGTTTCAAGGAAGGAGTACTTTATGAACATACGCAAGTATTTCCCCGCTATGCAGTTTTCGAATGTTCCTAATCTACTAACAACATTGTCTGTGATGACTGGATTCATTAGCATTGCACTCTTGCTCAACAACAAATTGAATTGGGCATTTACAAGCTACGCCATTACGATCTTACTCGATCGTCTAGACGGAGTCGTGGCGCGTCGCTTCGGACAATCCTCACCATTCGGCCAGCAATTGGATAGCTTGGCGGATGTCATTAACTTCTGCTTGTACCCGCCCTTATATGTAGGATTATTCTATGGTTTCACAATGTTATGGATGCTACCATTTTTACTCCTTTATTTGGTGGCAGGTGTATGGCGTCTTGCGTATTTCAATATATCAGGAATGGAGCAAGTCGATCAGAGCGTTTATTTTAAAGGTATACCTACAACGGTGTGTGCCAGCTGGTTTTTAATTATATTTGCGTTGCTACAAATAAGTAAGTTAGATTTGGACATTCAACGCATGCTCCTCTGCTTATTTTTCCTGTTCACTGCTATATTCATGGTATCGGCAATCTCTTATCCCAAAAATGGCTTTGTAACTAAACTATTGTATGTGCTTGTCCCAGGTTCGGTTCTCTTAGTGTGGCTAGTACAACGATAAGAAAATGATGATAAAGCAATGGGAACCTTTTACGTCCATAGAGCCAATATGACATGTACGACCTGAATGGAGGCTGGCCCTATGAAGGAGATGGATATACACCCTTGGCTTATCCGGATGAGTCAGGGTGATGAAGAAGCATTTCAGATCGTGTATCAGATGACACGAGACCATGCATATCGCTTTATTTACTATCTTGTACCTAATAAACAGGATGTTGAAGATGTGATGAGTGAGGTGTACTTGGAGCTGTTGCGAAGTGCGAATAATTACTTTCCTGGTCAAAATTTTCGTGCGTGGTTCAACGGTCTTATCATTCGCCAAGTACGGAATTGGAAACGGAAAGGTTGGCGTCGTTTTCGCATATGGGATCGCTTGAAGAGGGTGTCTTCTGCTGAGTCGGATCGGGCAGCGATTGAGCAATTTGCTGCCTTAGAAGATCAGTTAGAACTACTTCCGATTGTGAGTGCACTGCCCTTACATCTGAAGGAAGTTATTGTTCTCCGCTACTATCAAGATCACTCGTTAGAGGAGATTGCGCTATTGCTTCAAATTCCGATAGGTACCGTAAAATCGAGACACCATCGTGCCTTGAAACGATTGCGTCATCAATATCAAGACAAGGAGTCGGCTAAGGGGGCGAATGAATATGTCTATTGAGGCGAAGTTAAAAAAAGAGTTTGAGCAATATAAACAAACTGTTTCATGTCCTCCTTCTGTAGATTCCCGTATGATGGCGCTGTATCGAGGTCATAGGGTGCATGAGAGGGAGGAACAGCCTATGTTAAGAAGATGGAACTTGCCCAAACTAGCTGTCATTTCCATATTAGCTGCTGCTTTACTAGGGTTTACTTATGCAGGGGTGAGCTTTTTGTTTCAAGAAAGCAAAGGGAACATTTCAGTTATGATGAATGCTGTATCCGATGATTTAACTCTAAACAAAGAGCAGCAACTTTTTATTAGCCGTGCGCTTGCGGATGTAAAGCAGCAATTACAGTCAGGTGAGGACGCTATTGTGTACTTTGCTGATTTGGAAGGGGAAGAGGTATTACAAGGGAAACCATTATTTCCTGTGTCCAAGCCAGCGGTTAACAAAAATTTAGAGAGTTGGAAACAATCTATCCCTTATATGCCGATAGCTGACACCGTTCCAAGGAAGGTTCTTGATCATTTTGCATTTGAGGGAGGGATGAAGAGATCGCCTCTTGGAGTCGTTTTCTTCGGTGCATTTGAAGAAACGCTGGATAAACTTAAACAAGAAAGTAAAGATACGGGCAAGAAGGTGGTCTGGCGCAAAACTGTCCCGTCATCTGAGGAGCCATTAAAAAGTTATACGTCCATATATCGTGACTCCAAGCAGCAAGCAATTTATATCTCAGTACTCACTGCTTCAGAGAAGATTAGAATGGAAAGTATGATGCCGTCTTCTTCTGCTTATGAACAGCTGGATATCGAAGGGAACCAAGCCCATTACACGAGGAACGATAATAATCTTTTTAGTGGGAGTCTTACTTATCAAGAATTGATGTGGATGGAGGTACACGGAGGTAAAACTTATGTGTTTAGTGCAGCAAGCGATTCTCCTAAAATAACGAAAGAACAACTCGTGCAAGTGGCTAAAGAGTTGTAGCTGATAGGATTGAGCTGTATGTAGAGGATGCTGCATCGAATGCTGCAGGAATCGAAATCAGAATAAAGGATTCAGAACAAGTTATGTGTGTAAGGAAGGGGCTACCTCCTAAGTCTTGAATGATGAGGAGGATAGCCCCTTCGTTCTTTATCCTAACAACTATTTTAATCAGATTCCTTTTCTACAGTTAGTTCCTCTACGACGCCATAGGTTTCCCAATGGTTATTTTGAGCCAACACGAGCTTAATTTTATTTTTCCCTTCTACAAGATTGGACAGCAGAAATGGCTTCTTATCAACGATAGGTCCAATTAATGTACCGTTCAAGTAGAAGTGGATATGCCCTTCACCTTCCACAGGTGGACCATTATAGTTTTTAATCGATAGCTTTAAGTTGGTTCTAATCGTTAAGTAATATTGGTCATCTTCATCTTCCACGGAAGCATCCAGCCAATAAGGCTTATTCGTACGCTTATCATCATCTTCCTTTTCATCGCTGTCGTCATCCTCTTCATCATCTACAGGAACAGATTTCACGAACGAAGCATTAGCAGAAGAGGCAGTTTGCTGTCCGTGGAGAGCCGCCGCAAGGGTTCCTTTATTGGCTTGACCGCACAATCCAACGGTTTCATGGCTAAAGCCTGCAAGCACCGTTATAGCTAGCGATAGTATCAGCATGCTGAACACCTTTTTTAACAATGGAAAAACCTCCTTATATCGTTCATTATTAAAGGGTGAGGATCCTCTATTGCTCATTCTAGCGCACACATTTGTGGTCTTTACATGCATTGGTGAAAGCATTTTGCTCTTATTACTTTGTTCGTGAAAGGATGCGTACGCATGTTGGATCACATTGATATGGAAATCATCCGGTGCTTGCAGACAAATTCAAGAATGCAGTGGAAGCAAATTGGGGAAGTCGTCCACATGTCAGGTGTGGCCGTGGCCAATCGTATTCAACGTTTAGAGGAAATGGGCGTAATAGAAGGATTCACAATTCGGGTAAATGAAAAATTGATGGGCAGTGCCTACTGTGTATTTATCATTGTAATGATGAAAGATTATAGGCATACGAGCTTTCAAGAGTTTATTCAGCAGCGGGACGTTATTAAGGAAGCTCACCGTGTGAGCGGAGATCCTTGCTTTATTTTGAAAGTTCAAGTTCCTGATCACCATACGTTGTCGCAGTTGCTAGATGAAATTTTGGTCTATGGTCACTACAGGATTAACATTTCGATTGGACAGTATAAATAAAATGAGATTATTTGTGCAGGTTTAAAGTAAACTTGTTCGAGGTTGAAATGGAACTATTTTTTATGATAAGCTGAGTGTACATTTATGGAACGGAGGGGTTACGTGTGGCACATTATTTCCGATTAAGATCTTTGCGCTAATAGGTAATATTGCTCAAAGGCTCTGTCATGTGTACAGAGTAATCGGGATAGGTCTGCCATTTTTCAAAGGTAACCCCAGATAGCTATAAGCTAACGTGAGGGACGTTTGTACCCTCTTTTTGTATACCTTTTAGAAAATATGGATGTTGTAAGAAAGAGAAGAGCGATCGGCTACTGAGGTTGTATACGTTGCCGATAGTTTATTTTTTCTGCATCTTTCTTGTAACACATCGCATACCATGTTGAGGAGATTCTTTCTTCTTACCGATTACAGATGACACAGGCAGTAGCTGGCCTGTGTTTTTTTGTTGTTTTACACGAACCATATAACAAGGGAGGAAATAAAGGATGTCCGATAATGGGAAGAAAGAAAATCACGATAACAGAGTTGAACAAATGGTGGCATTGGCTGAGAAACACGGCATTCATTTGCAAACAGAAAAAGTGGAGATCAATGAGTCAGGTATGGATTTTCTCGTTGCGTTTGCTAATGATAAAGATGGAGTCAAATGGGTGCTTCGTATGCCGAGAAGATCAGATGTGCTTGAGCGAGCAGACAATGAGCATCGCGTATTGAAGCTGCTCCAACAACAGTTGCCTGTTGCTGTACCTGATTGGAGAGTGTATACGCCAGAGCTTATTGCTTATCCTTTATTAGATGGGGTTCCCGCGGCTGGGATAAATGTGGAGGTGCGGAACTACGAGTGGAATATGGATCATGAGAATCCTTCGCCTCAGTTTGTTGACTCCTTAGCTCACGCTTTGGTTGCCTTGCACGGTATCGATCATGATGCTGCCAGAGAGGCTGGGCTGCGTGTGAAAAGTCCTACAGAAGCGCGTGAAACGTTAGGGCAGCATATGGAGAAGGTCAAGCAGGAGATAGGCGTGTCCGAGGAGCTATGGGCACGTTGGCAAGCATGGATGACAGATGACTCGTATTGGCCGCCACATTCTGTACTCGTGCATGGCGATTTGCATCCACCTCACATCATTATTGATGAGCAGCAGCGGGTAACAGGTTTGCTGGACTGGACAGAAGCAGAGGTGGCTAACCCGGGAACAGACTTTGTTCTCTACTCTGCTATATTTGGGGAGGAGCGCTTGGAGGAGCTGCTGACTCGATATGAGGCAGCGGGTGGACGTGTATGGCCGCGAATGAAGGAGCATATTGCGGAACAGGTAACAACCTATCCGGTACTACTTGGTATTTTCGCTTTAGCATCTGGCGATGAAGAAGTTATGAATATGGCGAGAGCTGCGCTAGGTGTAGCGGAAGCGTAGGTGTGGTTGTTTCTAAGTAGGTATTCTCTCTTTCGGTGATATTATTAGGTGTTCAAATAAAATCCTTCCTAGCCGTGTGTTAGGAAGGATTTCTACGTTTTGGTGGGGGTGAGAGCGACGTCTATCAGAATTCAAACTCGTATGTTTTTAGCTTGTAGACAAACTCGAAGCCACATTTCTCCGCCACTTTGCAGGATGATTCATTCGTTTCATGGGTACTCCAGCGTGGAGATATCCCTTTATTCAGGCAATGTTGAATATACGCTCGGCTGACCATGGTACCGAGTCCTTGATTTTCTTCTTCTTCCAAGGTCATTGCATACATCTCATATTGAGAGCCATTTATAAAACAGGTGTAGCAAGTGCTTATAGCTTGTCCGTCCTTTATGATGGCCATGCCAAACCCTTGAGCGATGAAGTCATCTACAGAGCTCCAGAAGTCGTGGAAGTCCTCAAAGAGCTCTTCATTTTGCTCCTGTTCAATCATTTCTTTGGTGAGTGAAGTTAACGTGTATTCACTTGATAGGGAGGGTGCATGCTTATTCGAAGTATGAAACTTCTCTGCATGGAGTTGGTAATATAAATCGTAGTCTGTATCATAATCTCGGTGTGAAAATGCTGTTTCTAATACTTTTTCCCACTCTTCATCAAATACAGCTGAAATCATCCACGTTCCGCCGCATGTGTCTAAGTTAACCTGCTTGTATACGTTATCGATGAATGTGTTCAAATGGCTTATAAATGCATCGTTATGGGGATCTCCAATGAAAAAATCCATGACACCCACGATATAGACGAGCGCTGTTCGCGGCTGTGCAGGATCATCTACATATATATGCCCGCGGTTCGTGCCGTTGATAACGGCTTGTATAAGCAAGTTATCTCGCTCCGTGTCTTTTATTAATAATGGCTGTATAAGATGAAAGTCATTTTTGTCTAGTTCCACAATCATGTTCCAAACCTCGCTTCCTAATATTTAAATACCACATTTTTACACAAAATCAGTATACGATCAGAAAGTGGACATTTCTAATACATCTATACAACTATGAATAATAGGTATTTTATCGAATTAGGATTGCGATTCTATATACTTGGCTGATACACTGATAGCGCATCGGATTCATTCGCGTTCCATCTGATAAGAGACTGATAGTATGGAGAGGAGCGGGCATTTATGTCCCAACGAGTCGAGCAGCCAACATCCACATTATCATTAAAAGAATGGGCTGTAGCCGTAAAGGCGCTAGGTACAGGAGAGCAGATTATTACGGTTCGCAAGGGTGGATTATATGAAGAAACAAAAGAATTTAAGTTGGAAAATAACAGGTTCTATTTGTATCCAACCTATGAACACCAGAAGTCTGAGCTAGTGAAGTCAGACTATCAGCATTTGCTTCAATCGACTTTGGAGGGTTGGTCAGCGGAGCAATCCACTGTAACGATTGAATACTTCGCCGAGGTGACGGACGATATCGAGCTTATGGATGAAGAAAAGTTACGAGCGCTATCATCCTATCATATATGGACGGACTCTTTTGCAGATGTACGTTTGAAGTGGAAGCGAAAACTTCCTTTGCATATTTTATTTATCCGTATGTATCGACTAGATCAGCCGATATCGATTCCAGTTGCTGAGTCCTATAAGGGATGCAAATCGTGGCATCATCTGCTGTCCGAACTCCCACAGAGTGGCTTTGAGCCTGTTCTGTCGGATGAGGAATATGTGCAGCAGAAGGAAGCTATTATGAAGTTATTGAACAAGTGAGATCGTATTTACATAAAAAATAAAACAGCACCCCGTATATCTTGCGGCATAAACGCTGCGTTCATGCTGCTGAAAGAGATTGAAGGGGTGCTGTATTTGCATGCTTATTTTACATCAACGATGTATTATTCGACTGTAGGTGAGCTGCCTTTTCCTTTTTTGCCTTCAGGGGCAGTACCGTTGTCTTTGCTAGGAGGCGGAGCTGGGCTCTCACCTTCAGATGGCTCTTGCCCTTGGCCACTACCTTGCCCTTGGCCACCGCCTTGCCCTTGGCCACCGCCTTGCCCTTGGCCACCGCCTTGCCCTTGGCCGCTACCTTGCCCTTGGCCGCTACCTTGCCCTTGGCCACTACCTTGCCCTTGGCCACCGCCTTGCCCTTGGCCACTACCTTGCCCTTGGCCACCGCCTTGCCCTTGGCCACCGCCTTGCCCTTGGCCACTACCTTGCCCTTGGCCACTACCTTGCCCTTGGCCACCGCCTTGCCCTTGACCGCTACCTTGCCCTTGACCGCTACCTTGCCCTTGGCCACTACCTTGCCCTTGCCCTTGACCGCTACCTTGCCCTTGGCCACTACCTTGCCCTTGGCCACCGCCTTGCCCTTGGCCGCCGCCTTGCCCTTGGCCGCCTTGCCCTTGGCCACTACCTTGCCCTTGGCCACCGCCTTGCCCTTGGCCACTACCTTGCCCTTGGCCGCTACCTTGCCCTTGACCGCTACCTTGCCCTTGACCACCGCCTTGCCCTTGGCCACCGCCTTGTCCTTGACCACTACCTCGCCATCCGCCGTGGCCTCGACCACGATGATGCCTTGGAATTTTCACGCTGTCATAAGCATATAAGATTGCTTCTAGCGTCCGGTTATCTACATAACCAGTGACCGGCAATCCGTGCTTCTTCTGAAAATGCTTAACCGCTCGAACGGTAGCTTCATCGAAATAGCCATTTATGTTGCCGTAGTAGCTGCCCAACACTTTTAGCATACCTTGCACGACGTAAACGTCAGGTCCCTTCGACCCTTTACCAAGCGCTGAAGTCGTATTTGGCATACTAACGATCAGCGCAATAGCCAACATTAGAGTGGCGGCGCATTTCGCAATTGTCCACCCAGATTTCTTTGTATATTCGTGGGAGCCTACATTCCACTGCCACTGTTGCATACCATCTCCACCATCTTTCCTTAATCTAAATTTCCAACAAGCATTACTATTTCCTCAAAGTTTCCTTTTCATTACGAAAAAGTGTCGAATTTTATAAGAACCTATGTATTTGCTCTACATCACGGAGATTAGGAAGATGAAGGAAGGGACTTCAATGTTGACTCAAGACCAATTGGTGTCCTATACTAACTCAAAAGCGAAACCAAAAGGTTTCGCATTATGACGTAGCGAATGTAAGAGCATGTTGGATATTTGGATATTGAGTATGTAAACGAGCAATATATTGCACATATGGCTTTGCTAGCTGGAGGAGGAAATAACATTGAATCAAAATAACGCATCAACATTTGCAGAAGTTCGTAAAACCGTACAATTAAAGGCGCCAATTGAAAAGGTATGGGCTGCCGTTTCCACAGCAGAAGGGATCGCAGTATGGTTTATGCCTAGTGATTTTGAACCTGTTGTTGGCCACAAGTTTCACTTGGAAGCAGGGCCATTCGGTAAGTCACCTTGTGAAGTGACAGCGATTGAGCCGCCGCATAAGCTATCATTTACATGGGGGAAAGATTGGACACTTACGTTCTTGCTGGAAGAGCAAGGAGATGTGACTGAGTTTACACTTATCCATGGGGGCTGGGATGCGGATAAAGTTACGGAGTTCGGTCAAAGCCATACGGAAGTGCGTGAGCGTATGAGTCAAGGTTGGATAGGTATTTTGGAAAAACTGCGCAAGACGATCGAGGGTTAAGATGGCTGCTCCTCAACCGAAGTACGATGTGTTTCAGGCTATCGCAGATCCTACGCGCCGTCAGTTGTTAAGTCTGTTGAGCGAACAGGAAATGCCGGTTACCTCCATTAGCAGACATTTTCCAATGAGTCGAACCGCAGTTTCTAAGCATTTGCGCATCTTGGCAGAAGCAGGGCTCGTCAAAGATCGCAAGGTAGGTCGAGAAACACGTTATCGTCTAGAGTCTGAACCACTACAAGAGTTAAAGCGTTGGCTATCCTATTACGAACGGTTCTGGGATAACAAGCTTGCGATGCTCAAACATTTCGTGGAATCTGATTCTACAGATGAGGCAGAGCGTTATGGTAAGCTGGAAGTGTTGAAGTCAGATCATAACGACTAGAGCAGTTACGAAAAGGTGGTATCGTTCCTTTGAACATAGAAGAGATTATGAGCAAGCTGGAAGCGCTCGGTACAGAGCAAACGAAGAAAACACATATGCGCCATGGAGCTCCCGAGCCGTTGTTCGGGGTTAAAGTCGGTGACATGAAGAAGCTGGTCAAGTACGTCAAGAAAGATCAAGAACTGGCTTTAGCGCTATATGAGACGGGGAACTACGATGCTATGTATTTAGCAGGATTGTCCGTTAGCCCCAAGTTGATGACAAAAGAACAGCTGCAGCGTTGGGTGAGTCAGGCCAAATGGCATGCACCTGCGGAATATACGGTGGCAAGTGTGGCAGCAGAGAGCGATTATGCGTTAGAGTTAGCCCGTGAATGGATTCAATCTGAGGTGGAGACGACAGCAATTTGTGGGTGGAGCACGTACGCTAACTTTTTATCTATTGCCCCAGATGAACAGTTGGATATCGAGGAAATACGTAGCTTGTTAGGGCAAGTAGAGCGCACAATTCATCAAGAACGCAATCGAGTACGATATACGATGAACGGCTTTGTAATTAGTGTAGGCACCTATGTGAAAGCTCTTCACGATGAGGCGAAGGCTGCTGCATCTCATATTGGAAAAGTAAGTGTGGATGTAGGTGACACAGCGTGTAAAGTCCCGCTAGCAACGGCTTATATTGAGAAAGTAGAGTCGATGAATCGAGTAGGACAGAAGCGAAAGACTTGTATTTGTTAGATGTGAACTGTCAACATGATGTAGTTGGACAAAGAACCCTATCACAGGGTTCTTTGTGTTTTTCTCTGAAGCTAATGAAAGATAAACCTTGCTAAAAGGGATGGCTGGTGATTTCTGTTGCTTTTCGAGCTAGTACTGACTTTAGCGTGCTAATCTGCTTTTTCGTTAATGGCCGGGTATAGGAGTAGCTCTTCATCCGAACCCCTTTAATATCTCCTGCTCCTATATTCGGCTGAGCAACCCGCACATTAAATAACTGAGAAAACCAGTTGAAAGGGTAGGAAATAGAGCGCAGTCCATCTTCGAAGCCTGCGTAGTTCACAGCGGCAGCATAATTATCGCTGCTGCGCAGCCAGATCGATCCAGAGTCTCCTGGCAATGAAGTAGGTGTTGCACCTAAAATGACAGACTGATCACGGAACTGAATGACACCAAGTCCACCATAATCGCCATAGTTCACGGTGAAATCCGTGTGTACCGATTCCACTGTACCTGTAACAGCACCTGTCGTACGCCCTACTTTTTTGAACACTTCGCCAACCCGATACGTTAATAAATGGCCTGGTACGACACCAACTGTCGCGTAAGTGGGACTTAATAAACTGTTGTCTAGCGGGATACAAGTGGCTGCATCGAGATAGTTGTCACCTGTTTTTTGCAAAGGGATGAATCTATCTAATCTGCCGATTTCGTCCGTGGTTGCTTGCCCACTGTCCGCGGCTCCAGGCTGAATCGTTTCGGTATAATCGGCTGAATTGTTGCGGTTGAGGACATGGTTGTTGCTGCATACGTAATATTGGGTTCGAGCAGGATAGTTAATGGCAATTAATCCACCCGTTCCAGATACACCAGGGGAACCGGGTAGTGAGGGATATCCCACGCTGTAGCCGCCGGGAACTGGACGGATGCGATCGGTATAAGGGGCGACTTTAGCCTTGGCATCATGAAAAACCTTAACTTTTCCAGACACAATGGTGCGTATCGGAACTTGCACGACTTTGCCTTGTACGGTTGTAGATACGGATTTTGGTACAGAGCTTGTACTTACGGCAGAAGCAGTTTCTGTATAGATAATTACGCATGCGCCTTGCTTGGGCTGCTTCGGATTTTTATAGCCAACACCAACACCGACAATCCCTTTCTTTTGGAGCAATTGAGCGGCATGCTTGATTTTGGCTTTGTAAGCTGCGTAGAAATTAGCCATGTACGTCCCTCACTTCGTTTAGATTCTGAGTCATATTATGCATGCAGGCGGGCGAGTGTAATGGGCGATCTCCTTATAGGCACGGATAAAAGCTAGTGATTGACAGCAAAATCAATTTTCCTATACACTATATTTACTTACAAAACATAAGTAGATTACTTTCTGATGAGGAGCTATAACGATCATGACGAAATCATTTTCAGAAGTGGCTAATGAGCGCCGCTCCGTAAAAGTATACGATACGAACGCAGAGATTTCCCGCGAAGAACTGACAGAGATTCTTGATCTAACAGCGAAGACTCCTTCTGCTTGGAACTTGCAGCATTGGAGATTTGTAGTGATCCAGAGTGCAGAAGCAAAGCAAAAGCTTCTTCCTATTGCTTACAATCAACAGCAAGTCGTAGATGCGTCTGCAACGGTAGCGATCTTGGGTGACACTGAAGCTTATCGCCACTTCGATGATGTATTCTTGCCTGCAGTAACAGCTGGCTTCTTGGCAGAAGAGGTGGCATCATCATTGCAGGGCCAAATCAATCGTGCTTATGGAGATAAGCAGGTTGCTCATAATGCAGCATTGATTAACGGTTCCTTGGCAGCGATGACATTTATGTATGCAGCGCAGGAGTGCGGTTGGAGAACGAATGCAATCGGCGGCTTCCACGCTCCTTCTTTCATGAAAGAGTTCGAAGTGGATGAGCGCTATGTGCCGATTATGCTGATTACGATCGGTAAAGAAAAACAAGAAGGGCGTCCTTCGTCCCGTATCCCTGCTGCTCAATTAATAGATTGGAAATAACAACGTTAGTAAGTGGTAGTTAACATCTTAATAGCTTATGGCTAAATAGCGGCTGTTCTTTAGTACTGACTGTACTGGGGGCAGTCGTTTTTTTATTTTTACAGGCAATTGTGTAGTTGAAGATTGTGGAAAATAATGCTACATTATTGTTTAGATAACTTAACAATAAGGAGAACTTAATATTTAAGATGAATAAACAAATTAACAAACTTATTCCTATTGTAAAAGAAATAAATGAGGCAGAGTATGAGCTTAATACGATGCTGCTGCCCTATTATCAACAGGTTATGGAGCACGAGTTATCTGTGAAGCAGGCCTTAATTCTGGAGGTCTTGTACAAACAGAAGCAAGTAACCGTTCGAGAAATTGCGGAACAAATGAAGGTATCTTCGAGCGCTGTCAGTCAAATTATTAGTAAGCTAGATAAAGCCGAGTATGTGAAGCGTGAGATTAACCCAAATAACAGACGAGAAATATTAGTGAGCTTGGGTGAAAAGGGCGAGAATTACTTCGCGCAAATGCAGCAGGTCGAACAAGACATCATTGAGCGCTATTATACAAAGTTAACGATGGAAGAGGTGATGCAGCTCAAGCATATTACGCTCAAGTTGAAAAATATTGTTGAGCAGGAGTTGGCTGGCCGAGACTGATACAGAACAGACTCTAGCATCACGAGAAGACCATACACGACGGAATATGGGATAGGAGGAGCTAGTTATGAGTAGATTAGTTGCAGATAAACAACAACAGCTAGAAACATTATTCAATACGCTCGCGGAGAGAGGGCAGTTTAATGGAGCGATTCTCGTAGCTGAACAGGGGCAAGTTATTTACGATGGTGCGTTCGGATATGCAAATGTGGAGAAGGGGCAGCTGCTAAACAAGGATTCTATTTTTGAGTTGGCATCCGTATCCAAGCCGATTACTGCCTTGGGCATTATATTGCTGGCTCAAGAAGGCAAGCTGCATGTTAACGATCCAGTAGAGAAGTGGATTCCGGAGCTGCCTTATCGATCCATTACGGTCAAGAACCTGCTGCAGCATACTTCGGGATTGCCTGACTATATGACTTTATTTGCAGAAAACTGGGACAAAGATGATATCGCGAATAATCAAAATATGTTGGAGCTGTTAATCGAGCATCAACCTGAAATCCGTTTTTCCCCAGGAGATAAGTGGGAATATAGCAATACGGGATATGTGCTGCTTGCTATTATTGTGGAGCGAGTAAGCGGCAAAAGCTTCCCAGACTTTATGAAAGAGCATTTATTTGAGCCTTTAGGTATGAAAGATACGTTTATATATAACCGTAGGTATTCTGGTCAAACGATAGACAACTATGCATTCGGATATGTGTGGGATGTGAAAGAGGAACGCTTCGTGCTTCCAGACACACTTCCTGAGACAGAAATGGTTATCTATTTGGATGGTATCCAAGGTGACGGTACTGTGAATTCAACGTTGGCAGATTTATTGAAACTGGATCAAGCTTTAAGTACAGGCGAGTTGATTACAAAACAATCACTGGCCGAAGCATTTACACCTACCCTGCTAAATAATGGAGAACTATTCCCGTATGGGTATGGTTGGCTTACCGCTAAAGAGGATACCCGAGGGATGTTAGTTAGCCACAATGGCGGATGGCCTGGGTATGCAACGAACTACAAACGATTTATAGAGCAAAAAAAGACATTAATCTTTCTCAATAATGTGATGCATGATTATACGTATCTTCAGGCGATAGAATCGGCTTGTGAGCATATATTGTTTGATGAGCCTTATGAGGTACCAGCCTTTATACCTCCGAGAAAAGCTATCCAAGTATCCCCTGATATTTATGATGCCTACACAGGTTGTTATCGTATTGAGGATGAAGGAAATATGGTGCAAGTGGAAGTTTATACGAAAGATGAACGCTTGCTTCTGACGATTGATGGTCAGATTATGGCTCTCCACCCTGTAACTGAGACACGTTATTTTATTCACCAAGCGCCTATTGAATTGGAGTTTGTAGAAATAAGTGATGAGAAGGCGCGTGCTTTCATCTTGTATGAAGGGGAAGAGCCAGAGCGTGCTGTAAGAATAGATTAGAGTAAACGATTTATTTCCTCTCCTCTTAAATGGAACAAGTTATAAATAGCCGCTGCTGAGAGCCTTATGCTCGTTCTCTTATGCAGCGGCTTATTACATAATGATGTTATCGGTGGAAAAAGCTTTGTTTGGAATAATGAAGTTAAATTTTGCATAAATAATGAATGTATATTTTTGAAAATTGGAGAATCTTAAAGAAATTGAGACCTTTTTCCTTGCAGGCTAGTATATGATGGATCATAAATTTAGGCTTACATAGCTAAAGGACCAACGAAGTGAAGGAGCTTTACGGCATGCGTATGTCTAGAAAGAAACGCCATAAATATCGTTTTCACCCTCTGTTTTGGGCTACGTGGACATTATTACTTATTGCGATTGGTGGTGTGCTCGTATGGATACAGCAGGAAGGGCTACAACTCAATCTAAACCAGTCGCCTTCAATCGCTCAGCATAAAGGGACGGAACATGTTCAGGTTCAGAAGCAATCAGAAACGAGTTCTATAGTAAAGCAGCCAAGCCAAGCCCCGCAGGGACCAAGCGACAACGAAGTAGTAGGGAATGCGGTAGGTAAGCGTGATCGAAATAAACAGCAATCCGTCTCTCCTCATAAACCAATTAACCTTGTATTTGCTGGAGATGCGATGATGGATTGGTCGGTAAAAGAAACCATTCGCAAGAAAGGCACAGATTATCCATATGTTCATGTGAAATCAGAAATTGAAAAGGCGGATTATGCCTTTGTTAACTTAGAAACAGCTATTACAACGCATCATGTGAAAGACACGAACCAGCTATATAACTTCAAGTCTGATCCAATTGCATTAAAAGGATTGAAAAATGCTGGCTTCGACCTTGTATCTATCGCGAACAACCACACGCTTGATTTTATGGATAAAGGATTTCTTGATACGCTCAGACATCTAGAGAAAGCGGATCTTCCCTATGTAGGTGGAGGAAGAACCGAAGAAGAGGCATACAAAGCCCATACCGTAGAGTTGAATGGTAAGAAAGTGAAGTTTTTAGCCTTTTCACGCTTCATCCCTCAAACGTATTGGTTTGCTAATGGTAATGAGCCAGGTATTGCTGAGGCCTATAATAAATCAAGTGTACTGCCAGTCATTAAGCGTGAGCGTAAAGACTGCGACTACTTGCTCGTATACATGCATTGGGGTGTAGAGAAGGAGAATCGTCCTGCTCCTTGGCAGCGCACGTATGCTAAAGAGATTATTGATGCGGGTGCGGATGCCATTGTAGGTAGCCATGTGCATGTCTTGCAAGGCTTTGAATTTTACAAAGGCAAGCCAATTGCCTATTCTATTGGGAACTTCCTTTTCCCCAATTATGTAAAGGGGCGCAATGCAGATACGGGGCTACTGCATCTTACATTAGATAACGGACAGGTGAGTATGGCGTTTGATCCGTACTATATTAAGAACGATCAGATTGTGAAACGTGATAGCAAATATGTGGAGAGTCAATATAACTATTTGGAGTCCATCTCCTATAAAGCTGTGATGAATGCCAATCAAGTTGAGCCTGCTATAAAAGCAAGCCGGTAACCGAGTTGGTGCCTTTATAGTGGATAAATGGAGTGCTTATCTGTCATTTTAGACAGGGAGGCACTCTTTTTTCGTGAAATTGAAGTATACATTTCTTTCAAAAACGATCGGAAAAGGATATAATCCTGATAATTGCTACTTCGTAGGAGAGATTCATTCATGCACGTTCATCCGAATGGAAATGTTGAGATTACACAAATATGCTTATTGGCAGGGAAAATTATGCTAGCTAGCGGTGCGGAGACGTATCGTGTAGAAGATACGATGATGCGAATTGCCGATGCCTATGGATATGAGAACTCCCACAGCTATGTAACTCCAACAGGTATTATTTTCGCGATTAATGGAGCTGTATCTACAACAAGGTTATTTCGGATCGCGACTCGTTCAACAGACCTACAAAAAGTAACTTTGGTTAACGATATCTCAAGGGCGATTACGAGGGGCGAGTTAGCGCCAGAAGAGGCATATAAGAAGCTGAAACGAATAGATAGCGCGAATCTAGCTTATCCTGTGTGGTTGCAAATTGCTGCTGCAGCGATTTCGAGCGGCTGCTTCGCTATTATGTTCCGCGGAACATGGCCAGACTTCTTACCAGCGCTGATCGCAGGAGGGGTTGGCTTCGTATCCTATATTTATGTGCACAGGTTGATTCCAATCAAGTTCTTCGCTGAGTTTATGGCCGCGACGATCACTGGTTTACTATCTTATTTCTGTTATCAGGCAGGGTTAGGGAATGAGCTGGATAAAATTATTATTAGTGCCGTGATGCCGCTCGTGCCGGGTTTAGTCATAACGAACGCGGTGCGCGATTTGATGGCAGGACACCTTGTATCTGGCTTGTCTAAGGGAGCAGAGGCATTTCTGACCGCCTTCGCCATTGGAGCGGGTATTGCTTTTGTTATGTCGATTTATTAACGGAGGAAACGGGGTAGGATTTCCATGCTCACGGAGCATTTGATTACAAGCTTTATTTCTACGGCTGGGTTTGGCATTATCTTTAACGTACCGCGCAGAACGCTGCTGCAATGTGGTTTCGTTGGTATGGCCGGCTGGTGCGTATATATTGTTCTTAGTATCAATATGGGCATTGATGTCATTCCAGCTACATTAGCGGCCTCGTTCCTCGTTGCTGTCGTCAGTCAGTTGTTCGCAAGGTTGTACAAGGTGCCTATCATCGTTTACAGCGTAGCCGGTATCATTCCGCTCGTACCTGGAGGGGTAGCCTACGATGCGATGAGAAAAATGGTGGAAAATAACTACACATTGGCTATTGAATTGACGATTAAAGCATTTATGCTGTCAGGTTCCATCGCGATTGGCCTTGTCTTCTCTGAAGTCGTCAATCAGATTATAAGAAAATATCAAGCAAGAGCGCGTTATTAAGCTGGATGGGTCAATCGCATGGATGTGCGAAAGGCTGTGTCTGGCTTTTTCTATTTGTGAGTTACATAAAGCTCCTTCCTCAAGACCATAGTAAGATCTATCGGATATGGAAGGGATAAGCAGAATGGCCAATACGAAGCATCATCACAATCGGAGACAACGTTCATCTGAATCATCAAGTGCTAAAATGCCTTGGTGGCGACTATCCTTGTTCGGCATCGGTTGTACATTAGGAACGGGATTCTTTTTAGGTACGAGCATAGCGATCCAAAAAAGCGGTTATGCGATCTTGGTATTGCTGCTACTTGCTGCAATTGGCACTTACTTTGTCTTGCAGGCACTAGCGAAGCTAACTGCTAAGGAGCCTGCTAAAGGTTCTTTTCGAACGTATGCCAAACTTGCATTCGGGCGATGGGCTGGCTTTGGCAGCGGATGGTTATATTGGTCCTCAGAAATGCTTATTTTGGGCAGCTCTTTGATGGCGCTTGGACTGTTTTCACAGTTGTGGTTCCCTAGCATACCACTATGGATGTTTGCAGCTGGCTATGCGTTGTTGGGGATGGTGGTGATTTTCTTTGGCATAAAAGTGCTGGAAGCAACGCAAAGTGTACTAGCTATCGTCAAGCTAGCGGCGCTCGTCATGTTTATTATTATTGGAGTGGGTGTAGTATTTGGCTTGTTCAAAGGAACGAGTCCTGCAATTTCCTATGAGCAGCTTACGCAGCGCTTCTTTTCATCAGGCGTAATGGGGATGTGGAAGGCATTTATTTATGCTTTCTATGCTTTTGCAGGCATTGAAGTAATGGGCCTGATGGCAGCTGAATTAGAACACCCCGAGGAGGCATCGAAGGCAGGCGGAGTCATGTTGGCCACTACTATTGTGCTTTATCTGGCTGCTATTGCTCTTGTCTTATTGTGGGTGCCATTGGAGCAGCTTCCTGTATCGGAAAGTCCGTTTATTAGTGCCCTAAGACATGGGGGAATGCCCATTATCGTAAATATGTTTAATGGCGTGCTTATTGTTGCAGGTTTTTCATCCGTTGCCGCTTCGTTGTATGCCGTTACCATTGTGTTAGTCACTTTGGCAGAAGACGGTGATGCCCCGCGAGGGCTGTCCGCTCAAAAAGGGAAGCGTGATTTCCCACTTTCCGCGTTAGGTGTCACTTGTGCGGGTACCATCGTTTCCATCGTACTTGCCTACTTTATACCAAAGCGTATTTTCGAACATATTACGACCGCAGGCGGTCTTGTACTAATGTATACGTGGGCAAGTGTGGTTCTCTCTTACTTGAAGCTTATACCCCTGAATTGGTGGGGGAAAATGCAGGCCATTATTGCCCTGCTGCTAATTGGACTTGCAGTCGTAGGCACCGTGTGGGACGAGTCGAGCAGGCCGGGGCTGTTTGTCAGCTTGCTGTTCTTTGCGGCTATCGGAGGGGTTACGTTTATGATGCATCAGCGGTGGAAACGAGATGGAGCGCATTAGTGGCATAATGCTCTAGAGATCGAGATGTGAACGGATCTCAGAGCATTATGCCATTTCAACGTTTCATCCACTCTTGCGCGACTTTAAGAGCGTATTTTTTTAAATAAATTTTTCATGTAAGAAAAGGGACATTTTGAAGGTAGTTCATCTTGGTCTCGTAAAAAATATTGTTTCCATTCCAAATTTCCCTCTTGCCCGTACCATTGCAAGGATGAGTGAATAGGGATCTCGTCATAATCAGCTAGTCGCTTGCGTATAGCTTTCTTCAGGCTGATGCCAAGAGGAGTAGAGGCGTTAATGCTCTCAAATACCCAACGGGGTTGGAACGCAAGGATGAAGTGGGAGAACCAACGGCTGCGGCGTAGGACATGAGCTGGTGTCGCGCAGAACGCGAAATAGGGCTCCCCATCAAAGCAAAATTCCCAACTTGGCTGAGCAGGGTCCTTGGCGATATGGTCTGGCCAATCCTTAGCATCATAACTGCTAACACGGCTTAATAAAGACCAAAATAGTTCTTCATACTGTTCAATCGTAGAACGCCCGACCGAATCTTCAGGGGTATCGAACAGAACGACTAAGGAGGCGTACGGACCTGTTTCTCGGCAGCACTCTCCATACTGCTGCAATAGAGAGGCCAAATGGGCAGGTGCATGCTCGGTTCTTGCATCATCAACGAAGCCGAATCGCAAGCTATCTGCTAGAAATCCTAGTCTCGCAGGCACACACGGATATGTGTTCTCCTTGTCAGCAACCATCTCTACGAAGTTGTGGTATGCATGCTGCTGCCATCGGGGCAGTTCCAATAGATTAGCTTCGATCCAGCTCTTCGTGAGCAGTGTTGGAACAGACATCGTTCCACCTCCACTTTTTTGCTACATCTTATGGAGTGGAGAGGAACTGGGTGACTGTCCCGATGAACAGTTGCAGAAAAGGGGGTCTCTCTGCTGTTTATCCGAATATAGACATGATTGCTTCTATACCGAAATAAATCCCAAAGCCAATAAGGGATAGTCCGGATAGCAGGGAAATGATTTGCAATACCAGTGAGCTTCCATATCGATACAACGTACTGGCGAATCCTGCCATAATAAAGTCCCATAATAAAATGCCGACGAAGATTCCCGCGCTATAAAATAAAATGTGCCCTACACCTTGTGATTCCACGGTTTTAGCTAATACAGCACCATAAATACCTAGCCAGAACAGTATGCTGAGAGGGCTGGCGATTGCCATTAGAAACCCCGATAGAAATGACTTAGAAGCTGGCTCAGCGCTGCGGTATTGCAGTGCATGCTGCTGTTGCTTTACGTTCATAAGGGTCTCAATACCGGTATACATAAGGACAAAGAAGCCGAAGGACCACAGAAAGGTTTGCATAAACGGTGTAGTGAGAAAGTGAGCAACCCCAAAATAAATAAGCAGCATAAAGATGAGATCTGCTACCATCGCGCCTAGGCCGACAAGCCAAGCGTGTAGGAAGCCGTATTTTGCGCCGCGCTCAAGCTGTGCAGCATTTACGGGACCAATCGGGGCTGATAGTGAAATGCCAAGAAATACATAGGTTAGAAATGCGTTCATAACGATCACTTCCCATCTCCTACAATAAGTGGTACAAAGTGTACAAGTCATCGTATGCATGGAATGATGGGGATAGACGTCATTTTAAGAAAAGAAAGGTCTTGAATATCCCTTGTACACAAGGAATAGCCAAGACCTTATCTCGTATGATTTAGTATGCAGTGTAAGTGTAGGATGAAATTAGCTTAGCCCGTCCAAATAGAGTACGCCCAATGGTAAAGGGAGGTATCATTTGAGTTTAACGAGTTTCCGTTGTAGTAGACGCCAAGCGGGATAATATCAAAGTAGTGTGTGGATACCGTCACAGGTGAGCTGTATTGCCCAGCAGCTGGTTGTACGCCGTTAATTGTAACTGTAAAGGCACCACTCGGGCCTGTAGTTGTACTTGCTTGATAAACTTTATTATTGATGACGGTCTGGAAAGCGACGGTGATAGGCGCGTTGAAGGCAGGTGCGCCAGAAGCATCATAAGCAGTACCTGAAATCGTTATGGAATTTTTAAATCTCCATTTCGAGCCATACCCATAATTAATGCGTTGTCCAGCATTGATATCGGATATTGTGCTAATGTGAGAAATAGTTACGCTCGTAGGTGCCTTAAACTCGGTAATGGCTAAGTTGTATGTTTTTGTAGCATCAAAGCCAGATAAGGATTGCACACGAACATAATAAGTACCTGCTGCCAAATTGGCGATGAGATCCTGATTCGTATTTTGATTAATCGTTCCTATAGATTGCAAGTTCTGATTGAATATTTGAGCTTGGTAATTCGTATTAGGGGCCGTATTGTTAAACTTGAGGCGGAATGACTTCTGCGCTGTGACGGTAAGTTTGATCCAATCCTCGTCAAATAAGTTATCGATTGTTTGGTTTACATTGATGCCATTGGTAAGCGGTTTAGCTTTCCAGACGTTGTCATCAGGCTCGGCGCTATCATAGACAGGAGACTCTTGAATCGTAAACAAATAAGGATTGACTGCATCGAAGCCTGTTTGTGCGTTAACAGCTACATAATAGATGCCAGCTGGAGCAATGCGGCTTAATAGCTCGTTTGTATTTGGACCATAGGAGGAGATTTCTTGTTCAACTAAGTTATAAGTAGTCGTATCCAAGCGGAATAAGTGCAAGTTGTAATCGACAGCTGTATTTTGTACGGTTTGCAAATAGACGGTTAGCTTTCCAGGATTGGTCGTTTGGAACGTATACCAGCGTTGACCGTTCGCTTCAGCGATTGTATCGGAATAGACAACGGAAGTGACAACAGGAATTGCAGTGTTTGGATTGTTGTGTATGGCAGATGGTGTTGGATTCGTAGTAGCTAGTGGGGGTTCTGTCGTTAATGTAGATGCTATCGTAGGTGTGGATGATGCTTGTTGAGCTTGATGAAGTTGAAGCTTGTCCTGCTGAAGATGATCCGGTACGGCATGTAGCTCAGGTGAAGTGGTATTCAAGGTAGCCTGTGGAATACTAGGAGCAGCTGTGCTTGGGCCATGTGGCCATAATACACTACCTAGTAAAGCGATGGACATCATGAGTGGACCGAATAACGAACCTTTTCTCATATAATCACCCTTCCTATTAAGTTGGTCACCTTACATCTTTTATATTCCATCTTTTTCTACTTGTTCGCAATAGGTTAATTGAAATTTAATAATAGATGGCTTTATTTTTGTCTTTTTGATGAAATATAGTGGCAGGATAGGTTGTTATGCATCTTAAGTGAGGAGGAGATACATTGTCCACGCAAATACAGAAAAGTAAGCGGATCGATACGATGGATATTATCCGGGGATTTGCGATTATCGGTATTTTTATCGTTAACTTTCCAGAGATGGTTGGTAGCGGTGTTTTATTTTATGATACGGCATTTGGCTCAGATGCGGTAGTAAGATGGTTGTATGACTTATTTATTCAAACGAAGTTTTATACGATCTTTGCCTTTTTATTCGGAGCGGGTTTCCATCTCTTTATGAAAAGTGCAGAGAATCGGGGGCTATCTGCAAATAAGCTGATGAGCAGACGTCTATTCCTTCTATTCGTAGTAGGCGTTGCTCATGTCGTGCTGCTATGGATTGGGGACATTCTAAATACGTACGCATTGGCGGGTTTGTTGCTACTCCTTTTTTATAAGCGTTCATCAAAGACGCTCATCGTCTGGAGCTTGGTTATGTTGAGTATATTCAACGGCTTACTAGCATTGACGGCGTTCATACCTGCTGATCAATATGCCGATGTGAGTGTACTTCTGCCGCATGTACCCAATATGAGTGAGAGGTTGACTTTCTTCCTTACAATTGGCTTGCCGAATAGCTTGTTAATGCTGCTTGATATCGTAAGCTGTGCCTTGATAGGGATGTTTGCAGCACGTCAAGGCTGGTTCCAGCCTCGTGAAGAGCAGAGAAAGAACATACGAATGGTGCAGTGGAGCGCACTTATTTTAACAGGGTTGTTGTTTATTCCTATGGTGCAAGTGTTTATGTCTAGCCCAAGTGCGTATCAACCTTCGGACGTAACGTTCTATACGCATGTAACAGGGAAAGCATTAGCGGTGTTCTATGTGTGTACATTGCTGCGGCTCGTGGTACGTTATGGGGTGAAACCTTTCCAAGGGTTGTCTGCATTAGGTCGGATGGCATTTACCAACTATTTGATGCAAACCATCATCACGATGGGGGTACTGCACTTCATTTGGCAAGATGCTGGGGATGCTCCTCTGTGGACGGGGGCAATATTTGCTCTTGTTGTGGTGTCGTTACAAATATTATTTAGCCGCTGGTGGCTACGTCGTTACAACATGGGTCCGCTGGAATGGCTGTGGCGTGCGGGGACGTATGGAGGCTTTAGCCCGTTGCGACGTGCAGTACTTGGTAAGGAAACCGTACAGTCCAGTACAGAGAGTAGCTCGTCTTAGTTTTTAGCTGTATATTTTAGATATGCAAATGAAATAGCCATCCTCTTTGTAAGTATCGCGTAGTATGTGCGGGATATTGTAAGAGGATGGCTATTTTTACTTTTATAGTTTCATAAGTATATGGTTATTGGATGAAGTAGTAATTAGTAAGTTTGTTAGAGTTGATTGGTTAATCATGGTGAAGTGTTGTAAACAATGTCCTCGGGCTTTGTGCTTGCATTAATTATCAAGGTTGGACAAATGCTCAGTCTTCGCTTGGAGTCTGGTCGTTCTGGCACTTAACACATCAATCACATGGTCGGTTTCCTCTTGCCGCTCGTTGATTTCGGTCACATTGGAATCAACTACTTTCAAGAGTGCAAGCACATCCTCTTGCTGCTGCTGTTCAATACGATTTGTAGTTTCTTTGATTACAGTAATGTCTAGCTCCATATTAGTCACTTTGGATTCGATGCTGTCTATTCTTGACTCTATATTAGTCACTTTGGATTCGATGTTATCCATTCTTGACTCTATATTAGTCACTTTGGATTCGATGTTGTCTATTCTTGACTCTATATTAGTCACTTTGGATTCGATGTTATCCATTCTTGACTCTATATTAGTCACTTTGGATTCGATGTTGTCTATTCTTGACTCCATATTGGTCATTGTGGATTCGATGTTGTCCATTCTTGACTCTATATTGGTCATTTTGAACTCCATGCGGTCCATTCGCGACTCCATGCCGTTCATTCTGGATTCCAGGCCATCAACTTTAGTTTCGATGGTATCTATTTTAGTTTCAATGGTGCCTACCTTAGTTTGGATATTACCTACTTGAGTTTCAATGGTACCTACAGTAGAATGCAGACCTTCCACTTGAGTCTTAATTTGCAGCAAAATATCCATGACTTGATTGTTTTCCACGTTCGTTCCTCCTCAAAATTTGATGAATCAATAATGTTGTAAAAGTACGTACCGGAAATAACAAATAATAGGGTCGGTCTTCCTCAACATCATGCTCAAATCATGAATTGGAACCGTGACATTAGTTTACTTGGATCTTCGGTGATCTTCAACATGAAAGCCGATCTTTTTACATTTTGTTTTTTTATGTTTTTTTGCTGAGCTGAGTATCCTTTTTATTAAATGCTAGATCACTTCGTTTAATGGAAAATGAGCTTCGAAGTTACCCTTTTTTCTTTTTAAAAGTTCTCTTGTTCGAACTCCATGCTGTTGTTCGAATAAGAGACTGGGTTGCTGCTACAACCGCTACGATTGAATCGCGTAGCGGCTGCGCAGCTTTAGAGCCATCTCCCGAACTTGCGCAGGTTCGGGGAGATGGAAAGTGGATGCCGCATCGGCAATCGCCTGTGGAGATTGCTGTTCACGGATGACGCGTTTCACCGCGTCCGTGAACGCTTGCGCGGCATCCGGGCCGAGCCCAGTGAGCTCGGCCAAGCTCGCGGTGCTGTCCGCTACCACCAGTGGGTGGTCGGACGGCGTAGCACCGCTAACAGCGGCTCGGTCGTAGAAGTCGCGCACCAATTGGGCGCGCGACTGCCCCGAGCCGGCGGCGATCACGAAGGCTTGGACGATAAAGGCCTTCGTCTGTCGCCGCTGCGCGATGCCGCAAAACTTCAGCCCGTCGATACTCAGGTCGTAATCGCCCGGGCAAAAAGCCCCTGCGATCTCGCCTTTAGCGACTCGCTCGCCCTGCGCTTGCAGCGCAAGCTGAATCAGCTTGTACATCCGCTCAAAATCGTCGTGGAAATGACGATCGCTCAAATCCGCCTTCGGCAGAATGAGCGAAACGTTCACGACACCAAGATCGAGCGGAACCGCTGCTCCGCCAGAATGGCGCACGGCAGTAGACATGCCTTGTCCCTGTAACCAGCGCTCCGCCTCAGCTGCCTGCGGCAGACGGCTATCGCGCAAGCCCATAATAAATGCCGCTGGATGCCGCCATAGATGGCAAATTGGCGGTCCACCCTCCCCCGTATGGCGGCATAGCAGCTCGTCCAGCGCAAAGGAGTAGAGTGAATCAGGCTCCTCAATTTCATGGGTGCGATCAAGCAGCAGCATATTGGAAAATGCCTTGCCGAGTTCATTACATTTATTTGTAGGCGTAGTATGGCTACTATTCATAGAAGTCATCATAGACAGTCCTCACATTGTTTACATTAGGAAAAGATTATACCCATCGTAGCATGGGTTGATACAGGTCACAATCCCTATAATTGAGATAAAAAATTGGAGAAATATAAATTATATAGAAGAAAACAAAAGAGAAATAGAGTATATATACTGTTATAGCTATTAATTGTTGTATTTCTCCTAATTATCGATATAAACAGTTGATTTTCATGTTTTCCATTTTTTAATCCCGTGATATAATACTCGTAATAGTAAAGGGGAGTAGCTCCGTAATAAAGTCGTCATTACGTGACCTTAGGGTCTCCGGCTTTATTCACAACGTTGGACGTTGTTGCGAGACCTTTGCCAATCGGTGAAGGCGTATCCTCTTGGAATACGTACGTGTGCTGCCTTCACCGCCGTATGAACGGGGTGGAGGTTTTTATATGCCTTCACATTGGTTACATCTAATACATGTATGATTGACAAAGGAGGAGTTACAATGGATGTTGGTTTGTTGTTACAGTACGGCTGGGTATTGCTCGTACTCATCGCGCTCGAAGGTATTTTAGCAGCGGATAATGCACTCGTTATTTCAATTATGGTTAAACACTTGCCTGAGAAAGAGAGAAAGAAGGCGCTCTTCTACGGCTTGGCTGGAGCGTTTGTATTCCGCTTCGGTTCCTTGTTCGTCATTTCCTACTTGGCAAATGTGTGGCAAGTACAAGCGATAGGCGCAGCGTATCTTCTCTTTATATCGATAAGCTTCATGGTGAAGAGGTACGTGCTTAAGAAAGACAGTCATCAGAAGGACGTAAAGGAAAAGCAAGAGAACTTCTGGGTTACGGTATTAAAAGTAGAGTTGGCAGACCTTGCGTTCGCGGTTGATGCAATCTTGGCGGCAGTAGCGCTTGCGATTACATTGCCGACGACGAGCTTGCCTCCAATTGGCGGCATGGATGGTGGACACTTCCTCGTTATTTTGGCAGGCGGTATCATCGGACTTGTCATCATGCGTTTCGCAGCATCTTATTTCACGACATTGCTTCTAAAGCGCCCTGGCTTGGAAACAGCTGCATTCCTTATCGTAGGATGGGTAGGCGTGAAGTTGACAGTATCTACGCTTTCACACCCTGATATCGGTGTATTGGCGAAGACATTCCCGAAAGACCCAGTATGGAAGCTTATCTTCTGGGGTGTCATGATTACTATCGCTGTAGCTGGCTGGTTCATGTCGAAGGAGAAAGTTGTCCCTAACAATGAAGCAACAGCGCATCATTCATAAATAAAGGTAAGGAACAAATAACTACGAGGTCTGCACGTATGAAGTGAGAAGCCTGCAAAGGAAGCTCATTTGTATACGTGCAGACCTTTTTACTTTTGAAGATACGGAACTATCTAACAATGGCATCCATCTTCAGGCGAGGATTGGTACTAAGGGCTTGTTTCTACTATAATAAATGAGGTAAGCTAACGTGCACTTGTTCATGCAAGTATTAGATTGTATAGGAGGAGAAGCGATGTTTGTCGTAACGAACACTATTCGAATCATGGCGGGACATGGAAAACAGGTGGCAGAACGCTTTGCTGCAGGGCGAGGTGTACAGCAGATGCCTGGCTTTATACGATTGGAAGTATGGCTTGGCGAAGGTAAGGAAGGGGAAGAAGAGCTTAAAGTATGTACCTTGTGGGAAAATGAAGAGTCTTTCCGCAATTGGACGTCGAGCGAATCTTTCCGTGAATCCCATCGCGGTGGTGGAGAATCGAAGCAGTACATGCTCGGAGCTTCATTAAATAAGTATGAAATGGTCGTTTCCAGTCAAGCATAGCACTGTGGCTACACTTCAACATAGAAGCATTCGGAATCGTATTTCATAGAGCAGGACAACAACATCGAGTATAGGCATCAGAGTCAGAAGGAGAGAATAATGATGGAATTTAAAAATAAAGTAGCTCTTATTACAGGTGCAGGTAAAGGGATCGGCAAAGCGATTGCTCACGCACTTGCTAAGGAAGGCACGAATCTTGGACTTATCGCTCGTACAAGTGCGGATTTGGAGAAACTTCAAGCTGAGCTTCAAGAACAGTACGGTATCCGTGTAAGCATCGTGTCGGCAGACATTGCGAACCAAGAATCGGTTGATCAAGCGGTTGCTGCGCTCGTAGGAGAGCTGGGCCAAGTAGATATCCTCATCAATAACGCAGGTACTGCTACGTTCGGTACGCTTGTGGATATGGATCCAAAAGAATGGGAGCGTATTATTCAAGTTAACTTGATGGGTACGTACTATGTAACTCGTGCAGTGCTCCCTCATATGATCGGCCAAAACAGCGGTAATATCATTAACGTTGCTTCTACAGCTGGTGAGCGCGGCTTCGCGACAGGTTCTGCTTATAATGCGTCCAAGTTCGCGGTTATGGGGATGACAGAAGCGCTTATGCAAGAAGTGCGTAAGTTCAACATCCGCGTTACAGCTCTTACACCAAGTACGGTAAATACAGAGCTAGCAACAAATGCTGGCCTTAAAATTGGTGACGAGGATCGCATGATGCAGCCTGAAGATGTTGCTGAACTTGCACTTGCTACATTGAAGCTTCCTGCGCGTGTATTCGTGAAAACAGCAGGAATTTGGACGACAAACCCTCAGTAATACGTATCCGTCCACGCTATAGGCGTATGCATAGCTATAGCGTTAGAAAAAACAGCCTTAGTTCGGGATTCAACCGAGCCAAGGCTGTTTTGCGTTTATTGGTTGTTGTTAAAGGTAGACTGATCTTTGTTCAGCTGTCGTTCGAGATGGGCATTTCCCCATTCATGCATGAGATGAAGAACAGGCTGAAGTGTCATCCCATATTCCGTAATCGAGTATTCCACGCGTGGGGGAACTACCGGGTATACGACGCGCAGGATGATTTCTTGTTCTTCCAATTCTCGCAGCTGTGTAGTCAATGTTTTCGTAGTAATACCTGTAAGAGCACGTTGGAGATCACTGAAGCGCTTCGTACCACCAAACATCAAGTGCATGATGATGAGGGGCTTCCATTTTCCAATCAAAATATGAAGCGTATTATCGACTTTGCATAGATCAGGATTTTTCTTCTCCATGCCTATCCCCCTATAAGTATCTTTTAAGATACTTTATATCTTCAAAGTGCGTAATTTACATTATTTATTATAGAGATATAATAAAGAAAGTGAAACAAGGCTATATAAAAGTAAGTATATATAAAAAACATATTTTTATTTGAAGAGAAATTTACAAGCAGAGGAGAATATTAAAATGAGCAAAGATCTATTGAAAGCATTGAAGGAAAGACGCAGCATTTATGGAATTAGCAAGGACCATGTCGTATCGGATACACGCATTGAAGAGTTGGTTGCTGAAGCGGTACAACATACACCATCCGCATTTAATTCTCAAAGCGCGCGTGTTGTTGTATTGCTTGGAGAGCAGCATGATAAGCTGTGGAATTTGACAGAGGATGCGCTGCGCAAAGTCGTTCCCGCTGAGAACTTTACACCGACAAAAGAGAAAATGGACGCTTTCCGTAGTGGTTATGGTACAGTTCTCTTCTTTGAGGATGAGACGGTTGTTAAAGGGCTGCAAGAACAGTTTGCTCTATACAGTGACAACTTCCCAATCTGGTCGCAACAATCTAGCGGTATGCTTCAATTTGTTGTATGGACGTTATTAGATGCAGAAGGTTTCGGAGCAACGCTGCAGCATTACAACCCACTTATAGACGCTGGAATTGCTGAGGAATGGAACATTCCATCTACATGGAAGCTAACAGGACAAATGCCATTTGGTAAGCCAACCGTTACAGCAGGTGAGAAAGCATTCCAGCCGCTAGATAGCCGTCTTAAAGTGTTTAAATAAGTTGTATATCTTATAGTACGCATTTAATCAAGACATTCGTTCCTACGTCGGGGGCGAGTGTCTTTGTTTTTTTACATCATAGAAATAGATAAAATTTGTGATAAATATCCTAGTCGGTACCTCCTGTTTTCTTATACAATCGCTGTATTTATTGGTATGACGATTACAAAAGAGGGGTAGTACTATGACGTTTCAAAGCTTTTTACAAGTAGTAGAACTAAGAACGAAGGCCGCGAGTATGATTCCATTTGCAATAGGAAGCTTATATGCCTTGTATCGATTTGAACAATTCCAAATCGATCATTTTTTGCTGATGCTCGCTTCACTACTGGCATTTGACATGGCTACGACGGCTATTAACAATTATGGTGACTATAAAAAGGCCGTGAAGCGGAACGGCTACGGCTATGAAGTGCATAATGCAATCGTCCGGCATCAGCTGAGCGAGCGGAGTGTTCTTTTACTTATCTACATATTGTTATCGATAGCTATAATGGCAGGCTTTACGTTGTTTCTGAAGACAAATCTGTTAGTTCTACTGTTAGGAGGCCTTTCCTTCCTCGTTGGTTTTTGGTATTCACTAGGTCCGATTCCCATTTCTCGAATGCCCCTTGGTGAGCTGTTCTCAGGACTGTTTATGGGCTCCGTTATCATCTTTATCTCTGCTTATGTACATGTAGAACCTGCTCAACTGGCGGGTATCATTTGGGAGAATGGGCATGTTTATTTGGACATTAATGTGAAAGAGATTCTGCTCGTGTTTCTAATCTCTATTCCAACAGTTTTGACGATCGGCAACATTATGCTGGCCAACAACATTTGCGATAAAGATGAGGATATCGAGAATAAACGTTATACATTGCCTGTTTATATTGGCAAGGAGTCTGCGCTTACTCTGTTCCGTAATGCTTATTATTTCTCCTATCTTGATCTGATTGTGCTGTTCGTACTTGGCATCCATCCGCTGATCGTCTTGCCTGTCCTGTTGACAATTGTTCCACTTCGCAAGCGGATAACTGTATTTATGCAGGACTGCTCGAAAGAACGGACATTTGGCTTAGTGGTCAAAAATTTCATTCAATTAAATGCAGCACGCATTCTTGTGTTCATAGTGGCAATTGTAGTGCAGTAGTGCCATGAACAACAATTCGACAATGCCTGCTATATATGTGAGTTGGTTGCGAGATTTGCAAAAACATGGTACTCTAAAAATTAGCAAAAAAAGGATGTATTAGGTATGGTATAACGTTTATCGTTTGCCTACTTTCTTATAGAATCGTGGCATAGGCATAATTGATTACTCAATGTGCGCAATTTGCTAAAGGGAGGTAGAGTGATCCAGTATGACCGTACTGTCATTAGCTGACTTGATTCAACAATATAGGCTAAAGTCTAACCTAACCCTTTCGGAGCTTGCCAGAAGAGCAAATATCAATAAAGGGACCATTTCAAAGATTGAGAATAGAGAAGTGAAAAGGCCAGATTTCAAGACAATAGCCTTGATTGCATCTCTGCTGGATATCCCATTTGATGAATATGTGGAATGCTATATGGAAGTAGAGCGACGGGCTTCCGTGTTGTGGAGCCTGCTGGAAGAGGCTATAGCAAGCTCCCAGTCGAACTCCATCATTCGCAAAATCGCAACCAAGTTTCTCGAAACGGAACAAGAAGACAGTTATGATTTGGTTGAGCAACTATTTACAACTACCGCTTCTTTACACGACACCTCGTTAAAGCTTCTCTTGTACACGCTTATCGTAAAATACTCACGAAGTCATGGCATCATGGTTTACATCGCTAAAGGACTGTATCAACAATATTGTATTGAAAGAAATGATTTCAGTAATCTACAGGAAACCTATCAATTTGGTAAGTATATTTTGAACTATGTTGATCTTTTATCGAAGCAAGAGCGAATAGAAGTGTACTATAAGTTGGCCGTTCATGCTTTTACGCTGCGCTTATATCAGGATTGTGTGGATTTTTGTACGGTAATCATTCAAGAGGATGATAAAGAGAGCAAATTGTATATACACGCGATTGGTATTCTACGGTTCTCTTATTTCTATTTGAACGATTATGAACGATCTGAGCAGTATATGGAAAAATATCAGGCATATGAACATACAAGGGCCGCTGATAACGATAAATTGCTAGAGGCGATGCTTCATGCTAAGAGGGGTGATGTGGAGCGGGCTATTACGCAATTTGATCAATGTTTACAAACGTGCAGTAAGGATTTTATTGTACATGTTGTAACGGAATATATAGCGCTATATTTGAGTATGGATGATGTAGAGGAAGCCGGTCGGCTTCTATCTATGGAAGAAACCATTCTGGGTATTTCATATACGACACCGATGGAGTTTAATGAGGTAGCTAGCTTCTATAGACTCAAAGGAGATTATTTTGTAAAGACCAATCAACTAGAAGATGCAGCTAACAGCTATATGCAAAGTGCATTGACCTATGCACGAATTAATGATGTTCAAAATGAGCGACAATGCATGCGCTTATTATTTAAGCTATTGCGGCAAGATACTCAATTCAAAGATGTTTCAACCATAATAGAAATAGAACAATTTTATGAGCGAGTGTGCTCTGTATAACGAGTGGAGGATCATACTGTGAAAAAACGAAGTGCCGTTTTAGTAGTTCTAGCGTGTGTTATATTCTTTTCCTTTTCGGTTCATGTAGAGGCTGCCAATACATCAGGAGGCGGTTTCCCATGGGAAGAAGTAACGAATGCTAGTAACTAGTAGGTTATCGACAGCAGTGGCACGTTCGTTGCAGGAATAGGAAACGGCAATCCTGCTGTCGATATTACTAATTATCGTACTCGTCGCTGACGACGTAATAGATATAAGAAGTATGGAGCGCCGATAGCGGCTGTAATTAAGCCTGCTGGCAGTTCTACCGGTGGAAGTATTGCTCTGCCTAGGGTGTCGGCACTCATAACTAAGATTGCACCAATAAGGGCAGACACTGGTAGTAGAACGTCGTGTTTGGCTCCTACCAGCTGTCTAGCAATATGTGGTGCAATGAGCCCAACGAAGCCAATAGACCCGACTACCGCAACAGATGCGCCTGCCAGTGCAACAGCTATCGCTACCAACATTAACCGTAAGCGTTGTACATGCTCTCCTAGTCCTGCTGCCATTTCATCACCTAAACTTAGCACATCCAGCTTGCGGGCTGTCGTAAAAGCTAGTGGAATGAGCAGTAGCAGCCACGGCAATACCGTCATGACATCATCCCAGCCACGTCCCCATACACTTCCGGTTAACCAGATGAGTGCTGCATTAACGTCTACAGGATGTTTTACCATTAAATATTGAATACCAGCATCGCACATAGCTCCAAGTGCAATACCTGTCAACGCCAGTGTAGTTGGTTTTGCTCCGCGCTTATATACAAATATAAATAACAATACAGCGACAATCGCAGCTCCTGTGAATGCGGCAATCGGCAGAGCGATAATGGGGGCCGCAGGCAATAAAATAATCGTGATCGACGCGGCTAGTCCAGCCCCTTTCGTAATGCCTATCACATCGGGTGAAGCTAATGGGTTGCGGAGTACGCCTTGCAATATAGATCCTGATATCGCTAATCCAGCCCCGACAAGTAAAGATAGCACCACGCGAGGTGCACGATATTTTTCAACAATAAAGCTACCCTCTGTGTGTTGACCAAATAGGGTTAATACTACCTGATCTAAAGGGATAAACACAGCTCCGACAGCTAAACTGATCACAGCAATGATGAGTAGGGCAGCACAAAGGGAAAAGACGACAATTGTTTTTTGATGAGCAGGTTTGTCTGATATAGTGCGTTTACTCATGGCTCTTTCCACCTTTATAAGCTAAATACAAGAAAAATGGAGTTCCCAGCATAGCTGTTACAATACCTATCGGTGATTCGTAAGGGTATGCGATGTATCGGGAAATGATATCGGCATAAATAAGCAGCACAGCACCGAATAGAGCAGAGCAGGGCAGTACGTAGCGATAATCGGAACCGACCATCAAGCGAACAATATGTGGGACAAGCAGTCCAACGAAGCCAATAGGTCCTGCAACCGCTACTGAGCAGCCTGCCAATATGATGACGAGCAATCCTCCGAAGCCCCGAATGAAACCGACTCGAGCTCCCAGGCTGCGCGCCATATCATCGCCCATGCTTAACATCGTAAGGGAGCGGGATAGAAGAAAAGCGCCCACCAGTCCAATTATAGACCATGGCAGCAGTATTTTAAGATGATTCCAGTTCCGATTCTCGATGGCGCCGACAAGCCAATAAAGGACGCTGTCAGTCGTATTTTCATTGAACATAATAAGTCCCTGTGTAAGGGAGGATAAGAAAAAATGCACCGTCATTCCTGCAATAGCTAAATAGGCAGGTCTGGCATTGCCGCCATCACTAATGTAGTAGACAATCAGCCCGCCAAGCGCTGCCCCTAAAAATGCAGAATATACAAGCTGCTGCTGAGTAAGTTGAGGGAGCAATACAGTTGATGAAACGACGATAAGTGACGCGCCTGCATTTACACCAAATACTTGCGGGTTGGCAAGAGGGTTACGCGTGATGGCTTGCATAATTGCACCTGCTACAGCAAGATTGGCGCCGATAAATACGGCTACAAGTACTCTTGGCAGGCGGATTTGCTGAACAATAAGGCTATCTTTAGAATGGTCTATAAAAAAAAGAGCCTGAATAACGGTGGATACGGAAATATCGGAAGTGCCGAGTGATACGTTTAGGAGTAAGCCCACACCAAACAAAATAACACCGAGCAGCAGTGTCATTAGAAATGCTAGCTTTCTTGAACGTTGATGCAGTGCTCCAAGCTGCTGATCTACCATATAGTCATCCTGTCTCCTTCTGTAAAATGTCATTTGTCTCGTCCCGTATTGTGCTTTCTTGTTACCTCTATATACTTAGGACAAAAAGACAGGTGCTCAGATAGAACACCTGCCTTTAATTGAACTGTTATTGTGCTGCCGGCTTGCTGCTATATAGGTGGTGAATGGCTTCTTCAACCATAATTTCACCTGCTACAAGGCCGCGCCAACGTGTCCACAAATTGCGGTCCACTTCGATTACTTGCTTTTTCTGCACTGCATTCAGTTGCTGCCAAAGTGGGTTGGTAGACCATTCATCAATAATCGTCTGCTCCCCATCGGTTTTCATGATGAACAGTACATCTGGATTTATATTCAGCAATTGTTCTAATGTCAATTCTGCATATGCTTCATTTGGATCTTGAATCGCATTCGTCAAGCCGACTTTCTCCAGAAGGGCTCCGCCGTAGGAAGAAGAAGTGTGTGCATTAAAACCTTCCTTGCGGACCGCTGCGGACATCACACTCTGTTTCGCATCTGACGCAGGGATCTTCGTTTTTAAATCAGCGATAATCTGTTCGTGCTTCGCCAATCGTTGTTTGCCTTCTTCTTGTTTGTTCATTGCATCAGCAATCGTTTGGAACGAAGCAACGTTTTCTTCGTAACTTGCTTCTAAACTTTTAAGTACAAGTGTAGGAGCTATTTCTTGTAGATCCTTATAAATGGCTTTATGTCGTTTCCAGTCCGCAATGATTAAGTCTGGTTGTAACGAACTAATTGTTTCTAAGCTAGGTTGCTTGCGTGTACCAACCGATGTATAACCAGTAACTTGGTCAGCTAGCGGTTTAATAATACGGTCTATCTTGCCGTCATCAGCAATACCTACGGGCTTAACGCCAAGTGAGGCTAGCGCATCGACGAAGGAAAATTCAAGTACAACTACACGTTGTGGAGTTTCTTTTATTTCGGCTGTACCAAGCTCATGCTTAATGGTACGAACCTTAGGAGCGGCTTCATTTCCGCTAGTGTTATTAGTTTCTTGCTGCCCATTGCTTGCAGATGGTGATGTGCATCCAACGAAAAGCAGCACGATAGCCAGAAGGGCGATTAGAGATTGGACCTTTTTCAAAATGATTACCTCCTGATGATATGCACGTGATGTAGGATGAAGGTTGAAATGATCCATGTAAGGAACCCTTTGCCTAGTGTGCTATGTGTGTTAATTGAGAACAATTATCACTGTCATATCATAATTAGGATTATTTCCATTGTCAACATTTTTCTGCAAATCTAACATTAGTTGTATAAAAAAATATAAGAAGTTCAGCGAGTGCTAGGGAGTGACGGCTTATTTGAATGAAATGTGTCCGTATTCGCACAAGACAATTTACAAAAGTGAATATTTTCACAAAAATTAAGACCTTTTATTGTAGCGAAAATGTGACAGGTGAGCAATGTTTACATTTTGATCAAACTATTGGGTTGTTTTCGTGATAAATATCACATTGACGGTATTATTTTTCTGACAAAATGTGAAATAAGTCACGTTCCTCTCTTGTAAGAGGTAGATAGCAAGATAAACATTCAACTATGCACGTTAGTGGGGTAAGCAGCAAGTAAGAAAGTTTAAGTTGAAATGGATATTTCCAATAGAAAGGTGGAGTCAATAGCCATGGATGTGGTTATGTTATCGCGAATCCAGTTTGCATCGACAACGATTTTTCACTTCTTCTTCGTTCCGGTGTCAATTGGTCTAGCACTGCTAGTTGCGATTATGGAGACGATGTATGTCGTCAAGGGAGACGAGAAGTACAAGCGGATGACGAAGTTCTGGGGCAAGCTGTTCCTCATCAACTTTGCGGTCGGCGTTGTTACCGGTATTATTCAAGAATTCCAATTTGGGATGAACTGGTCGGATTATTCACGATTTGTCGGTGATGTGTTCGGTCCTGCGTTAGCGGTAGAAGCGCTGCTGGCATTTTTCTTAGAATCTACATTTATCGGTCTTTGGATATTTGGTTGGGATCGTCTATCGAAGAAGGTTCACTTGGCATGTATATGGATTGTATCGATAGGTACGATGCTATCGGCCTTCTGGATTCTCGTAGCGAACTCGTTTATGCAGCAGCCAGTAGGGTTTGAGGTTGTTAATGGACGAGCGGAAATGAATGATTTTGGAGCATTACTCTCGAACGGTCAGTTGTGGGTGGAGTATCCGCATACGATCTTTGCTGCAATTGCAACAGGTGCATTTTTAATTGCGGGTATTAGTGCTTATAAAATATTGAAGAAACAAGACGCGGAGTTTTTCAAAACTTCGTTTAACATTGCGATTGTTGCGGCTCTTATCTCCTCGATTCTAATCGCGGTATATGGGCATCAGCAAGCACAGTATTTGATGCATACACAGCCAATGAAGATGGCTGCGAGTGAAGCATTGTGGGATCGAAGTGAAGATCCTGCACCGTGGACGTTGTTTGCTACCATTGATCCAGAGAAGAAAGAGAATGGGACAGAAATTAAAATTCCTTATTTGCTCAGCTACTTAACGTACAGCAAGTTCTCTGGTGATGTAAAAGGAATGAATGAGCTGCAAGCGGAGTACGAGCAAAAGTATGGTCCAGGTGATTATATTCCGCCTGTACGCACGACCTTCTGGAGCTTCCGCATCATGGTATTGGCAGGCTGTATTATGATCGCACTTGCGATGTACGGTGTATACTTGTCTGCTCGCAATAAGTTATCTCATAAGAACAAGTGGTTTAATCGCTTTATGGTCGCTGCTATCTCGATGCCGTTCATTGGAAATACAGCGGGCTGGATTATGACAGAGATCGGTCGACAGCCGTGGACCGTATTTGGCTATATGACAACGGAGGACAGTGTATCCCCTAATGTTACAGCGAATGAAGTGTTGTTCTCACTCATCGCGTTTACCGCTATCTATGGTGTTCTTGCTTATATCCTTGTTCGTCTGTTCTTGAAAGTGATTAAAAAAGGACCGACGATTATTGATAAGGTCGAAGTAAAAACAAATGACCCGTTCGATAGGGAGGTGCACCATGGCGTATAGTGAACTGTGGTTTGTTCTAGTCGGGGTGTTATTTGTCGGGTTCTTCTTCTTGGAAGGGTTTGATTTCGGGGTAGGAATGGCGACAAAGTTTCTAGCTCGATCCGATATGGAGCGTCGCGTACTTATTAATTCAATCGGCCCCTTCTGGGACGCAAATGAAGTATGGTTGTTGACAGCGGGTGGAGCCATGTTCGCGGCATTCCCACACTGGTATGCAACGATGTTCAGTGGCTTCTATATCCCGTTTGTATTCTTGTTATTGGCCTTGATTGGTCGCGGTGTAGCCTTTGAGTTTAGAGGTAAGGGCGATACAGAGCGTTGGAAGAAGAACTGGGATATCGTTATCCTCCTAGGGAGCCTGTTGCCACCATTCTTGTTCGGTGTTGTATTTGCAAGCTTCCTACAAGGCTTGCCAATCGATCAGAACATGGAAATGAACGCAACCATCTTCCAAGTGGTGAATGTATATACGGTAGTAGGTGGCCTTGTTGTTACGCTGCTATGCTATGTACACGGCTTGATGTTTACAACGCTTCGCACGGTAGGTAGTTTGCAAGAACGAGCGCGTGCCCAGGGTAAAATGTTACTAGTTCCACTTGCTGTGTTGTTAGTTGTATTCGGTGGTATGACATATACGATGACGACAGCATTTGAATCACGCGGTGCGGTTATGGTTGTTATCGCTGTTCTAGGCGTTGTTGCTTATATTATGGCTGGTTATTTTATGAGTAAGAAGCGCGATGGTTGGGCATTTGGTATGACAGGTGCGGTTATTGCGTTAGCGGTTGCTTCTGTGTTTGTTTCGATGTTCCCGAACGTTCTAATTAGTTCTATTGATAGTGCCTATAACATGACGGTTTATGCTGCTGCCTCGGGTGACTATTCACTTCGCATTATGACGATTGTAGCGGTTACGCTGCTGCCATTCATTTTGGCGTATCAAGCATGGAGTTATTTCGTCTTCCACAAACGTGTTACTGAGAAGGAGCATCTAGAATACTAATGGATAAACACACACTTGGATTTAAAGGAAGCAAACTTGTCGTAGCGGTTATTGTGCTGCTGACCTTCATTCACAGTGTGTCCATCCTATATATTGCAATAGGGCTGGCAGAGACGATCTCCTCCCTATTTGCAGGCCAAGCGCTGCAGGAACAAGTCGACTCTATCGCGAAGTTCCTGCTCGCTTTCTTTATCCGGCAATTGACGGCGCTTCTCATGCAGAAGATCGCCTATCGATATGCGGAGACGGCAGGGCGTGAGCTGCGCAAGCAGCTGGTTAGCAAGCTGTTTCAGTTCGGGCCGCGTCTTGTCCAATCCGAAGGGACGGGCAACGTCGTAACGCTCGTACTGGACGGAATTGCTCAGTTCCGAACGTATGTGGAGCTTATTATCCCACGTATGATAGGCACTGCGATTACACCAATTATCGTTCTGGGTTATGTATGTTGGCTGGACCCTGTAGCCGCCATTATTTTAGCGGTAACAATGCCAATTCTGATTGTATTTATGATTCTGCTCGGATTGGCAACGAAGACGCATATGGGACGACAGTGGAAGTCCTATCGTTTATTATCCAATCATTTCGTGGATTCGCTGCGTGGGCTAGAGACACTGAAAGTACTTGGTCAGAGTAAAGCGCACAGCGACACGATTGAGCGCGTGAGTGACTCTTACCGTTCAGCAACGATTAAAACATTGCGGATGGCATTTCTGTCCTCGTTTGCACTTGATTTCTTTACGACGCTGTCCGTCGCGATGGTAGCGGTAAATCTCGGATTGCGCCTTATTGAAGGCGATACGGTGCTGTATCCAGCGCTATTAATATTGATTCTAGCACCAGAGTATTTTTTGCCGATTCGCATGGTAGGTGCGGATTATCATGCGACGTTAAAGGGCAAGGAGGCAGGCAAGGCTATTCGTGCTGTTATTGAAAAGGGTGAAGCCGAAGCGGTGAAACTTGCGTCTTCTCCTTCTGCACATGCGGCTGAGCAAGCGAAGTGGACTTGGACGAAGGATAGTACGTTAACGTTGAAAGAGGTTGGTTTGAAGCATGAAGCGGAAGGTCCAGCTTCGCTCGACGATATTCATCTGACGTTGCGAGGGATGAAGAAGGTTGGTGTAATTGGTGCAAGTGGAGCGGGTAAATCAACCCTTATCGATATACTCGGCGGCTTCCTTGCTCCATCGTCTGGTGATGTACTGCTTAATGGAGAATCTATTAAGAGATTAACGGAAGAAGGCTGGCGACAGCAGCTAACTTATATTCCTCAGCAGCCGTACTTATACAACAGCTCTTTGGCTGACAATGTCCGTTTCTATACGCCAGATGCTTCAGAGGAAGATGTGAAGCAAGCAATCGCTGCTGCTGGGCTAGATCAAGTTGTGGCACGCCTGCCTCAAGGGATGGACGAAGTCATTGGTAATGGCGGACGTTCCCTGAGCGGTGGACAAGAGCAACGTGTCGCATTGGCTCGTGCATTTTTAAGCAAGCGTCCTATTATGCTGTTGGATGAGCCGACGGCACATTTGGATATTGAGACAGAGTATGAATTGAAAGAGACGATGCTTCCGTTATTGGAGAACAAGCTGGTTCTGATGGCCACTCACCGCCTGCACTGGATGATGGAGATGGATTGGGTGATCGTGCTCGAGCATGGACGTATCGCGGAAACGGGTACACATGAAGAGCTGTTGGAACGCAAGGGATTATACTACGAGATGATGCGCATGCAAATGGAAGGGGTGGACGAAGGATGAAGCGTGAGGATTGGATTCGACCGTATTTCTCAACCCATACGTGGCGCTTTGCTCTCATCGTCTTCCTCGGTCTATTGACGGCGTTATGTGCTTCAGCGCTCATGTTCACATCAGGGTATTTAATTTCGAAGTCATCGCTTCGTCCGGAAAATATTTTGATGGTGTATGTTCCGGTCGTTCTTGTGCGTACGTTCGGCATCAGCCGTTCGGTTGTGCATTATGTAGAGCGTTTGGTCGGTCATGATACGATCCTTCGCATCTTGTCTCATATGCGGGTACGTTTGTACCGACTGTTGGAGCCGCAAGCGTTGTTCATTCGCTCTCGCTTTCGTACAGGCGACATTCTTGGTATGTTGGCAGATGATATTGAGTATTTGCAAAATATTTTTATGCGGACGATTTTTCCGAGCATTGTAGCGCTGGCTGCCTATGTGGTCGTTATTGCAGCACTTGGCTGGTTCGACCCAGCGTTTGCGTTGTTGATGGCTTTCTATATTGCACTGCTTATATTCGTATTACCAGCTTTATCGCTGTATGTGAATAAGGCACGTAACCGCCAGTTGAAGCAGAAACGCAATCAGCTGTATCAGAAGCTCACGGATGCAGTGCTTGGCATGGGGGATTGGGTCATTAGCGGACGTCAGGCGACATTTGTTAACGACTATGAACGGGAAGAAGCCGAAGTAGCGCGTATTGAGCGCTCCTTGAGCAATTGGTCGAAGTGGCGGACATTTGCCGCACAGGGAGTCGTTGGCGCTGTTGTGATCTCGATGATTTATTGGGCAGCGCAGATGTTTGCTGCACAAGCGATTGATGCAACGCTAATTGCCGCATTCGTACTCGTCGTATTCCCGATGATGGAGGCTTTCCTGCCTGTATCAGATGCGATTGATAAACTACCGCAGTATACCGATTCTTTGGATCGGATGGCGAAGGTAGATCAAGGTGAGGGCGAAGGTGAAAGCAGAAATAAAAGCAAACATGAAGGCGAAAGTGAGGGTGCTAGGAAGAATAGCATTACTTCGGGGGAACAACAGGCTAGCGAAAGTGCGGAGCGAGCTGCTGACGGTAGAGCTGGTAAAAGCCGTGGCAACTACGACAGTTGTGGTAACAGTGACAACCATGAAAACCATGAAAACCATGAAAACCGAGATAACCACGACAAATGTGATAAACGTAGTCATTCCGATAGTTCTTCCCTCATTACAGAGAAGCTTGTGCAAGCTGCTCGCCAATCGGCGCACATCCGTATTGAACATGCAAGCTACCGTTATGAGCAGGGCAGCGAGATGGCCGTAGAAGAGTTGTCGCTTGATATTCCGCAGGGCAAGAAGATAGCGGTTATCGGTCGCAGCGGCGCAGGCAAGTCCACGCTGCTGAAGCTGATTCAAGGTGCACTTGCGCCTACGTCTGGCGCGGTCACCATCAATGGAACGCCGGCGGATGCTTACGCCGGCGCAGATCGCATCGCCACCGTCGTATCGGTGCTCAATCAGAGCCCGCACTTATTCGATACGACGGTGGCGAACAACATTCGCCTCGGACGTTATGATGCGTCCGAGGAAGAGCTTCGCCAAGCCGCCCGCCAAGCGCGGCTGGATGGCTTAATTGAATCGCTGCCCGAAGGGTACCTCACGCCTATGCATGAGGCAGGGCAGCGATTCTCCGGCGGAGAGCGCCAGCGAGTTGCGCTAGCGCGCATCCTGCTGCAGCAGACGCCGGTAGTGCTTCTCGACGAGCCAACGGTAGGTCTCGACCCGCGCACGGAGCGGGAACTGCTGGCGACGATGTTCGACGCAATGGCGGATAAGTCGCTCATATGGATTACCCATCACCTCGTAGGGGTGGAGCAGATGGACGAAGTCATCTTCATGGAAGAAGGCCGCATCATTATGCGCGGCACACATGAACAATTAATGAAGCAGGAGGCGCGTTACCGCCGCCTGTACCAATTGGACCGACCACTTGTAATGAAGGCGGTCGGATTATCGTGAGCAGGATCGAATAAAGGGAATGATTCGTCAATGTAAGGTCGGTATAACGTAGGTATCACAGCGGCTGTCCATTAGGGGCAGTAGCTGTGATGTTTTTTTGTGCAGATAGGAGCAAATAGGGAGAGAGATTCTATGCTGATGTCGCGCGCTCATTTCCACAAGTCAAGTTTGACAGATAGAGCTTGAAACAGTATGATATATTTATATCAAATATCTCGAATTCAAGATATAAAAGTTTACAATGGATAAAAAGTTAAAAACGAAGTGGCTAGTCTCCCCACATACTAGGAGACAATGTAACTATTCGTTAAGGAGGATTTCTCATGAAGCATATATTTAAAGAAGGAACAGATCCTAACGCACCTGTATTGCTTCTGCTGCACGGTACAGGCGGTACAGAGCACGATTTGCTGCCGCTAGCTGAAGCATTATCGCCAAAGTCTGCGGTACTTAGCGTTCGCGGTAATGTATTGGAAAATGGCATGCCTCGTTTCTTCCGCCGTCTAGCTGAAGGCGTATTTGACGAGGAGGATCTTCTATTCCGTACACAAGAGCTGTATGATTTTGTCGATTCAGCAGCGGTTCAGTATGGCTTTAACCGTGAACGTGTCGTGGCAGTAGGTTATTCCAATGGAGCTAACATTGCTGGGAGCTTGCTCTTCCATCATCCCAATGCGTTGAATGGAGCTGTTCTCTATCATCCAATGGTGCCTAGAAGAGGGGTATCTTTGCCTGACTTAGAGGGTATGCCCGTGTTTATCGGAGCTGGCTCGAACGACCGGATGTGCACGCCTGCCGAAACAGAGGACTTGTCTGCATTGCTGCAAAGTGCGGGTGCTGAGGTTCAGCTATTCTGGGATCATATGGGACATCAGCTTACGGCAAACGAAGTGAAGGCTTCCACAGCTTGGTTTGCGAAGCACTATACTGCTTAATGGTAAGGTGTGACCGTACGACTCCTAACTATCCAATTCCAGCACGCGCTTTATATTCATGATGAAAAGCCGGGCAGTTGTAGGATCTGCCCGGCTTTTACATTATCAATGCAATGATTGATTAGCAATTAATCATTAATAATGAATGCCGTATCTTACTCCATTGACTGTTAAGCTGTAATTGGTTGGACCAGAAAGAGGTAGGAAGAATGCCATTTGAATCAACTTTGTCTGGCCAGCTTGAATGGTTTCGTAATCTGGTATTGTCATCGTAACCCGATGGAAGTCTCCTTGTAAGCCGCCGACATTAGGTCCGGTATGACCTGGAGTGACCGTTATCGGGTAGCCGTTCCAATTCTCTACTCGACTCGGTGCTGATGTTGGAATATCAAATTGCAGCACCGACCCACCTGGAATCACCGCATTGGTGTTGTTTGTAATAGCAAGCTTGGGCGCTACTGGGAAATTATTTCCGCCCATCGGAAATTGAACTAATTCTACTTTCACATTGAGCTGACTTGCTGGTGGAGGCAAAGTTCCCGGGTTAACGTTGCTGTAAGGAGCAGCCGTTTTGAACTTATTGTGAATAATTTTTGTTAATGTAGAGCCCATAAAATACTCGCCTTGACCGTTATTGCGTTGAGGATAAAAGTCATAATCCCCTGAGAGTTCCCAAATCATAATTCCGCCAATACCTTTTTGTACGACGTAATCTGCCTTAGCCGTAATCGTTTGTGCATCTTCTGTAGAGAGGAACACATTTTTTTGTGGGTTCCACAACCAAGAGGCGACTAGTGTACTATCAAAGTGCCTATTATAGGTGCCGACGATTTGCGCTTGAGGGAGCCCGAACATATTTAAATAAGAGCCGCGAATTTCATTTTCAAGGTTCATCGCATGCCACATTGGGCTGTAGCCTCCAGGTGTTTCAAGGCCGTTTACTTTATCATGCCAAATATTATCGATGCCGATCGCGCCATCTCCACATTTCTGTTCGCCCGGCATACAGTTCGTAGTAGCTGCTTTGCCCCATAGTCCGTTCGTACCGCCTTGGACATTTTTGAAGCCGCGAGTATAGTAAGGGACTCCGATATTAATTCGTCCGGCTTGCATCATGCCGCGCATGTAGTGATAGGACCAATCTGTGTTTAAGTGCCCTATACCTAAGTAATCGGGTGAGGTGTACATACCTGCTGCTGCAAGCTCTGCATCTTTACCATCATCAAATAGGGCGGCATTGGGGCCAACGAATTCATTCCATGAACCATGCAGATCGTAGGACATAATATTTACGTAGTCGAGGTATTTCAATCCTTGAGAAGTTTCCATGCCGCGAAGTAGATAACTAGAAGCCGGAGAAGCAATTGTGAGCATATAGTATTTCCCGTCTTGAGCAGACGCTTGATCTAGCTTTATGCGCAGTACTTTTAGCAATTCTACATAGCTTGCATTTAGACCAGCGCGGCGAGGTTGAGAGACTGACCAATCAAGGGGATTGCCTGCTTGCTCCATAGTGGTTGGATATTCATAGTCGATATCTGCCCCATCGAATCCGTATTGACGGAGAAATGTGACGACAGAATTAGCAAACGTGTTAATGCCTGCATGGTTTATCGTGCCGTCTGCATTTGTAGTCATGGTGTAGAAGCCCCCGGAGCTGATACGGTTGCCTGATGCATCAGGATATCCACCCGTTTCTGCCCAGCCGCCAATCGATACTAAAGTTTTGACACCAGGGTGCTGTTTTTTGAACTTGTTGAGAAGATTGAAGTGGCCTTTATAGCTATATGCTGGATCCATTGCTGCTGATGGTTCGCCTGGCCATTGCATACCTATGGCTTTATTGGTAGGACTCATTGCTCCAACGGAGACTTGATTGCTGCCATCGATATACGCGAAGGCATAATTGATATGGGTAATATTGCTCCATGGGATATGGTTTACTAGATATTTAGGTTTGCCATCTGTTCCTGTTCTCCAGTCTGTGAAGTAACCAATAATGCGGCGTTTCGAATCATTAGGGAGCTTCTCGCGGCCATTACTATCATAGACCGTACAATACGGGATGCCTTGTACACCAGAGTCATACAAACCTGCTGGCCGACAAGCTTGGTTAGGGTCCGTGATAGGACTGTTTGCTGGCACTGCGGTTTGAGAGATATCCATAGCTGCAGGGATAGAAGAGGGCTGATTCGTAGTTGTGCTTGGCTCTGTTGCTTCTGCTGAAGCTGGAGGCAGAGCTGTCGAGAATAAACTGATAGCAAGTAGTAAGCTTGCGCTTAGAAGAAAAAACTTCTTACCTCTATTCTGTTTTCTAACCAACGACAAAGTAATCAACTCCTTAAAAATAGTAGTTTGTCCCCTGTTAACACCATATATAAAGCGCTTACAATTATAATGTTGAACTTATCTTAATAGAAATAGAACGTAATGATCAAGAGTGAGACAGCAACTATTTATGATAGTGTTATCGATATATCTATTCTTATAGGAGAAGGCAAATAGTTTGCCATTCACTAGAGTATTTTGCTGCAGACGATGAAATCTATTGCCCGTTCTGTACATAGACGGCTATAATCGAGTTGGATCCATTGCATGGCAATATATGGTTTGTTCTGTTGTTAATCGTCAGGAGGGCGTTGAGGTGCTGGTTACTATACAAAAGCATGTATTTGAAACACTGGATGATGAACGGTTATTAATTGTATGCAACGAGCCAATTGCTCATCAGGTAGATAAAAAAATGGTGCGTATATCAACCGATATTTTTTATACATTAACGGAAGGCCAGCGGTCTTTGTTCTTGTTCCAGACCTTTGATAGACATCTGGGTCAGCATGGCGTGTACGGATGGTTTTGCCATCTAGAATATTTATTTGCTCATGGGCCGTTCTGGAATGTAGTTGATGTATATATTCGGCGCGTAGCTGGTAAAGAAGCGAGCACATTTTTTATACAGTTGCGGGCTTTACGAGACAAGATGACGGAGTTAGCACAGCGAAATGGTCGAAAAATTTGCGATTATTTTGGCGAGCATATGTCTGACTACCCTGATTTTCAGCGGGAGATGGAAGAGCTTGACCAGGTCGTAATTACCCTGTTCCCGGAACTTCGCTCTGCTATTGCGAGAGATATTCGTAAGCATCCTGAGCAATTTGTAATGTGGCATCATTGATAGGGAGACCTTTGCGTATATTTCCATGATATACTAAGTGTGAGACTGCTTAGTTAATAGAGGAGGAAGAGATATGGGGTTTTTAGATGGAATTATGGGCAATGCTTCAGAAGTAAATCTAGAGGAAGCGAATCGAGAGTATGCAAGTATTCTGTCCCGTTCAGAGTCGATCGAAAAGGCGTATAAGCTGATTCGCGATATGTTCCTGTTTACGAACAAGCGCCTCATTTTAGTAGATAGGCAAGGAATTACGGGAAAAAAGGTTGAGTACCTGTCGATTCCTTATAAAAGCATTGTGCAGTTCAGTATCGAGACAGCAGGTAGCTTTGATATGGATGCTGAGCTAAAGATTTGGATATCTGGAAGCCCTACACCGCTGCAGAAGCAATTCAATAAGAACCTGAACATTTATGAAGTACAGTCTGTTCTCGCGGATTATGTGTTGAAATAGACTCACGTTAGTAAACGTTAGTAACATCATATTCGTTTTAATCACAGCCCGTATGTATGGATTTATCCATAATACGGGCTTTTTGTCCTTCGTTGGAATACAAATAGATCAAAATGATTGGAATTAGTGGACATTTCCGTTATGATAAAGGTCGGAGAGATACACAACTTGTAGACAGAAAGAAGTGTTATGAATGAAAAAATGGGGGATCTATGGCTTGCTCATCTTTGTCATGCTGGCGTGGGGTATGAACACGATCATGATGAAGGTATTAGTAGCGAACTTTATGCCGCTGACCATGACGGCTTTTCGCATATTATTAGCTGCCGTTACGGTGTTTATCATTTTATTCGCGCTTGGCAAAGTACGCAGACTTACCAAAAAAGAATGGAAGTATGTGGCTGCTGCTTCTTTGTTTAACGTTGTTGCGCATCATTATTTTTTATCGCTTGGATTCACGGGGACGTCTGCTTCCAGTGCAGGGCTAGTTCTGGGGACAGGTCCGCTGTTGACTGCAATTATGGCTATGATTTTCTTAGGAGCTCGAGCAACTTGGTTTAAGACGATAGGTATCATTCTTGGCTTTACTGGTGTTGCCTTTATTATGTTAAAGAGCTCGGGAGATATTAGTGGGCTGTCCCTCGGAGACGTTCAGGTGTTCTTAGCCATCGTTGCCCAAGCTTTCAGTTATATTTTGATTAAAAAAGCAGCGGATACGTTAGATCCGCGTCTAATGACAGGTTATATGCTGCTTCTTGGTTCGGCTGTTCTATTCGTTATCAGTTTAATCGCAGAGCCTGATGGATTGAGCAGTATGGTAGGAGCTACAGCTGATGTCTGGGTTGTGTTTGTCTTATCGGCTACCGTGTCGACGGCAATCGGCCATCTTATTTATAATTATGCGGTTGGCAAAGTAGGAGCGGCTGAGTCAGCCATCTTTATGAATTTCACACCGTTCTTTGCTTTAGTTGGCTCTGTGCTATTGCTAGGAGAAACGATTACTTTGGCACAGATTGGAGGCTTCCTGTTTATTATTATGGGCGTGCTTCTTGGTTCGGGAGGCTTGGAAGACTGGCTGCGTCAACGTCACCAACAGCACATAGAAGCTCAAATTGCAAAGCGACACGGATAAATAGAACAGGGGTACCCTAAAAGTTGCGGAAACTGACTTTTAGGGTACCTTTTTTTTATTGAGCTAGGGTTGCGAAGACTTTTAGTAATCTTATCTTTTGTTTATTGAACCTTAATCATACTGATGAATGATGCGGTCATGTACAGGTTGAACAGGACGGCTGTTGTTCGGGAAGATAGCTTGGAATGCTTTTAATTGGTTGGATGACATGGTAATCGGCTCAGCTAGCACCGTCCACTTAATGCCCTCGCTGCACGATGGTGTCGTCAAAGAACCAGCATACCGGAAAGAATCTTTGTCGCTAGGTAGCAGTTGATTAATAGTAATCGTTTTCGCTAACTTAATATCCGTTTTCGTTTCCTTCTTAGGCAGCGTTGACCACATTTCACTTAGTACAGTAGAAGCTTTTCCCTCTTTAATAAGGATGCCGAGCACAGCCAGCTGTCCGTCCGCGCTTTTATGGACGAAGTGAACTTCGAGTGGAGAGGCTTTGCCATTAATGGTGTGTTCGCTAGGTGTGTGAAAGTGAAATTGAAGCAGGTAATAGGCTTTGCCATCAATGAAAAGTGTGTTATCTGTGGAGGTAGCATTAGCTTGAATGGTATGTCCGTTGTTGGCAATTGTAAATAGGGCTGGCTTATACTTTACGGAAAATCCTTCGTCGTTAGCAGGATCGGTCGTTTCTTCGGTGTCAATGTTGATCGGTGATTGCTGCTTGCCTACTTCGCATATTTGGTAAGCTTCGCTCAAGTCTCCCCAATGCTCGGGTCCAGTAGATCCTTTATAGGACCAATGTGCGCCTAATTCAGCAGCAATGGCAGGTTGAGTGGCAGGAGTAGGTGTGAAGGCGGTTAACGCTAAGCCTAAACTAAGTAACATCATAGAGCTTGTCCATTTACGTTTTGACATAAATTCTCTCCTTTTTATTCATACAAGTTAAATGAATACGCTTTCTTATTGGTGTGCTCTAGTATGTACCACCACCCTGATGTGGATATGATCAGAAGATAAACCGAATAGCTGAAATTGACAAGTAGGAAAATAGTTGATGTAAAAATAGTTACTTACTACCCATGTCTTCTATTTCCTTGTGGATAAGCGAAAAACGCTCCCCATAGCATAAGCTGTGGTGGAGCGTTTTGTATTGTTGAAGCTGTCTCTTGTCGTTAACCAATCATAATCTTTCCTTCTGGATAGCGGTACAATGACTGTTCTCGACGGCTACCGAGTGCATAAGCAAGTGTCATTGGTCCAAGACGTCCGATAAACATAGCGAAGCAAAGTACAATTTTACCGAATTCAGACATCTGTTCTGTGACGCCCATGGACAAGCCTACCGTTGCTACGGCTGAGGTTGTATCGAACAATATAGCCAAAAATGGTTGATCTTCGGTAATAGCGAGCAGCATGGCAACAGATAGCACCATAAAGATTGCTAAGAAGATGATCGTAAGTGCCTTAAGAATAAGATCTTTGGAAAGGCGATTACGGAACAATACGACATCTTCACGGCCTCTCATCATTGCCCATACCGCTGCAATTAGAATAGCGAATGTGGTTGTTTTAATTCCGCCCCCGGCAGAGCCTGGTGATCCACCAATGAACATCAAAATAATCATAAAGAATTGTGTAACTTGATTCATATTTGTAATATCGATCGTTGTCGTCCCCGAAGAGCGCGTTGATATCGATTGGAACATGGTAGAGTAGAGCTTACCCTCCATAGACATGTTTTTAAGTGTATGAGGGTTCCACCACTCAAACAGTAGAATAAAGATAGCTCCGACCGCGATCAAAATGCCTGTAACCGACAACACTACTTTTGAGTGCAGTGAAAGTTTGCGCAGGCGAGGATAATCATATAGCTCGGCAAGTACGATAAAGCCCAAGCTACCGGAAATGACGAGAATAAAGGCAATTACGTTGAAGAGCAAGTCATCTGCGTAATTTTGAAAACTATTGCCGAATAGGTCAAAGCCACCGTTATTAAACAACGATACGCTATGAAATACGCCATAATATAGAGCTTGTCCAGCAGACATTTCTGGCATCCAATGCAGAGCTAGAATGAGTGCAGCAACGGTTTGAATGACGAAGACGAATATAATCGTACGTCTAATGATACGCACGATTCCTTCCATGCTACCTGCATTCATCGTTTCTTGCAGAATGAGGCGCTCACGAAGCGAAATACGTTTACCGAGCATCAAATAGACGAGCATCGCAACGGTCATAAATCCAATGCCGCCTAGTTGGACGAGTAACATAATAATTGTTTCACCAAAGACGGTGAACGTCGCACCTGTATCTACGACAGTAAGTCCTGTGACACAGATTGCTGAAGTAGCTGTAAAGAAAGCATCTATCCAAGTAATACGGAGCCCGTCATGCACCGCAATGGGCAGCTTTAAGAGTATAGTTCCGAGTGCGATGAGCGCGATGAATCCGAACAAGAGTACTCGAGACGGCGTCCAGGTAGTCATTTGTTTTTTTAAGTTCTTAATCATATGTGCCTCCACTTCCAACCCTCAAAACGATACTATATCTCTTCACCATGTCTTTGTAAACCATAACAATCATGCCTTTACTCATCTTGCCACAAAAAAAGCCATCCCAACCTGATCGTTGAGATGACTTTACGTACCATATACGATTTCATTCAGTTGCTACTAGCCTTTTACGCTTCCTGCCGTAACACCTTCAATGATCTTCTTCTGCAAGAAGCTGTAAATGAGTATGACAGGGATAATGCTTATTGTGATTGCAGCAGTTAGTGCGCCGTAGTTCATATTGTACTGATCGACAAAGGATTTGACCGCGACAGGCAGCGTACGTGATGCCTCATTGGAAATGAACAAATTAGCCATAACGAATTCGTTCCAGTTGCCGATAAAGTTCAAAATAAATACGGTTACGAGTGTCGGTAATGTGAGCGGGATGACGATACGGAAGAGTAGACCGTATGTATTTAAGCCATCCATAACCCCTGCTTCTTCAAGTTCCAGCGGAATGGACTTCAAAAAGGCAGCAATGACGAACACGGTCAAAGGAATCCCAAATGCAGAGTAAGGGATAATAAGTGCCAATGGCGTATCGTAAATGCCGAAATCATTAATCATTTTGTACAGCGGGATGAGCAGTGACGCTGGTGGTATCAATAAGGATAGCAAGAGTAAACTGTAAACCCCTTTGCTAAGCGTATGGAACTTCATGCGTGTCACCGCATAGGCAATCGTTGTCGATAATAAAATGGTTGCAAAAGTAGAGATCGAACTAATATACAAACTATTGATAAAGTAGCTGTCGATATGAGAATTGGACATGGCTTCAATATAATTATCGAATGAGAAGCTCATAGGCATGCCCCATGGATCATCGAATATTTCACTGTTATTTTTGAATGAAGACGAGATGACAAAGAACAGCGGGTAGATGACGAGCAATGCATAGAAGACGAGAATGATGTGGGATACAAAGTTGATTGAACGAGATTGCTTCATCAGTAGTCTACCTCCGTCCGCTTGTTGATCACGTGATACACTAACGCTAAGATCGCTGTAAATATCGTAATAATAATGGCAATTGCATTTGCGTAACCGAAATCACTTAAGGAATACGCTTGTTTATACATATACGTAGCCATAACTTCTGTAGAATGGAATGGCCCGCCGTTTGTCATAATCATAACGATATCCATCGCCTTCATCGCACCTGTAATCGATAGCAGCATCGTTACGACGATAACAGGACGAATGAGCGGTATCGTGAGCAGCCATGCTTTTTTCCAACCGACCGCTCCATCAATTTCGCCAGCCTCCAGCATTTCTTTTGGAATGGAGAATATGGCCGCCAACACGAGGACGATATAGAAGCCCGTCCATTGCCAGCCATTCGTAATGAGGATGGAGAACATCGCAGTTGTTTTGTCTCCGAGCCAAATTTTCGCCCAAGATTCGAGTCCAACGGAACGTAATAGTTGATTCAAGAGTCCTGCATCTGGCGCATAAATAAACTGCCAGATGACCCCAACGGAAGCGGTAGATAGGATACTTGGCAAAAATACGGTCAACTTGTAGAAGTCTAACATTCTTCTTACACTGCTGATCATAATCGATACGACTACGATAACGGGTACTTGTATAAAGACAGAGAACAATACGAAATAAATGTTATTCCAGAAAGCTACCCAGAACTTTTCATCCCCCATTGCTTTCTGGAAATTATCTAGTCCTGTATATACGGGTTCGTTAATGCCGTTCCACTCAGTAACGGAATATTGCAAGGAATTAAAGAGCGGTACCAAATAGAACGTTATGTACAAGGCTAGGGCAGGGACGACAAATATGGCAAATGCCACAAGGTTGCGCTGTATTTTATTCATGGCTCATCTCCTAAGTCCTTATGACCCACTAATGGGCAAAGACCGGGCACTGCAATGTGAATTGCAGCCCCGATCTGCCGTTAGAGGTTCTAATTGGTTCTCGTGTATAACCAGTTATCTTATTTTTTGTTAGCCGATTCTTGTACTTCTTGGAGGCGTTTCGCAGCATCCTCAGGGGAAATTTGTCCGCCTAGTACTTCTTGAATCGTACTTTCCAACGTAACTTTAACTTCTTGTTGAACAACGGCATCGAATGCAGGGAATGCACCTTTAGCAGAAGCTTGCTGCTCACCAATCGACTTCGTCAGCTCGTTAGCACCAGACAAGTCTGTAACACCCTTCATGGAAGGAATACGGCTAGTTTCTACAAGTCCACGTGTTTGGTTTTCAACGGTGTAGAAGTTTTTAATGAACACTTTAACTGCTTTAAGCTCATGCTCCTTCAACTTCCCAGAGAATCCATAGCCGTTAGACCAGCCACCGTTAATGTAACCATCTCCGCCTCCGCCAACATTAGGCATGCGGAAGAATCCAGCATCATTGGCTACTTTGGAATCTTGACCAGTAATTGCACTAACTGCCCAGCTACCGTCAAACAGCATAGCTGCTTTACCTGTGTAGAAGTTAGCTTGACCTTGAGAGTATTTGAGTCCAAGGACGTTCGGATCGATAAAGCCTTGATTTTTCAAATCTACTACGCGCTTAAATGCTTCAACGACAGGTGCATCGGTCCATTTGGATGTTCCTGCTACGAAGCCCTCTTGAATTTCTGGTCCACCTAAGCCTACGAACAAGTTGTTAAGAAGCATGTTTGCAGCCCAGCCATCACCGCCACCTGCTCCAAGTGCAATCGGCGTAATACCTTTCGCTTTCAATGCTTCACATACTTTTAGGAACTCTTCCCACGTCTTAGGCACTTGAACGCCTGCTTCTTCAAATAATTTGCGGTTGTAGAAGAAGCCTTCTACGAATCCGGATTCTGGCAAGCCGTATACTTTGCCGTCTACCGTAAACTCACGTAAGTTAAAGAACTGATCAGCCAAGCCCAACTCTTCCAAAATTGGAGTCAGGTTAAGCAGTCGTCCTGTTTTTGCATAGTTTTGAGTGTCAGCCCCACCGAACAAGTTGAAGATAGGCGGTTGGTTGTTGTTTTGCATTTCCGCTTTCAACTTGACGTCACGGTTAACTGTATCTTCAACACCGTCCAGCTTGAAGGTCAAGCCCGGTACTTCTGATTCGGTTTTCTTCACTACATCTTCAAGGATTTTGAGCGTCTTTTGGGCTGTAGCCCGGACGTTAATATGTCTAACTACAAGAGAGAACTCTTCCACCTGTGGATCGCCTGCAGCACCATTACCTGAGTCGGCTGGCTCCTTCTCGCCACCACCGCCGCACCCTGCAAGAGCAAGGGCAAAAACCATCATTGTAACGAGTAACAAGTTCAAACTTTTTTTCATCCGATAACACTCCCTTTTAAGAATTTAATATCTGTTCGCGTAAGCTACATAAGATGTTTCCTTCTTGGGTGCTAGAGCTAGGAGGTATTCATCAATCGAATAGATTCGTTCTGTTGTTACAGATGCTTTATTGCTTGTTTCATGCTAATACGTTACCGGTAAGACGCGGCAAAGTTTCAAGGCATATACCCGCTCAAAGAGGGGCATCACCTCCTTAAGTAACTAGAGTTAAGTACAAACTGTTATGTAGGTAGGTGTGAAGATCATGGTGAGTAAGTCATGGTAAGTATGTGTATGGTAGAAATGGTTAGAAAAGGTAGTTGTTGTGGGTGAAATTCTAGATGTCTAGTAGATTTCCAATTTTTAATTGTTCTCATTGTATAAAGTTTTGGTTGCGCTTACAACAACTTTGTTGATAATTAGTAAAATATTTTATGGATCGACATTATTCGACATTTGCGACGAAGGTTGCTGACGCAGATATGAATATTTATATGTTTATTATGATGTATGTATAGATTTATATTTGTTATCCTCAGGCAATGTCTCTCACCTATACATATGTTAAAGCGATATAATTATGCTGAAAAATGAAAGAAAGAGAGCGATATCGCTCTCTTTCTGAAGCTGTTGCATACAGTGGAATGTTGGTTAGCTGAGTGGCTGGTATTCTTTTTCCTTTTGTTTGGATTCTCTAAATACATAGTAGAACAACCCGGCCGCAGTAATATATAAAATGCCTGTTATACAAAATGTCACAGCGTAACCCCAATACGTTCCGTAGGCTTTTAATATGGCGGATTGAACGGGTCCCATCGTGGCCCATCCAAGCATGAACGCAGTCTGTGTAAATGAGTTGGCAATTCCACGACGTGCATCCGAGATTCGTTCTACCATTAAGGCGGATTGAATCGGATTAGCTGCATTCATGAGCGCCTGACGGAACAAGAAGCTGAAGGCAGCGATCGTAAATGCCGTTGTGAAGCCTGTTAATAGTAGAAATGGTAAGGACAGCAGTTGAAAAATAACGACGGCTCGTACTTGCCCTACTTTGGCAACAAGCGTAGGCCCGATTAACATCGAGACGATTGTCATTACTTGCCCGAGTGACACGAGTAGTCCTACCGCTGTCAATGATACGGCGAATCGATCGGTAAAATACATATTTAAGTACGGAATAACTAGTCCTGACCCTAAGCCAACTAGCAGTTGGGCCGTTGTAAACTGAGTGATGTTGATCCAATCCCTTCGCTTCGTTTGCTTAGGAGTTGAAACAGCAGCGGCCGTCGGTACAGATAATGAATTTTCATTTTCGTTAGAGTCCGCATATCCACTTTTTTCAATAGGAGCTGGATGCGGTAGAATTTCCGCTGTGGCTTTCTTTTTCTCCTTAATAAAGAGAAGCGGAAGGAACGAAGCAACGGTAGCAGCGCCGCCAAGCATAAGAACAGTCTGCAAGCTATCAATTTTGTTCCAGCCAATCGCTTGAAGGAAATCGGCACCATATCCACCGGCAATACTGCCGACCACCTGTGCGGCAAGTACCCCTGAGAAGTGAATGCTGAACAGCGACAACCGTTCCGATTTACTCACATTTTCAGCTAGAAATGGGATGGCGATAACTTGATAGAAAGAAATAAATAAACCGGTAATGACCGCATAGGTCTGCAAGCTGAAAGGATCTTCGGCATAAGAGCGCCCCATGAAGCTAAGTCCGGTCAGCAGGGCACCGATAATAAGAATATATTTTCGACTTAATCGATCGCCCGCTAAGCCAATGGGAATGAACATGCAGGCCGTGGCCAGTGATTGAATGCTGACGATACTGCCATTCATATCAGCTCCGTAGCCGAGCGCTTGTATGTATAAGTTGTACAGTACCATGAACATGCCGCTTCCGAACTGATACAGCATATTAGATAAGAAGAAAAGCTTAACATTGCGATTCCATCGTTTCACATCATTTCTTGCCTGATGCCACCAGCCCATAGTTGTATGATCCTCCGACAGTTATCGTTACGTAAATCGTAACTATGTATATTGTAACAGTAGTTTTTTTGGCAGGGAAAGGTAATAAAGAAGCTCTATAGTGTGAAAAAGCCCAAATCGGCTGATATTACTTACGAAATATCAATACGACGGAGGATACATCCTTTTCACTTATGAAAGCTAACTTGATTCTTAATTCATGTTAACAAACCAGAGTCTAGCGCTGGGTCGATGTACCGGACTTTAAAAATAGCGGATAGGTACAAAGTTTATATTTTTGTATAGAATAACCTCCTCAGAGCAGCATGATAGAAGTATATGATATGATAGATATAGGTAGACAATCATTTACCTGATAGATAGAGAATGGTTTGGTTTTCAGTATACGTAGATCTGACCCTAATTGTTAGGGTCAATTCCGGTTTTTATAGTAGGGTCAATGATGCATGGAAGGGAAGAATGAATTCGTTTTACGAGAGGATAGGCGAATAGGTTCAGGAGGTACCTTTTATGTTAGAGCTGATGATAGATTTGCGTCGTGATCGCGATGTTCCCTATTATGTTCAGCTGTATCAGCATATTCGAGATGAGATTAAATACGGACATTTGCCTGCGGGAACTCGTCTGCCTGCCATTCGTCAACTTTCTGAACATTTGCACATTAGCAGAAATACAGTTGAAGCTGCCTATATGCAATTGACCGCAGAAGGCTATACCGAGAGCCGAGCGCGCAGCGGATTGTACGTAGTAGAGTTGGAGCAAGATTACTTACTTTCCGAGCAGCAGGCCGGAACAGAGCAAATGAAAGCACAAGTAAGCGACCCGGCCTCTTTGAACAGACCAGATACAGCAAGTGAGATACGGATTGATTTCCGTAATGGCTCGACAGATATGCGTTATTTTCCTTATTCCGTATGGAATCGAATATCGCTAGAGACGATGCAGGCTAACACAAAAGCACTGACTAGAGAGGGTGATCCTCAAGGGGAGTATGGCTTGCGCTATCAGCTAGCAAGTTACTTGCGGTATTCACGGGGTGTTAAATGTAGGCCAGAACAGATCGTAATGGGTGTTGGCATTCAACAATTAACGACTTTGCTATGTCAGCTAATTGGTGGCGATCATCGTGAAGTAGCGATGGAAGAGCCAGGCTATAATGGAGTGAAGTCGGCATTTGTTCATCAAAATTATCGGATTACCCCTATTGTACTCCAAGAAGATGGAATTGATGTTGAAGCAGTGAAGCGATCTGAAGCTAAGTTGGTATTCGTTACCCCCTCACATCAGTTTCCGTTAGGTATGATTATGTCTGTTAACAAGCGCTTGAAGCTGCTGCAATGGGCGGCTGAGCAGCAGGCAATTATTATAGAAGATGACTATGACAGCGAATTTCGCTATCAGGGCTGCTTAATTCCCGCGCTTCAGGGGTTGGATAAAACAGATAGTGTTGTGTATATGGGTACCTTCTCCAAAGCATTGCTGTATGGCATTAGTATGAGCTATATGGTGCTTCCCGAGCGATTTGTGCCTATTTTTCGAGAGAGAGTCTGCGAGCTAGAGCCTACCGTTTCTACGATTCATACGCATACGCTGGAGCGATTTATGGCGGAAGGTCACTGGGAGAAACATTTACGCAAAATGAAAAAAGTGTATCAGAAGAAACATGCCCTACTCGTCGAATGTATTCATCGTTACTTTGGGAAGCAGGCATCTGTTATCGGTCACCGATCAGGACTTCATGTGGTGTTAGAAGTACATAGTGATTATACCGAAGAAGAGCTTATTAAGCTTGCGGCCAATCAAGGCGTGCGCGTATACGGAACCTCTCGTTTCTGGATGAACTCGGACCACTGCACAGCAATTAGACTTCTGATTGGATTTGGGGGACTGACCGAACAAGAGATTGAAGAAGGGGTTCGCTTGTTGTACGAAGCGTGGTTTGAAACCTAACTTTTATTGTAAATCTCGCAAAATTTATCTCATTTTAAGGCGATTATAGGTATAATCATACGTGACCTTTATTTAAGGACATACAGGCCATACATGTGCGCAACAGATTGACCCTATTACAGGCAGTTAGGAGGGGGCTATTTTTTGCAAAAGTTGAAAATGACGATACGTCAGAAAATTTTGCTAGGGTATGTGTTAGTTTTAATATTTTTAATCATTTCTATTGTAGGCGTGAATGTACAAGTTAGTTCGATCAAAAATGAAACGGATAACATCGTTAACAACGATATGAAAGTTCATTTGTTGAGCCATAAAGTAGAAAAGCATATGCTCGATTTAGAGACGGGCTTAAGAGGATATTTACTGTCTAATGATGGTGCTTATTTGGAGCCTTATACGTTCGCGTTGAGTCAATGGGAGAAGGATTGGGAACAGCTCTATAATCTTGTGGCTTCTGATCCACAGCAAGTAGAGCGCCTTTATTCGATTCATTCGATGTTTAAGAGTTGGATTGGGGATTTCGGTGAACCGTTGCTCACCTTGCCTGCAAATCAACGACAGAGTGCGTTCAATAATTTGTTGCAGGAAAATATGACAGGCAAGCGCTATGTAGACCAACTGCGGCAACACTTTGTCGATTTTCAGACGGAGGAGCAGCGAATTACGCAAGAGCGAGTTAATGAACTAGAGAACCAGAGCAACCTATTGGAATGGGGAATGTATGCCCTATTCATTGTTCTTACGGTGTTGTCTCTAGGTATAGGAGTTATCATTTCGCGCTCGATTGTAACGATGCTCAAAGAAGTAACCTCGACGATCAACTATATTTCTTCCAAAAAGGGAGACTATACAGATCGACTTCAAGCAGAAACCAATGATGAGATTGGAGAATTGGCAGCAGCTACGAACCAACTAATTGATACACATGCGGAGCAGAACTGGATTCAGTCTAGCTTGACCGAAGTGATGGAGATGCATCAAGAAGTAGAGGATATGCAAACGTTGGCCAAGACGTTTACTACAAAAATGTCCGAATTAACGGGTGCTTCCTATGGAGTGATGTATACGCGAATCGGAAGACGTGCACAATCACGTTATGTTAAGGCATCTTGCTATGCAGGAGCTCAGTCGGATGTTGGTGTAGCCTCTTTCTCTATAGGAGAAGGGCTGGCGGGGCAAGCAGTTGCTGACCATCGATTAATGGTTATACATGATATTCCTGATGATTACATCAAGGTGTCATCTGCTCTTGGGCAGGGCAAACCGAGAAGTATTTTGATCGCACCAATCGAATATGAGCGTGAAGTCATTGCTGTGCTTGAGTTGGCTACGGTGGATGTATTCCAAGCTAAGCAGTTGAAGCTGGTAGAAAGCATCATCTCCTCCTTCGGCGGAACGATTAATAGCGTCGAGAGTCGGATGGAAATCGAGCGCTTGCTGCAAGAAGCACAAGCTATGGCTGAGGAGCTACAATCTCAGTCTGAAGAGCTGCAAATGCAGCAGGAAGAGCTACGGATGACGAATGAGCAGCTTGAGGAACAGAATCGTAATGCTGTACAGAAGTCTAATGAATTGGATCAGATTCGGATCGAGCTGGAGCAGTACGCAATGCAGTTGGAGAAAAGTTCGCAGTATAAGTCAGAGTTTCTAGCGAATATGTCCCACGAGCTGCGTACTCCGTTAAATAGTATGCTCATTTTGTCGCAGATGCTTCATGAAAATGAGGAAGGACACTTATCTACAGAAGAGCAGGAGTATGCTCGTGTTATTCATACGGCTGGTACCGACTTGTTGAATCTGATTAATGATATTCTCGATTTATCGAAGGTTGAGGCCGGTAAGCTTGATATTTTCATCGAGGCAATGTGTCCATTAGAGCTTGGCGATAATATGCGGGCTCAATTTGCAGCAATGGCAGAGCAGAAAAATCTTGCTTTCCATGTGCATCTAGATCAAGCTTCTTTACCTAAAGTGTTACACTCGGACGAACAGCGCCTGACGCAGATCGTACGCAATTTGCTCTCTAACGCGTTCAAATTTACATCGCAGGGTTCTGTCGAGCTTCATATGCGAGGATTGAATGATGAAGAGTGTAAAAAAGTGATGCGATCAGGTATGAGGGCTGACTTATCATCATGGATCGCTATTGAAGTTACAGATACAGGCATTGGTATTGAAACAGATAAGCAAGCCATTATATTCGATGCGTTCCGTCAAGCTGACGGTAACACGAATCGCAAATATGGTGGAACAGGCCTAGGTCTATCTATATGTCGGGAGCTATGCCGCTTATTAAGTGGTCTGATCGAGGTGAGCAGCGTTCATGGGGAAGGAAGCAAGTTCACCGTATACATTCCATCTTTGACGGATATTGAATCAGGAATGGCTATTCAACAAGAGCTAAACTATCATCAATCCGCAGCTGCGATGGAGACGCCACTTCGCCTTGAGCATTATTCGAATGACGAAGAGGTCGGCTCCCAGTATAGCCAGAGTGGTAACAATGAACATACTGGAAGAGCCTACTTGTTCCAAGGTAAGCGAGTGTTAGTTGTCGATGATGATGTGCGGAATGTATTTGCACTGATGAACCGACTGGAAAAGGAAGGCGTTGAAGTTATTACGGCTCATGACGGTCAGGAAGCGCTGGATGAACTCCGTCGGAATGAACAGGTGGATCTAATCCTTATGGACATTATGATGCCTGTCATGGATGGGTATGAGGCGATGTCGCGCATTAGAGAGATGACTGGCTATGATGATGTGCCTATTATTGCCTTGACAGCCAAAGCAATGAAGCAGGATCGAGAGAAGTGTCTGGATGCTGGCGCTTCAGATTATATTAGTAAGCCACTGAATATGGAGCAGTTATTCTCGCTTATGCAGGTGTGGCTGACGAACTAAATAAACGAAAATAACCTCCAATCTTGGATGACCATCTTAAGATTTGGGGGTTATTTTTTGCTTTTCTTTGGATTTGACATTGGAATTGGTATAGCCATATAATTAGGTAACCTAATAGATAGGGAACCTAATTAATTAGTTGATTACTTAATAATTACGAATTGACTTCAAAACAGTAATGAATAGAGAACTGGGGTGGCAATTATGTCTGGAAAAGGAACGGAGTCCAGAAGAGATGAAGTATCACAGAAGCTAATGAGGTCCTTTCGGCAATTTCAACGTGCGGAATGGCAGCAGCAAGATGGGCAGAAGCGAAGCGATATGACGGTATTGTTCTGTATCCAAAAGGCGCAGCTTGAAGGAGAGCAAGCGATGCGGGTATCTGATATAAGCCAACTGCTTCATGTTACATCTCCAACTATTACTCAAATTATTAATCGATTAGAAGAGAGTGGTTGGGTTGAACGATATATGGACCCAGAGGATCGTAGAGTAGTTCGAGTGAAGCTGACCTCGGAAGGAGAGCAAGTAGCTGCACAGGCGAAGAAGAGGTTTATGGAGTCATTTAACGGGCTTCTTGATCATCTTGGTCTTGAGGATAGTGAGCGTCTTGCGGAGCTGTTAATGAAGGTGTTTGACTACTACCAGCAAGAAAGTGCTGAACGCAAGAATTGTATGGATAAGCAAGACAAACAGTAAGTAAAGTGAAACGGATTTTGGAGTAGGAGATGGATTATTATGATGAAGCTGATTCGCTTTTTGAAGGCTTATCGTCTTCCGACAGCAATCGTACTCGCCCTCGTCTTTATACAAACGTTATCAGAGTTGTATTTGCCGACGTTGATGGCGGATATTGTGGATACAGGTATTGTAACGGGCGATGTTAATTATATTTGGAAAATGGGCGGCTGGATGCTTCTAATCGCAGGGGGTGGCATGCTGTGTGCCATTGGAGCTAGTTACTGGTCATCTAAAGTGGCAGTTGGGTTTGGTAAAGACTTACGTGCTCAAGTATTTCGCCATGTAGAGAACTTCTCCTTGCAGGAGTTCGATAAGGTAGGGACATCCTCTTTGATTACGCGTACAACCAACGATATTAACCAAGTACAGCAAGTGTTGGTAATGATACTGCGTGTCATGGTGATGGCGCCTATTATGTGCATCGGTGGTCTTATTATGGCGGTATCCAAAGATGGTCCGCTCACGATGGTGTTGGCAGTTGGATTGCCTGTGTTGGCCCTTGTTATCTTTTTCATTGCTCGTAAGGGTATTCCGCTCTTCAAAGCGATGCAGGTGAAGCTCGATAAGCTTAATCTTGTTGTCCGTGAAGGGTTGACAGGTATTCGTGTTGTTCGTGCCTTCAATCGTGTCGAACATGAGCAGAAGCGTTTTGAAGAAGCAAGCCGTGATTTGACCGATACCGGAATTAAAGTTAACCGCATTATGGCTTTGCTTATGCCCGTTATGATGCTGGTTATGAACTTAACGACGATTGCCATTATTGCATTCGGCAGTATCCGTATTGAAAGTGGCAGTATGCAGGTCGGTGATTTGATGGCCTTTATTCAGTATGCGATGCAAATTATGTTCTCACTTGTTATGCTTTCACTTGTATTCGTATTAATTCCTCGTGCGTCTGCTTCTGCAGCTCGTATTAATGAGGTACTTGATATGAAGCCAGAATTGAAAGATGCAGAGCAACCAAAGACGGTAAGTGCTTCGCAGAAGGGATATTTGGAGTTTGAACAGGTAACATTCCGATACCCTGGTGCGGAAGAGGCTGCACTTAGCAATATTAGCTTTACAGCTCGTCCGGGTGAGATAACGGCAATTATTGGTGGTACAGGATCTGGTAAGTCCACCATGTTGAACTTAATTCCGCGATTTTATGATGTGAGTGAAGGCTTTATCCGCTTGGGTGGCGTTGATGTTCGTGAATTGGAACAAGGCGAATTGCGGAGAAAAATAGGTATCGTCCCACAAAAAGCAGTCCTATTTTCAGGCACAGTTGCTGAAAACATTCGCTATGGTAAAGACGATGCTTCAGATGAAGAGTTGCGCCATGCTGCGGCAGTTGCTCAGGCCGCTGATTTCATTGAAGCGATGAGTGATGGTTATGACACGATGGTGTCTCAGGGTGGAACGAACTTATCTGGTGGACAAAAACAGCGGTTATCAATCGCGAGAGCATTAGTGCGTCGACCTAACGTCTATTTGTTCGATGACAGCTTCTCTGCCTTGGATTTCAAGACGGACGCCATGCTGCGTGCTGCTTTGAAGCAAGAAACGAAAGAAGCCACACTTATTATTATTGCTCAGCGAGTTAGTACGGTTATGGATGCTGATCAAATTATAGTTTTAAATGATGGGGAAATAGCAAGTATCGGTACACATCAAGAGCTTCTTAAGTCGAGCGAAGTGTATAAGGAGATTGTGGCATCCCAGCTAACAGAGGAGGAGATCGCATGAGTCAACAAAAAGAACGATCCCCTCAAGGACATCAAGATTCAAAAGGGCCTATGGGACCTGGTATGGCTGTTCCTGGTGAGAAGGCAAAGGACTTTAAGGGTACATTGCGTCGTTTGCTTGGCTACCTAAAACCGAGTAGAACTTCGCTTATTATTGTTTTCTTCATGGCTGTATTGGGAACGTTGTTCTCAATCGTCAGCCCGAAGATTATGGGTAAAGCCACTACGAAATTGTTCGAGGGGCTTATGAATATGATGAATGGGGTCCCTGGTGCAGGCATTGACTTTGATTACATTTGGAATATTCTATTAATTCTCGTTGTGCTGTATGTGTTTAGTGCTTTGTTTATGTATGTTCAGCAGTATGTGATGGCTGGCATTGCTCAGCGGGTTGTTTATGATTTGCGCGAACAAGTGAACCGTAAGCTGGCTAAATTACCGTTATCCTATTATGACAGACAGCAGCATGGTGAGATGCTTAGCCGTGTTACGAACGATGTAGATAATATTAGTACGACGTTACAGCAAAGCTTGTCGCAATTGATTACATCGGTTATTACGATTGTCGGTATTATTATTATGATGCTGACGATTAGTCCGTTATTGACGCTCATTACATTGGTGACATTACCGCTTAGCGTTATCGCAACGAAGAACATTGCAGGACGCTCCCAGAAGCATTTCAAAAACCAGCAGGATTCTCTAGGTGAATTGAATGCACATGTTGAGGAAATGTACACGGGTCATCAAATTGTAAAAGCATTTGGCCGTGAAGAGAAGTCGCTTCAGAAGTTCGATGAAGTGAACGACCGTCTATATGATGCGGGCTGGCGTGCACAATTTATGTCTGGTATGATTATGCCTTTAATGAGCTTCGTCAGCAATATCGGATACGTTCTTGTCTGTGTCGTTGGTGGTGTGCTCGTCACGAATCGTTCGATCCAGATCGGTGATATTCAAGCCTTTATTCAATATACTCGTCAGTTCTCACAGCCCTTGGCTCAAGCAGCAAATATTGCGAACTTGATTCAATCCACCATTGCTTCGGCAGAGCGTGTATTCGAAGTGTTGGATGAAGAGGAAGAACGTTCTGATGCCGATAAAGTGAAGCAGCTGGCAGCGCCACGAGGTACTATCGTCTTTGACCATGTGCAATTTGGCTATAAGCCTGACGCGTTATTGATGACGGATATGAATGTGCAGGTGCAACCAGGTCAGACGGTTGCTATAGTCGGCCCTACTGGTGCGGGCAAGACGACGCTAATCAATTTGCTTATGCGCTTTTATGAGCTTAACGGTGGACAAATTACGATTGATGGCGTACCTATCCATGAAATGAAGCGTGCGGAATTGCGCAGTTTGTTCGGTATGGTATTGCAGGATACGTGGTTGTTCAATGGCACAATTCGTGACAATATTGCCTATGGGCGTGAAGGTGCTTCGGAGGCAGATATTATTCGTGCAGCGAAGGCGGCGCATGCCGACCACTTCATTCGTACGCTACCTGATGGTTATGATACGGTATTGAATGAAGAAGCTTCGAACATTTCCCAAGGTCAGAAGCAGCTTCTTACTATCGCGCGTGCGATTCTTGCTGATCCGACAATATTGATTCTGGACGAAGCGACGAGCAGCGTCGATACAAGGACAGAAGTTCATATTCAGAAGGCGATGAGCACGTTGATGGAAGGTAGAACAAGCTTTGTCATTGCTCACCGATTGTCCACGATTCGCGATGCAGAACTCATCCTTGTCATGAACAAGGGCAGTGTAATTGAACAAGGTACGCACGAACAATTGTTGGAGCGAGATGGCTTCTATGCGAGCCTGTACAACAGTCAGTTTGCAGATGAAGGTCAAGCTGTATAACGTGATAGGTTAAATGAAATCCCTAGTTGCTCTTTAGCGAACTAGGGATTTTTTAGTGTTATACTAGTTCTTGGGTCTGTTCTAAATTTTATGATTCTTTGATATTATGAAAATAATGTAAAAATTATTTTATTCCAACAAGGGGGGATCGTATTGGAAAAGTACAAGAAGTTGATTTATGTAGTTGTAGGAATATTAATTATTGGTCTTGTAGGAACACTGACTTATAACGCTAATAAAAGTACTAATACTTCGTTTGATGAATTACTCAGTAGTAGTCTGAAAGGTAAAGAAATTACAGATGTTACTATGCAGGAATATGGTGGAGCGAAACGAGTGATTCATACAAAAAGTAAAGAGGAAATAGATGCAATTCTTAAACCTTATTCTCATATTGAATTAATAACTGAGGGCTCCCCTGTACCTAGCGAAAAATTTGCAATTCACCTAACGATAAATAGCGGAAATGATATCATTTTTGGGATAGTAGTTACTGATACCGGCTTTGTTGATACCTATGTTTTTGAAAAAAATAAAGGGGAATCATACCGTATAACAAATCAATTTGATTTTAAATCGATTCATAATTTATTCGAAAAGTAAAGAGACGCCACGAAGGGCGTCTTTTTGTTTTTTAAGATGTGGTTACCCAGTCACCATTTTGTGGCTTATAACCAGTAATGATACCTTGTCCAGCAACAAATCTAATTGGTCCATCGTAATTGAACTGAATGAATGGCAGTGTTACTTTGATTAATCGGGCATTTGGATTACTTTCAAAAAAGTTTACGAGATAGGACATGTGATAGTGTCCATCTTTTACATATGTGTCTACAATTTCTTTTGTGCTAGGTATCATGCTTGCTAGAATTCCAACTACACCTGTTGCCACTCCTACTGGTGTACTTTTGAAAAATACCAAGCCTAAAATAGAGCCAATTCCAGCAAGAGCATCTGCAACTTTTTTTACGGTGGTATTGGTATCCTTAAAACCTTTTTCATAAATAGCATATTGTGCGCTTTGCATTTTCAAAACTTGATCCTTGGTTAAAATAAGTTCTTCTACATGTTCTGTATAGCCACTATACATATAACAATTCCTCCCAATATGAATTTTGAAGAGATTTCTTCATCGATGAATATTTGCTTCCCTATTAAAAGTGGAATAGCTAGTATAAATAACAACCTAGAAATGAGATGTTTTAGCTCGAATGTTTATTCGCTTTTTTAAACAGTAAGAAAGAGTGTGTCAGATGGAAGAAGGTATAAGATGCCATCATGAACCTCGCTTGATTGGGGAATTGTAACCTTATATACATTTAGGGGGCAATGAAAATGATGGTGCGAAAAAGATATTTGCGGAATTGCTTGTTAATGATGCTTCTCTTTGCTGTGATGATTACCGGCTGTTACTCCAACTCCAATACAAATGGGACATCATCGAATTCTAATCAGGCGAAATCTGTTAAAAATAATACGATTAAAGAGTACAAGCTTGTACCTAATGGAGCGCCTGAGCTCGCAGGCGGACCTGAGAACAAGAATCGCAATACGCAACCATTGACGCTGGAAGAGCTCCGCAAAAAATACCGTTCGAACTTTCATTTCTCAGGTCCATCAACACCGCCTCGTGTTGCGTTAACGTTCGATGATGCTCCTGATCAATTATTTACACCACGAGTTCTGGATGTACTGAAGGAATACAAAGTGAAAGCGACATTTTTCGTGGTCGGCAACAGAGCACAGAAGCATCCTGATATTATTAATCGTATCGTTAAAGAAGGGCACATATTAGGAAACCACACGTATAATCATCCTAATTTGGCAAAGGTATCGAACACCGTATTTCAACGAGAAGTATCGGATACGCAGCAAACGATCAAAAAATTAACAGGAAAAACGATGCGGTATCTGAGACCACCTTACGGAAATATTACCGAAGAACAGATCAAATGGCTCGTAAGCAAAAACATATCCATCGTGAATTGGAATGTGGATTCATTGGATTGGAAAGGTTTAAATGCGGAGCAAGTGCTGGCTAATGTAATGGGTGATGTAACAGCAGGGGCTATTGTGCTTCAGCATTCTGCGGGTGGGGAAGGGGAAGACTTGAGCGGAACCGTTCAAGCTCTGCCGCAAATCATTAAGCAATTGCGAAATCAAGGAATAGAGCTAGTAACTGTGCCTGAATTGTTGAAAAAGCCTGCTTACAAATAAACGGGCACGCTTGTAAGAATAAACAAAGGCGCCTCCAAATAGGCGCCTTTTCATTAAAATCAGCTTTTGGATTGATCACATTTTAATAGCGAACAGTTGGGTTATATAATGGTAGCGATAAAGGTTTATGAGCGTGCCTCCCATATTGAAATATGATTGAAGGACTGGAATGAAAACAATCCCATATCCGTCAACTTAAGTTCTGGAATAACAGGCAGGCACAAGAAAGATAAAGTCACGAATGGATGAAACTCAGTCGAAGCGCCGATCTGTTCTAACGCATGATGCAACTGCTCCAATTGTTTCAATACTTCTTCATAGGGCAGAGTCGCCATTAAACCTGATATCGGTAACGGAAGCGTGGAAAGTACGACTCCATTTTTGACGACAGTTAGTCCGCCTTCTGACTGACGAAGTTCATCAATTGCGATGAGCATGTCAGCATCATTCGTGCCTGCGACGACAAGATTATGCGAGTCATGGGCAACAGTTGATGCAATTGCCCCGGCACGGAAGCCAAAGCCTTTTACAATACCATGCCCAATATGTCCGGTATGGTGATGACGTTCCAGTACGGCTAATTTTAACTGATCAGCTTGTATCGAAGGTTGGAAGGTACCGTTGACGATGGTTACCTTATCCATAAGATGATCGGTTATCAAACTATTTGGTTGAATACCAATGATCGAACAATGAGTGTGTTCAGGCAATGGAATGGCGAGCTGCTCAGCATCTATATTGCTTAATCGAACACTGTTCAATACAGTCGATGGTGGGGTGGTAATTGTCAATTTTGACCCTACATAGGCTCCGTTAGAAGCGACAAGCTGACCTGCTTTGAATACGTGACTGATTTCTACCGTGTCTAGCTGATTGAGAAATAGCAAATCGGCATCATACCCAGGAGCGACAGCTCCTTTTGTTTCAAGCCCGTAGCATTCCGCAGCATTTAAGGTTGCCATTTGAATGGCAGTCAAAGCTGGAATGCCGGATTCAATCGCGAGCTTTATATTCCAGTTGATGCTGCCTTCCTGCACAAGTTCATCCAAATGCTTGTCATCTGTACAAAATAAACAGCGGCGTGCGTTGTGGGGCGTAACGACGGATGCAAGACTGCGTACGTCTTTAGCAACAGAGCCTTCTCGCAGCAATATATACATTCCACGGCTAAGTCGTTCTCTTGCTTGCTCAGCAGATACACATTCGTGATCTGTGCGGATGCCTGCGGCGCGATAAACATTAATCTGTTCTCCACTTAGTCCAGCGCCATGGCCATCCATATATTTGCTTCTCGCATAAGCGTCTGTCAGCTTGCGTATCATATCTGGCGTACCGTTGTGTACAGAAGGGTAATCCATAACTTCGGCTAGTCCAAGTACTCGTGGGTGTTGATAGAAAGGCTCCAATGCTTCTGCATGCAGCACGGCTCCAGCATGCTCATAGGGAGTAGAAGGCACACAAGATGGAAGCATCACATATACATCTAGAGGCAAGCCTTCAGATGCATCTAACATATATTGAATGCCAGCTGTACCACTAACATTGGCAATTTCATGTGGATCTGTGATAACAGAAGTTACGCCATGCGGCAGCACTACACGTGCGAATTCAGATGGAGTAACCATCGAAGATTCAATGTGGACATGCGCATCGATAAAGCCAGGACAAATATAGCGCCCTTCCGCATCAATAATCTGTTTGCCTTCATACTCGCCGATACCGACAATGCGACCATTTGTAATCGCAATATCACCTTCTCTAATTTCGTGTTGAAATACGTCTACGATGCGTCCATTGCGAATAACGATATCTGCCTGTTCACGCTTGGAAGCAGCGGCGATCCATTGTTGCATAGCTATTTCTTTTTCTGTTTGTCCCGTTGTCACTTGCAATTCCCCTCCAAATGAAAAAAACTCTAGCGTATCGAATCGAACACTTAGAGCTTGACTGGAGTAGAAGGAACTAGAGGCTGCATCTGCATCGGTTATCTATTCGATCTGTTCCCAAATGGGTAGATCATAACAAGACAGGCAGGAGAGAGCCACAGTGTTCATGCAAAATACTGCCTTTCTCATTTGCTGTCTTATATCAATCGCCGATTGCTCTCAAAGCTTGTCCAGCTCGGAACAGCCTAATCCTTCCTCGTAGTCAAACTATTTAAGGTAGTTCGGTAGAAACAGTCGGACCTTATTTCCGACCCTATACGAGATAGTGGTATATAAAATTTCTCTTATTCTATAGGGCTGTGCCTCAGCAGTCAATAGCTTTAGCATAAAGTTGGTTTCGTATGTGCAGGTGCTGCTTGTCTTAAGATTGCGAATGGAATATCCAAGCCGCATAAACCCTGACGTGGCTGTAGGTGTACACTGCATCTTCCTTGTAGTAAGATAAAAGTTACATTTCGGGGAAAATAAAAAATACGTTTAGACAAGTCATGCAGAGATCAAATTTAGTTGTGAATCATGTGCAATACAGCAACTAATGATGAAGAAAGGTTGAACGAGTAATGCCAGATATGAAAGATCCATTGACAACCATTTTAAAGTTACCGCCAACACGAAAACAGACGGTCATTGCAACGGTTGTTGGTTTGTTGATCATTGGTCTGTCGATGTCTGTTCTCCCCTATGCACAGAACCATTTTCTGGAAGTGAATGCTTTTTATCCTCTATTCATTGCGTGGGTATTAATCGGAGACTTCGTAACCTCCCATCTCTTTTACATACAATATCGGGCATCTGGTGAAAAGCCACTGCTCATTCTATCCGCGACCTTCTTATTTACTGCACTTATCGTTATTCCGCATGCAGCTGCATTTCCTGGTATACTCCCCTATCATTGGGTAGGCAATTTGGAGCAACTATCCCTTTGGTTATGGCTGGTATGGCATATTGGTTATCCGATCGGTATTATTAAATATTCGTTGCATTTGAAAAGTGAAAATAGTAGTCAACCGCTAAAAATGGGCAGGGAGAAATGGCTGCGAGGAGGCATGCTGCTAGGAACAGGGGCTATCGTTGTTATAGTAACTTATTTGCTGTACTCCTATCGTGCTGACCTTCCGGCATTTTTAGATGGACATAATTATGAAAAGCTTGTCTATTCAGGGATAGGGCCTGCTGTTGCTGTCCTAAATGTAATAGCGTTCACGATGCTGCTGCTTAGAACGAAATTCAACAGTGTGCTGCATATATGGTTGACTTTATCCGTATTTACATTCTGTTTGGACGTGATTTTAACCTTGTACGCTGGTGAGCGATATAGTGTTGGCTGGTATATGGCGCGCTTTAATGCGCTGTTGTCTGCTACGGCGGCTCTGGCAGTACTGTTCTTTGAGGTGAATCAGCTCTACATCCGTTTGACCCGATCGCAGGTTCAACTCAAACAGTCACAGGCTCATCTCAATAACACGTTAAACAGTTTATCAGATTGTTTCGTGGCGCTGAGTAATGATTGGAAATATATGTTTGTAAATAAGAGTGCGGAGCAGTTTGAGGGTATCTCTTTTATAGAAGTAAAGGGAAAGCATTTCTGGGTATTTAATACGCATTTGCTAGACACACAATGGTATGAGCACAGTATGCGAACCATGACAGAGAAGGTTAGAACCGAATTTCTTTGGTTCGATGAGCCTAAGCAGCGTTGGTTGGAGACGAGAATGTACCCGACAGAAGAGGGGGTCTCGATCTTTTACCGCGATGTTACGTTACGGATTGTGTCAGAGCAGCGAATGAAAGAAGCGAATGAGAAGCTGCAAATGGCCAACCGTCTTTTAAAAGATTTCTCGTTCCGAGATGGTTTAACAGGTGTGTATAATCGCCGATATTTCGATCAAGTATTGCAGCAGGAGTGGCAGTCTTCAGGAGAAGCAGGAACGCCGCTAACGCTTATGCTGTTCGATCTGGACTATTTTAAATTGTACAATGATACGTATGGTCACCAGCAAGGGGACGAGTGTCTAACGAGTGTTGCCCATGCAGTACGTGACGCATTATCGGATTCCAATGCGATCGTAGCTCGCTATGGTGGTGAAGAATTCGCAATTATTTTACCGCATACCGATAAGATGCAGGCGGCCATTATTGCTGAAGCTGTGCGCTTAACGGTAGAACATCTAGGCATCGTGCACGGTGTGCCGCCAGCATTCTCAGTCGTGACTTGCAGCTTGGGCAGCTTTACGATGCAAGTACTGCCCAATCAAGAAGGGCAAGAAAGCTCGCTGATACAACTAGCGGATCAAGCAATGTACGAAGCCAAGCAAGCAGGGCGTAATCAAGTTCGAATACATGGGCAGTAGGTGCGTGCTGGCTTGGTTTGCTAGATGCACTAAGTCTACTTTAGCATCCGGGAACAGATAGATGGCGCACATAGAAAGAGGCGAGGAACCTGTATGGTTTCTCCGCCTCTTTTATTTTTAATAAGAAGGATCTGTACATGAACCCAACAATCTCATCCATTCCTCTACCTTATCTTCATTTCGATGAGTCAGAAGAAGTACAGAAATGATTTCGAACTTTTTCGATGATCGGCGCAAGAGTTTCATAATTTCGTAAGTTGTACAGCATGCCCTCTACAAGAGGTAGACGCGGCTCATTAGCTGTCAGCTCCTCGATCAACACGTCCAATGTAATACGAAGATGGTCATCATTAGCCGTATGTGAAGCTTCTTTTGCAACCGTATGAAGCTCCTGTAGTAGTTGTTGCTTAGGATCGACAGGTGCCGCTGCATACGATAAGCACATGCTATTGTTACTATAAGATTCGAATATAGGTTTATCACCGGAACGCTCAAAGCCTTCTAGTAAGTCTTCGATACGCCGCACCATATAAGCAGCCGATTCCCCAAGATCACTCGGTTTATTATGAAGTAGCATCATTTCGCAAAATACTTGCGTCATGCCTTGCATGAGCAGGGTAAGGTCTGTGACATATGACTGAACGCGTTCTTCTCCAAACATATGAATGAGATGGTTACGGAAAAAAGTAAACATCTCATCCCGCATAGTAAACACGAATTCTGCGATATCTTGATTGAATGGAATAGCATGCTCGCGTGCGTGCATGACGATGAATTCTTTATGCTTTTCAATTTCCTCCAACTGGACTTGGAGTTGCCGGATGAATCGTTCCTTCGGGTCTGTTATATGTTGTCCCACTTCGTGAACTTTAGTGTTGATAAGGTCATAGTAATATCGGAATATCGCCAGCAGCAGGTCTTCTTTGGAATCAAAGTATAAGTAGAAAGCACCTTTGGAAATGCCGCTCTCGGTAGCGATTTCTTGTATGGAAGTGGCCAATACGCCTTTGCGAGCGAACAGCTTCATACCAGCCTCGATCAACCATTTTTCTTTTTCCTTCATATGATACGCTCCTATTTAGGTCTGGTACCTTTATTATGACGTGAATGTTCTGTTCGTCAATGTTCATTCTGAACGACGTCCACTAGTTGACTCCGACTGTCTGGTCAGTTATATTTTATATTATTATGACTAGTCAGTCAAAAACTATGTATAGGTTGTTTGTGTAACTCTATACGTTGCCCGTATATCTGTTATTGATATCATGCCATGACAGAGCAGGGAAGAGAGCAAAATAGGAGTGGAGGAGAGACGTTGAATAGTATTATTAATTTTTCTTTGAAAAACAAATTTGCGTTATGGCTAATCACGATTATTGTAGTCGTGTCTGGTCTGTACTCAGGAACGCAAATGAAGATGGAGACGCTGCCGGATATTACAACACCTGTGGTAACGGTAACGACCGTTTATCCAGGTGCTGCTCCACAGGAAGTGGCTGATGAAGTTACCAAGCCAATTGAGCAGCGGATACAGAACTTGCCGGGGGTCGATAGTGTTGATTCCTCCTCGTTCCAGAATGCATCTGCGATAACGATTATGTATGATTTCGATACCGATATGGAGAAGGCAGAAGCAGAAGTGAAGAGCATTATGGCTGAACTTAGCTTGCCTGAAGGCGTGCAGTCTCCGAAAGTATCTCGTATGAGCTTCAGTGCGTTCCCTGTTATAACGTTGAGTGCAGCGAATGACAAGCAGTCGCTTGCAGAGCTGACGAAGCAAGTAGAAGAAGAAATTGTACCTAAGCTTGAGGGTGTAGATGGCGTTGCTAGCATCCAAGTTTCCGGTCAACAAGTCGATGAAGTACAGCTGACGTTCAAAGACGATCAGATGAAGAAATATGGCTTGCAAGAGGATACGGTTCGTGGACTGCTGCAAGCATCTAACTTGCGTTTCCCGTTGGGCTTGTACCAATTCGGGGAGACTGAGCAGTCTGTTGTAGTTGATGGCAAGTTGACGACGCTAGAAGAGCTGCGCAATCTTGAAATTCCGTACAATCCGGCTGCTATGGGTGGTGCAGGAGCTGCTGGGCAGCAACCAGCAACGCCTGGAGCTGGAATGGGAGCAATGCCAGGTGCAGCAGGGCAATCTGCTGCTGGCGCAGGAGCTCAGGCACTTCCACCTAGTGCACAAGGTCAAGCAGCTGCAAACATGAAGCTGCCGACGGTTAAGCTTAGTGAAGTAGCTGACATTAAACTGACAGGTCAAGCAGAGTCTGTATCCCGTACAAACGGTCAAGATGCTATCGGTATGCAGATTGTAAAAGCTGCTGACGCGAATACCGTTGAAGTTGTAAATGCAGTTAAGGCTGTCGTTGCAGACTTTGAAGCGAAGTATCCAGACTTAACGTTTATTTCTACATCTGATCAAGGCAAGCCAATTGAAGATTCCGTGCACACGATGTTAAGCAAAGCCTTGTTCGGTGCAGGTTTCGCCATGCTTATTATTTTGCTGTTCTTGCGAAACCTTCGTACAACACTGATATCGGTTGTATCGATTCCGTTGTCCTTGCTTATTGCGGTTCTTTTATTGCATCAAATGGATATTACGCTCAATATTATGACACTTGGCGCGATGACGGTCGCAATTGGACGCGTTGTCGATGACTCTATCGTTGTCGTTGAAAATATTTACCGTCGTATGTCCTTGAAGCAAGAGAAGCTTAAAGGATTCGATCTTATTCGTGAAGCGACGAAAGAAATGTTTATGCCGATCTTGTCTTCCACGATTGTAACGATTGCGGTATTCCTTCCGCTTGGCCTTGTTTCGGGAATGGTCGGTGAAATGTTCTTGCCATTTGGCTTGACGATCGTATTTGCATTGCTTGCATCTCTAGTTGTTGCAATCACGATCGTGCCAATGATGGCGCATCAAATGTTTAAGAACGGGATTAACGACAAGCATCAGCATCATGAGGATAATCCAGGCCGTCTTGCTTTGGCGTATAAGCGTACACTGCAATGGTCTTTGAATCACAAAGTAGTTACATCGCTAATTGCGGTGGCATTGTTGGTTGGTAGCTTACTGCTTACACCATTCGTTGGCGTCAGCTTCCTGCCTGCTGAAGAGCAGAAGATGATTATTGCAACGTTCAATCCAGAAGCGGGCCAAACGCTGGAAGATGTGAAAAAGACATCAACAATGGCAGAAGAGTATTTCCAAGCTAGTGAATATGTAGATGTTGTGCAGTATTCAGTAGGTAGTGAGAATCCAATGAGCCCAGGGGCTAGCAATCAGGCGCTGTTCTTCATCAGCTATAATCCAGATACGCCTAATTTCACAGCGTTGAAAGAGCAGGTTATCACTGATTTGCAAGCGAAAACGCCAAAAGGCGAGTGGGGTCAAATGGACTTTGCTACAGGTGGATTCAGCGGCAATGATATGAAGATGTACGTGTTCGGCGACAGCATGGAGAAAATGAAGCCGGTTGTTACTGAGCTTGAAGAGCGTATGTCTAAAGTTGAAGGCTTGAAGGATGTTGAATCCAGCTTGTCTGATGCATACGATGAATATACATTGACGATCGATCATAAGAAATTAAGTCAATACGGCTTAACATCTGCTCAAGTCGGCATGGAGCTTAGCCAACAGCGAGAGCGCCCAGTGTTGACGACGGTTGAGAAAGATGGCGAAGAACTGAATGTTTACTTGCAAGTGAAAGAAAAGAAAGCTAACTCTATCGATGATTTGTTGAATCGAGAGCTTACAACTCCACTTGGCACAAAAGTGAAAGTGAAGGATGTTGTTGAGTTAAACGAAGGTTCGACATCCGATACAATTACGCGTAAAAACGGTCGCCTCGTTCTAGACGTGAGCGGTAAAATTACAGGCACAAATGTAGCAGAAGTCTCTGCTGCAGTACAAAAAGAAATCGATGCGATGAAACTTCCTGTAGGCGTAGAAATTTCTACGGGTGGGGTAACGGCTGATATCGAAGAGTCGTTCAAACAGCTTGGTATCGCAATGCTTGCGGCAATCGCAATCGTATACTTGGTACTTGTGATTACATTTGGCGGCGGTCTAGCACCGTTTGCAATCTTGTTCTCCTTGCCGTTCACGATTATTGGTGCAATTGTAGCGCTGTTTATTGCAGGAGAGACGATCAGCGTATCGGCACTTATCGGTATGTTGATGCTCATCGGTATCGTTGTAACGAATGCGATCGTATTGATCGACCGCGTTATTCAAAAGGAAGAGGAAGGCTATTCCGTTCGTGAAGCATTGCTTGAAGCAGCAACGACACGTCTTCGTCCGATCTTGATGACGGCTATCGCGACAATTGGTGCACTAATTCCGCTAGCGATCGGCATGGAAGGCAGCGGCGTTATTTCCCGTGGTCTTGGCGTAACGGTTATCGGTGGATTGACGAGCTCTACCTTGCTTACGTTGCTAGTCGTTCCAATCGTGTATGAGGCAGTTAGCAAAATTAGCCGTAAAGGGTCGAAGAAGAAGGCTAAGGCTGCTTAAGCTACTAGATAAATCCCGTTATGCTCGTGATTGATAGCATATCTTAAAAATGTAAAGAGGGTTGTTCCCCATGGTGGGAACAACCCTTTTTTATCGTATCGTTTGTAAATGTTCGTTAGGGTATGCCTCATGCTGAAGTCGTTATTTAAATGTCTCTTTATAAAGCTTGCTATAGTCTTCATCCCAAAACTTATTCATATACGGTAGAAACTTTCCATCGCTATCTAAAATGGCATCTTTATGCTGTGCAATTAACTCTACATATTTGACTAGCAGGCTGCCGCTTCTTGTTTCTCCGTACTTTTCGATTAGGTTTGCATACGTCTTCTTCATTTTAGGGTGAAGCTTCCCTGTCTTTTTATCGGTGACATCATCCCAATTTCGATTGAAAAATTGCCACAGGTAGCCATGGTGTAAATCTTTTAGCTCTTTCAGGTGACGGCTTTTAGGTGTTTTTTGTATATGTTGGTCAATGACATGAGCGCGTTTCATTAGCGTTTCGTAGGGTGGTTTTTTGTTATCGTCAAAAATATAATAAAGCTCTTTGTTGCTGAGGGCTGTATATTGAAGGTAGAAGGCTGTATCTTTGTTGAATGCAGAGCGATAGGCGTTTTGGATCGCTTCATAGTCAACGTGGTAGAAGTAGAGGGTACCGTCATATTTTAGCTTTAGCTTGCCCTTTTGTTGAAGGAGTAGCCATTTCTTGAACGACTTATCTTTAATTTTATCGAACTTATTTAGTTTGCTGCCGAGCTTCTTAAGTTGGGCGTGTAGTTTGGGATTTGCAATGATTTCATTTAGCTGGCCAATGACTTGTTCAACGTGATTTTCATAGTATTTTTCTAAAATGAGAAGCATTTCTGTGGCTTGCTCTGGTTTTACTTTGTGAATATGTTTATCCATGTACGCAATTAGTTCATATGCGGATTTAGCCTTGCTGGCTAGTTTTTTCATGTTCACGATGACATTTTTGTGCTTGGATGATTTGGTGGGTGTCGGTTTGTTGTTGGTCTCTTGAGTGGTTAATACGAGAGAGTCAGTCCTCGCTTCAGATGATTGTGATTGCAGAGAGGTGTTGGAAGCAAAAGCGGGTGTACTGCTTCCTAAGCTTCCTGTTGATAGCAAAGCGGCTGCGCTTATAACGAGCGTTACTTTCATGAGCTTATTTTTCATGTGATTCACTTGCCTTTCCTGTGGATTGTGAAGTTGCGTGTATAGAATAGATCAGAATAGGGTTGAGAATGTTACGAATTTCTTAGCGAAATCGATTTACATGGATACAATTGGGTTTCAATTTGGTAACAGAAAGTTTAGGGATTTACATGCCGTTCAAAAATTGGTGACACACAAGCTGTCACTAATAGGTTGTTATACTAAGGGCAATTGGGGATCGGAGGTACAGTCATGAAGCGCAGTGACCGCTTGACCGCTATCGTGATGGCGTTGCAGCAGCAAGCAGAAACAGCCCAGTCGCTCGCTGACAAATTCGAGGTGTCCAAACGGACGATTTTGCGTGACATGCAGACGCTTAGTGAAATGGGAATACCGTTATATGGCGAGAGTGGTCCGCATGGCGGTTATCGACTCATGGAAGGATACAACTTGCCCCCACTTGCGTTGAGTGAAGAAGAGGCACTGTTGACACTAGTTGCGCTGCAAGGGATGACTCAATTAGCAGACTCGCCTTTCAATGCGGAGCGCTGGACGGTTATAGATAAGATAAAGCATGCACTGACACCCACCTATCGTTCGCAACTGCATACGAAGTTGAATAAGATGGAACTGTTTATGCCTAAGCGGAGTTACCGGACACCTCATTTGACTCAACTGTTGGAAGCTGCTGTAGAAGGACATGCGATAGAGGCATTTTACCGTTCTATACGTCACGAGCGGTGGCTGAAGCTATTACCACAGCGGGTGTATACTGCTAATGGCTTTTGGTACTGTGAAGCGTACTCTTTTACACATGGTGAATCACGTTCGTTCCGAGTCGATCGCGTTACGGAGCTGCGACTGTTGGGCAATCAAGCAGTGGCTTATGCTATGGATGCTCAGCAAAGAGATTCATATCAAGTAGCACGAGGCCAAGATTTATCGGCAAAGGTGGAGCGAGACGTATTCCAACCACACACGGAACGTGTACGAATCGTGGCTCGACTTACATACCGCGGTGTTCGGCTGGTTGAACAAGACGAGCACCTAGGTGAGAAGGTTCATCTATGTGGTGATGATGAATGGGAACTGGATGCCGAGCTTCCGAGGTCAGAATGGCAATGGGTCGTGGAATGGTTTTACCGGCTGGGCATGGATGCTGAAGTGTTGGAACCTCTTGAACTGCGAGAAGAGGTTGCGAAGTTGGCCGCTCAAGTGTATGCCCGTTATGAAGGGAAGTCTAATTGACGATACAGGATAATAAGGGCACGTATGGTTCCCAGCAATGTTGGGCGAATGACTGGAATGCCCTCGCTACATGAGTTGCAAATACACATGTACATGTGTATCGATTCATTTCTATAGGAGGCCCGTAAGCATGAAACAAGAACCTATTTGTACGTATGATGAAGCGGTTGAAGTGATACGCGAAGTTGGTATTTTGCCATTGGCGAAGCTAATACCGAACCATCCTTCTCTGGATGTAATTACACCTAGTGAGCAGTGGCATACGGATGAAGATAATGATCCGTGGCGTTGGAGAGTTCGCTTTCCTAGTGATGGGAGTGCCGCGTATGGCAAGTTTCTGAAGAAAAAGTCAGTACTCGTATCTGCTGATCTTGTATCTGCACTTAGGGCGCTAATTGGAAGCGAGCAGTCTGTGGAGGAACGTTACGCGGGTGGTCAATTATCTCGCGAGGCGAAGGAATTGTATGCCATCATTGAAGCCAATCCTGGCATCGAGACACGCTCGCTTCGGGCTGAGGCTGGAATGAAGGCGCAGGATAAGAAAAAAGATTTTGATCGAGGTCTTTTGGAGCTTCAGAGCACAATGGATATTGTCATTTCAGGTGTAAAAGAAGAGCGGGATGATATCGGTGAGCGAAAAGGTGGCTGGCGCAATACTTCCTTTGAGACGTTGGGGGATTGGATGCGCGGTATCGGTTTGGCAGAGGAACAACTGACTCGTGACGAAGCACAGGCTAAGCTGGAAGAACGGTTGTTTTCTGTATGCGAACCTGAAGCGATTAAGGCATTCCGTAAAGCTTTGAATTTATAGTAAGCTTGAATGAAATAGGGGAGGGAATAGGGGAATGACAGGACAGAAGAGTGTAGAAGCGTTAGGACAAGCAAAGCTATTTATATACCGACAGGCGCGGCTTCTCGACAGGAGGAGATACGAATTTCATTTTGAACAGGGCAGTCCAGAACAGGTCATTGCAGCCTTACGGGCGTATCAAAATGAGGATGGTGGCTTCGGGCAGGCGCTGGAGCCGGATATTCGTTGTCCGCATAGTCAGCCTGTTCCTGTAGAAATAGCGCTTAGACTGATGGATGAAATCGGATATGTCGATACTTCGATTATGGATGGGATTGGCCGTTATTTGCGAGGCATCGTGCGTCCTGAAGGAGGATTTCCGTTAGCGACACTAGCGGTGAATAATTATCCGCACGCTCCATGGTGGTATAGGGAAGAAGATCAATTGCCGTCCTTGAACCCAACGGGCAACATCATCGGCTTGTTGTACAAATTGGCGGAGCATCATGCTTTTCAGGAAGAGGAATGGTTCCAATCTTCTGTTGCATACATGTGGCGTCAGTTGGATGATTTGAATCCGTATGATTATCATGATATTGTACAAGCTGCAACTTTCTTGGAGCATGCTCCTGATTCTGAGCAAGTACAAGAGTATCGCGTATGGTTGGACGAACTCATTAAACGGCCGGGCATTATCGAGCTTGATCCGCAGGCCGAGGGCTATGTGCATAAAGTGCTCGACTGGGCTCCTGCACCCAATTATCCAGCAGCGAAGCTGGTAACGTCAGAACATATAAGCCTTCACTTGGATCATTTACTGACCGAGCAGCAGGCGGACGGTGGTTGGCCGATTCGCTGGGAAGCGGTTAGTCCGGCCTGCGAGTTGGAGTGGCGCGGTAGTATTACCATAGACAGACTGCTTACTTTACAGGCTTACGGGAGACTGGAGCTTAGCTAATTAAGCCCCTGAGTAACGTAATGAGCATATAGCAGGCAATTCCCCATATCGTAATGGCAGAAATGCGATTAAATACAGCAATTAACTTACCTGAGGTGTCGGCGGTGCGCAGCATTCGTCCAGCGGCCGCCAAGCCGAGGAACCATAACCATGAGATGCCGATTGCGGCTAACGTAAATGCCCACTTTCGTTCATCCTCGTACTGTAACGAGCTTGTTCCGATGACCCCGATCGTATCCAAAATGGCATGCGGATTAAATATAGAAACAGAAGCTGCGAACAACATTTGTTTGCGGCCTGTTAGTGCTGTTTTCCCCCGATTCTCGACCGTGGTTTGAGTTCCAGCAGATTTCCATAGACTGTACCCAATAAAGAGCATGAATACAAATCCCACCCCGTACAATATCTGCTTTAACCAGTCCCATTGAAAAATAATAAGCGACACCCCTTGTACAGCAAGCAGGATAAGCAGCGTATCGCAAAATGCAGCGGTTAGCACAGCAGGCAATGCCTGCTTAAATTGTGGTTGTATCGCTCCTTGGTTGAAAATAAATACATTTTGCACACCTAGCGGCAAAATAAGTCCGAAAGCAAGCAAAATACCATGAATGAATGCTTCTACCATGTTGTTTCCTCCTGTACGTATGTATAGCACCAAGCTAGTTGCTGTATCTAATCATATCGAATGGTTGGGCATATGCACCCAACCATTCGGTTGAACATGCTGCCAACCAAATTTATAATAAGCACAAATAGGTGAAGGAATATCATTCCAAATAAGGTGAGCGTGTCAAATGAACAACTTATCACAATGGCGGCCGAATATGAATGATTCGGTACCGCTTTACCAGCAAATTGAATCTTATATTATCGGAAAAATAAAGAGCGGTGAATGGACATAGGGTATGAAGCTTCCTTCGCAGCGGGTGCTGGCTAAGCAGTTGGATGTTAACCGAAGTACAATTGTCGCAGCGATGGACAGACTTGTATCTACAGGAGTGCTAGAAGGAAACAGTGGAGGAGGAACACGAGTAGCTGTTGTTGGAGAGGAAGAGCTGACTCTGTATGACAGCCAAGGTGATCAACTAGTATCATTCCCCCGCAGACATTGGAACGGTTACGTGGAAGATGGTATCCATTATCCGAACTTACCGCTTGTACAGACGATAAATAAGATGGAATTCGTACCTCACATGATTCGACTGGGAACGGGGGAGCTTTCACCGAGCCTGCTACCAGAGCATACTATGAGGCATTTATTTTCTGAAATAGCATCTTCCGTGGATACAGTACCGCTCAGTTATGAAGAGCCGTTGGGTTCTTTGCAACTGCGTCGTCAATTATGTCTGGAAATGGAGCAGCGAGGCATTAACGCTTCACCTTCCAATGTGCTCGTTGTATCGGGGGCTTTGCAAGCCTTTCAGCTTATATCAGCAGGATTATTAGAGCGACAATCGACGATACTATTGGAGAAGCCTTCTTATTTATATTCCATCCACGCGTTTCAATCGGCAGGCATTCGTCTGGCGGGTGTCCCTATGGATAGCGAAGGATTGCAAATTTCTGCGCTGACCCGCTTGAAGCAGCTGCGTCAAGCTGTGCTGCTCTACACGAATCCGACCTATCACAATCCAACTGGAATGGTGATGAGTGAAGCGCGGCGAACGCGATTGTTGCAGGTGTGCGGACAGATTGGACTGCCCATTTTAGAGGATGGCGCATACGAAGAATTATGGCTTGATCATCAACCGCCTACTTCGTTAAAAGCGAGAGATACAAGTGGGCAAGTGCTTTATGTTGGCACGCTGTCCAAAACAGTCAGTCCTGGCTTGAGAATCGGCTGGATCGTAGGATCCGAGCGAGTGATAGAACGGTTAGCAGATATTAAAATGCAGACGGATTATGGCTCCAGCTCCGTGTCGCAGCTTATGGCGTACCATTGGCTTCAATCTGGTTCTCATCAGCGTCATATGGAACAACTGCGTGAACATTTACGTGTTCGAAGAGATGTGATGTTGGAACTGCTGTCGCAGGAGTGGCATGACATTGCAACTTGGCAACAGCCGACTGGCGGGTTCTACATATGGGTAACCATGAAAGGGACATTTCCACTACACAAGCTGTTCGAGCAGGCGCTTTCGGCGGGCATATTACTGAATATCGGTACACTTTATGATCGTGGATCTAGCAGGCAATTACGCCTGTCGTATGCCTATGCTTCTATTAAGGAAATGAAATTTGCGATGGGTAAGTTGGCACAGCTCATTCGCATACAGGGGTGGAAGTCGTAAGCGAGGTAGATGAGGTGGAGGATAAATGTGACAGTTATTTGTTTAATGTTCGTGTTTTGCTCATCTATGTCTATAAATAAGGCATTTCATCCAATTGGAAATATTAAAAACCGAACAAATTTAGTTTTTTAATTGACATTAGATCGTATATAGGGTAGCATGCATTAAGTATTCCAAGTGTTATTATTGAAAGGGGCAGCAAAATCCGTATGTTGCAGAAATGGTTCAAACTACAGGAAAACGGAACGAATGTCCGCACAGAAGTTACCGCAGGTATGACAACGTTTTTAACGATGGTTTACATCGTTGTCGTCAATCCAGCTATCCTATCATCCGCAGGGGTACCTTTTCAGCAGGTGTTCACAGCGACGGTTATTTCCGCGATTATCGGAACGTTGTTAATGGGCTTGCTTGCTAATCACCCAATTGCGATCGCGCCAGGCATGGGCATGAATGCTTACTTTGCTTCTGTCGTTGCTTCACAAGGTGTAACGTACCAAGTTGTATTCGGCGCAGTATTTTTGGCTGCTATATTATTCGTCATTTTGACGTTCACGAAGCTGCGTGAGATGTTAATCGCAGCGATTCCGCCAGCATTGAAGTTCGGTATTACGGCGGGAATAGGATTGTTTATCGCGTTTCTAGGCTTGAAATCTTCGGGTATCGTTGTTCCGAATGAAGCGACGATGGTTGGATTCGGAGATCTGCATCAACCTGTTACGATCTTGACGTTGTTAGGTCTACTTGTGACCTTGATCTTGATGGTTCGCAACGTGAAGGGTGCGTTGTTCGTCGGTATGGCTTTGACCGCGATCGTCGGCAGTTTTATGGGGCTGTTGAACTTTGATGCGGGCGTTGTATCTTTGCCGGCAGCACCTGTTTTGTTTGACCTGGATGTACAAGGTGTGTTCACACACGGTTTGTACACCGTTGTATTTGCTTTCTTGCTTGTAACGATTTTCGATACAACAGGTACGATGATCGGTGTTGCTGAGCAAGCAGGTATTATGAAGGATGGCAAGCTACCGCGCACGAAACAGGCGCTTATGGCAGATGCGTTCGCAACGACAGCTGGTTCGGTTATGGGTACAACTCCATGTACAGCGTATATCGAGTCCTCCGCAGGTGTAGCAGCAGGTGGACGTACAGGCTTGACTACCGTTGTGGTCGCGATCATGTTCGGGGTATCCTTGTTCTTCGCTCCAGTTATTCAAGCGATTTCTGGGTTGCCAGCTATTACGGCACCGGCACTAATTATAGTTGGCTGCTTTATGATGGATGGCTTAGCGCGTATTAAGTGGAATCAATTCGATGAAGCATTCCCAGCATTCGCAATTATCGTGAGTATGCCATTGACGTCCAGCATTGCAACAGGTATCGCAATCGGATTTATTACGTATCCGGTGATGAAGTTGTTTAACGGTAAAGGACGCGAAGTGCATCCACTGCTTTATATTTTCGGTGTTATCTTTGCGCTGCAAATGGTTTATTTCCCAGCGCATTAATCCAGTCTTTCGAGTTTGAAGCGTGCTTTCCCAATGGGAAGGCACTTTTTTATGTTTTTGTTTCAAGTTGCTTCGATATGTTTAAGAAGATTAGGCCGCTTTAATGCTATAAGTATGCAAAAGTATTGCTGCACCTATTACAGGGCAGCTTTTTTTGCAGGTCGACTGTAAGGAGGAGTTTTAACCAAGAAGTAAAGAAAGTTCGAAAAGGTATTAATATTTGTCGAATAATGTCGATATATTACTATAAACCGAACATAAAAATAGGATGTTATAAGTAATGCAGGAATTTTATGTTTAGAAATGTGGAGGGGTTATGATGCGAGGCTTTATTTCCAAAAGTATCGTCGTGAAGTCTGCGTTAAGTATTTTTGCCCTTATTGTTACGCTTACCGGTATTCTTACTGGCTATAGTTATGTAGCGGAAAAAGGGATTTACTATAACGAGCTTACAGAATTACATAAGACATTAACAAAGCAAGTAGAAGTTGAATTAGAGGGAATCATTAACGCAGAAGCGAAGATGAACAAGCTTACACCCGAACAATATTTGAAAGACGAGGGTATCGTATGGATTAGTGAATCCCTCAATAGTATGGTTCGAGATGGCTTCATTAGCAACAGCTACTTGCTGCTACCAGAAGATACACAGCAAGATGGCAAGACGTACAAGCGTCTCCTTCATGCCAACACTGAATTTATTAAAGACAGCGGTGTTCATCCAGGGCAGTTATACATCCTACCCGAGGAATGGATGCAAACGGAGGATGAGCTGCTGCGGGAAGGATCGGCGATTAGCGATGTGTATCAGGATCTAGGCGGTCAATGGATTACGACGATGACGGCGCTTCGCAATGAGCAGCAAGAAGTGGTGGCCTTGTTTGCGGTCGATTTCAATTATGACACGATTGATGCCGAGCTAGACACTATCTTATGGAAGACAGCAGGCGTAGGTGTAGTTACGGGTTTGGGTATTATGGCGGTTATGATTTTGTTAATTCGTCGTACAGTAGCACCACTTAAGAAGCTAACTGAAATTTCACAACAAGCAGCACAAGGTGATCTGACAGTATCGGTATCGAATACATCCAAAGATGAAATTGGTCAGCTCGCACAGTCCTTTAATCAAATGGTTCAGGCTTTACGGAAAATTACGGCTGATGTAAGAGAGACAACCGAACAAGTTACGGTATCTGCAGAGCAGTTGGCGATTATCTCCGATCAAAATGCTCAATCTGCTCAGTATGTTGCAGCAGCGGTGGAGGAAGTGGCGACAGGTTCGAATACACATTTGGCAACCGTTGAAGACAGTAAGGTCGCGATGGAAGAAGTATCGATCGGGATTCAACGTATTGCAGAATCAGCGTTAATCGTATCGGAAATGAGCAGCGATGCTTCTGCGACAGTGGAGCAAGGCAGCGGCATGATCAAGCAGACAGTTGAACAGATGAATCGTATACAGGAGGCTGCGCAGCAGTCGTCGGAGCAAGCGAATCAATTAGCGGGACAATCGCAGCAAATTGAAGCTATTGTGTCATCGATTCAACAAATCGCAGGACAGACGAACTTGCTTGCCTTAAATGCTTCTATTGAAGCTGCGCGAGCGGGTGATCACGGCAGGGGCTTTGCTGTTGTCGCACAAGAGGTAAGAAAGTTAGCTGAACAAACAGGTCACGCTGCAGAACAAATTGGCGAACAACTCCAATCGATTATCGTTCGGACTAAAAAGTTATCGGTGACTATGGAGCGCAGCGCGGAAGAAACACAAATGGGAACCCTAATTGCACGAGATGCAGGTAAGCAGTTCCAGAGCCTTCACGAAGCGGTACAACGTGTTGCAGAGCATATTCAAGAAGTATCAGCAGCTTCAGAAGAGATGTCGGCTGGTACCGAGCAAATATCTGCTTCGATGAATGGCTTGGCCGCGATTGCCAAAGACTCAGCTGATAACGCACAAAGCATCGCTGCTTCTTCGGAGGAGCAGTTGGCGAGTGTGGAGGAAATGGCAAGTACAGCTGCCTGGTTGGGCAGCAAGATGAAAGATATGAATGCGGAAATGCAAAAATTCAAGCTCTAGACACACTTGATTTGTCTCAAGCAGATCTGTTATAATCTCACAAAATAAACACGACCATTCGCCAGTGAAGAGCATCCAACTCGGAGGCGTTTTCGTTAAGGGAGCTGACCTGTAGGGTACAGCATTCCCCTAAGTTAACCGGGCCCGCCCGTTATCGCGGAACCAAAGAGGATCGAACTGTATCAAGTTCGATCAAGTTGGGTGGCACCGCGAGCAGAGAGCTCCTCGTCCCATACGGATGAGGGCTCTTTTTGTTTTTTACACAACAAGAGAAGGAGTGTGCGGTGGTATGTTGGATCTGCAATGGTTACGGATGAATGCGAATGAGGTGCAGCAAGTAGCTGAGTTGAAAGGGATCGATATTGATATTGCTCAGTTGCTGGGCTTGGATGTACAAAGGAAGGAATTGCTGCAGCAGGTGGAGGTGCTGCGCCAGCAGCGCAATGAACAATCGAAGCAGATCGGTGCGCTTGTCCAAGGTGGGGATCATGCACAAGTTGAGTTGTTGAAGCAGCATGTGAGAGCGATGAATGATCGTTTATCGGTACTGGAGGAGCAGCTTGCCCAAGTGAGGCTTGTGTTAGATAAGGGGATGATGCTGGTCCCCAATATCGTATCGCCTGATACACCCCAAGGGCGCTCGGATGCGGACAATGTGGAGATGAAGCGGGTAGGAGAACCAGAAGCTCCAACGTTCAAGCTGCGAGACCATATCGAACTTGGTGAACTGCACGATATGATTGACATTCCACGAGGGGTTAAGACAGCGGGCACTCGTCATTATTATTTAAAAGGGGCAGGTGTCCTACTGCATAGGGCTGTCCAGCAGCTAGCACTTGATCTGCTTATGGAGCGCGGCTTTACACCGCTGGAGGTTCCACTTATGGCACGAACAGCTGCAATGATGAACACAGGCTTTTTCCCTACAGGAGAAGATCAGTCGTATGCAATCGTGGACGAGGATCAGTGGCTAGTGGGTACGTCGGAGGTGCCACTTGTTGCTTACTACAGCAATGAAATAGTAGATGTGAGTGAGCCGATTCGTTTGGCAGCCGTGTCGACTTGTTTCCGTAGTGAAGTAGGCTCGGCAGGTAAGGATGTGCACGGTCTATATCGAGTGCACCAATTTGCCAAAGTGGAACAGGTTGTTATTTGTGAGGCAGATCAGGCGTTAGCAGAGCAACTTCACCAGGAGATTACTGCGCATGCCGAGGAAATTTTGCGACTGTTAGAGCTTCCATATCGGATGATGGCTGTTTGCACGGGGGACATGTCGCAGAAGACGTACAAACAGTTCGATATTGAGACGTGGATGCCAAGTCGACAGGCATATGGAGAGACACATTCGTCGTCGAATTTGCTGGACTTCCAAGCAAGACGGTCGGGTATTCGCTATCGAGACACGGAGGGACGGCTGCGATATGCCTATACGTTGAACAATACGGCGGTTGCTACGCCACGCATCTTGATTCCGTTGTTAGAGAATCATCAGGATGAGGTTGGAGGCATACACATTCCACATGCTTTGCGCCCATATATGAATGGGGTAGCTTACTTGGCGCCGCAACAACAGTTTTGACGTTCGGCAGTTCAATCACTTGAGCGCATATAATATGATGACTTGGACAAAAGTGCAGTTATTTTCAGTCGAAACCATCATTTTGCGTTAGATAAGGACAAAAATGCAGTTATTTTTCTCGATTAGGCACTCTAGAGGGGTAAAGAGACAGAAATAAATGCATTTTTGACGTTAATCTCTCAAATAAGCCCATTTCAGATTAAATAACTGCCTAATTGTCCTAATGCATGATGAAATGGTTTCGTGTCATGACGAATATGCGCTAAAATGATAGCAATACACGGAAAGAGGCTGTCTTTTATAGGGCATGGTACTTTTAAAAAGTTAGTATAATCTAACCTTCTAAAAGTACTGTGCCTCATAGAGCAGCCTCTCTACCATTTCAAACGCGCTATTTTCAAATGCTGTGCAGCAAACTATGGATTACGCAATTAATGCTCAACCGCAGCTGTTTCCACCGCAGGGCCTTTGGAGGACTTCACATCATAGGTTGCGTGTGCAGAGCTGATTACATAGTCCGGCTTCGGTTTGCCACGGCTTTGGCGATGTCCTTCGATATGAGCTTCGCTCGTCTCCCAGCCTTTCCAAGCAGCTTCAGATTCCCAACGGATTAGCACGATAACTTCTTCGTCACCACGACGAACCCGCTTAACTAGAACGCTAAGATCGATAAATCCAGGAGAATGCTCGATAATGCCCGGTCCTGTAAAATGGTCTACAATTTGCTGGGAAAAGCCTTCTTTTACAACGATCGTCTTCGTCTCGATAAACATACGTACACACTCCCCGGTTATAATGACAACATATACCTATTATATTGATAATAATTATCAATTACAAGAGTGATAGATAGCCGTATCTTAATCAGCGAGAGCTATACCATCTGTCACCTTAAAATACCAATAAGAGGATAGTATTTCCGCTAGGGTTGTTGAAAAGGTAGGAGTATACTGAGAAAGGCACAACTTGTATATGTAATTCTATACATCACTTTTTGAAAATTTATGAAATGATGGAATGGACAATAGCGCTGCACCAATAGGTACAGTGTCATTCAACATGCACACAGGATACGCCAAACCAAATAACAACGTAGATTAACAGACAGAAAGGGAGCTTGGACATCAATGATTGACAATGAAGCAAGAAAGTTGCGATGGCATAACATCGCGCTTATGGCCTTCGTGTCCGTATGGGGATTCGGTAATGTCGTAAATAACTATGCGAACCAAGGCTTAAGTGTCATCACCTCGTGGATTCTCATTATCGCCTTATATTTTATACCTTATGCGCTAATGGTTGGACAGCTTGGTTCTACATTTAAGGATGGTAAAGGCGGCGTCAGCAGTTGGATTAAAGAAACGATGGGGGCTAACCTTGCTTATTTCGCAGCATGGACCTATTGGGTTGTACACATTCCTTATTTGGCTCAGAAGCCACAAGCGATTGTCATTGCGTTAGGTTGGGCTGCAACAGGAGAAGGAACGCTAGTAAAAGAGTTCTCTCCAGTAGCTTTGCAGACGATTACCTTGCTTATCTTCTTGTTCTTCTTGTGGATTGCTTCTCGCGGTATCTCTTCCTTGAAGCGTATCGGTACGATTGCAGGTATTTCGGTCTTTGTCATGTCTCTCTTGTACATTGCACTTGCTGTTACAGCGCCTATGCTGACAGGGGTTCAAGTCGCGACAGCAGATATGTCAGTATCATCCTTTATTCCAGAGTTCAACTTCGCTTACTTCACGACATTGTCTATGCTCGTGTTTGCAGTAGGTGGAGCGGAGAAAATATCTCCTTATGTAAATAACACACATAACCCGACGAAGGAATTCCCGCGCGGTATGCTCGTATTGGCGATCATGGTTGCGGTATGTGCGCTTCTCGGTTCATTTGCTATGGGTATGATGTTCGACTCGAATAATATCCCAGATGATCTGAAAATGAATGGTCAATACTATGCATTCCAAATTCTCGGGGAATACTATGGAATTGGCAATGTACTTATGATTATGTATGCATTAGCAAATACATTGGCGCAAATCTCTGCCTTGGCATTTTCCATCGATGCACCACTTAAAGTGTTGCTTTCTGACTCGGATGATCGTTATGTACCACGTTCGTTACTTAAGACGAATAAGCGTGGTACACCAGTGAATGGCTACATTATGACCGCGGTACTAGTTGGTATACTTATTATGGTGCCAGCATTCGGTATTGGTAACATGAATACATTGTTCAACTGGCTGCTAGATTTGAATTCCATCGTGATGCCGCTTCGTTACTTGTTCGTCTTCTTGGCGTTTATGGCATTGATGAAGCTGTCTGACAAGTTTATTTCGGAATATAAGTTTGTGAAAAATAATAAAGTTGGTTTCGCAATTGGATTGTGGTGCTTCGTGTTTACGGCATTCGCGTGCTTCATGGGGATGTTCCCGAAAGTACCTATGTTTACGAGTGAGTGGTACTTCCAATTCGGCCTGAATGTCGTAACGCCGTTTGCTTTGCTTGGTCTCGGTCTCATCTTACCAATGCTAGCAAGACGCAATCGCTAGTAATCGCAATGGATTAGCGTTATGGCTTTCTATTAGAGTACTGGATAAAGCCCTTGATTTCTCTTTTAAGAAGAGTTGATCAAGGGCTTGTTTGTATCGTACAGAAGCTTCTAACTTTAACATGTTGGCATATCACTGCTTAAGGAAACCCTTATTTCCAACGATCTTTCTCCGAATGCTTTTACCTACTACTGTCTGTGTAGTTTGTTTCGTTTGCTGCATGGGTAGCCATATATCAAATACCGTTTTTCCGACTACACTTTGCAGTTTGATTTCTCCGTTATGCTTCTCTACAATATGCTTTGCGATCGTAAGACCTAATCCTGTACCACCATCACTCTTACGAGCACGGTCGCCTCGCGAAAAAGCATCAAATATAGTAGGTCGCAGCTCTTCTGGAATGCCTACCCCATTATCCTCCACACGAATAAGTACCTCTAGGGGCATAACATCCAACACTATGGACACAGTTGTACCCGAAGGATTGTAATGAATCGCATTTGAAAGCAGGTTCGATACCGCTCGATACAGAAGTCTGCTATTTGCTGGGATGGACACGACTTTGCTTGGGATGAGATAGTTAAATACAAATTCTCGTTCTTCAAATAGGGGATAATACTCAGCTGCGATCTCTCTAATAAACTCAGATAAGTCCGTTTGCTCTAGCTCGCATGGATAATCGGAACTTTCCAATTTCGAAAGTTCGAAGAAATCGTCGATCAATTCCGAGACGCGTTGTGATTTCTGCAGCATCGTCGTCAGCACTTGCTGCCGTTTTTCTTCCGTTTCAATAAGGCCCATTTGGAGTGCTTGTGTATATCCTTGGATCGTCGTAATCGGTGTTCGTAAATCATGTGAAATACCAGTGAGCATCCGCTGTTTGCTTGCTTCCATTTCATGCTTCATCTGTTCAGCTTGCTCTAATTTCTCTGCCATCGTATTAAAATGATCTTGAATCTGCTGCAGCTCATAATCTCCTGAATACTGGAGCCGCTTGTCGTATTGTCCATCTACAATGCTGTGGAGGCCTTCTAAGATGGACTTGAGGGGGCGGGTAACTCGCTTTGAGGCCAAGCGTCCATATATGAATAGATTGACCGTAAATAGAATGAGTAGAAGCACTAGTCCAATAACTAGGGAAATGTGAAAATCTTCGTTCATTTCCTCTGCCACTTTGTGAAGGAGGGGCTCCTGTATGGCATATTCGGAAGAAACAAACACGACTGCCAACAGCTGATCGTTCGTACCTGGAACAGGAGAAGACGATACATAATAGGGCTTCGTCTTACTATCATAAAATAGCTTTTGCCACTGTATAGAATCGTATTGCAGAGGGCCTGCTTTTTTTTCACCAATGATATGGATAACTTGCCGCTTTGAATTTATAATTTCTACCCAGCCACCGAGAGATTGAATGAAGGAAGCTTTGATATGAGTGTAATCACTTTTTACGATTGCCTCAGCGCGTATGTTAGGAAACAACACTTCTTCAACGGGCCCGACTGCTCGGATAATGATGAAACCGAAGACAAGAACAGCGATACAAGTAATCGTAACTGAGAACCATATGTAATAGCTAAGTAGCCGTCGAAACAGCTTTGTGGCTTTCAGCTTCTTCGGTTTACGCATGCAGCTCATCTCGCTTTGCAAAGCGATAACCAAGCCCACGTACCGTCTTAATGTACACTGGATTTCTCGGTGTATCTTCCACTTTATCTCGCAATCGACTCATTTGGACCATAATCGTATTATCATCAGCCATATAATGCTCGCCCCATACTTGTTCGAAAATTTGTTTCTTCGTAAATACGCGCCCTGGCGCGCTCATCAGCATATGAAGCAGTTTATATTCAATTGCGCTTAAACTAATAAGCCTGCCTCGTTTCAATAACGAACAGGAATCATGATCAAGGGTTAGTTCACCAACGCGTGTAGGCAGCATAGAAGGTAGCGCTTCTTCTTCATTAAATGTATACGTTCTACGCAGTTGAGCTTGCACACGGGCAAGCACGACAAGCGGGTTGAATGGCTTGGCTACGAAATCGTCAGCCCCTAGGCCTAATCCAACAATTTTATCGCTGTCTTCACTTTTAGCAGATAGAAGAATGACAGGGAGCTTGTTCGTCAAGCGCAGCTCTGTTAGCAGTTGGAGACCATCCATCCGCGGCATCATAATATCGACAATGGCCAGATCGATGGTATGTTCTTGCAGCCGTTGCAGTGCTTCTTGACCGTCGTTTGCCGCGACAATTGTATAGGATTCCCGTTCTAGAAATAATTGCAGCATCTCGATAATTTCTGGCTCGTCATCGACGATTAAAATGGTGTGTGACATGTCATTCTCCTCCTTTCTCTCCTAGCGTACTGTAAATTCTCTTCATTCGGAACCCTTTTCCTCTTATGTAAGATTAATGTAAGAATAATGAAAGCTGACGGAAAGAAGAAGGAGGTACGATTAGTTGTAAGGAGTTGAGCAATGCTGAATGATCCAATGAAGGGGTGTGCAGGCATGGGGAAGGTTGACATGGGAACGTCACGAATTCATCCGATGGAAGCACTATATGAGCGCCTTGCATCATTGTTTGGTAGGAGAGGCGTAACTTCTTATCTTGCGTATGAGTTGGCGGTATATTATTATGCGCTGCTTTCTTGGGGTAAACGTTCTTTTGAGCGGGATTATGCGAAGTCATATACAGCACATAAGGAATCAGGCTGGCTGACGATGGTTTTGTTTGTCATTAAGCTTTTAATCTTGGAGGGTATCCTTGTTCATTTCTTTGTTGCAAAATGGTCTTCTGTATTTGCATGGATTATGTCCATTAGCAATGTATATATGATTATATGGCTTATCTCCGATTATCGAGCAATGAAGCTCAACCCAATTGGCGTATCTGCGCAAGGGGTGTGGATCCGATTGGGCAATCAGTTGCGGACATCTCTTTCGTTTGAACAGATCGAGTCGGTGGAGGTCGTTAACAATGTGGAGCTGTCTGGAGTAGAAGAGAAGAATTCCTTCATCCCGATTGGACTATCGACAAATGTTCACATTCGACTAAAAGAGGCGACTAGGGTCGGAATTATGCTAGGTGCTAATCGAACGGTGACAGATATTTATTTGACACTGGATGAGCCAAGGGCATTTGTTGAGGAGTGCCGTACCCGTTTGGAGAGTGTACAGTTAAGTGAATCGGGAGTTGTTTTATAGTAAGAGAAAGGGTATTTATGTTCAGAACACGTATTTGATGTGAGATTCAATACGATAACAAAAAGCCAGAAGGCAAGGGCGATCCCCTGACGCTTCAGGCTTTTTGCCTTACAAGGTATGTTCTTCAAATGGAATAGGAAGTCTGTCGTCTAGCAGCTCGATCTGATCGAGAATCGCGTTCCATAACACGGTCCAAGATGAGCTGTTCAAAATAGGCGAAGCCGCTATCCTTTTCCCGCGGGCGTGGAAGTGTAATGGCTACATCTAGTGCAATGGCGCCGTCTTTCATCAGCACGACGCGGTCCGCAAGAGCTACTGCTTCACTGACGTCATGAGTGACGAGGATGACAGAGAAGCGCTGCTTCTGCCACAGTCTCTCAATTAGGTCCTGCATGTCAATACGGGTCAAAGCATCAAGGGCTCCCAATGGCTCATCGAGCAGTAGTAGTCGTGGGTTACCAGCTAATGCACGTGCGAGCGCGACTCTTTGGCGCTGTCCACCAGATAGTGTACTTGGCCATACATGGGCTTTGTCTTCTAGGCCTACCATGCGTAATGCTGCTGCTGCATCGTCTGGATTGCCGCCGCGCACACCGATTCGTACATTGTCGATGACTTTTTTCCAAGGAAGTAGCCTAGCGTCTTGAAACAGCACTCTCGTATCGGGGTCGAGGCCTTGTATCGTTTTCCCATCTAGCAGCAGCGTTCCATCTGTTGATTCATCCAAACCAGCTACTAAGCGTAGCAGCGTGCTTTTGCCACAGCCACTTTTTCCTACGATGGCGATAAATTCTCCAGACTTGACCTGAAGGTTTAGTTCCTCCAGTACGGTTACATGATCGAACTGCTTCCATATTCCAGAAGCGGAGAGAGAAGAACCGAATACACCAGTACTCATGAGGATGTCACTCCTTTCTTGCCGGCCTGTTGTCCTTTTCCGTAATTCGGATGCCATTGCAAGAAAAGCCTTTCGCACAATTTAGCGATGGAATCAGACAGCTTGCCAAGCAGTGCATATAAAAGAATACTCAGGACAACGACATCCATCTGCATAAATTCACGAGCATTCATGGCCATATAGCCAATGCCTGAATCCGCCGATATCGTTTCTGCAACGATAAGGGTAATCCACATTGTACCGAGAGCGAAGCGAACCCCGACGAGAATGGAAGGTAGTGCACCCGGAAGAATGATATTGCGGAATAACGCCCAGCCGCGCAATCCATATACTTTGCCCATCTCAATCAAGCTCGGATCGACGCTGCGAATACCATGGAATGTATTCAGATAAATAGGAAATGCCACTCCGAGTGCGACGAGAAACAGCTTCGCTGCTTCATCAATGCCGAACCACAGGATGACGAGCGGAATGAGCGCGAGGTGGGGAATGTTGCGTACCATCTGAATCGATGTATCTGTCAGCTTCTCAGCCAATGGAACAATTCCATTTAGCAGACCAAGGCTAAAGCCGATGCTGCCGCCAATAGCGAAGCCGATTAGCGCGCGTCCTGTACTTGTTCCAATATAGTCAAACAGCATGCCATTGCCGATTAGGGTAATGAATGCCTCTATGACGGCGATAGGTGTAGGTAGGATGCGAGTAGATATCCATCCGAGCTGACCAAAAATTTGCCACAATAAAAGTAAAGTACTCGGCACGATCCATGCGATCCATGAGCGGGTCAGCCATCTTCTAAGCATGCTGTCGAGCTGTGTTCTTTGCATCGGAAGTCACCTCTTTCGTGGAACGGATAGCTGCATGGCTTGGTGGTCGGTCATTGGCGATGATTTCACCGAGAGGGCTGCTGGGATGCTGAGCGTTTTCGTGCTGTTGAGGTTGTCGAATCGGGAGAAGCGGGAAGAGCAATTCTGCAGTGCGATAAGCTTCTTCTAGATGCGGATAGCCGGATAAAATAAAGGTTTCGATACCTAGCTCTGCGTATTCTTTGATTCGAGTGGCAACGGTCTCGGGATCACCTACGAGCGCTGTTCCTGCACCGCCTCTTACAAGCCCAATTCCGGCCCACAAGTTTGGACTAATTTCTAATGACTCTCGGCTGCTGTGATGAAGCTGTGCCATCCGTCTCTGTCCTTCGGAGTCATAACGCGCGAATACTTTGCGGGCAGCAGCAATGGTAGAGTCATCGACATATTGAATGAGTTGATTTGCTGCGTCCCATGCTTCTTCATTTGTCTCACGTACGATGACGTGCAGGCGAATGCCAAAGCGCAGCGTTCTTCCTTGCTGGCCAGCAAGTTGGCGCACGTGTTCGATCTTCTCCTTTACTTGCTGAGGAGGTTCGCCCCAAGTTAAGTAGACGTCTACATGCTCGGCCGCCACCTGCTGCCCCGCAGATGATGAACCACCAAAGTATAAGGGTGGATAAGGAGTTTGAATCGTAGGATACAGGTTGCTGGCTCCATGAACTTGCAAATGCTTACCTTCAAAAGTGACTTCTTCATGGAGCAATGTTTTTCGCCAAATATGAAGAAACTCATCTGTCAGTTCGTAACGAGCATCATGATCAAGGAATACACCTTCACCAGCCAGTTCTACAGGATCACCGCCTGTCACGATGTTAATGAGTAGCCTACCACCAGAAATACGGTCGAAAGTGGAAGCCATACGAGCAGCTAAAGTCGGAGACATTAGCCCCGGGCGGAGGGCGACGAGAAACTTCAGCTTATTGGTGGAGGATATCAAGGCAGATGCTGTTACCCAAGCATCCTCACAGGACTTACCGGTAGGCAGCAGCACACCGCTGTAGCCTAATTGATCTGCTGCTTGCGCAATTTGCTTCATATAAGGAAAGTCGACTGCACGTGCGCCTTTTGTTGTACCTAAATATTTGCCATCACCATGCGTCGGAATAAACCAGAACATTTCCATATGAAATCCCTCCATATCTTATTTATTTGCGATTAGGCATTGCTTCTTTCACTTGTATTGGTTTAGGAATTAAGCCGAGCTTCGCAAAGGTGTCAGCTACTTTTTGCTGTTCCGCAATAACGTTTTCGCTAATCGGAGTACTGTTGTACTCCCGTCTGCTCGAAGCTAGCTCTAGAGAAGGGACATCGATGCCAAGCTGTGGGGATAGTATTTTTGCCAGCTCTTTATGGTTGGCATTGGCCCAGTCGCCAGCTTTGTTCAGTTCTTCGAATAGAGCGTCGATAATGGCAGGATTGTTTTCGGCAAAGCTGCGTGCAGCCAGATAAAATTCGTAGTTGTTAACGACGCCTTCACCGTCAGCAACGATTCTTACATCGAGGTTCTTTTGAGCAGATGCGAGGTATGGGTCCCAAATTGCCCATGCATCTACACTTCCGCGCTCGAATGCAGCTCTAGCATCAGCAGGAGGCAGAAATACGGTATTTACATCGCTGTATTGCAGTCCAGACTGCTCCAACAGCTTTACGAGCAAATAATGAACGTTAGAGCCTTTGTTCAACGCAATCTTTTTCCCCTTAAGGTCAGCAACCGATTGGATAGGAGAATCTTTAAGTACTAAGACCGCTTCACTATGAGGGCGTGACGCCTCGTGCGCTAAATAAACAAGCGGAGCTCCAGCGGCTTGGGCAAAGATTGGCGGGGCCTCACCGGTATGCCCGAGATCAATACTGCCGACATTAAGTGCTTCTAGCAGTTGCGGTCCACCGGGGAACTCGGTCCATTCTACGGCCACTCCGTCTTTTTCCAGCCTTTTCTCGAGTTCTCCGCGTGCTTTTAGGAAATTGGGTACTCCGTATTTTTGATAGCCGATCCGAATGAGGCTAGCCTTACTGCCATCTGTTCCTTCGGCCGCGACGTTCTGGTGCTGTGCACCGCCGCAAGCACTCAGCACCATCAACAATAAAGCTCCAACAGCAATTCGTTTGCATGCACGAATCGTTCTTAGCAGCATATTCTTCACGCCCCTTTTTCTTAGTTATTACAGCAACAGCAACAGCATCAGTCACTCCATTGATCGGGTCTCACATATAGGGTCATGTTAAGGAACGCAAAAAAGGAGATGCCTCCTTCTTCATTTCCGTAAAGAAGTGATGGTCATCTCCGGTTGTCCGGTAGATTAATAATACCTATGCGATTACTTGGTATTTTAGTTGGCAGTTATCATAACATTGGAAAATATTCATGTCAATGGGCTAGTGCAGGTATCTGTCTATTATTTACCTCCGTCTCTAGAAGGAGTAAGTATCCGTTAAAAGTTGGTTGTGAGAACGGAATGGAGTCTATATAATGATGAAAAGGTGTTCATCCACTTTTTGACAACTAAGATTGTATCTTAAGGAGGAGTATTTCATGATCCAATTTCCTAAGCCTGATGCAGAGCAATATTACAAATCGTATGTCATTCGTAATTTTGATGTAAGTGCTGATGAATCAAGACTCGTATTCACTTCGAATATGAATGGAAAGCTAGATGTTTATGCGATTGAACTTCATGATGAAATCTCTTATCCTTACCCGCTAACGTATCAAGGGCAATCAAGCAATTTTATTAAAATAGATCCACAAGGCCGTCATATTTTGTCCGGTTTCGACCATGATGGAAATGAGAATTATTATCTCTATGCGCTGCGTCCTGAAGGTGGAGTCCCGTTCAAGCTAGTAGAGGCAGAGCCGACTGATAAATTTTTCTTTAGTTCCCTCTCGGAAGACGGGCAGCGTCTTTATTATGGGACTTCGCAAAATAATCCGCAGTTTTTGAATACATATGTATTAGATTTGGTAACAAAGGAGCAGAAGTTAATCGTAGAAGGCAAGGATGCAACGACATCTCTACTTGCTGTGAGTCCAGATGAGCAGAACATCGTGTACGGGAAAGGTTATTCCAATACATATGGGGTGTCCTTCGTTCGAGGAGTAGATGGAGCGGAGGCGTGCTTAACGCCAAGTGCTGATGAAGAGCAACTGACAAGCAATGCACGGTTTATCGATGAAGATACGATTATTTTCACGACTGATTATAAGGCTGAATTTGCGTATGTGGCGAAATACACCATTTCTTCAGGGACATTTGAGGCTTTGTTCGAAATACCGCAAGCGAGTGTGTCCGAGCTGTACTGGCATAAGCAATCTCGCTCTCTCTATGCGCTGACCGAAAAAGGAGTAGAAGATGCGTTGTATGTGTACGCATTAGATACAGGCAGCTTAGAGGAGCTGGAACTTCCGACTACTGTTGTTGAACAATTGCATGTAGCACAATCAGGGGCAGTTTATATTTTGGCTCGTGGATCAGTAGATCCTGACAATATTTATCGCTATGATGCTGGAAAATGGACGATGCTGACCCGCAACGTTGTGCTAGGACTTGCGAGGGAAGATCTCGTCTCACCCGAAACGATTCGCTATACGTCATTTGATGGTATGGAAATTGAGGCACTGTTGTTCCGTGCTAAAGATGAATTGGCCAATGGTCATACGATCTTCTGGCCGCATGGCGGGCCGCAGTACGCAGAGCGCAAGCACTTCCGCGCGATGTTCCAATACTTGCTCGCTGAGGGCTACAATCTCTTCTGTCCTAACTTCCGCGGCAGTACTTGCTATGGCCGTTCATTTACGAAGTTAGTAGAGCGTGAATGGGGCGAAGGACCGCGTAAAGATTGCCTTGCAGGGATGGATTGGTTGTTTGAGCAAGGGATATCCAGTCGAGATCGGTTGTTTGTGATGGGTGGAAGCTATGGCGGTTATATGACGTTGCTGCTGGCAGGTCGCAATGCGGATTACTTCCGTGCGGCGGTTGATATTGTAGGGGTAAGCAATCTATTTACGTTTGTGAATTCTGTGCCTGACTTCTGGAAACCGATGATGGATCGTTGGATTGGTGATCCAGAGCGAGATCATGATCGCTTTGTGAAGGATTCTCCGATTACGTATCTCGATCAGATGGTGAATCCAATATTTATTATCCAAGGAGCTAATGACCCGCGTGTGGTAAAAGCCGAATCCGATCAAATCGTAGAGGCGCTTCGCACGAAGGGAGTAGATGTGGAGTACCTTGTATTTGAGGATGAAGGCCATGGTATTGCACGTACGGAGAACAATATTACAGCTTGTCGCCAAGTTGCTGCATTTTTGAAGCGGAATCAAGGGTAGTCACCTCAATATATAAAATAGTAAAACCGAAAGCCCACCCTACAAACGATATTCGCTTGTAGGGTGGGCTTTCGTTGTTTGATGACCAATTCTGCAATGCAGTAAGTTCGTCGGATTGTACAACGATAATCGACAGTTGGCATTCGATTCTATTGTCGTCTATGATGAGGAGACGATAACGATTGTGGAGTGAATGAAATGTCTGGCACTTTGCCTATAGATGAGGTATTGCCTGAGCTGCGCGGAGTGCTGAGCGCGCGGACGGGAGCAGTGTTAGTGGCAGAGCCGGGGGCGGGCAAGACGACCCGTGTCCCGCTTGCGCTGTTGGATGCGCCGTGGCTGGTTGGCCAGCGCATCGTCATGTTGGAGCCGCGCCGCTTGGCGGCACGCGCGGCTGCGCAGTATATGGCGGCGACGCTCGGTGAGCGCGTCGGCGAGACGGTTGGCTATCGGGTGCGTATGGACACCCGGGTGAGCCGGGCTACACGCGTCGAGGTCGTGACGGAAGGCGTCCTGACGCGCATGATGCAGGAAGACCCCTCGTTGGAAGGGGTCGGACTGATTATTTTTGATGAGTTCCATGAGCGGAGCTTGCATGCGGACTTGGGACTCAGCTTGGCGCTAGAAGCGCAAGCGGTGCTGCGCGAGGATTTGCGCTTGCTTGTGATGTCCGCAACGATTGCGGCTGAGCCGGTAGCGGAACTGCTTGGAGATGTGCCAATCGTTCGCAGTGCGGGGCGCATGTATCCGGTAGACACTCGGTATGTGCCGCGCCGCACACAAGAACGAATGGAAGAGGCAGCAGCAAGGCAAGTCGAAGTGGCACTTCAAGAGGAGAAGGGCGATATGCTCGTATTTCTCCCAGGGGTCGGTGAGATACGTCGAGTTCAGCAAGAGTTGGCTCGTATTTTATCTCGACAGAATCAGCATTACGAAGCATTAGGACACGAATATATACGTGTGCTTGCGCTGCATGGCCAACTGCCGCAGGAGGCTCAGGACGAGGCGATTGCCCCTGTACAACAGGGTGAGCGTAAAGTAGTGCTGACGACTTCCATTGCTGAGACGAGCTTAACCGTAGAAGGGGTTCGCATTGTCATTGATTGTGGAATGATGCGTGTCTCTCGATATTCGCCGCGAACGGGAATGACAAGACTCGTCACGGAGCGTGTAACACAGGATGCAGCGGATCAACGCCGAGGACGTGCGGGAAGGCTAGGGCCTGGCGTTTGCTATAGGCTATGGTCAGAGGCGGAGCACGGGCATTTACCAAAACAGCGCTTGCCGGAAATATTGGACGCCGATTTGGCTCCATTGGCTCTGGAGCTGGCAGCATGGGGTACGGATGTCAATTCCCTTGCATGGCTGACCCCTCCGCCAACTGCCGCTATACAGCAGGCGCAGCAGCTTCTAGGGCAGTTAAGTGCTTTGCATATGGATGGAAGTATAACGGAACACGGACGACGTATGGCAGTGAGTGGTTTGCATCCAAGGCTTGCCCATATGCTGTTGAAAGCGGTCCTGCTTGGAGCGGTAGAACAAGCTTGCTTATTGGCAGCGATGCTGCAGGAGCGGGATTTGCTCCGAGGCACAAGCGGTAGGGAAGGGGCAGCAGGGCATTCAAGCGTGTCATCATACGATAGCTCTAACCCGGATCTACTGTTCCGACTAGAGGTGCTGCTTGCTCATCGGCAAGTACAGAGGGAGGCGAATGCTGAGAAGGCGAGCTTCGCATCTACCTTTGGCTCAGGAAATTCGGTCTCGCTAGATGAAGCTATTGTCCGCCGAATTCATGAAGAGGCAAGGCGTTTATCTAGACTGATTGGTGAAAAATGGCCAACTGCGTCACAAGGTTCTGCTGCTATAGACAATAGAGTGTTACGTGTAGCTGGAAAGTCATCAAGTAAAGGATCAAGTAATGATTCAAGTAAGGCATATAAAGCGGGCCTTTCAGGTCCTGCTAGCGAGGCGGAAAATGCGAATGATGCTAGCAATCTAAATCTTGATAAAAGGTTCAACAGAGCAGTTGGAACAAGTGGCGCTAATGATCGAAGTGAAATCACTAGTGTATTGTTGGCTTTGGCGTATCCGGATCGAATTGGTAAGCGGCGTGAAGATGGACGTTATTTGCTAAGCAACGGTCGTGGAGCTAGTTTCACGGGGCAGCATGGCGGTAACTCAGCGGGTGTAGGCTCGTCTGCATATATAGGTAGAGCTATAAGCAAAGCGCAGCATACTATTCATTATGCACCTTATATTGTAGCTGTTGATTTGGACGATCAAGGTACAGATAGTCGTATTCGTTTGGCAGTAGAAGTGACGAAAGATGCCCTGGAGCAATGTATGGACGATCAAATCGAGCATGTTGTTACTGTAGAGTGGGACAAGTCGGCAGAAGCTGTTCGAGCGCGAGAAGTTATTCGTCTTGGTGCTATCGTCCTTCATGAGCGGCCGTGTCCAAATCCAGACGCGGATAAAGTGTTGGCTGCCTTAATAGAAGGGATCTCCCGACACCCGTTAGCCATTGGCATGCTTCCATGGACGAAGAACGCCCGCCAATTGCAAGCGCGGCTTGCGTTCCTGCATCATCACCGCCCACATGATTGGGCGGATGTATCAGATGCTGCGCTCACCGCCAGTATGGCGGATTGGCTCGCACCGCATCTGTACGGCTTCAGCAGCCGCCATGACCTGCAGAAGCTACAGGTCACTGCGCTGCTGGAAGGGCTGCTGCCGTGGAATCAGCGGCAGCAGCTCGACGACGAAGCTCCGACCCACATCGCTGTGCCGAGTGGGTCGCGCATCGCTGTCGACTACACCAACCCCGAACAGCCCGTGCTGGCCGTACGCCTGCAAGAGCTGTTCGGGATGCGGGAGACGCCGCGCGTCGCAGGCGGCGCCGTCCCGCTGACGCTCCACCTGCTGTCCCCGGCACAGAGGCCGGTGCAGGTTACGCAAGACTTGGCGAGCTTCTGGAGGAATACGTACTTTGAGGTCAAAAAAGACCTCAAAGGCCGCTACCCGAAGCACTATTGGCCAGACGACCCGTTGCAAGCAGTAGCAACGAGAAGGACAAAACCTTCTAGCACATAAGTAAAATAGCCGAGTCCCAATAGGGGTTCGGCTATTTCATTTGAACACGATAAAACCAGTAATTTGAGAGCTAAAAGTAGATTTTCATGCACATTAACCGATTAATGATTGTCCAATGAAGAATTAACGATTAACTGAATAATCGAATAAGATATAATTCCTTTGCAGATAGGATCTCAGACCGTGCTACATCGCATGATAACCTATATAGCTTCCTCTAGCGAGCGCCATAAACGTTATTTTCGTGAAATCGTTCATTTCAGATTCGTAACGGTTGCAGTTGAGCTTATATTAGCAATTGGTGCAAATGATATCGCTCACTCTGACAAATAAGCACTATCATAACCGTTACATTTCATAATCCATCTATATGTATGGAATAGTCTCCGTGGCAACCATTAGCGCACTTTTCCCTTGCTTTCCTCCTTGCTTTCGTCCTTGCTTTATATCAAGGATGGTTGATTATCTGTCTAAATTGGTTTTTATATTTAGTAATCAATGGTAAAGTAGAGTGTAGAGATGTAAAGAAAGGGGAATCTGTACACATGTGGAATACCTTGAAATGATGCATGAATCGGATAGAGACAGCGGCGGTCCTTCGTATGTAAGGATGCGTTGATTTGTCTATCTTAAATCATTCAAGGGATACATGGTGTGGACAATTACATTCCCATTGCCGAGCAGATACCTTTGTATATCTGTTTTTATTTATGGGTAACTATACATCTCGATTGACACTATCATAGCGTCCCTAACTTGGGGGAATTTACATGAGCAATCACTACGAAAAAGAAGAAGCATTAACAGGAGGAAATGTCTCCTCTGTATCTCGTCTAGGAAATACGGTTAGACGGGAATTAAAACCTGATAGTGTTAATACTCATACATTGCTAAAGCACCTTGAAAGCAAAGGCTTACACGGTGTGCCAAAGTTTCTAGGTATAGATGAACAAGGAAGAGAAATTTTGTCCTTTATCGAAGGGGAAGCTGGCAATTATCCATTACAACCATACATGTGGTCGGATGAGGTATTAAAAGAGATTGCGAACATGCTTCGTAGTTATCATGATGCTGTGAGTGATTTTCCAATAGATGAACGTTGGAGGCCCCTTGATAACACCCCGCAGCCATTTGAGGTAGTGTGCCATAATGATTTCGCTATCTATAACATTATTTTTAGTGATAAGAAGCCAGTAGGTGTAATTGATTTTGATATGGCTGCTCCTGGGCCGAGGCTTTGGGATATCGCCTATGCGATGTATACTTGCGTCCCATTAAGCAGGCTTTATTATACGGAAGCAGGCGAAGCTATTTATTATGATTCGTTAAAGGATGCGGAGCGAATCAAACAGAGAATTGCCTTGTTTTTCGATTCCTATGGTATGGAAGGAATGGAAAGCGGCTTTTTAGAAATGGTAATCTTGCGAGTAGAGGGATTATGTAAAACCATTCAAAGAAAAGCCAAAGAAGGCGATATGGCGTTTCAAAAGATGATCGACGAAGGACATTATGATCATTATCAAGAGGAGCTTCGATTCATTCGCAAGCATGGACAAGAGTGGATGTAAGAGCTTCGTCTTCATGAACTTCACAGTGTGTAGCATGTAAAAGAGACTATCTTCTGATGGTCTCTTTTTTAATTCAGTCCTGGGCTTTTTTAGCTTATATAATTTACATGTATGAATGCATGTGTGTGTTTGCGCGCATTACGATATGTGATCGATATCATATGATTTCATTTCTTGTTTCTGATGTAATGTCTTTATTTGCTGTTTTTCATACAACATCTCCGGTAACTGCTTACAGCCGAATTAGTCATGCTGCTGCATATGCATAAGATAAGAGAAATAAGAAGGGGGAAGTCAGTATGCTGCTCCATTTGCTTGGCACAGCTGCCTATGAAGGCATTCCATCCTTGTTTTGCCGCTGCTCACTATGCCAACAAGCTAGAAAGCTTAAGGGGAAAGACATTCGTACTCGCACTTCAGTCGTTATTGATCACGAGCTGAAAATAGACTTTCCGCCAGATACGTTGCTGCATATGCTGCGTGATGATCTCGACTTGGAGGAGATTCAAGATCTGCTCATTACTCACTCTCACTCTGATCATCTGTATGCAGAAGACTTAGAAGCAAGATTGCCAGGGTATGCACAATCAGGTGAGGAACCCATCCATATTTACGCTCATGATATGCCTTTAGCTCGAATTCGTGAACGAGTAGGTCAAACGAGTAAATATGTTCTCCATCGAGTGCAGTTGTTTATACCAACGGTGACTCAAACGGCCACAGTCGTTGCGCTACCTGCCTATCATATGGATGAAGAGACCTGTCTCCTTTATTGGATTGAAAAGAATGGTCATACCGTTCTACATGCTCATGACAGCGGTTGGTTTCCTGATGAGACGTGGAGTTGGTTGGAACAGCGAGGTCGGGAAGGAAATAAGCTGAGTGCTGCCATCTTGGAATGCACGATGGGGAATGACCCTGATTCCGGTACGCATATGAACGCAGCTGAGGTGTTTAAGGCGAAAGAGCGCCTAATCGCGTGTGGGGCGGCTGATCCTCAAACGGTATTTATCGTGACGCATTTTTCCCATAATGCACATCTGACCCATCAGGAGTTATGTGATTTGTTCGAGCCCCAAGGCATTAGAGTAGCTTATGACAGTATGAAGGTGCAGCTGTAAATGCTGTAATGTTTATTCATACCTCCTTCATTCTCCCTTGTCATTAGTGTGTGATTACGATGCTATAGCAGCTAGGAAATAGACATCGTCGATGTGTAAGAAATGTAGGCGGTATATGTCCAAACCGTGAACAGAATCGAACGTTTCCCATACGTTTCGTATTCCTGCTATCGCGTGTTACGGTCAAATCACGTAAAATATAAGGGAATGCATGTACGCATTCCTTTTTTCATGAGAGTAGAAGCAATAATCTATAACTCCCAAACTTTATCTCGGAAAGGAGGGGCAGGGGAAAGTATCGGATAATAAAATGGGCTAGACTCTGATCAATTCGATACGATTACTTCCTCACTTATCAGAGGCAGTGATCACCTGCACGAGTTAGATGAAAGCATTGATGTATATTTTGGTCATCATCTGCTTTATGGATACATTTGTACAACTGCCAGTCGTCGGACCTTATGCACTTCACTTAGGGGCGAGTTCTTTTGGCGCGGGGTTGGCCATTGGCATGTATTCGCTGACCAATATGCTGGGCAATATTGCAGCAGGACGTTGGATTGATCGCTACGGCGGCAAACGTGTACTGTTGATTGGTTTTATACTTACCTCCGCTATATTGCTGTTGTACTCACAAGTGAATAACGATACCCAGCTCATTGCGGTAAGATTTCTACATGGTTTAGCAGGGGGGCTACTTGTACCGAGTGTGTTCACCTTAATATCTCGTCATGTACCTGACGAACGTCAAGGGAAGTCGATGGCGTTGTCTGGCGCAGCAGTTGGCTTAGCTGCCATTATTGGACCAGCTACAGGTGGTATTATGAAAGCGAAGCTAGGATTTGAAGCTCCATTCCTTACGGTAGCGGCTTTGCTGGTACTTGGCGTACTGCTGACGATATTTATTCCCCGTACGGAAAGCGAACAATCGAGTAAGGGCGAAAATAACGACGGAAATGCAGGTTCACAACTTCAAGTGGAGCAGCCGGAGAGTAGTTTCAGAACCTTGTTTGCTGTGCGTCCTGTCGTCCAATCTTATATTGCTGCGTTTGCACTTATGTTCGGGATGGGTTCGCTTACTTACGCGTTACCGATAAAGACAGATGTACTGGAATTTGGGGGCCAGGCCTCAGGCATGATGATGAGTACGTTTGGCATGGTTGCGATTATGGTCTTTATGCTACCGACGAATCGATTATTTGATCGGGTCGTACCATTAAAGCTCATTATGCTTGGCGGCGGAATTGTTATAGGATCCTTACTTGCGCTATCTTTTACTACGAATGAGACGATGATGTATGTAACGATGGCTGTATACGGCATAGGTTACGCGTTGCTGTTCCCTTCGATGAATACGTTGCTTATCCGCCATGTTTCACAGAAAGATAAAGGTAAAGCATTCGGTATGTTCTATGCATTTTTCTCGCTTGGTGTTGTAGGGGGCACTTCAGGTATTGGTTACTTAACAAACAGTTATGATACGGGATTACGAATTGCAGGCGCGGTCTTAGCGGGATTGTTAATTTTGATCTTCGTCGTTGGAAAAGTTCAAGTCAAAGTTAGCGAGCGTGCATAACTATTCATCAGGGTGGAATAGAAAAAAAATCCATACTATTTGCGATATTACTGGTGATATCATGTAATTCCTAACATATTTCGGGTCGGTTTTTTTAAAAAAAAGTGAAAAATAGTGTATATAGAGCTGTTCATCCCGTTTCCTTCTTACAATTTTAGTGTTATTATGTTTCTAATATTTCAAATTGATAATATAAGAGGGAGGCTAGCTATGGACCTATCTATTACACTTTCCGAGCTGGAACAGTTAGATAATGACCAAAAAGTTGAGGCGCTTAAATCTTTACGAGCAACTTACAAAGTATCAGACATACGCAAAGGGTTAGGGTTCCCGCACAACAATGCTTACTATATGTGGTTGAAGAAACACAAAATCTACGATCAAGTGACGAAGAAGTATGATTTGTCGATTCCACTTGATAACGATCGCCGTTCTATACATGTTCCTTCCCTACCGATTCAGGAAGAGATTCATTTGTCAAACGGTGATATCCAATTAGATGTGCAAGGCTTCGCTTCTGGCGTAGCGACTTCAAAAATGCTGCAAAAATATGCTGCGTTGTTGAGTGATCAACCACAATCCGTTCATATTCGCATTTCCATTACATCTAGATAAGACAAAATCTCGTTTGAGTGATACCTATAGATGATGTAAATAGCCACCATTGCGGTGGCTATTTTTTATGCACTTATTCTTTTGTTGCCGAAGTCCAAGAATCAATCTCTTTGTCGTTCGGAAGTAATAGACTTAGCAAGCCGAACAGCGGCAGAAATCCACAAATAAACATAACCGTTTCAATACCACTACTATCAATCCACTGCCCAATCGCTAAGCTTCCTAATCCACCCATACCGAAGGCGAAGCCTGTAATAAGACCAGATACGGTACCGATGCTACCGGGATGTAGCGCTTGTGTATAGATGACCGTAGTCGAGAAGCTGGTGAAGTAGACGAAGCCGCTTAAGCCCAGTACAACCATCGCCCAAGATAGTGGTAAATGTGGCAATAGGAGTGCGAATGGAATAACGGAGAGCAAAGAAGCAATGATGAGATTCCGTTTCCCAAAGCGATCTGCCAATGGACCACCAAAGAATGTACCAATTGCACCCGAAAGCAGGAAGACAAAAATATAGATTTGAGCTTCATCAATAGACAATTTGTATTTCTCAATTAAATAGAAAGAGTAATAGGTGCCAATCGCTGACGAATACCATGACCGTACAAAGACAAGTACGATAATAATAGCCGTTATCGTCCACACTTTTCTACGCTGTGCAGCATCTACTTGGCCTTGTGGTTTGCGTTTGGCAAATACGTAGCCGTTATTCAAGGAAGCTTGGTACCAGCGTGCGATATAGGTTTGGACAGCGATACCTGCTGCGGCGATAGCAGTAAAGCCTAGTGCTCCCATTTGCCCGAAGGGGATGAATACCCATTTCGTTAATAATGGGGCAAGAGACTGTCCCATGTTACCGCCAACTTGGAAAATGGATTGAGCCAAGCCTTTGCGCCCACCGGCAGCCATATGAGCGACTCGCATTCCTTCTGGATGGAAGATAGCCGAGCCGAGACCGACGAAGATGACCGCTGCCATGACGACGGCATAGGTCGGAGCGAAGGCGAGGACAAGCATACCTGTAAAGGTGAAGCACATCCCGATTGGCAGCAGCATTGGTGTAGGCCTGCGATCCGAGGCAAAGCCAATGACAGGCTGCAAAATGGACGAAGTGACGTTCAGTGCGAATGAAATCCAGCCAATTTGGGTGTAGCTAAGCTGCATGGAGTCTTTTAAAATCGGGAAAATGGCTACGATAACCGCCTGTATCGAATCATTGAACAAATGAACGAAGCTAATCGCCAGCAAAATGTTGTACAGCGTTCTGGGAGCTGGTGTCGTTTGCTGTGTAGTGAGCTTATGAGCATTGTTCGATTGAGATACGGCAGTATGATTCGTAGTGACTGCTGATGGTTGTGACATCAGAGTGACACCTCGCTTTATATGTAAGGGAATGTATACAATTATCCATTCTTTACTAATGTATGTAATAGTTAACGATACTCCTGTCAGTCGGGGTCTGCAATACACAATTTAGCCTGAAATGAGGGAATATCATGTCTTTCTTTCAGCAGGGCGGGCAAATGCTAATTATTTTGTATAAAAGATAAGCTAAGTAAAGTCGGCATGCTCTAGTAAATTGTAAGTAAAAAAGCACCTCTATCGTATGCACAGGAACGCTTCTTTGCTGAGAAAGATTCCGAGTGATTACGAGTAGAGGTGCTTATCGATAAGATTACTTACTTATTGTATGTGAGGAAGCTTCATTTTAGAAAATGAGATGCGCCATACCAACGATAATTGGCAATGTAATAATGGTGCGCAGCAAGAAGATAATGATTAGATCGTGCAGCTTCACGGGAAGCTTCGAGCCCAGCAATAGTCCGCCTACTTCAGACATATAGATAAGTTGAGTTACCGATAAGGCAGCAATGACAAAGCGAGTGAGTTCACTCTCGATACCAGATGCCAATACCGTAGGCAGGAACATGTCTGCGAAACCGACCATAATCGTTTGCGATGCTGCAGCGGCTTCAGGGACGCCTAGTACATTTAAAATAGGAATAAACGGTTTGCCGAGCCATTCAAACAATGGCGTATACGTTGCCAACGCAACGGTAGCTGTACCGATTGCCATTACGACAGGAAGTACGCCGATCCATAAGTCTAAAATGTTATGGAAGCCGTTCTTCACAAATGCCCCGGCCCCTTTATGGCTTTGTGCCTTCGCTACTGCTTGCTGCAAGCTCCAGCGCCAAGGTGTCCATTGTGCAGGGATTAATTCATCCTGCTGTGGCTCTACGCCTTCATAATACGTATCAGATTTGCGAGACAGAGGCGGTATACGAGGCATAATAATAGCTGCCACCATACCTGCAATTGTAACTGTCGCATAGAACGGGAGGAACAAATGTCCCAGCTTAACATTTGACAAGACGATAAAACTGAATGTAATCGATACGGCTGTAAAGGTTGTACCAATAACAGCGGCTTCACGCTTGGTGTAGTAGCCTTCTTCATACTGCTTGCTTGTCATCATGACGCCGATCGTACCGTCTCCAAGCCAAGAAGCCATGCAGTTAATGGAGGAACGGCCAGGCAGCTTGAAGAGTGGACGCATAATTTTGGTCATCAATGTGCCTGCGAACTCCAGTAAGCCGAAGTCGACGAGCAATGGCAGCAGCAAGCCTGCCAGCAGGAACACGACGAATAGGCCAGGGATTAACCCTTCGAGCAGCATTCCGCCTGTATCCGCTGACCAAATCCACTCAGGGCCGATCTTAAGCAAGACGGACCATGCAAATAGAAGTCCTACCGTACGGACCGCATACCAAAATGGCGGTATATGAAATAAGGTGCGCCATAACGATTTTGCTAACAGCTGTTTAGGCTTAAGTAGTAGGGAAATTGTAGAGCCGACCCAAGCGATTGTTATGATAGCTACCGTAGCTGGAGCAATGAAGTCTCCCAGCAGGTGCTGAATATATTTTGCTAAAAAAGCGATTGGTACCGTCACTTCACCATTCCATGTAACAGGAACGACAAACAGCATAAGGCCGATGATGGATGGGATAGCAAAGGCTAAAATAGAAGCGAGTGCTGGCCATTTATTCGGCGACGGTGCCGTTTCTTTATGTGAATTCATGTTCTGTATCTCCTATACCGAAATAAGTATAAATATGCAACAAGGACAACTTTATACGATTCTAGGTCAAATTCCAACCCTCTAGGGCATGGAAGTTATTAACACGTGCTAAATATTCCTGTCCAGGCCAATATTTCGCCTTGAGCAACGAAAACATTACCTCGTATGACAAGGGGGCGGATCCCTCCCACTCCTTGATGTCCTAACGGTTGCCATAGAGGCTATTCCGTGAATATGAATGGATTTTAAAATGTAACGGTCACGACGGAGCTTATTTGTCTGAGTGATCGATATCAATTGTCTTCATTGCTAAAATAAGCTCAACTGCAACCGTTAAAAATCTGAAATGAACCATTTCATGAAAATAGCGCCTATGGCGCTCGGTAGTGGAATATGTGTTCATCAAGTGTATTTGTTCAAGTGCATTCAACGGTTAAGTATGTTCATGTTCATTTACAATATTATTTACATTAATAGTAGTATTCCAACAAAAGGATGTTTCGTATGTATGTAGTGGAATTTCGCTACATACAATAAATGGAATATACTTACAATTATGACTTGCATGTTGAAAAATAGATGCTGTACTCCAATTCCATCAAAATCCCCGTTAAAGAATGATCTAGCTTTACTATCGGTTACATTTCTTTCTTCTTCCTCTTCTATAATGACGGATTTGAAGCCTGTTCTCGTCCAGAGGATTACATTTGGAGTTAGTGTTAATGTTAATGCATCAGTGCATCCTCAAGGGCGGGAACGGTCAGCAATACTGTTGTTCCTTCCTCAGTCACAGATTGAATCCATTGTCTTAGCAAATAGCTTCCTTCCTTATCAAGCTGGAACTCAGGATCTTCAATTAAAATAAGCCGCACAGCTTAGGACGCTGTGCGGCTGCTAGTGCCAAATGAAATCGCCGCTGCTCGGAAGGGGTGAGCTTTCCAAGTGCAATATGCTGCTTTTCTTTAAGACCAACGAGCTGCAGTAAGGATTGAATACGTGTTTTATCTGTTTTGTCATACAGCTGCATAAAGAAAGTGATTTGTAGTTAACATTTAGGCGGGAAATAAGTTGTTTACAATGATAATACGAAATATTTCGACAAGCTAAATAAAATATGGTTATTTGTGGGTGTCAAAATAATGTTCGTGAAATACAATATATAAAGATATATTTATAGATGAAAACTATTTTAATGTAATAAAACACGAACATTAAATAAATTTATTGTTGACTCGTTCGTTTTATACCTCTACAATAGGGGATGTTGCACGAAGGTTACTACAAATAGAAATCAATTTCGTTCGTATAACCCTGATAATAAGGTTCGGGGGTCTCTACAAGGAGCCGTAAATTCCTGTCTACGACGAGGCGCGCTTTGACGCACCTTCGTGTAGGCAGGTTTTGGCATGTTCAATCGTCACAACCAATGGATGAGGAAAGTGTACAGCAGGCAACGATTCGAATGGACCTTAAGGAGGAGCTCATGAGCAAATACGATGTAATTGTAGTCGGGGCAGGACCAGCAGGTATTTTTACATGTTATGAATTGATGTTGAAGGCGCCACAGCTGAAAGTGGCACTTATTGATAAAGGTCATGATATTTACCGACGCAATTGTCCAATCTTGGAAGAGAAAATTCAGAAATGTCCTCCTGCAGCAGGCAAGAAGGATTTTGCTGGATGTGTGCCGGCATGCTCGATTACGAATGGCTTCGGTGGAGCTGGAGCTTATAGTGATGGCAAGTTCAATATTACGACTGAATTCGGCGGCTGGATGACGGACTATCTCGCTCCCACGCAAGTGTTGGATTTGATTCGCTATGTAGATGCGATTAACTTGGAGCATGGTGCAACGACAGATATTACGGATCCTACAACGGACACGGTGCGTCGAATTGAGCAGCAAGGATATGCGGCTGGATTGAAGCTGTTGCGTGCACAAGTTCGTCATCTAGGTACAGAGCAGAACTTAGAGATCTTGAAATCGATTTATGAGAAGTTAGCCACTCATATTGATATGATTTATAAAGCGGAAGTATTGGATATTATTACGGTCAAACAAGAGGGCCGTCATACGATTAAGGGTGTTGAGCTGAAAAATGGCGAGCGCTACGAAGCAGATGCTGTCGTAATTGTTCCTGGTCGTGATGGTTCAGCATGGTTAACAGATATATTGAAGAAGCGTCGTTTGAAAATGTACAACAACCAAGTCGATGTTGGTGTTCGAGTAGAGACATCCGATGTCGTTATGCGTGAAATTAACGAACATTTATATGAAGGTAAATTTGTCTTCAATACTTCTGTTGGTACGCGTGTGCGTACATTTTGCAGCAATCCGTCAGGGCATGTTGTAGTTGAGAACCACAGCGGCATTATGTGCGCGAACGGTCACTCTTATAAAGATCCGAAGCTGGGATCGCCAAATACGAACTTTGCCCTGCTCGTTTCGCACAAATTTACGGAGCCGTTCGATAAGCCGAATGAATATGCTCGTGAAATTTGTAAGCGTGCGAATGATTTGTCTGGCGGAGGTCTAATCGTACAAAAATACGGAGACATTATCCGTGGCAGACGTTCCACAGAGAATCGCATTCGTGAAGGTTTCTTGGAGCCTACGTTGAGAGAGGCTGTTCCAGGGGACTTAGGACTTGTTCTTCCTTATAATACGATGAAAAGTTTGATCGAAATGGTAGATGCGCTGGAAAAAGTAACGCCAGGTATCGCATCTGAGCATACTTTATTCTACGGTGTAGAAGCGAAGTTCTACTCAGCTCGTCCGAAGTTGGACGATAACTTCGAGTCCGAGATTGCAGGCTTGTACTGCGGCGGCGATGGCGCGGGGATTACGCGTGGTCTCGCACAAGCAGGAGCGGCAGGCGTGCATATCGCGCGCGGCATTATTGCGAAGCGTGGCTAAACGGGTATTAGCTAGAAATTTATCGTAAGTTAGAAAAGTAGCCTAGCAACCTCTAAGTGATATGAGGAAACTAGACTACTTTTCAGTTCAGTTATTTTCTAAGTAGTTGTTATGAGGACTGTATGGGTTATGAAGATGATAGTTAAATAGAGTGACTTCATATTACTGAAGAAAGTCGAACGTTGATTTCAAGTCTTAAATTGGTTGAGTAGAGGATATTTCAACGCTAACATCATTTTTACTGATAGCTGTCCCGCTAGCATTTTCTTTATACGTGCCTAAATGAGTCATATAATCAATATCGTATCTGTCCCATACTAAGGTACCACCAGAATTATAGCCTACAGCATAGGCGCTAATATAGGCAATACTCTTAGCAGGAATCGTTTGGGTAATTCCATATGTCGTTCCGGAGTGATAGGTCCATTGTTTGCTGACGCTTGCGCCTGTTGTTACTTCAATTTTTCCTAAAAATGAATTTCCGATTGTTGCTTCTCCTTGAAGATTGACAGTTGCATTCCAATTGTGTGTTGTTGTATTGGTTTGGGTGTAGGATGCTTGCGTAGATGTTGTAAGTCTATTTTCAACTCTGTATGTTCCAGTGTTTTTAAATTTCCAGTCTTTAGCTATTCTGCTTTGGTCGTAATGGGAAAAAACATAATTGTAGCCATTTCCTACAGGTGGAGCTAATGTGCTATTTTCGTTAGTAGATAGATTTAACGGTGTGACTTCACGTGTAACACCGTCAAGATCGGTTTCCCATGCTTTTATTTCAGGAATCGTAAACACTTGTTCATTTTCTGCTTGTTTCACTTTTTCTAATACTTCATTAGGTATCTCTGAAACTGTTGATGTTGCATAGGCTGTTGTGTGTAGAGATGAAAGCAGGGCAAAACTGGTAGCATAGATTGCAATCTTCTTTTTTAAAATCATTCAAAAACCTCCTATAATATGTAATTCAAAATGTAGAATACATTAAAATCCACATATTGTCAAACTAGATTAATAGTTTTTTATCATTTCCACAATAGGGTATATCGAATCTATTAATACATCCCGATCTGCTTTATTATGAGAAGTTAGTTGAACACTGATAATAAGATTTTTATAGCTTAGTATCATGAGATTCGTTGCTTCTGCTAGAGATTGATCGGTCTCTGAAAAACCAAAATTTTTATTTCCATCTACAATATCATTTCCAATATATGATTTTGTGTAAGCCAACCTGATTACAAGTTGATTATTTACCTTACTTTTATCTTTATTGTCTTCAAAAATAAGTAAATGATGAGTGGGTTGGGGAATCTCGTTAGGATCCAGAGATCCGTTTAAGACTAATGTATCTCTTGTATTAAAAGTTAATTTTTTATCTATTATTGTAATATCGGGGAGTGTACTACTTCCGTTTTTGAAATGAAATCCATTTATTTTTAGTTGTTTCTCCAAATCAATTGCAAGCTCTTGGAACTCTGGATAAGTTAATATTTTTTCGTCATTATTAGGTATATCCTTATGCGGAATGTTATCATTTTGAGTTATTGAAGGGACGTTCTTTTGAGGAGTGGGATTTGCTATGGGTTCATTACAGCCGACAATAAATATCATAGTTAACAGTAAATAAAGCATGTACTTAAATTTCAAACTAACACTACCTCCCATATATTGTGAATTTAATAATTATATATTAGTCTTAAAACCCAAAAAAGTAAAGTTTTGCTTGGGTAATTTCAATGATAAAGGTTATTGTAACGCGGAAGTACATTGTTTATCTAATCTTGATTTTTTTACTGTAGGTGGCATTATATTTGCTGGCTGTACAATTTCTTACCGTTCAAAATTCTGCTGTGAGGTTTATTAATCAGCAACCCCACTATATCCCAACAAACTTAAGTTCGTATACATGGAATACTGTATAGGCCACTTTTTCGTACGTACACTTAGATTTGTAGGTATAATGGATGTAAATAGATATGATTTTACAAAGAAACATGAAATGATTGAAAGGCTGTTGCAAAAAGAAGAAACAGAGCTTGAATTTGGATTTATCAACTATACTTCTATTGCTAAATAATAGGCCTAAAATTCTTATGCTTGTCATGCTATAAATGGAAGGTAATTACGAAAAAATAAAGAATATTATGCATACTGAGGAGAGTCCTGAAGAGCAAAATCTATACATCATAGCACCAACGAGTACATTTAAGGAAGTTGTATAGCTTATTCCGTTTGTTACAGTATAAAAGCTGTATTCAGATTGTTGTATCGCTAGTTCATAACATACATGCTCAGAAGCATAAAGGCCTCATACAGCCATCGCGATGCGAGGGATACATGAGGCTTTTTGCCTGTAACAACGGCTCATCCCACCTCCCACCAGAGAAGGCTTGCCTGTGTAGACAAGGTACCTGCAACGGTGAGGGAGGCGCTGACGGCAAGGGAAAGTGTCGTGGATGGAGGTACGACAATGCTGCCGTTAAAGTCTGAAGTAATCGGTCCGGCAGTAACAGGTACCGTGAGTAGTAAAGTCCCGCCGGTGACAGCGCCAGTTGAACCGGTTACCGTCATGCTGCTCGTGTTTGCGCTACCTAAGTTTGCATTCTGTGGTGTAAGCGTAGTCGGAGACGTGATCGTGCCGTTTTGATAGACGGAGTAGGAGGCATTTAAGCTGGATAACAAGCTTAATCCGACTCCGACGCCCCCGGCAATGCGTATAACGTAGCATGTTCTCGTACTACTCGCATTGTTTAGGCGGATGGACGATTGCACGGTACCACCGAGCAAGCCAAGTGAGGCGGATGTAGTTGTAAATGCACTAAATACATTGCCAGCGACGCTCGCACTATATGGAGGGCTCGTAATAATGGCTGGCGAGTCCAGCGCATTGGTAATTTGATCGAAGACAGGGCGGTCGGAACGGTTGAATGGTACGAAATTGGGCATTATAGTTCCCACCATTGCAAGTTAATCGAGCCTGTTAAAGCGCCTACACCCAACGATACGGTGAGTACTTGGTTCGCAGGAACGATTAGGCCGCCATCGAAAACGAGGAGATAAGCCCCCGCAGTAACGTAGGTGGTTAAAAATGTCGTTGGTGTTCCACCCAAGGTTCCGCTAAGCTGTCTTGTAGTGACGACACTGGTCGTAGCTGTACCGAGTCGAGTGTTAACAGGTACAGGAGTCGTACCTCCAGCGATAGTACCGCCTGAAGATACATTGATTGTGGCAGCTGCGGTAGTGCCTCCTGAAATATCCACTAGATAAATATTTTTACCGCTGGCTGCGGGGTTTGTAATCTGAAGCAGTAGGTTTTGGCTTCCTCCTACACTTGCACTAGCTGTCGTTAGCCGAAAGCCCACTCCTGCTGATGCAGCGGCCTGCGCAGCGCTTGATCCTACACCAGGGTTCGTATACGTATTTGTCATAGACGTAAACAATGGCATCGATGAGGTGTTAAATACGGTTTGATTAGGCATATGCGCACCTCTCCATTTCTATCTTATCTTACTAGTAGAATATGCATGAAGCTGAATCTTGGATTGTGTGCTGAAAGAAACATAGACATATGATAGGGAAGGTATCAAATGCCCTACCTATTGCAGGGTGAAGAGATAGTAAGGTTATTGTTTATTATGTGATTATAATCACATAATAGCTTGCATGCGATGAATACAATGAAAGTATATCGATCATTCGCAAGTGGTAAGGGAGGAATGACAATATGGCAGGATACTTAAAACCGCATGAAATTGCGGAAGCAACCGTGGAAACTGGAGCTGCCAAAGCACGGAACCCGTTACCCGTCATGCTGGTACTTGGATTTCTAGCGGGGGCTTTTATTGCACTTGGCTACTTATTATATATCCGTATTACGGCAGCAGTACCTAGTGAATGGGGAAGTATTGGCGGGCTCATAGGGGCATCTTTATTCCCAGTAGGACTCATTCTTGTGCTATTAGGTGGCGGAGAATTGCTCACTGGAAATATGATGGCAGTACCCTTAGCTCGTATGAAACAGCGTATTACGACTTGGGAAGTGACCAGAAATTTAATCATCATTACGCTTGCTAACTTCGCAGGAGCCATATTCGTTGCCTACGCATTCGGGCATATTGTCGGGCTAACAGCTAGCGGCGTATATGTGGAGAAGACGATTGCCGTTGCTGGTCATAAGCTGGATGAATCGTTTTTGCAAGCCTTTATATCAGGGATTGGTTGTAACTGGCTGGTCGCTATTGCGGTATGGGTCAGTTATGGTTCTAAGAGCTTTAGCGGTAAAATTCTTGGCATCTGGTTCCCGACGATGGCATTCGTGGCGATAGGATTTCAACACGTTGTTGCGAACATGTTCGTCATCCCTGCTGCCATCTTTGAAGGCTACTATACATGGGGAGATTATTTCATGAACTTTATCCCCGTTTGGCTTGGCAACCTTGTCGGCGGGATGTTGTTCGTTGCAGGAGCATATTATATAGCATACCTGAAACCTCACTCCGAAGCAGCACCAGTTGCTGTAAACAATAATACGATTGCACTAGATAAGGTCAAGGCAAAAGCAAATTAAATATCGTACATCTTATGAAAATAAGGCTTATTCCATCTCGAAATATAGGAGGAATGAGCCTTTTGTTATTGAATAAATGAATGTATGTACCTATTTCAATAAAGTTATAGTGCTCGCAGATCAATTGATTGCTGCTGTCCTATTTTCTTAGTCCCAATAAAGAGGAGATACTATGGAACATAAAGTGGTCCGAATCGATACCATCATTAAGGATTTAATCGACGAATCATTTACACAGTCGAAGATGCGGCAGTATGCCCATGAATTTTTACAAGAAAAACGAGTAGAAGAACATTCAAGATTCGGGCTTCTGGCCGAGTACCATTACAACATGTTCGGAGGAACAGAGGAAGGCATTTACGCGGCATGTGCGGCAATTGAATTATTTTTGCTTGCATCCGATGTGATAGATGATCTGCAAGACCAAGATAATGGGGATAAGCGTTGGATGCAGTTACCGATGCCATTGTCACTTAACGTAGCCTTAGGGCTGCTGCAATTAGTGCCTGTAGCAATGAAGCAATGCCGTTCGACTATGAATGAGCAATACGTATGTACGGCGCTGGAGATGATGAATCACCAGATGGTAGTTGCGCTAAACGGGCAAATGGCTGATCTTGAAAATGATATCGCTGACATTCCTGCATACATGGAAATGGTGGAGCACAAATCAGCCTCTATGTTCATAATGGCATGTATGACAGGGGTCATATTGGCTACAGGACAATGGGATGCAACGGTAGCCGCTTATGCGAAGGAAATGGGACTTTCTTCACAATTGAAAAATGATATGAAGGACTTGTATCAGCTTACCATTAAAAACGATTTTCATAATCGAAAGCGTACAGCACCGCTCTTGTATTTGGCTGAAGCCATTGATGGGAACGAATATAAATGGATTAAGGATTATGTGAGTGGGCATTCCGATCATATTCCGGAAGAGAAGATAGGGCAACTTCATGAAGCGTGCGAAAAGACAGGGACTTTTATTGCCTCTGCGGTGAGAATGAGAGTTCATTACTATCAATTTCAAGATTTGTTCAAGCAGAATTCGATAACTGCCCCTTACCTAGAAGAATTCAAAGTTATCTTCCTAGGCGTGGAGGAGACAGAAGCAGCACCGCAATAAAAATTGTGGAAATTACGAGTCAACAATTCGTTTACATATGATGGACAGTAGAACATAAATAAATATATGCTCTTGCATAGGCATGCAGAAAAACTATTTATGTATAAAGGTGTTGTCTGTCCATGTTTAAAAGAATAGAAAATAATTGGAAGCTATGCGTAGTAATCATAGGTTTACTGTCTATTGTTGTGTATCTGACGTTCGCTTCGTATTTTGCTCCGCCTAGAACGATAACTCTCGATCGAATCGATGGGCAGCATTATGTTGTTCATAATGTCTTGTCAGATACAGACATATATGATGCCCCAATCGAGAAGGGGGATAAGCTTCTTAAGCTAGATGGTATCCCCGTCCATGAGTATTATTCGGAGCAAGATCGTATGGATGGTTATTATGTCATTCCAGGAACTGTACAGGAACTAACGATACAGAAACAAGATGAACAAGTTCAGACAGCTTTGTTCAAGCAGAATTGGCACGAGGGATTGCCTCAGGATTTGTTTATTGTTCTCTTTATTTTGTCTCCTATTTTTTTAATTTTATTTTCTTATATGGCCTATTACTTATGGAAAAATAAACGAGATCAGCCAGATGCTCGAATCCTTATCGTCTGCTTTCTTATCATCGGTATATCTTTTTACGGAAATGTTGCATCTTACAATATGGATGTAGTAGGTGGAGCCATTATCATGATTGCTCTTCCTGCTCTTCCCTATATTTTTATGCATTTTATGAACGTTTTCTTGGAGAAGTTTTACTTATCCTTTATTTCAAAGAAAGTGCTTGCCTCCTTATTTGTCATTGATGTAATCATAAGTGTCTTTGCTTGGTCCAATCGCTTTGTATTTAAATTCATTGATATAAAAGGAATGACCCCGCTACTAGTAAAAGGAACGCTTGCGGTTGGTTATGGGATTTGTTTATTTCGTTTAATTCAACTTTATTTACGTCATAGACGCGATAGCTCGCCTCCGCTATTTAAAATCTTCCTCATTGTACATATCGTAGCATTTACACCATTCATTGTACTTAATGTGATTATGCCGTACTTTTTTAATGGAGAGGACACGAATGTCCCTTTTAGTACCTTATTTTTGTTCAGCTTGCCCATTAGCTATATGTATTTAATTTCATCCAAGCAGTTATTTGATATCGATTTTATCGTGAACCGATTCAGAAAATTTCTCGTTGTTGCCTTTCTCCCGGCCGTTATCATCGTTTCGGTAATAGCTACCGTTGTTGACTTCGGATTTGTCCTCGATACGGGAAAACTAGTAAAGTTCTTCCTTGTCATGCTTCTATCGATTACGCTGCTTTTGTATGGGAACGAGATACTGCAGAATCAGTTTCGTTCTCGCCTCTTTAGTAATTCGTTTAATGGACAGGATAGCTTGGAACGGTTCTCTCGCCAACTGTCAGGGGTTATGAAGCATGCAGAACTGGAACATATTCTTGGACAGGAATTGACCGAAATGCTACCGCTGTGCAGTTATCAGTTCTTTGATGTAAATTTGACTACCAAGCAGGTGACCCCGCTACCCAACACCGTTATGGGACGACATGCTTCCAAGTCTATTCTTAATGAGGTAAGTGAGCTTCGTATAGCCGAGCTTGTTCGATTGCCAGATGGCATTCTTCTTGTGCTAGGCTGTTTTAAGCATACGTATCGAGTAGGATGGTTGAGCAATAAGTCCAATCATACGCAGTTCAATCCAGATGAATGGAAGTGGCTGCAAACGATTACGCGCTATGCCAGTCTTGTTTATGAAAATCTTTACTCTGTGGAGCGTATGGTGGAGGACTTGCAAGATCAGTTGAACAATCGTAAGCTAACTTCCCCTTGGATGTCGCGGTTATTATTTTGTCTATCTGAAAATGAGCGGCAAAAGCTTGCTTCTGATTTACATGATGCAGCATTACAAGATCAAATTATTTGGTATCGTAAGCTAGAAACATCTACGCTGGATTACCCGATGAGTCCTGAGCTGAGGTGTGAGCTGCTGGAGATTAAGGAAGGTTTGCTTGATGTCATTCATCAAATACGAGAGACCTGTCAAGAACTGAGACCACAATTGTTAAAAGAAATGGGCTTAGCTGAATCGCTTAGGCATCTTATTGAGCATGAGCTGCTTCGAGTGAACTTTTCAATAGAGCTGCTAGCCTTTCCTGTGAACGATACGCTGAGCAACGAGTTGATGACAGGTGTATATCGTATCGTGCAAGAGCTGCTTAGGAACACAGACAAACATGCTCAAGCGGATTGCGCCATAATTGAGCTGCGTCAGAGTGAGGACTATATTTTGTTCCGATATACAGACAATGGAATCGGAATGGATGAAGTAGCTTGGAAGCATAATCGAATGCATATGGGATTATCAAGCATTTATGAACGCGTACGCAGCCTAGAAGGGGAAATCAAGATTGTAACAAGTATAGGTGGTGGATTCGACGTGCATATCCGATTGCCGATTAAGCTATCAGAGCAGGGTCAATATTCATCCTATATTTATATGGTAGAATGAGCGAAGAATGATAGAGCTAGCAAGGTAGAGCCAGCAATGAGTTGGTTGAAACTTGCTAGCTTTTTTCGTCTGGAGAGAATAGGTTGTGTTATGCGATGCTCAGTTCTAATAGGTGCTAGCTAGTTATGAAGCGAGGCTGTATACGTCGTTCAGAAGTTTATGTGAATTAGTTCACATATATGAGGTTGGTGATGTGCTACGATGATGTTGATTTCAAGTGAAAATAATCACTTGTAAAGTGTAGGCGATCTACGCTAGTTATTAGCAAGCGTACAGCCTATCACTTTGAAGACAGAGAGAACATCATCATAAGGGAGTGCTGCATCATGAAAAAGTGGATACCAACCGTACTTGCGGCTGCAATGGCGTTGTCATTATTGTCGGGGTGTGGAGCAAAGAAGGAGTCGGCTGACGTTGTTGTCGTTGGAGCGGGCGGTGCAGGTCTGGCGGCCGCGGTTCGTGCGCAAGAAGAAGGTGCGAATGTGATTGTGTTGGAAAAAATGCCGATTGTAGGCGGGAATACGGCGCGTGCGACAGGTGGTTTGAATGCTGCTGGGACGAAGCAGCAAATAGATAAGGGCTTTAAAGATAGTGTGGAATTATTCTATGAGGATACGATGAAAGGCGGCTATGACAAAAACAACCCAGAACTGGTCAAATTGCTCACGGAGCAAGCGAAAGATTCCGTAGAGTGGTTGGAGATGTATGGTGCGGACATGTCTGATGTTGGTCGAATGGCTGGAGCAAGCGTCAATCGTACTCACCGTCCAGCAGGAGGAGCGGCAGTAGGCTCTCATATCGCTATGGTGCTAGAGAAGACTGCCAAGGAAAAGAACATTGATGTACGTACGCGGCATCAAATGACAGATATCGTTATCGATAAAGAAGGGGCAGTTACTGGTATAAAGGCAAAGGACAAAGAAGGCAAGGAATATATGATAAATACAAACGCGGTTGTATTGGCATCGGGGGGATTTTCTGCGAATCAAGAGATGGTCGTCGCACATAAACCAGATCTGAAAGGCTTCGCTACAACGAATCATCCGGGAGCGACAGGGGATGCGATAACGATTGCGGAGAAGCATGGTGCGGCTCTTGTTGATATGGCTGAAATACAAACGCATCCGACTGTTGTTCCAGATAAAGGTGTAATGGTAACAGAAGCAGTTCGAGGTAATGGTGCTATTTTGGTTAATAAGAGTGGTAAGCGTTTCGTGAATGAGCTGCTAACTCGTGATGTTGTTTCCAAGGCTATTTTAGGTCAGCAGGATGGTCGTGCCTATTTATTGTTCGATAAAGGGCTTCGGGACAGCTTGAAAGCGACAGAAGAGTATTTCAATATGCAGCTCGTAACTGAAGCGGAAAGCATAGCGGCGCTAGCTGAAAAGCTGGGGGTAGAGTCTGCTGTATTGGGTAACACATTGAATTCTTACAACATAGGTGTGAAGGCAGGCACAGATGAGCAATTCCAGCGTCCCGATCTGCCGCGTGAGTTGAGCAACGGTCCGTTCTATGCGATTGAGGTAACACCTGCTGTACACCATACTATGGGTGGGTTAAAGATTAATACAGATGCACAAGTGCTAAATAATGATGGACAAGCGATAAAGGGTCTATACGCAGCAGGTGAAGTAACAGGTGGGGTTCATGGCGGTAACCGACTTGGTGGCAATGCGTTGGCAGACATTATTACGTTCGGTAAAATCGCGGGATTGAATGCGTTCAATTATGTGAAGGTAGAGCAGTAGTAAGCTATTACAACTATTGGCATAAAGCATCGGCACGGAATCGATTCGGGACATTCTGAGGAGCTGTCGTAATTTTGCTCTAAATATAAAGACATCAAGGGGAGATTGTGATGAAGAGAAAAGCATGGATCATAACAGGGATTGCAGCTATGCTCGCATTGTCGGGCTGTGGAAACGGCGGTCTTTATAAAGATGGAGTGTATGAAGGCAAGTCACGAGGAGCAACTAGTGATATCGTTGTAGCTGTAACCGTGAAGTCGGGAAAGATTGATTCCGTTGAAGTGAAGCAGCACGAAGAGACAGCGCAGATGATCCAAGCGGTAACGGACAATACTGTTCCTGAAATTATTGAGAAGCAGGGAGCGGATGAGGTAGAAGCGCTGACAGGTGCAACGAAATCTTCAGAAGGTGTCATCGCTGCTGTGAAGCAAGCATTGGAGCAGGCGAAGAAATAGGGAGTCTGCTATAGAACACTTACCAACAGGAAAAGAGACGACTTTCGATCCAATGTAGGAGTAGAAATGCCGTCTCTTCTCATGTTGAATGTAAGTATATCTACAGCAACGCTTGTATATTAGATTGAAGGAGGAACCTTACAGATCATTTTGTGTGAAGAGGCTTCAGCTTTGCTTCAATTTCTTCACGTTGTGGCTCTAAAAATGGTGGTAAGGCTAGGGTCTCACCTAGATGCTCCATATCTTCGTCGGTGTCGAAACCAGGTCCATCTGTGGCTAGTTCATACAAAATACCGTTTGGTTCACGGAAATAAAGCGAACGGAAGTAGAAACGGTCTACAAAGCCTGAGCTTGGCAGGTTGTGCTGCTCAATATGATTAACCCATTGATGCATTTCCTCTTCATTATCGACACGGAAGGCGACGTGGTGCACAGCACCGCGACCTGGACGAGACATTGGCAGATCATTGCGTTCTTCGATATGAACTTCAGCGCCCGTTCCGCCTTCGCCTGTTTCAAGGATAATAATATCTGGCTGGCCATCGAACCAAGATGGGTAGGACGATTTTGGACGGAAGCCCATAACAGATGTTAGTACGTTAATCGTTGATGAAGCTTTGCGAACAGTTAGTTTGATTGGACCCAGTCCAATGATTCCATATTGTGATGGGATGTCACTATGCGTCCAAGCTGTTCCGCCCGCAACACCGCTGTTATGCTCATCGGAGACAAGAATCAGCTTGGTGCCTTCAAAGTCAGTAAAAGATAGTGAGTTGCGCCCCGTACGGTCTGTAATTTCACCATGCGGTACTTTGAGTGTTTCGAAACGCTGTTTCCAAAACAATAACGCTTCGTCTGAAGCAACTCGCAAAGAAGTAGCCGAAACACTGTTAATGCCGTATTGTTGGCCAACTGCCATCGGGATTTCGAAAAATGTAATCTCTGTTCCAGGGTTGCCCTCAGCATCAGCGTAAAACAAATGATACATCGATGTATCATCTTGGTTAACCGTCTTCTTCACAAGACGCATGCCTAGTATATCGGTATAGAATGCCAAGTTCTTCTCGGCATTTGCAGTTAGTAACGAAACGTGGTGAATCCCTTTCAATTCCATGGTGGGAGCCTCCTCTAGGGTGGTGAGTTATATCTCGATCTTAATTATCTTGAATTAAAGATAATATAAATTGATAATGATGTCAAGCCGATAGGGTCTTTCCATTATAAAAAGACGCAAGTCGTCTCCAGTGATGATGGAGGTACCTGCGTCGTTATGCTTTACTTATCGTATGCTTCTATAAGAAAATTTTCGTTAAGCCAAAGCCCACGGCAACCGAAACAATCGTCGCCACTAAACCCGGAACCATAAAGCTGTGGTTCAGTAAATAGCGACCAATTCGCGTTGTGCCTGTGCGGTCAAAGTTAATCGCCGCGATAACCGTCGGATAGTTCGGCAAGAAGAAGTAGCCGTTAACCGATGGGAACATCGCAATCAAGGCTGGTGCTGGCATGCCTAAGGCGATACCGAGCGGCATCAAACCACGCACCGTTGCTGCCTGCGAGCTGAGCAGGATCGACATAAAGAACAAAGCAACGGCAAACATCCATGGTGCAGCCGTAACGGTATCCTTAATTGCGGCATCGATAATCTCCATATTGCCACGGAAGAATGTATCCCCGAGCCACGCAATACCGAAAATGCTGATGACAGCCTGCATCCCTGCACTGAAAATATTGCTCTTCACTACTCGTTCTGCTGGAGCGCGCGATACGAGCAAAATCATACCGCCGACCGACAACATGACGATTTCAACCACTTGCGGCATACCGAGTGTTTTCATGACGCCTTCTGCATCCATATAGGAGGGGCGAAGATCCGGGAAAGAGCCGAACAACACGACAGCAATAACGCCAATTAGGAAAATAAATACGGATGCAACCGCTCCGCGCGGCAACTGACCATCATCGCTGGTAGCGGAGCCAGAACGATCTGCTTCGCCAATCGGGGGCACCGTTCCTGCTTCCACACGGCGCTGGAACTCTTCATCTTCCGCAAGGGGCTTGCCGTAACGGTTCATCACCAGTGCGGATGCGATACAGCCAATAATCGTAGCTGGAATGCTAATAAGCAAAATGTTCGGCAGCGTATAGCCCTGCGGCGCCAATAGCGCTAATAGCGCGACGGTAGCAGCCGAGATCGGGCTTGCCGTTATCGCTTGCTGCGATGCGATGACTGCGACGGACATCGGACGCTCAGGGCGCACGCCGGATTGGCGCGCTACCTCCGCGATAACGGGCATAACCGAGTAAGCAACATGTCCGGTTCCTGCACATAGCGTGAACAAGTATGTAACGACAGGCGCCATAAATGTAATGTGATGCGGATTGCGGCGCAGCGCTCGTTCTGCTATTTTGACGAGCACATCCATACCGCCTGCCGCTTGCATCGTAGCGGTCGCTGTTACGACTGCCGCGATCATCAGGATGACATCAATTGGCGGATCGGAAGGGACGAGCCCAAAGCCGAACGTAAGGATAGCAAGTCCAAGCCCGCCCATAACGCCAAGACCTATTCCTCCAAGTCTTGATCCAAAATAAATGGCAAGCAAGACGATAATTAATTGCAATAGAAACATATAACGTAGCTCCTTCCTTTCTGTTGAACAAAGCTGATACTAGCGCTGGATAGAGCGTGCTACATGCATTCGTTTCTTACAGTGGCCTTTCTCTTACCTACAGCTGTATATAGATAAAGACCCGCCATAGAAAAGACGTAACAGGTCCGTTTGACCGGTCAGCCTTTTCTATGGCGGGTCTAGTCTGTGTCGAACTCGAACTTCTTGCTGAAAATGTTCATTCATGGCATTCAGTCAGCGTACGTAAAGGGATTGCATTGTCTGATACTGAAAACCTTACTTTTTGAACTCATATTTATATTGATCATCCGTCAGGGTGAAAAAGCTTGGAATGCCTGACGTGGTGTATACTTGCTTGTCTTCTGTTATAAAAATAGCTTCGGCATTCGGTTTCGCTTCAATGAAGGCAATTCCTTCTTCAACACCAAGCGCAAAGGCAGAGGTAGAGAGCGCATCTGCATCAGTAGAGCGATCCGTTACAATAGTAACACTATTAAGATTGCTCTTGGCAGGGTAGCCTGTCTTTGGATCGAGAATATGATGATAGTATTGCCCATTATGCTCCAAATAACGTTCATACACGCCGGAGGTCACAATGGTGCGATCCTTTATTTTCATCATGCCGATCTGATTGCCTCGTGTCTCATTCGGATCTTGAACGCCAATCGTCCAGTCGAGTCCGCCTGGCTTGGCACCAACCGCATAAATGTTGCCGCCCAAATCAATAATCGCGCTTTTTACGCCTTGCTCACGAACATAGTCGGCAATAGCGTCAGCTGCGTATCCTTTGCCGATACCGCCCAAGTCGAGCTCCATGCCCGGCTTCGCCAAGGCTACCGTCTTCTTGGCTGTATCGAGTGCCACTTTGTCATAGCCAACTAGCTTGAGTGCTTCATCGATTTCAGCTTGAGCTGGTACACGGGCTTGTTCCGTACCGATCCCCCATAAACTAACGAGTGGTCCTATCGTTGGATCAAAGCGTCCATTCGTTTTCTTGGCATAGTCCAGTGCCTTTTCGATAACGATGAACGTTTCATCTGAAACTTGATAAGGGCCTTTGCCAGCATGGGCGTTCAGCTTGTACAGCTCACTTGTTTCCAGTGTGCGGCTCATCTTGCTTTCGATGTCTTTCATAATGTTCAAAATATGTTCAAAATGTTGCTCGTAAGCAGGATCATCGTACAATTTCACCGTAACCATGGTATCAAATATAAAATAGGACTTGGATTGAATCGTTGGCTGCTGCGCCTGTTTAGAATCGGATGATTGTGAATCACATCCTACTGCCAACATAGCAATGGATAGCGCCACTGCAACAATGTAAGCCCAAGGTGGAAGTTTCATCGAGCGTATTCCTCTCATAGTTGTCCCTCCGTAATCTGTCCATAGGTTAAGGCTTGTACGATCTGCCTGTCTTTTAGCACAACATTATATCAGAATGAAGATGTATTGCCTAGGAAGTTTGTCACAAAAAAACAGCCAAAATCCCGCTGTATAAGGGTTTTTCTGGCATCTATCCAAGCTGTCAACATTGAACGAAAAATGAGGTGGCAGTATAATAATATTGAAATTTATAATCATTAAAATTTTATAGATTGTTACTTAATAACTTAAGGAGATGCTAGGTATGAAGCGCGGGGATGTAGTATTAATCTGCCTCGTCATTGTGGCTGCTCTTGCATTCTTTATTCCTAAGTGGTTGATTCAGAACTCAAGTGAAAATAATCACAATAATACAATGACAGCAGAGATTACGGTCGATGGCAAGCTGTTTAAGACAGTGACGCTAACCGAAGAAGAGCAAATGATTACAGTGCCGACTGATCACGGTACAAATATTTTGAAAGTTCATAATTATGGCATCGAAATGATTGAGGCGGATTGTCCTGATCAAGTGTGCTTGTCCTTTGGCTTTGTGAATCGCAAAGGAGATACCATTGTTTGTCTGCCGCATCGCGTGCTTGTGGAACTGAAAACGGATCAAGCAGAGGAGAGTGAACTAGATGCGGTTGTCAGCTAATGATTCCTCGGTCTCTTCATCGCTTAAGTTAAGGAAGACGGTCATCATTGCCATATTTGCGGCAGTAGCTGCTGTATTGGGATTGGTAGAAGCGATGCTCCCGACACAAATGTTTATGATGATTCCGGGTGCCAAGCTAGGTCTAGCTAATATTATGGTGTTAACATGCTTATGCTTCCTGTCTTGGCGAGATTCGCTGGCGCTAGTTATATTGAAAGCGTTAATTATGACTTTGATATACGGCGCGTTCTCGGCATTTTTATTTAGCTTTCTAGGAGCGCTGTTTAGCTTCATTGTTATGTACGGTCTTATCCGAGTCGGGCGAGGTCGTCTCAGTCTCATCGGGATTAGTGTAATGGGGGGCGTAGCGCATAATGTGGGGCAATTAACGGCGGCTTATCTTGTTTTTCAAACAACAAAGATCTATTACTATCTTCCAGCTTTAATGCTGCTCGGAATTGTGACCGGTATCTTTATTGGAATCGCTGTGAAATACGTGGTTGCCTCACTTTCCAAGCTATCGTTGTTTGAACCATTTGCACCAGAATTGCAGTAAAGGCGGTGGCAACTATTATACGATTCAATCAAGTAGGTTTCCAGTATCCGAAGGGAGAGCCGATGTTCGCAGACTTGTCCTTTCATATCGAACAGGGACAGTGGGTAACGATTGTAGGTCCGAATGGTTCTGGCAAATCGACATTGACGAAGCTGATGAATGGCTTGCTAGCGCCGCAGTCAGGCACGATTCAGATCGGCGGTGTAACGCTTGATAGTCATACGGTTAGCGATATACGTGGACTTGTCGGCTACTTATTTCAAAACCCAGATAATCAGTTTATAGCAGCTACGGTGCAAGATGATATGGCATTTGGAATGGAGAACCGCTGTTTGCCGCGAGCAGAAATGCAGCAGAGGATCGATCAGGTGTCGGTTGAGCTGGGCATTCAAGATTGGCTGCATCGCCATCCATCTTCCTTGTCTGGGGGACAGAAACAGCGCGTTGCGCTTGCTGGGCTGCTCGTGCTTGATCCGGAAGTCATGATTTGGGATGAGGCAACGTCGATGTTAGATGAGCAGGCAAGGCGAGAGTGTATGACTCATATACGGCAATTGCGTGCAGGACGAGGGTTTACCATCGTATCAGTGACACATGATGCGGAAGAAATAATGGCATCGGATCGTGTGTTGGTCGTAAAGGGCGGCCAACTGGCAGCTGATTTGTCACCGATGGAGCTGTTCGCACGGGAAGAGCTGATGGAGGAATGCCGCCTACGTCCGCCATTTGCTGTGGAGTTATCGCTAGAGCTTAGGCGTCGTGGTATTGAAATGGATATATGCCGAGATGAAGAAGAGTTGGTGAATGCATTATGGCCATCGTGTCCAGTGAAAAATTAAGTTACCAATATGAAGCTAACGGCCGTAGTGAGCAACCGTTTGCGATTAAGGATATCAGCTTCGAATGGGAGCAAGGACAGTTTTATGCCATTCTAGGTTCGGCCGGCTCCGGCAAGTCGACCTTGCTACAGCACGTAAACGGTATTTTCCAGCCGACCACGGGAAGACTCCGTGTGCTGGATGTGACGTTTGAGGCTGGGATAAAGCAAAAAGGGCTAAAGCCGCTGCGCAAACGAGTCGGGCTCGTCTTTCAATTCCCGGAGCAGCAGCTGTTCGCAGATACAGTGGAGCAGGATCTTATGTTTGGCCCTTTACAGTTTGGCATGTCTGAGCAGGAGGCACGTCAAGCGGCTCTTGAGGCGCTGCGCACGGTGGGACTGCCTGAAGCTGTGCTCACGATGAATCCCTTCCAGCTCAGCGGCGGACAGATGCGCAAGGCGGCCATTGCAGCCGTGCTGGCATCCAATCCAGATTTGCTCGTGCTGGATGAGCCGACAGCTACACTCGATCCAATCAGTAGAATCGAGCTGCTTGATCTCTTGCATCGACTCACGATCGAGCAAGGCAAGACAGTTGCGGTCGTTACGCATCGGCTGGATGAAGTGTTGCCTGTTGCGAGCCACTATATGTTAATGCAAGCTGGTCGACTTGTGTTTCAGGGCATCCGCACTGAGCTGCTAGCCCAGCCTTTGCAGCTGCAAGACGCGGGGATCGTCCTGCCAGCCGCATTGAGGCTAGGGCAGCTAATAGGCGAGCGATGTAGAGAGCAATTGGATGTGTCAGGGGAAAAGCACTCTACAGGATGGAAACGCGCCCTAGCAGCAGAAAAAGTCGCAAGGCAGACTACTGAACGAAGCAGTGAGCATGGTGTTGGAGCAGATCAGTCGATATTTCTGCTGGCTACACAGGCGGAAGCATTGCCACTTACCGCCAAGGAATGGGCCGAGCGATTGATCCATTTACGTCAGCAGGAACTAGGTAGTGGGCGGGGTGTGGTCGATGAGGATAGCGGCGTGAATCCATACGAACAGCAGCTCGAACAATCAGCAGACCAAGGAGCAAATGTTTATTACGCGGTAACGGGGGGAAGTGAAAGTGCGCATCATGCTACACATCTTCCTAGAGGAGAGGAAGAACGATGATGAAGTCATCTAAGCTGGTGATGGGCCGCTATGTAGAGGCTTCATCATGGGTACATCGATTAGATCCACGTGCGAAGTTAGTAGCGATGCTGCTGTTTCTAGCCACTGTTATTAGCGCTCATTCCATCGTAGAACTAAGTACGATAAGCGTAATCGCATTGCTTATTTTAGTAAGCTCGGGCATTCCGTTATCCCGCTATGGTCGGGCTTCCAAGCCGCTATGGCCGCTTATGTTCTTTATGTTTTTGTTCTATGCGCTGTTTGAGCAGGGTGGCAGCGTATGGTTTGAAATAGGTAGCTTCCACGTTAGTAGCGAGGGTGTATTACTAGGGCTATCAGCCGTATGGCGCATGCTGCTGCTGGTGTGCTTTACGTCGATTCTAACCTTTACGACGACACCGATAGAATTGAATCTTGGCCTTGAGGCAGTATTGAAGCCGCTTAAGCTTATCGGTGTTTCTCCACAGCAGTGGACGATGATGATTACGATCGCGTTGCGGTTTATCCCGACGATATTTGAGGAAGCGGATCGTATATTGAAGGCCCAAGCATCCCGTGGAGCAGATATTAACGATTTGAAGTTAGCGGCAAAAGGGAAAATGCTGTTGACCCTGCTCGTTCCGATTATTGTAGGGGCTTTTCGCAGAGCGGAAGACTTAGTGCAGGCGATGGAGTCGAGGGGATATGTGCTGGATCGAGCACGGACTTCACTTCGTATGTTGAAGTGGCGGCGAGTCGATTCGCTGTTTCTAATCGGCTTTGGAGTCATGCTTGTCTTCACTTTTGTGATGTAGATCAAGCTGCAATTCGTTCCATGTGAATAATAGAGGTGAGCGTTAGAGATTTAGCTGAACATGTTACTCATTATGTAGGTTCAAACTCTAACAGTATGCATAAATAGTAATTAATTTGTGAAAATGTTCACGTTAATGAGGATGGGGAGGAACGATTATGGCTAGATATTTCAACGGTAAAGAGATAGAGTTGTTGGCTCCTGCGGGAACGTTTCCTATTTTCCAAGAGGTTATTGATATGAATTGTGATGCGGTGTACTTCGGTGGACCGTCGCTCAATATGCGGATGATGCGCAAAGGGTACAATTTATCCTATGATGAAGTTCGAGAAGCTATTCAAATGGCACATGACCGAGGCAAGCGTGCCTATGTTACTGTGAACAATTTATTAAACGAAGAAGATTTGGATGAGGCGAAGCGCTATTTTGAATTTCTAAATGAAGTCGGCCCCGATGCGATTATTGCGCAGGATATGGCGGTGTTCCCACTGATTCACGAGCAGAACTATACGAATATACCTGTGCATTCTTCCGTCATGATGAATATTCACAATTTAGAAATGATCGAGGCGATGAAGAAGTTTGGCGTGACTCGGGTAGTTGCCTCTCGTGAGATGGATCTGAACACAGCAGAGCTGCTGCAAGCAAAAAGCGGGATGGAGTTCGAATACTTTGTTCATGGCGACATGTGCACGGTTCACGGTGCAAATTGTACGATTAGCTCGATGATTTTCGGTAATAGTGCCCAACGTGGGCGTTGTATGAAGCCTTGTCGTTGGGATTATCGCGTGAAGAAGGACGGGCATATTTATCCGACAGAATATCCTCTCGCTGCGAAAGACATGTACATGTATGAGCATATCCCGGAACTGATTAAGTCAGGCATTATGTCATTCAAAATTGAAGGCAGAATGCGCGATATCGAGTTCTTGAATTTATTGGTCAATCAATATGGGAATGCGATTGATCGCTATATTGCTGATCCGATTGGCTTTAATCGTATGGAGGATGCGGACAAGCTGTATGACAATCGGAAGCGGGATTTCTCAACCGCCTATGCATTTGGCAAGCCTGGTCTTAGCTATATTAATAGACGTTATGAGGGGACAGGGAAGTTCTACAGTACAGGGAAGGTGTTCAGTACACCTACAGCTGAACGTGAGCTGAAAGAAGAGCGTGTTACGCAAATTCGTGAGCGTCTTGCTGATGCCAAAAGAGATACCGCTCACATTTCTAAGCAGACTCATCCCCAGATTGCCGTACATGTCAATAATGTACAGCAGGCACATGCAGCACTTGAAGAAGGAGCAGATCTCATCTATTTGACTGGTGATGTGTACATGCCAGATCGTCCATACAGTCTTGAGGATATCGAACGGCTGACTGCATCTAAAGGCACGTCGCAAATTATTCTAGGCACACCTCGGATGATGACAGAGCTTCATATGGAGCAGTATACACACTTCTTGCAACAAGGAAAGCAAAGAGGGATGTATGGGCTGGATGGCTTGCTTGTATCTAATTTTGGTGCGCTGCATAAGTTTGGTTCACTAGAGCTGGGGCTACCTATGATTGGCGATGCGAATTTGAATGTGTACAACTATATGTCAGCTGCTGTGTATGAAAAGTATTTCGGTGTGGAGCGTGTTCACGCTTCGATGGAGCTGCCGCTCAATGATTTGGCGAACTTCATTGAACATACAAAAGTACCAGTGGAGATGACGGTTCATGGCTCGCCGATCGTGATGTATTTGGAGCTTGATCTCTATGAAAATACAGAAGTGATGGAGTCGATCGGCCAAGAGGATAACGCTTATGTGGATAATCAGTATCTTGTGCTTATGACAGACAAAGGTGAGAGTCCCGTCTATCGAGATTGGAGCGGACGCAATCATCTCGCTTTGTCCAAAGAATTGTGCTACTTGCCGATGATGAAGGAGCTGTATGAAGCAGGGGTCCGTCATTTCCGGATTGAAGGCAAGACATATACGGATGAGCAACTGCGGACGATTGTACGCACATACCGTCAAGCAGCTAACAACTTAGAACAATGCGGTAGCTTGTTCGCCCAGATGAAGCCTGTTTATGCAGGATATACGCTAGGCAGTTTACAGTTTGGAGCGGCTCGCCACCTTGAGTTAACAAGCACCAATGCGTAGGCCGAGAACCAAATACGGATTCAAAAATGTGACGAGGTGAATACGCATGACAAGCGTGACAACGATGCATCCAACCTATATCGGTCCTGAAAAAGTGTTAGAGAAGCGTAAACAATATTTCTTTCCTTGTACCCATCATTTTTACCAAGACCCGCCACAAATCGTGCAGGGAAGCATGCATCAGCTTATTGATCATACAGGCAAGACATATACAGACTTCTTTGCAGGTGTATCCGTTGTTGCTTGCGGACATTGCAACGAGCATATTACAGCTAAAACGATTGAGCAATTAACCAAGCTGCAGCACACAACGACGATTTATTTAACAGAGCCAATGGTTCAACTAGCAGAGCGGCTGGCGAATGAATGCCTGCCAGGTGAGTTGAAGCGAACGTTTTTCTGCAATAGCGGCTCTGAAGCAAATGAAGGGGCCTTGCTGTTGGCAAGGCTGCATACGAGGCGCAAAGACTTCCTCGCGCTGGAGTACGGTCTGCACGGTAGAACGTTCCTCACGATGGGAGTCACAGGGATGCCGATGTGGCGCACAGATGATTACCTCGACCCGCATGTTACCTTTATTCCTCGTCCTTACGATGAAGAGTTGGACGTGGAAGATGCTGCTCATCGTTCCATTGAGGCGCTGCGACAAGTGCTTGCGGAAAAGGGAAATACGTTCGCAGCGATGATCGTTGAGCCGATTCAAGGCAATGGTGGGATGATCGTCCCGCCTGACTGGTATTTCCGCGAAATGAAGGTGCTACTGGCTGAGTATGGCATCTTGCTCATCGCAGATGAAATCCAGACTGGCTTCGGTCGCACGGGTCGTATGTTCGCGATGGACCATTATGGGGTTGCACCAGACATCATTACGATGGCAAAAGCGCTTGGCAATGGCGTGCCAATCGGAGCTTTTGCTACGACAGACGCAATTGCAGCCAGCTTTAATCGTCCATCTGCTTCGACATTCGGTGGTAATCCAGTCTCTGCTGCCACGGCCATGGCGGTATTGGATTATATCCAGCAGGAGCAGCTTGTGGCGCGCTCTGCCGAGTTAGGCAATCAACTAAAAGACGGACTGCGCACACTCCAAGTTAAGCACAGTGTCATTACAGATGTGCGCGGCAAAGGGCTTATGGTAGGAGCCGAGCTAAATACGGGTGAAGCGTCATTGGATGCAGTGCTGACGGATCGTGTGCTGGAGAAGATGAAAAATCGCGGTTATTTGATTGGCAAAAATGGTGTTGGGCGCAACGTTCTTGCATTCCAGCCTCCGCTTATTATGCCAGAAGCAGAGATCGATGCGATGCTCTCGGTGCTAGATGAAGTTCTCTCTAAAGCGGTTTATGCCGGTGAAGAGAGGGGGGCGAAAGATGGACGCGATTCATAAGGTCTTCTATAAGACTCGTATGTTCGGAGAACTGGTTATGTTCTCGCATACGTTATTCTCTTTGCCTTTCGCCATTATTTCGATGGTATGGGCAGCCAATGGTTTGCCGGCTGGTGAAGTGATGCTGTGGTCACTCATTGCCCTTGTGGCAGCACGCAATGGAGCGAATGCGTTCAACCGTCTCGTGGATAGGGAATTTGATGCACAAAATCCACGCACAGCTCATCGTCACCTGCCTAAACGTTTACTGATGGAGCGAGAAGTAACCGTATTTATCATAATTAACTATGGGCTATTCATTTTAGCAGCGGGGATGTTGAATCCGCTATGCTTAGCCTTGTCCCCAGTGGCGGTCGTGCTTATTTCTAGCTATTCGTACACGAAGCGGTTTACCTGGTTGAGCCATCTGTACCTCGGCTTTACGATTGCTTCTGCGCCTATTGGTGCATGGTTCGCTGTGACAGGTGAGTTCGCGTTGACGCCATTCGTACTTGGAACGGTCGTTATGCTGTGGATTGCAGGCTTTGATATCATCTATGCTACGCAGGACATCGAATTTGACCGAAATGCGGGGTTGTGGAGCGTCCCGCGTGTATTCGGTTATGAGGATGCATTGTTTATTGCACGTACGTTGCATACGGTGATGGTGCTGCTGCTTATTTTGCTATACTTTTTCCGGGATTCGCTGGGAATGGTATATTTGATAGGGATAGGCTTAGCCATTGTCCTGCTTGCAATTGAACATCGAATTATTAAGCCATCTAGCCGCAAGCGGATGAATGTTGCTTCGTACAATTTGAATCAAGTCATTAGTATGGTTATATTAGCTTGTACATTATTAGATCAGTTCTTATCGTAAGATTACCGATAGTCTAGGAAGCAGAACGTTAACAAGTCGTATTTATAAAACGAATCGCTATAAAATGGGACAAAACAAGCCGCTGTAGAAGTACGAACGATTCGTATTTTCGACCAGTGGCTATTTTCATTCTCCTTTCTTTCGACAGAAATAGGTATGGAGAGCCAAGAAACACATGAAAAAATACATATTTCCCCATCGGAGAAATTGTTGTATTCTAGTCTACAGACAGAAATCCTACATGTTCTAACCATCCGCTGCCTCATGAAAGGCAACAAGTCATGCATCGTCAAGATGTATACTCACTCACGGGAAATGTTACTCTCTTCCTACCATTTGTTCCTGCCGGACACCTTTCATTTTTATCAAGAAGTTCTTCATTTTCTATTCTATGAAATGATACTGTCAATTTTGCTTGAAGCTCACTTGTTGTGAATATCATTTTCCATCCAAATTGTATATGAAGAGGTGACTTGCATGGGTATATTAACGAAGCCGGCTATCGTACGTCCACAATATCGCATCACGCAAGATGAAATGGTAGATGTGCTCCAGCGGCTCCATCCCAATCATCCCGACTGGAACAAAATTAATCGTATGCTCCGCAACACACAAGTGAATGAGCGGTATATCGTCCGGCCCATTGAAGAGATTATTGCACATTCTCGTTTTGAAGAGCGCAGCCTTATTTACAAAGAAGAAATGAGAAGGCTTAGTGCTCAAGCTGTTGAGCAAGCGTTGGAGAACGCTGAACTAGAAGCTTTTCAAATTGACCTCATCATTGTGACATCTTGTACCGGATTTATGATGCCTTCCTTAACCGCCTACCTCATAAGTGATTTGCCATTCCGTGAACAAACGAAACAGCTTCCTATTGCACAGCTTGGTTGTGCTGCTGGGGCATCTGCGATTAATCGTGCTGCTGAATATTGTGAAGCGTTCCCTGGTGCCAACGTTCTTATCGTAAGCGCGGAATTGTGCTCACTCTGCTTCCAGCCTGCTGAGAGTGCGATCTCGGACTTCGTATCTGCTGCTTTATTCGGAGATAGTGTGTCTGCTTGTGTTATGAAAAGTGCTAGCGGAACAGGCTTTCAAGTAGAGTCAAATGCCTCCTATTTAATTAAAAATACAGAGAACTATATTGCCTATGATGTGAAGGATACTGGTTTTCACTTTGTACTGGACAAGCAGGTCATGTATACGATTGAGACGGTAGCTCCTGTTATGCGTGAATTCGTGGAAGAGACGGTGCAGCGGACACCAGCTGATCTCGATTTCTTCGTATTCCATACAGGGGGACGGCGCATATTAGATGAGCTTGTGAAGCATCTTAGCATTGCAGAGCAACGTGTAGGCTTGAGCAGAGAGAGCCTAGCAGAGTGCGGGAACCTGTCCAGCGTCGTCGTCTTCGATGTGTTAGCTCGTCTATTCGAAGCGGGAACGTGCTCGCCTGGGGATAAAGGGTTGTTAGCGGCTTTCGGCCCAGGGTTTACGGCGGAGATGTGTTCAGGGACGTGGGTAGAGTAAGTATGTAGGTTGTAGAAGGGGAATGAACCACGGAGTAGGTTAGTTCACGTTGTGATAGGAGTTAGAGGATAGGAATGATAAGGGGGCAGTAAAAAGTAGAATAAGCCATAAGCGGAGTTTGTTTAACATGAGGAGTCTTGTAATCGGGGAGGAAACTAATAGGTATGAAAGGGGCGGCGAAACTACTAGCTGCTCCTTTTTCTATGGAACGATAGTTGAGTTACCGATGCACACGCTGCTTAAGTGTACTATTAAGCACGCTCCTCAGTTGATGTGAATAGTATCTGTTTACCATTTAAGGTTAGGAATAGATAAGTATAGTTAATAAAATATGTACCTTTACACACATAGTAAATCTATGTATAGTAATTCTAGGTATACTATTGGTTCATTGTGGAAAAAGAGTGCGAACAAGAGGAGGTATGTCTGTCCATGGATCGAGAAGAGAATAAACGCTCTCTATTAGATTCCTATGTGGATCAAGTAGAGGTGGGGATTCATGCGCAAGAAATGAGAGCGAGCATACGAGCAGAGCTGGAGGATCATCTGTACAATCAGGTCGATGAGCAAATGGACAAGGGGATGTCTCGTTCTGAAGCGGAAGCGAATGCGATTAGACATATGGGATCCGTAGATACGATAGCAGAGAAGTTTAATATCGTGCATCGAACAAGGTTTCCATGGTTATTTTGGGGCATGATTATTATTTTACTAGTAGTGAGTACATTGGGAATTTGGGCCGTTCAACATACGGTGAATGGTAATTATGCAGAAATTAGTTTGTTGGATAAGCATATTGTTTTTCTAGGGTTTGGACTTACGATATTCATTATTACCTCATTAATTGACTATCGTTGGTGGCGTAATAAAGGATGGTTTTTATATGCGACTGCAATGGCCTTGTTTGTAATAGCGCAATTCATAGGGCTAAAGGTAAATGGAGTGGAATCTTGGATTGGTATTGGTGCTATTGCATTAGATGTTGGATTTTTGACGACCTTTTTATTTTTATTCGGGATCTTTTTAATCATCTCACAATATCGTGCCAAGCATCAGGGGCTTAGTATTAGGAGGGAGCTGACTCTTCAGTCCATTGGGATTATTCCCGTTTTCACCTTTGTGATCGATTCGCAGTACTATGCAGTCTTTGTCTATTTAATAGGTTTCATCCTGATATTGTTCATACATTCGTTTTCTATGAAAGCGCTGATTATTGGAGGAGCTACTGCAATAAGTGTAGGTGTGCTAGGATTTATAAGTTTGAAGTCTTACATGATACATAGGGTAGAAGCATGGACAAACCATTTTCTAGGTCATCATAAGAGTGATGCATCATCGCTATTCTATTATTTGCGGGATTTAATTGTACAATCCGGTTGGTGGGGAAAAGGATGGGCTGAACCAGCGGATATTGTATATCCACATACTAATTATCTATTGGTGGTTATTGTTTATGCATTCGGCTGGATTGTTGGATTAGGAGTACTGGCTATCTTGTTTGGAGGATTGATTTGGCTGTTCCGTTCTTCGTATCAGGTAAAGCAGCGTTTTGGGAGAGGCTTGATGCTATTCATTAGCTGCTATGTTACAATCCCTGTTATATTCAATGTAGGTGGTTTGATTGGTATAGTTCCGATGAATGGAGCGAGCTTGCCACTACTAAGTTATGGTGCGAATTCAATGCTTATTTGGATGTTTGCGCTTGGATTATGTACGAATATTTATACGCGTAAAGATACTCTACCCAAACATGAAGCTAGATGGGACAGGACAGTTGTAATTGGGAAAGGAAGATGATAGATGAAGGTGAGCAAAGAAATGCTCAAGGGGAGCACAGTTATGCTCGTGCTCTCCATGCTGGAGCAGCAGCCGATGTATGGTTACCAGCTCATTAAGCGGTTAGATGCTCAATCGAATGGAGTATTTGCATTGAAGGAAGGTACGTTATACCCTATTCTTCACGCATTGGAGAATGAAGGTCATGTGGAAGCGATATGGAGTGAAGCAGAGGGCCGGGCTCGCAAGACGTATCACATTACCGATAAAGGGAAAAAGCAGCTTCAAGAAAAAACGGAGGAATGGAAGCTGTTCCAAGTTTCTTTGAATCGTGTGATCGGTGAAATATAACGATTAGTCGCGGGTCTTATCATGTACATTGCATCACGCCGTGGCGCTTCATCTAACGAACGCTATGGACGTTATTTTCGTAAAATCGTCCGTTTTAAAATTTAAACGGTCGTGCGAGCGCTTATTATAGCAATTCTGGCTAATCATATTGCTCTCTATAGCAAATAAGCTGGCTGATACCCTTTACATATCAAAAACAAGTAATATAAGCGGAATAGCCTCTGTGGCAACCGTTAATGTAATTTATTCTGTTGAGAGAGAACTGACTCTGATTCCAAAATATGTGCAGTATCCTTTTGTGCACTTTTCGTTTTCTTATGTAAGGATAGGGGCGAAAGACGTAAAGTCACTAAGTTACATAGTCATAAGTCACGGATGTCACCTATCGGGGAGCCGTTTAGGCTGTTCGTGACTGGACCTTCGTCTTTCGCCGTCTGCCTGTTATGAATGATTCGCTAGCGAATCTTATTCCTCCGTATGCTCCAGCGCATATTCATAATCTTCAATATCGTAGATCGGAATTGGCACCTCATGTTGAATAAGTCGCTCCATGTATTCCAATTGGTCGGTCAGCAATGGGGCTTGCTCGCGCATGCAAGTAAGAATAATCTCTGTTTCAATCGGATCAAAGGTTTCGCCGTACTGCATGCTGTCCATCCCATTAATGATGATAATAGATACATGCTCGTTAATGAGCAAAGGAGCGCTCTGCCGCCAAGGAATGCCAAGTGCACGGTCAATTTTTTTCTTATTAAATGGTCTTTCGAACAGCTCGATCAGTAAGTCCACGTGTTCCTTAGCATGCTGGTCATCTTCTGGATCAGGCATGATGCGCTCGCCCGTAATACGTATCTCATACAATTCACTAATCGTTGAATATGGAATCATATATTCTACAGGTCGTTTCGGGACGAATAGGTGACCGTATACGGCTAACATGATTGCTTCAATTACGAATCGCCGTGGCTTCACATTTCGGTCCTCCTTTATGAACACCCACCTATAAGCAATAGTATCGTGCAGGTGGTTTGTAATGGACAATGTTAATGCCGTTGTCCCACTTTTTATTTTACCATTGTGATTATACACGAAAAAGAGTCATTCATGCCGTATAACAGAAAGCTCTCCGCGCATGTACATCGTACACAGGCGAAGAGCTTATTAATGTTTCCGCAGGATTGATTCATATTGTGTTGTCAGACGTACTCGCCAATTGATGACTCATTAGATTAATACGTACGCTTCTCAAAATAATGCCACAACGTTTGTAAGTCTTGGTGAGCTGGATAGTCAGCTAGCTGTTCGGTAATATCCCACGCGCGCTGCATAAAAGTGTGGCTTACCTCTAATGCTTGTTCTATTGCACCGCTGTTTCGAATGAGCGTGATCGCTTCATCGAAGAGCTGATCGGGCGCTCCTTCGTGCAGCTTCCGTAAATGGCTTTCAATAGCAGGTTCCTCCATGGCCAGCAGGACAGGCAAGGTAACTTGTCCATTGCGCAAATCAGCTCCTGCAGGCTTGCCGAGTGCTTCTGCCGACTGCTGTAGATCGAGCACATCGTCTCTCACTTGGAACGCCATGCCGAGTTGATCACCGAATTCGTACAGCTGCTTAGCCACTTCTTCATCGGCTTCACTTGCTCTAGCTCCTAGATGCAGCGAGGTAGCCATAAGTATTGCTGTTTTATTTCGGGTCTTCTCCCAATATTGTTCCAAGGTGAGGTCAAAATTATAACGATTATCCATCTGCTGATACTCGCCGAGACACAATTGCGTCGTTGTTAAAGAAGCAAGCTCATCAATGTTGCGGTCACGATCCTTCGTTCGAGCAGACAGCAGTTCCAATACGCGGCTCATCATATAGTTGCCAACCTGTACGGCTGTTTGCACATTTGTTGTTTTGTGTAATGACGGCTGACCGCGGCGGGTGTCAGCTTGATCCAGAATATCATCGTGTACAAGGGAGGCTGCATGAATGAACTCGCACACAGCAGCTAGTTGATACACATTTGTACTCTCGGGTTTTATTCCGAATCGGCTGCCAACGATAACCATAATGGGGCGGAGCCTTTTGCCTCCAGATCGAATGAGCTCCAGCACGCTCTTTCTTACAATGGAGCGGGATGCTACATCAGGATCGGTCGTGACGATACGCTCCAAGTCACGGTTAATCTGTTTCATGGAAATCTGCAATTGATCGGGTAGAGAGGAGTTAGACAACGTCATACGTCACCTGCTTAAACGTTTGAGTCAGTGGATATAGTTTCTTATATCGTTTAGCAATATATTTTACCGTTTGTTTATGAATATGGGCTTCATCCGTTTGCTTGCGCTCAGCACGCTTAATCTGTACTTGCTTAATGACAGGAGCGAGTTCGGCTATCAAGTCAATGAATCCATGGCGCAGGGCGAACTGCAAGTAGAAACTCATAATAAAGTCTCCATCCAGCACAGAACGTCCAGCAGCTGCTGGGTCGGTGGGAAGTTGATCATGAATCCGCAAGGAAAGAAGGACAAGTGCATAGCAGCCAAGCAATGCTAGTCGTTCTTTATGTGGCATCTCAACATGATGCAAGCGAACGGCCATGTCTTGAAGTCTGATGTTGTATAGATCCGCGTTGAGCTGTATGCTGGCTTGATGTGGAAGCTCTCGCTCTAGTTGTTCATACATGTCTTGAATAAATTGCGTTATCATGATCCCCCGCCTCCCGATAAAATAAGTAAAGTAATGTGCACGATGTACACATTACTTTGCTCCTATATAAATGAATATACTAATTACTACGGATTAGTCCGTGTAAAGGTACCATTTTTTTACGAAAGGTATATTCTTCCAAATTCGTTTGAGATGCGGATACAAGTAATAGTCGAGACCAAGTGTGCTGCCTGAACCGCCGATGAGAGCGATACCACCGAAGAAATACCACAGCATTTCAAATGGTGCCATACCAGATGTATAGATCATAACGCCCATTGCAATCGTACCAAGCGACGCTAGTGACGTGAACAAGCCTAGAATTAGCATTGCCCCGAAAATAATTTCTGCGAACACCATTCCCGTTTGGAAAATAGATGCTAACGCCGTATATCCGCCATCCGTTGTGTAGAAGAACATATCCATACTTCCATCGACCATGTTCTTGAGGAAATCCGGAACCGGAATCGCTTCAACAGCTGTCTTTGCTGTTTGGACGGAAGAAGCAGCCGTATGCCCGTCAACGGTTTGTTGGACAGCTTCAATTGCTTGCGATGCACCTGTTGTTCCATCGGCCGCTTTTGGCGGAATTAAGAAGATGTTCGAAGGATTTTCCAACACTTTAGGAAGCTTCGCCAGACCTTCACTTAACCATTTGAAGCCTAGGAAAATACGAAGTGGAACGAGCCAGAAGTTCGGCGAGCGCATGGCGAGATGTCCACCTACGAAGCTGCGCTTATTTTTTACTTTAAAGAACTCATGTATTTTATAAGACCAGACTTTATGGAAGCCAAGCACTTGCAAGAAGTAGACGATATTAATCATATGTTTGAAGAACATCGCCATAAAGCCTGTGAAATGGAACATTTTCTTCGGTGTGCCAATAGCGGCAACCCCATATCGTCCACCGATACATACCATCGTACCATGGAAAGTAGGCTTGTAAGATTTGTACTTACCTGTTTCTTTAATGTCTGCCGTAATGTTGTGAGCGATTAGTGTAGCAGAGTGCTCTGCATTTTCAACCATTTGCGGTACAGGACGTTCTTCACCTTCTGGCACATAGAAGATGTTGTCGCCAACAACGTATACATTTTTGTGGTCAGCTGATTGCAGCTTATCATTTGTGACGATACGTTTACGGCCATTTTGCTGCACGTCAAGGTTGCCAACTAGTTCCGATCCTTCCACACCAGCTGTCCAGACGATCGTCTGTGCTTGCAATTCGCCTTTATCACCCAGCACGACAGAGTTCTCTGTCACGCCTGTGATCTTCGCACTCGTAATCATTTCTACGTTCATCTTTTGCAAATACTTTTCGGATTTCTTAATAAGCTTGTCTGGCAAAATAGGCAGAATCTTCGGTGCCATATCGGCTACAACGAGTCGCACATCTTTTGAATCAATATGATATTCGTGGCACAGCTCTTCACGATATTCTGCAATTTCACCGATCAGCTCGATCCCTGTGAAGCCGGCGCCAACAACGACAAACGTTAGCATTTGTCTGCGCTTCTCTTCATCCAGCTCTTTCGAAGCAAGGTTGAACATATCGCGGATTTGGCGCTTCAACTTTACTGCATCGTCGAACGACCATAGCGTCATCGCATGCTCTTCTGCACCTGGAATGCCGAAGAACGTAGGCTTACAGCCGGTACCGATAACAAGGTAATCGTAGTCATACGTTTTCTTGCTTCCTTTTAGCGATTGGCCATCAAAGTCGATATTTTTAACTTCATCTAATACGACATCAACTTTGCGTCCTGCAAATATCTGCTTCAGATCCATCTTAATCGCTTCTTCATCCACACGACACGCTGCTACTTCATGCAGCTCTGTCATCATCGTATGGTATGGATGGCGATCGATAAGTGTAATGCTGACGTCTTTATGCTTCGCTAAGCGCTTCGCCAGCTTCTTCGCTGTTAAGACACCACCATAACCGCCGCCGAGTACAACGATTTTCTTCATGGTATTTGGTCACCCCTAAAATGTTTAATGTCCAATTGGACTTATCGTGCTAGTGATATTTTGGAAAGGTTCAAATTTAAATCAATCTATACGTAAAAGGGAGCTCCGCTGCAGAAAAGGGGAGGACTCCACAAAACGTGAGAGCCATACTTGCTTTCTCTACAGCGGAGCTGTCTCATGACTAGCATTTCATTATTTCGCGCTTGCAAGAGCCTCTTGAGCCAATTGAACAAATTCAGATACGTGAATCGAAACGCCTGTTACTGCATCTGTTTTACCGTCTTCTTTTAACACGATAGCTGCTGGATCTTGCTTCTCGATAAGTGCTTTTTCCATCGATGCAGCTTGCTCATGCCAATGCGAACTGCCACCGCCTTTTACCATGTCATAGCGGCCATCTTGAGATTGGACTTTTTTCGTGTCTCCGCCATCTTTGTGGACTGCATCCCAGTTTACAGTTGCGATTTTTCCGTCTTTAACGGTAACTTCTACAGTGCCTTTCCAGCCAGATTTGGCGTCAAACTCTTTGCCTTCAGCACGATAGGAGCCATCTTTGTAAGCGGTTTGTTGTTCGGTTGTAGCTGGAGTTGTTGTTTCTGTTTTAGGAGCCGTATCTTTCGCTTCTTCTTTCGCGCCACAACCAACAAGTAAACCAAATGCCATAGTTACTGCAAGGATCAATGAAAGTTTTTTCATGATTTCCCCCACCTTTTTAATTTGTAAATTTAAGTTATTATTACTTTGTGAAAAAAATATCTTAATAATTTCAAGTCCATTGTAGCACTTTCCCAATACGATTCAAGCCTTTAGAAGACGTATTTTGCATCATATTGAGAGATCGATAACAATGTTCAAATTTTCATCACAATTCCAGAAATATACGCAAAATTAGAATCAAATTACTATGATATTTATCACAATTACAGCGGAAAACAAAAATTTATTGGCTCTCTATTTTAATTGTGATATAGTTACTCATTGTGCTCATACAATGTGCGATATGCACCGCGGTTCGTAACCATCCCGCGATATCAAAACTAGGAGGAATTCCTTATGTTTAATTTTTATTGGGGGATACTGTTCGTTCTCGTGAACTTTGTATTTTTCCTACTCTGTTACCGTCAGTTCGGTAAAGCTGGTATGTATGCATGGATCGGGGTTATGACTGTTCTTGCTAACATCCAAGTAACAAAGACGATTGAAATGTTTACAATCGTTATGACACTAGGCAATACGGCGAATGCCACCTTGTTCCTAACGACGGACTTGTTAAATGAGAAGTATGGACCGAAGGAAGCGCGCCGCGCTGTATGGTTTGGGTTCTTTACGCTTATTATGACAACAGTCCTGATGCAGCTTGTACTTGTGTTTGAACCACAAGGAGATTTGACGATGCAGCACGCGATGGAGTCGATCTTTGGATTGATGCCGCGTATCGCGATCGGAAGTTTGACGGCTTACTTTATTAGTCAGTTCTTAGATGTGAAGCTGTTCAGCATCATCAAGCAGAAGTTCGACAAGCCGAATCAACTGTGGATTCGCAGTAATGTAAGTACGGGATTAAGTCAATTGGCAGATTCGTTCGTTTTTTGCTTTATCGCGTTTGCATTTGTATTCCCATGGGATGTATGGTTCGAAATTTTCATTACAACGTATGTAATCAAACTAATCGTATCGATTGCATCGACACCGTTCCTGTACTGGGCACGCAACATTCGTACGCGTGAGTGGTAGAATGGTGTTGTGAAGATAAATAACAAAAGAAAATAAAAGAGCAATCTTACCCTATAGCGGATAAGATTGCTCAATGAACTAGAGGGCAGCTACTTGGCTGCCTTTTTATTTGTTAGTTGGGTCTGCTTGTTTTTAGTTTTCTTCCGCTATTTCCCCATCAGCTTATACGTCTTCCCTAACGGTTGCCATGGACGCTATATCCGTGTTATAGCACGCTATGGTAATGTAACGGTTGTAGGCGAGCTTATTTTAGTCAAATTGGGGAGTGAACGCGTTTTATCTAGCAATTAAGCACTGTGACAACCGTTACCATTCAAAGTACAGTCATATTAGCCTAAATAGGCTGCGTGGCAACCGTTAGCGCAATTTAATTGCCCCATTTACTTTAGGAATGCATATGGTTATTCAATAAGTATCCATCTATTTACACATTTGAGCATTTACACGACACACTCAGTATGGAAGCATCCCATATGCACTCCATCCGCTGCGATTTGCTGTTTTATGTGCTGACATTGCATGCCGAGGTCTCCGAACGAGCTCTCCGCTGCAGGTCGAACAAGTATGTTCCAGTACATCCGCACAAGACTCACAATACGTACATTCTTCAACACATATATAGGCTGCGCCGTTCTCTTGAATATGCTGGCTGCATCTTTTGCAATTTGTGATCATCTTTAGTGTCATTTTAAGTTCCCCCTCGAACATGTATTCGTTATACTAAAAGTATATGAATTACAGGAAAGAACTTACATAACATTTCGAAGGTGTTTCAGCCTCGAAACTAAATATTTTTAGCTCTATTTCGATCAAACCTAAAAAAATAAAGGAGAGCTTCAAGATGGATCATATTGATGAAAAAGTGCTGCGCATCCTCCAAGAGGACGGTCGTATTTCCATGACTAAGCTAGGTCAGATGGTTAATCTATCTACGCCAGCTGTTACGGAACGAGTGCGGAAGCTGGAGGGTTCTGGAGTAATTGAGGGATATCGGGCCATCGTCAATCCTGAGAAATTAAACAAAAGCTTTACCGGATTTATTTTATTCGAAACGAAAAAAATGCTCGCGTTCCAACAAGTTTGCCAACAGTCACCGATTGTTATGGAGTGCCACCGCGTTACGGGACAATATTGTTATATCGTTAAAATTGTGGCGGAGTCCATTCATGAGGTAGAGGCATTTATTGATGAGGTTTCAGAATATTCGGCATCTACGACGCTCATCAATTTTTCGTCTCCAGTGAAGTTCAAGGCAATCTAACCGTTCTGAGATTGTTTCTTATTATATGCATATGTTTCAGTAAGCTATCTAGGTATGCTGGAGTTCTACGTGGCTAATAGATGATAAAGAAAGACGAAGTTGTGAGTAATCACAGCCTCGTCTTTCTGCTTGTCGTATCCAATATATTCACCATTAAACCCACTGCGTTAGAGCGAGCATCGTAATAATACCTGCAACGAAGGAAATGGTAGCTGAACGTTGATGTCCATCGCCATGACTTTCGGGGATAAGCTCTTTATAAATAATAAACAGCATCGCACCAGCCGCAAAAGATAGGCCATAAGGAACGAGGTTGCTTACGATTGAACTTAAATAGTACCCGAGCAGTGCAGTAATAATTTCTACGCCGCCCGTTAATGCAGCTACTCCTAGCGCCTTCCAACGGTTCACATTTTGAGTAACGAGGAAGAGAGCAACTAGAAAACCTTCCGGTGCATTTTGCAAGCCGATGGAAAAGGCAATTAACGGGCCTAGCGCTTCACTTCCGCTTGCATAGCTGACCCCGACCGATAAGCCCTCAGGGAGATTGTGCAACGTAATCGCTGCAATAATAAGCATCGATTTGTGATCGATAGGAGCGTGAGCATGACCGCTACCACTGCCTAAAGCATGCTCCATTTTTTCAAGATCTACATGAGGTACGATGCCTTCTAACCACAATAAAGTTAAGCAGCCAAGCATTAACCCGAACGCAACGATCCATGTGTTGGATAAGCTTAATGCCTCTGGAATAAGGCTGAACATGGAAGCGGAGGTCATAATACCTGCCGTGTAAGCCAACAAAATATCACGCCAGCGATGGGTAACATTTTTCATAAATAAAATAGGAATCGCTCCGAGCCCCGTGGACATTGCGGAGACAGCACTTCCGATAAGTACATCTTGCATCGTTGAAATAACCCTCCTGTCTGTACATGAAGTCATACTGCATGTATATGGTTATAGGTAGAATTGATTTAACATAATATTAGCGATTGGACTGCTGCTCGATCATGCTCATGCATCTTATTGTGCTCTTACTTTTGAGCTTGCTGATGGTGCTCGGCTAATCGTGGCAGTCGAGTAAAGCTGCGAGCCATCGTTTGCTTGATATAAGCGACCTCGTATTTTGCAGCAAACTCTTGAATAAGGGACAACAGCGGCACTGCCGTATCGAATGCCTCTTGCTCGGAAGCTATTGACTGCCAATCCACTGCCTCGAATGCTTGCTGAAATGTGCTTCGTTCTTGTTCATGCACATGCTTACTCACATATCCCCACATATGCTCAATCGAAGTTCGAAGCCCTTTCATCGTGTAGGGAAGAACGTCAAGTGTATGGGATATGTTATGTATAGCTGCTTCATAATCGGCTGTAGTAGATGCATCGCGATAGCAAGCAGATATTTGCTTATAGGAAGCATACCCACGTGCCATTACATCATACTTGCTAACTGCCCAGAACTGCTCGGCTTGTTTCTTTATTCGTTTCAGAACCGACTGGTCGAAGCTTGTAGGCTCGTTATTGGTAGCATCATACATCACTCACTACATGTTCCTTTCATAAAGGTATGCACCACGTTATAACGATGAGATAGGTTAAAGTGAAGCCTGATCACCTATGACGATCAAAGTCCTAGTACTATCATAATAGCATGAGTCGAACTTTGTTGAAATATCTGGACAATCCCTATAGGGAAGTCTATAATTACGAGTTGTAAACGTTTGTTTACGAGTGACTATAGCACTCGGGGAGCTGGAATATGGCCGGCTGAGAATGTATCCCATGAAGATACCGACCCTTTTAACCTGATCTGGGTAATGCCAGCGTAGGAAACATTGATTCAGTGAATATGGGATAGGGCGTCATATTGCACGTCCTGAGACGACATCTAAGAGAATGACTTCCAAACATACGCGTGTCAGTTTGCACGATGACACCAGAGGCACATAGGAAATCATATGCACGATGGTTTGATCACCATACACTGAAATCCAATTACGCAGCGATGGCGTCCCGGAAGGGACGCCTTTTTTTGTTATCCATATTCAGAACTATTCACCTACTTAGGAGGTATATGAGATGCAATTTTCAAGTAAGCAGCGAGCAGTCGCCATTTTTCTAGTGTTCATGATGGGGCTGGCATTGGCGGCCTGTGGAGCAAAAGAGAAGCAAGTTTCAGAGTCAAATGGACAAGCTGGTGAGGCTGCCAAATTACGTGATGTGAAGATTGTGCTTGATTGGACGCCAAATACGAATCACACAGGTTTATATGTTGCGAAGGAGAAGGGCTACTATGAGCAGGAAGGATTGAATGTGGATATTATTCAATCCACAGCTGGGGACCCGAATACGCTAGTTGGTTCTGGTGAAGTTCAGTTCGGCATTTCTGTACAAGAGTCATTGACGCAAGCGCGTTCGCAAGGAGTGCCAATTGTGTCGCTAGCAGCGATTATTCAGCACAACACATCTGGATTTGCTGCGCGGCAATCCAAAGGGATCAAGTCACCAAAAGACTTTGAAGGCAAAAACTACGGTGGTTGGGGTTCTCCGGTAGAGGAAGCTATTTTGCGCACGGTAATGGAGCAAGCAGGTGCTGACTATGGCAAAGTGAAAAATGTAAATATCGGCGAGGCAGATTACTTTACAGCCGTGAAGCGTGATATTGACTTTGCTTGGGTGTTCTACGGTTGGACAGGGATTGAGGCTGAGCTGCGCGGCGAGCCGGTGAATATGCTCTATATGAATGAGTTTGCGAAAGAACTGGATTTCTATACGCCTGTCATTGCAACGAATGAGAAGTTGATTGCGGAAGATCCTGAGCTAGTAAAAGCCTTTATGAAGGCAACCGCGAAAGGCTATCAAGATGCGATGGAGAAGCCAGAAGAAGCGGCAGACTTGCTGCTTAAGGCTGTACCGGATTTGAATAAAGAGTTAGTACAGGCTAGTCAAAAATGGCTTGCTACCAAGTATCAAGACGATGCACCGCGTTGGGGTGAGCAGAAGCGCGAAGTGTGGGCTAACTATACAAAGTGGCTTGTGGACAACAAGCTGATGGAGAAGTCGATTGATGTGGACAAGGCATTTACGAATGATTTCTTGCCTAGTGCCAAGTAAGTGCGAGCGAAAGTTTGACGTAGTGATGATACAGTTGAATATATATTAAGCCTCATTGTTGAATAATAAGGCAACCTACCTTTATCTAGGAAAGGAAGATGAACATGGCAAACAGTTTAGTAAGTGTTCAAATTATCCCGAAAACACCAAATGGTGAGGACGTTATCCCGTATGTAGACCGTGCAATTGCTATTATTGAAGCATCAGGTGTGAAATATCAAGTGAACCCATTGGAGACGACCATGGAAGGGGAACTCTCCACATTGCTGCGTGTCATTGAACAAATGAGTGAAGCGATGGTCGAGATGGGCTGTGCGAGTGTGATGTCACAAGTGAAAATCGTGTACAATCCAAGCGGCATCAGTATGGATAAATTGACGGAGAAATACCGTTAATGCTGCGTCGGAAAATGGTACAAGTGGGACCGCCCTTAGTGGCGGTTCTTCTGCTCCTAATTGTATGGCAAGTTATCGTATCGGTGTTCGATATTGAAAAATGGATGCTTCCAAGCCCATCCGATATTGTACGAGAGGCGATAAATAATTGGGAATCGCTGCTAGGTCATACTTGGGCGACGCTTAAGCTGACACTGGTTGGCTTCGGGATTGGCTCAGCTATAGGGCTGCTGGTGGCGATGGTGCTGCACCCTATTCCGATTATAAGAAGAGCTGTCTATCCCTTGATTATTATTAGTCAAAATGTGCCGACGATCGCCTTGCTTCCACTGCTTATGATCTGGTTCGGATTTGGCTTGCTGCCTAAAATAATTGTAATCGCACTTGTTTGCTTCTTCCCGATTACCATTGCCACGATGGACGGGCTTTCCCGTACTGATCGCATGATGCTCAATTATATGAGAATGGCTGGGGCGAGCCGTATGCAGCTGTTTTGGAAGCTGGAGCTGCCGCATGCGCTGCCTTCGATGTTTTCTGGATTGAAAATTGCGGCTGCGTATAGTGTTATGAGTGCTCTTGTGGCGGAGTGGATCGGAACCGACAAAGGGATCGGCCACTATATGCTGCTGCAGCAAGCCGCGTATCGTACGGATCGTATGTTCGTTGCTATCGTCATCGTTGTGCTGCTGGGCGTCATATTGTTCCATGCCATTCAGTTTATTGAGCGTAAGCTTATTCATTGGCAAGGACAGCGTTCCACGGATGAAGAGTAGGAGGGAGCGATGAACATGCAGAATGAAGATAAGACGAAGTTCAATCCGAACTATGAGGGAGATGGGCAACAACAAGCGCAAGAACGACTACAACAACAGATGCAACAACGTGCTGCTGACAGCAGCTCTCCACTAGCTTTGCATATCGATCAGGTCGATATGTCGTTTAAAGGAGCAAAAGAGAGGGTGCAAGTGCTAGATGGCATCTCCTTATCCGTTCGAAAGGGTGAATTCGTATCCTTGCTAGGGCCTTCTGGTTCCGGTAAAAGTACGTTGTTTCACTTGATAGGGGGGCTGTTAAAGCCCGAAGCTGGTGATATTTCCATTCATGGCAAGTCGGTCGTAGGTGAAACAGGCCATGTCAGTTACATGCCCCAGCAGGCGGCGCTGTTCCCGTGGCGTACGATTGAGGACAATGTCATCCTCGGTCAAGAGATTGCGGGACGCGGGAAACGCGAGCTGCGAGCTGAGGCGCGCGAATGGCTGCGCAATGTCGGGCTCGAAGGCTATGAGCGGGCTTATCCGCATATGCTGTCCGGCGGCATGCAGCAGCGGGCGGCATTTCTGCGTGCGCTGCTTAGCCCGCATGAGCTGATGCTGCTCGATGAGCCTTTCAGCGCTTTAGACGCGCTAACGCGCAGCGATATGCAGCGTTGGCTTGTGGAGCTGTGGGAGCGTCATCGCCGCTCGGTGCTGTTTATTACACACAGCATCGAAGAGGCTTTGCTATTGTCCGACGCTATCTATGTATTAAGCGCGCGACCTGCTAGTGTAGTGCAGCGAATGGACGTACCTTTTGCACGTCCTCGTCGTGAAGAGCTGCTGAGTAACCCACAATTTTTACGCTTGAAGCAAGATGTTCAGGCGCTGCTTCGGTAGCGTGCGGGGAGCATGAATGCGTGTATAAGATACTAAATAAGTATGTAAGTACGCATGCAAGATATTGGTTGGTGGAAATCTATATAGCTATAGCGGAAAAAGCGTATTAGGGGACTACAGGGAGGGTTAAACCTCGGCTCGGTAGACAACCTAATACGCTTTTTTAATAGCTAGCTGCATCTAGTCCTTCATTTATCTTCCTGTTACTTCTTTTCGCTTAATGGTTAGTCGTACGACATCTTTCTTATCTGTTTTCGTCATTATAATGACAAAGTCGTCGTCCCCTTTGCTGGCATGAAATAATTTGTTCGGCTCAAACTCCTCCAAGCGCCAGCCCAGTGCTTGTAGTTCTTTTAAATAGTAATCAACAAAAGCTTTGTATTCGTATGCAATTAAATAGTTCAGGCGATCACCTGTAGACTCATCTTCTTTCACTTTTTCAGGAATGGGAATATACCCCCACTGTGAAAGTGTTACAAACGTAGGAGCGAGAAGCTCCTGCTTGCTGCCGTTGCCGCAGCCGATTAGGGCAATGCTTGTCACAAAGAGAAGTAAAAATAAGCCTGTATATAGGAAACGGTTACGACCGTATGTTTGTGCTGAGTTAAGCATGGGTACGTTTCTCCTTTGCTACGGAAATGAATGTAATGATGTAATCATGTACGGGTGTAACAGAATGCAACAGTTACGTAAGTGGAATCTTACTTGAAGAGCTGATCTGCGGTTCAATGTGTTTATCTGCATGCTACATAGTAAATAAACATGAATCTGCATTGTTAATCTGAGACAGGAGTGCTAACGGAAGGTTGTTGAAAATGAACAATAGAAGGTGCCAGAAGGTGAATTTACTTTATGGTATCATAAGAGCGTTTGTTACGCTGACTGGTGGTTCATTAACTATGGTATAGTTGTAGTGTTGTAAGAAATGATAACAGAAAATAAAAAAAATATCATGTCGCTATTGCTGCATCATTGCATACAGGGGAAGTTCGATGATTAGGGGTTTATTCACCATGGTGAAAAAGTGTGTAGTAGATCTATCGGCACAAAGGGTCGATAAATAAAGGGGGACAGATGAGAAATATGATAACGAGTCAACATCAAAATAAGCTCCCATTCGTCGTGGCCGGATTACTGCTCGGTATATTAATGTCTGCGATGGATAACACAATCGTCGCATCTGCGATGCCAACCATTCTTGCCGATATCGGCGGAGCAGGGGGCTGGGAGAAGTTTGTCTGGGTAACCTCGGCCTATATTGTTGCTACAATGGCGGGGATGCCTATCTTCGGTAAGCTTTCTGATATGTTTGGTCGTAAACGCTTTTACATATTTGGTCTATTGATGTTTTTGTTAGGCAGTATGCTGTGTGGAACAGCAAACAGCATCGAAATGTTGGCAGTATATCGTGTCATTCAAGGGATTGGCGGCGGCGCACTCGTACCCATTGCCTTCACGATTATTTTCGATATATTTCCACCAGAGAAACGTGGCAAAATGACAGGGCTGTTTGGTGCTGTATTTGGTACTTCTAGTGTGATGGGTCCGCTGCTTGGTGCTTATATTACAGACTTCTGGGGCTGGGAATGGATCTTCTATATTAATTTGCCGCTCGGTATCGTTTCGTTCTGGTTCATTATGCAGTTCTATAAGGAAACGTCACCGACGAAGAAGCAGCAGATCGATTGGGCGGGCGCATTTACGCTTATTATAGCAGTGGTCAGTCTCATGTTCGCGCTTGAGACTGGCGGCAAGACTTATGCGTGGAACTCCATACCGATTATTAGTTTGTTCGTCGTGTTTGCGGTGTTCTTGGCTCTATTTCTATGGATTGAGACAAAGGCAAAGGAACCGATTATTACGTTCTCACTGTTTAAACGAAGGCTATTTGCAACGAGCCAATGTATTGGCTTCTTGTATGGGATGATTTTCGTATTCGCTGTTGTGTATATTCCGATGTTTGTGCAAGGTGTATATGGGGGGACAGCTACGAATAGCGGTCTCATTTTAACACCGATGATGCTTGGTTCGGTTGTAACAAGTACAGCAGCGGGCATTCTCTTGTCCAGACTTAGATTCCGTTCACTTATGATCGTGTCGGGTATTTTGCTGGCAGCAGGAATTGGTCTGCTAAGTACACTATCGCCTGATACTCCTCGTACGTTGATGACGTTGTACATGGTACTTACGGGGATGGGAGTAGGGTTCTCGTTCTCGCTCATCAGTTTGGCTTCTGTTCATGGGATGGACTTTAATCAGCGTGGAACAGCAAATGCTACGCAGTCGTTCTTCCGTTCGCTTGGGATGACGCTTGGTATTACGGTTTTTGGAGCGGTACAGTCTGCGTTGTTCAATCGCAGCATCTCACAAGCGATGCCTAATCCAGAGGCGATGCGAGGAATCGATGCTCAAGTACTATTGGCAGAAGAAACGCGCAAGCAAATTCCGCCTGATGTGTATGATCAGTTGATTAACAGTTTGGCAGATTCGATTAGTGGTACGTTTGGCTGGATTCTCGTTCCGGTTGTCCTCGCACTTATTTCGATTGCGCTTATGGGTGGAGAACGCATCCAGGCCGAGAAGCCAGAGCGAGACAAGAGAGCTAAGGCATCTAATGTCGGCTAATGAGTATAGCTGTTAACATAAAAGTGCTGAGTTCTGAGAAGATTGTTCTTCTTGGAGCCCAGCACTTTTTATTTTGTATAAAAGATAATTGTCTTCTATTGTTCTTCCTGATCTACAGCACCATGGCAGCAATAAAGCCGAAGATGAGCAGTGGGATGTTGTAGTGCAAGAAAGTTGGCACACATGTATCCCAAATGTGATCGTGCTGTCCGTCGGCATTCAAGCCCGCTGTGGGACCGAGCGTACTGTCTGATGCAGGGGACCCTGCATCGCCAAGTGCTGCCGCGGTACCGATCAGCGAAATCGTAGCCAGCGGGCTGAAGCCCAACTCCATGCACAGCGGCACGAATACGGTCGCGATCAGCGGAATCGTTGAGAATGACGAGCCGATCCCCATCGTGACAAGCAGACCGATGAGCAGCATGAGTATGACTGCAATGGCGCGGCTATCGCCTACATAAGCAACGGATGTCTGAACTAGCGCATCAATGTCTCCAGTTGCGCGCAGGACGGCAGCTAAGCCGGCGGCAGACATCATGACGAAGCCGATGTATGACATCGAGCGCATGCCGTCTGTAAAGACGCGCTCTGCGCGCTGGCGCGTCATCAGGCGTGCTAACAGGAGCACGCCAAGCCCTGCTCCGGCTCCGGCAATCATTGAGCCGGTCGCCAACTGCGTGGCAAGCATCGCGGCAATGGACGCGATGCCTGCCACCGTGCGCCATCGAGCGCCTGGCAGCTGCGCTGCGCTCGAGTCGCGCTCGTCAACAGCAGCGACAGTAGCCTGGGCCGCTGCTGCTGACGTGTAGCTGCGCGGACGGCGGTAGGACACGCCGATCGCGACAAGCAGTCCGGCGAACATGCCTAACGCCGGAATCCACATCGCCTGCGGCAGCAAGCTGGCGTCTACAGCGAGACCGTTCTGCGTCATATTTTCCGCAACGATGTCATGAAAGATCGCCCCGAACCCGGCTGGTATTAGCATATAAGGCATAATCAAGCCGAACGTCAATGCAGATGCAACTGCGCGACGATCTACGCGCATCTCATTCCAGATGACCAACATCGGTGGGATGAGTATCGGAATGAAGGCGATATGAATCGGTACAACATTTTGCGATAGGCTGGCTATAAAAGCAACAGCGAGTAGCATTAGTACGATAATTGTCGTACGGCGCGAGCTACCATCTTGGGTAGAGCGTCCTAGCAGCTTACGCGCTCCATGAACCAATTGGGAGGGCAGACCTGTCTCGGTCAAGCCAGCGGCGAAAGCGCCAAGCAAAGCGTAGCTCACAGCGATGGTAGCACTATCAGCAAGGCCTGTCGTAAAGGTCTCGATGGTAGTAGCCCACGATAAGCCTCCTGCAATACCGCCAACAGCGGCTGCAACCAATAGAGCGAATACGACCTGAATTCGGAATAGGCTTATGATGAAAAGAACAGCTAATGATAATAGAACAGCATTCATAGAAAGTCACCCGTCTTGTAAGAGTATGAAGGTCATGTAAACATCCGTGTTTGAATACAGGATGATAGATACAGTTTCCATTTCATATAGAAATGAGCACGTGTCGTAAACTGATATAAGATTCAAGGATATGAAAATAAAATTGCAAATCGCGTTTGTTTGCTAATACATTACCACTTTACCAAGATGAAGTAAAGAGTGGATTATGATTCTATTTCATTACTATTCCTCGAATCACTCTTTTTTAACGCATATATTTCCTGATATATACACCCGATGTACGTCCAGAGATGTAGATAGAAACGATGCTATCGATGTATTGAAGTTCAACTATGTTATAGGTAAACTTATGATCTAATGTTGTTACAGGAAGTAGAGTGGGGGGACTCAAATGAATCAAGCAGCAACACCTTCTGCAGCTAGCTTGTTCAGTAATCGCTTCGTGCAGGCGATTATGCTAGCTGGCCTATTTATGCAATTGGGCATATGGATACGGAACTTTGCTGTTCTACTGTATGTCGTCGAGATGACCAACAATGACCCGATAGCGTTATCGCTCGTCTCGGTTGTGGAATTTGCACCTATCTTTATATTTTCTTTTATTGGTGGTGCTTTCGCAGATCGGTGGCGTCCGAAACGCACGATGATTTGGTGTGATGTATTAAGTGCAATATCTGTATTTGTGGTTCTGTTAACAATTATAAAAGGTTCATGGGAAGCCGTATTTTTCACAACGTTTGTCTCAGCCATTCTGTCACAGTTCTCACAGCCTTCATCTATGAAGCTGTTCAAGCTGCACGTACCTGAGGAGCTATTACAAGCAGGGATGTCTATCTTTCAGACGATGGTTGCTTTATTTATGGTCGCAGGGCCTGCAATTGGTACCATCATATATGAACAATATGGCATTCAAACTTCATTAATTATTACAGGATTCTTGTTTTTACTTTCAGCGGTTGCGTTGTTGTTCTTGCCAGCTGATCGTAAGGAAGAGAAGAAAGAAACGAACACATCGCTGCGTTATGAATTGGCGCAAGGGGCACGTTATGTGTGGAGAAGCTCCATTCTTAAGCCTTTGATGGCTTGCTTTGCGATGGCAGGATTGGCGATCGGCCTTATTCAACCGCTGGGTATTCTAGTCGTTACAGAGCAGCTGGGGCTTCCCAAAGGGCACTTGCAGTATTTACTCATGGTCAACGGGGGCGCGATGCTAATTGGCGGAGCGTTAGCAATGATGATGTCTAAGCGGCTCCAGCCACAGCATATGCTTGCAATCGGGATGGCGGTTAGTTCGATTGTGTTTGTCGTAATCGGCGTGTCCCATTTGTGGTGGCTAACCTTAACGGCACAATTTTTCAGTGGGCTTTTCCTACCAGCAATCCAGATCGGTATCAATACGTTGATTCTTAAAAATACAGAGTCCAGCTTTATCGGTCGAGTTAATGGTATTTTAAGTCCGATGTTTATGGGTGCGATGGTGATTACAATGTCCTTGGCTGGCGTTTTGAAGAGCATGCTGCCACTATCTTATATGTACAGCATATCATCTGTGCTCTTCATTATTGGCATATTGTCGATTATTTCTATTCTTCGTATGCGACAATCCGAGCAGTTGGAGGACGTAACAGAGCAGGCTGTCATTGCGAGTTCAAAGTAGCTGCCGATCGTAATGGTAATAAGCTAATTTCTTATAAAAATTGTCTACCCAAGGAAGACAATTTCCGCAAGGAACGATTGACTTTTTAACACCAGCGAGCACATAATAGGGATTAATAACTTGCAGGAAACAGGAATGAATTACCTTTCTAGTTGCGTGCAATTTATATCGGTTGTACGTGATAATCCTACAATAGTACAGTGATGAACTGTGCTAGAGATTTAATATGGTTGAAGAGACTAGGTGTGTCAGCGGGAAGTCTACAGAGAGCCGACGGTTGGTGTAAGTCGGTGACGGAAGCAGATACATATCCTCTCTGACATGCTGCGCTGAATGAGTCCTACTTGGAAAGGTAGACAGTAAGTGCAGACGGCAAATCCCTCGTTATCGGGATAGCGCTAGTGCGCAGCGGAGTGCCGCAGATTGGAATGGCAGCTTCATGTAGTGGAATTATGAATGTCCGGCTACCCGGAATTTAGATTCCTTATGTTGAAGTTGGCGATGTGCGGAACAAGGGTGGTACCACGAGATCAACTCGTCCCTTTTTAGGGGCGAGTTTTTTTGTACTCTTTTTTATAGGTTATGTACGTATACTATGCGGCAAACAACTAGGCATTTCAGATGTGATGGCAGACTTACACAGACATAGGATGGAGAAGGAGAGACAGAACATGACGACTACGACTGGCATGATGGAACATATCGTACGTGCCCATCACGTATTAAAAGAAGTAATTGTACGGACTCCGCTGCAGCACGATCCGATACTGTCCGCTCGATATGATTGCAATGTGTATTTGAAGCGTGAAGATTTGCAAATTGTACGCTCATTTAAAATTCGCGGAGCCTATAATAAAATTCGCCATCTCTCCCAGAGCGAGCTGGAGCGAGGCATCGTATGCGCGAGTGCGGGTAATCATGCGCAAGGGGTAGCTTATTCCTGCCAAGCATTGCAGATTCAAGGCACAATCGTGATGCCAAGTACGACACCAAGCCAAAAAGTAAGCCAAGTCAAGCGATTCGGTGGCTCTTATGTTACTGTTGTCTTGACTGGTGATACGTACGACGATGCCTATGAAAAGGCCATGAGCATTTGCAATGAGCAAGGTATGACTTTTATTCATCCTTTCGATGACACTCATATTGTTGCAGGCAATGGTACGGTCGGTATGGAAATTATGGAGTCGTTGGACGTGCCTGCTGATCTCGTATTCGTCACGATTGGCGGCGGTGGATTGGCTGCAGGTGTCGGTACTTATGTGAAGATGATTAGTCCAACTACTAAGGTTGTAGGTGTTGAACCGAAAGGTGCTGCCTCCATGACGGCATCGCTTGCTGAGAAGCATGTCGTTACACTGGATCAGATCGACAAGTTTGTCGATGGTGCAGCTGTAAAACGCGTTGGACAACTAAACTATGAAATTTGTGAAAAAGTACTGGACGATGTTATTCATGTGCCCGAAGGAAAAGTGTGTACAACGATATTGAAGCTGTATAACGAAAGTGCTATCGTCGTTGAACCAGCAGGTGCCTTGTCTATTGCTGCGCTTGATCTGTATAAGGATCAAATTAAAGGTAAAAACGTTGTCTGTGTCATTAGTGGTGGTAACAATGATATCGACCGTATGCAGGAGATTAAGGAGCGCTCGCTCATTTATGAAGGATTGAAGCATTACTTTACGATCAACTTCCCGCAGCGTGCAGGTGCATTGCGTGAGTTTCTGCAAAATGTACTAGGTCCAGATGATGATATTACACGCTTTGAGTATCATAAGAAGCACAATAAAGACAATGGAGCAGCTGTTGTTGGTATTGAATTGAAGCATGCGGATGATTATACCCAGCTTATTGATCGAATGAATAAGAAGGGGCTCGATTACGTTGAGCTGAACAAAAATCCGCTTCTGTTTGATTTGCTCGTATAAAAGGTTGGAAGTTATAACCCCCAGAGTTGAACTGATGGGGGTTTGACGTTATATTTATGTAACAAAGTTTTATTAGACAGAGAGGTTGATTTATGGTGGAAACTCCGAGCGCATCGAATTTTATACGCAATATTATCGTAAATGATTTGAAGGAAGGCAAAGTAGATAGCGTCGTTACTCGCTTCCCTCCTGAACCTAACGGTTATTTGCACATCGGTCATGCGAAGTCGATCTGCTTGAACTTTGAACTGGCTAAAGAGTTCAAAGGCCGTGTACATTTACGCTTTGACGATACGAATCCATTAAAAGAAGATACAGAATATGTAGAGTCCATTAAGGAAGATGTAAAATGGCTCGGATTTGACTGGGACGGACTATACTTTGCTTCCGATTACTTCGAGGAAATGTATGCACGTGCTGTTCTCCTTATTAAAAAGGGCAAAGCGTTCGTATGTGAATTGAATGCAGATGAAATGCGTGAAATGCGCGGTACATTGACGCAGCCAGGTAAGAACAGCCCTTATCGTGACCGTTCGGTAGAAGAAAATCTTGATCTGTTCGAACGCATGCGTAACGGTGAGTTTGGTAATGGTGAAAAAGTATTGCGCGCGAAGATTGATATGGCTTCACCAAATATCAATTTCCGTGATCCTGTTATTTATCGAATTGCACATGCAACACACCACAATACAGGTGATGCTTGGTGCATTTATCCGATGTATGCATTCGCTCATCCATTGGAAGACGCAATTGAGAGTGTAACGCACTCGATCTGTACGCTGGAGTTCGAAGATCAACGTCCGTTCTATGACTGGGTCGTTGCTGAAACAGAAATGGTGAGTACGCCACATCAGTATGAGTTTGCTCGTTTGAACATTACGAATACGGTAATGAGTAAGCGTAAGTTGAAGCAACTTGTTGATGAAGGTGTCGCTGATGGTTGGGATGATCCGCGTATGCCTACCATTTCAGGCTTGCGTCGTCGCGGCTTCACACCAGAATCGATCCGCAACTTCTGTCGTGAGATCGGTGTAACGAAGTCTGACAGTACGGTTGATTCTAAGTACTTGGATCACTTCATTCGTGAAGACCTGAAGCTGAAAGCGCCTCGTACAATGGGTATTTTAAAACCATTAAAGGTGGTTATTACCAACTACCCAGAAGGTCAAGTGGAATGGCTGGATGCGGAAGTAAACCCTGAAGTTCCAGAAATGGGGATGCGCCAAATTCCATTCTCTCGTGAAATTTACATCGAGCAGGATGACTTTATGGAGAACCCGCCAGTGAAATATTTCCGCTTGTTCCCTGGCAATGAAGTGCGTTTGAAGCATGCTTACTTCATTAAGTGTAACGATTTCATTAAAGATGAGAATGGCAACGTTACAGAAATCCACTGTACGTATGATGTAGAGACGAAGTCAGGTAGTGGATTTACAGGTCGTAAAGTAAAAGGAACGATCCACTGGGTGGAAGCGACGCATGCTGTACCAGCGGAGTTCCGTTTGTACGAGCCGCTCATTCTTGATGAAACAGAAGAAGAAGCAACGGAAGAGACAACATTCCTTGACCGAATCAATCCGAATTCAATGGTTGTTGATCAAGGCTTCATAGAACCGAATTTGAAGGATATTCAGCCGCATGACAAGCTGCAATTTTTCCGTCACGGCTACTTCAACGCTGATCCGAAGCATACGAAGGACGGCAAGATCGTATTTAACTTGATCGTATCGTTGAAGAGTTCCTTCCAACTGCCGAAGAACTAAATATAAAGTTTGCTGAGGAGCCTTTTCTTTCTACTTTTATGGTGGAGGAAAAGGCTTTTTTACGTGTTGGGGCTTGTACTGTATTTCTTGCTGTTGTGGTGCATTTCAGCAAAAGATTCATAAATACGACGACTTCTGTATACTTTTAGGGGGAAGGAAGGCACGATAAGAGAAGGAAATTATCAAAACGTAAACTCGTTGTAACCCTTCTGTTTGGATATTCCGTTATAGTGGTAAGCGCAAAGGAGGATTGAGACTGCATGAATGAACATAAGGAACCGTTGGACAGGGATTCTCAGAAACCGCATGATCCTGTAAACTCAAACCAACCTTCATCCTCTTGGTACAGCCGCTTCTTTGGTTGGGTCAAACCCCATAAACGAAAGATTGCTGCTGCGTTTGGCATGATTTCGATTGTAATTATAGGTTTAGGAACTTACTTCGCGATGCATCTGGACGAAGCTCCGCTTCCACATGGATATCGCGTGATGGGCATAGATGCAGGTGGATTACAGCCTGCTGAAGTAATGGTGAGAATGAACGAACACATTGCTACGTTTGAGGGGATGACCGTTCAATTTGTACCAGACCGTACGGATCAAAGATTGGAACCTTTAACAGAGCAGACCTTTACACTAAAAGAGCTTGGCTTCACATTTGGCAACGAAGAAGCTGTTAATCAGTTGCAGCAATGGGAAGAGGGAAACATCGCACATAAATGGAAACTTGGTCGTGAATTAGCTGAGGAAAGCTTGGATATAGAAACTAGCTTTCATGTCGATCAGATGACGGCAGCTGTACGCAAGTCGTTCGGGACCACGATTGATCGTAAGCCCAAAAATGCACAAGCCCAATACATAACACCTTTTAAAGTTAAGTATGAACAAGAAGTAGATGGATGGGAACTGGATGAAGATAAGTTAGAGCAATCACTTATTCAGCTTGTGACTAAGTTGAAATCCCATCCCGATGTTAGACAGCCGATGACTGTACGGATGCCGCTTGTTACGATACCAGCGGATGTGACTGTCAAAACATTGAAGACACGTAAGCCCGATGCGCTGCTTGGTGAGTACACAACGGTGATTGCGAACCGTGGAGAAGGCCATGCTCATAACGTACGTGCAAGTGCGAAGGCATTGCATGGCGTCGTTGTGAGCCCGAATCATCAAATTCGCTACAGTGACATCGTCAAGAAGACAGAGGAGCAATACGGGCTGATGATAGCCCCTGTCATAGAAAATGGTCGCATGGTAGATGGAATTGGCGGAGGGATATGCCAAACGTCTACGACGATGTATAATGCAGGTCTACTAGCGGGTATGGGGGTCGTCGAGCGTAATTCACACTCGCTTCCTGTTCCCTACGTGCCACTCGGAAGAGATGCTACGTATTCAACGGGTGGTCCTGATCTTGTGATGTCTAATGAAACGAGTGGGGACATCGTATGGACGACGCAAGTGGAGGGCGATCGTTTAAAGGTACAAGTGTACGGTCAACAGCTTCCTGGTATTACGTATGATGTCATAACTGAGCAGCGCACTAGCCCTGTCTTGAAGATTAGCAATCAGATTACGGATAAAATAGCACCGGAACAGTCGAGAATTATCGTTGATTCGTATCGCATAAAGAAACGGAACGGCGTTGTCGTTTACAAAGAGAGGCTGCCTCAATCTACATATAAGCTGCACCAAGAAGAAAATGTTGAGGAAAAAGAACGGTATTGATTTATTGTGATACAGTGTAAAAAATGAAGAGTGTAGGCATAGAAAAAAAAGGGTTGCCCTGTCAACGAGTGTGACGTGTGGGCAACCCTTATTCATTATGGACATTTAGAATTTGGAAAATAGCTTCTTATTAAATTTTATAGAACGCGCTTCGCTCCAACATAAGTCTTGCTAGACCAGCTGGAACCAAGGCTAGACACCGTAACACCCTTCACTTTCCCGGAGGAAGCGTGAATGTATTGGTTATCTCCAAGGTATATACCAATATGCGTAATACGTGAACCACTCGAAGAGAAGAATACCAGATCTCCTTTTTGAGGGTTTTTAACGGCTGTACCCGCATTTTTGTAAATATCATGTGCTGTACGTGGAAGCTCTACATTGTGCTTGCCAAATACGTAATTCAAGAAGCCAGAGCAGTCAAATCCAGCTGGAGTTGTTCCACCCCAAACGTATGGTACGCCTAGGTAGCTGTAAGCTGTATTAATAACAGCATCTGCTTTGCTCAAGTCTTGCTTGCTGGATTGAATGGAAACTTCCTTCTTGTAGCGATCTACAGATGGAAGAGTCTTTAAATATTTCGAATCCCAAGTGAACGTTACACCCATTTCATCTACGAAGAAACGCAAAGGAATGTACGTTGTATTTTTATATAACCAAGGCTTATCCGACATCTTAACCGATTTTCCGTTTACTTTCACTGTAGCGGAATCTGTGCGGAATTCAACTGTCGCATCAGCGCTTTTGACGATAATTTTCATATGATTGCTGTTAATGTTAGATGTAGACATTGTCCATCCCATTTTGTTCACGAAATCGCGAAGTGGAACGTACATCGTCTCTCCATCTTCCAACACAGGTACTGTATTTGTAAAGGTAAGTTGTTGACCGTTAATTGTAATTGAAGCTTTTTTGTCTCCGTCATAGGCGTAAGCTTTCGTTCCGAGCGCGCCATCCGTAAAGAGCATGCATCCGAAGACCGCTCCCGCTAGGAGAACTGTCTTTATTGCCGTTTTCAAATCATCGCCTCCTGTAAGTAACTACATAAGTATTTGGAATTTCATATTAAGCTGCCGTAACCTATAAATCCGATATCACTAATTCGTGAATGTATGTAAACAGCATCAGTTATGACAGTTTCTTAATACATGGATTATTGTCTTACAAAATTGTAACCATGTCAAACGGTTAGCTGTATAAAATGATCACCCACATTATGGATAATGCTTGTATTGCCTGCTGTATTGGGATATTAAGGGGGAGAGGTAAAGATTACAAAAAGGTAATAAAGAGGATTTGGGTAACGTTTTTAGATGGTTTTTTTGCAAATCATATGGCATTCCTCATTTGTTATATACATATATATCATTTATATTAATACTAGAAAGGCAAGCGATAGTCATAATCGTATGCGCTTACATTTCGAAGTAATGCCACTTATCGTATCGAGTGTACGGGGAAAAGAGGCTTTGTTTGATGCTGAAAAGAATTTACCAGACTCATTTTAAACGCAGGCTATTTAATAAATTAATTGTCGTATACTCTTGTATTGCCCTTATATCGTTGGTAACTTTATCTCTCTTTACCTATCAATTCTTTGTTCGAAAAGATATGAGCTCTATGCTGCTAGAACAGCAGCGTTCGGTTGACGCGATGAATCGCTATTTTGATCAGAAGTACGAAACTTCGCAGCTGCTTATACAGCAGCTTTATCAAGACAACGTTCTAATAAGAGATACCGTATACTTTTTGGAAAATGGCTATGAGTCCTACTTACGTTATCGATTAGATACGTACAGCGAGAGCAATAGCTTCTTTGTGCGGGATTTTCACACGTTCTATGCGAATCAATTTTGGAAAGACTCTGATCTGAAAAATATTGTCCTAGTAAGCCCAAGACAAGGGTTTGCTTTTATGTATAGCGATAACGGTGTTTTCCGCAAAGTGTATCCGTGGGAAGTTACTCCGGATCCTCAATTTCTCCGAGATCGTTATCCATTGCAAGGCAATGAATCAAAGGTACCAAATCTAGATGGAGCGGAAGATGTAACGAAGGATATCGATAACTCCAATGCATCCCAGCGCAGCGAGGAGGCAACGAAGCAGGCCTTAGTGGAGATGGACAAGGAACCATCTGCGCTTCCTTATTTTACGGTAACCAATCGTATCAACAATCCAGATACATTGACGACATCTGGTGAGATTATGATCGACTTCGGCATCGATGGCATTCGCCACAGATTGGTAGATGCTCAGCAGCTTGATTCCGTTATCGTTTTGAATGAGCAGGATCAAATCATTTATTTCAATAATAAGAAAATGGCGACCGCCTATGAGCATAATCGAGCTGAGCTGTTGGCAATGAAGCGCAATCAACCGTTGAAGCTGAAGTTGGATGGCATCGGTGAAACGTATGTGACTTTATCGCAAACGAATAAGTTGGGGATGACAGTCGTTTCTATGCTTCCATCGTATGAGGTGACGGATCGGTTGGCTGGTGTACGAACAACAATCGGTGTTGTAACGGTATTGTGTGTAATCTTGGTCGTTGGCATCGCTTATGTAACCGTGATTCGTATTTCTAGACGCACGCAAGTTATCGTGAAAGCGATGAAGCAAGTACCTGCGGGCAAGCTGGACACACGTATTAATTTTCAGCAGGAAGATGAGTTGTCTGATATTGCACATAGTTTCAATCATATGGTGAACGACTTATCGGATTATATTAATCGTGTCTATAAGTCGGAATTGAAACAGAAGCATGCTGAGCTTGTGGCATTACAATCACAGATTAAGCCTCACTTCTTATATAACACGCTCGAAGTGATCCGTATGCGTGCTGTAGCGAAAGGTGCACATGATGTGGGTGATATGATTTACAACTTAGCTTCCATTTTCCGTCATATGGTTAAGGACAAGACGCATATTACACTGCAAGAAGAAATAGAGAACTGCAAGCGCTATTTGGAGCTAACGCGTATTCGCTATCGCGATAAGCTGCAATACACGATTGAGATGGATGCTGGTATCGGTGGCTATCAGGTAATGAAGCTGTCGGTACAGCCCATGATCGAGAACTACCTCGTTCATGGCTTGGGATTGGAGCGGACAGACAATCATGTATGGATACATGTGCTGCGTGAAGAAGATGAACTCATTATCCGTATTCGTGACAATGGTTCGGGTATTCCGCCTGAGCGCTTGCAGCAACTGCAAGATGAATTAAGCAGCGATGATTTGCAGGACCATGGCTCTTTAGGCATTAAAAATGTCCATAACCGTCTTCGAATTTTGTACGGCGATGGGGCAGGAATAGAGATCGACAGTATTTATCAAGAAGGTACAACCGTAACAATACGCATTCCAATAGGCTAGTAACGCACGCATCTGATGTGGAGGGATACGACATGTTTGAAGTATTTCTAGTAGACGATGAGCCATTCATCATAGAAGGGCTGCAAAGCATTTTAGAATGGAACGATTATGGCTTAACGATTGTAGGCCAGGCTGAAAATGGGGAAGCGGCTTGGCAGGCTTTACAGGAGAGGCCAGTGGATTTGGTTGTGACGGATATTATGATGCCGAAAATGACAGGGCTGCAACTCATCGAGCGTATGAAGACTACGCATCCCCATACACGTTTCATTATTTTGAGCGGCTACAATGAATTCGGTTATGTGAAGGAAGGCATTAAGCTTGGGGTAGAGAACTATTTGCTGAAGCCGATTAACCTAGAGGAATTCCGCTCTACCTTGGAGACAACTGTACAGAAGATGGAGCAGTCGCGCTCTAGCCAGTTGGTTGAGCAGCATAATCGTGATATTTTGCGTGAAAACGTATTGTATCGTTGGGTACGAGATCAGATTCATATGGAGGAGCTGCAGCAGCGAGCGGACATGCTAAATTTACAATTTAAGCATGCGTATTATTGGACGGTACTCGTTCGCATGGAAGGTGAGATCGCCCTCGATAGGCAACAGGCCCAGCAAGAACAGTTGTGGCGTATTGCAAATGACTATATTCGCTCGTACGAATACAGCTTTATTGTGCGTGAATGGGACGGCGAAGTTGTGTTTGTATTCGGAATAGGAGATACACAGTCCGATAAAGAACAACTGCTAGGATCGCTGCGTCATTGGAAGCAGGAGACGGAACAAAAGCTGGACGGCATCACTCTACAGATGACAACAGGCAGTATTCAGGCGGGCTATACGAAAGCAGCGCAAAGCTATGCTCATGCGAAGCAGATTCAGCCCTACCATCTTGTGCGGATGGACGAAAATATTTTGGATTACGAGGAAGCGATGCGCTACCGTTCCTCAAGGCCAGCCTCTTTGCAGCCTGACGTTGAGTCCTATGTGCGGTTGTTGTACGCCAAAAATAGGGAGCAACTGCATGAGCAATTGGAGCAGGACTTCCTCCACCTTACAGAAACAGATGGGGCAGAGCCGCGTGATGTGCGCAATTTTGCTGTTGAGCTGTTAATGGTATGGAAGCAGTCTATTAAGGAGACAGCTGTTCAGCTTCCTGTTAAGGATATTGATTGGTTTAGTGAAGTCTATCGCTTGCATTCGCTAGATGCGATAAGAGAACATGTGGAGAAAATAGCGGACCATCTGATCGACTTACTTACACAGCCGCAAGATATGTCTCCGGTTATCAAACAGGTGCTGCAGCATATGGAGGAGCGCTATGCGGAAGAGCTGTCGTTGAAGACGCTAAGCCAGGTGTACAACATTAATCCTGTATATTTGGGACAACTGTTCCAGAAAGAAATGAACGGTACGTTCTCTGATCATTTGAACAAGACACGTATTAAAAATGCGAAGCGCCTATTAGTAGAGACGCACTATCGCATGACCGAAATTGCTGAGAAAGTGGGCTATTGGGATAAAAGTTATTTTTACAAACAGTTTAAAAAGTATGTGGGTACTTCACCTAAAGAGTATCGGGAAATACGAAGCGGTGTGGATCAAGAACTCCGTTCTTAATAGTAAGGTATCGAATGGAACGCGTTCTTACATGGAAGGATATTGGACGTTGCCTATTCTAACGGTCACTAATGACGTTATTTTAGTTAAATTGGGTGTAGTAGAATTTTAACGGTCGTCAGAGCGCCTATTCTAGCAAAATGGTGAATAGCTTCGCTCTGTGTGGCAAATAAGCTCTCTGACATCCCTTACATTTCAAAATAAGCAAATATAGGCTGATTAGCCTCTGTGGCGACCGTTAGTGAAATTATGATGTACATGTGCTTGGAGCATCTTCTTTATTTCGCACTATTCGCTATCCGTCCCTTCTTATTGTTAGGTTGCCGAATACTCAGGTAATAAAAATCCCTCATTGAAGGGTAAGAAATCGACTTACAGACATGATTGCATTTTGAATATTATGATAATCAACAGGCATGCTCCACTTTTGAATATTTGGATAATCAACAACCGTGATAACAGGCTTACTAAGCTATATGTATGAAGGGTATTCCTCATTTGGTGTCCTAATTATAGCCAATGTAAGCCCTTTCTTTATTTTGTACACCAAATCTAAAGTTTGTTGACTATAGAAAATACCCCAGATCCGTTACGCTTAATTTACATTAAAGCAACGGGGGATGAATCGGATGCAAACGATTATGAACAGCTTAAAGAACCTCTATCGCAACCGGATCTTTCTTCTCATGGTACTCCCGGGAGCACTATGGTTCTTGTTCTTCTCCTACCTGCCGATGCTCGGAACTGTTATCGCTTTCAAAGACTATCGAATTCATCGAGATGGATTCTTTGCTGGCTTGATGCAGAGTGAATGGGTAGGCTTCGAGAACTTCGAATATTTGTTCAGTACGAATGATGCTTTCTTAATTACTAGGAACACGATTTTGTATAACTTTGTGTTTATCATTTTAGGTTTGGTATGTTCCGTCGCAATGGCTATCATCCTAAGCGAGATTGTGAACAAGCGCCTAGCAAAGGTCTATCAAACAGGTATGTTCTTGCCGCACTTCTTGTCTTGGGTTATCGTTAGCTACTTTACATTCAGTTTCCTGAGTGTAGACAAAGGGGTTATGAACCAAATTCTTGCTTGGTTCGGTGCGGATCCTATTTCATGGTACTCCGAGACGAAGTATTGGCCTTACATTCTGACCTTTATGAACATATGGAAAGGCGTCGGTTACTCCAGCGTTGTTTACTTAGCAGCGATTGTTGGTATCGATAAAACGTATTATGAAGCTGCGATGATTGACGGAGCGAGCAAATGGCAGCAAATTCGCCATATCACGCTTCCATCTATTACACCATTAATTACGATTTTGACGCTGCTTGCGATTGGTCGTATTTTCTACGCAGACTTCGGTTTGTTCTATCAAATACCGCGGAACTCTGGTCCGCTGTATCCGGTTACGAACGTTATCGATACGTACGTCTATCGTGGATTGAAGGCGACAGGGGAAATTACGATGAGTACGGCAGCAGGTCTATATCAGTCGTTCATCGGCTTCATTCTCGTCATCACATCAAACTGGATCGTACGAAAATCCAACAAAGACAACGCGTTGTTCTAACGTAGGGAGGACTGACTATGCGCAAGAAAAAACACCGCGACGTCCACCATCTCTCACCGATGATGAATCTGGTGTTCAATATTATCGCAGGCGGATTCGCTTTACTCTGTGTATTCCCGTTCTTATTCGTCATCATTATCTCATTTACGGATGAGGCGGCGTTGAACAAAAATGGATATTCGATCTGGCCTGAAAAATGGAGCTTCGCTGCTTATGAGTACATTTTCAAAGCAGGCGATCAATTGCTTCGTTCTTACGGGGTAACGATCTTCATTACCATAGTAGGTACACTCATTAGCTTGGTTACGATTTGTTTGTTCGCTTATGCAATATCTCGGAAGAACTTCAAGTATCGCGGGTTCTTCTCCTTCATGGCCTTTTTCACGATGCTATTCAACGGCGGTCTTGTACCAACATACATGGTCGCTACGCAAGTGTTGGACTTGAAAGACAGCATTTGGGCTTTGATCCTGCCATTGGCGGTAAACGCATTCTACATCTTAATTATGCGTACGTTTTACAGCACCTCTGTTCCAGATGCGATCATCGAATCTGCGAAAATTGATGGTGCGGGCGAACTGAGAGCATTCATCACAATCGTGCTGCCGATCTCCTTGCCAGGTATCGCGACGATTGGATTGTTCTCGACGCTAGGCTATTGGAACGACTGGTTCAATGCTTTGCTCTACATCGACAATCCGAACATCGTTCCATTGCAAGCGATGCTGATGCGAATTGAGAACAGTATGCAATTCTTGATGAACAATGCGCAGCTAAGTGCATCCGGTCAATCGTTGGAACTCATGCGTTCCTTGCCTGCAGAAGCAACGCGAATGGCACTTGTCGTACTGGCAACGGTACCTATCGCTTGTGCGTATCCGTTCTTCCAACGCTACTTCGTTCAAGGTTTGACGATTGGTGCAGTAAAAGAGTAATGCCGGGTATTCCTGCTCTGGCCACTGAGTGATAGGGGATTCAGGGTCATCGTGGTCAGAGCAGACACCATATATGCAATTCATCACGCTTATACAAAGGGGTTGACAAGAATGGCTAAAGCAAAAAAATTGCTCATGATGACGTTCTGTCTCGTAATGGTCGCTTCTCTTGTTCTCACAGGCTGCGGCAGTAAAAAAGAAGCAACTGGCGGTAGCACAGAAGGCACAGCTGAAAAGCCAGTTGAGCTAATCTGGTACACAATCGGTACTCCACAAAAAGACGTTGACAAAGTAATGGCAAAAGTCAGCGAGTATACGAAAGAAAAAATCGGTGCAACCGTCAAGATGAAAATGTATGATTGGGGCGAGTACAACGAGAAGATGCAAGTAATCGCGAACTCTGGTGAGCCTTACGACATCGCGTTCACAGCTTCTTGGGCATTCGACTATGTAACAAACGCGAAGAAAGGTGCTTTCCTAGCTCTTGATGACCTTATGGCAACAAAAGGCCAAGATATCGCGAAGAACGTTCACCCTTCCTTCCTAGAAGGTGCGAAGATTGATGGCAAGACGTATGCAATTCCAGTTAACAAAGAGTTGCCTGCACAGAAAGTATTCCGCTTCAACAAGAAGTATGTAGATAAATACGGTATCGACTACAAAAACGTGAAAACGCTTCAAGATCTTGAGCCGATCCTCGCGAAAGTAAAAGCAGGCGAGCCAGGCATGTATCCGCTATCTGCGGATAAGCAGTTCAAATTCGGCTTGAACTACGACTTGATTTCTGAGAACTTGCCGATCGGTGTAGCTTTGAATGACACAAATGAGCTAAAGCTTGTGAACGTTCTTGAGCAGCCTGATACGATGAAAGACTTGGAAACGATGCATGAGTACTACAAAAAAGGTTACCTGAAGAAAGATGCTTCTACGGCTTCCAGCGGAGATGAAATGAAAACAGGTAACTGGCTTGTAGATATGCCAGATACACAACCTTTCGCTGACGCATTGTGGTCTCAATCTATGGGTTATGAAGTTGTTTCTACACCTTACACGAAACCATATGTATACAACTGGTCTGTAATGGGTGCGATGCATGCGGTATCTGCTAACTCTGCATACCCAGAGAAAGCAGTAGAGTTCTTGAACTTGCTGAACTCTGACAAGACACTTCGTAACATGATCAACCATGGTATCGAAGGCGAGCACTTCAAGCGTATTGACGCAGAAACAATCGAATTCTTGCCTGCTAAGACAGAAGGCTATGATATGCCAGGCTTCACATTGGGTAACTTCTTCCTCTTGGATAAGCTGCCTACAGACCCTAAAGACAAATGGGAGCAATTCGAGAAGTTTAACAACTCTGCTGAAAATGCACCATTGCTTGGATTCCACTTCAACGCAGATAAAGTGAAATCTGAAGTGGCAGCATTGCAAAACGTAAAAGAAGAGTTCTACGCTTCCTTGTTCACAGGTACAGTAGACCCTAAAGTTTATGTTCCTAAAGCAATCGAGAAGTTCAAAGCAGCGGGCTTGGATAAAGTTCAAGCTGAAATGCAATTGCAATTGGATGAGTGGAAAGCATCCAAAAAATAAGTTTTGATGTGATTGGGCGAACCTTCGTCTGTTGCAGCATTGACAACAAGAATGGAACATCCGCAAAAGCGAAGTGAATAGCCCGATCTATGCAATCAGGTGGAGCATCGGCTTCACCTGATTGTGTCTTATAAGAGCATTCGACTACAACAGCGATCGTAAAAATGATTTGTTCTTAAAACGACAGGCAAGCCTATGTACTTTTCAATGCCCTAGGAGAGAAGGAGAGAATCGATATGGAACGTCTACCCCAAGCCGTACTTCGCGTGATGGAAGAAGCATCAACTCGATTAAACGATAATGAGAAACTGAAGCAGCTGTTCCTCAACTGTTTCCCTAATACGTTGAAAACAACGACGAAACTGCATGAAGATGGCACTTCGTACGTGTTCACAGGTGATATTCCAGCGATGTGGCTTCGCGATTCCAGCGCCCAAGTTCGCCAGTACTTGCCTTTGGCGGCAGAAGATGCAGACGTACGCCGCATTATTGCTGGCCTTGTACGTAAGCAACTGAAATATATTCAGATCGATCCGTATGCCAACGCATTCAACGAGACGCCTGTCCCACTAGAAGAGATTCATCACCGTGATATAACGGAGCTGAACGGCTGGGTATGGGAGCGCAAATACGAGATTGATTCCCTCTGCTATCCGATTCAACTTGGTTACTTGTACTGGAAGACAACAGGCGATGCATCGTTGTTCGATAGCGAATTCCGCCATGTTGCACATATCATTATGAACTTGTGGACGACAGAGCAGCGTCATTTCGAGCAGTCTTCTTATCGCTTCCAGCGTCAAGATTGTCGCCCTACAGATACGCTCAAAAACAATGGCATGGGTATGCCCGTTAACTATACAGGCATGACTTGGTCTGCTTTCCGTCCAAGTGATGATGCATGTACGTTCGGCTATTTAATCCCGTCCAACATGTTTGCAGTGGTCGTTCTTCGTTACCTCGAAGAGATTGCACGCGACGTGTATCAAGATGAGCTGTTCGCAGAGAAGGCGCGTAGATTAGGCACAGAGATTGATGAAGGCATTCAAGCCTATGGTATCTTCCATCACCCGAAATACGGAAAAGTATATGCTTATGAAACAGACGGATATGGCAACCACAACTTAATGGATGACGCGAACGTACCGAGCTTGCTCGCGATTCCGTACCTTGGTTATACGACGGCTGACGATCCGATCTATCAAAATACTAGAAAGCTCATTTTAAGTGAAGATAATCCATACTACTACGCAGGCAAGCAAGCACGCGGTATTGGTAGCCCGCATACGCCGAAAGATTACATCTGGCATATTGCTTTGTCAATGCAAGGCTTGACGGCTGCTACAGATGAGGAGATTCAAGAAGTTATCGCAATGCTAGTAGATACAGATGCAGAGCTAGGCTATATGCACGAAGGCTTCCACAAAGACGATGCAAAGCATTTCACGCGCGAATGGTTCGCTTGGTCGAACAGCTTGTTCTCTGAGCTCATCTATCGTGAATTCTGGTTGAAGAAATAGAAGGCAAGAACATAGGAACTGGAATACAACAGTGAACGGAAACATGATCTACTAACCAAACTCAGACAATGATAGTCATAAAAATCATTTCTAAACGCCCTTCTATTGGAGAGGAGAGACAACAATGACGAAAAAGACAGCTCATATTATTTCCCATACTCACTGGGATCGCGAATGGTATATGCCTTATGAATATCATCATGCACTCTTAGTAGAATTGATGGATACTTTGCTAGAAACACTTGAACGTGATCCTAACTATAAGAGCTTCCACCTCGATGGACAGACAATTATGCTGGAGGACTACTTGCAAGTACGTCCAGAAATGAAAGGGAAGCTGGAGCAATATATTGCCGAAGAACGTATTCATATTGGTCCATGGTACATCCTTCAGGATGAGTTCCTGACGAGCAGTGAGGCGAATATTCGTAACTTGCAGATCGGTCACCGTGACACGAAGCAGTATGGCGGTAAAATTTCAAAAGTCGGCTATTTCCCGGATTCCTTCGGAAACATGGGGCAGGCGCCGCAAATTTTGAAGCAAGCAGATATCGATGTGGCGATGTTTGGCCGCGGGGTTAAGCCAACGGGCTTCAATAACCAAGTGTCTGATGATGCGTCTTACGAGTCGCCTTTCTCTGAAATGATCTGGCAGTCTCCAGACGGTTCTCGTGTCATCGGTATTCTGTTTGCAAACTGGTACTGCAACGGGATGGAAGTACCTGTAGATGAAGCACAAGCAGTAGCGTATTGGGAGAAGCGTATTCCAGATGCGGAGAAATTTGCTTCGACGAACCATTTGTTGTTCATGAACGGTTGTGACCATCAACCGATTCAAACGGATTTGTCACAGGCAATTGAAGTGGCGAAAAAGTTGTTCCCAGACGTGGACTTCGTGCACTCCAACTTTAACGAGTATGTAGACCGTGTGCGTGAGGAATTGCCTGAGAACTTGAAGACAGTAGAAGGCGAATTGCGCAGTCAGCGTACTGATGGCTGGTACACCCTTGTAAATACGGCTTCTTCTCGTGTGTATTTGAAACAGATGAATGCAGACAACCAAACGCTGTTGGAAAAAGTAGCAGAGCCATTGGCGGCATTTGCTCACCAAGCAGGCAAGCCATATCCGCATCATTTGTTCGTCTATGCGTGGAAGACATTAATGCAGAATCATCCGCATGACAGCATTTGCGGTTGCTCCGTAGATGAGGTTCACCGTGAAATGGTGACGCGTTTTGAGAAATCGAAGCATATGACAGAGATGATCGTGAACGAGTCTTTGGATTCCTTGCTGCCGCAAATCGATACGATGGCATTTGACGGCAAGCGCGCGGTGCCGTTCACGGTGTTTAACACAGCTGGCTATGAGCGCAATGGTGTTGTGGAAGTGACGCTTGAACTGAAGCGCCGTTACTTCAGCGAAGCACATCCAACTGTATTGGCAGCAGAGATGAAGCCTGAGCCGATTGAGCCAGGCGTAGTTATCGATTCAAACGGCAATTCGATCGATTGCGAGTGGGAAGATGCGGGCGTTATGTTCGGCTACGACCTGCCGAAGGATAAGTTCCGGCAGCCTTATATGGCACGCATCATTAAGGTTCGCGTACAGGCGCAGCGTATTCAAGCGTTCGGCTACAAGACGTTGGCATGGGTACCTGTTACAGAAGCGGGTGCAGCAGCAAGTGAAACAACAGCGACAACGGTAACAACAGCTTCTGAGTGTCTCGTTACAGGAGAGTTCACGTTGGAAAATGAGTTCCTGCAAGCAGAAGTTCAAGTAGACGGCGCATTGAAGCTGACGGATAAGCGTACAGGTCACGTATACGATGGCCTTAACGTCTACGAAGACGCGGGTGACATCGGCAACGAGTACATGTTCCGTATGCCAGAAGGCTCTACACCGTTGACGACGAAGGGTGTTCAGGCGGAGCGCAAGCTGATCGAAAATACACCGTTCCGTGCAGTAATCGAAGTGAAGCACAACTGGAGCATTCCGGTATCAGCGGATGAGACGCTGAAGCAAGAAATATTGGACATCGTGGACTTCCCGAAACGTCAGGCGCAGCGTTCTACAGAGATGGTGCCGTTCGTGATCGTGACAAAATACACGTTGGATCGTGGTGCGAAGCGTGTAGATGTAAACGTGACAATGGAGAATCAATCTAAGGACCATCGTGTACGTGCATTGTTCCCGACTGGCTTTACGGCAGAGACGCATGTGGCGGATTCCATCTTCGAAGTGGCGCGCCGCAACAACGTGCCTGCGCAAGAATGGCAGAACCCGAGCAACGACCAGCATCAGCAAACCTTCGTCAGCGTAAGCGATGGCGTGCATGGGTTGACGGTTGCGAACATCGGCTTATGCGAATACGAGGTATCGCAAGACAACAAGAATACCATTGCGGTTACACTGCTTCGCTCTTCGGGTGAGCTTGGTGACTGGGGCTACTTCCCGACGCCAGAAGCGCAGTGCCTTGGCAAAAATACCGCTTCCTACAGCATTATCCCGCATGCGGGCGATGTCGTTACGTCCGGTGCCTATGCGGAAGCTTACAGCTTCCCAGTGCCATTCCTCGTGCGTCAAACGGACGTGCACGAAGGCCGCTTCGCGGCAGACCACGCCTTCATGGCATGGGAAGGCGAAGGTGTCGCGTTCTCTTCCTTAAAGATGGCGGAAGAGACCGGCGACATGGTCGCGCGCTGGTACAACCTTGCGCACGAACCGCGCGCGCTTAGCGTAACGCTGCCAGCAGCAGCGAGCGGGTTCTACCGCTCGGATGTGCTGGAGCGCGCCGGCGAAGCGATCGCTAGCGCAGACGCGCAGCGCGCTAACATTGAGCTTGGCGCAGCGGAAATTTTCACGCTCGGCATGAAATAATAGCAAAGGTTGGCTGCTCTCTGTATGTACGTGGAGAGACAGCCAACCTTTTTAAAATACAAAGAAGTGATGGAATGAATAAGCTTAATAGGTATTTCATCCGTGTTTCTAATTGGATATAATTACTCTAAAATAGAGTGGATTGGAGTTGGTGTGGTGCAGTTTAAGATGCTTTTTAAGAAAGAACTGATTACGGCGGTGATATCTAGTTTGCTCGCTTGTCCATTAATAGCTTGGATGCACGATATCAATCAAGGAACGAGTTATCATTCACTCGATTTGAACGATTCCTATAGTAGTCTTGTATTCATATACCTTACATTTGCTACCCCATTCTTCCTTCTAATTGGTATACCTACCTCAATTACCCTGACTTCAATGGTTCAAAAGTTGAAATGCTCTTCTTTCATAAAATACGTGGTCAGTTGTGTATGTTTCTTTTTATCAGGCGTCGTTATCTATTGGGCTTATATTGCTGCTGGACGGCTAATCGTGGGAGCTACTTTGACCACTAATAATGTTCTATTTTATATGCTAGCTTTTGGCTTTTCTGCGCTCTTTTATTTTCATGTAGGTTTATTTGTGAAGCGAATTATAACATCAAGTTAGCAATTCAATGGCAGATAATTTGGTGATTTATATGGTATAAAACTTTTTTGACAATAAGGAGGTTCGTTTATGAGCGTAAAGCGAGCAACGATGAGGTTAGCTATGGGACTGCTAGCTGCTTTTGTTATTTTAACGGTTGGGTTCTATACAAAAGAGGAAGCAGTTGCTCTACCATCTAAATATGTAGTATCGGTATTTGGGCAAAACATGAGCACTTCTCACGTATATGTAAATGACGGAAAGAGCTATGTGTCGTTACGAGCGTTAACTGATAAATTACAGACAAAAATCAGTTATACCAAGCATTCTGAGCTGTACGATTATCATCAGTATGAGTTTAGTTTCAATGAAGAGCGAGCAATGGTCTGGGGCAACGAGCACCGAGGCTTCTGGATTCAATCGCGTCCTGTTGGTAAAGATAGTGGCCCTCATGATAAGAAAATCTATAAGCCCGAACAAATTTGTGTGCAGGAGTCCGATGTTTGCAAAGTAGATAAGAAGCGGTATCGCGGCCCTATCCTTGTGAAAGGAACGCTGTATGTACCTATTCGTGAGATTGCTCAAGCACTAGAGTTGGAGGTCGTAATGAAAAAGACAGATGGACAAACGGTGATTGATTTAGCAAGTGCATCCAACTAGAAATGGACAGTGCTCCACTAGCGGCTAGTGGAGTGCTTCTCGTTTAGGTGATGGACAACTACGAAGCAACTTTGTGCAAGCTCGAACATGAATCTTAAAGTTGGATAAATTTTTACCAAAAGTAGTTCATATGAGAAACATTTGTTAATTCTAACGCGTAAATCATGATATAATGAGACAAGCACAAAAAGGGCCATAAGGGCGCGGTCGGCTAGCTTCCCCAGAGGGAGGTGATGCCCCATGTCAGTGTACGAAGCGCTTACGCTTATGATAAGCTTTGGGACGCTTCTCATCGCGCTGATATCCGTCAATAAACGGAAATAGACCGCCCCCCGCAAAGGTTCGGTCTATTTCTGTACCGGTGCTTATTGCAGCCGACCGCTCTTATTGCGGTGTTGTGCCTGAGCCATGTTGACGCATGGCTCTCTTTTCTATGATTATTATAACCTCAAGGATTTATTCCGTAAACCTACGAAATGGTGAAAATCGACAGCACAAAGCCCCTTGTCCTATGAGTAGGATAAGGGGAGTTTCGAGTATCAAAAGAAATTAACGCATCTATATACGATAATGGCCTTTTTTCTGACAATTGCATATGCATTTCTTCGGTTTTTGTCTACTTGTATGCGATTAGCGCCTGATTGCTCAATAATTTCGCTCATTATTGCCACTTGCCACCCTCCACAATCACATCGTTAGGATTCACATCAGGACCAAGCTCACTGCGTAAATACTGATCGTACAGTTTTAGCAGATACTTTTCCTCGCCGAGCTTTGCCAACTCTTGATTCACCCATTCGCGAAGTTCGTCATTGCCTTTCTGCACCGCTGGAGCTATAGGAGCCTCTTTCTCCAGCTTATCTGCAAGTACGGTGTAGCCAGCATTTTTTCGTGCCCATGCATAAAGGATAATGTTGTCCTGCGCATAGCCATCTCCGCGCCCGTCTTTGAGTGCTTGCAGTGACTCGGTATTTTTATCGAACTTGATGAGTTCAACATCTGGATTTTTTTTCGTCAAATAAATATCAGCGGTCGTCCCTTTTGTAACGATGATCTTCTTTCCCTTAATGTCTGCTAACGATTGAATGCCGCTCTTATCACTAACAATGAGCTGAGTGGCTACCTTTACGTTTGGATTGGTAAAATCAACAGCTTGCTTGCGTTCTTCGGTCACCGTCATATTGGCGAGTATAAGATCGACCTTGCCGCTTTGCAAGTATGGTACACGGCTGGCTGGCTCTACGGTTACGAATTCAATCTTCGATTCATCACCAAGTAAGTCTTTGGCAAAGCGTTTCGCAAGGTCGGTATCGAAGCCGACATAATTGCCTTTCTCATCCACGAAGCCGAATGGCGGTTTATCGGTAAAAATACCAACGATCAGCTTGCCGCGGTCTTTGATTTGCTGCAAAGTTCCACTTGCATGAGCCCCTGCTGTACTTGATTTGTCAGATGTAGAGTCCTTACCATTTGATGTTTTGCTGTTCTGTCCGCCGCAACCTGCCAATAACACCGTAACAAATAGGATTGTTGCAAACATAGTTGCGAATGATCGAAATGTTTTTTTCATATGACTTCTCTCCCTTTCCATGTCTCTATCTCATAAAATTGCTGCAAAAATCGCTTGGCGCGATCGGTTTGCGGCTCTGAGAAGAAGCTTGTTGGATTTCCTTGTTCAATAATCGATCCCTTATCCATAAATAGAATTCGATCCGCCACGGCTCGGGCGAAGCCCATTTCATGCGTCACGATTATCATCGTCATCCCTTGTCGTGCTAATTGAAGCATCACTTCTAGCACTTCTTTGACCATTTCTGGATCAAGGGCAGCGGTCACCTCATCGAACAGCATGACTTCTGGATTCATGCACAGTGCTCGAACAATCGCGATCCGCTGCTGTTGACCGCCTGACAGCTCACGTGGATAAGCATCGCGTTTATCGAGCAAGCCGACTCGTTCGAGTAGCTCTTCCGCCTGCGCTAGCGCGTCGTCTTTGCTGCGTTTTTGTACCTTTAGAGGGCCGAGCAAAATATTATCTATCACCTTCATATGAGGGAATAGATGATAGCTTTGAAACACCATTCCGATGCGTTCGCGCACAGCCTGCCATTGCGGGCACTTAGGTGTAAGCTCCAGCTCATTGAAACGAATGCTTCCCTCATTTATGAACTCAAGTCCGTTCAAGCAGCGAAGTAGGGTGCTTTTGCCACAGCCGCTAGGCCCGAGAATGACGGTGACTTCGCCAGGATAGACCGACAGGTGAATATTTTTCAGGACAACTTGTTTCCGAAATGACTTGCCGACATTCATTAGTTTTAAAATAGGTGAAGCTGCAGCGTCATGGGTCATACATCTATTCCTTTCTCTCTGTTCTCTGTTAACAAACAACGAGGTGTTTCTCATTCGAACTCATTTGCCTGTTAGATTATGCTTTTTTCCAGTTTGCGCGATAGGACAGACAGCGGATAGCAAAGTAAGAAATAGAAGAAGAACAGACATCCGTAAATCAAAATGGCTTCGCCGGTTCGCTCTATAATTTGCTGTCCTGCCTTAACGACTTCGGTAACTCCGATGAGCACGGTAAGTGAAGTTGTTTTAATGATCCGTGTATACACATTGATAGATGGCGGTATCATTCGACGCAGCGCTTGTGGAAAAAGAATGTATCGATAGAGCTGGATTGTACGGAGTCCAATCGAACGTCCGGCATCACTTTGTCCGCGAGCGATAGATTGAAAGGCTCCACGTGCTACTTCGCCAATCTCTGTAATGCCCCATAGGGAAAGAACGAGTACGGCACAAGCGAAGCTGGATAGGTGAACATTGAAAAATAGCGGGAGACCAAAATAAACGAAGAACAGCCAGACTAGAATGGGTATCGACCGGAACAGCTCCAAGTAGAAACGGGTCAATAGGTTTAGCCATAATAAACGGATTGTTTGCAGGGCTCCAAATACAATGCCGCCAATCGTACTGAAAATAATGCTATAACAGGCGATCATTAGCGTTTGGATGAGTCCTTTTACGAGCTGGGGCATGGATTGTAGGAGTAGTTCAAGTCCCAAAAGTTCCATGCTGGTACCTCCTCTCAACCCAAGAGAGCAGAAATGAAAGCGGTAGAAACAGCAGGAGGTAAATCGCAGCCATCATGATGAGCATTTCATATGTTTTGTAATAAAGTGCGATATAGCTTGTTGTCGTGTATAAAATTTCAGGGATCGCGATAGCAGAGACGACCGTCGTTTCTTTGAGCAAAAATATAAAGTTAGCAAATAAAGCAGGGGTACTTATACGCAAAGCTTGTGGAAAAATGATATAGCGGAACAGTTGGGCTTTGCTTAAGCCAATGGCTAATCCCGATTCTTCTTGGCCTGGAGGTACAGCGTCTATCCCTGAACGAATTACTTCTGTTAAATAACCTGTACCTAAAAAAGTCATCGCGATAATCGCGGTGTCATAGTTGGATAGTTTAATCCCAAGAGAGGGAAGCGCAAAATACAAAAAGAATAGCTGGATAAGCAGCGGCGTGTTGCGTGCTATCTCTACATGGACGCGGACAAGCGTATGTAAAACAGGTAGGCGGTGATACAAAATTACGTTATATATACTTGATAGGAGCAGGGAGGCAGCAATGACGATAGCTGCGATTTCAGTGGTGAGTAGAGCGGCTTGAATAAAGTCAGGAATACGATCAATCATGAAGGCAGTATCAAGCTTCATCTTCTCACCTCGTAGGATAGTGGGATCGGTTCCTACTCCCGCGCGCTCCTGCGACGACGAGGGAGGGTGCGGGGACAGGAGTGTGCTGCAGGGTAGGAACCTGGATAGGACATTCCTTCGTAAAAAGGATATAAAAAAAGCCCAAATTTCATCGATGGCTGCGTGGGGTGCATCCATCTCTAGAAATAGGGCTTCCGTCCGTACGGTCAGCTATATCTGATTCAAATCATTGCATCTAATACTAATATTTTCACTATATTATTCCATAGTAAACCAACTTGTCAACTGGGTTATTGATAAATGTTTACGTGGATTTTTGTTTACGTATGACAGTTCGCATGCCATTCCAAAAATTCAAGCCGATTGCCAAGGATATGTCTATCTTAAGACTGGATGTCTTGAATGGTAATGGGAATTAACGTTTTTGATATTGAAGACTTCTTACCCTCGATCAATTGCTCGCAAATGACTTCAAAATTAATGCTATATAAATGTTGTTGCTCATAATAGGTTTTGTTCAGATTAAATGTTACTTCATACAAGTTTGAACTTTCTTTTTTCTCAATGAGTTTAGTTGTTGGTTCACTAATTACACCTATAAGTGAATCGGGGACTTTGAAATTAACTTTCGCACCATTAACTCTGGTTAGTTCATATTTCATCGTTACTTTCGTTCCATGCTGACTAAATGCGCTTCCCATGACATATATTTGTTTGTCCTCTGGGATTTGATCAGTGTGGTCTTTTCCGTCAAATACAAATAATCCTGTTTCAAGCTTAATCTCGTTATTAAATCCATCTATTATTACAATTTGATTGAAGTTAACATTATTTCCTTCAGTTTTTATCCATAGTTTATTATGATCAATGATATCAAACTTATGCTCGTTCTTTATGGATTGAACAAGTTTGTTATTCATATATAGATGTACACTTTGAATATTTTCAATGGTGTTAATAGCGTAAGGGAAGTAAATAGTGAAATCTGTATCATTAAACAAATAAGACTCCTCATTCATAACAAACTGCTGCATCTTATTTATATTTTCTTTATATGTTATTTGACTTTTTGATTCTGTGGCTGTACTACCTAAATCACAACCTACTAGAATAATAAATAACCATATAGTCAAACTAGTACCAAGACTACGTTTCATATGCTTTCTTACCCCTTTTTGTTTAAAGAGCATCCCTAAACGGAATGCTCTTTAATTGTGTAAGTCTTATTTATTTTTTAATTGGATTTGAATAGATCCAATATTCATTTCCTCTATGATCTAAGCTAGAAGCGGAGTAACGAGTATCACCAAACCATCCTGTATGCGTATATCTATAGTTTTGTTCCACGGTTTTTTTTGCGCTTTTTAATTCAGTAACATAGTATGGCTTTACAGTTACTTCTTGAATAAATTCTTTAGAATAAGTTTGTCCGATTGTTCCTTGCATTTGGGCTTGAGCAAATGTGCTAAACCCATACTCAATTTGTCCAGAGATAGAAGCCGTCATGCTAGACGTAGTTTTGAGCGTTATTTTTACAGAGCCTTTTGTATTGTTATTGTAACGATCATAGTCGTGACCTGAGTATTTATTAGCTTCTGACACTTTGGACCAAGTGTTAATACCACGAAGGACGTTAGGTGGTAGAGTGCCTTCTTTTCTTGGAACAAATTCAGGTGTTGTTCCTAATTCCGCATCTTTTAATTCCTTGTAATTATCAGGAATAACAGGAATTCCATCAAGATACTTTACACCATCAATTGTTTTTTCTACGGGCGCTCTAAAATTCGCTTCATCATTAGCATGAGCAACAGACCCTAGTGAAGAAATTGATAGTGAAATTGCCAAAGTGCTTAAAACTGTAATTTTCTTTAAACTTTTCTTCAAAACAACAACTCTCCTAATTTTTAGTGAAAATAAATTCTAATATACCTTGTTAAGAATTTCAATAAAAATCATTGAAATTATATACTCCTTATATTGTAAAAAAAGTTCGCTGGCGAAAAGTTAATTATTCTAAGGGGGCTTCTTGAAAGAATGATAGCTCAGGAAGATTAAACTGATAGTTCTTAAGCTTTATATTTTATAGAGTAGAATTGTCAGAATCGTAGAAATTGAGTGTGTACGGTCGATAATGAAAAAAAGATGTGCAGCTTCGAAGAGATGCTGCACATCTTTATAAATTACACACCAATAACCGTCAGTTCTTTAGGGAAGGAAGTCAATACACGTACGCCATCCTTTGTAACGACGACATCATCTTCAATACGCACGCCGCCAACACCTGGAACATATACACCAGGTTCGATCGTAAATGCTATGCCTGGTTGAAGCGTATCTTCATTTTGCTCATGAATCGAAGGATACTCATGTACATCGATACCGAGGCCGTGCCCTAGACGATGTGTGAAATATTCGCCGTAGCCCTTCTCCGTAATGAGGTCGCGTGCTGTACGGTCAAGGGAACCGAATGTAACACCCGGCTTCACGGCTGCAATCGCAGCTTCGTTAGCTGCTAATACCGTATTGTAAATAGCTTTCAATTCGTCGCTTACTTCGCCAACTGCGAACGTACGCGTAATGTCGGAAGCATAGCCATCCAAATAAACGCCAAGGTCGAACAGCAACAGGTCGCCTTCTTGAATGCGGCGTGTGCCTGGAATGCCGTGCGGCAGTGCGGAATTGTCACCTGTCAGCACCATCGTAGAGAAGGAAGGGCCTTCAGCGCCTTGCTTCTTCATTTCATACTCTAGCTCTGCCACAACTTCTGCTTCAGTCATACCGACACGAACTCGCTCTACGACATTGCCAAGCACTGTTTCCACACAGTCAGCAGCAGCTTGCATGCGCTCGATTTCTACGTCAGTCTTTACAACACGTAGTGACTGTAGCTCTTGTCCGATGTCTTCCACGTTCACAGCTTGTACGACAGCTTGCAGTGCTTCATAGCGCTGTACTGTCATATGTGCCTTTTCAATACCGAATGTGTGAAGGGATGAAGGTAGCTGTTCACGTAAAATTAGATAAGGATTGTCCGTGTCTTTGTGTGTTGCGATGCGCTTAATGGAGGAATCAGCAGCAGCTTTGTCTCCATCTAGAGCAGGGACGATTAAGACAGGATCTTGTCCTTGTGCAAGCACGATGCCGAGGAAGCGCTCATGCGGGTCACAAGCAAAGCCTGTAAAGTAGTACACATGCTTCGGATCGGTAATAAGCATAGCATCCCACTTATTGCGTTCCATAGCAGTATAGAGTTGTTGTACGAGGTTATTCATGGTGTAGTCATCCTTTCCGTTCTAAATTGATATATATCGACGATATCATGTTTACCCCATAAATGCGAATTTGATGAGGAAAGCAGCGGTAGTTGTAAAAGTAATTTTAGAAGTTGACTAGTTGAAGTGGTTAAAGGGGAGCTTATATGAATTGCATGGTTGTAACGGTTGCCACAGAGGCTATTTAGCTCAAATTGGCTTCATTCGGATTGTAAGGAACGCCAACGAGCTTATTTTTCAATGTGATCGATATCATTAAGCGGAATGGCTAAAATAAGCGCTCCTATGATCGTTACAATATTGATCCCAGTGATTTTGTCTGAATAACGTCAATGGCAACCGTTAGAGGAGGGAGCTTTATGCTCTCTATGCTAGAGAGGGTACGATAGTGGTGCTGTATACGGTTCGTCCATCGAGGGAGCGTCATGACTTTATGCTATTGGGCATATCGAATGCCAACGATAGAGTTTCACCTCAATGCGATAACTACGTTCTGTTACATAGTCGACGTATTTCCCGAATTTCCAAATGTTTCACGTTCCTCGTGGAACATTTTTCGACTATATTCGACTACGGGTGTGTTGAAATATACGGGATAACGAATGATCGTGGCAACAAATATAGGTGTGAACAGAGGAGTAGGGAATTTGTGGTATCATTTTCCGACTAGTGCCGAACTGAGAACAGTTTGTTCTTACCTTGAGATGAGGTTCACATAATATTCGAATTCTAGCTCGATTTTTTGATTTTTGCCACACTATTTCATCTTCAATTATGGGAAAATGGAAATGTAAGGATAGGAAAAAGGATGATTTTGATGGAGGGGACCGACGATGGTGACAACGGCAGAACTGCCAGTCCATTGGAATGAACATACAGTAGAACAGTTAGAGGTACGGAAGGCCGGTTATCAACTGTTGGTTGATTTTCTTGGAGAAGCACCAACACTGGAAGTGATAATGTCATGGCGCAATCATCCAGAACTGATTAGATTGTCACAGATCTCAGAAGGAGCACGTATCGTTCATGAGACGTTGTGCAAGATGACAGGAGAGGATATGTATCGTTTGTTCGCTCGCTTGCGTGATGAGTATGCACGTTTGTTCAACCGTGGAGGCGAACTGCCTGTAACTCCATGTGAGACGATGTATCGTGCGAATGAGCAGATGCTGCCGAAGTCTTATGCACAAGAGGTTTGCAAGGAATATGAACAGTTTAGCCTTCACTTTAAGAAGTTGAGAGGCGAGACGGACGATCATATTGCGATTGAACTCGAATTTATGATTACGTTAATTGAAAAAATGCTGAATACAGTTATGACTGAAGAAAGATTCAGCCGTTATATGAATGGGCAGCGTCGTTTTGTGAAAGAACATTTGCAATGTTGGGCGGCGCGTTTCGCTGCTGATTTGAAGCAGTATACGACACATCCATTATACGGTGCTATTGCTATGATGCTGCAAGAATTTGTGGCACGTGAAGCACGTTGGGCATTAGAAGGGGACGCGGCATAGTAATAGAGTTAGGTTTAAATAATAAAAGGGCTGTCACCATCAATTGAACGATGGAGATAGCCCTTGAGACCTGCCATTTGAGGCAGGTCTTTTTGCTTTTATTTTTTGATCCCTATAATGGTTATGCTAACAGCTTTAGACCGATAACAGAAGCGACGATGACTGCAATACATAAGATTCGCTTCCAGTCTTTCTGTTCTTTGAACAAGGTCATTCCTAATACGGCACTACCCGCTGTACCGATACCTGTCCAGATGGCATAAGCAGTACCCATGGAAATGGACTTCATTGCATAAGAAAGCATCGAGAAGCTTAATCCGAAGGCTACGGCCAGCATCAAGTAAGACTGCCAGTTGCGATGTGTCGTAACACGTTTAATCGCGAGTACACCTGCCACTTCGAACAAACCTGCAGTAATCAAAATCAACCATGCCATTATGCTACACCTTCTTTCGCTTCTTCATTCTCATCTTTGGTCACTAGCTTAAGCCCGATAACGGCACCAGCCAGTGTTGCAATGAAGAATAGTTTAATTGGGTTGGCAGGCTCTCCGAATACAAGAATCTCCATTAGTACGGTACCTGCTGTACCGATACCCGTAAACACTGCATAAACCGTGCCAAGTGGAAGCTTGGAAGCCGCTTCAATTAACACTTTAAAGCTCAGAGCAATTGCAGCGATGGTTAAAGCCCAGTGCCACCACTCTGTTGAATATTTCAGACCAGATACCCAGAAAATCTCCAGAAATCCAGCTAAGAACACCAATCCCCAATGTTTGTTCATGATGGTGATTCTCCCCTTTACGTTTTATATATTTTAAATAGATATTGTTCGTACAACAGCTCAAACTGCCCCTGTATGATAAATGAAGTGGTTTTGTTGTTGCTATTTGTTCAATCCTCTCCAGAACATCAGCCAAGCTGCATTCAGTCTTCTCGTTGCACGTTCAGGGCCGCCGTAAAGCAATTCAACGAAAAACCCATCAAGCAAGCATAGAAACGCCGCAGCGGCTTGCCCTGCGTCTATATTGTCAATTTCTCCAGCTTCTACAGCTGCTGTAATACGTGAAGCTACATATTTCTCTAATGTGTCCAAATACGTATACAACCGCTCCATGACTTCCTGTTCCATCCCAGCAGGTGGAAAGAAGGAGGTACGCAGCATAAATTTCATGTCCGGATGTGTATCATATCGTTCTTGATAAGTGGTAAGCATCAACGGTAGCAGCTGCTTTAATGGCATTTCACGGTTTGCTTCAGCTAGCTTTGTAATGTAATCCAGCTCAGATTGGAACACATTTTGAACGACACGCAGAAAAAGATCATCTTTACTTTTAAAATGTGCATATATTGAAGGCTTCTTAATGCCGACCTCTTCAGCAATCATGGCGAGCGAAGTTTCCGCGTAGCCATGCTCCGCGAAGTGGGCAAGTGCGACTTGTTGGATTCGGTTTGCTGTCATAATAGGAGACCTCCTCATTAGCAATATTTTGTACCAAACATGTTGTTCCTACTGGATAGACAAGCTAGAGAATTCTGTATGCTGCTCTTTGTACGTACTCAACAGAAGCGATAAACTGAGAAATGAACTTTATTTTAACTACCTAACGGTCGTTAGTTAATATGCTGCTATTATTTCACATGGAGATATGTCTGTCAATATATATTCGAAAGATCTTTTTGCTGCATTTGTTAGTAATAAGGATTGAGCCTTATGTACGAAGTGTAAAGATCATTCAGGAAATGTAGATTGGCAAGAGGAGAGAGTTAAGGGCATAATAAACAGATAGACATCCGAAGTGGAGGGTACGCGTAATGAGAAGGAGCATACAAATTACATTATTTCTTATAATGCTCTTAACGCTCGGCTACTACGTAAATGATACATTTGGTCGAACAATTGCCACGGCACTAAGTATTTTAACCCCATTAGCAGTTTTAACGCTGGCTATCATTATTTTTATGGAGAATCGGCATCCATCCAGTACGATGGCTTGGCTGTTAATTTTAGCACTTATTCCTGTGGTAGGATTCGTCTTTTACCTGTTGTTCGGACAAAATTATCGTAAACGGCGCAAGTACTCGAAGAAGGCGAAACGTGATAAAGAAGAATATGCATTCCTTAAGGCGCAGTGGATCGAAAGTCAATACTCAGCCAGAGAATTTACGGCTGAACAGCGCAAGCTACTGCTGCTCATGAATCGTATTAGCAATAGTACAGTTAGTTTCTCTACAGAGACGAAAGTGCTTACAAATGGGGAAGAAACCTTTTCCGCCCTGCTGCATGAATTGCGGATGGCACAACATCACATCCATATGGAATATTACATATACCGCGATGATGATATTGGTAGAGAAATTCAGCAAATTCTTATTGAAAAAGCAAAATCCGGGGTACATGTTCGTTTTATGTATGATGCAGTAGGCAGTGTGTATTTGAAAAATAGCTTCGTAAAAGAACTGCGTGAAGCCGGTGTTCAGGTGGCTGTATTCGGTCCTGTGCGATTCCATCTTGTGTCCAACAAGGTTAATTATCGTAACCATCGTAAAATTGTTGTTATCGATAGTAGCGTTGGATTTATGGGCGGATTAAATGTTGGGGACGAATACTTGAGTCGTAACAAGACGTACGGTTTTTGGCGGGACACGCATATGATTGTTCGGGGGGAAGCGGTGCAAACGCTGCAAGCTATTTTCCTCAAAGATTGGCGTCATATGACGAAGGAAAAGGTTGTAGAACCGAAATATTTTGTATCCTGTAATACGTTGAATCCAGAAGCAGAGCATGGGGCTGTCCAAATTATTGCGAGCGGACCTGATCAGGAATTCCAGACGATGAAGAACCTGTTCTTCTCGATGGTCACATCTGCACAGAAGTCGATATGGATCGCGACACCGTATTTTGTTCCAGATGAAGATTTGCTTACAGCACTTAAAGTAGCGGCTTTATCAGGGCTGGATATTCGGTTGCTGTTTCCTGCGAAGCCAGATCGATGGCTGCCTTTTCTTGCGTCTCATTCCTATTTCCCGGGGCTAATCGAATCCGGTGTCAAAATCTATGAATACGAAAAGGGCTTCTTGCACTCTAAGCTCGTCATTGTAGATGGAGAAATTGCGACCATTGGCACGACGAATATGGATATGCGCAGTTTCTACTTGAACTTTGAGGTAAATGCGCTGCTTGTGCGTACAGATAGTATCGAGCGACTTGTGACAGACTTTGAACGCGATCTTCAATCAGCAGCCCGTATTAATGAAGAGCAATTCAAAAAGCGCAAGAAGAGGACGAGGTTCTTGGAATCTTTAGCCCGCTTATTCTCTCCGTTATTATAGTACGTAAAAAATTCAACCTATATTGTGCCATGGAAACGATTGACTATCTAATGGGCATATGTCATCATAGAGAAAAGATGAGAACGATTATCATTATTTTTAACGCTTGCAGTTTATCAATTTAGGTATGGGGTTGGAATTCGAGCTGGGCCCATACGTTGAGGAGGGCCGTCAATGGCAGGATTACAGACTGAATCGATAACGTTAGCTTATGATGACACGGTCATTGTGGATCAGTTGTCTTTAAATATCCCACAGGGTAAAATTACAGTACTAATCGGCAGCAATGGATGCGGCAAGTCAACATTACTGCGCTCACTTGCTCGTTTGCTCAAGCCAAACGAAGGTTCTGTCCTTTTGAATGGACATGATATTCATACTTCTTCCACGAAGGAAGTTGCACGCAAGCTTGCGATTTTGCCACAGGGGCCTGTCGCTCCAGAAGGCTTGACAGTACAACAGTTGGTGAAGCAGGGGAGATATCCTTATCAGAGCTGGCTTAAGCAGTGGTCAGAAGAAGATGAGCGCTGTGTCAATCACGCTTTGAAGGTTACTGGGATGGAAGAACTGAAGCACCGCCCAGTAGATGCGCTATCAGGTGGCCAACGTCAGCGTGCGTGGATTGCGCTAACATTGGCTCAAAATACGGACATCATTCTGTTGGATGAGCCTACAACTTACTTGGATCTCAGCCACCAGATCGAGATTCTAGACTTGCTGTACGATTTGAACCGTGAAGAAGGCCGTACGGTTGTCATGGTACTACATGACTTGAACTTGGCTTGTCGTTACGCAGATTATATCGTTGCTGTACAAAATAAAGGTATTTACGCAGAAGGTGCGCCAGAAGAAATACTATCCCCACAGCTTGTGAAGGATGTATTCCAGATGGACTGCATGATCTGCTGCGACCCTATCTTTGGTACACCCATGTGTGTACCTCATGGAAAAGGACGCAATTGCATCAAAGATGCACTTACTTTCAAGCAAAATGCGGATTTGCTGCGTACTGTAGCTACGGATTATTCTGCTTTGGCAGTGGCAGCGAAGTAATTGCATTGCAGCAATATTGAAGTAATCATACATAGCCCGCCCTCTCTCCTATTAAGGATGAAAAGGGGCGGGCTTTTTGCTGTATTTTCGGCGGCAGATTTATCAAATGTATCATTGTCAACATTTTCAAACCAGAAATGAAAAATTGAAGTTGGAGAATGTATCGTTGTCGCGTACAATTAGGGTTGTTCGTGCATTTTACGCACACAGTGGAAAGAGAAATCATATTGAATAGAAGACGGAGGTGCGCTTTATGAAATATCGCAGCGTCTTTGATATAATCGGGCCCATTATGGTAGGGCCATCGAGTTCGCATACTGCGGGAGCTGCTAAGATTGGCAGGCTTGCTCGCAGTATTTTTGGGCGTCAGCCGCAGTCGGTGCATATCTCGTTGTACGGATCATTTGCAGAGACATATAAAGGTCACGCAACAGATGTGGCTTTGATCGGTGGATTGTTGGATTATGAACCGGATGATACGAGGTTGCCGGAAGCCCCGCGTTACGCAGAGGAAGCAGGGATGGCAGTTACCATTGCGACAGAGGAAGCGGTGCCCGAGCATCCCAATACAGCTCGTATACGCATGCAGGATGAGCGGGACAAGATGGAGGTCGTCGGAATTTCGATCGGCGGCGGTAAAGTTGAAATTTGTGAGCTGAACGGATTTCCGCTTCAGCTGTCAGGAACGTGTCCTGCTATTTTAATCGTGAATGAGGATCGATTTGGAGTCGTAGCTGCCGTTACACAATTGTTAAGCAGAGAGCAAGTGAATATCGGGAATATGAAAGTATCGCGCAAGGAAAAAGGCGAGCGTGCATTGATGATTATAGAAACCGATGAACGAATGAAGCAGCCGTTGTTGGATGAAATCAATGAGCTGGCGGGCGTCATTCGTGTGCTTCGAATGGAAGATTAATTTTGCCGAATAGTTGAGGGGGTACATTATGTTTCGCAATGTAGCGGAGCTAATTGCATTAACGGAGGAGCATTCCTGTTCGATCGCGGAGATTATGATTGAGCTGGAGATAAAGGCTACGGATAGAACAAGGGCAGAGATACGCGCTCAGATGGGCCGCAATCTGGATGTGATGGAGCAAGCAGTGGAACGCGGGCTGGCAGGTGTTAAGTCTCATTCTGGCTTGACGGGCGGAGATGCAGTGAAGCTGAAAGCCTATATGAACAGCGGGCGAGGCTTAAGCGGAGATACGCTGCTTGATGCGGTATGCAAGGCAATAGCAACAAATGAAGTCAATGCCGCAATGGGTATGATTTGTGCAACACCAACGGCTGGTTCCGCAGGTGTTGTACCAGGTACTTTGTTTGCCTTACGTGAAAAATTGAATCCAAGTCGGGATGAGATGATCGATTACTTGTTCACCTCTGGAGCATTTGGGCTTGTAGCGGCGAATAATGCATCTATTAGTGGTGCAGCTGGCGGCTGTCAGGCTGAGGTGGGTACAGCTTCAGGGATGGCGGCGGCATCGATTGTTGCTTTGGCAGGAGGAACACCGAAGCAATCTGCTCAGGCAATGGCAATCGCTCTTAAGAACTTGCTAGGGCTTGTCTGCGATCCGGTAGCAGGATTGGTTGAGGTTCCATGTGTGAAGCGCAATGCGATGGGGGCGGCTGTGGCAATGATGGCAGCAGATATGGCGCTTGCAGGCATTGAGAGTGTCATTCCATGTGATGAAGTTATCGATGCGATGTATCGAATCGGCCAAACGATGCCGGTTGCTTTGAAAGAAACCGCGCAAGGTGGTCTTGCCGCAACACCTACAGGTGAACGTTTGAAGAAGCAAATTATGCAGTAGCAGAGCAGGCGCTCATGATGAGGAAGCTTGTCATTCTATTGCATGTTGCTATGTTAAACAGTTGGACATATACGGTATAATAAATATTTGATATTCTAAATGTAACAATGAATAGGTGCATTCCAATCTTTCTTTGGGAATGCACTCGCGTAAAAGAATAGTGGACAAGCCAAACCTATACTTAATTAATGCAGTGATATTGCATATGTGCTTATAAAGATAGCTTTTCAAGATAACTGTAATAATAAGCTACTGCTCCATCATCTATTCTATACGCATAAATCCAAGCTGAAGCCAGCGTACTGCCAAGGAGGTCGTAACCGATGTCAGAATGGAATAGTCAGGATGTGCCCGCGCACGGTGCAACCGAGCAGCGCAAAGCGGAGCATGTCCGTATTTGCTTGGATGAAGCAGTAAACAGTGTTGGTGTATTAACGGGATTGGAGCAATATCGTTTTCTTCATCAGGCATTGCCCGAAATCAATTTCGATGACATTGATCTGTCTACAACATGGTTCAACAAGCGAATTTCGACTCCTTTACTCATTAGTTCAATGACAGGCGGCAGTTACGGTACAGGCAGTATTAATCGCCGATTGGCAGAGGTGGCTGAGTCACGTGGATGGGCAATGGGGGTAGGGTCTGTACGTGCGGCAGTAGAGAATCCAGAAGTAGCTTCGACCTTCCGTTTGCGGGATGTTGCGCCTACCATTCCTATCTTCGCCAATATCGGTGCCGTTCAGCTCAATGCTGGTATGGGTATAGAGGAATGCCAAAGGGCGGTAGAGATTGTAGAGGCTGATGCGTTAATTCTTCACCTGAATGCGCTGCAAGAAGTGTTCCAGCCTGAAGGAGATATTGATTTTAGCGGATTGTTGGTTAAAATCGAACACATATGTCGTAAGCTTTCTGTACCAGTTGGTGTAAAAGAAGTGGGTTGGGGTATCGCTGCCGATACAGCGGTGCAGCTTGCTAATGCCGGTGTCGAATTTATCGATGTCGCGGGTGCAGGCGGGACTTCCTGGATTCAGGTAGAGAAATACCGCTCTAACGACGCAATGAAGCGACGTGCTGCTGCTGCTTTTGCGGACTGGGGAATTGGGACTGCTGATAGTGTCATTCAAGTTCGCGAAGCACTTCCAGATATGAAAATTGTCGCGAGCGGTGGTCTGCACAACGGAGTTGAGGCAGCTAAAGCAATCGCATTAGGTGCAGATGCAGCAGGCTTTGGACGTTCGCTGTTGCAGGCAGCTGTCGATTCTGAAGAAGCGATTGATGATGTGTTGGCTCAAATTGAATTTGAGCTCAGAGTAACGATGTTCGGTATTGGAGCACGTACGATTGAGGAACTGCGCCATACAAAGCGACTTTTGAAAAAGGAATAGCCGGAGCATAAGTACGTTCATAGTTGCTTTGTTCTATTAAGCCGATGACAGTGGGTAGCCGCTGTATCGGCTTTTTGAAATTATAGTTATTATATGCTTTATTTTATATGAGTACACATCTACATATACATTTAATGATAGGTACATATAGTCGTTCGACTACTTGCAATTGCGGAGCTGTATTAGCGGCTATCTGTGCAAAGTAATCGAATCTATACATCAGGGGGCTGACAGCATGAAACAGAAGGTAGCAACAATTGCTCGTTCAATGCAAGGCGTTTTTCAGAAGAAGAGAATGTCTATTAAACAGCGTTTCATCATTCTTGTAACTATAATTACGGTCGGCTTTATGATTGCAGGGACGGTGTCCAACCTTAGTTCGAGGACACTCGTCGATAGCATGGATCAGATGTATAACGAACATATGCAAAATGTCATTCGTGCAGAAAAAATGATGCTTGTTTTCAAGCAGTCCGAGTTGTTCTTGGAACGCACGATTGAGAGTGAGACGATGGATGAGGCGACAGGGCATGTGAATGACTATATGCGCTTTATTATGGAGGTTCGCCAGCCGCTGCAAGAAATTGTGAATAGTGAACACGGTGAGCAGGCAGCTAAGTATTTGGAAGCGATTGAAACACATTTATTTAAGTTGGAGTATTTGGCTGCCGAGATGAAAGGATATATTGCTGACGGTAAGCTGGAACAGGTTAAGCCAGAAATCGAAGCGGAAATAAGACCAATTGAGAAAAAAGTGTTCGCTGATATGCTGATTATTGAAGAAAGCAGTATACAAGCAGCAGAGCAAATTTACTTGAATAACAAGTCAGATGCGACACAAAGTCGGATTTTGAATGTTGTGATGACGATTGCTGTGGCTATTGCTTGCATATGGATGGCTGTAGCAACGATGAAGGTGATCCGAAAGCCGATTGATTCACTACAGCATTTAATGGCTGGAGCAGCAGAAGGGGACTTGAGTGCGACGAGCACGAATGTGGGAACAGATGAACTGGGACGTTTATCTGTCAGCTACAATGAAATGATTCTAGGTTTGAGGCGGCTTGTTGAACTTATTCAAACGAGTACAAATGTGTTAATGGACAATGTATCTCTAGTTGCAGAATTTGCTGTACAGTCCCAGCAAAGTGCTCAGCAGACGGCAGCAGCAATGGTGCGGACGGACGAAAGCGCTAAGCGTCAACAATCTTCTGCTGGTGAAACATTGCGTGCGATGGAAGATATGGCAAATAGCATTCAGCATATTGTTCACGCCACGACCGAAGTTGCCGATATAACACAATATGCAGGTCAGCACGCAGCACAGGGCGTTGTAACGATGGAACAAGCGGTTACTGAGATGGATCGTGTTCATCAATCTGTCCAGGGGGCTGAACATACGCTACAAGAGCTGCAGCAGCATTCCAAAGCAATCGTTCAGGTTATTACGATTATTCAGCAAATTAGTTCTCAGACATCCTTATTGGCGATTAATGCGTCCATTGAAGCTGCTCGTGCTGGTGAGCATGGCAGAGGGTTTAGTGTCGTTGCGGATGAGGTCCGCCAGCTTGCCGAGCAGTCTGGAGAGTCTTTGAAACGAATAAGCAGCATGGTTGATGCGATCCAGCGTAATACGGGCTACATGGCAAATGCGATGTTTGAAGTATCGAACCAAACACAAGCTGGGCAAGAAAAGGTAACAGCAGCGGGTGTTATGTTTAGAGATCTTCATCAGCAAATTAACGAAGTGGTAGAGCAAACCGAATCTGTATCGGCGTCTGTTCAAGAGATGAGTGCTTGTACAGAAGAGATCACAGCTGCCAGCTCGGAAATGGCGGCATTGTCCGAGCATGCAGCCGAAGAAGTTCAGCTTGTCACAACGATGACTACAACCCAGCTGGATCAGATGAGTCGCATATCTACTATTTTGGACGAGCTGTATGAAATGGCATATGGACTTGACGAGCAAGTAAATAAATTCCGCCTACAACAAGCAGAGACGGAGAGTAAGAAATAGTAAGAAAAGTAAGAAGCAGTACGTGCAGGTAAGAGTAGTAAAGGGCATTATGGGAACAGTAAAGGATAGAGAATAATCGCAAACAGGCACTGGCATATAGGTTTTGGATACCGGTAACATTTACCTTTAGCTATTAGCGGTTTGTTGTGATTACAATGGTCTTTATACTTATTGGTCTTACGACCAGATCACAATCGGAGTTAGAGTAGAGAGGTGTCCATCAGCAGCATGTCAAACAAGCAAGAAAGTCCTTCTACTGTAGACAAGAAGGCTGGCACAACAGAACGTTTCAGTTCCGCGGGCTTTATTTTGGCGGCAATCGGAAGTTCTGTAGGTTTGGGTAATATGTGGAAGTTTACGTATGTAACAGGACAGAATGGCGGGGGTGCCTTCTTCCTATTGTTCATTGCCTGCTTGTTTATCGTTGGCTTGCCCGTATTATTGGGAGAGTTGGCAGTTGGTCGTGCAGGACGTGGCGACGCCGTTATATCTTTTTCTAAGCTGTCAGGTAAGAAGTGGTGGGGAGCGCTCGGCTTTGTTGCTGTTATGGCTGCTTTCCTCGTAATGACGTTTTACAGTACAATCGCGGGCTGGACATTGCATTATGCAGTGCAGTCGATAAGCGGATCTTTATTTGAAAGTACAGATTATCAAGCCGTTTATGATGCTTTTACGGCAAGTTCAGCCCCTATTTGGTGGCAAATTGCTATCTTCGTTATAACGGGTATCGTTATCGCAAAAGGAATATCAAGTGGTATCGAAAAGTTTAATAAAATTGTTATCCCTGGATTGCTCATTATTCTCGTTATCATGTTGGTACGTACGCTGACGCTGGATGGAGCTGCTGAAGGTATTCGTTACTTCTTATATCCTGACTTCTCGCAGCTTACTTTCCAATCTGCTCTTGAGGCATTGGGCTTAGCATTCTTCTCCCTTTCTCTAGGGATGGGAGCGATGTTGACGTATGGAGCTTATGTAGAGAAGCATCAGTCTTTATCCGCAGCTACACTTGCTGTTGGTGCAGGGGATCTGGCCTATGCTCTTATCGCAGGTCTCATCATCTTCCCGACGACATTCACATTCGGAATTGCACCGAATGCAGGTCCAGGCCTCGTGTTCGTAGCACTGCCAGCTGCGTTTGCAGCAATGCCATTTGGCAATCTGTTTGGTGGTTTGTTCTTTATTTTACTAGCAATCGCCGCGATTACGTCTTGTTTGGCGTTGATTGAGGTGCCTGTAGCGTACTTGATGCGTAAATACGGCCATGGCCGCACGAAGGCGACTGTATTCGTTATGATCGCGATGTATGTGCTGGCATTGCCTGTGACGTTAGCTGCAGGCGGTGTGCTGACAGATGTGACGTTTGCAGGGCGCAACTTGTTCGATTGGCTGGATTTTGTGACATCAAATATTATGCTTCCGCTCGGCGGCTTGTTCGTGACGATCTTAGTCGGATTTGTCTGGAAAGGTGCTGGGGAAGAAACGGGTCTAAAAGGATGGTGGCTTAAGGCGTGGTTGTTCTCGATGCGTTATATTGCCCCAATTCTAATCGTGCTTATCTTCCTTAAGTACGCAGGAATTATTTAATTAGGTAGTTGGAAATGGAAATATAAGAATTGAAGCTAGGGAGTAACCTTCTACTTAAGGAGGGTTACTCCTTTTCTTTATGCGGATAATAGCATGAGAAAAAATTGCCAATCATAATAAGTGTGTGTATGTGCAACCTTCGACATATATAGCCCGTCTGAAGCATGAATAACAGAACAACACAACTTTGAGGAGGCACTAGTTATGAAAGCATGGAGCAAATTTCTCCTAACTACAACAGCCGTTACACTTTTAGCATTACCATTATCAGCATCCGCTCTTAGCAGCGTTAATGCCACAGAGCCAGTTCCTACTGCAAAAGTTATCGAAAGCAAGCAAGAGGCAGTTGAGCAAGCAGGAACTAAAGGGTTGCTGCAGCAAATTGTACATACTAAAAAAGGTACCCAAGTTTTTGTTGAAGGCGAAGGGATACGCCCCGTAGATCAGGATATAATTGTTTTGAATGTAACTGACAGCGTGCCAGTTGTTGATCAGCATGGTAACCCTGCCGATTTGTTAGAAGCTTTGCAGCAAGAATGGACGGTAACAGCCTATTATAATCCAGCAATTACGAAGAGCTTGCCAGCTAAAGGCAATGCGGAAAAGTTCGTAGTTGAGCGTCCGGAGGTTAAAGCGATGGTATCTACAGGTATCATTGATTCCACAGGAAAAGACCGTGTCGTTATGGTTGGCGATAGCAAAATCGTACTGAACTTGTCTGAAGAGACGGTTATCACAGATAAAGACGGTAAAAAGCTTAAGCAATCTGATCTGAAAGCTGGCCAACGCATTGAAGCTCACTATGGCCCGATGATGACAGCAAGCTTGCCACCAATTAGCCCGGCGCAAAAGATTGTAGTCTTGGGTGAAACAAGCCGCGTAGAAGGTGTTGTAGGAAAAGATATGAGTAAAGATGCGAAGAGCATCTATATTGATACAGCAGGCGACAAAAAGCGTGAGAACGATATCATCCTTCATCTCAACGAAGATACTTCTATTATTAACATTGTAGGTACACCGGTGAAGCCGGAAGAGATTAAGAAAGGCACAAAGATAGCTGCTTATCATTCTCTAGCAACTACTTTCTCCCTTCCTGCTCAAAGCAGTGCTTATGTAATCGTCGTACTCCCTGATCCAGTTAAATAATACAAACAGCCCCAACTGCTTAAAAGCAGTTGGGGCTGTTTTGTTCTTATATAAAAAAGGGAGAATGTCGTTCTATAGCAGAATTAACCGCTCAAGCCGATGTTGAAACATGTCTTTGTTTGACGAAATGTAGAATTTATTGTCAATAGGATAAAATATTCATTTTCAAATATTTTTTTGATTCGACAGGAGGATAAAAAAGGAAGATGACGAATACAAATATTGTCGAATCCTCGACTATGTCATTTATAACGTAACAAAGGAGGCAGAAAGCCAAATTTAGAAGTGTGTATGAATGGGATACTGTCCGCAAGAAAATGTAAACCTAACTCTCTTTTCAGAGGGAGACACAATTGCCTCGGTTTTTCTGATTAGCCAATTTCACTTCTTTTACTTTCATTCATTATATCTTTAAAGCAGTACACAAGCGCTGCGGAGGTAAGAAGCAGACAAATGCATATGCTGGAGGGGCGCTATGGGAAAAGTGGCTTTTTTGTTCCCTGGTCAGGGATCTCAAATCGTAGGCATGGGTAAAAACTATGCTAGAAGATTTGGTAGTGACTTTGAATCCATTTTTGATGAGGCTAGTGATGCGCTTGGTTTTGATTTAAGGCAGTTATGCTATGCAGGTCCCGAGCGTGATCTGATGAAGACTGAAATTGCACAGCCAGCCATTGTGACAGTTAGCAGTGGTATTTTGCGAGTGCTTATTAGAGAAGGACTATGTCCCGACATTGTAGCTGGTCATAGTGTAGGTCAATATTCGGCTTTAGTAGCTGCAGGTGTTTTATCGTTTGCAGATGCAGTGAAATTGGTACGCAAGCGCGGTGAGTTCATGGCAGCTGTGCGAACACCAGGAACGATGGCTGCTGTTGTTGTATCCCAACCCGAGCAAATGTCACAGGTGATAGCAGAGGTTAAGAATATGGAACTTGATATTGCTGGTATGAATACACCGAGTCAAATCGTCGTATCAGGCGCTAATCACATCGTTCCTATGCTATTGGAGCAGTTGCAAGCGATACAAGGAATAAGGACGAAGCCATTGGCCGTATCGCATGCGTTCCATTCTCGCCTAATGATTGAAATGGAAGAGCCTTTGATGGCTTATGCAGCAGGTTTATCCTTCTATGATGCTCAAGTACCCGTCGTGTTGAATGAAACAGCAAAAGTAACGACAGCAGTGGTCGATATTGTGGAGGATATTCGCGCACAATGCACAAAGCCAGTAGCTTGGAGACAAACCATTGAAGCAATTGGTCAGTATGAAGTTCAACATGTCATCGAAGTAGGCGCTGGAAATACGCTTACAGGGATGATGCGCTCATTCGGTAGCCATTGGAAAGGACAATCTACGAATTCTCCTATGGAGCTTGAGAAAGTATTACAACTGATGCGGAAGTTTAAAGAGGGGGCATAAGGATGGTGTGGTTTGAGCAAGGACAGATTGCGGTTGTCACTGGTGGATCAAAGGGGATCGGTAAGGCGATTGTACAGGATTTAGCGAGCCAAGGCGTAACGGTTGTTTTCACGTATTCTAGCAATGAAAAGGCAGCATTAACCATTGAAGCTGACATAAAGGCGTCTGGCGGTAACGTGAAAGCTGTACAAGTAAATGTGGCTTATGAACAGGATATTAAACGACTGTTTCAAATCGTGAAGACAGAGTATGGCAGACTTGATATTTTGGTGAATAATGCAGGCATTACGCAAGATGGCTTTTTGGCGGTCATGAGCGAGGCGAAGTGGGATGACGTGCTGCAAGTGAACTTGAAGGGGACGTTCCTATGTGCGCGTGAAGCTCTTAAAGTGATGATGAAGCATAAGTCGGGCTCTATTATAAATGTGGCTTCGACTAGTGGTATTACAGGCACACCGGGACAAACCAATTACGCTGCATCAAAGGGTGGAATGATAGCGTTCACAAAAAGTTTGGCAGCTGAAGCAGCGGCCTATCAGATTCGGGCGAATGTTGTAGCTCCTGGGTTTATTGAGACAGATATGACAAAGAAAATGGACAAGCAGGTACTATCAAAGTATATCGAGCATATTCCGCTTAAACGTATGGGTCGTCCAGAGGAAGTCGCACATTTAGTATCCTTTTTAGCCTCCAACCGAGCTTCTTACATTACAGGTAAAGTGTATACGGTGGATGGCGGAATGGTGAATGGGTAGGTAGAATGAATGATCGACTATGTCTGTTGTACATATAAAGGGGGATTTACAAATGAAGACAATACTAAATGCGGATGATATTCGTTCGCTGCTGCCGCATCGTTGGCCTTTTCTTCTACTTGACCGTATAGTCGAATTAAAACCTGGTGTGAGTGGGATTGGAATTAAAAACGTCACAGTCAGCGAACCATTTTTCGAAGGACATTTTCCGAAAGAATCGATTATGCCGGGGGTTCTTATCGTAGAGGCATTGGCTCAAATGACAGCACTCGTACACATTACAGGGGCTTTATATGAAATCCAACAGGGTGATAGTGAAGCAGCAGTTAGCCGTGAAAATATATTGAAGTTAATGGCTGGAGAAGGCGAAGATATTTCCTCTAAAGTGGGCTATTTAGCATCAATAAGGGATTTCAAATTCATAAAGCCAGTTGTACCAGGCGATCAATTGCTGTTAAAAGTTCAAGTGGGAAGGTCGTTAGGCGCATTATATCAAGTAAAAGTGTCCGCTATGGTGGATAAGCACATCGTAGCTGAAGGTAGCTTGAACGTTTCTCACCGTGTTGAGTAAGCTTAATAGGCTTAGACGGATACACGCAAACAACCTTAGCCGCTTGAAGTGACCAAGGTTGCTCGCTATATATTTAAGGGGAAACATGCTAACAATTAATCACCACATTCTATGAAGTTGAAACGTTAAAATTTTTTTGAAAGGAGAAGGAAAAATCAAGAAAGAAGCGAATATAAAAGAAATGTCGAAAATGCGACTATTTAATCAGAAAAAAGGGTTGAATGACTGATGTTGTCATCAATTGTAATTTGAATGGAGGGGAAATGTTCCTAATTATTTCAACATATCCGTATGTCTATGATCGTTACTCATGCTAGTTCAATCTACTTCATGTCTACATACATCATCGCTAATACATCGTTTTGTTTGTAAGTCCACACTTTCAATGTTTATTTTTCTGAGCTTGTCCTTATCATTTCTTCTTATCAGTCCTACATTTTTTACATTTCTGAAATTACATTACATGAATGAATTGAGCGAATTGTAAGCGATTACTCCTGTACTCGACTTTACCGTTCTATTTTACTGTATCTATTTTCGTGCAGGTTTGCATTCATATCGTTCATTCTACGAAGGAGGAATTCCTATTTATAAGCCGGTAACGATGGAAGTTCCTGTCCGTTACATTGAATGCGATCTCATGGGAGTAGCGCATCATTGTACGTATTTAGTTTGGTTTGAGTTGGGACGCGTTGAAATTATACGTGTTATCGGGGGAAAAGCGTTTGTTAACAAAAATAATTTTGTTTTCCCCGTCATTGATATTCAATGTTCTTACAAAGCATCTGCTCGCTTCGGTCAAACAGTCATTATCGAAACGATATTGAAGACTCCGGATAAGGCGTTACTTGAATTTGAATATCGTATTCTTCGTAAATATGGTCGCGAGCTGCTCGCAGAAGGCCGTTCCGTTCACACGCTGATGAATACAGACGGACAGACGATCTATCAGCTTCCAGGAACGATGAGAGAACGGATTGAGCAGTATCATAACGGCACGTTATGGCAGAAGCAGTAAATGGATCGAAAATGTGTATATAGCCTAGGGAGGAATGCATAGATGAATACGTATGAGGCTGGCTTTGCACAGGCAGCGGAGAGAATGGCACTTACAAGTAAAATTAAAGAAATTATCGTACAGCGACTTGATATGGATATTGACCCTGCATTTATTACGGACGACCAACCTATTTTTGGACGTGGTCTTGGTCTGGATTCTATCGATGCTCTAGAGTTATTGGTAGCGATCGAAGATGAATTTGGCGTAACGATATTTGATGATAACATGGCGGTTTTTGGATCTGTAAATAAAGTGGCTGACTATATTGTATCCAATACGAAAGCTGCTTCTTAATAGAGAATTATGCAGTCTTCCAACGGTAACAGATTAACGCTCATACTATGATGAAATCGGGTGATCACATGATAAATGTATTGAACATGTCCGAATTAACAAAAAGTTTAGCTGAGCACGGGGCACTACGTGATGAATCAGGATACGGTGTAATTGCCACCTTCCAAGGCGCAGAACATGAATATCATGCATTGCGCAATCATGTTGGCCTAATTGATTTGTCCGCATCAGGTCTTTATTTAATTAGTGGGGAAGACTTTGTTGAGTTCGTTAGCTCATTACTAACAAAGGATATAGAATTCCTTGATATAGAAAAAACAGTGACGAGTCTAATGTTGGATGAAGATGGTCAGATCATCGATATGGTAAGTGTATATCGTTTGGAACAGGCCATTCTTATAGAGACCTCTGCAGCAAGACGGGACAAAGTTGGAGCTTGGCTCGCTGAGCGTAAAAGCGATGGCGTGGAAATTGAGCACTGGAATGCTTCAAGAACGATGATCGGATTTGAAGGGCCTTATGCTTGGAAGCTTGCACAAACGATCGTGCCATTTGATATTTCTTCGGTTCCGTATCAAGCATTCGTTGAGATCGAGCTAGAGAACGAGCCGATTGTATTTATCCGCAGTGGATTTACGGGTGAGTATGGATATAAGATCATCGTTCCGCATCATCAAGCGATGTCTACTTGGACACAACTGAAAGAATGGGGAGAGGAAGAGGGAGAGTTAGAGATTAAGGTGGAGCCTGTTGGTCTCGAAGCGCTTGAGATTGCCATGTTAGAGGTGCGCCAGCCTTGTGCTCAAGTTGAAGGTAATGGATTGACGGTTTATGAGGCGGCTGTGCAATGGTTTGTAAGTTATCATAAGGAAGAGTATGTAGGTTACAATGCTTTGCAGCAGCAGCTTCAACAGGAGAGCAAGCAGCATCTCGTTGGTTTTACAGCGGCTAATGCTTTATCTCTTCAAATCGGGAACGCTGTTATGTTGTCCAGTAATAAGGTGGGTCGTATCGTTCAGCTTGTATACAGCCCTACACTTGAGAAAAAGCTTGGCTTAGCTTTGTTGGATGATGCTTGTGCCGTATCTGGAATTGAGTTGGAAGGTATTAATGAAGCTGGGGAATCTGTTGTGTTGCATACGGTATCTTCTCCTTATGTGCTCCCAAAATCATGGTCCATTAAGATGATATGAGGTGATCCTATGGCAAACGATCAGGTTCAGATTGCGATAACTGGTGTCGGCATCATCTGTGCAAATGGACAAAACATTGATCAGTTCTGGCGCAATGTGACAGCTGGTCAGAGTGGGATACGACTCGTGACAACGATTGATACAGCAGAGCTTGATGCTAAGCTAGGTGGTGAGGTTGATGGTTATCTTCCTGAAGACTACTTCTCTACCGAAGAACTCCAGCACCTAGATCGCGCTGGTCAATTCGCAGTCATTGCAGCGCGTGAGGCTGTGCAAAGAGCAGGGCTCGATATAGCTAGCTTTGATCCTTATCGACTCGGCATCGTACTGGGTACATGTTTAGGTGGATTGAGAAGCGGGGAAGCGTTTCATGAACAATGGATTACTCAAGGGTTGGAGCATGCAGAAGAGCATTTGTTGATGAAATATCCAATGCATGCCCCTTGCGATAATATAGCACATGATCTAGGTTTGAAAGGGCCGCGAAGTGTTATTGCCAACGCCTGCGCGGCGGGTACAAACTCGATAGGTTATGCAGCTGACATGATTCGGATGGGTACAGCAGATATCATGCTTACTGGTGGCGTTGATCCGTTGGCACGTTTGTCCTATAGCGGCTTCAATAGCTTGCAGGCATTGAGTGCTGGAGCTTGCGCACCGTACAGCACGAGTGCGGGTTTGAATCTAGGTGAGGGTGGAGCCATCCTCGTACTAGAGCGTATGGATGTAGCCTTGCAGCGCGGTGCTACGATTATTGCTGAGGTACTCAGCTATGATCTTTCCGCTGATGCGTATCATCAAACAGCGCCTGAACCGGGTGGGGCCGGTGCGCTGCGTTCGATGAAAGGCGCACTTAGGCGTTCTGGTGTTACGGTAGAGGATGTTAGCTATATTAACGGACATGGCACAGGGACGCCTGCAAATGATTCTTCTGAACCGAAGGCCATGCGTGCTCTCATTCAGGATCAACACGTTCCGATTTCGTCGACCAAATCGATGGTAGGGCATATGCTGGGGGCTGCTGGAGCAGCAGAATCCATTGTGTCTGCATTGGCCATACAAGATGGTTATATACCGCCTACGATCAACTTTAATGCTGCTGATCAGAAGTTCGATTTGGACTTTATTCCGAATGAAGGTCGGGACACAGATGTACAGGTGGCGCTCTCCAATTCATTTGCATTTGGTGGGAATAATGCAACCATTTTGCTCGGGAAGTCTAAAGAACCGTCTGGAGAAAGCTTATCTTCTGCTCGTAAAAAGGTTCTTATAACAGGAGTTGGCGGACTAGCTGGGAATGCTGCTACTATTCAGCAACTGCAAGAGCTGATAGATCGTGGTGAGAGTGGAATTAGTCCGATTCGACTATTCGATTCGAATGCGTATCAGCTTCATGAGGCTGGACAAGTCCCTGAACTTGCATATGCGAAGATGATCAATCCTAGCCTGCTGCGCAAAATGGATACGATTAGCAAGCAAGCTGTAGCAGCTGTGAAAATGGCATTGCTGGATGCAGGGATCGTTGTCAATCGTGCGAATCAGGAGCAAATAGGCGTTATATTTGCGACAGGGACAGGCCCTATTGAGACGGTCGATGCCTTTAATCGTGCAATTATAAAAGATGGTATTAAGGCGGCCAATGCGAAGCTATTCCCGAATACAGTTACGAATGCACCTGCAGGCCATATCGGGTTGAATTTTAATATTAAAGGGCCTACATCTACAATCGCGGCGGGCGGTACTTCATTTATTAATGCGCTCTACTATGCAAATGCCATGATCCAGCTTGGTCAATGCAAGACGGTGCTCGTTGTTTCATCAGACGAGTTCAATGAACCGTTATTGGCTGGGTACCAGCGTGTTTCCGGCTATTTGAGTAAAAGTGTTATTCGTCCGTTTGATAAACATCGAGACGGAGCGGTATTAGGCAGTGGAAGCTTTTGTTACATTGTTGAGAGTGAAGAAGCGGCTCTTGAGCGCAATGCAAATGTGCGTGCTGAGTTAAAGGGATTTGGCATGACATCCGATGTTCGTTTGCTAGGCGGCATCAATCCGAGGGGAACAGAATGGGCGGATAGCTTCCGCGCTGCCCTTCATCATGCGGATTTGTCTGCTTCGGACATTGACTATGTTGCAGCAGCAGCTTGTGGGCACCGTATATTTGATTATGCAGAGGCTCATGCTCTTAATCGTGTGTTCGCTGGTTCGGTTCCTGTGAGTGCACCTAAGTCTTACTTTGGTGAAACACATAGTACGGCAGGAGCTATCGGTTTGTGGACAGCGCTGAATGCTATGCAAACGGGTCGTATCCCTGCTACGCTTCATTTGAATGAGCCATTGCAAGGTGTGGATGTGGATTTTGTTACAAGTGAGCGTCAAGAAGCGACGGTTCGCCACGCGATGATTAGCTCTTTTGCCTACGGCGGTAGCTACAATTCATTGATTGTAGGTAGGTACGAATAAATAGGAACCTCGAACGCGTTAGGCAGGCGTTCGAGGTTTTTTCGCTATGCGTCTAATAAACGGACTTATACTTATTGTGTTGAGTTAAGGCAGCAATGGTGAAGGGAGAGCCTTCGCTAATCTGTCTTCTTTGGCTTTTGTTGAAAAGGAACCGCTGTTTTAGCTTGCTCCAACGTATCATTGACGAATGCCATATCTTGATTTTTGGCATGCATTTGGGTCGTGCCTTTATAATTGCCGCGATGAGACTTGTTTTCCATACCTATCATCCTTTCGATACATTTTGTATAGTCCATTAGTTATGTTTCTATGGTCGCATATTGTCGCAGTAGTAAGATGCAACTAGGATAAAAAAACTATACGTTTTCATTGACAATGATACGATTAGTATCGTACTATAGTCTCGTTACATATTGTATCAATTTAATAAGGTGAGGAGGAATAGTGCGATGTCTAGTTCTGTTTTCTATGATGTGAACAGGCGATTATTAGTTTCCTTATTTGTACTTGTGCTTGTAGTTATGGGGGTCGTTGCACCGTCTCAGGCTTATGCTAATAAAGCTCCTGAGCAAGCAAATGTGAAAGCCGTTTATGTATGTTCGGACAACAAAGGTTTTGACAAATGGCGTGTATCAAATCATAGTAGTTCTGTTATTAAGGTGAATTGGTTTACAAAAGGTATGTCTGGTTTTGAGGATAGTGGCTTTGAAGTTTTGCAGCCAGGCAAATCGAACGATGTGTTTTCCGTGAAAAGTGAAAAGCGAAATGATCAAGTAACACTCACCATTAAGGATGAGAACTACAGCAAGACATTGACAACTGCGATAACAGATCGAAAAGCTTGTGGTGAGACGGAACAACGCGGCAAGATCCAGTTCAGCAAACCCAATACGTCTGCAGTTGAGGGAGACACTATTAAAATTGCTGTAGAGCGGGTTGGCGGTAAAAAAGGTACAATAGAAGCGACGATGTGCTTCTGCAGTGGTTCTGCGAAAGCAGGAAAAGATTTTGTAGATACGATCTTCACGGTTACCTTTAAAGATGGTGAGACTAGCAAAGTGTACGAACTGCCTCTTGTTGAGGATAATCAACCTGAAAAACGGGAAAACTTTATAGCACTACTGCAAGGGGACAATGAGGTTCTAGGTTTCAGACGTTCCATGGTTTTATTTATTACAGATAATGATTAATGCAGAAGTTGATGCTGTAAATAAGCGAGAGTTAATTCGCAGATAAGCATGGTCGTTTTTAAAAATGGCACACGGCCTTCCTTATTTAGCAGAATATGTAGAGAAGTCGGAAAAAATCTAGTCGATGACTAGGTTTTTTTTGCGTTGTTGGTTATAATGGTTAAGGAATTTTTGCAGGACGTAGTAAGACACGTCTGGATACGTTGTTAAGGGAACATGTTGTTCTAGTGAACTTATGTTTTTTATTACAGGCATAAGTGTGCACGGATTGATTGGATACATGACATGATGATGAGAAGGAGAGATATTTGATATGGCACTTAAGGCAGGTATTGTCGGACTTCCGAACGTAGGTAAATCTACACTATTTAATGCGATTACACAAGCGGGGGCAGAATCTGCGAACTACCCGTTCTGTACGATTGATCCAAATGTAGGGGTTGTAGAAGTTCCGGATGAGCGTTTGGTAAAATTGACAGAGCTGGTTACACCTAACCGTACCGTTCCAACTGCTTTTGAATTCGTTGATATCGCTGGTATCGTGCGCGGTGCGAGCAAAGGTGAAGGCTTGGGCAACAAATTCTTGGCTCATATTCGCGAAGTGGATGCGATTGTTCACGTTGTTCGCTGCTTCGAAGATGAGAACATTACACACGTTGATGGAAAAGTTGATCCGATCAGTGATATCCAAACGATTAACCTTGAGCTTATCCTTGCTGACTTGGAGTCTGTTGAGAAACGCCTTGAGCGTTCCAAGAAGAACTTGAAGAGCGGAGACAAGAAAATTGCTTTGGAAGTAGAAGTGTTGGAGAAGGTAAAAGAAGCTCTTTACAACGATACGCCTGTGCGCGGTATCGAGTTGACTGAAGACGAGAAGGTTGCTATTCGTGAGCTTCATTTGTTAACAATTAAGCCTGTGTTGTATGCAGCTAATGTAAGCGAAGATGAAGTGGCATCTGCGGAAGATAACAAGTATGTTGCAAAAGTTCGTGAGTTTGCAGCAGCTGAGAATGCAGAAGTTGTTCCGATCAGCGCAAAGGTAGAAGCAGAGATTGCTGAGCTGGAAGGCGAAGATCGTGACATGTTCCTTGAAGAGCTTGGCTTGGAAGAGTCCGGATTGAACCGTCTTATTAAAGCAGCGTATCGCTTGCTGAACTTGTACACATACTTCACTGCTGGTGTACAGGAAGTTCGTGCTTGGACGATTCGTAAAGGTATGAAAGCACCTCAAGCGGCTGGTGTTATTCACACCGACTTCGAGCGCGGCTTTATCCGTGCAGAAGTTGTATCTTATGATGATTTGGTTGCTGGCGGTTCTATGAACGTGGTGAAAGAGCAAGGTAAACTGCGTCTTGAAGGTAAAGAGTACGTTGTTCAAGATGGCGATGTTATGCACTTCCGCTTTAACGTTTAATAAATAGCCATTGTAAACGGCTTAGTCCAAATAGATGATTTTGATATATACACAATAATTGTGAGGAGAGGTGAACGTTTCATGTTAGATCGTTTGCAATCGTTGGCTGATCGTTATGATAAGCTGAGCGAGCTACTATGTGACCCGGATGTCGCTAATGATTCTAAGAAACTTCGCGAATATTCGAAGGAGCAATCTGATCTTCAGCCAACTTATGAAGCATATACGGAATATAAGTCCGTCATGTCTGAGTTAGAAGCGGCTAAGACGATGATGCAAGAGAAGCTCGATGATGAAATGCGCGAAATGGTAAAAATGGAGATTGAGGAGCTTTCCGCTCGTCAAAAAGAGCTGGAAGAACGTATTTTCATCTTGCTCTTGCCGAAGGACCCTAATGATGATAAGAACGTAATCGTTGAGATTCGCGGTGCAGCTGGCGGTGACGAAGCGGCTTTGTTCGCGGCAGATCTCTATCGTATGTATACTCGTTTTGCAGATTCACAAGGCTGGCGTACAGAGCTTATGGAAGCAAACGTGAACGGCTTGGGTGGCTTCAAAGAGGTTATCTTTATGATTACAGGTAAAGGTGCCTACAGCAAAATGAAGTACGAGAGCGGCGCACACCGTGTACAACGTATTCCAGTAACGGAATCCGGCGGACGTATTCATACATCGACTTCTACAGTGGCGGTTATGCCGGAAATTGATGATTTCGAGATTGAAATTCACGATAAAGATATCCGTGTCGATACATTCTGTTCCTCTGGTGCAGGCGGTCAGTCGGTTAATACAACGAAGTCTGCGGTACGTGTAACACACGTTCCAACGGGCATTGTAGCACAGTGTCAGGATGGTAAGTCGCAGCACGAAAATAAAGACAAGGCGCTTCAAGTTCTACGCGCGCGTATTTACGACATTAAGCGTCAAGAGGAAGAAGCGAAATATGCGGGAGAACGTAAGAGCAAAGTAGGTACAGGTGATCGCAGTGAGCGTATCCGTACGTACAACTTCCCACAGAGTCGTGTTACGGATCACCGTATCGGCCTCACGCTGCATAAGCTTGAGACAGTTATGAATGGCGATATGGAAGAGATTATCCAAGCATTGACTGTAACAGAGCAAGCGGAAATTATGGAGAGAGAGAATCAAGGATGAGTGAACGGAACTTGATTGACGGACCGTTACAGCCGTTCTCTCTTATTCCTCCACTAACGATAAGAGAAGCCTGGGTACAGGCTTCTTCTTATTTATCTGAATCTGGTGTGGAGGACGCTGGTCACCACGCAGAGCTACTGCTGAGACATGTGCTCGATTGGGAGCGCGTGACGTATTTGATGCGAATGCAAGAAGAACTGCCTGCAGCGAGCTGTGAAACATACCGTGAAATGATCGAGCGCCGTGGCTGTGGAGAGCCGACTCAATATATTATTGGAGAGGCATATTTCTATGGTCTAGGCTTCCGAGTAACGCCAGACGTCCTGATTCCTCGTCCAGAAACGGAATTGCTTGTGGAAGCCGTACTGGAAGAGGCGGATCGCCTATGGGGAGCGACAGCATCCATTCGTGCAGCGGATGTTGGTACAGGCAGTGGCGCTATTGCTTGTGCATTAGCATCAGAGCGTCCTTCTTGGCATGTTAGGGCGGTCGACATATCTACCGCGGCTTTGAGTGTGGCACGCTCCAATGCGCAGCAGTTGGGCGTGGCAGAGCGTTTGGAGTGGCTGGAAGGCGATTTGTTGTTGCCCCTTGAAGGTCTGGAGCTGGATGTTCTCGTATCGAATCCTCCATATATCCCTGATGAAGATCGAGAAGGATTAATGCGTGAAGTGCGTGACTATGAACCGCATACTGCTCTGTTTGGTGGTCAAGATGGTCTGGAACCGTATCGACGCATGATGGCGATGCTTCCTCGACTTGCTGCATTACCGCGCATTGTTGCTTTTGAGCTTGGGCGTGGACAGGCGCAGGATGTTGCCGCGCTCGTACGTGAAGCAGGTTATCCGCATATCCGTATCGTTAACGATCTTGCAGGGATTGAACGTCATGTGTTAGGTATTCTCGATTAGAAATGTTTAGCGATAAGAATATTAATGCTCAATATACTTATTGCGGTAATATTGCATGAGTTAAAGGCTCTTAAATGCTAGATAGGCGGGCGATGCTCGCCTATTTTTTATTATACGGATGCGGTCCCTTTTCTAGGACAAATCTATCGATTTGTACGTAAGGAAGAGACGGTGTTGAGGGTGAGGAGATGAGAGTGGGGGATGTACATTACAGTGAAGCCCAGTAAATCCCTGCATGCTGAGTGGAGAGCCATCATGTACATTAGCCTTGCTTAGCTGAGAAGTATCGATGGTAGAGTAAGAGAGTGCAAAAGAACAAAATATTTTTTAATAGTTTCATAGGTTTAGCGTTGAGAGGTTGGGGACATAATGATGGCTAAGAGGCGCGCCCAACCTCACAAGGAGCATAACCGTTATGAAACGTCGCACTTGGCTGAACATGCTGATGCTGACAGCTTTGACTGTTGGTATCGTGATGAGTTGGGATGGAAATGGAACGAATGCACAAGCAGTACAAACTTCAGAAGCTATTCCGGAAGATGCTATCCGACTTCGCATATTAGCACATTCAGATAAAGAAACGGATCAGGCTGTGAAGAGACAGGTGCGTGATGCTGTCGTCGAAGGGATGAATGGTTGGCTAGAAGAAGGAAGCACGCCGCGTTCCCGTGAAGAGGCAAGAAATTGGATTGAATCACATCTCGAACAAATTCAAAACATTGCAGATGAAGTGGTTACGAAAGCGGGATATTCTTATGGAGTAAAGGCCGAATTGAAGGTTGTTCCGTTCCCTGCGAAGTTATATGGAGGTCAAGCTTATCCAGCTGGCAACTATGAGGCTTTACGAATTACGTTAGGTAGTGGTGAAGGTCAGAACTGGTGGTGTGTATTGTTTCCTCCATTATGTTTTGTAGATGGTACACAAGGCACAGCTGTCGCAGCTGAGGCGGAAAAGGCAGAAGCAGTTGAAACTGCCAATCAGAAAGAAGCAGGGAAGTCGTCAACGCAATTGGAAGGAACTACATCTGTAGGAGAAGAAGCAGGTACATCAGATCGGGAAGTTCGTTTTTTCTTATGGGATCTACTTGTGTCCATTTTTGAGTGGATAGCTAACGTAGCTAAGTCCATATTTTAAATTTCGATGTAATATGCATGATGGATATACCGGCATGCTTTAGTAAGAGAATGAGTCTGGTTAAACCAGTTGTTACGAGTTCTAAGCGTCCTAAGGAATTGGATAATCATTGTTTCATGGCTATCATTTCATTTATAATAAATCTAGTTCAGTAATGTGAGATATACAGTCGAGAGTCGCTAAGCGAAAGTACGGAATGCAGAGTGTCGCAGAGACTGTTTTGTATAGTAAGAATGACTTGTTCTAAGCAAGAACCATTGCAGCAGGACATGAGGGTTTAATATGAATAACAAGATCCGAGAGAAATGACAGGAAGATGCCGCTGATCCCGGCATCTTCTTTATTACGGTTAGGCTTTTCTTGACGATAAATATAGCGTTCAGCAGTGAAAATAGATTAGTTTGGCAGCGCAGTGTCTGTTGATAAATAGGATATGTACATGTTGTACAAAGTGACAGGAGGCAATAGGCATCATGAAAATAAATAATGAGGATCCTCAATACAGCGGATCTGGATTGCTGCCGGAAGAGAGAACAAAAGTATGGCAACTGCAAGGCACAGAACCAGCGATAGCAGAGCAGTGGATTCATGAAGCGGCATTGTGTTTGGCGGAAGGGAAGACGGTCGCTTTTCCAACAGAGACTGTGTATGGCTTAGGTGCGGATGCTACATCTACCGAGGCGGTTGAATCTATTTTTATGGCAAAAGGAAGACCATCTGATAATCCACTTATCGTGCATATCGCGCATCGAGAACAGCTTGATGATCTCGTACAGCCGTATAATGAGCTTGCCCAGCGACTCATGGAGCGCTTCTGGCCAGGACCATTAACATTGGTCCTGCCTGCACGCTCTGGTGCAGTTTCCCCGCGTGTGACGGCAGGCCTATCAACGGTAGCGGTGCGTATGCCGGATCATGAAGTTGCACTTCGTCTTATTGCTGCGTCGGGGAAGCCGATTGCGGCACCGAGTGCCAACCGTTCAGGTCGGCCGAGCCCAACGCGAGCCGAGCATGTTGTGACGGATTTGGCTGGGCGAATCGCAGGTGTTGTCGATGGTGGTTCAACGGGAGTTGGCGTAGAGTCTACCGTTGTGGAACTTGATGGTGATCGTATCCATGTGCTGCGTCCAGGCGGTGTAACGCTTGATATGTTAGCAGAGCTTGGTACACCTGTTACGGTTGATCGTGCAGTGGACCCGACATTAGTAGGTGTTGAGGTTGTTCTGAACCATATCCATTCGGGCAAAGAAATCATCCCAACAGAGTCTGCAGTGGCAGAAAATGAAACAGTAAGCAGCATAGGATTTGAGAAGGAAATAGTGAACATAAATGGTGCAGATATAGAGCAACTGCAACTGCCGGCGCGCCAATTGGTTGTAGAACCTACAAAGGATAGTCAGGTTACTGTATCAGCGGCAGAGGCGGTCGCTCCACGCTCGCCGGGCATGAAATATGCTCATTATGCGCCGCAAGGCACGATGTATCTCGTGCAAGGCGATGATGATACCGCTGTGTCGGCTTACATTCAAGCCGACCTCGACGACGCCAAGCAGCGCGGTGAGAAGACAGGCGTGCTCACATTCCATGAGCATGCCACACGTTACCGCGCAGACGTCGTCGTAGAGCTGGGCAGCTTGCAGCAGCTAGAGCAAGCTGCCCAACTGCTGTACGATGCGCTCCGCCGCTTCGATGAAGCGGGCGCAACGTACATCGCCGCCGAGACATGTCCGGCCGAAGGAATCGGCTTGGCGGTCATGAACCGCCTCGTAAAGGCCGCCGGACACCGTCTCGTCCGCGTGCCATAACGCACGCGTCCTTATACGCCTTTCGTTCCAGTAGGAACGATGGCGACCCAAACCGAGCAGGCCAGCGCCGCAAAAGATGGCGTTCCTAGCATCGTCGCATTTTTCGCGCAAGGCGATGCTACAGCGGTGAGGTCGTTCGCGCTCTGTGGATTGCAGGCCTGCTCTGTCATGATTCCCTCCTTGTCCGCATAGGCTGAATTAGATATCGGACAAGGAGGGGAAGTTCTTGGGAGATATAATGGCTGTTCCGTTTGGCCAACTGATGACCATTATGATTATGGCGCTAGCGCTCGGTTGCGATGCGTTTTCTCTCTGTCTAGGTATCGGAATGCAGGGAATGCGGGCGATTGATATGGTGCGTATAAGTATTAGCATCGCTCTTTTTCATATAGCTATGCCATTGCTAGGACTCTTAACAGGAGCCTATATGAGTGTGGTATTTGGACAAGTTACAAGTTATGCGGCTGGGGCGCTTTTGCTCTTGCTGGGCATACATATGATATATAGTACGCTGAAAGGTGATTCTGCGGGATTGTTTCATACAAGCACTTGGTGGGGAACCTTACTATTTGCGTTAAGCGTCAGCGTGGATTCATTTTCGGTCGGTGTTTCACTTGGCATGTTCCATTGGAACTTGTTCCTCACAGTCATGTTATTCGGCATATTTGGTGGAATCATGTCTATATTGGGATTAAAGCTGGGGCACCTTGTTGGCCAGCGTATAGGTGAGTATGGTGAGGCAATAGGAGGAGCGGTGCTGCTTATCTTTGGTATTCTTTTTTTGATTCCATCGTAGAATCGGGTACAATAGATATAAAGAGCGCTTGAGCGCACGAAAATGCACCGTGGAGGGACAACGATGACACGCATCTTATTTGTATGCACTGGTAACACATGCCGCAGTCCAATGGCAGAATCCCTGCTGCGTCATATGGCGTCTCAACGTGGGATCGCGGTTGAAGTACGCTCGGCAGGAGTAGCAGCAACGGACGGCATGCCGATGTCTAGGCACGCACAGACGGTGCTCTATGAACGGAATATGTCGAATGAATCTTTTGCCTCCCGTTCTTTGGAAAAGGCAAGTATAGATTGGGCGGATATTATACTAACGCTTACCGCGAGTCACAAACAACATGTGATCCACAAATTCGAGGGTGTCGCTGATAAAGTTTTTACGCTTAAGGAATATGTGGAGGAGAACGATACGTCCAGTCAGAAAGAGCAGTTCCATCAAGAGCTGCATTCGCTGATGGCAGAATTGCAATTGAAGTTGTCGATGGGAGAACAGCCTTCTGAACTGGAAATTGCAAGAGTCTATCAACTCCAAGCACGCATGCCTAATTTGGATATTCAGGATCCATATGGCGGAAACTTAGAACAATATCAATTGACGGCAGAAGAGATTCGATCCGCTTTAGAACGTGTTTTGGACAAGCTTGATCAAAAATAAATTGAATTTGTTATCGGTTTGCGATATGATTCAATTATCAAACGCGAGGTTCGATGTGACTGGCGACAAGAGTGGAGAAATACCACGATGGAGCATCGAATAATACGGCCGGTCGCCTGGGCAGAAGAGCAAGTGTACGCATATGCGTATGCTTAGCTCTTTTTTTGTTATCTGCATACCTCTCCGTCCTAGAATTTGTGCATTTGGATGTTAATCCCTTGTGACGAATTTGCGAGAAATGCGTCTTTTTCTACAAAATTCGTTATAATAGTGGCATAAACCGTAGGAGGTAACTTGCTATGAAAATTGCAATCGGAGCAGACCACGCAGGTGTGCGTTTGAAACAAGATATTATTGAAGTGATTCAACAAATGGGACATGAAGTACAGGACTATGGCTGCGATTGCAACCAATCTGTTGACTACCCGGATTATGCATTGCCAGTAGCAGAGGCTGTTGTTAATAAAGAAGCTGATCGCGGTGTCCTCATTTGTGGTACAGGTATCGGCATGTCCATTGCTGCGAATAAAGTGACAGGCATTCGCTGTGCACTTGTTACCGATCTTTTCTCCGCGCAAGCGACGCGCGAGCATAACGATACGAATGTATTAGCTCTAGGAGAACGTGTAACAGGTCCTGGTGTTGCACAAGAAATTGTGAAAGTATGGCTGTCTACGGAGTTTAGTCAAGGCGAGCGTCATGCAGGCCGCTTGAACAAAGTAGCGGAGATCGAGCGCAAATATCACGCAGCTCCTTAAGCGGAAAGGAGACTCATCATGCAGCATCCAGAACAACTTGAGTCCATTCGTGCTGAAGCAGAGCTAGCGGCCAATGCTCTAGTAGAGGCTGCTGAGCTGCGGCCTGGTCAAATTGTGGTCATCGGTTGCAGCACAAGTGAAGTGATTGGAGAACGCATTGGCACATCTGGTACATTGGATGTAGCAAGCGCGCTCTATGATGGATTGCAAGTTCTTCAATCGCGCTATCAGTTACAATTGGCTTTTCAATGCTGCGAGCATTTGAATCGGGCGTTGGTTATAGAGCGGTCACTGTGCGAAGCTATGCGCTTAGAAGAAGTCAGTGCTATTCCAGTTCCACGAGCAGGAGGTTCAATGCCTTCCATCGCTTATCGCAATATGAGCGATCCGTGTGTGGTGGAGCATTTGTCTGCACATGCAGGGATAGATATTGGGGAAACACTAATTGGTATGCATTTGCGCCATGTGGCTGTCCCATTACGAACTGCTGTCCGAACAATTGGTGCTGCACGCATTACGATGGCGACCAGTCGCCCCAAGCTAATCGGAGGCGAGAGAGCAGTATATAGCCTTGAGCCACATAGTGGAAATGATATAGTTGGCAGTTGTTCGTAACGGTTGCTTGATCTCATGGTTGTTCGAACTTGGAACAACGTAGTAGAGGAATTGATTTGCTCACGGAACGATTATGAATGACATAGTCGTTTCGGTCAATTTATATAAAAGTGTTGAGCATAGTGAAGTATGGATGAATTGTGGGAGGGATACGTCGATGGTAGATTTTTTGAGAAAGCAAGACCCAGAAGTATTGAAGGCAATGGATTTGGAACTGCAGCGTCAGCGTCACAACATCGAGCTTATCGCATCTGAGAACATTGTAAGCGAAGCAGTTATGGAAGCAATGGGAACAGTGTTGACGAACAAATATGCGGAAGGCTATCCAGGTCGTCGTTACTATGGTGGTTGCGAGCATGTCGACATCGTTGAAGATCTCGCACGCGACCGTGCGAAAGAGTTGTTCGGTGCTGAACATGCAAATGTGCAGCCGCACTCTGGTGCTCAAGCAAATATGGCTGTATATTTGGCAGCGTTGAAACCTGGGGATACAGTTCTAGGTATGAACTTGGCGCATGGCGGTCACTTGACGCACGGAAGTCCAGTTAATGCTTCAGGTGTTCTCTATAACTTCGTAGAATATGGTGTGGATAAAGAAACATTCCGCATCGATTATGAGGAAGTGCGTAAGGCAGCATTTAAGCACCGTCCGAAAATGATCGTAGCTGGTGCGAGTGCATACCCGCGTATTATAGACTTTGAAGCACTTGCTGCTATTGCTAATGATGTAGGTGCATTGTTCATGGTTGATATGGCTCATATCGCGGGTCTTGTTGCAGCTGGATTGCACCCTAATCCAGTGCCACATGCACATTTCGTAACGACAACAACGCACAAGACGCTTCGCGGTCCTCGCGGCGGTTTGATTCTTTGCCGTAAGCCGTGGGCAGCAGCGATCGATAAAGCTGTGTTCCCAGGTACGCAAGGTGGACCTCTTATGCATGTTATCGCTGCAAAAGCAGTTGCATTGGGTGAAGCGCTACAACCAGAATTCAAAGCATACGCACAAAACGTTGTCAGCAATGCTCAAGTGTTGGCTGAAGAGCTGCAAGCTCGTGGCTTGAACTTGGTGTCTGGCGGTACAGATAACCATTTGATGCTTATTGATACACGCAGCGTTAATATTACGGGTAAAGATGCTGAAAAAGTGCTTGATTCTGTAGGCATCACTTGTAACAAAAATGCGATTCCATTCGATCCAACGAGCCCGTTCATTACGAGCGGTATTCGCGTTGGTACGCCTGCAGCAACTGCGCGTGGTATGAATGGTGAAGCAATGCGTGTAATTGCAGAAGTAATTGCAATGACGTTGAAAAATCCTACGGATGAAGCAACGTTGGAGCAGGCTCGCGGCAAAGTGCGTGCGTTGACTGATCAGTATCCGCTGTATACACAGTTGTCCTACGACGCATAAGCGCGACCATGTGTCTTTGTGAGGTTAAATAACATTAATGATGCTCGTGTTGAGTGGCATCATGTAGTATAGGTTTCCTAGCCGTTCGTTGCCCTAGTGGTAGCGGACGGTTTTTTTATGAAGATTTTATAAAATGAAATATTGATCCGTTTTCGAAATGTCAGCGTATAATATAGTAATGGTTGAAGAGGAGGGGTAACAGATGGAGACAATAGTAATCGTCTTTGCTATTATTTTTGTTTTATTGCTCGTTATTGCATTTTCGTCTCCCAAAGCAAGAAATAGACGATTGAACAAGGAGAAGCCCTATACAGGGAGTGCCCCAGCTTATCTAGGTGTAGAACATAGCCATTCTGTGTACCCGCTTGTTAAGCATTACTTACATAGCTGGAATTCGGAATATGAGGAGCGCCTGAAGCTGCGAATGCTTGAAGAATTTTCGGGTATGACCGATTCGGAATATAGTTGGCGCAAGTTAGAGTTAGATCGGTATTTTGTGATATGTGCCATATTAAAAGAAGTGCCTATGTTCAGCAGCAAAGTGGATGCAGTATGGCATGAAATGCTTATGTTTACTAATAATTATGACCAATGGTCAACACGTTATATGGGAGAAAAAATTCATCATGAGCCTGCCGTTACGGTGAGCCCGACTCCACATTTACGGGCATGGTTTGATTGGGTATATAGTCAATTGTTCACGCCAACTGAATATACAGAGCAGCTATGGGGGAAGTTTTTCCGCTATCCATTAGATCCTGTTTTTCAGCAGGAGTTCGTGCATTCGGAGTGGGAAGAGCTGGAGCGTAGATTGTTCCGTAGTAGTTGCTGGAGGAAGGTTCCTGAGGCTAGAGAGGCAGCGACTTATTTGATTCAACAAGCTCGATTGCAAATGCAGCAAGCCGATGAATGGCGCGATATGAAAAGCGTTCGTGATCTGCGTGATCGATTGGAGGATCGCCAAGGTCATCTTGTCTCACGTCAACAATCGCAACAAGATCAAAGCTATCTTCAATGGGGACTGGCGGCCTCGGTTATGTTTATCGCATCCACTACGGATCATGTAGATTACGAAGAAGAGATGTCGGAACATGATAAGAGTAGCTGCTCAGGAGCGAGCGCTTGTGGCTCATCTAGCGGTGATTATAGTGGGAATGATAATGGGGGAAGCAGTGATTCTGGTTCCGGCTCAAGTTGCGGTAGTTCATGTGGCTCGGGATGCGGCAGTTCTTAATTATCTTGATTAGTAAAAGTTAAAGCGATATGTAATCTGTCACGGAAGGTCAATCGGCAAATAGGGTAAGCTTCAATTGTGCATCCTACGAAAATGTGTACGAACTAAGAAATGGGAAGCTCATTGACGTGCAGTCAATAGGTAAAAATGTTATAATAAAGGCTGTTTGAAGACGGACGAGTGTTGCTGTTTGCATTCAACGATGAGAGTAAATTGCGGAGGGAATTATTTATATGAGCAAACTGGTCATTTGTGATCATCCATTAATTCAGCACAAAGTAACATTGATTCGTGACAAAAAAACATCGACAAAAGATTTCCGTGAATTAGTTGATGAAGTGGCAACATTGATGGCATATGAGATTACGCGTAATCTGCCGCTGCAAACTACAACTGTTGAGACGCCAGTGGCGAAAACAGAAGCAAAAATTGTAGCAGGAAGAATGCTTGGCTTGATTCCGATTCTGCGTGCTGGCCTTGGCATGGTAGAAGGTGTTGTTAAGCTAATTCCAGGTGCGAAAATAGGTCACGTAGGCCTATTCCGCGATCCGGAAACGATGCAGCCTGTTGAGTATTACACAAAGCTACCTACAGATGTACAAGAGCGTCAATTGATCGTTATCGATCCGATGCTGGCAACAGGTGGTTCTGCCATTGCAGCTATCGACTCTTTGAAAAAGCGTGACTGCACACAAATTAAGCTTATGTGCTTAATCGCGGCTCCAGAAGGTGTACAAGCTGTTCAAGAAGCGCATCCTGATGTAGATATCTATTTGGCTGCACTTGATGAAAGACTTGATGATCATGGCTACATTGTACCTGGCCTTGGTGATGCAGGCGATCGCTTGTTTGGCACAAAGTAATACATTAGACAAAGCGGCATGCCGAATAGGGTGCCGCTTACATTTATGATGATATATCGGAGGATTGACCTATGAGTAAAATCAAAGTCATGACGGTCTTCGGTGTTCGACCGGAAGCAATTAAGATGGCTCCATTGATTTTGGAACTGCAAAAGCACCCAGAGCATATTGAGTCTATTGTGTGTGTAACCGCCCAGCATCGTCAAATGCTTGATCAGGTGCTTGAAGTATTCAAGATTACACCAGATTACGATCTAGATATTATGCAGAAACAGCAGTCTTTGAATGACATTTCGATTCGAGTTCTTCAAGGGCTTGAACCTGTACTTCGTGAAGCAAAGCCGGATATCGTGCTTGTTCATGGAGATACGTTAACGACATTCTTGGCAAGCTACGCATCGTTCATGCAGCAGATCAAGATTGGTCATGTTGAAGCTGGATTGCGTACTTGGAATAAAATGTCTCCTTATCCAGAGGAGATGAATCGTCAGTTGACAGGCGTTATGGCTGACTTGCATTTTGCCCCGACAGATTGGTCTGCTGGCAACCTGCGTAAAGAAAACAAATCAGAATCATCGATTTATGTCACAGGCAACACGGCAACAGATGTGTTTCAATATACAGTACGGGATGATTATGAGCATGAAGTGCTAGAGTGGGCGAAGGGTAAGCGTCTTGTTCTCATGACTGCACATCGCCGCGAATCACAAGGTGAGCCACATCGTAATATTTTCCGTGCTGTACGCCGAATTGCTGATGAGTTTGAAGATATTGCTATCGTGTATCCGGTACATCCAAGTCCGGCTGTACGTGAGCCAGCACATGAAATGTTGGGTGATCATCCACGTATTAAGCTCATTGAGCCGTTAGATGTGGTAGATTTCCACAACATTTATCCGCATACGCATCTAATTCTGACAGATTCCGGAGGTATGCAGGAAGAAGCGCCATCATTTGGTGTTCCTGTACTTGTGCTGCGTGATACGACAGAGCGTCCAGAAGGAATCGAAGCTGGCACATTAGAATTAGTTGGTACCGAGGAAGAACAGGTTTATGCGCGTACGAAGGCGTTGCTTGAAGATTCCGCTACTTATGAGCGCATGAGCCAAGCTGCGAATCCATATGGAGATGGCAAGGCTTCTGCGAGAATTGTCAGTGCAATTCTTCACAGTTTCGGTATAAACGAAGAAAGACCTGAAGCTTTTCACACAAAGTTCACAATTTAGTGCGATAGGCTCTTCTCTTTAAAAACGGTTCAGCATACAGTAGTACTGTACGGTTTTGTGCGAAAGTCGTACAAGCCGTACAGTTTGGACATCTATCTACAAGACGTGGCAAAATCTGGCTAACATTCGTTGACAAGTTCTTATAGTTTTAAGTAAAATGAATGGGAATTATAGCCTATGAAACCTAGTAATCATAACGAGAGCACATGGCGTACAGCCCTTGCTATCGGCGGCGCAGGCGTTACCCTTATTTTGTATATTCTTGTTGGATACTTGATAGGGAGCTGGCTGAAGCAAGAATGGGAGGGCCCTAGAATCTGGATTGGCCTTGGTGTCATTATCGGATTCGTGGCCGGGGTGATTCATATCATCTTCTATGTGACAAAGTTCATGGGGGAACAAAATGAGTGAACTATCTTCCATAGTGAACGCAGCTACTAGAACAGTGTTTCTACTGATGTCAGCAGCGCTGTTCGCATGGGCGTTCTTACCCGAACATCGGCCGTTAATGGCCGGTTTAGCACTAGGCTTGGTCGCAGGTTTGCTTACAGTGCGCAATTTAGCCATGAAGGTTATGCGCCTGTCGGAAATGGCGGCCAATCAAGAGAAAGGACGAGTTAATTTCGGCCTGCTCACAAGAATGTGCATCTCGCTGCTGGTTGTTATGATCGCAGTGAAGTTTGAACAGATATCCCTTATGTCGACAATTATCGGGTTGTTTTTTTCGCAGCTCATAATCTTGGTTGTCGCTATTTCAGTAGCATCTAAAAATAAATAAAGCTATGGAAAGGGGTGAACACATTACATGCATTTTGCTCCAATAATTCAGATTTGGGGGATAAACTTTGACCTATCGACCATAGGTATGCTCCTCATTTCCGGTCTCATCGTGTTTGTCCTAGCACGCTTGGCTGTCCGAAACTTGTCGGTTGACAATCCTACTCGTATGCAGAATTTCATGGAGTGGCTTGTCGAATTCGTGCAAGGCATTATCGGCAGTACCATGGATTTGAAGAAAGGTTTGGGATACATATCGTTATGTATGACCCTGATGCTATTTATCTTCGTTTCCAACATATTAGGATTGCCATTTGCAATTATTACAGAACCTCATGGACCAACATCGATATTTGGTTTCGAGATCCTGGCTACGAACCAAGCTGCGTTTGACGCACTGGGTGAGGGCGAGCATATTCAATTGCTCTGGTGGAAATCTCCAACGGCAGATATCGCGGTAACTATGGGACTTGCAACCGTGATTTTCATCCTGGTGAACTATCTAGGATTGAAGCACAACCGCAAGCATTATCTGAAGCACTACATTGAGCCATTCCCAGTCTTCCTCCCACTTAATATCGTGGAGAACTTGGCGAAGCCAGTAGCGCTTGGTATTCGTTTGTTTGCGAATATCTTTGCAGGGGAAGTAATTCTATCGACGCTTATTAAGGCGAGTTTCTTCGGACTGCCGTTTATCGCGGCATGGCAAGGATTTAGCTTGTTCGTCGGTGGATTGCAAGCATTTATCTTCACGATGCTGACGATGGTATACATCGCTCAAGCTTCGATTCATGAGGAACATTAATGAACTAGAAGTTATGACTCACCTCGAGAATGACGAAGGTAAGGAATGTTCTACTAAATTTTGATTTCAAAACTATTAACCAGTTCTAAGGAGGATGTAACAAATGGAATTTTTGGCAGCAGCATTAGCAGTAGGTTTGGGCGCATTGGGCGCAGGTATTGGTAACGGTATGATCGTATCCCGCACAGTTGAGTCTATCGCTCGTCAACCAGAAGCACGTGGTCAATTGCAAACGACTATGTTCATCGGTGTCGGTGTAGTCGAGGTTATCCCTCTTGCAGCTACTCTTATCGCTTTCTTGATTTTCTTCGGAGCTTAATTCATAGTCAGACGGTTTGGCGGGGAAGGCCGATGCCATCCGCGCCTTCGTTTTGTAAGGACCTGTAAGTGAGGTTACCGGAAAGGAGTGACTGTAGTGGCGTTTATTTGGGAGAATTTCGTGTTTGCAATTCTGGGTTTCCTTATTCTATATGTGCTACTCCAGAAATATGCGTTTAAGCCATTGCTAGAAGTAATGGAAAAGCGTCGTCTGTTGGTTAAACAGCAAATGGATGATGCAGCAACTAGCCGTACACAAGCTCAAGCGTATGTGGAAGAGCAGAAAGAAGCTCTCTCTACAGCTCGCAAAGAAGCGTACGATATTATTGAGCAAGCGAAGCAGACATCTGTTCGTCAAGCTGACGAGATCATTGACAAAGCGAAGCAAGAAACGGTTCGTCTCAAAGATGAAGCAGCACGCGACATCGAGAATGAGAAGAACAAAGCAGTTGATGAGCTTCGTCAAGAAGTTGGCAGCTTGTCTGTCGCAATCGCTTCCAAATTGTTGAAGAAGCAAGTGGATGAGAAGGACCAAGCTCAATTGGTTGACGAGTACCTGAATGAGGTAGGAGGCAAACAATGAGCCGAGAATCCGTAGTTGCTAAACGTTATGCCAAGGCGCTGTTCGAATTGGCGAACGAACGTCAATCCGTTGTTGAGACGGAGCAGCAATTGCGCTCGGTCGTAGAGGCAGTACGTAACAACCATCAGTTGGAACTGCTTCTGACAACGCCAAACATTAACAGTTCGGAAAAAGTGGATGTATTGAAAGCGGCTTTCGCAGGAAATGCTTCCGAGATCGTGTTGAACACGCTGCAAATGCTCGTGGAACGCGGTCGCATCTTGCTGCTTGGCGATTTGTTGGACTATTATGTCCGCATTGCAGGCCAAGCGCTCGGAGTAGCAAATGCTGAGGTTCGTTCAGCAGTTGCCCTTAGTGAAGAAGAACAACAGCAGATAGCTGCTGTGTTCGGCAAGAAAGAAAGCAAGACGATTCGTGTGCATAACGTCGTCGATCCTACATTGATCGGCGGTATCCAAGTCCGTATCGGCGACCGTCTCTATGATGGTAGCTTGTCCGGTCAATTGGCACGCGTACAACAACAATTGAATGCAATTGCACGGTAATAGATAAAGCACGGAAGAATGGGGTGAAGCGAGTGAGCATCAGACCTGAAGAGATCAGCACGCTGATTAAAAGTCAAATTGAGAAGTACCAGTCTCAAATCGAAGTGGCAGAGGTCGGTACCGTTATTCAAGTCGGTGACGGTATTGCCCGTGTTCACGGCCTAGAACAATGTATGTCCGGTGAGTTGCTCGAATTCTCAAACGGCGTCATGGGTATGGCCCTGAACTTGGAAGAGAACAACGTTGGTATCGTTATTCTTGGTCCTTACAAAGACATTCGCGAAGGTGACCAAGTTAAACGTACAGGACGTATCATGGAAGTTCCAGTCGGCGAAGCATTGCTTGGCCGCGTCGTGAATCCGCTTGGTCAGCCAGTAGATGGCAAAGGACCAATCGCAACGACAGAGTTCCGCGCAGTTGAGTCCCCAGCACCAGGTGTTATCGACCGTAAATCGGTACATGAGCCTATGCAAACTGGACTTAAATCTATCGATGCGCTCGTTCCTATCGGTCGTGGTCAGCGTGAGTTGATCATCGGTGACCGTCAAACAGGTAAAACGACAGTTGCAATCGATACAATCATTAACCAAAAAGGTAACGGCGTAAAATGTATTTACGTTGCTATCGGCCAAAAACAATCCACTGTAGCTCAAGTAGTTGAGACGCTTCGTCGTCACGGTGCTTTGGACTACACGATCGTAGTAACGGCATCCGCATCTGAGCCGGCTCCGCTTCTCTTCTTGGCGCCTTACTCTGGTTGCGCGATGGGTGAGTACTTCATGTACAAAGGCGAGCACGTTCTCGTTGTTTATGATGACTTGTCCAAGCAAGCGGCTGCATACCGTGAGCTTTCGTTGCTTCTACGTCGTCCTCCGGGCCGTGAGGCATATCCGGGTGACGTATTCTACTTGCACTCCCGTTTGCTAGAGCGCGCAGCTAAGCTGAGCGACGAGAATGGCGGCGGTTCCTTGACGGCATTGCCGTTCATTGAGACGCAAGCGAATGACGTATCTGCGTACATTCCGACCAACGTTATCTCTATTACAGACGGACAGATCTTCCTAGAGTCAGACTTGTTCTACTCGGGTCAGCGTCCAGCGACTAACGTTGGTATCTCTGTATCCCGTGTAGGTGGTGCTGCACAAATTAAGGCGATGAAGAAGGTAGCTGGTACGTTGAAGCTTGACCTCGCACAATACCGTGAGTTAAAAGCATTCTCCCAGTTCGGCTCCGACTTGGATAAATCCACTTTGTCCCGTCTTAACCGTGGTGACCGTTTGATGGAAATTTTGAAGCAAGGTGTTAACCAACCGCTTGCGGTTGAGAAGCAAGTAGTGAGTCTTTACATCGCTACTCGTGGTCATCTTGACGAGATTCCATTGTCTGATATCCGTCGCTTCGAGCAAGAGTTCTTGGCTCACGTTGAGTCTAACGCTCAAGCGATTCTTGATTCGATCCGTGACACAAAAGATCTCTCCAAAGAGACTGAAGATCAGATCGTTGAAGCAGTGACAAAGTTCAAGAAAAGCTTTGCCGTTTCGGCTTAATGAAATATAAAGGGTAACCGGGTGCGCATTGCCGCGTCCCGGTTCACCACGTTCAAGCGAAGAAGCAAGCTCTGCCTCGGGCAGGGCTGATAAGGCAGGTGAAACGTAAGTGGCTAAAGGTATGCTCGAAATAAAGCGCCAAATTAAGAGCGTTCAGAGCACGAAGCAAATCACGAAAGCGATGGAGATGGTTGCAGCAGCTAAGCTTCGTCGTGCACAGGAAGCTGCGCAAGCAGCTCGTCCTTATGCAGATAAGCTTAAAGAAGTTGTAAACAGTATCGCGGCAGGTACGCAAAGTGCTCAGCATCCAATGCTAGTAAAGCGTCCTATCAAGAAGACGGGGTATCTCATCATTACATCAGATCGCGGATTGAAAGGCGGTTATAACGCCAACGTCATTCGTAAGCTGATGGATACGATCGCAGAGCGCCATCGTTCGACAGATGAGTACGCGTTGTTCGTTATTGGACGCAAAGGCCGTGACTATTTCCGCCGTAGAGGATTGCCAATCGTAGAGGATGTTACGGAAGTACCAGATTCACCAACGTTTGCCGACATCAAAACAATCGCCTACAAAGCGGTTCAATATTTTGAAGAAGGTCAATACGATGAATTGAATCTGTTCTACAACGAGTTCATCAATGCGATTACGCAAACTCCGGTTGAAAAGCGTTTGCTTCCGCTAGAAGATAACGCTGCAAGCGGTGCTAAAGCGGTGCAAGCTACGGCAACCTACGAGTATGAGCCAGATGCGGATACGGTGTTGGCTCACTTGCTGCCGAAGTACGCAGAAACGCTTATCTATAGCGCAGTACTCGACGCGAAAGCGAGTGAGTTCGGTGCGCAAATGACGGCGATGGGCAGTGCGACGAAGAACGCAACGAAGATGATTTCTTCTTTGACACTGACATACAACCGTGCGCGCCAAGCGGCCATTACGCAAGAAATTTCCGAAATCGTAGCAGGAGCGAGCGCTCAGGCTTAATGGATAAGGCAGTTTTTCAGTAGGAGGGAACGAGATGAACAAAGGACGCGTGTTAAGCGTTACAGGTCCGGTTATTGACATTGAATTCGAACGTGGTCAACTTCCGGAAATTTTGAACGCGATCAAGATCGAACAAAAATCGACAGCTCCTGGCGTACCTGATATCAATCTGACGTTGGAAGCATCCGTCCACTTGGGCGATAACGTAGTTCGCTGCGTTGCGATGTCTTCTACAGACGGCTTGGTTCGTGGTATCGAAGCAGTAGACCTCGGAGCACCAATTACAGTACCAGTTGGTAATGTAACATTGGGTCGTGTATTTAACGTATTGGGTGAACCAATCGATAACGCTGGTGAAGTAAACCGTGACTTGGTTAACCCAATTCACAGAGAAGCACCTACGTTCGATGAGTTGTCCACTCAAGCAGAAATTCTTGAAACAGGAATTAAAGTTATCGACTTGCTTGCTCCATACGCGAAGGGCGGTAAAATCGGCCTCTTCGGTGGTGCGGGTGTAGGTAAGACGGTAACGATCCAAGAACTTATCAACAACATCGCGCAAGAGCACGGCGGTATCTCCGTATTCGCAGGTGTTGGTGAGCGTACACGTGAAGGTAACGACTTGTATCACGAGATGAGTGAATCCGGCGTTATCGCGAAGACAGCGATGGTATTCGGTCAGATGAACGAACCTCCTGGAGCTCGTCTGCGTGTTGCTTTGACAGGTTTGACGATGGCGGAATATTTCCGTGATCAAGAAGGTAAAGACGTATTGCTCTTCATCGACAACATCTTCCGCTTCACGCAAGCAGGTTCTGAGGTATCTGCATTGCTAGGACGTATGCCATCCGCGGTAGGTTACCAGCCTACATTGGCAACAGAGATGGGTCAATTGCAAGAGCGTATTACTTCTACGAAAAAAGGTTCCGTTACGTCGATCCAAGCGATCTACGTTCCAGCGGATGACTATACGGATCCAGCTCCAGCAACGACGTTTGCTCACTTGGATGCAACGACGAACTTGGAGCGCCGTATTTCCGAGATGGGTATCTTCCCTGCGGTTGACCCATTGGCATCTTCTTCTCGTATTTTGACACCTGAAGTTCTAGGTGAAGAGCATTACAACGTTGCTCAAGGCGTTAAGCGTATTCTTCAACGCTACAAAGAGCTTCAAGATATTATCGCAATCTTGGGTATGGACGAGTTGTCCGAGGAAGATAAGCTGACTGTTGCGCGCGCACGTAAGATCGAGCGTTTCATGTCCCAGCCATTCCACGTGGCAGAGCCATTCACAGGTCACAAAGGAAAATACGTACCTGTTAAAGAAACAGTACGTTCCTTCAAAGAGATTTTGGAAGGTAAGCATGACAATCTTCCAGAAGCAGCATTCTTGTATGTTGGTACGATCGAAGAGGCTGTTGAGAAAGCGAAATCGCTATAATAACAGCTTGATGTGATACGGTCCGATTCTTTCATCTAACGAAGTTCGGAACGGAAGGAGGAACCGCGTTTGAACACCTTTATGTTGGAGATTGTTACTCCCGAGCGCAAAGTATTTGCACAGGAAGTGAACAGCATCAGCGTGAAAGGCGTTGAAGGGGAGCTCGGCATTTTGGCTGGGCATATTCCGATGGTCACACCACTTCAGATCGCTCCAATGAAGATCAAAGTGGACGGCAAAGAGCATTTCGTAGCTGTTCATGGCGGCTTCTTGGAAGTACGTAAGGATAAAGTGGTCTTGCTGGCAGAAAGTGCAGAATTGCCTGAAAATATTGACGTGGATCGTGCGAAGGCTTCTAAGTCTCGTGCGGAGCAGCGTATATCGATGGCAGATCGCAGTAAGCAGGATCATGTTGACTTCCGTCGTGCGGAACTGTCGCTTCAACGTGCAATTGCGCGTCTTAAAGTATCGGAGAACCGATAATAATAGAGAGGCTGCCTTATCCAATTAGGATAGGCAGCCTCTTTTGTTATATATCATGGTGGGGGATAGTAAGATAATATCGATACTGCACAGTCCTCTACAAGTAAGCAGGAATGGATTAATGAGCGTCATTCCAAGTTTGTAGAGCTACAGCGTTCAAGTAGTTCCACGGTTTATTGAAATGCGGCTGGAAGAAGAAATCAACCACAGCTAGCTCATCTACGGTCATATGATTTTGAATACATACCGACATCGTATTAATTGCTGGTGTTAGGTCGATTGTCGAAGCGAGCTGTGCACCCAAGATACGGCGTGTATCTGCTTCATAGACGACTTTCAACGTTAATGGCTCTGCTGTTGGCATGAATGTTGGACGATACGTATCAACTAATGTACTCGTTGCAATCTTCATACCAAGTTGTTCAGCTGCTGTTTGTGTCAGCCCTGTCGATGCGATATGATGCTCATAAATTTTGATACCCGATGTTCCTTGCGTTCCAAGCGAGCGCATACGGTTTTCTTTCAAGTTGCAAGCTGCAATGGTACCCATGCGCACTGCATTTGTAGCAAGTGGGATATACACTTGTTCACCTGTTGGGTTATATAGAACGGAACAGCAATCCCCGGCAGCCATGACGTCAGGATGGCTTGTGCGCATGTACTCGTCGACCTTAATTGCGCCGTTATCAAGCATCTCCAATTGTCCTTGGAACAGCTCTGTATTAGGTTTGAACCCGATGCACAAAATAACGAGGTCGGCATCGTAATGGCCTTTGTCTGTCACAACTGCCTGAACGTTGCCATCTGTACCTTCGAAACGCTCTACTTTTTCGCCAAGTGCAAGGTTCACACCACGTTCTTGGAACGATGCTTCTACAGGAGCTGTAAATTCAGGATCAAGATATTTCGGCATGATGCGCTCTTCCATATCTATCAGTGTTACATGTTTTCCAGCTTCTTCGAAAGCTTCAACTAGTTCGATACCGATATAGCCAGCTCCGATAACGACAATGTTTTTAGCTTCTTGCGCTTTCTCCATAATTGTATTCGAATGGTTATAGTTTTTGCAGAGCAAAATATTGTTCAGCTCAATGCCTTCAAACTTAGGAACGATTGGCCACGAGCCTGTTGTAATGATTAGCTTGTCGAATGTATCTTCTCTTTGCTCATCTGTCTGCAAGTCACGGACGTGCAGCGTATGGTTTTCAATATCAATGTCAGTTACATCGTGCAGCATATGCATCTTAACACCAAGCTCTTTCATTTTCTCTGGCGAAGAGTAGAAGAGTCCTTGTGCATCTTTTACAACTCCACCAACGTATAAGGCAATTCCGCAAGATAGGAACGAGATATTATCATTACGTTCATATACGGTAATTTCAGCATCTGGATAACGCTTTGCTGTCTCGACAATTGCTGCTGTTCCTGCGTGTGTACAACCAATAACGGCTACTTTCATATGAAAATTCCTCCTTAAAGGGAATGAGATAGTTTTATTTTTAATGATTGAACAGTATAGTGAAAGTGAAAATATTCACTAACTAAGCGAAATAAAAAAAGTGGACACTTACTTTGTTTGATTAATCATGTGATATTAATCACAATCACTTGCATATCCATAGTATATATCATGTGAAAAGATTCTCAATAGGGTTTTCAATAACAATTGTGAACGTTGTGTGAAAAAAGGAACAAGCACTTGAACGGGTAAAGTAACAATGGAATGTTGTAGAGGAGGAATAAAAATAACCATCCTAAGAATAGGATGGCAGTAAATCAGTCACTCAGATGTATTAATGTAAAAGGCAGCTCAATTCGTTCGTATGTATTCAGTCGATAGGGGCAAGATATCATGTTGAATCCATTTTTCAGTCACTTGATTGAATAGCTCAGGATCTGCTAAAGAAACACCATGACCCATTTTAGGAAATACAAAACCTTGGCACCTAGGGTTGCTATTTATAATTTTAATCATGGAGTCTTTCATCATTTTCTTCTCTTTTTCACCAACCGTGACTAGTATGTTCCCATTTGCTTGTTCAAAACTTTTTGGGATCGTAAACGACATATTTTCGCTTAGTATTCTGGCTAGTGTATCCTTGGTCATACGTGAATTTTCATCATAGTAGGTTTCATAGAGTGGTTCATCTATGTACATTGACTTGGCTTGGATTCTGGAAAATGTTTTATTACGCGTAAGTGGATGAACAATCCCTAGCGATTTTGTAAATATTTTTGCGTAGGAGATGGGTTTTACTAAAGCACTATTTATCATGGCGTATTGGATTAAGTCAGGCCTTTTGCTGAGAATAGCTATTAACACTTGAGCTCCCAAAGAGAACCCGATAGCTACAATGGTTTTCCCTTGGCCTTTTTCCTCAATTAACTCAATGATTTGGTCCGCACTATTATTAATGGTGAATGGACGGTCATCACTGCTTTGCCCTTGTTCCGGCATATCAGGAACTAGACAATGAAAGTTCTTAAAGTACTCAACTTGTTTATTCCACATCCACCCACTAGCTCCACCGCCATGGATAAACACCATAAGGGGAGCGTGCTTATGTCCATATTCCTTGTAGTGTAGAGACAAACCACTCACCTCAATGTAAGTATTTACATAATTATACCATATGCAAACAAAAACGGAATATAAAAAGGTGAAACAAGAACAAAAGGTTATGCAGTATCTCTAAAATATTCATTAAAAAATGATCATTCAGATGTGTTGACAATTGAGAAAGATTATCATATACTGAGTTTAGTTAAGATTGATAATCATTCTCAAGGACAAAATTGAGAACGGATTATCCCCCCTTATCAGTTAAGACTTACTTCTTGGTCAGACGTTGCAGTAGGTTGGTTGTAAGGTAGTTTCCTCATCCTCCATTGACCGCGGGTGGTAGCCGCGGTCCTTTTTTTTATTCCCGGAAGTTTATATATCTCCCTCTTATTCTGTTCAAACCCTCCTAATCACACAAATACGATTTGTTCCTGTTTATTAAGTGAAAATTTTATTCTCATTTTAGGCGAGCATCATATACATCTTTAATAGGTGGCTTGTTTGGCTATCTCTATGCAGGGTGAACGACGGGCAAATAAGGAGTGCGACTTTTTGCCAGGCGGAGGAGATGATTATGGCCTATTACAACAATTATGTCATGGTAGTTATTTTTATAGCATTAGGCATACTGCTGCCCATTGCTGCACTTACGCTTGGAAGGTACTTACGGCCGAATAGGCCAACAGCGATGAAGATGACGACTTATGAGAGTGGGAACGAGCCTGTGGGGGCGGGACAAGTCCGATTCAACATTCGCTATTATTTGTTTGCGTTGATGTTCGTTATTTTTGATGTGGAAACCGTTTTCTTATATCCATGGGCTGTCGCCTACAATCACTTGGGCTTATTTGCGCTGATTGAAATGTTAATATTCGTAGCCATGCTGCTTGTTGGGTTGATGTATGCCTGGAAAAAGAAGGTGTTGAAATGGAATTCGCGTTAGATTCGATATCCGCTGATGAACGTCGTGAGCTTGAACGTAACGTGTTTATGGGAACGCTAGAGCAGTTAAAGGCATGGGCCCGCAGCAATTCGCTGTGGCCATTGACATTCGGACTTGCTTGCTGCGCGATTGAGATGATGGGGACAGGAGCTTCTCATTATGATTTGGATCGTTTTGGAGTTATGTTCCGCACGTCGCCTCGCCAATCGGATGTCATGATTGTAGCTGGTACAGTAACGAAAAAGATGGCGCCACTGCTGCGCCGGTTATATGATCAGATGCCTGAACCAAAGTGGGTAATTGCGATGGGCTCATGTGCAACAGCTGGAGGCCCTTATGTGAAGTCTTATGCGGTTGTAAATGGTGTCGATCAGGTTGTGCCTGTAGATGTGTATATTCCGGGCTGTCCCCCGAATCCTGCCGCTTTAATTTATGGAATTAATAAGCTGCAAGAGAAAATACGCTACGAGGCGAAGACAGGAAGACGGGTGACAATCCGATGAGTGATAAGCCGGAGGAACTCAGTGTGCAATCATCCCAAAATGAACAAGAATTATCATCTGATGCGAAGCAGCCCATGGCACCCAAAAATATAGCTGAACAAACTGAACATGTAGTAGATACTCCTCAATCTAGACTTGAGCAGTTAGTTGAACAATTGAAGCATGATATAGCGGAAGATGTGGTGGATGAAGCTGTTATTAACGAAGTAAACGGACAACTGCCGACGATTACTATTAAAAAGGAGCATTGGCTTGCAACTGCTCGGTGGTTTCAACTGGAAGAGGAGTGGTCATGCGACTACTTAAGAAATTTAGCTGGCGTCGATCAAGGAGATGAGCTTGAGGTTGTTTATCATCTAATCAGCCTGCAAACTAGGCGGGAGATTGCGGTTCATGTGAAGACAGAGAGGGAACAACCGTGGATACCTTCTGTAACACCACTGTGGCCTACAGCGAATTGGAATGAGCGTGAAGTGTATGATTTGCTAGGGATTGATTTTCCGGGACATCCAGATTTAAGGCGCATCATGATGCCGGATGATTGGGTGGGTCATCCACTGCGTAAAGATTATGATCCGTCAGATTCGGAGGTGTAATCCCATTGATTCGCACGGAGGAATTGTTATTAAACGTTGGCCCTCAGCATCCGAGTACACATGGTGTATTTCGCATTGTACTGAAGCTGGATGGTGAAATCATTCGAGAAGCAACTCCCGTTATGGGCTATTTACACCGTGGCACTGAGAAGTTGGCGGAGCAATTGAATTATACACAAATTATTCCTTACACTGACCGGATGGATTATGTCTCTGCGATGACGAACAATTATGTGCTTGTGCATGCTGTGGAGAAGATGATGAACATCGAAGTTCCAGAACGGGCAGAATTCATGCGCCTCATAGTCATGGAGCTGCAGCGGGTTGCCAGTCATCTCGTATGGTGGGGTACGTATTTACTGGATATCGGGGCGATGAGTCCATTTTTATACGCGTTCCGTGATCGTGAAGTGATTATTGATTTATTCAATGAGCTGTGTGGTGCGAGACTCACTTACAATTACATGCGTGTAGGAGGCGTCAAATGGGATGCTCCGTCTGGTTGGATCGACAAGGTACGTGACTTCATTCCTTATATGCGCAAGCGGTTGAAAGAATACGACAAGTTGGTCAGCGGAAATGAAATTTTCCTTGCACGGATTAAAGATGTAGGCAAATATGATGCGCAGACGGCGATTGCTTACGGGTTGAGTGGTGCTAATTTGCGTTGTACAGGCGTGAACTGGGATTTGCGCAAGCAGGAGCCATACAGCCTTTATGAGCGCTTTGACTTTGATGTGCCGCTGTCCTTCAACGGTGACTGCTATGATCGCTATACGATTCGAATCGAAGAAATTGTACAGAGCTTGCGCATTTTGGAACAGGCGGTAGAGCAATTTCCGTCTGGGGGCGAGACTATGGGGAAAGTACCACGCGTCATTCGTCCACCTGCTGGTGAGGTCTATGCTCGGATTGAATCGCCTCGTGGCGAAATCGGCTGTTATATCGTTTCAAAAGGCAAGGCAGAACCGTACCGCTTGAAATTTCGTAGGCCCTCATTTGTGAATCTTCAAATTTTGCCTGAACTGCTCGTTGGTCAGTCGATGACCAATCTAATTACGATTCTTGGTGGAGTCGATATCGTAGTTGGGGAGGTGGATTGCTAGTGACTGAATTGCTTCAACAGGCGTTAACTTGGCAGAACGGCCTTATTTTTCTTGGCTGGGCAATCGTATTTCTATTTATCGTACTCGGATTCGTTACCTATGCTATTTATTTCGAACGCAAAGTCATCGGATGGATGCAGTTCAGACATGGCCCAACTCGTGTCGGCCCCTTAGGATTGCTCCAATCGGTAGCAGACGTGTTAAAGCTCCTCATCAAAGAAGACACCATTCCACAAAAGGCAGACCGCACCCTATTCATACTCGCTCCTATTATCACATTTGTTCCTGCCTTTGCTGTCTTAGCGGTTATCCCGTACACACCTTCCTTGTATTTTGCAGACTTAAATGTAGGGTTGCTCTATTATGCAGCTCTTTCTAGCTTGTCTACAATCGGTATTATTTTGGGCGGCTGGGCCTCTAACAATAAATATTCCTTAATGGGCGGTATGCGTTCAGCAGCACAAATGATAAGTTATGAAATTCCTCTCGTTATATCTGTAGTTGGCGTTGTTATGCTGAGTGGAGGCTTAAGCTTGAACACGATTGTAGAAGGGCAGGGCAATAACTTTTGGGAATGGAATTTGCTGCCGCAAATGATTGGCTTCGTTGTGTTTATGATCGCTGCCGTGTCCGAGCTGAATCGAACTCCTTTCGACTTGCCTGAAGCAGAGTCGGAGTTGGTAGCGGGTTATCATGTGGAATACAGTGGGTTCCGCTTTGCTTTCTTTATGCTGGCAGAGTATGTGTACGTATTTGCGATTGCTAGCTTAACAACGGTGTTATTTCTTGGTGGTTGGCATCCGCCACTCGCCATATTGGACTTCATACCCGGACTACTCTGGTTCATGTTGAAATTTGTGTTTGTGGTATTTTTCTTATTTTGGCTGCGGGCAACGATGCCTCGGATCCGTGTCGATCAATTAATGAGTTTCGGCTGGAAGGTACTGCTGCCGCTTGCGTTAATCAATATTTTTGTCACAGCTGCGTACATCGAGTTGTTCCTAAAGTAAGTGAGAGAGATCTACAAACCCGCAGCTAAAGCGGGTACACGAGGAGAACCACCGAAATGGGGGGAAGTCTGTGAAAGGGTTATTCAAAGGATTGGCGGTCACGCTGAAAGCCATGACATCCAAAAAAGTTACGTATGCCTATCCTGATGTACCGATGCAGATGCCTGAGCGATTCCGTGGAGTCCAGCATTTTGATCCTGACAAATGTATCGTTTGTAACGCCTGCGCGCGTATTTGTCCTACGGACTGCATCACGCTAACTGGTAAGCCGCATCCAGACCCTACTAAGAAGGGAAAGGTTATCGATACGTACGATATTAATTTTGAAATATGCATTTTGTGCGATTTGTGTACAGAAGTATGCCCCACAGAGGCGATTATGATGACGAACAACTTTGAGCTGGCTACATACAGTCGTGATACGTTGTTCAAGGATAGAGAGTGGCTAAATGCTAACGATCAGCGCATTCGCTACGACAATATTTCAATGCTTCCGAAGGGAGGTGGGAAAAAAGATGTTTGACCTTAGCTTTGTGTGGAATGGTCATTCGATATTATTTCTCATCTTGGCTGTATGCATCATATCAGGTGCAGTATTCATGTTGAACTTCAGCAAAATTATACACATGGTCGTATCGCTGGCCTTTACGTTTATTGGTCTAGCAGGCGTGTATGTGCTGTTGGAGGCGGAATTTGTAGCGACTGTCCAAATTCTTGTCTATGCAGGGGCTATTTCCATTTTGATGATATTTGGCATCATGATGACCAAGCATGACCAGTTGGAAGAGGAACCCCGTATCCAATGGAAAGGAGTATTTGCTGCGGTGGGGTGTTTAGCTCTTTTTGTGGCTATATTTTTCGCTATTCGCAGCACTTCATTTCCAACGGCACCTGCAACGGGGCCACTTGCTGAGGACAATACGTTGGAATTAGGAAAGCAGATCTTCACAGCACACGTCATCCCATTTGAGTTGCTGTCGGTGCTGCTAACCGTTGCTTTTATTGGGGCCATCGTTGTAGCTAAGCATGAAGATGCAGAGGAAAGTGAAGTAGTAAGCTCTCCATCTCAAAAGGAGGCGGAGTAAATGAGTTCAATGCTGGCCTCTTATTTAACTTTGGCTGCTATTTTATTTTGTATTGGACTATATGGGGTGTTAACGAAGCGGAGTGCTGTCATTGTATTGCTGTCGATAGAGTTGATGTTGAATGCAGTCAACTTGAATTTGATTGCATTCTCAAAATATGGGGTTGTACCAAGCTTAAAGGGACAAGTGTTTTCGTTGTTTAATATTGCGATTGCTGCAGCAGAAGTAGCCGTTGGTATTGCCATTTTGATTGCATTGTATCGCAATCGAGCTACGACAAATGTGGATGAGTTTAATGAACTGCGAAATTAACTGGAAAGGAGGGTGACGATATGGAGAGTGTCTATGCGCAGTATGTGTGGGCTGTTCCCATTGCTCCTTTACTTGCATTCCTTGTGCTGACGCTGATGAGATGTGTAGTTAAAGGGAGTGCGGCCTTTATTGGTGTTGGCAGCTCATTGATAGCCTGTGTCTTGTCTATTCTTATACTGCTAGAAAGACTATCGGCAAGCACAAATGTGTATACAGTGAACGTAGAATGGTTGAGCTTCGGAGCTGTTCACTTTGAACTCGGTTATGAGTTGACTAACTTGAATGCGCTTATGCTGGTCATCGTTACAGTAGTTAGTACACTCGTCAATCTTTATGCTAAAGGATATATGGCAGATGATGAGCGCCAAACTGTATTTTTTGCATATATAGGCTTGTTTACCTTCTCCATGCTAGGGTTGGTCATTTCACCTAACTTGCTGCAGCTGTATATATTTTGGGAGCTAGTAGGCGTATGTTCGTTTCTCTTGATCGGTTTCTGGTACGAACGTCCAGCGGCGCGTGCTGCGGCCAAGAAGGCTTTTATTATGACGAGAATCGGGGATGTCGGGCTGCTTATCGCTATTCTAATCTTGTTCTGGCACATGCCGAACCATGCGTTGGATTTTCAGTCGATTGGTCAGGTGTTTGCTAGTGTGGATACGATGTCCCAATACGGGATATCAGCAGGCTTAGCGACTTGGATCGCTTCTCTCATCTTTCTAGGAGCAATAGGGAAGTCAGGCCAGTTCCCGCTTCATACATGGCTTCCTGATGCGATGGAAGGACCGACACCCATTTCAGCGCTAATCCATGCGGCAACGATGGTGGCGGCTGGCGTCTATTTGGTAGCTCGAACCTTTGATATTTTCCAGCTGTCTCAAACCGCAATGTTAATCGTAGCTTCAGTTGGGGGATTTACAGCGATATTTGCTGCGACGATTGCTATTGCTCAACGAGATATGAAGCGAATACTGGCTTATTCTACGGTAAGTCAATTGGGCTACATGATGCTTGCACTAGGATTGGGCGCCGTTACAGCGGGTATATTTCATCTGTTTACCCATGCATTTTTCAAGGCGCTATTGTTTCTGGGAGCAGGCAGTGTCATTCATGCGGTACATACTCAAAATATTTTTCAAATCAACGGGCGTGGTCGCAGTATGAAAATAACAGCATGGACCTTCGCCATTGGCGCACTGGCTTTATCCGGAGTACCGCCATTGTCTGGGTTTTGGTCGAAGGATGCGATACTGAGTGCGGCTTGGGAAAGCAACAAGCTGTTATTTGCAATTGGCGTAGTAGCCGCATTTTTGACGGCATTTTATATGTCGAGGCTATTTTTTATCGTGTTCACAAGAGCAAAGCGTGTACATACAGAAGGTACCGATTCTCCTATTCACGAGTCACCAGCCGTGATGACAATTCCCTTGGTTGTGCTGGCTGTACTGGCTGTGGTGGCAGGCTTTGTTTATACGCCGTTTTATAGCGGTTTCGAAACATGGATTACTGGAGTGGCGGCTAGTGACCATACGAATGTGATTGTGATCATCGTTTCTACCATTGTTGCATTGAGCGGGATTGGGCTCGGGTATTTCATCTATGGACCGAATGGGGTTCGAGAAGATCGGTGGAGCAACGTGATTAAGCCGTTATATCATCTCGTAGAGCGCAAATATTATGTGGATGAGCTGTATAAACTGTTTGCTGTCTACCCTCTCAAAGTGCTGGGAAAAGTACTTGATGTTTTCGATCGTTATATAATCGATGGGATTGTTCGGTATACGGCAAGCTGCACGGTTCAATTCGGTAAGCTGTTTACACGGATACAAAACGGTCAATTGCAGTCATATGGCTTGCTATCGTTGTACGGTTTCTCCGCTTTATTGCTTTTGCTGCTGCTGCTCGGAAAGGGGTTGTGGTAGATGATTCCATGGTTAACTTTACTTGCGTTTTCACCGCTAGTTGGGGTGTTACTGCTCAGTTTAGTGCCTTCTGATCGTGTGAAGCTGTTGCGATGTATCGGTATTGCAGCCTCGCTGTTGCCTTTATTGCTAGCCTTCTTCATCTATGCCTATGTGAATGTTGAAGGGCAAGGTAGCAGCTTAACCGAGCGATACAACTGGATTGCGATACCATTAAATATCGAGGCGATACAGCCTTATGTGCAGTCTTGGGCGTTCGAGATCGATTACCATTTGAGTATCGGCGGGTTGTCACTTCCGCTAGTGGTGATGACAGCGATTGTGACAGCTATGGCTGCATGGGCTTCCTTAACGATTAAGCAGCGCGTGAAGAGCTATTACATATGGTTTTTGCTGCTAGAGGTAGGTATGCTAGGTGTGTTTATGGCACGAGACTTGTTCTTATTTTTCTTATTTTTTGAATGGACACTTGTGCCGATGTTTTTCTTGATCGGGATATGGGGGTTCGCCAAGCGAGAGAAGGCGGCCAATCGTTTCCTTGTATACAATGGTTTAGGTTCTGCCTTGCTGCTGGTAGCCTTTCTTATCCTAACTGTAACAGCAGGTCTTGCTGTTCATGGGGATGCAGGAGCCTCGTCGCATCTCGTTTACAGCGGTGATTTGGAGCAAATGATTCGTCAGCTAGGTGATGCACAGTCGTTCGTCAATACGCTGCCTGGACCAGCCAGCAGCTTTAATCCTTTTTATTTATCGGAAGCTTGGAGAGCTACAGCTTTTATTTTGCTCCTTATCGCTTTTGGTATTAAGCTTCCGATTTTTCCTTTTCATACGTGGATGCTGCGTGTCCATGTGGAAGCTCCGACACCAGTAGTCATGCTTCACTCAGGAGTATTGCTGAAGATGGGGGCGTATGGACTGATTCAATTCGGCCTTGCCATACTCCCTCAGTCATTTGCTTCTTGGTCAACGGTACTGGCTATCATCGGTCTTGTGAACATCGTGTATGGAGCCCTTCTTGCTTATGTACAAAAAGAACTGCGTCTCTTACTGGCTTACTCCAGCATCAGTCATATGGGATTTGTCTTACTTGGGATTGCGGCAATGAACGATATTGGCTTGCAAGGAGCTGTCTTGCAAATGGTATCGCATGGCTTTATTTCAGCCTTATTCTTCTTGTTAGTAGGCTGTTTGTTAGAACGAACAGGTACGAGTCGTATTGATGAGCTAGGAGGATTAGCCAATCGGCTTCCGTTCTTAAGTGCATTGCTGCTGCTAGCGGGCTTAGCTTCTCTAGGGCTCCCAGGACTATCAGGATTTATGGCGGAGCTGTTATCTCTGCTAGGCTTGTATGGCCAACTGCCGTGGGCAGCCATTGCAGGAGGGCTTGGCATCATCTTGAGTGCTGTATACGTCTTGCGAGGTGTGTTGGCCATTACGTATGGGCCATTGGATATGCGATTTGCACAGCTTAAAGGTACACAAGCTGTTGAAGCATTGCCAGCTGTTGTATTAACGTTTGCCATTATTTTAATAGGTGTACTGCCAGCCGTTGTTACCATACCAATTGAGCAAGGAATAGAGCGTATGATCCACATTATCCAGGCGGGGAGGTAAGAGCATGAATACACAGCTGTATCAACCGTTGCAAGGGAGCGACCTCCTGTTAATGGCACCAGAGCTGACGCTCGTCATTGCAGTTATTGTCATGTCTATCGTTGACTTGCTACTTCCTCGCCGCATCAATCGCAGTTGGATCGGTGGAATGTCTCTTACTGCGGTGCTGGTATCGCTAGGAACGGTTATTTGGACACTAGTAGATCGTTACCAAGGCGCGATTGCTGGCCATAAAGTTGGTGTGATCGAGTTATTAGGAGGCAGTTATCGGATCGATGATTTCGGGCTGCTGATAAAGGTTGTTCTGTTACTTGGAACTGCACTTGTAATCATGATAAGTATTGGCCATATTCGTGAATCTGATATTCAGCATCGTGGCGAATACTACTATTTACTGCTGCCAGCGGTGCTTGGTGGGCTCGTACTGGTATCCTCCACTGATCTGATTACGTTATTTGTCGGTTTAGAATTGTTAAGTATTAGCTCTTACTTATTAGTGGCGATACGTAAGCGGGATCGTCGATCCACAGAGGGGGCTTATAAGTACATTGTGCTAGGCAGTACAGCATCCGCATTCATTTTGTATGGAATGTCATTCTTATATGGGATGACAGGCACGACTCATCTTGGACAAATTGCGGAGGCGCTCGCTCAAAATGCGGGTCAATTTCTTCCTCTCCTCTATCTCAGCCTGTTGTTTCTTCTTGTCGGTTTCGGATTCAAAATAGCTGCAGCTCCTTTCCATGCTTGGTCGCCAGATGTATATGAAGGAGCCCCAACTCCAGTTGCTGCCTTTTTATCTGTCGTATCCAAGGGTGCTGTTCTTGCCTTATTATTTCGGCTTGTATTCCATATTCTATTTGGCTTTCAGTTTGCTGGTGGGTTGGGCGACCTTTCGTCTGCGGGTGCTTTCATTAATGAGGATTTATCCCTTATCCTATTATCCATTGCAGCACTATCTATGATCGTAGGCACAACGATGGCACTTCGACAGGTGAAGGTGAAGCGCCTTCTCGCTCTATCTGGTGTTGCTAATGCGGGCTATTTGCTTGTACCGCTAGGTTTGAATATTTTTCAACCTGCTGCATGGTATAGTTCAAACTTTTCGACATTCTGGTATTACTTGATTGCCTATGCATTTACGACTATAGGTGCTTTTGCGATTTTAGCAATTGTATGCAGAGCAACTGAGCACGAGGAGCTTAAAAGTTTTGCTGGATTGTACTATAAAGCGCCATGGCTCGCTGTAGCGATGACCATATTTGTACTGTCTCTGGCAGGTATTCCGATTACAGCTGGATTTTTTGGAAAGCTATACATTTTGCTGGGAGCAGTTGCAACACATGCATTGTGGCTTGCCATTATTATGATGGTGACGAGTGTCATTTCGTTTTATGTGTATTTTGGTTTTATTCGGCAAATGTTTATGCGTGACTCTGACAGTATGTCACACTCACAGACTGCCAAGGCTCAAAGTTTTGAACTAGTATCACCCAAAGGACATGTTGGACCTGTTAGTTCTACACGTATTCACGTGTCTGTTGCTTCGGGCGCTGTGGTTGCGTTTAGTGCGGTGTCCGTCATTATATTGGCCATTTTTCCAAACGAGTTAATGACTTGGGTAAATACGCTTCTATCTCTTGCGAACGATATTTATGCAGCTTCTTAATTCCTATATTACCGTTTGAATCTGCTCTATGTGGTGGTAATGATAAGTAGCTAAAGCAGCAGCCTGAACACACGGATAGTACGTCCGATAAGAGGATGCTCGATCATCCTTTCAAGATTCGTTGAATGATCTGCTGACCCAAGTAGGGTACATGAATGGTTTCGTTCAACTGATGCAGCCCGTACTACGATGTGATTCAGGCTTTTTGCTGTGATTTGATTTTTGGAAGAAAAAATAAATTACTACCACATTTTGAAAGAAAGAGTATGGTGCTTGGCAATATGATATAATGATGCCTATTCTTAACGATTCATGCCAGATGAAAGCTGTATAGCAGGACTATCGTACTAAAATCGCAGTGGCAGACAGGATTGAGAGATGTTGTGAAGAATGGTTACGTATGTGAATTAGGTAGGTATTTTTGAAATAGGGAATATCGGTTAGAACATCATGGGAAGTGAAATCAATGTGGGAACGATCTAGTAGAAGTATGCTCCTTGTATGGGTGGTTGTACTGCTGTTAACGACGATTCTAAGCAGCGTAGGTCCAACTAATTCGAAGCTAGGATGGGGAAATGATGGGTATCCATCGAACTCCTCAGCTGTGGAGTTAGCGTCTTCGCGCAGTAAGCATGCGAACGAGGAAGCGGGTTGGATTGTGAAATGGAAGTCAGGGAGCAGTCCCGACCCTACCGTTATGAGCAGCAGCAGCGTGTTGAGTGTACAGGAAACGATGAATATTTCGGTTATGAAGCCCGCTGAGGGAGTGGAACTGAAGCAGTGGATGAAATTGCTTCATGCTTCGCCCGCTGTGCAATATGTAGAACCGAATCAACAAGTGCAGACATTGGCAGTGCATGCGGAGCCGAACGATCAATATTATAACCGTCAATATTATTTGAAACAGACGGGTGTCGATCAAGCATGGAATTATTTACACAGTGAAAATAAAGGAATGAATAGCTCCAATCTTACCGTTGCGTTAATTGATACGGGTGTGGACTTGGAGCATCCTGATCTAAAGCCGAATCTGACAAAAGGCATTAATCTACTTCATGATGGACTGCCGAAGGATGATAATGGACATGGTACGAGTGTAGCGGGAGTTATCGCTGCGGTGGGAAATAACTTCAAAGGGATTGCCGGAGTAAGCTGGAACACAAAGGTAATGCCTATAAAGGCGCTAGATTCACGTGGATATGGTGACGAAGATAAGCTCGGCGCAGGTATTTTATATGCGGTAGATAACGGTGCAAAAATTGTTGTCATGTCTGTAGGGCTTTACCGATACTCCAAGTACATGCAGGACATCGTTAATTATGCGGAGCAAAAGGGTGTGCTGCTAATTGCTGCGACAGGAAACGATGCGATGAAGCTTGAAGAACGCGCTGCTGTTAAGTATCCTGCTGCGTATCCTACTGTGCTTGCAGTTGGTGGAGTAACACCGCTTAACCGTGTAGAGGCACGATCTAATCGTGGGCCTGAAGTAGATATCGTAGCACCATGGCATGTGTACACGACAGCGCTTGGTGGAGGTACTCGTGAACAGGAAGGTACCTCGATGGCTGCCCCACAAGTGGCTGGGGTGGCAGCTTTGTTGTGGAATAAGCATCCTGATTTGAAACCGTATCAGATTAGGGATCATTTACGGATGACAGCTGAGGATATTGAAGATGCGGGTTGGGATCCTTCTAGTGGATATGGCTTGCTGCGCGCAGAACGTGTTGTACAAGAGCCAATCAAGCGCGAAGCTGGAGTAGATAATACGACTAAAAATAAAGCCACTATTTTTCCGATTGATACGAGCCGGAGTGGGTATATAGATGATAATGGTCGTTCCGATTGGTATCGAGTGGATGTTCCCTATGATGGAACGTTGCAATTGAAGTTGGAGCGAATTGTGGGGAATGGAACGTTAGAAATTCGCCATGAGCATGAGCAAACTCAGAAGGTGAGGCACTATAGTGGAATTAGCCGCTCAGTAAGTCTCCCTGTGAAAAAAGGCAAACATTACATTCGAATTCGTCAAGAGCAAGCAACTGTTGGGCAGCCTTTTGCGTACAAAATATCGTCTCGCTTTATTATTTATGAAGATCCGTTCGAACCAAATGATGAACAGTACAAAGCACATATGTTACCGGCACGTAATCAACAAGTTGTAGGCACGTTCAGTCATACACGAGATGCCGATTGGTATCGCATTCAGCTTGATACGAAGACGACATTAAAACTGAAAGTAACGACAACAACAGCACGAATTGATCCACTCATCACAATGAAGAGTACGGAGTGGAAGGAATCTCAATTTTTTGATGAGACTCGTGAAGGTGAGACAGAAACGGTTGTCTTGGAAGGGCTAAATCCAGGGAGATACGATATTAAAGTTCAAAATGCAGTTACATCTCGTTCTGAGCCTGCAAGCGGACTCTATAAAATGGAGGTAGAGATACTTCCTCAGTATTCAGATCCAAATGAGCCTAACAACAAAATGTATGAGGCGTTATCCATTGTTCCGCAGTACGACTATTCAGCCGTTATCCATGCGACTGAGGATGAGGACTGGTACCAATTTAAAGTTACCGAGCCTGTAAATGCGTCTTTAAGTGTAAGCCAAATTCCGCAAGGGCGGAAAATGGATGTTAGCCTACAGACGAAGAGGCAAGAAAAATTGATAGGTGCTCGAAACGAACGAGGACAAACGAAACTGGTCACCGGGACGAAATTAGAGCCGGGCACTTATTTCATTCAAGTTAGAGCCGATGCGGCCTTCTCTCATCAGCCTTATAAGCTGCGTTTAGAATTGGATAAACTGACTGCAACCTCAACTGCATCAGTAGGTGATGGGTCGTCGAATGAGCAGAGTTCTTTGAACGCGAAGCCATTTCCTCTTGATGCTGATGAAGAAATGACGCTGCAATCGAACGAAGGAGATGCTCCAACTTCCATGATGACCAGAGCGGATCGATTGCGATTATGGTTCGTATTTTTGAACTGGCTATGGTAATTATGTAGAATAGGAAGAGTATCATGCTAAAAGTGGTATGGTTCTCCTTACGCATGAAACAGCAATGGCAGGTTGCATGAGGGGGGAAGGCGATGGAGGATACGCTGCGAGACGTATCTATGGCCGCTGGAATGAGCGGTATTGTGAACATGGTTATTGCGCTGATTTGTATTGCTCTTTCTTGGTGGGCGTTGCAGCATCTGAAGCTGGACCTGTTTATTAGGCAGCCCCAAGGTCCACAGGGCAGGGTTATTCGCCTGTTATTGGCGATTATTATGGGGCGCGCTGTAGCAAGTTTTTTCATTGATTATTTGACTTGGACGAATGCGCTTCGATTTTTAATCTAGTCAAAAATGGAAGTATGTCGAATAACATATGGTGTAGTTGTCAACAATGGTGATAACTGCTAGAAACTTGTGGAATGCTGTTGTCGAAATTTACGCTTGTCCATCTTTCAACGAGAATGTTATTATGTTAGGTGGACATTTAGAACACGTACCATTATGTATAGATATAAAGATTAGATGGGGCGGAAAAATAGCGCGGAGGGAAATAGGATGAGTAAATTTATCGTCCGCGGAGGCAAGCGACTGAAAGGAACTGTGCGTGTTAGTGGCGCGAAAAATGCAGTTCTTCCCATTCTTGCGGCTTCGTTGCTCGGAGAAGAAGGCATCAGTGTTATTCACGATGCTCCTCCACTTGAGGATGTAAAGACGATACATCAAGTACTTGAAAAGTTGGGTGCGAGCCTAAGTTATGAAGGCGAAACCGTTAGAATCAATGCAGAAACATTAGTTTCTCATGAGGCTCCTTATGAATTGATGCGCAAGATGCGCGCCTCTTTCTTGGTGATGGGACCGCTTCTAGCTCGTACTGGAAAAGCACGTATTTCACTGCCGGGCGGCTGTGCAATCGGATCAAGACCGATTGATCAGCACTTGAAGGGCTTCGAAGCAATGGGAGCCGAAATTGGACTTGGACAAGGTTATATTGAAGCAAAAATTGACGGCCGTTTAAAAGGCACAAAAATTTATCTAGATGTAGCTAGTGTTGGCGCAACTGAGAATATCATCATGGCAGCTACACTTGCTGAAGGTACTACTGTACTGGAAAATGCAGCACGTGAACCAGAAATCGTTGATCTTGCGAACTATCTGAACAAGATGGGTGCTAAAGTTCGTGGTGCTGGTACAGGAGTTATCCGTATCGAGGGTGTTGAGCGTCTGCGTGGAGCAGAGCATACTGTTATTCCAGACCGTGTTGAAGCTGGAACGTACATGGTTGCTGCTGCGATGACAGGCGGAGATGTATATGTGGAAGGCGCAATCGCTGATCATCTAGGTCCTGTTATTTCTAAAATGGAAGAGATGGGTGTTACGGTTCAGCCGGACGAGAATGGTATCCGTGTTATCGCGGACAAACCGCTTAAGGCTGTAGATGTGAAGACATTGCCGTATCCAGGATTCCCTACAGATATGCAATCTCAAATGATGGCACTTCTTTTGGCAGCTGAAGGTACTTCTGTTGTTACTGAGACTGTATTTGAGAACCGCTTCATGCATGTTGATGAATTCAACTTGATGAGTGCAAATATCAAAGTCGATGGTCGTGCAGCTGTCGTTACTGGTGGATTGAAGTTGACAGGAGCTAAAGTTACTGCAACTGATCTTCGTGCAGGCGCGGCACTAATCTGTGTAGGTTTGGTAGCGGAAGGTACGACAGAGGTCGGCGGAACGCACCATATCGATCGTGGATATGTTCATTTGGCTGAGAAGTTGTCCGCTTTAGGCGCAGATATTTGGCGTGTACATGCAGAGCCATCTACTGCTGATGAAGACGGAAGTATCAAACGCAGTGATGCATCGAGAGTTAAGTCAACAATGGCGTAAGCTATGTTAGGTCAGATGACATTAATGATGCATATTCATCATTGAATCATATTTGAATGGAGAAGCCGTTTCCTTAGGGGACGGCTTTTTTTGTATGGTTCGATTGGTGTATGGGGAGTTGCAGATGATGTCAGCAGCACTCTACTTATATAGACGCGAGAGTCGCCTGTATAGTTCCATATTTTTACGAAAAATAGTACGTTAGGTCTATAGGGTAAGGCTAATTGGTTCTATCACCTCTTAATCTTGCATATTGTTGAACATAGAATTGGTGATAAGAGAGTGAAGAGAAGTAGAAAAGGAGAGCGGCGGATGTCGAGACGTTGGAGGCTTGGGAAGTCTCTTAAATCAAAAGGTGCTATGCAATTCTATTCGCGGTACTGGAAAAAGGAGAAGCGCAAGTTCCTAACTATAACGGCAGGTGCTTGTCTGCTCGTTCTTATCCTAATGCTGCTGCCATTAAGCATTGTCGAACCTAGTAAGTATGGATCGGGCAACAAAGCAGGGGCAATTGTGCATACAGATAAGCAGGTCCCACAAACAGAGGCAGGTTCAAAACGTAATGCCATATCAAACTCTGAACAGAAGAAATCCACCGAACGGCGGAATGATTTAGTTCAAGAGCGTGCCAGCGCTGACGAAATGATCAAAGAGCCTGATGACCAAGCACCTTATGTGGGCGTATATGTAGCGGACAAGCAAGCGGTAGAGCGTGTGCCTTTGGAAATCTACGTGCGCGGCGTTGTAGCAGCAGAGATGCCTGAGCGCTTCGAGCTAGAAGCGCTCAAGGCGCAAGCGATCGCAGCACGAACGTTTATTGTCCGTCGGCTTATGCACGCCAAGAACCACGAAGTGCCTCAAGGTGCCGATGTGCTTGGTTCAGTCGCTCATCAAGCATATGAACCGTTAGCTAAGCTAGAAGATCGCGAAAATCCGATGCGGCAGAAGTTGAACCGCGCGGTTAATGAAACGGCAGGCCTAATCCTTACTTATAAGGATCAGCCTATCCAAGCGGCATACTTCTCAACAAGCAATGGTCATACAGAAAATGCAGAAGACTACTGGGCTTCCCCGCCAATCCCATATTTGAGAAGTGTGCCGAGTCCTTGGGATCGCGCAATATCTCCGCGCTTCACAAACATAGTCAAGCTCGACGCTGCCGATATGCTGCGCAAACTAGGCGTCGCTTCGTCCGCCGTTCCCGCCTTCGAAGCGCTCGCGGTGGACGAGGATGCGGCTTCAGAGCAAGGAAGCCGCACAGTACGTGAGAGCATCAAGGTCCTCTCCCGCACGAAGGGCCAGCGTATCGCCGAGCTAAGCATCGGCGATACCAAGCTAACCGGCCGGCAACTTCGAGAACGCCTTGGATTAACGTCTAGTTCGGTAGAGTGGAAGTGGGAAGATGGCAAAGTGGTGCTCACCTCTTACGGCTATGGGCATGGAGTAGGGATGAGCCAGTATGGGGCACAGGGTATGGCGCTGAAAGGCAGCAAGGCTGAACAGATTGTAACCTATTATTATGTCGGTACCACGTTGAAGAAGATAGAGGATGTGTGGCCGAAGAAGCCTTGATCGTTCGAACAAGGAATTCGTTAATTATCCCGCTAGTTTCGTATCTTACTAGCATGAAAATTAGAAAACTTAGAAAATATCAAATGAATACGTATAAAAGGAAAAGCCGCGGTAACAATGGTTACTGAGGTGATACCAATGAATGAACAGAACCAAAATAACAAAGGTTCGAAAATGAATTCGTCTAGCACGCAACCGTCTTCTATGGAAGCTTCAAAGCTTTCAGGAACTCCAGCGGTTCCAGCAACTGGATGGAGAAAGCTGTTGTCTAAGAAGTGGGTATTTCCAGCCTTGTATGTCACCGCAGCAGCCCTTATCTTAACGTTAGTATGGATCTACCAAGGATCCAATCAGCAGCTGAAACAGAACCCAGCCGCGGTTCAAACAGAGGGTAAGTCAGTGACGGAGAGCAACTCAGAGCGAGCAGCAGGAGAAGCTGTAGAAGTAATGGCGGGCAATGAAGTGCTTGGCTGGCCTGTACTAGATGCACAAGCCGTTGATGTTGTCATGGGCTTCTATGATGCAAATGCAACGAAGGAAGAGCAAGAAAAAGCAGTAGTACAGCATAACCAAACGTTTACACCGAATGTTGGCATCGATTTGGCTAGAAAAGATCAAAAGCCTTTTGATGTCGTGGCAGCATTGAGCGGTACAGTGGTTCGAGCTGAAGCTCATCCAACGATGGGGAATGTGGTAGAGATTGACCACGGGAATGGACTTAAGACATTGTATCAAAGTGTAACGGACGTTAAAGTGAAAAAAGGCGATGCTGTTAAAAAGGGTGACGCTCTTGCGATTGCTGGAACAAGTGAGCAGGAAAAAGGCTTAGGCGTACATGTACACTTTAGTGTGTATGAAAATGATAAGCCTGTTAACCCGACAACTTTGCTTACGAAAAATCAATAAAATAAACAGAGCTGTCCCGAGTGTAGCGTGTAAGAGTCTGCCTCAGTGGGGCGGCTCTTTTTTTGCTTCCCAAAAAAATTACAATGTCCCTAAGCTTGTCAGGCTTGGTTATAAAGCATAAGTGGGAAGACCCCTCATATAATGTACCAAACTAAGTCAAGTAGGGGAGGCGGGAACGTGCACGATTACATCAAGGAACGGACTATTAAAATCGGCCGCTGTATCGTGGAGACCAAACATACGGTACGCACCATTGCCAAGGAGTTCGGTGTATCCAAGAGTACGGTGCATAAAGACCTGACCGAGCGGCTGCCGGAAATAAATCCGGATTTGGCGGACCAAGTCAAGCACATTCTCGAATACCACAAGTCCGTTCGCCACTTGCGAGGGGGAGAAGCAACCAAGATAAAATACAAAAAGACAACTGGCAAAAAGCGTGAGGTGCTTGCAGCTGGTAAGTCTTGACTCACTCGCTACATGTGAACAGCAGTACGCCTTTGTCCGTTCCGTAAATATAGTACACGTTCTCATTAGTCATTGAACCGAGAGCTTAATATATGATATCTTTATCGAGTAAATAACTTGCTGGAAATGGTCGGAAATGATCGTAATTTAGAAGAAATATAGAATGTGGAGGCTCTCGATGCTATGTTGAGCAAGGATATCGGAATAGACTTAGGAACGGCGAATGTTCTCATTCATGTGAAAGGGAAAGGAGTCGTCTTGGATGAGCCGTCAGTAGTCGCGATTGAAAGCGATAGCAAACGCGTATTAGCTGTCGGCGAAGAAGCTCGTAAAATGGTGGGGCGTACACCTGGAAATATTGTACCTATCCGTCCGCTTAAGGATGGAGTAATTGCAGACTTCGAAGTGACAGAAGCAATGCTCAAGCACTTTATTCAACGTGTCGGCGGTCGCAAATGGTATTCCTATCCGCGTATATTAATTTGCGCGCCGACGAACATCACATCGGTAGAGCAGAAGGCAATTCGAGAAGCAGCTGAGCGTAGCGGCGCCAAGGAAGTCTTCCTAGAGGAAGAGCCAAAGGCAGCCGCTATTGGTGCGGGTATGGATATCTTTGAACCAAGCGGCAATATGGTTGTTGACATCGGTGGCGGTACGACAGACGTGGCGGTATTATCTATGGGCGACATTGTAACAGCTTCGTCCATTAAAGTAGCTGGAGATAAGTTCGATGCTGCTATTATGCGTTATATCAAACATAAATATAAGCTGCTCATTGGTGAACGTACATCAGAAGATATCAAAATTACAATCGGCTCTGTTCGTCCCGAAGGCACTAAGCAGGAAATGGACATTCGTGGACGTGATATGGTGTCTGGTCTTCCGTATACGGTGACGATAACATCTGCTGAAGTGCGTGAAGCGCTGTGGGATTCGGTTTCTGCTATTGTTGCGGCATCCAAGTCGGTATTAGAACGGACACCACCTGAGCTATCTGCAGATATTATTGATCGTGGTGTTATTTTGACTGGTGGCGGAGCGATGCTAGATGGCTTGGACGAGCTAATGGCGGATGAATTGAAAGTACCTGTACTTATTGCTGAGGATCCGATGCACTGTGTTGTAAAAGGGACAGGAATTATGTTGGACAATCTTGATCGTGTCGTTAAGAAAAAGCGTTTCTAATCCGATATATAGATTATATATCTATATGCGATGCCTTTTACCCTCATAGGGTAAGGTGTTACGGGAGGAAGATGTAGCATGATCCGTGGATTATATACGGCAGCTTCTGGTATGATCACGCAGCAGCGTCGACATGATACGATTACGAATAATATTGCAAATGCACAGACCCCTGGCTTCAAATCCGTACATACTTCTGTGCGCTCATTCCCAGAGATGATGATTCGTCTTATGGGCAGTGACAAAGCAGCTGGTGCTCAGCTTGGTCAGCTAGGTACAGGTGTGTTCGGGGAAGAAAGTCAAATGTTGTTCGTTCAGGGCGATCTGATGCAGACGAAACAGATGGGAGACTTTGCACTCGTATCTGATATCGAAGTACCTGGTATGAACTTTGATGCTTCTGGCAAGTCCATTGATGCGCAAGGGAACGTGACTTATAAGCCGGAAGTATTCTTTACCGTTCAACAAGGGGAAGAAGTTCTCTACACAAGAGATGGACATTTTACAGTGAACCAAGATCAAGAGTTGGTTACGGCAGATGGAGCTCTTGTATTGGGTGCTAACAATGCTCCAATTATTTTAGTTGATACGCCTATACAGGATTTGCGTGTAGATCCTCAAGGACGAATGTTTAATGCACGTACGGGTGCAGATTTGGGGCAACGCTTATTGCTGTCGCGCGTTGAGAATCCAAATGATATGATTCGAGCTGGACATGGAAGTTTCCGTCTGGAGAATGGTCAAGCAGCTGTAGTGGCTCCTGAACTTGTTCGTGTAGAACAAGGCTATCTCGAACGTTCGAACGTGGATACGTCACAATCTATGGTAGATATGATGTCTGCCTTCCGAGCGTATGAAGCGAATCATAAGATGATTCAATTCTATGACAAGACGTTAGAGAAGACCGTCAACGAGATTGGCCGTGTATAGTCACGAATACGTAAGGGTAGGAGCGTGTTGATATGAACATTTCTATGATCACTGCATCGACTGCGATGAATGGTTTGCAAAATAAATTGGATGTTATTGCGGATAACGTTGCTAACGTAGATACAAATGGATACAAGCGGAAGACCGCTACTTTTGCTGATGTTATGACAAATGTTCTTCAGCAGGGTGATGATTTCGAGCAACCTGGCCGTGCTACTCCTTCTGGGTATACGATGGCATATGGTTCAAAATTGAACAGTATTCAGCGTGATTTTTCATTAGGTGAACTTGTATCAACAGGTGTGGATACAGACATAGCGCTGCAAGGGAACGGCTTGTTCGAAGTTCAGACCGCGGAAGGAAATGCTTTCGTTCGAGAAGGACAATTTCAGCTTATGCCAGATGAACGTGCTGGTGCTGCCCCAGGCGGCATATTGACGACAAAGCAAGGTCATGTTGTCTTGGGTGCTAACGATCAGCCTATTCGAATTCGAAATGGATTTGAGCTTCGTGTAGACTCTCTTGGAAGAGTATTTGAATACAACAGTGCTGTAGGCGACCCTATCCAAGTGGGGGTGTTGAAAATTGTCGAGCCTACTAAGCCTGAACTGCTTATGCAGGCGGATGACAATTTGTATGTCATTCCAGCAGGGACGCCAAGAGAAATGGTAGTAACGACGTTGAACTTGACGAATATTCCACCAGATGGTATGTTGCCATTGACGGTGCGACAAGGTATGTTGGAGAAATCTAACGTCTCATTAACGGATGAGATGGCGGATCTTATTCAAGCCCAACGCGCCTATCAGATGGCAGCTCGGGCGCTTACTTCTGGTGATACCATGTGGGGATTAGCGAACAGCCTGAGGGGCTAAAGCAAAGCAGGTGAATAGTTAATGGAGAACGGGAAAGAGCGAATAATGACGAATTCACAACCGTTGAGCCGCTCTAATCGTTATAAAGAAGAAGGCGGTTTGGAACGAAGTAAGTCTCCTTCCTCTGCTAATACAGAATCAGCTAATAAGAAGGGGCAGCATTCCCATTCTAACGATGTTGGCAAGAAATCCTCTACGTTAAAATGGGTGTTTCGACTTGTTGTTGTACCGATGCTTTGTCTGCTTATGGCATATATCGGTTTGGCTCTTGGCTATGTTGTAATCGGTAATGGGGAATTATCCGAGGCGCTATCTTTAAAGCCTCTCATACATGTATATAATCTTGTGTTTGGTTAGTGCTCTATGAATGGCAAATACACACCTTGTGACGATTTCGGGCGTTCATCCCGTGTGTTACAGGGTGTTTTTTGTGCGGTTTTATTTTTGAGTAGGGGCATGTATAATAGGTTGAAGGAAAGAAGAAAATGGGGGTTACTGGAGGTTTTGGGGTGAATGTACCGAATTTTCTGACAGCGATTCGATTTGTGCTCATCCCCGTCTACTTAATGCTCTTCTTTGTCGGAGAACGATACATTGCTTTTGTTGTGTGGCTATTTGCAGGATTGACAGATGTGCTGGATGGTTATCTAGCGCGTAAGCGCAATGAGATCACCTTTGTAGGAAAAATGTTGGATCCGCTTGCAGATAAGCTCATGATCTTGGCAGTAATGTTCTCTTTACTATGGTCTAAGGACATGCCGATTGCGGCAGTGGCTGCCATGCTTGTTCGAGATGGAGGTATGATTCTTGGCTCGTTATGGTTCTATTTGAGGGGTAAGAAGACATTAGCGGCGAATACTATGGGTAAGCTGACAACGGTGCTGCTGTATGCAGCAATTGTCATGATTTATTTTCAGTGGCAGTATGCAGTAACAGTATTGTGGATCGTAATCGGATTTTCTTACTTAACATCGCTCTTATATGTAATACAAATTATAAGGGTAAACAGTCAAACGAAGGATGTCGTTCATTAAATGTTTGCTTTAATCGTTGTTACATAATGAAATGGAATGCAGTTGCATGTGTCAATGTGCAGATGAAAAGAGCTTCTTGTGAACGGCAGAACCGCATGAAGAAGCTCCTTATCTAAACCTTCACGCCTGCAGTCGATGAAGGATGTTCTTAGTGTTTGCCTAATCAAGCTTTTTTATTCAGGAAGGAGCCAATAATCATGGAGCTTAACATTCAACAAATTCAAGAAATAATTCCACACCGCTATCCATTTTTGCTTGTAGATCGAATTATCGAGATTGAGGAATGCCAACGTGCGGTAGGAATTAAAAATGTCACGATAAACGAACCGTTCTTTGCAGGACATTTTCCTGGATACCCTGTAATGCCGGGGGTACTTATCATTGAGGCGCTTGCACAGGTAGGTGCTGCAGCGATGCTTATTAAAGAAGAAAATCGTGGACGCATCGCATTTTTCGGCGGTATCGACAATTGTCGTTTCCGCGGGCAAGTAGTTCCTGGTGATACGCTTCAACTTGAAGTTGAAATCACACGCATAAAGGGAACAGTCGGTAAAGGCAGAGGAGTTGCAAAAGTGGGAGACAAAGTCGTAGCAGAAGCTGATATTACGTTTGCTCTTGCTAAGTCAGAATCTTAATTCAGCGTTGCGCCAATTCCAATTCAGTATAAAGTGAACAATCCGCATTATGTGTAAGCATACATGAGAACCGAAGCTGAATAGAAAAGCTGTTAGATAGCAGCGAGCACGGCAGCTGAGTGGAACGTTTCAAGGAGGGAAATACGTGCTTAATAAATTAGAAGAGTGGAACCGTGGTGCGAAGAAGTGGTTATGGCTTCTTGTCATTATCGGTGTGATTGCTTCATTAGCGGTTACGGTACAACGTGTGCAGACTGAGCAATCATCCAAGCAGGTTGAAGTTGTTATGGATTACCGCGACCTGATTGATGTCTCATTGTACCAAGTGAATCCAAAAGCGTATCTAAATGAACGATTGGATGTGCTAAAAGAAGCTGGTGTTCAATCGATGGCCGTGTTCGAAAGCTCCTTGCGTGAGCTTGAGAGTGCCAAACGTATTTATTTGTATAACTCAAGTCAGGTAGCTATGCTTCAAGGCAAGCTGCCATCTATGACTGAAAACTATACTTATGTGTTATTTAACAGCGAAGAAGAGGCGAAGCATCTTGCTCCCGTGATTCGCAGCACCTTTACTCAGCTTGAGGTGACGGTCCGCGATTGGAAGCTGGAGGATAAAGTGGGTCTTGTTCTTGAAACGCCAATGGAATTTGCAACGTTGCAAGCATTGCCGCATGATCCGATAGCGTTGGAATTACTGGCAAGCAAAGGGTTTACAATTGTGCCTCGCTTGTCTGACTCTATTCCCTATGATGCGGAGCAAGTGGATAAGCAGTTGGAACAATTTGCGCAGCTTGGTGTGAAGCGAATTTTGTTCGATGGTGAATCGGTAAAAGGATTCACGGATGATGAAGAGAAGAAAAGTTTGGCGAACTTTGCTGAACTTTTGAAGAAGCATCAGATTGGTATTGCTACGATCGAAGGTTTGAAAGCTCCACAGAAAGGTTTTAACCGTCTGGCTTTCTTGATTGACTATAATGTAGTTCGAATCCACTCCATTGGAGAATCAGAATCTTTCAATGAGCCAGAAGTGCTAGGGGATCGTATGGCACTTGCTGTTAAGGATCGCAACATTCGTATGTTCTACTTGAACGCGATGGTGAAACGTGACGCAAAGAAGAACATCGTTGTTGATTCTACAGACAATTTGATTCGTTCGATGCAAGAACCTGGCAAAGGCTTAGCTATGATTGCAGAAGACGGATTCTCATTTGGACAAGCAGTTCCGTTTGAAGTTGTGGATGCTAGTTGGCAGCGATATGCAAAAGCGCTTGTTGTTGTAGGTGCTGTAGCGTTAATTGCGCTCCTCCTTTCATATTTTGTTCCATTTGTGATGCTGCCTGCATTCGTGTTAGGCTTAGTAGGAGCCGCTGGCTTGTTTGTATTAAAGAAGTCAGGATTGCTGGAACAGGCCTTGGCGCTTGGTGCAGCAATTAGTGCACCGACTATTGCAATGATATTGGCGATACGACGTATCGAGATGTCGCCACGAGTTACTTCAATTGGTCGTCGACTTGGCTTGGCGATTGCATTGTTCGTACGAACTTCGCTTATATCGTTAATTGCAGTTCCTTTTGTCATTGCATTGCTGAACAATATTACTTATAGTCTCGTGCTAAACCAGTTCCGCGGCGTAAGTTTATTGCATCTTGCACCAATAGCATTGACAGCTTTGTATGTATTCCTCTATCGTGGCGAGTCTGTATTCAAGGAAGCGAAGCGTTGGCTTGCTATGCCAATTACCGTTCTTTGGGTATTATCTCTAGGTGTAATCGGTATTATCGGTATGTACTACTTGTCTCGTACAGGTAACGCAGGTTCGGTAAGCTCTCTGGAGATGGCATTCCGTACTTTTCTTGAAAGTACATTTGGTGTCCGTCCACGTAACAAAGAATTTTTATTGGCACACCCAATGTTGTTAGCTGGTGCGTTTATCGCACTTCGTTATCGTTGGGGTTCGTTCTTATTTATTATCGCGGTAATTGGGCAATTGTCCATGGTGGATACTTTCGCCCACATTCATACTCCGGTTATGATTTCGTTGGCGCGTACGCTGCTTGGCATGGGGCTGGGCTTAATTATCGGCGTCATTGCAATTGTAATTTGGACTGTGGTAGAAAGGTGTTGGGAGGCATGGCGTCCGAAGTTCGAACAGTAGTCATATCTGGCTACTACGGCTTCAATAACAGTGGAGATGAAGCAGTTCTTAACTCGATCCTGAATGCGTTGGAGCGTGCAGGTCGGGAGGCTGGAATTCGCATTGAACCTGTTGTGTTATCTGGAGATCCGGCTGCTACGACAGCATTGTATGGCGTTCGTGCTGTACATCGTATGAAGATTGGTGAAGTTAGACGAGCGTTGAAGAACAGTCACGCCCTCATTAGTGGGGGCGGAAGCTTGCTCCAAGATGCAACTAGTGCAAAGACGATTCCTTATTATCTTGGAGTTATTAAACTTGCACAGTGGCTTGGCAAGCCGACATTTATATATGCACAAGGAATTGGACCTGTCCAGCGCAAGCTGTTCTATCCATTTATCAAAAATGTGTTTTCGCGTTCTGCGTATGTATCGGTGCGTGATGTGGAATCGGCTGCTTTGTTGGAGAAGATGGGTCTCAATAAAAGTACCATTGAAGTTGTACCTGATCCTGTTATGGGAATGAGGCTTCCATCTGGTACACCTCAATCTTCTGGGTTGGATGAAGAGGGAAGACCAATTGTCGGTGTGTCCGTTCGTTTTTGGAATGAGGATCGATCGGATATGGATCGTATTGCGGATATGCTGCAGCAATGGATGGAACAGCAGCAATTGCATATTCGTTTTCTTCCGTTTCATGGTCACTCGGATGAGACGGCATCCCGTTATGTCATGGACCGTCTAAGCAATGTGGACAAGCATGGCTCGGCTGTCAGCATCAGTCCGATATATCCACATCCTTTGGACATGCTAAAGGAAGTAAGTCGTTGCCGTGTACTTGTTGGTATGAGGCTGCACTCTCTTATTTATGCAGCATCTCAGCACGTACCTGTATTGGGAATATCCTACGATCCTAAGATCGACCAGTTTCTCAATCGCTTAGGTGAGCAGGCGATCGGAACGACGAAGCAGCTTCATCCTCAGCATGCGGTAGAGCAAGCGTCTTCTGTATTAAGTAATACAGTAAGATGGCGTGAGCAGCATCAAGAGGTTATTCAGCAACTTATACAAGAAGCAGAGCTGCCAGCGAAACAAGTGGTGCAGTTACTGCGTCAAACGAACTAGGTGATATGATGAACCCGACAAGGGATTATGCAACAGTCTCAATATATGGTGTGCCATTTTCTAAAATGACGATGCAGGAAACGGTCGACTGGATGACTTCTGCTATTGCAGAGCGGAGACCTACTCATGTCATTACTGCGAATCCGATTATTCTGATGAATGCAATTGAAAATGAGCGTCATATGCGGATTATGGAGCAAGCGGACATTATTGTAGCTGACGGAACAGGTATCGTATGGGCAGCTGATTACATCGGAGATCCTTTGCGGGAGCGAGTTACAGGATTTGACTTGCTTTATGAACTGATGAAGCAGGGTAATGAAAAGGGTTGGAAAGTATATATGCTGGGAGCAGCTCCAGAAGTGGTCGAGGCCGCTGCCAGTCGATTGCAGCAGCTGTATCCAGGTATACAGATCGTTGGGTGCCGTGATGGATTCTTTACTGAAAAGGAAGATGAAGCCGTTATTAACGAGATTATACAGGCTCAACCTGATCTGCTATTTGTCGCTAGGGGAGCTGAAACTCAGGAACCGTGGATTGCTCGCTATCGGGAACAGTTAAATGTTCCTATCATGATGGGTGTTGGCGGAAGCTTCGATGTTATCTCTGGAAAGTTGAAACGAGCTCCGAAATGGATGCGTTCTTTACGTCTAGAATGGTTCTACCGCTTAATTAAAGAACCTTGGCGCTATAAGCGAATGCTTGCGCTTCCTAGATTTGTGTGGAAAGTGGTGCGTGACAAAGGAAAGGTGAAGAAAAAGTAATGAATTCGCCTATAATCTCACGATTTCGCCTATTTTCCTACTGATTTGGGCGCTGGTGTTTCCATTTCGAACGGAGTATAATTCAATCCGGAGTCAAATGGAGGTTGATAATAACCGATGGTAACCGTATATGTACTTGGTGGGCTGCTGGCATTGCTTTTAGCCACTGGCTTAACACCGTTAGTTAAAGCTTTTGCTATTAAGATCGGAGCAGTTGATGTACCTAATGCTCGAAAAGTACACACTCGGATTATGCCTCGCATGGGTGGACTCGGCATTTTCGGTGCATTTGTAATAACACTGTTAGGCTTAATGGTTGTTGCACCTGACCTATTGTTATCTACTGAGCGAGACAGCAACCTCGTATGGGGTCTTCTAGCTGGTGGCTCGATTATCGTATTGATTGGGGCATTGGACGACCTTTATGAATTGTCGGCTAAGGTTAAGCTCCTTGGACAAATTATTGCAGCATGTGTAGTTGTGTTTGGATTCGACCTAACGGTCAATTTCGTAAATGTGCCTTTCGGCAATCAATATTTGTCTATTGATGATTGGATTGCAATTCCACTAACTATCTTCTGGATTGTTGGTGTGACAAATGCAATCAACTTGATTGACGGATTGGACGGGCTTGCGGCTGGCGTATCTGGTATTTCGATTGCTACGCTGCTTGTGATGGCCGTATTTATGGGTAATCCAGTAGTCATTCTATTATGTGCGTTGCTACTAGGCAGTATTATTGGATTTTTGTTCTTTAATTTTCATCCGGCCCGCATCTTTATGGGGGATTCGGGTTCATTATTTTTAGGCTTTAGTCTCGCGGTCTTATCTATGTTAGGATTCAAGCAAGTTGCAATCGTATCTTTCGTTACACCGCTTCTTATTATTGGAGTGCCATTATCTGATACGTTCTTTGCTATCGTTCGTCGCTGGTTGCAGAAGAAGCCAATTTTTGCACCTGACAAAGGCCACTTGCATCATTGTTTACGTGAATTAGGCTTCAGTCATCGCAAGACGGTACTTATTATTTACGGTATCGCAACGTTCTTCGGTATACTTGCTATCGTTCAGTCCGTTGCCGCTTCGCATCATGCGAACTGGGTTACTTTTGTAGTCATCTGCATCCTGTTGGTTGCGTTGCAGTTGGGAGCTGAAGTCATCGGTATTGTGAGTAAGAAGCGAAGACCGATGCTGGATATGCTTCATCGTATTCGAGTTAAAGTAGATTCGCGTTCAGATTCATAACCAATTAGATAAACCTCCTTTCCTAGTGTGCTGCTAGTGAGAGGAGGTTTTTTTGCTTTTTCTATGTAGTTCTTATGTGCTGTTTATTTAGTGCTTTCTGTCGCTTTTTGTAATCGATTTACATCCTAATCTAAACAATTAAGGGTTTCCAACCGATAACATGAGTACACAAATTATTAGGTAAGGAGCGAAGAAAATGATAGCACTAAGGAAGACACCCGCTTTGAAGAAATGCTTAGCGATTATGCTGACATTAGCCCTTCTCATCACGATGGTGCCGCTACCATTTGGTTCGGTAGCTCAAGCTGCGGGCGGAGGATTTTTCGTATTCCCAAATGAGCAATATGACGCAAAAAGCGCTAGAGTTACTAGTGATGAACGTATTACTCTAGACGGATCCATTAACGGTGTGGGCGCAAAGGGAATCTCATATACTGTGCAACAAATTACGATGACACCTGATGATAAAGAACATGTTGTAGCTTCACGTGAGGAGCAAACGGCAAATATAATTATCAACGGAACGAATTTGAAAGTATTTAACCTTCAATTGTTCTCTGGTTTGAACCGTATTACGTTCAAAGGATTGCAAGGTTCGACGGAAGTGTACGATTCGATCTATGTTGAATATCGTAACGGACCGACTCTGTCTGATTTGCAAGTGTCTTTGAATGGCGCGCGGCAAGAGTTGAAAGAAATCGGAACGACTATTGTTAAATCAATTACACCTACGAATAAAGATTCAGCTTCTGTAAGTATTACTGGTAAAGCAAAGAATGCTGAAAAAGTTCAAGTTGTTGTTAATAACAATAGCTGGACATTTAATGTTTCTAAAAATAACAATTGGGAGTTCTTTGCATCGCCAATTGTACTTAACAAGGGTAAAAACTTAGTTAAAATTCGTGCGATTAATGGTACACAAACAGTAGAGACTGTACGTGAGGTTGCGCTTTACAACAACACGGTTACATTCTACGACGTACATTTTAAAAATGGCTCAGACAAGGTTGATCTATCAACAAATCCTACGTTGAATAAGCCGACAGATATGATTATCTACGGTAAAGCAATTATTCCAATTGCAAAGGGAACAACGAATCCTGCTATTAACATTGAATACTCCTTAACAGGATTACCTAGTGTTATGAAGGCGACTTACATGAATGAACAAATTATCGATGATTATGTCCTTGTTGATTTTGAAGTTCGTGAAGGTACCCACTTAAATGGTCAGCTAGATAAACTGATGCAATTAGAGTTGTCTGGAACTAATCTTTCGACTGGCTTCAAAGATAGAAGTACAGTAATGGGTTTTACATTGACAGCGGCAGATAAGCCAATTATTCATGATATCCGTTATCTTAGTAACTACCGTCCAGGTATGGCCGAAAGTGATGTATTAAATCTTTCAGGAACTAAGTTAGATAAAGCTGAAATATCTTCTTTGCCTACAGCGATAGAATTCTTGGTGGCTAATTACGGCGCTCAAGATATTAAAATTGCTGGAATTAGGGATTATGCGGACAAGGCCTTGGATACTACGCAAGTAGACAAAGCAAAACTTACTGAGAAAATAGTAGGTGGAACTGTTGTTGAAAATATTAATGGTGTGCCCACTACACTAACACGTGTCATTTATAAGCTAGATACACTACCGATTAGCGGTAAACAGAAAATTGAGTTTAAAATTAATGATTCAACTACGCCATATTTTGCAACAGTAACGTTGCTGTATGGACCATTTGTAAAATTTGATTCTGTGTACGATGGGATGCAAATTAAATTCGACACAACGACGGGGAAACTAAAAGATATTATTACTGAAAATAAACATTTCAAACTCTTGGAAGGTACGTTGTTGAACGTAGCTGATACAAGTTCCATTGAATACTCCGATGCTACAAAACGTAATGTTTATTTGTATTTAAATAATACAGAATTAAAGTTGGAGCAAGTACCTGGTAAGGATAAAACTAAATTTAAGCTTCTTGATGATACATCAACTACTCCGAATAATGCCAAGGATAACATTAGTAAAGCAGCAGATGCGTTATTTATTGGGGAGAACAAAATTAAATTTGTATATCGTACAAAAGAAGCGATTTATGAAAAAGTAACGACAGTTACTATTATTCCGCTTAATATTCCAGTTATCCCGGCTCCGGATACGGATGGTGTATTCCCTTACAGTGTTACACAAGGTGCGATTATACCAAAGCCGAATAATGATAAGTTCGAGAAAAAGAGCGGCATTTACTATACTCGCGAGAGTAAAATGAATGTTTATGGAACTTTTGACTTCTATGACTTAGGCCGAACAGAAGCCGAAATAAAATCACAAATCTCCAACCTTCGTCTTCCTGGAGCAGGAAATGTAAAAAATTCTGACAAGTATAAAATTGTGATTACTTCACCGAATTTGAATAAAAAGCTCTCTTGGACATTGAGTGATAAGTTCACGGCTATCCAAAATGGTCAAGTATTGTACGAAGATACGGACGGAACATCTGTTGATGGACTAACGGTTCAATACAATGCTGATCTGCAAAGTTTTGCATTTAAAATTTCTAATATGGATATTCCGCTAGACGGCAGTCCTGTGGTATTGAACATTGCTGTTTACAATAACGGTGAGAGTGGCCCACGAGCTACTGCTCGTTTAGAAGTTGTACCAATTAACGTGCCATACATGGTTGTTCAACCTGTTGATCAAATTCGTGTAATTAATCAGAACTTCTTGGAAGTAGTTATTCATTCTCCAGGGGCTGATAAGGTAGTAATTAATAAAGTTGAAGCAAAAAGACAAAAGTATGATCGCTTCTACGACGGTAGTATCGTCTATGAAGATGCATTCCGAACGGTTGTTACTGGACTCAAGCCGAATCGCGAGAATAAGATTGAGTTTACGATTACACGCGGCGATGATGTAGAGAAGGCTCATTTCAATGTTAAATATGTACCAACGACCATTCCAGGTGCGCAGTACATGGAGACTATGAAATCTTCTCACAAAGCATTCGATAATAATCTGCGTCTTGCATTCCCGAAAGGGACATCACTTATACGTCGTGACGCTAATAAGTCAGAAGAATTTAAACATCAAGTGTATTCTGGTAATCAAATGTTGTTCTCGATTGCTAACCCAGAAAATGGTCGTGTGAATCAATATGACTTTGAGGCAGATAAGCTTCCAGCTAATTTTGACTTGGAGATGAACCAAGCTGGTAACGTATTCCGAGGAAGTTTCCCAGAAAGCTTTATCAAAGCTAGCCCAGTCTACTGGATTGATCCAGGTTTGGCTGATGATCTGATGACGAAGGCAGAGTACGATCCAATTGCTTTTGGTAATGATCCATATCAATTCCCGAATGCGCCTGTTGGCATGTTCTATAATCGTACAATGGATCGTGAACTTGTTCCTTCTAAAGAAGGAAAGCTTACGCTATCTTACGATAAAAACATGGCACAAGAAGGCGGTAAGCTTGTTACCGTATTCCGCTTCGATCCAGAATTGAAACAATGGGAAAATATCGGCGGTGTCGTGGATGATAAAAAACGCACAATTACAGTGCCGTTCCGCAAATTCGGCTACTATGTAGTAGCTAAGCTGGGTTCATCTTATAACGATGTTGTACAGCATCCATACGCACGTAACTATGTCGAGTCGGTACTTGGTAAAGGGGTTATGAACCCTGAGCAGCCATTAAGCTCTTTTGGAACAGATATGTATGTGAGCCGTGCTGAGTTTACTCGCATGATTGTGAAAGCACTTGATCTGCCGCTTAATTATGAAGGACCTCGTCACTTCGATGATGCGGATTGGCCATCTGATCAAGATTTGAGCCAAGTTAATATAGCTGGTCTGTGGGATTTCCGTTACATTGAAACTGCAGCGCGAGAAGGTATTGTGAGAGGTATTTCACCAAATGTATTCGGTGTAGATTCCAACTTGACTCGTCAAGATGCATCGGTAATGATCGCAAAAGCGATGAACTTGAAGATGGAGACAGATCGCAGCAAGATTCGCAAAGATTTGTTGAAGTTCTTTAAAGACGCTGACAAGATTGACTATTACGCGCAGCCTGCCGTATTGGCAATTGCTAAGAAAGGCTTGATCGAGGGTATGCCGATCGATCCTTCTGATCCAGAGAAGGGCTTTGTATTTAATCCAGAGGCAAATATGCTTCGTGGAGATGCGGCTGTAATTATTGCACGTGTCATGATTGATATGAAGAAACTGCCTAAGATGTCTTAAGCAATTATAAGGTGTTAGTCAGAAACTAAATCTGATACTAAACAGTTGATTGATTCTATAGGGTGGGGAGTAGCATCTTATGTACTTCTCCCATCCTATTCTCAAATAGCAGATTAATTAGATTATCTTATTTAATTATTTATTAGGTTAATAATTACTATGGTTTATTATGTAATTAGCTTGTGTTGTTATGTGCTGTTATATGGTTTGATTTCAATTGCTTACTGTTTTTAATGGCTGCAAAACACTGCAAGATTTGAAAAAGAAAAAGTTTTTTTGCTCTAGCCGCAACTTTTTTGCAACTAGCGCGTTTAATTACATGAAGTCGAAAAACAAGCGGAAATAATTTATTAGTCTTCCCTGTTTTTCACAAAAATATGCTTTACGCTAGGCTTTGGTACATGTATAATGTCTAGAGTGGAAGAATTATCTCTATTTAATCCCAATTCGATTACGAGTTTCTGTGACACATCTCGTGTGTTACAGACTTCATTTTTATAAACCATTTCGCTCTACTTATAGGAAGGGGGTGAATCGGCGATGAGGGAAATGAGAAATCTTTCAGAGCAACACTCTCAACAACCGAAGCAATTTAGAGGAGGAGAAAAAAAGGTTATGAAGAAAAGATTGGCTATGCTACTTTCCGTTGCTATGGCGTTCTCTATGTTCGCAAACGTAGCATTCGGTGCTGAAGCACAACTCACAACTAAAGAAAAATTTGAAGCGTTGGTGAAAGATGGTATCTTCGCTGGCGTTAAAGACAAAGATGGTAACATCGATCCACAACTTAACCAGCACACTGACCGTGCTCAGTTTGCTAAAATCTTGGCTCTTACTGCTGGTTTGTCTAAAGAAGAAGGTAACTCCTTCAAAGACAAAGGTTACAGCACTAGCTGGGCTAAAGGATACATCGAAGCTGTTACTAAAGCTGGCTTCATGTCCGGCGTAGGTCAAGATAAGTTTGACCTTAAAGGTAAAGTAACAGGCGAGCAAATGGCTAAAGCTTTCACTTTGGCTCTTGGCTTGAAAAAAGTTGAAGATGCTCCAGCAGTAGAAGGTGTGTCCAAATGGGCAACTGGCTACGTTGCAGCAATCAAAGCAGCTGGCTTTGACTTCTCCGTAAACGGTAAATGGAACGTTGCAGTTCAACGCTCTGTATTGGTAGAAGCTGCTTACGATGTTAAGCAAAAAACTTCTGTTAAAGTTGATTCCGTTAAAGTAATCGACGAGAAAACAATCGAAGTTAAGTTCACTGACGGTGAAACTGTAAAACATACTCTTGACACTGCTCTTGTAGAAGGTAAAGAGACTACTGTAGAAGTTACACATAAAGGTGCTAAACACCAAGTTAAAGTTACGTTGCAAGCTCTTGCAATCGAAGCTAAAACTGTAGGTGCTAAGACTTTCGAAGTTAAGCTTAACCGTACAGTTGATACAGCTAAAGCTAAATTCGAAGTTAAGCGTGGTTCCACGGCTATCGACGTGAAAACTGCTACTTACTCCGATGACAAATTGACTTACCGTGTAGAAGCTGCTAACAAGCTTTCCGAAGGTGAGTACACAATCAACTTGGTAGTAGGCGACAAAACTGTCTCTGCTAAAGCTAAAGTTGAAGCTGAGAAAGTAACTAAGATCGAACTTATCGGTGAAGAAGCAGCTACAAACGATAAGTACACTGAATTGAAAATTCCTTTCAAAGTATTGAACCAATACGGTGAGGATGCTTCCAAGATCGCTAGCTTGAACTGGACAGTATCCAAAGGAACTCACAGTGTTAAAGATGGTGTGTTGAACATCAGCACAACTGACAAATTTAACTACAAAGAAGCTATCGCAGTAATGGTACATGATGCTAAAGCTGGCGTAGTAGCTAACAAAACTTATACTGTAGGTTTGCCATCCCGTGCTCATACTGTAGAAGTTAAATCTTTGTACAATATTGACAACCAAAAATTGACTTCTTCTACTGACTTGACTAACAGTGAGTTCTATCTTTTGATCGACGTTAAGGACCAATACGGTAACAAAGTTGACAAAGAAGACGTTAAGAAAAACGTTATTGCGTTGTCCAACAACCCATTGGCTCTAAATGTTGAAACATATGCTCAAATCGATAAAGGTCCTCATGCTGATAGCGCTGCTATTAAGTTGAAAGCTCCTTCATCTGATATGTTCCGTCAATCTGGTGAAGTAGAAATCACAATTACTGCATTGGGTAGCGGTCAAAAGCTTACTCATAAAGTTAATGTTGAACAAGGTACAGAGTTGAAATCTTTCCAACTTCAACACCCAACTGACATTGTGGCTGCAAACGATAAAAAAGTGAAAATTCCATTCGAAGCATACGGTGTGAATGGCGAAAAAATCACTAAGTTCAAGGAATTGAACAAAATGGAGCAAAATAGCGCACTTAACTTGAGCGATAATTTGCAATTGTTTGAAGACAAGAAAACTGGTGATGCATACCTAGAGTACAATGTTGAGAGTGCTCACAAAGGTCTAAAAGGTTATGCTTACTTGATGGCGACTGTAACTAAAGGCGCTGTAAGCAGCAACATCCAGTTCGAAATTAAAGACGCAGCAACACCTAAAGCTATTAAAGGCTTCCATAAAGATGTAGCTAAAGCTTACGGTGAAGGTGCAACAGCAGAATTGAATAAGGATAAAATTGAAATCCTTGATCAATACTCTCGTGCGTTCAAACTTGCAGACCTTCCAGTTGAAGCTGGTAAGGACGTGTATGTAGGTATTAGCAACGTTAAGAAGATCAACGAAGGTACTCACTTCAATATCTCTGCTACGGGTGCAACTTACAATACAGGCGAAGTTATCGCATATAAAAACGCTGATAATGTTAAGATTAACTTGACAGCTGATAAAAAAGGCGAGCAAGTAGTCGAGTTGGCGTTGTTCCATAACGTAAATGGTGTGCTTACTGCAATTCCTGATTCTCAAACAACTGTTGTTCTTAGCGTAGTAGCTCAAGACAACATTTCTTCTTATGAGATCAAACCACTTGGCACATTGTATGCTGGTGACAAAAACATCTTCAGCGCTTCAACGGCTACTTACTCTAAAGATCTTAAAGTAGTGGGTAAACGTGGTAACGGTGACGAGATTGTATTGAGCACTAACCAATACACAGTTAGCGTTGATCCTAACTATGTAACAACTTCTAACAACGGTAGAACATTGACTGCTGTTAAGATGGAAAAAGCTGAGTCTGTTGAGCTTGATCTTACAGTTCTTGTTAATGGTGCTGGCTTGAAGTCTGACGAAGTTAGAACTAAGTTGACAGTATCCAACAAACCGCAACAAATTCAAGAACTTAAAACAGACAAGGATAAAGTTGGTGGAAACGTAACTGCTGTTGATGGTGAGCTTGTTACAATCAAAGCAGGTACTACTAACTTGAACGATGTTCTTGGTGTAATCAAAGCTAAGGATCAATACGGTCTTGAAGGACACCTAAACAGCGTTGCTAACGGTGTAACCGTACAAGTTAACCGCATCGTTGGTACTGACGGAAAAACTAAAGCTCTTAACGTTACAAACAACGGTTCTAAAGATGCTGCATTCGCTACAGGTGCAATTGCTGCTGGCGACACTGTATACGTAACTGTTGCAGTTCATGGTAAAGTAATCAACCTTGTGTTGGATGTTAAAGCTTAAGAAAAAGTGATCTAATCACTTCCAAAAGGGTAGATGTCTAGGTTATACCTAGCGTCTACCCTTTTTTTATACCCATAATCTGCAGAGAATATTAAACATTTTTAACTATCCAATTCCAGTTGGAACAGGTAAAGTAGTAGTATATTGATAATGATAAGGAGTGTGTGTCTGTTGATATCTAGTAAAAAATTAATGATAAGCCTCTTATCATTCTCTATGGTTGGGGCGTTGTATAGTCCTCTATTGTTACCATCGAATGGTCAAGTTATGGCTGCTCAAAAGAATGTGGCTGTCCAACAACCATTTAAACCAAGCCAGTTAAACAAAGTGAAGTTGAGCGCTACAAGCTATTTAGAAGTTAATGAGGTACAGTTCTATCATGTAGAGGGTGATAAGAATGTGTATTTTACAGTAACGGTACATAATCAAGGCAGCAAATCATTAAGTTTAATGGATTATTGGTTTTCGATAAGATCAAATCAAGGCAATAAATATCCTATTCAATTAATGGGCCTTACAGAGAAGAAGGATAATATTGTTCCAGCAAAGTCCAAAAAGACATTTAAAATACATGCTAAAGTAGACAGTAAACTGAATCTTAGTGACTTGAAATTATCGGTTATAAAATGGGACTTTTCTTTATCTAATGGTAGTTTCGAACGTGTAATTGGATCGGTTTCCATTCCTAAAAACTATGCTTACATTACACCAGTGGGGAAACAACGTGAGATCAAACAAGGGCAGAATACTCTTGTTACATCTGCTTCTAACTTAGAGTTAACGACTGTAGGTAATCATGTTCAAGCATCTTTAACTGTCGACATCAAAAATACTTCAAATAGTGCAGTAAATCTCGACTCACTTAAGTTCTATTTACGTACGAATACAAATCGATATTATGTTCTAGATGCTGATCAATCTAAAAAATCATTATTGCCAGGTGAATCTGCTCGAATCAAGTTTTATTCGAAATTACCTACTGACTTGAAGAAAGCAACGTATCAGTTGTTTATTGCAGAAGAAGCAGGAGCAGGAACGGTCACAGGTACAGACGCACCAAAAGCAAGTGCAAGTCTACCTCTGTCGTATAATCATTTGAAGACAATCGACACAAGAGGTTCTGTTACTTTAAAAGGGCAGTCGTACAAGCTCTTGGTTGAAAATCAGTTTGTAGATACAAAAATTTCGAATGTGATGGTTGATACAAACTCTGAGTATCATAATGTTACCATTTCTTACGCGATGAAAAATATGGGAAAAACAGCGATAAAGAAACCTAAGCTTCAGTTTGAACTATTGACGAATGTGGATACTTCGTACCCTGTACAAGCAGGTCCAACTGATACGCCAGAAGGTAATACTAATTTACTCCCTGGTGTAACAGAAGAAGCAACAATTACGGCTTCTATCCCTGCAAGTGTATCTCTATCTAATATGAAGTTGACCGTGAAGCGTGTTGCTGATGAAAATAAGAACAATGATTATTTGCTAGCTCAATACATGGTACCGGACACTACATCGGTCACAACTGAGTCCAAAGCGACGTACGTAAATAAACAAGGTACGTATGAAGTGAATGTTGATAACTTCGAGCGCTTACCTTGGGATTCAAAAGATATTATCAACACAACTATTACCATTAAAAACACAGGTAAAAACACACAACCATTGCCTAAGTTCGCAATGACTGCTTGGTTGAGTGGTGTGAAAGTCGATAGTAAAGACATTCAATTGCTACATGTTGATGGTGCAATTGGGTTGAAACCAGGTGAATCGGCTAAGATTATCGCAACATCTAAAGTATCGAGTGACTCTAAGTTCGAAAATGCAAAGATCCGACTAAGCGAAATTGTAGATGACAAACCAATTAGTACGATTGGTAACTTTATGATTAAGGCTGCAGATGCGGATTTGCCAACGTATGATCCTGCTTCAACAGCATACTACACATTGACACAGCCAGGTGTAGAAGCGCAAATGAATGTCCTTGAAACAAACGTGTACGAAGGAAAGAATACAAATGTAATTCGTAGCCTACTATCATACCGTAATACAGGTGAACGTTATTCCAAATTACCAAATGTTGTAGCTTACTATTATGAAACATCAACAGGAGTGCAAATACCTGCTAAGCTTACATTAAGTGATAAAGAGGTAACTCCAGATGGCGTTAATTTGATTTCTATTACAGCCGATATTCCTAAAAAGTACAAAGCTAGTGACTTAAAGCTGCTTGTAGGTCAGGGTATTAGTGAAGGTAAATATATAACGGGTACGACTAAGGCGGACAGTTATGTAAATGGAGCATTTTTGTCTCTTACTGATGATAAGCGAGAATCAAAATTATTATTTGAAGTTCTAGACTTGCGTCCATTTGAATTTAAATTTAATAAGATTTTTGCTAGAAGCTCGAATGGAGATCAGGTTGATTTCAATTTCGAATATACCTTGAAACAAAATAATCCATTTGAAGAAATGTTGGTAGATAGAAATCTGGTTATTGAAATTGAATATAACGGCAACAAGTTCTCTCAGTCCTACAAACTAGGAGAAGGTAACGGAAGCCTAGCTGTTGGGGACAAAATTTCTAAATCATTTGCTGTCGATGATTATGCAATGAAAGGCGTAGGATCATCTGGCTTTAAGCTTAATGTATATGATGAATTAAATGGAGCGAAGAAGCTACTAATGAGTCATCGAGTAAACAACTTTGAGTAATAGGTGGGTAAGAAATGAAGCAAATTAAATTTAAAGCTGCGTTCATTCTAACATTATGTCTTGGTACGAGTATTATGGTTGCGAGCAGCTTTAGTGCGCTAAGTGCCCAGCCAGGAAATTCTCAAGATCCACTTGTTACGAAGAGCTATGTTGATAAGCAGATTCAGGATTTGAAAGCCGAATTAGGCAAGGGTAATGGCTCCGGCACAACAGGAGGTAATAAGCCTTCTGAAGGTACAGACAAGCCTGAGGTAGAAAGTTCAGCTCTAAAGATAGTTACAATTAAGCCTGGTCAAATGCTAATAGGTAAGGCAGGTACTGAATTCGTAGTCCGTGCTGGAAAGTCAACGGCTTACAGTTCGGATGCGAGTGGTGTGTCTGACTTAACAGATGGTAAAGACTTAACTAACGGCATGACGGTAGTGAATAATCATCTATTGTTATTCCCAAGGGATGGCCGTGGTATTACAGCTTCCGACACACCTAAAAATCAAGTTGTCGTCGCTGTGCGTGGCGGCTATGAAGTGAAACAAGCTCCTGTTGAGGAGTCAACGGAGCAATCAACAGGAAAGTAACTTAAATACGCACGTAGTACTTGATTAATTCGTCAGCCTGATGCTGACAATGACAAAGTATGCACTTCATGTAATGAAGAGCGGCAGCGATGCCGCTCTTTCTTGTTATAGGAAGAACCAGAAATGATTCCTTCGAGTGTATGTGTAAGTACAGCACATACTATGACCATCTAATCCACTGATGTTTATGGTGAACACCATACACAAACAAGGAGGGAATTTTGATGGCTAACAAAAAGAAATTGGTTCCTGCAAGTAAGGATGCACTATATCGCATGAAGTATGAAATTGCAGCTGAGTTAGGGCTTCCTGTATCTTATAACGGCATTCAGAGTGGATTGGCGGACACTGAATTTGGCTCAGAATTAGGTACAATTCCCGTATCGGGATATGGAATTTCTTCGCGTGATAGCTGGGGTCACTTATCTTCAAGAGATGCTGGTTCTGTTGGTGGGACGATAACAAAACGCCTTATTCAACAAGCCGAAAAAACACTTTATGGGCAATTATAATTAATAAGTAATATAAGGAAGATGAAATTTGTCAACATTGATTGACATGTCCCCCTAAATACAGTAATATGATTTCTCGAAGGCTGGTATAACAACCTTTTCCAAGTGGAAAAGGTACTTTTTTTGTTATAGGCATTCCTAAGAGAATAGCCTACATTATTGGTATGGGGGGTTGAGTCCAATGTCTATTAAAGGACGCCACTTATTCACTTCCGAATCCGTTACTGAAGGTCATCCAGATAAAATCTGTGACCAAATCTCAGATGCGGTATTGGACGCCTTTCTCGCTAATGACCCGAATGCTCGGGTAGCGTGTGAAGTATCCGTCGCGACAGGACTAGTTCTTGTTATCGGAGAAATTAGCACTAAAGCCGATTATGTTGATATCCCATCTATCGTACGCAACACGATTAAAGATATCGGTTATACACGTGCGAAGTATGGTTTCGATTACAATACGTGTGCAGTTTTGACTTCCCTTAACGAACAGTCTCCTGACATTGCGCAAGGGGTTAACGAAGGAATTGAAACACGTACAGAAGATGCTAAGGAAGAGCGCGATAATATCGGTGCTGGCGACCAAGGCTTGATGTTCGGTTTTGCAACGAACGAGACGCCTGAGTTAATGCCGCTTCCGATCGCGTTGTCCCACCGTCTAGCACGTCGCTTGTCCGAAGTGCGCAAGAACGGTACGTTTGGCTACCTGCGTCCAGATGGAAAGACGCAAGTAACGATTGAATATCAAGATGGCAAGCCAGTACGTGTAGATACAATTGTTGTATCGACTCAACATGCTGAGGATGCTACTCTTCAACAAATTCAATCCGACATCCTAGAATATGTTATTAAACCTGTTGTCCCAACTGAATGGTTGGACAGCGAGACTAAATATTTCATTAACCCAACTGGTCGCTTCGTTATTGGTGGACCTCAAGGGGATGCTGGTCTTACTGGCCGCAAAATTATCGTTGATACGTACGGTGGTTATGCTCGTCATGGTGGCGGTGCGTTCTCCGGTAAGGATCCTACAAAAGTTGACCGTTCTGCAGCATACGCAGCGCGCTACGTAGCGAAAAATATCGTAGCAGCAGGTCTTGCTGACAAGTGTGAAATCCAATTGGCTTATGCAATTGGTGTAGCACAACCAGTATCCGTAAACGTTGATACGTACGGTACAGGCAAGGTCGAAGAAGAAAAGCTCGTTGAGCTTATCCAAAACAATTTTGACCTTCGTCCAGCAGGTATCATTCGTATGCTCGACTTGCGTCGTCCTATTTACAAGCAAACGGCTGCTTATGGTCACTTTGGCCGCACAGATGTTGAGCTTCCATGGGAGCAAGTTGATAAGGCTGAAGCATTGCGCGAGCAAGCTGGTCTATAATATTTTCACTCGCAATTTTTCGTTATCATTATAATTAGAGAGCTTTGGACAGTGTCCAAAGCTCTTTTTTTATATCCTTACTTGCCATAACTCTAAACATTTACACACATTTGTCCGAAAATATATGTACGAGTGTCTTTTTTCGGAGGGATAAAATACATGAAACGATATCTATCAGCAATACTAGCCATAATGCTTATACTGCAAGGAAGTTTGGCCTATCAAACTGCTCCTTATGCGGCAGCACAATCGGGCCAAGTTACAATTCTCAACAGTGGCCCTCAAGTCATTAGTTACTCACCAATTTCAGGAAATGAAGCGGTGCAGAAGGATGCCGTTTTTTCAATCACATTTTCAGAGCCTGTGCTAATGAAAGATAACGGGTTCATAATGGTTTATCAAGCGCAAGATAACAAAGCAGTTGGGAAGATTGAGAAGAAGGATGTCACGATTCATCAATCTGTGGCATCGTTCAGGATTCCTAATTTACAAGCGAACACCTACTACTATCTTCAAACAGATTCAGCAAGCTTTGAAGGCAGTAGTGGGAGCTTTGCGGGAATTCAAGGTGCCTACCAATGGCGCTTTAAGACAAGCGGAGATGCTAATACTGGTCCAATTACAGTGTCAGCACAATCTCCTGCCAATGGTGGCATTGGTGTACCTGTTAGCACATCGTTAGAGCTTACTTTTAATAAGGTCGTATTTGCCAATCAAGGTCATGTTGTGATTAAAGATCAAAATGGTGCGACCGTAGAAACGATTGCTATAACAAGTTCACGTGTCACTCAATTAGGCACCAACCAAATTAAAGTCGCAGGACCGTTTAATTTGAAAAATTTCACGACGTACCATGTAACGATTACACCTGGTGCACTTAAAGATGGTAACGGACAAGACTATGCTGGTTTAGTCGATGGGCAATGGAGCTTCCGTACGGTATCGGCTAACAATGTTGCTCCGACGTTGACCGCTACAGCTCCGCAGCACAAAGCAGGAGGAGTCGCTGTTAATGCAGAGATGAATCTTGTTTTCAATGAAGAGATCCTTAAAGGTTCGGGAAATATACATGTGAAACGACTTCGTGATAATGATACGAAGACGATTAATGTACAATCTGGGGACGTTTCTGTGGTAGGACATAACGTAACTTTACGGTTGGGTGGTTTGCAGCCTAATACAGAGTACTACGTGCTTATAGACAATGGGGCATTTATTGATTCAGATGGAATACCGTATGCAGGTATATCTACCGCCAACGTGTGGAACTTTACCACTGAGGTGGGTAAGGATTCCTCTGCATTGGCGGTTACACAGTACTTGCCTGCTAATGGAAGCTCGGGGATATCTACTAAACCCCAGCTAACTCTGACATTTAATAGACCTGTGTATCCGGGTAATGGTAATGTTGTTATTAGAAGGGCGAGCGATGATCAGCCTATTCAAGAGTCTAGCGTCAATTCCTCAGCTATTTCAGGAGGAGGAACAAATACGATACATATTCATTTATCGAGCACGCTTACGGATAATGAAAACTATTATGTATTAGTATCAGATGGAGCATTTCGTGATGTAAATGGTGTTTCTTATGCAGGTATCCAAAATAAGAATACATGGTCTTTTAAAGTATCCTCAGATACAAGTTTGCCAGCGATCTCTTCTGTATCTCCAAGTGATCAATCACGTAATGTGCCGTTAAGCACAGAACTCGTTATGACAATGAATAAGGAAGTACAATTAGGAAACGGAAGTATTACGTTGAAGCGAAGCGGTAGCTATAGCCATCCTGTAGATGTGAGTGTTAATCCTTCGAACAAGCGTCAGGTTCGTATTAAGCCGCGTTCTGCACTTGCATCTGGTACAAGTTATACTGTAGATATTGGTAAAGATGCTGTTAAAGACCTGGCGGGTAATTCTTATCCTGGGAGTACAAATGCATGGCGCTTTAATACGATAGTACCTGATACAGTTGCACCCACACTAGAATCAGCAGTTATGGCCAAAACCAATATGATAGAGCTAACTTACAATAAAGATTTAGATAGCTCAAGCATCCCTTACACGGATAACTTTAAGGTTGTTGTCAATGATGAAACGAGACCATTAGTAAGTGTATTTGTACATGGCGATAAAGTGCAAATTTATCTTCAAAGTGGAATTGCTGTAGGTCAAGTGGTTAAGTTGTCCTATACGCAAGGTGTTATTCCTCTGAAAGATCGAAATGGGAACCGAGTGCCGAGCATTTCAAATCGGGATGTAACAAACAAAATTGAAGAATCGATGTCTCGTATTACTAGTGCATTAGCTGTTGGAACCGTTGTACAAGTTACATTTAACGAATGGCTAAAAGAAATTGATACTCGTGCTACCTCGCAATTTAAGGTGACCATTGATGGAATAGCTTACACACCGATAGCTATTCAAGGTGGTAATAGCTCGATGATAACGTTGACCCTAGGTACAACGATTACGGATGGGCAAGTTGTAACGCTTCAGTATCAGCCAGGTTCATATCCTTTGAAAGATAAGTATGATGCGAATATTGCAGGCATTGGTCCTTTGTACATTCGCAATTCGGTAGATACGAAAGCGCCTAACTTACTGTCTACCCACGTAGATGGGGGAAAAGTAATACTCACTTATAATGAGGGGCTTAATACAGAGCTACTTCCTATGAAAAGCCATTATTCTGTACTGGTCAATGATAAAGCACGGTATGTGGATAAAGTTGAAATACGTAGCAATCAAGTCATTTTGACTCTAAAGTCCGGCGTAACGAATCGGAATGATGTAGTTACTCTATCTTATGTGCCTGGTGCACAAAGAATTGTAGATTTATCAGGTAATCACGCACCACAATTTAGTCTTATAACAGTAGGGAATCAAACGGATACAAGTCTACCACAATTAAATAAAGCATATTTAAATGGGGACACCTTAACGCTGGAGTTCTCAAAGCAATTAGACAACTTATCGATTCCGGCGCAAACAAGCTTTTCGCTACGTGCAGACAACAAAACGGAGGCTATTCGATCCGTACGTGTCAACAATTCGATTGTAACATTAACGTTATTCAATTCGATTAGTAATGCACAATCCATTAAGTTAACATACAGCTCGCCATATGCTTATCCGTTAGTGGATATGGGCGGAACTAAAGTTCGCAGCTTCTCTAACTTCGACGTTGCACTCGGTTCTTCTAATGGTTCCAATAATGGAGGTACGTCTTCTGTGGGTCAGCCTGCAAACACAGAAGAAGCAGCTTACACGTTGTTTTTATCAAAAGTGTTGTTAGTTAAGACTGAAGCTACAACTAAGAACATAGATATGTCACGGAATAAGCAGCATACAAACAAATATACAGTCAAGCAGGATCACTGGAAGTCCTCTATGGAATACGCGATCCAAAAAGGACTAAATGCAGTTGTTATTGATGTACCGACAAGTGAGAAGGCAGCTATGGTAGCAATCCCACTTAAGCCAATTGAGGAAGTCATGAGTGCTGGTAAAGATCTTAAAATTGGTGTGCGATACGGTGACTGGATGTACACCATTGCACTTCGTGATCTGCCGCTGCAAAATATTTCAAATCAGCTGAATACTTCTGCTTCAAGTGCAACCTTGCTATTGCAAATTGAGAAGCAAACAGGTTCATCTTCGTTGTATACGGGTTGGTTGACGAAAGAGTCGGGACAAGATGTTACAGGCGTACATGATTTCAATGTATCTGCGTTTACGTCTGTTCCATCAGTTAAGGCGATTGATGTTCAGGTGAAAACACAAATTAACTATCGCTCTAGTACTGCACTTGATAAAAATAAAACGATTGCAGTTATGCTTGATTCTCTAGCCGTGCGTCTAGGCTATGTGCCAACTCAGATTCAGTCTGAACAAGGTGCTCATGTTCTGCAAAGCCAAGCACCGAGCAATGAACGTATTGCTATTGTTAACAGTACAAGAACGTTCTCGGATACAGCTGGACACTGGGCAGTTGGGGACATTAATGCACTAGCTGGAAGATTTATAGCGGATGCAGCCTCAGGGGATCAGTTCCAACCAGATCGCAGCGTGACTCGTGCTGAGTTTGCGGTAATGATTACAAGAGGCTTAGGTCTAAAAGGTGATCCGAACCAAGTTAGTAGCTTCAAGGATGTATCCAGAAACCATGCTGATGCACCTTACATAGGGGCAGCAGTTAAAGCAGGCATTATTTTAGGATATGAAGATCGAACATTTAAACCGAACGATCCGATTACTCGTGAGCACATGTCGATGATGATGATCCGTGCGATGAAGACGGCAGGCTATACACAACAGCTCTCGAAGTCTGTAGATAGCTATTTCGCTCGATTCAGTGATCGTGGCCAGTTCGCTTCCAAATCCAAAGATACCGTTGCTCAGGCGTTGGAGGCAGGTATTATTCAAGGAATGAGCCAAAACACATTCGGAGTTCGTACGAAAGCGACTCGTGCACAAGCTACATCGATGATTAGACGTATGCTTGAGAAAATACAATACATGTAGTCAACTAAAAGCTAGCAGTTTGAAGCTCTTTCATTCTGCTAGCTTTTTTGTGCAGTTTTTCTAGAATCATAGCGATATGGTTAGTAAATACAGTGAAATAGACGAAACTTTTTATGGAAATTAGGAGTCTATAACTATGAATATAGTAGTGTATACATATAACTGTATACTCTTGGCAGAAATAAGCGGGTTAATAGGTAATAGAAATGAGTGGCTTAAGCGTAATGCAGAATGGGAGAAGCCGCGACTACTTTGGGGAGTGAATCGAAAGTGACAGAAGCAACAACGCAAGTACGTACAACTCGTCGTTCAAAATGGATGGTGTTTCTTATCAGTACAGCCATGCTAGTGACGATGAATGGAGCAACTGGGTTGACTGCGTATGCAGATAGTCAAACAGAAGAGCAGTATCAGACTCAACAATTACGAGCCAATTCATCCATGACTAGAACGTCTGAAGAGATTGTAACTTCAGGTGTGCTGCGTCAGCAATACAAATACAAGTCCAAGACGAACATTCATGTATTGCGTGCTGATTTGAGCAATCCATATGTGAAGCTTGATGTCATGACCGGAAAAGAAAATAAATTAAATACCCATCAAAATGTATCGGGTATGGCAAAGGAAAATGGAGCAGTTGCCGCTGTTAATGGCGACTATTATGATATGAAGAGAGAAGGGGCACCAATGGGCGCTCAAATCTCTGGAGGCCAGATGATAACCAGCCCATCTGAGCTCATAGGGATGTACGCTTTTGGTTTGTCCAAAGACCGTAAGCCGAGTATTGATCATTATACGTTCGAGGGCAACGTTACAAGCGACAGCGGTGCCACGTTCCCGCTTGCAGGTATAAATAAAACAACATATATGATGGAACCGAATAACTCGTACAGTCACGTAAACAACATGTACATTTACACGAGTGCTTGGAAAAATAAAGAACGACCTAAGAACAGTTCCACAACCGCAACAGAAGCGCTTGTGCGCGATGGAGTCGTAGTAGAATTTGGCGATAAAGGTGGTTTGCCTATCGTTGTACCGGAGGACGGATTTATTATCCGCGGACACGGGAAAGCAGCAGACTATATGCGAGAGCATATGCAGGTTGGTGCTGCAGTGAAAGCAGACTATCATTTGCTTTCTAAGACAACGGGACAGCAGGTTAATCCAAATCAGTTCGACATGATGGTAGGCGGTCACACACTATTAGTAGAAAATGGAGCAGCATCTGGCTATACTCGTGAAATTGCTAATATAAGTGGTAGCTCATCCCGTGCGAGAACGGCTATTGGTTACTCCAAGGATGGAAGATTCGTTTATATGGTAACTGCAGAGAAAAGCGATTCTAGCAAAGGATTAACACTGAAAGAGCTTCAAGATGTCCTAGTAAGCTTGGGAAGCTGGAAGGCAGTTAACTTGGATGGTGGCGGATCAACAACGATGGTGCATCGCCCACTAGCTGAACAGGGCACTACGTTGACGCATAATACGGAGTATGGCCAAACACAGCGAAATGTGGTTAACGGTATTGGCGTGTATACAACAGCACCTCAAGGTGAAGTGAAAGGTATGGTACTGTCAGGTTCGAAGAAATTGTTTATTGGTCAGCAAGCAAGCTATGCGGTAAAAGCGTATGACCAATATTACAACCCAGTTGAAGCAGCGAACCTTAATACTGCGTGGAAGTCTGGAAATAGCGTGCTCGCATGGAACGGAGAATCTTTTGAAGCGAAGAAGTCGGGCGAAGGACAAGTTATCGCACAATCAGGCAGTTCCAAAGAAACACTGTCCGTTGATGTTATCGGCGCAACTGATCTAGAGGCGTTGTATATTGCTAGTTCAACGGCACCGCTGCAAGCAGGAACTTCAGTTGCAGTACCTGTACGTGCGAAGCTTAAAGACGGAAGTACGGTGAATGTACCAGCAGAATCGATCAAGTGGGAATTCAAAGGCTTCCAGGGCAATGTGAAAAATGGAGTGCTGCATGTAACAGCTGTAGATAAAAATGCAAAAATAGGCTATGCGTTTGCTAGCTATGACGGTATTAAGACGATGATTCCATTGTCAGAAAGCACGGAAACACTGCTTGAGAACTTTAACGGTTCCACTTTGTCTCCAAGCTTTGCTGGATTGCCAAAGGCAACTACAGCAGGTCAAACCTCTGTTGTGGGCGGTTATGAAGGACGTAGTGCATCAGACAAAGTATTAAAACTTAATTATGATATGTCAAATGGTACTGGCAATAAATTTGCTTATTCCATTGTAAATGGCAGTAAGGGTATTTCACTTGGAGGAGCGCCTACTTCATTTACGCTTGACGTGTACAGTGATAATAGCAGCAATTGGCTGCGTGCCGAAATCATTGATGGCAGCGGTAAAGCGCATATGGTCGATGTAGCTAAGTCATTGAACTGGAATGGATGGAAGAACCTTAAGGTTGATTTGTCTGATGTTAAGGGTGGTGGCCCTTATACGTTGAAGAAGCTGTATGTCGTTAATCTTGAAGATGGTCAAGAGCAGCGTGCTTCCGTTGGAGAAGTTGCTTTTGATAATATGAAGGCGATGCTGCCAGCAGGTACAATCTCAATGCCGAAGGCAGATATGAAGCTGACAGTAGGTAGCAAACAGATTACAGTGAATGGCAAGAAGAAGACCATTGATGTGTCTCCTCTTGTGTTGAATGGTACAACTTATGTACCGGTTAAAGTGATATTGGACGAATTCGGTGGTCAAGCTACTTGGAATAGCGGAGCTAAGAAAGTTACGGTACTTCGGGGAGATGATTATTTGGAGTTAACGGTTAATGACAAGTCTTACTTCAGCAATGGTCAACGTAAGTTGGCGGAAGTGTCACCCATTATCCGAAGTAGCAGGACTTTAGTCCCGTTGAGGCTCGTTTCCGAACAATTAGGCCTATCCGTAAATTGGGAACCAAAGTCGAAGTCCATTACTATCCGCTGATATGGTATGATAAAGGTCGATAGATCCAACTACCCTTTTCAAGGCAAGGAGACGGAGAACGCGTGGACCATCAAGTCGACCAAATCGATCGTGTCATAAAGAATGCCACGAAAGTCATGCAGGATAGTCAATATCAAATCTACGAAATTCTAAAGGCGGCTCGTGATGAGGCTGCTAATCTTCAATATCAAATGACGGAGCTGATGGAAGAAACGGCCCGCATTTGTGATAAGGTAGACGAGCTGGAACGAAAATTTCGTCTGGCTCGTTCGCGTTTAACTGAAGTTAGTCGTGACTTCTCCAAATTCAGCGAGGAAGACAGCAAGAACGCTTACGAAAAGGCTACTCAATATCAGGTTGAGTTGATGATTTTTCGTGAAAAAGAGAACTATTTGAAGACGCGCCGTGATGATCTGTCCAAACGAATGCGCAATGTCGATGCTTCCATAGAGAAAGCAGAAACGATTGGTTCTCAAATGAGTGTAGTTCTTGACTACTTGTCAGGTGATTTGACACAGGTGACAAGAATTTTGGAATCAGCCAAAAATCGTCAGCTTCTAGGACTTCAGATTATATTGGCCCAGGAAGAAGAGCGTAAACGTATCGCTCGTGATATACACGACGGTCCTGCTCAGTCTCTGGCCAACGTAGTTCTTAGGACGGAAATTGTAGAAAGAATGCTGTCGAAGCAGGAATTTGAAGTGGTTCAGGACGAAATAGTAGATTTGAAGTCACAGTTGCGTGGTGGTCTTGAAGAAATTCGAAAAGTTATTTTCAATTTAAGACCTATGACGTTGGACGATCTGGGGTTAGTCCCAACGTTGCGCAAATTTGTGCATGATTTTGAAGAGAAGATGAAAGTGAAGACGATGTTGGAAGTGAAAGGGCAAGAACGTCGCCTGAAGTCGGCTATGGAAGCCGCCATTTTCCGATTGGTACAAGAAATGTTTACGAATGCTGCTAAGCATGCTGATCCCTCTTATGTGTCATGTAAACTGACCTACGAGGAGAATGAGGTTCAACTTGTTGTTGAAGATAACGGCCAAGGGTTCAATGTGGAATCGTTGGAGTCTATTTCTAAAGAACAAGGCCATTTCGGCATCATTGGTATGAAAGAGCGCGTAAAGTTGCTGGAAGGCCGTATGCAGATTCGATCGAGTAGAGATCAGGGAACTCAACTATCATTTTTTATACCAATAAATGTAGAAAAGAGAGAGGAGTAAGTGTATGGAGAGTCGTAAGACGGGTAGAAGTACAATCAAAGTACTCCTTGCTGACGATCATCAGCTGTTCCGTGAAGGATTGAAACGTATTCTCAATATGGAAGATGATTTGGAAGTAATTGGAGAGTGCGGTGATGGGATACAGGTATTAGAGTTCTGCAACCACGAGGTGCCGGACGTAGTATTGATGGATATCAACATGCCTGTTGAAAATGGAGTAGTTGCAACGGAACGAATGAAAGATATATTCCCTAATGTTAAGGTCATTATTTTATCGATCCACGATGATGAAAGTTATGTCTTCGAAACGCTCCGCAAAGGTGCTACCGGTTACCTGCTTAAAGATATGGAAGCCGATTCACTCATTAATGCTATTCGCTCCGTTGTTGCAGGCCATGCTTTTATTCACCCAAAAGTGACAGGTAAGTTGATTCAGCAGTTGCGTCGTATGACGTTGTTGGATGAGCGCGGCATTATGGATGAAGATGTTGTGAGAGAGTCTGGGGTAAGACTTAATCATATTGAAGGTAATCCGCTAACACGTCGAGAAGCTGAAGTGCTTCGTCTTATGGCAGAAGGCAAGAGCAATAAGATGATCGGTGAATATTTATTTATTAGTGAAAAGACGGTCAAAAACCATGTGAGCAGCATCCTGCAGAAGATGGAAGTTGATGATCGGACGCAGGCAGTTATTAACTCGATCAAAAATGGTTGGGTGACATTGTAAGTGAAGCAGGTTATGTGATGTAATCGTCGATACATATGTGTGAAGTATGAACGATGATAAGAGGCAGGAACACGCCATTATAATTGATTGAAATCAAAAGTGAGATCTCATTGTACCATGCATTTATTTCACACCTAGAATTCGTGGACGTAGGAAACGAATGATATTGGTTCCGACTACGGTGTACAACTTCTAGAAAAAAAGTGAAAAATGACGACGCTTGTCCGTCACCGTAGCGCATTTTGCGGCATACACTTGGTAGTAAGGAGGTGGGCCGCATGATCACGATGTTAGGTTGGATCGTATTGTGCTACGGATTGGCGGCAGTGGCTGTTCATCTAGCACACCGGCTTACGAAGAAGCTGCGGGGAAATCGTCCGCAACCTTGGATACATGTTGTTATAGTTGCGCATAATGATGAGCGCCATTTGGAATGGATTATACGTGCTTACTGTTGGTATGCTTGGTTCAAAGGCAAGCGTTTGGAGATATCGGTATTGGATGGCGGATCGACGGATGAGACTCTACTGATTGTCAATCGCATGATGGGGCGATATGGAGTCGTTTGTCATGTTATGAGCGAATCAACAGTGAAGGCACGTGATGCACGTGTCGTGGAGTTACAGCAAGCCCAAGAAGCAGAGGAGACGCAAATTATTCTTTATTTGCACCGTCAAGATGATTGGCGGAAGCTTCCCTTTTTGGCTGGCAGCACGGTGTAGGCGGCGCTGGCGTCGTTGGGTACGCCGCAGGCGTCGATGAGAGCGGATTCAAGTTGCAATGAAAGCATGCATCTGCTCATACGGTCGATTGAATGTGAGCAGAATGGATGCTTTCAAGCTAGATGCATATCGCAGTAACATACGAATTGTTGTAACGGTGGAATACTCAAGTTAAGTCGGTAGTTGAAGTTTATTTCATACTTGAGCATTTCGGTAAGGATATTTTGAATATTTGAAGTGATGTGAAGCACACATCGCCCTGATGGCAATCAGAGTGAGTGTGCTTTTTTATTTTACTCAGATGATTTTGCTAAGAAGGAGGTAACACATATGTTATGGCTATACGCGATTAAGCTAGTAGGACGTTGGGAACTGAGATTTTCATTGGATTGGCGAGTGGATGTGTGTCATTGGGGAACTACTTCGTGTGAGGAGACAGTTTGCTTGGACGATTACAAAGTAGTGCTGTGGTATTCAAGAGTACCTATTGATGTAGCTCTATATGCCGTAGAAAAGTATACGCAGCAATCGGGGATGGATCGTTGGGATGAAGAGAGTTGGAACCTGTATGGTGAGGCATTAGTGAACTCATTTGGTGAACAATTAAAAAGATTGAACGGTTATGTGTGGCTGAAGGCTAGGATATTTACCAATGGTGAGATGATAGCGATAGCTGCGCAGTTGATGCGTAGTAAGCACTCAGAGTTTGGAAAAAGTGGAGGTGCGGATATATATGTTCGCGCTGTAGACGAAACGTTGGAAAGTCAGATGTCTGTATATGGCCGATTAATGTCCTTGCTATCAGGGAAAGCACTGCTTGAAAGTGAAATAAGAAGCGTGGTCGAGCATCATCAATTTGTGTTGAGTGATGAGCAATTGTTAGGTTTGTTGCAGCAAGGTGTGTTGGACGGGCACATTGAACTGACAAATGGAGTAACTGGAAGCGATAGTGGTGAGGGTGAAGCTAAGGGTGCGCTGAGTAGGCAGTTTAGAAAAATGGTTTCTGCTATATGTTCTAATCCTGCACAGGGCAGACCGGGGTTGATTCAACGATCAGAGCGTTGTCGGCGCTGTGGTAGTAGAGGTGAGCAGCTGAGGGGCGCAAATTGCGAAAGATGTGGGTCTGAACGATGTTATATCTGTCTTGGTTGTTTGCAATTGGGACGAAGCCGAACATGTGGGTTGCTGATCATTGGAAAACGAAAGGACACGCGTTTACATGAACAGGTCGTAGCGACCGCCGTTAGTCATCATGCGGAGGAGTTGCATATAAAAGAACTACTTGAGCGTTTTGGTCTTGCTCCTGCTCAGCGTGATGCGAGCCAGTTGGCACTTCAATATTTGGAGAAGCACTGGCGGCTTGAGCAAGAAGCTAAGGGAGAGTTTCTTCTGTGGGCAGTAACGGGAGCGGGGAAGACGGAGATGATGTATCCGCTTGTTGCGCATGCGCTTCATCGAGGCGGACGTGTTTGCATTGCTACGCCGCGGCGTGATGTTGTGCTGGAGCTGAAGCCCCGTATAGCGAAAGCATTTGCAAATGTACGGGTCGTAACGCTCTACGGCGGCAGTGAAGAGCGGTGGGACCCGGGCGAGGTGACGCTTGCGACAACGCATCAGTTGATGCGGTTTCGCGAAGCGTTTGATTTGGTTGTTGTGGATGAGCTGGATGCGTTTCCGTTCCACAACAACCCGATGCTTGAACGGGCCGCTAGGCAGGCGTGCGCGCCTGGCGGAGCGTTTGTGTATTTGTCGGCAACGCCGCCGAAGGCGATGCAACGAGCCGTGCGGCGGGGCCGACTCGCACAGGCGATTGTGCCTGTGCGGTATCATCGTGAGCCGCTGCCTGTGCCGGGGCGGCTCACGATGCCTGCAGTGGCCCGCCAGATTGTAGGCGGGCGGTTGCATGGGCGACTGGTGAAGGTGATACACCAGTCGCTGAAGCGGGGCGCGCAGCTGTTTATATTTGCTTCGCGAATCCGCCAAATTAATGGGATCGTACGTCTGCTGCGTGCTGCGTTGCCTGGATATACTGTCGAAGGCACGTCTGCTGCTGATGAAGAGCGGACAGAAAAAGTACAACAGTTTCGTAATGGAGCCATTACATTGTTAGTTACGACAACCATTTTGGAACGTGGTGTTACTGTTCCTAAAAGTGATGTCATTGTATTGGATGCAGATGACAAATTATTTGATGCATCCTCACTTGTACAGATGGCAGGTCGCGCTGGACGATCTAAGGATGATCCGCACGGTCTCGTTTATTTTGCAGCTCCACAATGGACCAAGCCACAGCGAGAGGCAGTGGCTCAGATTAAACGAATGAATAGACTTGCCAAGCGCGGAGGTTATTTAAGAACAGAGGGCGCGCTGTGAAATATTGAATAAACGGTCATCTGCTGTCTCAAATAGCATCTAGCATCTTGGAATGATGAGAATGTTCTTTAGTTACATCTTTGAATTTATAAAATAAAACAGGCCTTATATGCTTGATATGGTCCATGAATGAAGGAGTGGAGATGGCACATGAATGCGCCAAAAGGTTGGTATGAAAGTGTGAGTATGCCCCGTTTTGGTATATGTATAGGTTGTGAGGGGAAGATTCCGTATGTGTCGGCTCGCAATACCGAGAAGAAGTTAGGTGGGAGAAGTCGATCGCACAGATCCTCAACATATTCTGTTGCATCTTGGAGTAGGCAGCTGTGCGCATCATGTCAATCATCCATATCCTATATTGAACAAATTGGCTGCCCACATTGTGGGAGAGCAGTTCGCTGCACGGATTGCGAGCGACATCCACTATTTGTTCACGGTCTTACGGCAAATCGAAGTGCTGTTGCCTACAGCGAGGAAATGAAAGCATGGCTTCATCGTTTCAAATTTCAAGGCGATGTAGGCTATGCAGCTATCATGGCGGGGATGATGCTGCACCGTTATGAGCTGCTAGCTGCGACGATTGCGAACTTTCATCAGCAGATTTCCATTGCACCATTGCCTCTTTACGAGCGTCTGCGGCGCTGGTTATATCAGCTTCCGTCTGTCCCATACCCGGACGTGGTCACTTTTGTTCCGTCCACGGCAGAGCGTTTGGTAGACCGCGGATTTAATCCCGCGGAGCGACTTGCCGAGCTGCTAGCAATATCGTGGGACTGCCCAGTCATGCCTTTGCTCACACGGATGACCGATCAAGGAAGGCAGAGCCACCTGGGGCGCAGTGGTAGGGAACTTGCACTAGCTGGAACTTACCGCTGCCATACTGAGGCTCTACAAATGCTTTGTGCAAATACAAATAAAAATACATCGAACAAATCCCCAATGTACATCCTACTCGTAGATGACGTGTACACGACGGGCAGTACTATTCGGGCTTGTGCAGGAGCATTGACAGGTGCTCTTCGTAACTACGGAATTTCAGCAATTATTTGCAGTTACACATGGGCACGTGCCTGAAATTCGTTGTTTGGGTACAGGTGTGGAAAATATCACTCTACCCATCTTATTTCAACAGAGTTCGACAATTTTCATTTTTTCAATATTGTTTAAAAAGCTCCTCTCGTCATCTGTTCCAACATGCGTTATGATGGAATCAGATAAAGGTAAAGAGGTGTCGAAGATGGAATTAAGCAATTGCAATCGTTGCGGGCGACTGTTCGCGAAGGTGTATAAAGATATATGCCCCAACTGCCTGAAGGACATCGAAGCGGATTACAAGCTCTGCGCAGATTATTTGCGAAAACATAGACAAGCGACGATGACCGAGCTATCAGATGATACAGGGGTTAGCGTGCGGCAGATTACCCAATTTATTCGTGAGGGACGTATTTCGGTTTTGAATATGCCCAATCTTTCTTATCCATGTGAAGTATGCGGTGGCTTTATTCAAGAAGGCCATATGTGTGAGAGCTGCCGTCGTCGTTTACTTAATGATCTTTCCCAAGCGAAAACCGAGACTGAGTCACAAACCAATGCTGCAAATAAGAACGGTGGCGCGACGTATCGAATAATTGATAAAGCGTAGTAGATTGTCTTTAGCAAGCTATCTTTATCCAGCAATGTAAATTTTCTTTTTTTGGATAGCTAAATAATTGTTGACATCAAGCCGATAATCTTAGTAAAGGTCGTCGGCTTTTTGATTTGAAATGAGGTGACTACGTTGAAAATAAATGATACACAGCGAATTGGTGCGGCTCAACAATATCAGCGTCAGCAATCGATTTCCCATACAGCTAAGCCTGCTAAACGCAAAGATGAGGTTACGATCTCTACAGAGGCCAAGCAATTGTTAGACGCCAATACTCGTACGCAGGATAGCAGCAAAGCAGAGCGCATTCAGGAGCTTAAGCAAGCTGTTTCTACTGGAACATACCATGTCGATGCGAACAAAATTGCAGAGAAGTTGCTGCCGATATTTAGTCGTGATATGAAGAAATAGGTGATGAGATGAGTATACAGCGAGTTATCGCAGCATTGGACACGTTGCGCGTGCTGCATGAACAGTTATTAGAAATAGCTGAACAGAAGAAAGGTGTTATTACTCGCAACGATGTTCAAGCGCTAGCAAGCTTAACCTCGAAGGAAAATAGAATTTTGAAGCTTGTAACGGAGGCTGATGATGAGCGAGTGGCGGCATCGCTAGCTTTTGTCCAAGAGAAAGGGATTCGTTCGAATCTTCGTCTGACGGTATCAGAGCTTTCTCGTCTCGTCTTTCAGCCGGAAGAGCGGTTGCAGCTGCAAGAAGCACAGCAAACTTTGAATGGCCTATTGAATCGGTTGAAGGAAGAAAATCAATTCATCCGTGAGCTGTTGCAGCAGTCGTTGGATTTTGTTGACTATTCGCTCAATATTATGACGAGCCGCCCAGAGGATGAATCATTGTATCGTCATCCACAGCAGCCACAGTCCAAGATTGGACGCAGTATGTTCGATACAAGAGCGTAAAAAATTATGACGATACGGATGAAATGGTCAGTTAAATACAATTTTTTTGTTTTAGCCTTAGTTAGAAAAGAAAACTTTAAATAGAAGCATAGAAGCATAGAAGCATAGAAGCATAGAAGCATAGAAGATTAGAGATCTGTTCGCGTATATGCGTGAGGGATCATACATAGAGGAACTAATCTAAGAGAGGGAGGGACATTGCCCCATGCGTTCAACTTTTCATACGTTAGAAATCGGTAAGCGCGGCGTCGCTGCTCATCAACTATCACTAGCAACGACAGGACATAACATTACTAATGCTAATACACCAGGATTTTCGCGGCAGGCAACTCGACTAGTTGCGGCTCGTCCAATTGATTATCCGGGACTTCATAATAATTCAAAGCTGCCTAACCAAATGGGGATGGGTGTTGAAGCAGAAAGCGTTTATCGTATTCGAGATTTTCTGCTAGATATTGAGTACCGCAATCAGAACACGGTACAGTCCACATGGAAAGTACAGCAAGAAACACTGCGCAACATTGAAGGTATTTTCAATGAACCATCGGATAATAGTATTGCCAAAAATCTTTCTGAGTTCTGGAATTCTTGGCAGCTATTGAGTAAGAATCCTGGTAACTCTGACTTATCTGCGCGTACACTTGTACAGCAAAAGGCAATCTCTTTGACAGAAACATTCGGTCATATTTCTAGCCAATTGAAAGTATTAGAAAGCAACTTAACTGAGCGTATTAACGTGAAGGTTTCAGAAGCTAACAATTACATTCAACAAATTTCTGATTTGACAACGATGATCAAACGTATCGAAGGACTTGGTGATCATGCAAATGATTTGCGCGACAAGCGTGATTTATTGGTGGATCAGCTGTCTGGATTAGGTAACGTTACTGTAACGGAAACAGCTGCGGATTATCAGATAACTTTTGGCGGTACAATGGTTGTAGACAATATGGTGTCCACACCAATAACAGTCGGAGATACTGGTGCCTTAACCAATGGTGAAATCAAGGGGTATGTCGATTCTCGTGATATCCATGTTGCGAACTATCGCAAGCAGTTGGACATTATTGCGAACACGATTGCAACGGGTCCGGTTGAAGTAACGCTACCAGCAGGATCGATTCTTCCTCAAGGAGTAACAATTCCTGGAGCGCAAATGGACCCTGCAAACCCGCGTCGATTATTGGCAGATGCGAAACATACGGTGAACGGTTTGAATGGACTTCATGCGCTTGGTTATAATTTGCAATCACCAGCACAATCAGGTATTCCATTCTTCACTACGAAAGACGGAAGCGCGACGATTACAGCTGATAATATCGTACTTCATTCTTCTATTAAGGATGATGTTAAAAATATTGGTGTTTCGATGAGAACTGAAATGCGAACACAATCTGGTGGTGCGCAGGCTGAAGTTGCCCTACAAGGTAATGGTGACATGGCGTTGCTTATTGCTGGATTGAGTGAGCGCGTATACAGCTTCACACAGCCAGGCTCGGTTACAAACTCGGCAACTATTAATGGCTATGTACAGTCGGTTGTTGCCCAACTTGGTAATGAGTCAGATCATGCTACGAAAATGGTGGAGAACAGTGAGTTGCTAACAGGACATGCGGATAATCTTCGTAAGTCTGTAAGCAGTGTGTCGTTAGATGAAGAGATGGCTAACATGATTAAGTTCCAACATGCTTACAGTGCATCTGCACGTGTAATGACAACAATGGATGAAATGTTGGATAAGCTCATAAATGGAACAGGTGTTGTTGGTAGATAGAAGGAGGTAAGCTAGATGCGTATTACACAATCTATGATGGGCGATTCTATGATGAAGAACCTACAAGGTAACTTCAAACGACTAGATAAATATCAAGAACAGCTTATGACAAACCGTCGTTTGAATCGTCCTTCTGATGATCCAGTTGGTGTAGCGAGCGCGCTGCATTATCGTGCGGAGATTAGTGCGACAACACAGTTTACGGATAATGTACAAGATGCAGACAGCTTTATGAAGTACACCGATGAGGTCTTGGGGGAAGCCACGCAAGTTATTCAGAAGCTATCTGAACTTGCGGTACAAGGGGCATCTGATACGGTACCTGATGATGCTCGTCAAAATATTGCTCGTGAAGTAGAACAGCTATATGAGCATCTTGTTTCTCTCGGAAATGCTCAATTCAAAGGGAAATACATTTTCAATGGTCAACGTATCGATCAGCCTCCTTATCCATCAGATCCAGCTCGTGAAAATTTTGAACTGGATCAAGGCATCGTGCAATATCAAGTTGGGGCAGGTCTTTATGTAGATGTCAATTTGGTTGGTGATAAAGTGTTTGGTAAGTTTGGTGAGGCTGACAATATGTTCAAGGTTGTAGACGATCTGCAAAAAGGACTCGTAGATGATAATACTACAGCTATCTCAGCCGTCATTCCTCGACTGCAAGCAAATTTAGAAAAGTTAACATTAGCACAGGCGGAAGTGGGAGCGAAACAAAATCGACTAGAGTTTACAACAAGTAGACTTGAGGATTTAAATTTGAATTACATTGGCCTTCAATCGAAGACAGAAGATGTAGATATGCCTAAGACCATAACGGAATTGAAGACAGCAGAAAGTATATTCCAAGCTTCCTTGGATACGATTGCTCGCATTTCACGTCCAAGCTTGCTTGATTTTTTGCGGTAGGTGAAGAAAGGTGAAATTGCCTCGTATTGAAATTAATCAGCAGTTTGCTAGACTTGGCTTAGAGCGTCAAGCGGGACAGTTGAAGATCGAAACGCCGACTCCGCAATTAGATGTCCGTCAAGAGCATGTTTCGGTCCAAATATCTCGTAGTGACAGCGAGCTAACAATTGATCAGCGTAAAGCATGGTCCGCGCTCGGCAAAGGAAGATTTGAAGAAGTTACAGACAGGATCGCACAGCATTCCTTGCAAGTCTCAATGCAGAATATTGCTAACTTGGCGAGAGAAGGCGATCGAATGATGGCTTCTCATGAGAAAAGCAATGCATTTGCTGAAATTGCGAGGGAAAGAGTGTTTAGGCAACATTACATTGAAATTGCTGGTGAACCTAATTATGATAATGTCGATGTTTCCTTTATACCTGGTAAGTTAGAAACGGATTGGAAACCAGGGGGAGTTAATTTCGAGTACCATTCAACGAAGCCTTCAATTGATTATTATCCGGGTAAAGTAAATCCGTACATTATCCAGAAGAATTTTATATTTTTTAATGCCACAGGACAGCATTTGGATGCTGTTATGTAATAAGGTAATAGCTATATAGAACTTAGTTCTTTATAGCTATTTTTATTTGAAGGGAGATATGAAGTTATGGAAGTGCACTCTACAAGATTAGGTGTTTTAGAAATAGATGAAACGGATGTAATTCGTTTCGAGGAAGGAATTCTTGGATTCTCTGAATACAAGAATTATGCGTGGCTGCAAGCAGTGGGGTTTAAGGTGGAAATTGATTTGTTGCAGAGTGTAGATGATGCTGATCTGACGTTTATACTTGTGGACCCGTTTAAATATGAACCAGAGTATGGGTTTGAATTGTCGGAAAATTGGAAACATAAGCTTACGATCGTATCTGAGCATCAAGTAGTGGTGAGAACAATTATGGCGATTAAAGGTGGAGAATGTATGACGACGAACTTGAAGGCTCCACTTGTTATTAATACTGAATTGAAACAAGCTGCTCAGATCGTGCTGGAAGGTGTGAGTTATGACTTGCAGCACCCGATAGGAGGCGAGGCATAATGCTCGTATTGACTAGAACCAAAGGGCAAAAGATTATGATTGGAAATGATATTGTGTTGACTGTGGTAGAGGTGAACGGTGATCAAGTTCGTCTAGGAGTAGATGCACCTGCAGATATTTCGGTATACCGAGAAGAAATATTTCTTAGCATTAAGGCTCAAAATGAAGCTGCTTCCAGAGAAAATCTGTCTATGGAGGACTGGGGGCAAATAAGCACTAATATTCAAAACAAAAAACGATAATTTTTTGAGGAATTTCTGTATCAGCTATAAACTTTATGCAGCATATGCCGATAAATATAGTAATAGGTCAAACGTAATGATTCTATCGGCCGAAGAACATTCGGAGACCATAAGGGTGTAGCAAGGAAGCGAACACCATAACACGATTCCAGGGAGGAAATTAATCATGCGTATTAATCACAACATGAGCGCTTACAATGCTCACCGTCAATTGTCTTTCAACAACACTCAACAAGGTAAGTCTTTGGAGAAATTGTCTTCTGGATACCGCATCAACCGTGCTGCTGACGATGCAGCTGGTCTTGCAATCTCTGAGAAAATGCGTAACCAAATCCGTGGCTTGGAGCAAGCTTCCAAGAATGCTTTGGACGGCATTTCCTTGATCCAAACTGCTGAAGGTGCATTGAACGAAACTCATGCTATGCTACAACGTATGTCCGAGTTGATGGTTCAAGGTGCGAATGAAGTGTTGACAACAACTGATGCTGCGAAAATCGATACTGAGATTGCTCAGTTGACACAGCAAATCGACGATATTTCTACACAAACACAATTCAACAAGAAGCAACTTCTTGCTGACAACATTTCCCTTACATTCCAAGTTGGTGCTAACACAGGTGAAGTTATCAAGCTTGACTTGAAGAAAGCTGATAAAGCTGCTTTGGGAATTCACCAATTGGATCTACTTGAAAAAGCAAACGCAACTGAATTGAACACTAAAGCTACTGCGAATTTGACGAAAATTCAAGCTGCTGTTGATACAGTATCTAGTCTTCGTTCGAATCTTGGTGCTGTGCAAAACCGTCTTGAGCATACAATCAACAACTTGGGTACAACAGCAGAGAACTTGCAAGCTGCTGAATCCCGTATCCGTGATGTAGATATGGCTAAAGAGATGAGCACATTTACGAAGAATAACATCCTTAACCAAGCTGCAACAGCAATGTTGGCGCAAGCTAACCAGCAGCCACAAGGTGTGCTACAATTGCTCCGTTAATTTTGGGACAAGGCCGGCCGGTTTTCCGGCCGGCTTTTTTATGTATACACTAGCTAGTTCATCTTAATATAAGCAAGGGGTAGAATTATGCGGATAGATTCGGTACAGCCGGTATTGTCCATGTTCACTTCAGGCAATATAGAAAGAATCTCGCAGGAAACAGGAATCGTAGCTGAGCCTCAAATGAACGAGGCAAAGCAAAAGTACTCTGTTGAAGAGCTTGTGAATAAATTTAATACTGTTTTAGAAGAAGTCCAGACCCATATTAAGGTAAAAGTCCATGATAAAACAAATACTATAATGGTTTCGATTGTAGATAGTGGTACAGACAAAGTCATAAAAGAAATTCCAAGTGAAAAAATATTGGATATGATGTACAACATCGCCATTAAGAACGGATTGTTTTTAGATGAAAAAATTTAAAAGAGGGAGGAGAAAAATGTGGCAATAGGTGGACCTATACGTATTAGCGGTATGTCTTCGGGGATGGATATTGATAAGCTGGTTAGTGATTTGATGCGAGCAGAACGCCTTCCTTTGGACAAATTAGCTCGACAAAAGGAGTCTCTCGTGTGGAAGCGCGAAGATTACCGGTCGATGAATACAACATTGCTATCACTTCGTAACAGTGCAAGCGAGATTAGGATGGAAGGTAATTTTGCTAAAGTAAAAGCTACTTCTTCTAATACGAATGTAGCAGATGTTATTTCGAATAAACCTGGAGTGACCGGTGCTACGGTAAATGTAAAAAGCTTGGCTACTGGAGCTTTGCTTGTTGGGGATAGTGTTGCTCATGATCTTAAGGATCCTCTTAAAATTGGTGGTTCTTTTACCATCGATAACAAAGATGGAACTACAAAGACTACGATTAACGTAACAGCTAATACATCAACGATTAAATCTATTATCGGTGATATCAATGCAAAGTCATCAGTAACGGGCGTACGCGCGTATTTTGATGAAAATACAAAGCGATTTATGCTAAGTTCTACCGAAATGGGCAGCAAAGCTAAAGTTACAGTTGGCGGTACAGATGTAAAAGCGATACTTGGATTAGATGCGGCTACTGCAAAAGGGACTGACGCTAAATACACGATTAATGAGGTTCCTGGCCAGACACCTACTGAAATCACATCTGCTAGCAATACAGTTGATATCAATGGGATTACAGTAGCGCTAAAGGGACAAGGTGCCTTTACGTTAGGAACGAATGTAGACCGAGAAGGTGCTAAAGAGCGGATCAAGGATTTTGTTGCCAAGTACAATGAGTTAGTAGACAAGTTTGCTGAAGCAACAACCACTCGTCCCAATCGTAATTATCAACCTCTCACTGAGGCTGAAAAAGAGGCGATGACAGATAAACAGATCGAACAGTGGGAGAAGAAAGCGCGACAAGGTACACTTTACGGTGATACTTTCCTTGAAAGCTCATTGACCCAGCTTCGAACTGCGATGCGTACACCGTTGAAAGGTGTAGGGAAAGATGATATTAAGCTTCTTTCCGATATTGGAATTACACCGTCTAAAAATTATAAAGAGAACGGGAAACTTGAAATCGATGAGGCGAAATTAAGCGAAGCACTTAATACCAAATTCGATCAAGTCGTAACTCTTTTTACTAAGTCATCAAATACTGTAGGTAACTCAGCTGCAAATATGGCACAAAGACGGAGTGAGCAAGGAATCGCGGAACGTATTTATGAAGAAGCTACGAGAAGAATCGATAGTATGAGCAAAAAAATAGGTTCATCCGCTTCTATGGAGTCTCAAGATGAAAGTGTAATGGGTAAAGAGCTTAGAACTTTGTTCAGTAAAGAAGCGCAAATTAAGGCTCGCTTAGTAGATGTCGAAAATCGATACTACAAGAAATTTACTGCAATGGAGAAGGCGCTTCAAAACTTGAACAACAAGGGAAATTGGTTATCGCAGCAGCTAGGCGCGATGTGACGCTACATAAGAATGACTGATGGAGATGAATGATGATGTATAACGTGAAACAAGAGCAATATTTGAAGGTTAAGGTAGAGACAGCAAGTCCAGGGGAACTGACATTGATGTTATATCAAGAGATGGTTAAGTCTCTATTGAAAGCTAAACAATTGTATGCTCAACATCAATTTGAGGAAATGAATCGAAGCATTTACAAGGTTAGGGATATAATTAACGAACTCACAATTACCTTGAACATGGATCATACAATTGCTCGTGAATTATACGACTTGTATATGTTTTATCAACGTCATTTGACAGAATTCATTATTAAGCGTGATGAGCAGATGTTAGATGATGTGTTGGAATTTTCTAAAGAGATGGTAGACACATGGAAGCAGGCGCTATTAATTGTTCGTAAAGGTGGACAACATGTTTCTGTCTAAGGATGAGAAAGATAGGATCATAGAAGTGGAAAAATTGCTGGACCAACTGAAGCATTTTTATAACACTATCCTTCAATCGTCTTCTTCCTTTGATAGTTATGAACAATTATCACAACAGATTGATGAGTGTTACGAGAGTTTAAGTGAATATAACATTCATCCTGAACAAAAAAATAGCTTGCTAGAAGTACAGCATCTTCATCATCAGGTCATTAACGTCATTCAAATGGAACAGTCAAAGTTGCGCGAACAAATGAATTTGCTAGATAAGAAACAAGCAGCTCATAACCAGTACTACCGGAATCAGCAAGTTCAAGAATCTCTTTTTGTTGACAGAAAACAATAATTTCAGGGGAGGAAATATTGTGAAAGTATTTAAGGCGAAATGGCTAAGTATACTTCTCGTGTTTATTTTAACGTTTACTAGCTTGCCTCTTTCTATGGTTTCAGCACAAACGGCAAATCAAACAGTGTCCGTTAATAAAGTGGTTACACCTCTTCAAATAAAAGAGGGCGGAGAATCTGAGGTTAGATTGGACGTAAAAGGAAGTCCGCCAGTTGGCTTTGTTAAGCCCAACGATGTCATTCTCGTAATTGATAGATCAGGAAGTATGGATCCCAAGCACAATAACGGTGATAACAAAATGGCAAAGGCTAAAGAAGCCGCTCAACATTTCATCGATCAGATTAAATTTGAGAATCACCAGGTTGGAGTAGTAGATTACAGTGATACAATTAAAGGTACGGCATTATCAACAAACGCACAAGAACTTAAGGATTACATAGGTAATATACAGCCTCTGGGTGGTACGGATACACATTTGGCTATTGAAAGAGCTAGAAATGAACTCAAAAATCATCGTCCAGATGCACAACCTGTAATTGTGTTGATGACTGATGGTGCAGCTAGTAATTTCTCAGCAGCACTTCAACAGGCTGAAGCGGCTAAAAAAGAGGGTATTGTTTTTTATACTGTTGGTTTGATCACTGATGGTACCCCAAATGAAGCAGCGATAACACAGTTGATGAAAAACATGGCTACAACTGAAAAACATCATTATATCGAAAATATTTCCAATAAATTAAAAGAAGTCTATGAAAAAATTTCGAAAGAAATTGGTATAGCAAGTGCTTATGATGTAGTAATCGAGGATGTTGTATCTCCAGAATTTGAGATTGTCCCAGGTTCCTATGAAAATAGCATTCCTGTACCGCAAGTAGTAGGAAATAAGTTGACTTGGAATTTCCTTGAGCTTAAGGAACAACCTTTTAGTTTAACTTACAAGGTGAGGCATAAAAAGGGGAGCCCTGTTGGTAAATTGCCATTGGGAGCTAGTCCTGTTCAAGTTAGTTACAAAGATCATAAAAATCAACAGCAAGGCTTCCAAGTAGAGCAACCAATGGTTGATGTATCGTTTTATGGACCTACGATAGCATCTCTTGAGCCGAATAAAGGGACTATTAAGGGCGGAGAAACAATCACGATAAATGGAGCATACTTTAAGTCTGATTCCAAAGTATCGTTCGGCAATAATGCGGTTGCAAATGTACAGTATGTAAGTCCGGAAAAACTGATAGTTACGGCTCCAGCGGGAGAACAAGGAGTCTCGGAAGTCAAAGTAACAAATCCAGATGGACAAGTTGCCGTCTTTAACTATCAATACTATGCTGACCCGGTTATTGATTCTATAACACCAAACAGTGGCTCAATTAAGGGTGAGAATCAAATCGTGATTAAAGGTAACTACTTCATGAATGGCGCTGTAGTCACGATTGGTGGGAAAGCTGCAACAACTGTCTCAGTAACTCCTAAAGAAATAAAAGTAACAGTGCCGGCTGCAGAAAAAGAAGCTGTAGTACCCGTCATAGTTACGAATCCGGACAATACTACAACAAAAACGCCTGGTTCCTATTCCTATGTGAATGGGCCATCGATCCTCTCTATTACTCCTAACAAAGGTTTAGTAGCAGGAGGAAATGTTGTAAAGATAACTGGTACTAAATTTGTAAATGGTGCTGAAGTATTCTTTAATGCTACAAAAGTAACTGCACAATTTGAATCTGCTGAATCAATACACGTTACAGTACCAGCATGGAATACTGTAGGATCGGTAAATGTAAAAATCGTTAATCCAGATGGGCAAGAAGCGGTATTGAATCAAGGATATCATTATGTATATCCAGACCCAGTATTCACAAGTATCACACCTAACAAAGGTGATATGAAAGGTGGATATTACGCAAATATTATCGGTAATAATTTCAATAGAAACACGAAAGTTAGTATCAATAATATAGAAGCGACTACAACGTACATTTCAAATACAGAGCTTTCTGTTTTAGTTCCAGCTAGTACGGTTCATGGGCCTGTAGCAGTGAAGATTGTTAATGGCCATTTGTCTGAGCTTACTACAGATGGTGCCTTTTCGTACAACGCTCCGCCGGAGCCAGAGAAGGTAGCTCTAACAAGTATAACTCCGAATAAAGGGTTAGTGTCCGGTAACTACTATGTTACGCTTAAAGGGACAGGATTCACTAAAGAATCAAAAATACATTTCGGTACTTTAGAAATTCCCACAACCTATATTTCAGCAACTGAGTTGAGCGGATTGGTACCTCCAGCTCAGAAGGCGGGAGCTGTAAATGTTGCGGTTGTGAACACACCAACAAACCAAGCATCTTTGGAAGCTGGTTTTACGTATACTACACCGCCAGAACAAGTACAACCAACAATTGTGAGTGTAAGCCCAAGCAAAGGTGAACTGACGGGGAACTATCCAATTACGGTAAAGGGAACAGAGTTCCACAGCAAGTCAGTTGTGCATATTGCTGGACAGGTTGCAGTAACGGAGTACGTGTCTCCAACAGAGTTGAAGGCAACAGTTCCAGCAACTAACACACCTGGTCCGGTGTCTGTGAAAGTAGTAAATGCACCAAATTATGAAGTAGAACTACCGGGTGGATTTACGTACAATCCATTGCCAGTCATTGACCCAACGATAACAAGTGTTACTCCGAACAATGGAGCAATGGCAGGTTATTATTACATTACGATTCAAGGAAAAGACTTTGATAGAGGAACGACAGCTTATATCGATGACCAAGGAGCGACTACGACCTATATAAGTACAACAGAATTGTCGGTGCAGGTTCCAGCAGCAAAACGCTCGGGAGCCGTAGATGTTAAGGTAGTAACAGGTGCAAAAGGTACCACAACAATGACAGGTGGCTTCACGTACAACAAGCCTGTAGAACAGAAGAAACCAACGATAGTGAGTGTAAGTCCGAACAAAGGTGAAATGACAGGGAACTACCCAATTGTAGTAACGGGGACAGAGTTCCATAGCAAATCAGTTGTGTATATTGGTGGACAGAGTGCAGTAACGGAGTACGTGTCTCCAACAGAGTTGAAGGCAACAGTGCCGGCAAATAATGCACCTGGTCCGGTAACTGTGAAAGTAGTAAATGCACCAAATTATGAAGTAGAACTACCGGGTGGATTTACGTACAATCCATTGCCAGTCATTGACCCAACGATAACAAGTGTTACTCCGAACAATGGAGCAATGGCAGGTTATTATTACATTACGATTCAAGGAAAAGACTTCGATAGAGGAACGACAGCTTATATCGATGACCAAGCAGCGACTACGACCTATATAAGTACAACAGAATTGTCGGTGCAGGTTCCAGCAGCAAAACGCTCGGGAGCTGTAGATGTTAAGGTAGTAACAGGTACGAAAGGTACCACAACAATGACAGGTGGCTTCACGTACAACAAGCCTGTAGAACAGAAGAAACCAACGATTGTCAGTGTAAGTCCGAACAAGGGTGAAATGACAGGGAACTACCCAATCGTAGTACGGGAACAGA
>NZ_JACYTN010000003.1:480296-521099 GCF_014841135.1 Paenibacillus arenosi
ACCGGGTGGATTTACGTACAATCCATTGCCAGTCATTGACCCAACGATAACAAGTGTTACTCCGAACAATGGAGCAATGGCAGGTTATTATTACATTACGATTCAAGGAAAAGATTTCGATAGAAAAACGACAGTCTATATCGATGACCAAGCAGCGACTTCGACCTATATGAGTGCAACAGAGTTGTCGGTTCAGGTTCCAGCAGGAAAGCGCTCGGGAGCGGTAGATGTTAAGGTAGTAACCGGTGCAAAAGGTACCGCAACAATGACAGGTGGATTTACGTATAATGCACCTGGAGGAGGGGGTCAACAAGGCCAAGCCCCAACGATAACAGGCATTACTCCGAATAGTGGAGCGATGGGTGGCTATTATTACATCACGATTAAGGGTACAGGTTTCGATAGAGGAACGAAAGTAACAATCGATGACCAAGCAGCAAATACGACCTATATAAGCGCAACAGAGTTGTCGGTAATGGTGCCAACAGGAAAGCGCTCGGGAGCGGTAGATGTTAAGGTAGTAACAGGTAAGCAAGGTACCACAACAATGGCCGGTGGCTTTACGTATAATGTACCTGGAGGAGGGGGTCAACAAGGCCAAGCCCCAACGATAACAAGCGTCACTCCGAACAGTGGAGCGATGGGTGGCTATTATTACATCACAATTAAAGGTACAGGATTCGATAGAGGAACGAAAGTAACGATCGATGATCAAGAAGCAGTAACGACCTATATAAGCGCAACGGAGTTGTCGGTGATGGTACCGCGAGCAAAACGCTCTGGAGCAGTAGATGTAAAAATAGTAACTGGAGCGAAGGGGACTGTAACCTTAGCAGGTGGCTTTACCTATCGCTAATTAAGTTTTATGAGCAGGTGCTGTGCACCTGCTCATTTCCATTTTGAAAGAGAGGTTGTTCCATGTTTCCAATATCTCTGTGTATGATTGTGAAAAATGAAGAAAGGCACATAAGTGAAGCGCTGGCTTCAGTCAAGCCATATGTGAAAGAAATGATTGTACTTGATACTGGTTCAACAGATGGTACAAGATTAATTGCAGAAAATAGTGGAGCACAAGTGTATTACAAGCCATGGAATGAAAGTTTTGCAGAGATGAGAAACGTGTGTATATCTTATGTAACTCAGCCCTTCATACTTATACTTGATGCTGATGAGAGGCTTAACTCCGTGAATAAGGAGATGCTAGAGCGGGCAATGGATGCTATGAAACAATTTGACGGATATGCTGCGGATATTATCATAAGGAGCCTAACTCAAACAGGGGAGATTTCCGAATCTTCTAATGTTCGTCTATTCCCTAATCATCCGGATTATTATTATCAAGGAAGAATTCATGAACAGCTAGTTTATAAACATGGAACAGTTAATTCAATACGTTCTGGTATTGCTATTGAGCATCTTGGCTATCAGGAAGAAGAAATCCGTAATAAAGACAAGTACAATCGAAATCTCACTTTACTTCATGCGAGCTTGGAAATGAATCCTGATGATAGTTATCTATTATTTCAATTAGGTAGAACCTATTATGTTAAGCAGGATTATTTGTATGCTGCAGCAGCGCTTACTAAATGTATCGACAATATGGGTGCTAATAAGCAGCATTATTTAAGTACAGTCTATTTAACACTAGGATACACTTACATAAGGTTAAAAGAGTGGGGATTATTCGAAAAATGCTTAAATGATGCTATTGATATTTACCCCGATTATACCGATTTATATTATATGTACGGTACAGCGCTAGTAGAAGCCAAAAATCCTGAATGGCTCATGTATATTCCTGAAGCATTTTTGAATTGTTTGCAGTTAGGTACTCCAGCATCTACTAAATATGAGACGGTTGGTGGAGTTGGTACATTTAAGGCGCATTATAATTTGGGAGTATACTATGAGCTTACTGGAAATATGGAGCTTTCGCTTTATCACTATGAACAAAGCTGTTTATATAATTACAAACTAGCTAGTCACGCTGTACAACGATTAAAGCAGTATAAAGAGGACTGATACTATGAATAATGTTACGATTTCACTATGTATGATAGTTAAAGATGAAGAACATTGTTTGGAACGTTGTTTAGAAAGTGCTAAGCATCTTGTGGACGAGATTATTATTGTAGATACGGGTTCAACTGATCGAACCAAACATATAGCGAGACGATATACAGACAATGTGTATGATTTTGAGTGGACAGAAAACTTTGCAGCAGCACGGAATTATGCGATCGAGCAAGCGTCAAGCGCTTATATTCTGCAGTTGGATGCTGACGAGATTATTATAGATAACGATAATATACTGAAAGCTGGTTTAGATAAAGATTTCTATCATATTACGATTCATAATAATGTTGATTCAGGTCAATTTATTGTTCATCAGTTCGCAAGAGTATTTAAAAATACACCCAAATATAGATATGTGGGAGAATTGCACGAACAAATCCCCGTCAATTACGATACAGAAGAGTGGGGGTTACTACCTTGTTACATCGAACATGATGGATATCTTCAAAGAAATGTACAGCTAAAAGATAAATCAAATAGAAATATGCGAATTCTTAAGAAAGCAACGGCTCAAAATCCAAGTGCATTTAATTATTTTAATCTTGGAGCACAATACATGCAGGAAAATCGTTATTTAGAAGCTCTAGAAGTATTAAAAAAATCGTACGCGTCCGTGGAGCATAATGACCTAGCTCAGAGAGTTGTTTGTCAAATCGTGAAATGTCTATATGAACTAAAGAGATGGGATGAAGCGATTCAATTAGGTGTGGATGCTTTGCGACTGTATCCAAATTCAATTGATTTATCTTTTTTGTTAGGACATTGTTACTTGGAAGTTCATTATGTAAGAGATGCTGAAAAATGTTTTGAAAGATGTCTGACTATTGGAAATAATGCTAAGGCAGAAAACCTAGTATATCAAGCTGGAGCTGAATCATATTTGGCACTAGCTAAATTGGCCGAAACATATATGCTTGATGATGAGCCAGATAAAGCTTATACGTGTTTACAAGATGCTCTGTTGTTGGTGCCAGATAATAAAATGATAACGCAACTATTATTGGAAGTGCGACCGAATATAAGCTATGAAGAACTTCAGTCAAAATTAGCGCCGGTGCTTCCATTGAATCAGCAACGCTATATAAGTCTGATTGGAGCTTTATATAATTTAAGAAACCCATTGATCGTTCAATTTATCGAGAGTTCTTCCTTGACAGTAACTGGTCCAACTGCAGTCCTCTATTATTTATTTAAAGGGGACTACGAGCTAGTTGAGCAGGAACTATTAAAAGCTAAGGATAAAGACAACTTTAAGAACCATTTAAAAGATGTTCTATTATTAGGATTATTGTCAGGGGATTGTTCCGTATTCCAAGCAATGAAATCAAAATTTGGATTGAGTCAACAAGAAGTGAAATGGCTGCAGCAACTTCTAACTCAAGGTGAACCCAAAACAAGTAATCTTTCATCCAATTTGAAATTAATCTGGAGACAATTAGTAGAAGATCTGCTTCATCTCCATAAGTATGAACTTCTTGAAAAGCTTCTTGCTTACGCTGTAGAACCAGAGATGAGATATATTATGAGTGAGCGATTTGTTGCTTTTGGCTTTTATGAAGCTGCACTAGATATTTTAGTTGAGGGTAAGCATGCTGCTTTTAACTATGATGTGTACAGGTTAGCTGCAAGAGCGTTAGAGAAAATAGGGCATACTTCGGATTCTCTCTTCTATTACCAGCAGGCAATTAAAATAAACAGAAGTATGGATTGCTTATATCGAATGTGGAACCTGTTTGGTGATAATATTGTGGAGCAACAGAGATTGCTGCAAGAAATGAAGAAGCTGCAACCTTATTCAGATTGGGTACACAGTTATTAATAATAAGCTTTAAGGAGATTGACCTATGATAGAAAATACGCTCATGCCTTCGTATATGAAAAACTTCGCCTGCATAGGTGGAGATTGTGAGGATACATGTTGTGCCGGTTGGAAAGTTACAATTGATAAAGATACATATAAAAAATATAAAAAATCAAAAAAACCAAAACTACTAAATAGCATATGCATGGAAAGTGCGGAAGATAGAACGAAGAGTAGTTATGGTTATTTAAAGATGAGTGATGATCATAGATGTCCTATGCTAACAGATAATAGTTGGTGCTCGATTCAACTAGAGTTAGGCGAAGAGGCGTTGTCTACTACTTGTACAACTTACCCTCGTATTCTTAACTATGTCAGTGATAGATTTGAACTGTCTGCGGCAATATCTTGTCCTGAAGTGGCTCGATTGGCTTTGTTTAATGAGGATGGAATTGAATTTGACGAACTAGAATTTGAAGTATCTTCGAATTGGTCCATTGCAAATGTAATAAAAACAAATGAAGGCTCGGATAACGAGCATTTATTCTGGCCTGTTCGCATGTTCAGCATTGAAATTGTTCAATATCGAAATATTGCACTGTGTGATAGATTAATTATTTTAGGATTATTCATTGACCGAGTTCAGAAAGAAATAGATGCAGGTAACACGGTGAATATCGAGAATATTGTTGCCGATTATCGTAATAAGATGAGAGATGCTGCTTACGTTAGTTCTCTTAGTAATATCAACGTTAATATTGAATTGCAAGCTAGAGTAATTTTGGAAATCTTACAATTTAGATTCAAGCATGGCGGGATGATTGGTAGGTACGAACAGACTTACAACGAAATGATAAAAGGATATGGTATTACTGAAATAGAGGATTCTTCTGCCCAATTGATTCAAGCGTATCAAGATAATTTTTCTAGATACTACAAACCGTATATGGAAAAGATGGAGTATGTACTTGAAAACTATTTAGTTAACACTATTTTTTACAAGTCATTTCCATCTATGATGAATAAAATGTTTCAAGATTACATGTCAATTATGGTTAACTATGTTCTGGTTAAGACACATCTAGTAGGGGTAGCTGGACACTATGAAGGTCTTAATGATGATATTGTGCTTAGAACCATCCAATCTATGGCGAAAGCAACGAATCATAATGCTACTTTTACTGTGAATGTAATGAATTTGCTTGAAAAAAATAATTACAATTCACTAGCGCATATTGCTACTTTGATTAAAGATGTAAATGTCAATGCAACAGTAGGAATGCGATAAAAAATTCAGATGGCCCATGATTAATTTTCTAGAGAGAATTAATTATGGGCTCTTCTTTATTATTAGTAGTGCAGTAATGAATTTTTTTATTTTTTTTGAGATTACTGAATTTTGAGTTTCTCATGAACTGGTTAATAGCCTGCTAGTTATATTAAAGGGTTTAATAGATTCAAGAATCCAATTATTTTCAAGCCGAATGCACCTCGGTTTTGCTATTAATGTAAGCGAGGAAAGCGTGATTTCTAACGGAGTGGTTGCAAGGATCGTTGTGATTACAAGATCCAGATACGAGCTAAGACGGGGATCGTGCATTGCTTGGCATTACACTCATCGTAGTAGTAATAAGTTGTATGATCTTTCATATTGGAGGGGCTAATTTGTTTATCTATTAGTACGAACAGCGTGCCACGGGCAAGGGGGAGGCGTGTTTGCTTTAGATGAGAATAACTACAATAAATGGCTGTTAAGAAGCATGAAGATTACGTCTTATTTAATAAGATTCATACCTTTAAAGTAGTGAGTACAGTTCCGCTCTGTAGTAATAGAAGAAGGCAGTAATAATATAACAATTTCTCATTGACACCGCTTCCAGCTGATGATATAGTCGATGTTGTGAAGATAAACTTCACGGTACTTGAAGATGAAGGGATGTATAAAGATGCAAGGTAAAGTTAAATGGTTCAACGCAGAAAAAGGTTACGGTTTCATCGAAACAGCTGAAGGTAACGACGTATTCGTTCACTTCTCCGCTATCCAAACTGACGGCTTCAAAACTCTAGAAGAAGGTCAAGCAGTAGAGTTTGATATCGTGGAAGGCGCTCGTGGACCACAAGCAGCTAACGTAATCAAGTTGTAATTATACCGGCAATTGCCGAATAATATATGATACGCTAGCTAAGCCCTCTGACTTGTTCAGAGGGTTTTTTCTTTTATACGGGTATCCAGCTTCGCTGTTCATTCTACTGTCTTAGTATGCTAAATTTCTCGTTACTATTATACAGACTGTTCTCCACTATACTCGCTTTAACGTCTTAATGCAAATCCAGCATCATTTTTTTGGTGAGATGATATTGTTTTGAGCTGTCATTCTTATTGAATATACATACTTATAGCATAATTTATCTTCCAGACTCCATTATGCTGTTTCAATCCTCTTTCAGAACGGGTACATGTAATGAAATAAAGTTCTTACAATCGTAAACGTTCTTTTGAAATCATGTGTGCCCATATGATATAATAGAGGTAAGCAAAGGAGGAGTGCCCTATGAATTACAGCATTCGAGGCCAACAGATTGAAGTTACTGACGCTCTCCGCGAGTATGTGGAGAAGAAGCTAAGCCGACTTGAACGCTATTTTGAAGCACCTACTTCTGACTTGAACGTAACGCTAAGCGTTACCCGTGATTTACACGGCGTTGAAGTCACAATTCCAATGCCAGGTTTACTATTGCGTGCGGAAGACCGCAGCAAAGATATGTATGCATCCGTTGATGCAGTAGTTGATAAGTTAGAGCGTCAAATACGCAAGCATAAGACCAAAGTAAACCGTAAGTTCCGCCAGCGTCATGACGGTGGATTGAAGCAATTGTTTACTGATGGGGATGCTGCACATTCAGCCGTACAAGTACAGGAACAAGAGGATGAGCTAGAACTCGTTCGAACGAAACGTTTCACGCTGAAGCCGATGGATGTGGAGGAAGCGATTCTCCAGATGAATATGATTGGACATAATTTCTTTGTCTTCTCTAATGCTGATACGAAGGAAGTCAACGTCGTATATCGCCGCAATGACGGTCGCTACGGCCTCATTGAGCAAGGCTAATTGATAAGGCGCACTTTCTAATTATAAAGGACGACGTCCCTAATTTATGAAGATTAGAGCCTATTTCCCACAACGGAATGGGCTCTTTTCACGTATAATAGATTATAAGACTTATAGATCCCCGAGACGGGGCTGGGACGGTTGCGACAATCCCATGAAAATGTTACAATTTATTGCAAAACGAGTCAACGAACAAGTTCTCTGTTGCAGGCCTAATTTAGCAAGATAAGCCGTGAGAATACGTTCTGTTTTGCGTGAAAGGGGCTAACCATGCTAGGACTTGTGAAAAAAATATTCGGAGATGCCAATGAACGTGAAGTAAAGCGGTTAATGAAGACCGTTGAGTTCATTAATGGCTTGGAACCGGAATTCGAAAAATTAACTGATGAACAGGTTCGTGCGAAAACGGATGAGTTCCGTGCGCGTATTGAGAAAGGTGATTCATTGGATCAGCTTTTGCCGGAAGCGTTCGCTACTGTTCGAGAAGCTGCGAAGCGTACCCTGGGTATGCGTCATTATGATGTACAGCTACTTGGTGGTATGGTACTTCATGAGGGCAAGATCGCGGAAATGAAAACGGGTGAAGGTAAAACACTTGTTGGAACTTTGCCGGTTTATTTAAATGCGTTGGCAGGTAAAGGCGTGCACGTCGTTACAGTCAATGACTATTTGGCAACTCGTGATAGCGAGATTATGTCTCAAGTTTATAACTTCCTCGGGATGACAGTAGGATTGAACTTGTCGAATATGGATCCTGATGATAAACAGGAAGCATACGCTTGTGATATTACGTACGGAACGAACAATGAGTTCGGTTTCGATTATTTGCGTGACAACATGGTGTTATACAAAGAACAAATGACTCAGCGTCCATTGAACTTTGCGATCATCGATGAGGTAGACTCTATCTTGGTCGATGAAGCGCGTACACCACTTATTATTTCGGGACAGGCTGCAAAGTCTGCTGAATTATACTTTGGGGCAGATCGCTTTATCCGCCGCTTGGTGGAGGAAGACTACTCCATCGATGTGAAGACGCGTCAGGTGTCTCTTACAGAGGCTGGTGTGGCGAAGGCTGAGAAAGCTTTTGGCATCGAGAATATGTACGATGTGAAGAACGTAACGCTAAATCATCATATTCAGCAAGCACTTCGTGCGCATTATATTATGCGTCTTGATGTAGACTATGTAGTTAATGATGGCGAGATTGTTATCGTCGATGAGTTTACAGGACGTATGATGGCTGGGCGTCGTTACAGCGATGGCTTGCACCAAGCGATCGAAGCGAAGGAAGAAATGGAAATTCAGAACGAGAGCATGACTCTTGCTACGATCACATTCCAGAACTACTTCCGTATGTATCGCAAGTTGGCTGGTATGACAGGTACGGCGAAAACAGAGGAAGAAGAATTCAAGAGTATTTACGGTCTTGAAGTTATTCAGATTCCAACGAATAAAACAAACCAACGTAAAGATATACCGGATGTCGTTTACAAGTCAGTTAACGGCAAGTTTAAGGCTGCGGTTGAGCAGATCGTTGAATGTAACAAGAAGGGGCAGCCAGTACTAGTAGGTACGGTTTCCATTGAAAATTCAGAGCGCTTATCTGACATGCTTCGTAAGAAGGGTGTTCAGCATAAAGTGTTGAATGCGAAGTTCCATGCGGAAGAGGCAGAAATTATTTCTCGTGCAGGTCAGCCGGGCTCCGTTACAATTGCGACGAACATGGCAGGCCGTGGTACGGACATCTTGCTAGGTGAAGGTGTAGCTGAAAAGGGTGGTCTTCACATTATCGGCACAGAGCGTCATGAAAGCCGTCGTATCGATAATCAGTTGCGTGGTCGTGCAGGACGTCAAGGTGACCCAGGTTCTTCTCAGTTCTACTTGTCTCTTGAAGACGAGCTAATGCGTCGTTTCGGTGCTGATAACATTATGGCAATGATGGAACGTATGGGCTTTGAAGAAGATCAGCCGATCGAATCGAAGTTGATTACGAAGGCCGTTGAGTCTGCTCAGAAGCGTGTTGAAGGTAACAACTTCGATATGCGTAAAGTCGTTCTTCAATATGACGATGTGATGAACCAACAGCGTGAGATCATCTACAAGCAGCGTCGTGAGGTGCTAGAAGCAGAGAATATCCGCCAAATCGTTATGGATATGATCTCACCTTGTGTTGATCGTATTGTAGAAGCACATTGTAACGATGAAGAAGTTCCAGAGAACTGGGATTACGAAGAAATTATGAAATATATGCACCTTCATTTGCTTGAGGATGGTTCGGTTACGAAGGACGATCTTTGGGGCAAAGAGAAAGAGGACATTAAAGAGTTCCTCTTCAAGAAGGTTGAAGCTAAATATATTGAGCGCGAAGAAACGATGGGCGAAGAGCTTGTGCGTGAATTCGAGAAAGTTATCGTGCTGCGTGCGGTGGACTCGAAATGGATGGATCATATCGATGCGATGGATCATCTTCGTCAAGGTATTCATCTTCGTGCATACGGCGGTACAGATCCGCTTCGTGAATATCAATTTGAAGGTTACGAGATGTTCCATCAAATGATTGCAGCGATTCAGGAAGAAGTATCGACACTCGTGATGAAGTCTCAAGTAGAGCAAAAAGTAGAGCGTCAAGCTGTCATTGATGAGAGCAAGATCTCTACGAATGCTGAACCTGGGGTGAAGCGTCCTGTTCAGAAGGACGAAGAAGTTGGACGTAATGACGCTTGCCCTTGCGGCAGCGGTAAGAAATATAAACAGTGCCACGGTAAGTAAGTGACGTGCAGCGTCTAGTCAGAGAACGGATAGTCTTCATATGTAGCTAGACGTTTAATTGACTGGTGTACGTTACGAATTATTACTAGAGGTATAACTGTATGTAGCAACGGGCAGCCGCATTGGGTGCCCGTTGTTATGTGCATAAATATTTAGTGAGGTGAATTATGATGATCGATCCAAATGTCCGTCATCAACTGCGAGATATCGCTTCCAAGCTCACGAATCTTAGGGGGTCTCTTTGACTTAGACCTTAAGTTGGAGCAGATTGCGAACTATGAAGAAAAAATGGCTGCACCTGACTTTTGGGACGATAACGAACGTGCGCAAGGCTTGATTGCTGAACTTAACGGTGTGAAAGGCATTGCTGATCAATATCAGGCTTTGTCTCAAGAACATGAAGACGTAGCCATGATGCTAGAGTTGGCCGAGGAAGAACAGGATCAATCGCTTGCGACTGAATTGGAATCCTCAGTAAAGCAACTGCTTGATAAGGTAGAAACCTTTGAGCTGCAATTGTTATTGAGCGAGCCATACGATAAATTTAATGCAATTTTGGAGCTGCATCCTGGAGCTGGCGGTACGGAGTCTCAAGATTGGGGACAAATGCTGCTGCGTATGTACACGAGATGGGCAGAGAAGCGTGGCTTTAAGGTTGAAGTCGTTGATTATTTGCCTGGGGACGAAGCGGGAATTAAGAGCGTTACGCTTCTCATTAAAGGCTTTAATGCTTATGGGTATTTGAAAGCAGAGAAGGGTGTTCATCGACTCGTTCGTATATCGCCATTTGACTCTTCTGGACGTCGACATACATCGTTCGTTTCCTGTGATGTTGTTCCTGAAATTACAGATGATACCACGGTAGAAATTCGTACGGAAGATCTAAAGGTCGACACGTATCGTGCAAGTGGTGCGGGTGGACAGCACATCAATACGACGGACTCAGCGGTGCGGATTACGCATATCCCTACTGGTGTCGTTGTTACCTGTCAGACAGAACGTTCGCAGATCAAGAACCGTGAACGTGCGATGACGCATCTTCGCTCCAAGCTCGTTGAGCGGAAGATCGAAGAGCAGCAGAAGCATCTGGCGGAAATACGTGGGGAGCAAATGGAGATTGGCTGGGGCAGCCAAATCCGTTCTTACGTATTCCACCCTTATAGTATGGTCAAAGACCACCGCACATCAGCGGAAACTGGCAATGTCGGCGCCGTCATGGATGGTGACCTCGACATGTTCATTGAAGCCTATTTGCGCACTAGAATTGTATCTTCTTCGGAAAGCTAATAGTAACTTTAAAATGAACCTGCGCCGACATTGTCGGGGCAGGTTTTTTTGTATGCTTGAACGCTGTACCTTAACAAAGAATGGTTGCTGTATAGATGTGCATACTACCTTTGAAGTGAGGGGTATCGGTATATTTAGAGATATGAAATGTTGAGGTATGAAAATGTAAGCAATATTATAAAAGGGGAGAATGTATACTTATGTCATCTTGGTCATTAAAACGTGAACGACGAGGAGCTCCGCTATTTCCTGTCAATCATCCGATTCGTATTGTGTTTGATTACGGATTAATCTTGCTCGGAGCCTTCATTATGGGCATTACATTCAACATGTTTCAATTGCCGAATAAGATTGCTTCCGGAGGTATTTCTGGGTTATCGATCGTCTTGGAAGAAGTACTTGGATGGGTGCCAGCAATAACACAGTATGCATTTAACATCCCGCTCTTTATTTTAGGTGTCATGTTGCTTGGCAAGCAATTTGGTATTCGAACATTGATTGGCTCAATCGCTATGCCATCATTCATTTTTTTAACCTCAGATTTGCCGGCTGCTACTTATAATCCATTGCTGGCATCTATTTTTGGTGGTATCGGAATTGGTCTCGGTCTTGGACTTGTGTTTCATGGTCGTGGCTCAACAGGCGGGAATGCAATTACGGCTCAACTTATTCATACATATCTAGGCGTCAGCAGGCCGCTCGCAATCGCGATGTGTGATGGGATCGTCATTATTTTGGCTGGCGTATTATTGTCGTTTGAGGATGCAATGTATGCCCTGATTGGTCTGTTTGTCATGAGTAAGACGCTCGATGTCGTGCAAGTCGGATTCAGTTATACGAAGGTAGCGTTCATCATTACGGATAAGACAGATGAGATGAGCGGCGCGATCTTGAAGGACTTAAACCGTGGTTTGACGAAGTTGCAGGGTGAAGGTGGCTATACCGGTGAAGGACGTATTGTGCTAATGGTAGTAGTCGGCCAAACGGAAGTCATTAAGCTCAAGCAGCTTGTACAGAGTGTTGATGCAAATGCATTTGTCATCATAAGCGATACAAATGAAGTGCTAGGTGAGGGCTTTAAAATTCCGGCATAACATGATGTGTGAGGTAGGAACTTACCCATTTTGACCCAAAAATAATACTACTACTGCAATTCATGTAGTGTTGGACTATGTAGGACCGTGCAGACGGTCCTTTTTTAATACTCATTTTTAAAATGAGGCTAGTTTGAAAAGAGAGATTGGTTCGCTATCTCTATACATTATTCATGCATAAATGAATATTCCTCGTTCATAAAAGAAAAATTTATAAAAATTAAAAGTGCGCAAGAACGCTTTTATAAAAGGGTTTTTGTGTACTTTTTTTCTGTTTCCACTCACTTTATATGTCAAGCCGAGCAAAAAAGTTATTGTATCTATATAACATAGTAAGTATAATAATGCATAACTTCTAAATCGGTAATACATAAGCGAATAGATACTTATATGGAGCCAGCGGGCGGTTGGATTCCAGAGTGTCAGACGGAGGGAGAGAGGTAGTTGCATACAACAGAGCAAGTTCAATCAAAAGTGAAAGTTGCAATTGTCGGTTCGACAGGGTACGGCGGTGTCGAGCTTATTCGATTTTTGATCCATCATCCAGGAGTAGAAATTACATCAGTAATCTCAGCATCGAGCGCAGGAGAATCGATTGCAGCGGGCTATCCACATTTGAATCAAATTTTGATGAATACGTTGGACGGTGTTGATCCCGTTGAAATAAAAGCAAAGGCAGATGTTGTATTTACAGCTACGCCTTCTGGTGTGAGCACGAAGTTGGTACCACAGCTGCTAGCGGTCGGGTTGAAAGTGATTGATCTGTCAGGAGACTTCCGATTGAAAAATGGCGAGCAATATGAGCAGTGGTATAAACATGAGCCAGCACCCACTGAATTGTTGAATTCTGCTGTGTATGGGCTATGTGAATGGTACGGTAACGATGTGGTAGGCACATCTTTCATTTCTAATCCTGGCTGTTATCCAACAGCGACGCTGCTAGGACTTGCGCCGGCCCTTCAGGCAGGCTGGATTGATGCGGATTCTATCATTATTGATGGGAAATCAGGTGTATCAGGTGCAGGGCGGGGAGTTAGCTTGACGAGCCATTATGCGGAGATTAATGAGAATCTCAAAGCTTACAAAGTAAATCGTCATCAGCATATTCCTGAGATTGAGCAAGTGCTGCAAGATGTGCATGGGCAGCCAGTGACGGTTACATTTACAACACATTTGACGCCGATGACGCGTGGAATTATGTGCACCATGTATGCCAAATTGAACGGCAGCTATACGGATCATGACTTTGTGCAATTGTACAGTGAGCATTATGCGGGGCGCCAATTTGTTCGCATTCGTCCTGAGGGCACTTGGCCCGCAACGAAGGAAGTGTACGGCTCCAATTATTGTGATATTGGCTTTAGCGTAGATAAGCGTACGCAGAGAGTAACCATTATTAGCGTTATTGATAATGTGGTGAAGGGTGCGGCTGGGCAGGCCATTCAGAACTTGAACTTAATGATGGGCTGGGACGAGACAACAGGACTATCTTATGTGCCTGTTTATCCATAATCGTTAGATCGATACGGACCAGTATCTATTAGATATAAAGTAGCTGGATATAGAGTAGGCGGAGGGATAGCCATGATGAATAAGGCGATATCTGAATCGGCAACGGTTGCCGATGGTGCAGATCATAGTTGGAGCGGGCAACAGCAGTTTGCCGTTGTAGATGGGTCGATTACAAGTCCGGCGGGGTTCCGGGCAGCAGGGCTTCATTGTGGATTGAAAAAGACGAGCCGCAACGACATCGGCGCGATTGTGTGTGACGTTCCTGCAACGGCGGCAGCTGTGTACACGTTGAACGCGTTCCAAGCGGCACCGCTTCACGTGACACGTGCAAGCTTAGCGGCGGAAGGCAAGCTTAGCGCCGTCATCGTCAACAGCGGCAACGCGAACGCCTGCACAGGTGTGCAAGGCGAAGCGGACGCGTACCGCATGCGCAATGCCTTCGCCGAGCAGCTCGGCGTGCCTGCGCATCAAGTAGCGGTAGCCTCGACAGGCGTCATCGGCGTGCCGCTGAAAATGGACTGCGTAGAGCGCGGCATTGCGGCGCTCCCAGCTGAGCTTAGCTCGGCGCGAGACGGTGCCGAGCAATTTTGCCAAGCGATACTAACTACCGACCTCGTGAAGAAGGAAGTATGTGTAACGGTTCAGGTCGCCGGCCAGTTGGTGACAATCGCAGGCGCAGCCAAAGGCTCAGGCATGATCCATCCGAACATGGCGACCATGCTAGGCTTTGTTACGACAGATGCGGTCGTATCGTCAGAAGTGCTGCATTCCCTACTCAGGCAGACGACAGATGCCACGTACAACATGATTACCGTCGATGGAGATACGAGCACGAATGACATGCTGGTTGTTATGGCAAGTGGTGTGGCAGGCAATCAGCCGCTGCATGAAGAGCACCCAGATTGGTCTTCCTTTGCAGCAGCTTTCCACTATGTGAACGAAGTGTTGGCTAAAGCGATTGCTCGCGATGGAGAAGGGGCAACCAAACTGATCGAGGTGCGGGTCAACGGAGCGGTGCATGATCAAGCCGCTCGTGCGATTGCGAAAAGTGTGGTCGGCAGCAGTCTTGTAAAGTCAGCTGTGTTTGGAGCTGATGCGAACTGGGGCCGTGTTATTGCAGCTGTTGGGTACTCAGGCGAAGCGGTAAACACGGACTCCGTAGATATTTTTCTAGGACCGATCCCTGTATTGAAGCAATCTACTCCCGTTGTGTTTGACGAGGAACAGGCGTTGGTTTATTTGAAGGAAGATACGATCGTATTTACGATTGATCTCCATATGGGGCAAGGAAGTGCAACTGCATGGGGTTGTGATCTCACATATGATTATGTCCGTATTAACGCGGCATATCGAACATAGAGAGGAGAAGTCGTATGGGATATTCAGCAGGGAAGTTGAGGCGATTCGTGATGAAGTGCGGGGGCAGCACACTTGCTGATTTGCCCGACAGCTTCTACGAACAATTAAGAGAGGTACAGCAATCGGGAACGATGCCGATTATTGTGCATGGCGGAGGACCTGCCATTTCAGAGACGCTGAGCAAGCTCGGCATCGAGACGGAATTCGTCAATGGCTTGCGCAAGACGAGTGAAGAAGTACTCGATGTAGTAGAGATGGTGCTGGCAGGCAGTATGAACAAGCAAATCGTGCGAAGACTGAACCGACTAGGTGCAAGCTCTATTGGGGTATCTGGCACGGATGGCGGGTTGATCGGGGCACAGCCTGTCTCGAACGCAGCTGAAATTGGCTTTGTTGGCGATGTGGTTGGGGTGCAAGCAGAAATTATTAACGGCCTTATTGATATGGGATATATGCCCGTTGTTGCACCGATTGGAATTGATGCGGCAGGCCAGCGCTATAACATCAATGCAGATACAGCGGCAGGCGCGGTAGCAGCTCATTTAGGTGTGCAGCAACTGCTGGTCATTACGGATGTGCCGGGTATTATGCGAGTTGTGGATGGAGAGAAGCAAGTGCTTCCTGTTGTTACGACAGAAGAGATTGAATCTATGATTGCTAGCGGTGAAATATACGGGGGTATGATTCCGAAGGTACGAGCGGCTATGAAGTGTATGGAAGGCGGCGTAGCTGAAGTAATTATCGCCCATGGGATAGAGCCAAATGTAATTCGAAAATTAGCAGCGGGAGAAGCGATCGGTACTAGAATTGTACGTGAATCCGTTTCTATCGTACAGAATTCGTAGTTATTTGTAGTTTTAATTAGGGAGGGATAGTCGATGAGCAATAATACGATGGGTGTGTCCAACAATAGTTCCTTATTTCCTACATATAATCGTTACCCGATTACGCTTGTAAAAGGGGAAGGCAGCAGACTGTGGGATGAGAACGGGCGAGAATATTTGGACTTTATGAGCGGGCTTGCTGTAACCAATCTTGGTCATGTGCCTGAACAGGTCAAAGCACGTCTGACCGAACAGTTGGATGCGTTGTGGCATGTGTCGAACTTGTTTCATATTCCGCAGCAAGAACAGGCAGCAAAGCTGCTAACAGAGCACAGTTGTGCAGATGCCGTGTTCTTCTGTAATAGTGGTGCGGAAGCGAATGAGGCGGCAATCAAACTTGCTCGTCGCTATCACCAAAAAATTGCGAATACAGGACGCTATGAAGTGATTACGTTTGAGCAGTCGTTCCATGGACGGACATTGGCAACGCTGACAGCGACAGGTCAAGACAAGGTGAAAGATGGTTTCACACCGTTGCCTGATGGATTCCGCTATGCACCTTATAACGACATCCAAGCGCTTGAAGCAGCGATCACGGACAAAACATGCGCTATCATGCTGGAGATTGTGCAAGCAGAAGGTGGCGTTATTCCAATTACAGCTGAGTTTGCTGAAGGTGTGGCCAATCTATGTGCTGTGCATGGACTGCTGCTCATTATTGACGAAGTCCAGACAGGAGTCGGTCGTACAGGGCGCTGGTTTGCACATGAGCATTTTGGATTGAAGCCAGATATTTTTACAGTAGCTAAAGGATTGGGCAGCGGATTCCCGGTTGGAGCGATGTTGGCGAAGCAATATTTGCGTGATGCATTTGGCCCAGGTACCCATGGGACGACGTTTGGCGGAACACCCATTGCTATGGCGGCTGTTCTCGGCACGTTAGAAACGCATATTGAAGAGTGCATTCCTGAGCGAGTAGCGGAGATTAGCAGTTATTTGCTAGCACAGCTTCATCAGAAGTTGGGTACACATCCAAAGGTGAAAGCCATTCGCGGAATGGGCCTTATTGTCGGTATCGAATACGATGGTGCAACAGGAGAAATGATCGCTCAAATGCACCAAGAAGGATTGTTAGTGGTACCTGCGGGTCCGAATGTGATTCGACTGCTGCCAAGTTTGCGTGTCACAAAAGAAGAAATCAATGCAGCTGTAACAATCATAGAACGTGTACTGATAGAGCAACCAGCTCAAGTCGGTTAGATAAATTAAACTAGAGCAGCTTAGCTGTGAAATATGGATAGAATGACGTAGCGAGTTGGCTCTATGCCAACTATAAAGATGAAAATGAAGCCACAGAAATGGTTTGGAATGGAGGTATATTCCCTATGATAACGACTCAATTGGACTTAAAAGGGCGGGACTTCGTCGCTCTTGCAGATTATACACAAGAAGAAATATATGCCTTGATACATGATGCTATTGAACTGAAGCGGCTGCAAAAGGCAGGAACACCGCCCCAACCTCTTAAAGGCAAATCGCTTGCAATGATATTCGAAAAGTCTTCCACGCGGACACGGGTCTCCTTTGAAGTGGGAATGTTCCAGTTAGGTGGAACGGCACTGTTTTTGAGTAAAAATGATATTCAAATTGGTCGTGGTGAAACAATCTCCGATACGGCGCAAACATTGTCACGTTATGTAGACGGCATTATGATTCGTACGTTTGCACACAGCACCGTTATTGATTTAGCACGCAGCGCAACCGTTCCGGTTATTAACGGATTGTCTGATTTGAATCACCCCTGTCAGGCGTTAGCTGACTATATGACTGCTTATGAGAAGAAGGGCAAATTGGAAGGGCTGAAGATTGCTTATATCGGTGATGGCAACAATATGGCACATTCACTCATGATGGGTGCTGCTAAGTTGGGTATGCACATCGCAGTAGCAACTCCAGAAGGTTATGGTCCAGATTCGGATGTGATTAAACAGTCCAAAGAACAAGCTGAACTTTACGGATCAACAATAACGCTGACGAGCGATCCACAGGAAGCGGCAGCGGATGCAGATTTTATTTACACTGATGTGTGGGCGAGCATGGGCTTTGAGTCCGAACAAGAGAAGCGGGAAAAAGCATTCAAGAACTTTCAAGTGAATGAGTCACTTGTGAAATATGCCAAGTCAGATTATTTGTTCATGCATTGCTTGCCTGCTCATCGTGGGGAAGAAGTGAGTGAGGGTGTCATCGATGGCCCGCATTCTATTGTGTTTGATGAAGCTGAAAATCGACTGCATGCACAAAAAGCGATTATGGCCGCTATTATGCGCGACTAGTATTTCTATAGACTTTGTAGTGGACGTTTGAGAGGAGCGGGAACGATGGCGAAGGAGAAAATAGTGCTGGCCTACTCTGGTGGGCTGGATACATCCGTTATTTTGAAGTGGTTGAAAGAAACGTATGATGCTGAAATTATCGCTTTTACTGCAGATATTGGGCAAAAAGAAGAGTTGGATGGCTTAGAGGAAAAGGCACTAGCGACAGGTGCTTCCAAAGTATACATCGATGATTTGCGCGATGAGTTCGCGAGCGATTTCATTCAACCGATGTTCCAAGCAGGAGCTCTTTATGAGGGACAATACTTGCTAGGAACGAGCATTGCTCGCCCACTTATTGCAAAGCGTATGGTTGAGATTGCCCGTGCTGAGGGAGCCACTGCAATTGCGCATGGTGCGACTGGTAAAGGGAATGACCAAGTGCGTTTTGAACTTACAGCGGCTGCACTTGCTCCCGAAATTAAAGTGATTGCGCCTTGGCGTTCCGAAGCTTTCCGTGAGCAGTTCCCTGGTCGTGCTGAGATGATTGCTTATGCGGAGAAACATGGCATTCCTGTGCAAGCTTCTGCTGCGAAACCTTATTCCATGGACCGTAACTTGCTTCATATTAGCTTCGAAAGCGGTATTTTAGAGGACCCTTGGTTCGACCCAAGTTCAGATGAGAACAAGGGAATGTTCGTATTGAGTGTATCTCCGGAAGATGCGCCAGATACGGCTGAATATGTTGAACTATCATTTGAGCAGGGTAACTGCGTTGCGATCAATGGTGCTACTCTCACACCGCTGCAAGTAATGGAGAAATTGAACGAACTTGGCGGCAAGCATGGCGTTGGTCGTGTGGATATGGTTGAAAATCGCTTCGTAGGCATGAAGAGCCGCGGAGTGTATGAGACGCCGGGTGGAACGATTTTATTTACGGCTCATCGTAAGATGGAGTCGTTGACGATGGATCGTGAAGTGATGCATTTGCGTGATTCATTAATTGCGAAATATAGCAATATCGTTTACAACGGTTTCTGGTTTGCGCCAGAGCGCTTGGCTATTCAAGCATTGGTGCAAGAAAGTCAGAAAAACGTTACAGGTACGGTGCGTTTGAAGCTTTATAAAGGAAATGTGATTGGTGCTGGGGTTAAGAGCCCAGTCAGCCTTTATAATCCAGATATCGCAACGATGGAAGCTGATCCGACGCAGGCTTACGATCAGAACGATGCAACGGGCTTTATTCAGTTGAACGCATTGAGATTAAAAGTATCTGCTGGTGTACACGGTGCGAATGCGACGGCAGAAGCTCCTAAGCAATCGGCAGAAGTTGTATTCACGAATTGAACCTTGTGCTGAAACGTAATTCGTGACGATATGTGATGTGAAATGTCATACCATTCGGATTCGGATGTAGATAGATATTCTCATGGGCAGGAGGGGACAGTGTGAGTAAGCTTTGGGGCGGACGTTTTACGAAGCAGACGGATGAACTGGTGGAGCAATATACGGCATCGATTACGTTCGATAAGAAGATGGCCGAAGAAGATATACAAGGCAGTCTCGCTCATATTACGATGCTCGGTCGCTGCGGAATCGTGCCGCAGCAAGATGCGGATCGCATCAAGGATGGGCTACTGCAAGTGCTGGCGCTGATTCAAGCAGGTGAGATGGAATACTCGGTGTCGGATGAAGATATTCATATGAATATCGAGAAGAAGCTGATTGAGCTGATCGGACCTGTTGGGGGCAAGCTGCATACAGGTCGCAGCCGTAACGATCAGGTTGCTACGGATATGCATCTTTATTTGCGCAAGCATGTTGTTCAATTCGTTGAGTTGTTAGGCAATGTACAAGAAGCGCTAATCACACAGGCAAAGGAGAATGTGGACACCATAATTCCGGGGTATACACATCTCCAGCGTGCGCAGCCAATTCTATTTGCACATCATCTATTGGCTTATGTATCCATGTTCGAACGTGATATTGAGCGGTTGAAAGATAGTTACAAGCGTATCAACACGCTGCCATTAGGCGCAGGAGCCTTGGCGGGGACGACGTTCCCGATTGACCGTCATTTTGTTGCGGAGCAGCTTGGTTTCGAACGTGTTTATGAAAATAGTCTAGATGCGGTCAGCGATAGAGACTTCATTGTGGAGTTTCTAGCCAATGCTTCGCTTATTATGACGCACTTATCGCGATTGTGTGAGGAGCTTGTGCTGTGGTCCAGTACAGAGTTTCAATTCATTGAATTGGATGATGCTTTCTGTACGGGATCTAGCATTATGCCGCAGAAGAAGAACCCAGACGTACCTGAACTTGTACGAGGCAAGACAGGGCGCGTATATGGCAATCTTATCGGCATGCTGACGGTACTAAAGGCACTTCCGCTAGCTTATAACAAAGATATGCAGGAAGACAAAGAAGGCATGTTTGATACGGTTGCAACGTTGGATGGCGCGCTGCGTCTGTTTGCTCCAATGATTGCTACGATGAAAGTAAACCGTAGTCGCATGCGTCAAGCGGTCAACCAAGACTTCTCAAACGCGACGGATATTGCAGATTTTCTTGTGAACAAGGGTTTGCCTTTCCGCCAAGCGCATGAAGTTATTGGCAAGACGGTGCTGTACTGTATTCAAAAAGGCGTCTACTTGCTGGACTTGTCGCTTGAGGAATTCCAGCAGTTCTCTCCGTTGTTCGATGAGAAGATTTATGATGTGCTCCAGCCTGAGCAGGTCGTGAATGCACGGAATGTTTACGGCGGAACGGCTAAGCCGCAAGTGGAAGCGGCGATTGTTCGTGCAATGGAAGCTTTGCAAGTTACGATTGCTTGGAATGAGCAGAAGCAAGCTGAAGCAACTGCAGCCCAGGTTCAACCCATGATTGCAAAGTGATGAGGTGCAGAATTTAATCAGCATTATGCTTAGGATTAGGTAACTAATTCAAGGGCAGCATGATGCCCACTATAAACAGCACGCGTTAATAGCGTCCCGTGAGGCGCTAACGCGTGCTGTTTGGTTTATTTTGATAACTTTCTTTTTATCTACCTTGATCGAAGTTTGGACCATGTAAGCCATCTTCTACAATTGGTTTGCGCTCTTCTGCCTTTTCACGTTCAGGCGTGCCTCCATTATTGACAGCAATTAAAGAAGGCTGTGGTTTGTAGGTATCTAACGAAACTCGTTCACGTGATACTTCTTTGCCGTCTACTAACTTTAAACGATAGGTCTCAACTTGGAAGCCGTTCTTTCCAGGCTGTAGCAATTCTTGTGTTCCGGGTGTAAGTTGATTATTCCGTACATATTTGACATCTGGTTTCATGATTTTAATCGTTTTCGTTTCCATTTTGTACTGTACGTTTGAATTCATCGTTCCAAAGAGCTTAATCGTGAGTCGATCCTCTTCTGTTGCTGTTCGAATAAGTAGATGTTTGCCAGTCGTATTTTTGAATTTGAAATTAATATATCCTTGTGAAAAAGTGGCGTCTAATCCTATCGGAATATATTTAACAGGCAAGGAGTGGTTTCTGCGTTCTACGATGTGGAGTCCTGAACGTAGTGCAGCATTGTATAGCGTGCTCGAAACTTGGCAGATTCCACCGCCCACACCTGGTACTAATTTACCATTGAAGATGACAGGGGCTTCCTTAAAGCCATGTTGTCGTTCGGTGTCAACAATAATGCGATCATAGTCAAAGATGTCACCGGGCTTGAGTATCATATTGTTAATCGTTTGGGCAGCTGCTTTAACGTTATGGGTTCGTCCGTCTTCTTCTTGAACAAAAGTTGTCGAGAACTCCATAATTTTGCGTTCGATCCCTTCTGCTTGCAGAGAGTGGAGGGTAACAGGTGCGTCATATCGCTGAAGTGGTACCTCTACCACGATAGAATGAGTTGTGGTCCATTGAGCTGGCAAGGCAGCCCGAATGGTTTGTTCCAGCTGTATTCGGTCGAGGCGATAAACAGGTATATCCGCTTTGTACTCAATCGTATCACTTGCTGTGATGATTCGCGTAGCAGAGATAGGTGCACCAAATGCTTGCAATTCCCATTGTGGAGTGAATCTTTTTCTCCAAATAGACTGCTTCCAATCAAATGTTAGCGACCACTTTTCTTGAAAATATAACCGTTTATGTATTCTCTGCCATAAAGAGCCTTGCTGTAATTGCTTAAGCTGCTCCACGAGTGCGGTAGCTTGATAACGTACGCCAATATCCGCAAGTGTGGTCCGAACTGAAGGGAGCTTAGCGGCATTGAAAGTGAATACAATCGGTCTTTGTTCGAGTTTACGAACTCGTTCAGCTAGTTGCTGCTCGAATGTTGAGATATCCATTCCACTGATTAGCCAGTCGGATAACTGCACATGTGCGGGAATGGTATTGGATTGTGTATAACGTTCAGCCCAGTACCATAAGGCACCGCACGAAAGGACGATAAGAAGTGAAACACCGACTATCCATGCATACCATTTTTTTAGCATAGGAAGCTGCCCCCTGTCCATCAAGGTCGTCTTCCCCATCTTATGCGGATAAGCTGTGAATATTTCCATATTGATTAAAACCATTTTCAACTATTATAAGTCTATTAAAATAAGGATGATTATTCCATTTGTATCGATTTATTTGGCTAATGTTGGACATGTTAAGACATTTTCCCGGGAAATAATGAATTTCTTACCTGTCAACTGCAAAATGGTGTAGAAATTGTAATAATTGAAGAGGATTTAGCGGCCTAGTGTCGAATATATAAGGGCTGATCTTATACACATAGGAAGTGATAACTTTTGATTGAGATGCAAGATATTTGGAAGACCTATACGAACGGCTCGCATGCATTGCGCGGAGTCAATGTCCTTATTGATAAAGATGAGTTCGTATATCTAGTTGGTCCATCAGGAGCAGGTAAATCTACATTTATGAAGTTAATTTATAGAGAAGAAGTGCCTACGAAGGGCCAGCTCTTCGTAAATGGATTTAACATTGGGAAACTGAAGCAGCGTAAAATTCCGTATGTGCGCCGTAATATCGGCGTCATTTTCCAAGATTTTAGATTGCTTCCGAAGCTTACGGCGTATGAAAATGTCGCATTTGCAATGGAGGTTATTGAAGCGCCGAAGAAGGTTATTAAGCGCCGTGTCCCAGAAGTGTTGGAACTAGTTGGTTTGAAGCAGAAGATGAACTGCTTGCCATCTCAGCTTTCAGGCGGTGAGCAGCAACGTGTAGCCATTGCGCGTGCAATCGTTAATAATCCTGCAGTACTTGTGGCCGATGAGCCTACAGGGAACTTGGATCCTGAAACATCGTGGGAGATTATGAAACTGTTAGAAGAAATAAATTATCGAGGCACTACCATTATTATGGCAACGCATAACAAAGACATCGTCAACCGAATACGGCGTCGTGTCATTGCGATTGAAGAAGGTATGATTGTGCGCGATGAGGTTCGGGGGGATTACGGTTATGACACTTAATACAATATCCCGCCATCTTAGAGAAGGTAGCAAAAGCATTGTGCGCAACGGCTGGATGTCGGTTGCTTCTATAAGTTCTATCGTTATTTCATTGTTTATTTTAGGTGTATTTATTCTATTGTCATTTAACTTGAACCATTTGATGAGTCAGGTTGATAGTAAGATTACGATAAGTGTATATCTAAAGGTCGGAACGTCTAAGGAACAAGTTGATCTACTGGAAACGGACATCGGAAATATGTCGGAAGTTAGCCAAGTGACGCTGATCCCTAAAGCAGAGGGTTTGAAGTTATTAGAGAAGAAGCTTGGTGATAAAGGAAAGGATCTTGTTAAAGGATATACGCCTGAGACGAACCCACTTCCCGATGCATTCACCATCGAGGTTTACAAGCCAGAAACGGTGTCCATGGTAGCGAAAAAGATTCAAGCTTTGAACGAAACGAATAAGGACAAGCCTATCGATATTGTTAACTATGGACAAGGTCATGTAGAGAAACTATTCAAATTGACAGAGATGATCCGTAACTTTGGCTTAATTCTTGTTGTCGGTCTAGGTTTCACGGCTATGTTCTTAATTGCGAATACGATCAAGATTACGATTATGGCGCGACAGCGTGAGATTAGCATTATGAAAATGGTAGGTGCAACAAACTCATTTATCCGCTGGCCATTCTTTGTGGAAGGTGCGTTAATCGGACTTATCGGCTCTGTTGTAACGATTGCTATTTTATTCTTAGCTTACAACCAATTGTTTGCACTTACGGCAGATACGATGGGCATTCAGTTTATAGATATGCTGCCTTTGAGCAACATTTGGGCGTTTGCATTTGGTAGCTTGATGGCTTTAGGAATTTTGATCGGGGTTTGGGGAAGTACCATTTCGATTCGCAAGTTCTTAAAAGTGTAAGCTGGTTCAGATCCTACAGCGGATATAGTTTGGACAATCGTTATATCGATTTATATGGAAAGAGGAGGAGACTTGGTTGAAGAAGAAAAGTATCGCGGTTGCTTTGTGCGGAGCTATGCTGCTTACGATGACACCTGCTACAGTCACAGAAGCTTCTCAGGCTGGTTCCATTGACCGCAAGTTAAAAGATCTACAACAGGAAATGCGTAAAGCCGAGCAAGTCCAGCAAAATGCTGATGCTAAGGCCGCTAAGGCAGCGAAAAGTAAAAAAAAGACCCAAGCGGATATGAAAGTAATTTCTGGTCAGATTGAATCTAAGGTTGCAGAAATGACCAAAGTTTCGCTTGATATTGATAAGACAGAGCTTAAATTGAGCGAGAATGCATTCCAATTAGAAGAAGCAAATCGACGTATTGAAGAGCGTAGCAAAATGTTGGATACGCGTGTGAAGCTAATGTATACGAGCGGAAATGTTTCTTATTTGGATGTAATATTTAGCGCGACTAGCTTTAAAGATTTCTTAGATCGTCTTGATTCATTAGAATTGATCGCAAACCAAGATCAGAAGATTTTAGAGGATCATGAAAAGGACAAGCTGCTTGTCATTGAGAAGAAAAAAGAAATTGAGCAAGATCTTAGACGTGTCAAAAGTCTATACGCTAAGTTAGATGAAACGAAGCAGGATCTTATGCAGAAAGAACGCGAAAAAGAAGTCATGATTGCGAGTCTGGATAAGCAAATTGAAGAGGCCCACGGTTTGAGTGAGGAACAAGATAAAATGCTTGTAGAGTTCGCGATGGAACGTTCTAAATTGTTGAAGGACAAAGCAGCAGAAGATGCACGCCGAAAGCGTGAAGCTGCAGAGCGAGCGAAAAAACCGACGACTTCTTATGTGACGAGTGTACCGACATACAGCGGCGGCAAGCTTGCAGTTCCGCTAAAAGATGGCTATACGCTGACTTCTCGTTTCGGTGGGCGTTCAGATCCGATTACAGGCAGAGCTTCTAATCACAGTGGTATCGATATGGCCGCTCCTTCAGGTACACCAATCTATGCAGCTGAGGGTGGTACTGTCATTATGGCAGAGTTGTGGAATGGCTACGGTAATACAGTCATTATTGACCACGGCAACGGTTTGTGGACGCTTTACGGCCATATTCGCAACGGCGGTATCAAAGTAAGTAAGGGTGATGTTGTGAGCCGAGGGCAGAAGATTGCTGAGGTCGGAACAACAGGACGCTCGACAGGTAACCACCTTCATTTTGAAGTTCGCTTAAACGGAAATAAGGTAGATCCTGAAAATTATTTGAATGGATAAGATAGGCATAGACATATACTACAATGGTGGAGCATATTACAAGCTCTAATTCATGAAGGCGGTGAGCAGATGTCATTCAAAGGACGGACAGTAGCGCTTATGGTAGGCAGCGCAATCGTGTTGAGCAGCCTACTGACGGTGGCTGTGATGAACGTACCGGCTCTTTCCGGCCATGTGAATGCAACAGGTACGGGGTTCTCATCGCAGCAGATGCAGAAGCTTAACTCTGTGCTTCATACTATTGAGAGCAATTATATAGAGCCAGTTGAACGGGAAAAGTTATTGTCCGGTGCGTTGGACGGAATGTTTGCTGTATTAAAAGATCCTTACTCCACTTATATGAGAAGAAGTGAAGCTACTTCCTTCAATGAAAGTGTGGAGGGAGAGTTTACAGGAATCGGGGCTGAAGTTTCTTTAGATAATGGTGCGGTGACGGTCGTCTCTCCAATCAAGAACTCTCCAGCTGAGAAAGCAGGCTTGCAGCCTAAGGATGTACTCCTAACGGTTGATGGCGAAAGTCTTGATGGCAAAACGTTGACGGAAGCGGTTAGCAAAATCCGCGGTCCTAAAGGTTCTACCGTTAAGCTTGAGGTGAAGCGACCTGGTCATGAGCAAGTTATGGTATTCCAAATTAAGCGGGACAAGGTAGACTTAGAGACGGTATATCCATCGATGTTGGAAGGTAACATCGGTTATATTGAACTTCGTCAATATTCTGCTAATACAGCGGAACGCTTCGAGAAGGCTCTTAAAGAGCTTGAAGCGAAGCAAATGAAAGGGCTTATTATCGATGTTCGAAACAATCCGGGTGGAGTGCTGGATACGGTTAAGCAAATGACAGAGCACTTTGTTCCAGTTGGTAAGCCTATTTTGCAAATAGAGTATAGAGATAAGAAGCGGGATGTATACAAGTCCAAAGGTGCGAAAGATGTGAAACCATATCCGATTGCGGTGCTAACGAATAAAGGTAGCGCTAGCGCGTCGGAAATTATGGCAGCTGCTTTGCAAGAGTCGGCTGGTGCTATCCTTGTAGGGGATAACACTTTTGGCAAAGGTACGGTGCAATCAAGTCATCTTGTATCCAAAAATGATGGGGATCTTATCAAGCTTACGATTGCGAAATGGCTGACACCGGATGGTAAGTGGATACATGAAAAAGGAATTGAACCTGATGTGAAGGTAGCCCAGCCAAGCTACTTCCAAGCAGCGCCTATTCCAAAAGATAAAACATTGAAGCTTAATTTGACATCCGCAGATGTGGCGAACGTTCAACACATTTTAAAGGGTATTGGCTATCCGGTTGATCGAGTAGATGGTTACTTCTCGCCTGATACGAAAGTGGCTGTAGAGAAATTCCAGCGTGATCATAGTGTCCCGGTGACGGGAGAAGTGAATAAGCTGACTGCGGAAAAGTTGGAACAAGCGGTTATTAAAGCGATTCGTGATCCGAAGAACGATGCACAATTGGATGCTGCAATTAAAGCGGTACAGAAGGAAATCCGCTAGTCGTTGTCGAATAAAGAGAAGGCTGCAGGCTTCGGCTTGTGCCTTCTCTTTTTTGTTTGGTTGGTAGCAGTTCGTTTATTTTATATGATAAGGTTAAAAGGTTGTCAGATAAGGAAGGGGCGAAAGATGTGGACCTCGTCGTTGCATTCGGTACTCGAATCGCTCAAGCAATCCTATTAGGGTTGTTGAATCCATTTTATTGGTTAGCAATTGTATTTATAGCGATACAATATCGTCGTCAAATGCTGTTGGAGCGTCGGTTATATGCAGTTAAGATGCGGAGCTGGCTTGAGCAGACATGGAGGGCGTGGCTTGGGGGACTAGTTGCTGGAATCATTGTCAGCATTGCAGCTGTAGGGCTTGGTGCAGTCATTCCTAGCTCTGTCATGATATTACTTTGGATGATAACTTTTGTACTTGTACTGTTTCGTGTACGTTGGATCTGTCTCGCTTATGCAGGTGGAGCACTGGTGCTTCTGCAGCTTATATTGCGGCTTATGCCAGATTGGCAGCCAGCAGGGTGGATAGCATCGTGGGTGACGGATCTCAGAGATATGAATGCCGCAGGCTTGCTCGTCATTATTGCGCTCGTTCATGGAGCGGAAGCTTGGCTTGTGCGTAAGCAAGCAGCACGCTTTGCAAGTCCTTTCTATATGGATAGTAAGCGTGGTCGCATCGTAGGTGGCTATCAGATGAACATGTTCTGGCCGATGCCCTTGTTGCTGCTCGTTCCTGCAGACGATGGATTAACACTACCTTGGATTCCTTTGTTTACTGAAGGGCTTGGAACTTCGGGATGGGCGTTCGCTGCTTTGCCAATTGTCATTGGATTTAGCGATATGACCTATACGTATTTACCGCAAGATAAAGCAAAAGTAACAGCATCCAGGTTGTATATGTATGCGGCAGCATTGCTGGCAGCAGCATTGCTATCCAACTGGTGGTATCCGTTAGCTCCGATTGGAGCGCTAGTAGCTATAGCGATGCATGAATGGCTTGTTTATCAAAGCCGCAGCGAGGAGTTAGGGCGAAGCCCGATCTATACGCATGACAAGCGAGGGTTGCTTATTCAAGCGGTGCTGCCTGGAAGCCCAGCGGAAGAGTTGAAGCTCCAGCCGGGAGAAATTATTTCGAAAGTCAATGGTATTCCTGTTCATACGAAAGAAGCATTGCATCAGGCTTTGCGCGCAAATGCGGCCTTTTGTAAGCTTGAAGTGTTAAATGGGAACGGGGACGTGAAATTCGTACAACGTGCTATGTATGCGGATGAGCATCATCAATTAGGTGTTCTATTAGCTCCAGATGACAACGTATCTTATGTAGCTGCAATGAAGCCGTTATCTGTACGCCAGTTGTTCTTATCTCCGTGGAGAAAATCCAATAAACGGCTCGAGCAAGCTTCGGAAGAACAAATGCTTTCTTAATTTTCTTACTAATTCTTAATAAGCTGTTAATAGTGTCATTTATGTCCTGACTCCAATAAGGAATCAGGGCATTTTTGTGGATAAGAAAGTGCTTTCATGGAATATACACAGAAGTTATTCAATGTTTGTGTATAAGTAAGTGGATAATGTGTATAACCAAAAAGCATATGTGAATAAGTTGTGTGAAAATGTGGATAAATTGTGTGTAATATAAAAAATGGAAGAAAAAAGCACCTAGGGTTATCCCCGGTGCGATGTTGGTTATACCATTATGAAGTTGGGCGCATGACGTTTCGTAGAATGATAATTTCTACACGTCTATTTTTTTGTCTTCCTTCTAGCGTATCGTTAGTAGCTACAGGTCGTGTATCTCCGTAACCTGCGATCTGGAATTGTTCCGTCTTTAAGTTATGCTCAGTAATAAAGAAACGAAGCACAGACAGGGCGCGTTCAGCTGACAGCTCCCAGTTATCTTTGTAACGGCTGCCTGATGCAAATGGTAAATTGTCTGTATGTCCTTCAATACTAATCATAGAGTCAAGTTGACTGAACAGGGAAGCGAGCTTTTTAAGTGTCGGCTCTGCTTGAGCAGTCAGCTCGGATTGTCCGAGACTGAATAATAGTCGGTCACTTAGGCGAATTTCGATTCCTTTAGGAACATCGTTGACGCTGATGGAATTTTGCAAATCATTTTCATCGATATATTGCTGGATCTTCTTCATCGTGTCTTGAAGCTGCTGCTCTTGCTTGCGGAAAGCCAAATCTTGCTGCGTAATTTGACCGATCATAACGCCTTGGTTCGATGCTGACTGCTTGCCGTCGCGATTGTCTGTGTTTTGGTCGCCAGAGCCCCCATCCACCTTCGTTTCTAATCCGCCTGTTTCTCCCGGCTTCGTGTGGGCACCTTCTAAAATACCGCTTCCGTCAGGAAGTGGGCCTGTGCCTCCACCATCACTAAAAGTAGATGAAAGGGTGGAGGATAGAGATTCATATTTCGTTAAGTCAACCTGACTCATCGCATACATAACGACAAAGAAAATCATAAGTAGTGTAATCAGGTCGGCATAGGTGATGAGCCATCTTTCTTGATTTTCCACTGCTGAGGCTTGTCCGCGCCTCCTACTTCTGCGTCTCAACCTTCATCCCCCGCTTCATTTCTGGCATACGAGCTAACGGTTGATGAGAGGTTTCGGTTAGCATAAAGGAACTAAGCTTTTTGCGGATGATCTTTGGATTTTCACCTGCTTGAATAGAGAGAATACCGTATTGGATCATTTCCATTTCTCGAATGATTTGACTGCTGCGAATTTTGATCTTGGAGCATACCGGTAAGTAGATGACATTGGCTGTCGCTACCCCGTACAAAGTTGCTGTAAATGCAACTGCAATGGCAGGTCCAAGGTTGGCAGGGTCATTCAAGCTGCTCAGTACGTGAATAAGACCCATGACCGTACCGATAATCCCCATCGTTGGAGCATATCCACCCGCAGCTTCGAAAATTTTGGCATAGCCTTCGTGCTTTTGTTCAATAGCGTCGATATCTAAGTCGGTCAGTTCTTTCACCGTTTCCGCTTCTGTGCCGTCAACGACGAGCAGCAGCCCTTCTTTCAGGAAGGGATTATTGTGTTTGTGTGCTGCGTCTTCCAGAACGAGTACACCTTCTCGACGCGCTTGCGTAGCCATGGCAACCATATCATCAATTAGTTGAGGCATCTCAGATTTAGGCTGTGTGAAAGCCATCTTCAACGCATCAGGTATCGTGCGCAAACGATTGGCTGGGAAGCTAACCACGACTGCGGCAATCGTACCGCCAAATACGATGATAGCTGCTGTACTTTCCCACAAACCGCTCAAATGTCCGCCTTCCATAATAAATCCACCGATAAGTGCGATGAGCCCAGCGGCAATTCCGATTATCGTCGTTTTGTCCATAAATTATATCCTCCTAAAATGAAGTTCCCATTTGCATCCAAACCGTGTTAGGAGTATAATAAAAGGGAACAAACATTCTTATTTTAACATATGTAAGCGATGATAGATTACTAATAAATAAGTTCATTTCAAATATAGCTGTTGAGCATTGATATTTGCTGTTGTGATAGGGCTATACTGTTTCATATATCGGGTGTTCGGAAGCGAAACTTTAGCATAATGAAGGTGGCTGAGGGAAATGAATCTCTAGACCTAGAAGCAAGGCTATATTAGATTAGGATTAATGATGAAGGGTGCGGTGATAAGCGAGTATGGAACATATTCAGATGAGTTCGAAGTCGTTTGAGTTAGTATCGGATTTTAACCCCCAAGGAGACCAGCCGCAGGCGATTGAAGAGCTGGTAAAGGGCGTCCATGAGGGGAAGCGATATCAAACGCTGCTTGGTGCAACAGGTACGGGTAAGACATTTACGATTGCTCACACGATTGCCAAGCTCAATCGACCTACACTTGTCATCGCACATAATAAGACATTGGCTGCTCAGTTGTGCAGCGAGTTCAAGGAATTTTTCCCTAACAATGCAGTGGAATACTTCGTAAGTTACTATGATTACTTCCAGCCTGAAGCCTACATTCCATCATCGGATACGTATATTGAGAAAGATTCAAGTATTAATGAAGAGATTGATAAGCTGCGTCACTCTGCAACGTCAGCTCTATTTGAGCGTCGGGATGTTATTATTGTGGCGAGTGTATCTTGTATTTATGGTTTAGGTTCTCCAATTGAATACGGAAATCTGGTATTTTCTATACGAAAGGGTATGGAACGCTCACGTAATGAAATCCTGTCGAAGTTGGTGGATATTCAATATAAGCGCAATGACTTGAACTTCGTACGCGGAACATTCCGTGTTAGAGGCGATGTAATAGAGATTTTCCCAGCATCAAAGGGAGAGCAGGCTATTCGAGTAGAGTTGTTTGGAGATGAGATTGAGCGCATTACCGAAATTGATGTGCTTACGGGTGAAATTATTGGCGAACGTGTTCATGTGGCGATATTCCCAGCATCTCACTTCGTTACAGCTTCAGAAACGATGAAGGTGGCGCTTGTTAATATCGAGCGTGAATTGGAAGAGCGTCTGCAATTGCTGCGCAGCGAGAATAAGTTGCTGGAAGCTCAGCGTCTTGAACAGCGTACGCGTTATGATATTGAGATGATGCAGGAGATGGGCTTCTGTTCTGGTATTGAGAACTATTCGGGTCCGCTTACGTTTCGTGAGCCTGGTGCAACGCCATACACCTTGTTGGATTACTTCCCTGATGACTTTGTTGTTGTTGTCGATGAGTCACATGTAACGCTTCCGCAAATTCGAGGTATGTACAATGGTGACAGAGCAAGGAAGACCGTTCTAGTGGAGCATGGCTTCCGTTTGCCGTCTGCGCTGGACAATCGACCACTTAGGTTTGAGGAATTCGAAGGTAAAGTGAGCCAATCTTTATTTATTTCGGCGACGCCAGGACCATTTGAGTTAGAGCATACACCAGAGATGGTACAGCAGATTATTCGTCCAACAGGATTGCTTGATCCTGTTATCGAGGTTCGTCCTACGAAGGGACAGATCGATGATCTTATTGGAGAAATACGCGCGCGCATTGATAAGGATGAGCGTGTACTCGTTACAACGTTGACGAAGAAGATGTCAGAGGACTTGAGCGAGTATTTGAAAGAGATAGGAATCAAGGTTAAATATTTGCATTCGGATATAAAGACGTTAGAGCGGATGATGATTCTGCGTGATCTGCGTCTCGGTGTTGTTGATGTATTGGTGGGCATTAACTTGCTGAGAGAAGGATTGGACTTGCCAGAGGTATCATTGGTGGCCATTCTCGATGCAGATAAGGAAGGCTTCCTGCGTGCGGAACGATCGCTCATTCAGACGATTGGGCGTGCGGCACGTAATGCGGACGGATTCGTAATCATGTATGGTGATAAGATTACGGATTCGATGGATAAGGCACTTAAAGAAACGGCACGACGTCGTACGATTCAAATCGCATACAATGAGAAGCACGGTATTACGCCGCAAACGATCCGCAAGAAAGTGCGGGATGTGATCGAAGCGACGAAGGCTGCTGAATCGAAGGAAGAGTACACTACAAACAAGCCTATCGAGAAGATGTCGAAGAAGGATCGCCATGCTGTCATTGAGCGCTTAGAGCAGGATATGAAAGAAGCTGCGAAGAACTTGCAGTTCGAACGTGCTGCGGAACTGCGTGATGCATTGTTGGAATTGCGTGCAATGGATTAAGTAATAACGAAGTTGTGAATAGGTAAGAACGGATATTTCGTTCTACTTGAATGATATAGAAGCTTGAAATTGTGGTTCGCGTGAACCTAGAGCGGAGGGTGTAAGTTGGCTAGTGAGAATATCGTCATAAAAGGGGCAAGAGCCCACAACTTAAAAAATATTGACGTCACGATCCCGCGTGATAAGTTCGTTGTGTTGACGGGTTTGAGTGGGTCTGGTAAGTCGTCTTTGGCATTCGATACGATTTATGCGGAAGGGCAGCGCCGTTATGTAGAGTCTTTGTCTGCCTATGCACGTCAATTTCTTGGACAAATGGAGAAGCCGGATGTAGATTCGATTGATGGGCTTTCGCCAGCCATTTCTATCGATCAGAAGACAACTAGCCGTAATCCTCGTTCTACAGTAGGAACGGTAACGGAGATTTATGACTACCTTCGTCTACTATTTGCACGGATTGGTCGTCCACACTGTCCAGATCACGGTATTGAGATTACATCTCAGACGGTTGAGCAGATGGTTGATCGAATTATGGCTTATCCAGAACGGACTAAGCTGCAATTGCTTGCCCCTATCGTTTCAGGGCGTAAAGGTGAGCATAAGTCTGTGTTTGCTGATATTCAAAAACAAGGTTTCGTTCGTATCCGTGTTGACGGAGAAATACGTGAAGTGTCTGATACGATTGAGTTAGAGAAGAACAAGAAGCATAATATCGAAGTGGTTGTTGACCGTATCGTTGTAAAGGACGATATTGAAGCACGACTTGCAGATTCCATTGAAACTGCGTTGAACTTGTCCGGGGGCAAGCTTATCGTTGATATTATCGATCAGGAAGAGCTTGTATTTAGTTCGAACCTAGCTTGCCCAGAGTGTGGATTTAGCATCGATGAGTTGGCACCGCGCATGTTCTCATTTAACAGTCCTTTCGGTGCTTGCTCTGATTGTGATGGGCTGGGACAGAAAATGATTGTTGATGCTGAGCTGCTCGTACCGGATCGAGATAAATCGATTGATGATGGGGCATTTGAAGCTTGGGCGGGAAGTACGTCGAACTATTATCCACAATTTCTTCGTGCTGTTTGCGAGCACTATTCTATCCCGACAGACATTCCGGTTTCACAACTGGAGCCTGAGCATATGACGAAGATTCTTCATGGCACAGGAGCTGAGAAGATTCGATTCGTTTATGAAAATGACTTCGGACATCGCAAGGAAGCTCAAGTTACGTTTGAAGGCGTTATTCATAATCTAGAGCGCCGCTATCGCGAGACAGCTTCTGAAGGCATCCGCGAATTTATAGAAGGATTTATGAGTGCGAAGCCATGCGGCGGTTGTAAAGGTCACCGTCTACGCAAAGAAAGTCTAGCGGTTACGATTAACGATCAGAACATGGCATTCGTGACAGCATTGTCGATTGGTGAAGCACAGCAATGGTTTGAGTCGTTGACACTTACAGATAAGGAATTGCTGATTGCGAACCTCATTTTGAAGGAAATTAATTCTCGCCTTGGTTTCTTAGTAAATGTCGGCCTTCAATATTTGACGCTAAATCGTGCAGCTGGCACATTGTCAGGTGGTGAGGCTCAGCGGATTCGTCTTGCCACACAAATAGGTTCCAGCCTTATGGGTGTATTGTACATTCTAGACGAGCCAAGTATCGGGCTTCATCAACGTGATAACGATCGTTTGATTCGCACGCTAGAGCATATGCGCAATTTGGGTAATACCCTCATTGTCGTTGAACATGATGAAGACACGATGCTTGCTGCTGACTATATTATTGATATTGGCCCTGGAGCGGGTATTCACGGTGGTATGGTTGTATCGCAAGGTACACCGCAGGAAGTGATGCAGGATGAGCAATCTTTGACAGGCGCGTATTTGAGCGGCCGCAAATTTATTCCTGTACCGTTGCAGCGCCGTCAAACCGATGATCGTTGGCTTGAGATTCGCGGTGCGAAGGAAAATAACTTGCGTAACGTTAATGTGAAGATCCCTCTTGGTGTCTTTACAGCTGTGACAGGAGTATCTGGTTCAGGTAAGTCTACACTCATTAATGAAATTCTTTATAAGACGTTAGCGCGTGATCTGCATAAGGCAAAAGTTCGTCCAGGTGCACATCGTGAAATTCGAGGTCTTGAGCATATTGAGAAGGTTATCGATATTGATCAGTCACCGATTGGACGTACGCCACGTTCCAACCCAGCAACGTATACGGGTGTCTTTGACGATATTCGTGACTTGTTCGCGACAACGAACGAAGCGAAGATTCGCGGCTATAAAAAAGGCCGCTTCAGCTTTAACGTGAAGGGCGGACGTTGTGAGGCTTGTCGCGGGGACGGAATTATTAAGATTGAGATGCACTTCCTGCCGGATGTGTACGTACCTTGTGAAATATGTAAAGGCAAGCGTTACAATCGTGAAACGTTGGACGTGAAGTACAAAGGCAAAAACATTGCTGACATTTTGGACATGACAATTGAGGATTCGGTTGTCTTCTTCCAGAACGTTCCTCGCATCCATCGTAAGCTGCAAACACTGTTCGATGTTGGGATAGGCTATATGAAATTGGGACAGCCTGCTACAACATTATCTGGTGGTGAGGCACAGCGCGTGAAGCTTGCTTCTGAGCTGTATCGTCGCAGTACAGGCAAGACGCTGTATATTTTGGACGAGCCGACTACCGGTCTGCATGTGGCGGATATCGATCGATTATTGGAAGTGCTGCATCGTCTGGTTGAGTCAGGTGAAAGTGTGCTTGTTATTGAACATAACTTGGATGTAATCAAGACAGCTGACTATATGATTGACCTTGGTCCAGAGGGCGGAAGCGGCGGTGGTATGATCGTCGCACAAGGTACACCGGAACAAGTCGTTCAAGTGAAGGAGTCTTATACGGGACAGTATTTGCAGCCGGTTATGGAGCGGGATCGTGAGCGTACAATCGAGTTGGAAGGTCAGCAAGTTGATGAAGGTGAAGAAGTTGGCAGTTCAACGTAAGGCTTAATTAAGGGTAGTTATAGCAGAGGTAGGAAGGTAAGTGCGATGTAACAGGGAAGGGCGTAGTATTGCAACCTTTCCTGATTGCATCGCACTTTTTAATATGCCTACAGATGATGGCTGCGCTTGTACCATCTTATGAGCTGTTTGCAAACTAGCTAGCGATTTAAGATTTTAGTTTAGTTTTCCTATTACATTTTAGGTACGCAAGCGTATTAAGCTGTTATCTAAGGAAGGCGATTTTTGGAAGGAAATGCACTGCTTATGTCGAACACGTAGTATAGACGAAATACCCGTGTAATGACTACAGAATAAAGGGTGAGAGAGATGGCAGAATTAAGTGTTGGCGGCAATCGCGTGCAAGTAAAAGGTGTATTGTTAGACAAGGACGGTACATTATTGCAGTTTATAAGTTTATGGGGACGTTGGGCAGAGACTGTACTAGATGGTTTGGAGAGGGAGTTGCGACTCGAAGGGGCAGAACTTCCTGAAGGTCCCGGATACTTGCTAGGCGTTGATCTTGATGAAGGTCGTCACGTGCTATCTCATGACCGCTTTGGCCCGCTGGCGATGGGTTCTCCTTCACAGATGATAGGTATCGCAGCTTATTACTTATACCGTGCTGGTGTGCCTTGGAATGATGCGGTGCGTCGTGCGACGAACGTATTTGAGCATGCAAATGCAGACAATGTATTAAACGCTCATATTGAGCCTGTGCGTGGAGTTGTGACTTTTTTAGAGCGCTGCAAAGAACTTGACTTGAAGCTCGGTGTTGTTACCGCAGATGATAAAGGACCTTCTCAAGATCATTTGACCAAGATGGGAATTCGTCAGCATTTTGAAAGTGTAGTTGGGGATGATTGTGTGTCACATGGCAAGCCATACCCGGATATGGTGTATTTGGCTTGTGAGGAGCTTGGCTTGGAACCGAAGGACGTTGTCGTTATTGGAGACTCAACCGGGGATATGGAGATGAGTGCAAGCGCGGGCTGTGCGATGCATATTTTCATTGATGAGGATGGCCACTTTCAACAAAAGCCCGCTTCAGCACATGTCATGATTCGTTCTTATGATGAGATTGAACTGCTTCCATAGGATTTCGAAAGGATAAGTGATGTTACATCTCGTTGGAAATATATTTTTGAAATAACGAGCAGACGTATATCCTGTATATCTTAGTGTTTTACGAACTAAATGATTAATGCTGCTAATCAGTGTAGGTCATAAATATAGTCACGAGATAACTTACATGTCACTTCGAAATGTGACTAAATGGTGACAATCTAGTTTGATTTCCAACATTTATGTTGCAAGATAGAATGGATAAATATAACATGGGATAAGATAGGTAAACTCTTTGCATAAAGGGAGGTCCACCATGTTAATAGCTGCAGGTGAGGCAGGCAAAGTCGCCTTTGATTGGTTCGATGTATTTATGATCGCATTTACTTTAATTTTGTTCTGGGCACTGATTAGACAAGTGAAGCAACGTCCCCGTAACTTATTTGCACTGGGGTTTGCTGCCGTAAGCTTGCTTACATTTGTGCTTGCAGATATCGTTATGGTATGCGGATATCTTGGAATTACGCCTCCACCTTATTTCGCTTTTTTAAAGTAGTGTAGGGGCAATTAGGAAGTAGTCTAATGCATGTGTATAGAAGAATTCGGTCAAGTGGGGACCAATTCATAGACGTTGGATGGTGTTGAACTCTTTGATGATTATCGTCAAAGGGTTTTTTTATTTTTGAACGGAGGAGAACGTTTATAATAGATTTGAGAATATGATTATATGTATGGTGGGAGTGTTGGTTTTGAAAAGAATAAGAAGTTTGCCATTATTCACGATGATAATAACGTTAGTAATAGCTGTAACTGCAACGGTAGCGCCTCATTCTGTGGGAGCTGCACAATCTTCTGCTGCTTTAGCGAAGGTATCATCGAATGTGATTCCGAATCTAGTAAAACAGGTGAACCCTGCGGTAGTTATGATTATTGGACAAGATCCATTGCTGTTAGAAGAAGTGGGAGATCCGCGGGATGCATTAGGATTTGGGAGTGGCTTTGTCATTCGCAGTGATGGTTGGATCGTTACAAATGCACATGTGGTAAAAGGGCTCAAAGATGCAAAAGTTATTTTTCAGGATGGGAAGAAGTACGATGTAGTGAAGTCTCTTGTAGATATAGAGACAGATATTGCTCTTGTTAAAATAAACGCGAAGAACTTGAAGACATTGAAACTGGCTTCCAACAGCATGAAAGTAGAGCTTGGTGAAACGGTTATTGCTTTCGGAGTCCCTCTACAAGTGAAGCTGCGAAATAGTGTCAGTGCAGGAATTGTAAGTGGAATGGATCGCAATATTGATGAGCCCTATCGATATTTGCAAACAGATGCAGCGATTAATCCAGGTAATAGTGGTGGGCCGCTTGTTAATTTACGTGGTGAAGTAATTGGCGTAAATACGTTGAAGGCATTCGGTGAGGATGTAGATACGCTTGGATTCGCTGTGCCTGCAGATACGGTGAGATGGGTAGTAACTGAGATGCTTCAACATAGCAAGGTGAGAAGAGCTTCGATTGGGATTATGTTAGAAGAGAGTTGGGCTGCCTCTTATGGATTGCCGACGAAAGAAGGATTAACGATTACAGAGGTAAAAGCGGCGAATGCCAAAAAGGCAGGTTTGAGTAAAGGAGACAAATTACTCGCTGTAAACGGTCAGCCTGTTCAAACGATTGTTGATGTGAATGAGGCGCTAAAAGGTGTATTGCCGGGTAAAACGATTAAGGTGAAGGTGAAACAGCGAGTTAATGGTAAAGTAGTTGAGAGGAAAGTAACGTTAGGAAAAAAATAAGAAGATGGTATAAGCCTGCTTCCTGTTTTTACACGGGGCAGGTTTTTTTGTTGTCCTAAATTCTCAGCAATTTCTCATTTTGCTATTGTTTTCTTCTCATTTTCGACATCTATGATAAGGATGTAAGCAAGAACAGCAGAAAGCATAACGAAAATTCAACTTTCAAGGAGGAATTGTAAAATGAAAAAATGGATTGCGACTTCAGTGGCAGGTGCGTTAGTGGTAAGTGGACTTGGTCTTGGGTTTGGTAGTGTAGTAAGTGCAGATCACGATAATAAGCAAGCTAAGGTTGTGCAAACCTCTAAAAAGAATGAAGTTCGAATTTCGTTAACGTTGGCAAAGCAGATTGCGAAGCAAGTGTATAACGGCGGCAAGATCGATGAAATCGAGTTGGAGAAGAAAAATGGCCGTCTCGTTTACCATGTAGAATTCGAAAATCGTAAAGATAAAGAAGATGAGATTTACATTGATGCAGATACGGGAAGTGTTACTTTCGAAAAAGATTTCAAATTGAATGATGACGATGATGACAATGACGATGATGATCGCGATGACAACGATGATGATAATGATGATCAAGACGGTGACCGCGATGGTTATGATGATAACGATGATCAAGACGACGACAACGATGATAATGATGACGACGATAATGACGACAGCGATGATGATCAAGATGATGATAACGACGATGATGGTGACGAAGATTAAGAGTAACTTGTAGTATTCGATGTGTTCTGTCAGATGAAATATCTACGTAAACAGCTATAGCTAGCTAGTACGATGTAGGTCATTACGATTGTTTTTATATCATTAGTAGGACAGACAAGAGGCACCTTTCCCCAGGAGGTGTCTTTTTTGTATGTTCGGGTTTAGGAATGAGCGAACAACCTTTACAGAGTTATTGCAATCGTGATAGAGCATCTCATCTTTTATAGCTTATTTCTCATCAATTTCTCATCTTTCTATCCATGTGTTCTCATTTAGCAGGGTTAATATAAGGTCATAGGAAAGAACAACAAGAACTTACGGCAGCATCTTGGAGCCAAATGAAGATAAGTGCAGATTAAGAAATAAAAAATCAAATGATACATTATTAGGAGGAAAACAAAATGAAAAATTGGGTAGTAGCAACAGTTGCAGGAGCAGTATTAGTAGGTGGCGTAGGATTTGGTTCCGTAGTCATGGCGGATAACAATGACCAATCGAAGGCAAGAGCTGTGCAAGTAGCTAATCAAAATGAAGTAAAACTATCTCTCGCACAAGCGAAGATAATCGCTAAAGGTTTGTACAAGGATGCTAAAATTGATGAAATCGAATTGGAGAAAATCAATGGCCGTCTCGTTTATCATGTTGAGTTCGAGAACCGTAAAGATAAAGAAGATGAAGTGATTATCGATGCAACGACAGCTCATGTGACTTGGGAAAAAGATTTTAAAAAGAACTTCAAAAACGACGATGACTATAACGATCGTGACGATCGTGATGATAACGACGATGATGATAATGATGACCGCGATGATCGTGATGAGAAGAAAAACGTACCCACAAGCAAAGTGAACATTACCAAAGAGCAAGCAAAGAAAATAGCATTGTCTCAAGTAACCGGTAAAGTTGAAGATGTTGAGCTTGAGAAAAAGTTCCGCAATCATGTGTATGAGTATGTATATGAAGTAGAAATTGATGTGAAAAAGGGCGACGATGCTACGGTGTACGTAAGTGCTGAGACAGGTAAAGTCCTTAAAGTAGAGTTGGAAGATTAATTCGACACGATATCAATAGCTAAACGCTGCGAGTTTAGGCTAAAAGGGCACCCCTAGGGGCAATGTCATTAAGTTAAACTCATAAACTAAATCTTAAAAGAAAATATTATCTAAAACGGCATGGTGAAGTTCCCTATGCCGTTGTTTTTTTGTGCAAGCAAGGAAAAATGCGCACAACAAAC
>NZ_JACYTN010000030.1 GCF_014841135.1 Paenibacillus arenosi
TTGTCTCTTAAATTCAGCAGTAAATGTACGTCTTTGTCTTGGCATAGTAGATCCGCTCCTAGTTATGATGTGTTTATTCTACTAGCCCTTATTTTTTCTGTCCAACTAAGTGTAGCCTATCCAGAATATGATCTTAAGGGTATTAGGTTGGTTCTCTAACCAAGGTCAACACTCATAACCTTTATTCTCCTAACTCAGCCGCTCCTTATGGGGCGGTATTTTGTTTTACGATAACGCAAAAAAATAAAATTAAATGTGAGAAATGATATTGTAAATTGATAAAATACGATCAATAATAGGCTTTGTAGGACAAATTTTCTATTTGTGGAGGGATTATCATGAAACTGAAAAAGCTATTAACTGTACTTCTCGCTGTATCATGTTTAAGTATTGTTTCTCCGACCGCATTCGCTCAACCTGTCGAGAGTTTGAAACCAGTCACAAAACTTTCTCAGGAAGAAAATTCATCCCTTTTTTACGGTCATTATTGGGTCTCGAATCTTACCAACCTGGGCTATATGATTCAGGTTGGAAATTATTTCAACATAGAATACAGTCAACAAACTACTATACGAGTTTTCCAGCAGCCGGTGAATTCAGCCGATGCCAATAAACCGTTTCAAACAGTAATTGCTATAAAGAACAATACAACAGGATATGTTGACGGATGGATCTTTGCAAATAATGGATATTACCAAGGGGATTTAACGTTAACGCCGGGTGTTCATAGCGTGTTAATTCAAAATAGCGCTAATTATCCAATTAAAGCGGATATAACTTTCAGTTAAATACCCTGTAAAAGTCGCTGGTCATTCGGCGGCTTTTTTCATGGTAACAAGCAAATGCAGGTAACCGTATCTAGAGTGCAATTTATACGGAGGAGGTTCGATTCCTTCTGTTCCCAACGACAATTGAATTGAAGTGACTATAGCCTTCATAGGAACTCACTATATGTTACTAAGCATATTATAATAGGTGAATGAGATGGCACTGACGGCCAAACAACAAAGATACGTAGAAGAGTTCCTTATTGACCTCGATGCCACACAGGTAGCTATTAGGGCGGGTTATAGTGCTAGACAGGCATCGGAAATGGGAAACCAACCACTGCATAAAACTACAGTATAGTATCATATACAGCAGATCATCATCTAAGTTGAGTGGTTTTTAGAACTTAGAAAACTTTAGATTAGGGCGTGCGTTATATAAACAAGAGGATTCTAGTGGAATGTATTAATGATCAGATATTGTTGTAAACTTGTTGTAAATCTGTTGTAAAAAATCAAGCGAATAGCGTTCTTTTTTTGATATTGTGAGTAACTCAAAAGCCACAAACCTTGATATAAAGGGGTTCCAAACGATTGTAACAGAAGCGAGAAAAACCAATCTATAACGCTGGCAGCGAAGAGGTCAGGGGTTCGATCCTCCTTGGTTCCACCAAATATAAATGTTGCACGATTCAATGGGTCGTGTTTTTTATTTTTTGGAGGATATATATATTGGAATGGGAGAAGAGAAAAACTTTAAAAATGATTTCATTATTGTATACTACGTGTCTCTTTCGTGTTATTATATATCCATATTTTAGTTTACACTTATCATTAATGTAAATAAACGTCGTAACTTGTCGCCCTTATTATTTATTAAAGGAGTGGTAGTAATGCCAGATGCAAGTCTAATGACACCAGAAAGAGTACAAGCATTATATTTTTATAGCACAGCAGACTTTTTTATGTTTCGTACTCCTTTATTACCTCTCAATGTGTATGAAACGGTCTTCTCACGGCAAGATGAATGGAGGCAGGATGACGTTCCGAATGAGTACCAAGCTCACGCCAGTTATCTTATACATATGGCTCTCCATCCATCAATTAGAGAAGCGCTTGCAATTTCAAGCCCGAGTTTATTAACTTCCCTTGATACATTTGATTTTTCTTTCAGCCACAAAAAGAGCATGCAGCGAATCCGAAGCTTAACCCGTTATCTAATACGGATAACGACTCGACCAACGCCATTTGGGTTACTTTCAGGCCTGGATTATGGAACCTTCAAGGATAATACTCAGTTATCTTTAGAACCTATTGAAAGCTATAAGAAATATACTCGTCCAGATATGGAGTGGTTATTGAAAATAATTAGTGACCTAGAAAAAGATGAACGGGTTATCGACGGTGTTATGGTTCAGAGTAATACTTCAGTTTACAAAGCAGGTAACAGATTAAACAATCCTTATCATACTGGTTTCGGCCAAAATCTAAAGGTAGGGAAATCATTTCAGAACGATTCTGTGACCATTCGCTTGACCCCTGTAGTTGAAGATGTATTATCCAAGGCATACAACCCCCTTCCTTTTATAGAGTTACAAGATTGGGTCCACAGTAAATATCCTGATGTCGCCATTGAAGTTATCAAAGCATTTTTAAATGAGCTCATTCGGCAGGAGTTTCTAATGACTTCGTTGCGACCACCTCTGATGAATACAGATCCTTTTCCCTACCTTTTGCAGCAGCTTGCTTCCAACAGCAGTATAGAAGATATTAATATTACACTAAATACGCTTTACACGATGATTCAACAATTTGATAGATTACCGATCGGAAAAGGGGAGGCACAACTTCGAAATATACAGCAATTCATGAAACAGATTCATGAAGCAAAAGATTTATTGCAAGTTGATTTGGCCTTATCTAGTAAACCTCTACATCTGCATAACTCCATCCAGAAAGAAATTGAACGTGCAGCAGATGTTCTTTGGCGATTATCCCCAACAATGACAGGCTCTCTTTATCTTCAATCTTATCTTAATGATTTTATGGAACGCTACGGAGTGGATCAGGAGGTTTCCTTGTTAGAATTGTTAGATACTGATTTGGGACTGGGCGCACCGGCTACGTATCTATATCCTCCTTCCAATCGAACATTAGGACAAAAACCTGAAATTTTCCCTAAACAAAGAGAAGTGTTAATAGAAGAGTGGATCCGGCAGGCGATTATGGATAATAGTATGGAGATCGTGTTGACAGATGAGAAGATTAAACTATTACAGGTAGGGGAAATTCAGGAACACGAGCTGCCTACTTCAATGGAACTGTATTTTAATTTAACTTCACCCTCTGCTTCGGCGGTTGATGAGGGGAACTATCAACTGATACTTGCGCCTAATCCTGGCTCGCTGGGAGCAGGAAAGACGTTTGGACGCTTCATGCATATGATGAAGGAGCCTTTTAAAGACAAGCTTAAGCAGTTGTATGAAGAGGAGAAAAGACTTAGTGAAGACGCTATTTCGGTGGAGATTGTCTATTTGCCCTCTGCTGGCCGATCTGCGAATTTAGTCATCAGTGAAAATCATTCGTTCTACGAGTTGGCTATTGGCACGCATTCTTCTAAGAGTGAGAGACAAACGATTCCCGTCTCAGATATTTTGGTAGGCTGCCAGGACAATCGATTTTATCTAAAATCTAAGTCGCTAGGCAAAAGAATTGTACCGCATATTAACAATATGCTGGATTGGTCCAAAGCACCTAATATATATCATTTTATGGCTGATATTGCTTTTGAAGGCAAGCGCAGATGGGTTCCGATCCACTGGACCAGCAAAGATATTCTTCCAGTTATACCGCGCATACGTGTAGGACGTGTAGTACTGGTTTCAGCTGAATGGAGACTAAATCAAAGTATGCTTGAAGTAGATAAAGGTATGTTATTAGAAGAGTGGATGAAGCGTTTTGCAGTATGGAGGAAGAAAATGAAAATCCCCCAATATGTCTATTTGAGGGAAGAAGATCACCGTTTGTTGCTAAATTTGGATCAGATCCTACATGTGGATTTAATTCGACAGGAGTATGAACGGTTGCAGCCAGGCGAGTTAATTCGTCTAACCGAAACTGGAAATTACTTAGAAGAGCATTGTTGTACAGGCCCAGAAGGTGCATACATGACGGAGATTACAGTGCCATTACTCAGAACACCTGTAGCTTCTACTGAACAAAGTTCTCCGTCTCTAATTCATAAGCATGAGTACATTCCAATGGTGGAGCGTTTGCACCTTCCAGGCAGCGACTGGTTGTATGTGAAGATGTATGGTTTTAGTCAACGCCAAGAAGAATTTATTGCTGATCGCTTGTATCACTTCGTTAAAGAATCTTTACAAGAGGGCTGGATGGACCAATTTTTCTTTATCCGTTATTACGATGAGGGCGCTCATCTTCGGATTAGATTTCACGGTAATCCAGCAGGTTTAGTTCAAGTGGGAATACCGAAGCTCTATCAATGGGCGAAGACGCTACAGCAGGAAGGTTTATTATCCCGTATAGTCATAGATAGCTATGATCCGGAAATTGAGAGATACGGTGGGGAGTCACTCATATCAGCCGCAGAAAGGTTATTTTGCCAAGACAGTCTCTTAGTAACGGAATGGATTAGGAACAAACAAAATGGACTTCTTGACATGGATTATGACTTCTTTTCTATTGTTAGTGTTATAGATATACTAGAAAAATTTGGTTATTCTATATCCGGATCAATGGACTGGCTTATTCCTGAATCAGCGCATAAGGAGTATTTGGACTTATACCGGAATTACCGAACTAAATTGCTTGGGTGGATTGAGCCCGGTATTGTCCAAGCCCCCGACAATGCAGACCGTCCTTTAGTGATGGATCTGCTTAATGCCAGAAGTGCTGCGATACGCGCCTATGCTGAACAGGTTCAAAAAATGGATTTACAGGGAGATTTGCTTAATCATCCACAGCACTTAGTAAAAAGTATCATTCACATGCATGTAAATCGGTTGATTGGAACAGATCGCATCAGAGAAATGAAAATTTTAACGTTGGCTAGACATACGATGAGGAATTTGACCCAGATTCGAGGTATGAAGTCATGACAGCCAGAGAAGAAGTTCTTCATTTTAAAGTAATTAATATTGTCCGCTCCTTCAAATTACTGCCTCGTGTATTCAAAATATTATGGGAAACCCACCACTTCTACTTTCTTACAATTCTCATATTAAATGTGGTAAAGGGGCTGATCCCAGCTGCACTGCTGCTGGCGACACAAAATTTAATTAATAGTGTAGTTATCGCGCATGGTAATAGTGTGTTTGATGGTGTTATATATGCATTTTTTTGGTTGATAGCTATTACCTTATTGAACGAGTTAGTAGGTTATACGGAAAGTTATTTTCATCACTTGTTTGAAACGATGTTGTCTAATGAAGTGAATATCAAAATTATGGAGAAATCCGTTAAGTTATCATTGGCTACATTTGAGGAAGCAGAAGTTCAAGATCAACTAACTCGTGCGCAAAGCGAAGCGAACAGTCGGCCCTATCAAATATTTATGACCATTCTTTCACTAATTAGCGGGACTGTTACGCTTCTTTCTACAGCTGCCATTTTGCTTGTTTGGCGGTGGTGGGTAGCTATTTTATTGATTTTGCTGCCTGTAACTTCCTTTGTTTCTTTTTTAAAATTAGGCCAGCGTGAGTTCGACGTTCATTTTAAGCGGGCACCTAAAATGCGAGAGTCGTGGTATTTATCTTTTTTATTAACGAAAGATGTTAGTTTTAAAGAAATAAAATTATTCAATCTGGGCAATTACCTGCTGGGTCACTATAAAAATATTTATAGTCAGTTTTTTGTTGAGGACAAAAAGTTGGCGTTTCGAAGATTTTCGCTTTCTATTCTTTTTCAGTTGCTTAATTTGGTAGTAATCAGTTCTGTCATTTTTCTCGTATTGTGGTCTGCATATACTGGGGAAATTATGATCGGCAGTTTTGTAGCTATGGTACAGGCTGTCAGCAATACACAGTCTTCTTCTCAGGGCGTGCTTCAGCATCTGTTGTCGCTCTGTCAACATAACCTCTATATGCAGCAGTTATTTGCATTCTTAGACTTGAAAATAGAGAAGGCAAGCAATAGAGAATCAGACGTTGCATTGAATGACAAAATAAACCGATTAGAGCTTAAGGATGTTAGTTTCAAGTATCCGAATAAATCAAAGTATGCTGTTCATGAAGTCAGTCTGGAATTGAATAAAGGGGAAACTCTGGCTTTGGTCGGTAAAAATGGCTCGGGCAAGTCTACTTTGGTGAAATTGCTAACTCAACTTTATCAAGGCTATTCGGGAAATATTTTAGTAAATGGATACTCGGCGAGGGATATGAATCATTCCCAGCTGTTAGAAAGAATTGGAGTCGTGTTCCAGGACTTTGTTCATTACGAAATGTCAATGAGGCATAACATTGCATTTGGTGAAGTTCATCAAATTGACAACGACAAGCATATTTTAGAAGCTGCGCGCAAAACCGGTATTTTACCGTTAATAAACCAGCTTCCTCAGGGTTTGGATACACAGATGGGGAAGTGGTTTGAAGAAGGGCACCAACTCTCTGGAGGGCAGTGGCAGCGGGTTGCCATAGCTCGGGCCTATATTCGAAATGCTGATTTATACATTTTGGATGAACCTAGTGCATTTCTGGATCCAGAAGCGGAGTATGAAGTTTTCCAAATGTTTAGACAGTTGGTGGCAGACCGCATGGGAATCTTTATTTCCCATCGTTTCTCCTCAGTCCGGTATGCCGATAAAATTGCAGTGATGGATGAGGGAAGGATTGTGGAATATGGTAGTCACTACGATTTGATGGCGTTGAGGGGTTTATATTACGAGCTGTACACGATGCAGGCTTCGGCTTATCTAGATAATGAAAAGGTTGTGAAAATATGACTCAAGCAGACGTGTTAAATTTAGGAGAAGGCACGTTGAAGGAAAAAGTACTTTCTGAGGTGCTAGAAGCAGCTGCTTTATTAGGGAATCGTGAATATGTCAAAAAAAATGTGTTAGAAGAAACGGAAAAGGAGGAATCACATCCTTTACTGGGAATCGTCTGGGGAGATTTAAGTCTATCTCATGGATTGCCGGGTCTCTGTGTACTGTTTGGCCAACTGGATCGAATAAACCCGGAGCGAGGTTATGACGAGATTGGACATCAATATATGCTTGATATGAAAGCTAAAATTGATGAGGATGGCATTCAGCAGCTTTCTTTATGGGGGGGATTAGCGGGGATTCTTATGGGCGCAAAAGCTTTGTCTCGTGATGGGACTCGCTACACTCATTTTACAGACCAGATGTTAGACCTGTTTATGTCTCATTACAAACTTCAGTTGGATGCTTCTATGAAAGCGATATCAGACGGTGTCGATATGTTTCACTATGACGTGATCCAAGGATGGAGTGGCATTGGGCGTAGCTTGTTGTATTTCACAGAACAGCCGAGGATTCGGGGGGCAGTAGAGGATATTTTGAAATATTGCGTTCTTTTGACTCAGCCTAAAAGTGTCGATGGGCAGTTCGTTCCAGGATGGCACATCCCTTCCAGATTCCTCATTCATGAGCATGAACGTGAACTATATCCGAATGGTTTGTTTAATTGTGGTTTGAGTCACGGTATCCCTGGAGTATTGGCTTTCCTGTCCATTTCTTATGAACAGGGAGTAATCGTGCAGGGTCATCAAGAAGCGATCGACACCATCGCCCACTGGCTTATTCAATGGGCAAGGGAGGATGAGTATGGTATCTTCTGGCCTGCTTGCATAAGTTGGGAGGAACAAATAACTGGGACATATGTGAGAGAAACGAAGAGTAGAGAAGCTTGGTGTTATGGTTCGCCAGGTGTTGCAAGATCTCTGTGGCTCGCCGGCGTTGCGTTAGAACAACAAGAATATAAAGACATAGCGATGTCTGCTATGCTAGCTACTTTTAAAAGACCAGATCAAGAATGGAATTTATTTTCCCCGATATTTTGCCATGGATGGAGTGGGTTACTCCAGATTGCGTATCGAATGTGGAGAGAGAGCGGTCATAAAGATTTGCGGCGAGAATGCGATCGGCTTAGCCAGCGTATTCTTGAATCGCGTCAGTCCGATGCTCCATTTAAATATACAGATGTGGTTCCCATAGATGGAAAGTTTATAGAAATCAGCAAACCAGGATTGTTGGAAGGTTTGGCAGGGATTAGTTTGGCACTTTTGGATGCTATGTTTGAGAGTGGGGATGATTGGGATTCTATTTTTCTTATAAAGTAAATTGAGAGAAATATTGTAATCTATAGATTAATATGTTAATATAGGGTTGTAGATATTTATCTACAAAACATTTTGAAAGGGGTAAGGTAAATGGCTAAAAACTCCATGTTTGACTTGAACGTTCAAGTAACGTCGGTGAAAGAAGAGGCAAGTGCAACTTTGGCTCAAAGTAGAATAATTTGTACTCCTGGTTCTTGTAGTGGAGATAGTTGTTGGCTTACTACATTCAAAGGTTGCCCTACTTACGGTCCAAAATGTGATATCTAGTACAACATGAATGAAACCCCCCAATCTATGAATTGGGGGGTTTCATATTGCCGTTATGGATATTAAACACCGGATCCTTGCACATCGCTGGATACGTAATGATAGTAACTGATGGCCGTACATACAATAGACAATGTCATTAAAGTTCCAAAGCCTCGGATCATGAGTGAGCTTTCCAGTGGGCTGTCAATAATAAAAGTGACAAAAGAATAAGGATTGTAAACGGAATATTGTAGAGGGGTTGAGGCGATCATTAGAATAACTGATGAAGTGACCCCTACTATACCTACTATGATTCCGGCGATAATTTGACGGCTGAGAACGCCAGCGAGAATAGCGATTGGAGCAAGTAGAAATTGCAATCCTATAATTTTTAGAAGCTCCCATACTTTACCGATAAATAAATCGTAGGGTAAGTGTGTCGTTGTAAACATGAATCCAATTCCTAAGCTTATAAGGAAGGTAATCCCGATAATAGCAGTTATGAGCAGGAGTAGGATGCATAGTTTACCTAAAAAAAACAAAGCACGATGCCGAGGATACAGAAAAAATGAATGTACCGTTCCCTCTTGGTATTCTCTAGCAAATAGGAAACTTGCCAGCATAGCAAACACAGGAGGACCAATTAGCATATTTATTAAAGATTGACTAAACACAAGAAACCCACTCCATTTAGGTGGGGAATCCAGTATAGCCCATGAACCAAAACCGATAAAAAACGAGATGAGAGAAGGAATAACAATTACTGCCGCTATAATCCATAGTATTGAAGCTCGCTTGCATTTAAGGAGCTCTGTATATAGAATTGTCGTCATTGGACTACCTCCGGTTTTTCCTAGCTTCCACTGTGTATATCCGATTGTGTATAACTATAAAGGGTGACGCATAGGCACAACGTAAAAATAATTAGCATAGTTAACAAGCCTCTCATTAGTACCCAATCAGGAATATGGTTGCCTACGGTCAACTGACTTACAATGTGGGCGGGGAAGTAATAAGGATTGAATGAGCCGTACTTGGGAGGCACACTTGTAAGAACAGTCATAATGGACGCGGCTACCCCACCTGCGCCTACGATGATACTGGAATAGCTATTTTTCAATAAAATGGCTGGTACGAGAGCAACAAAGCATAAGGCGAATTGCCATATGGCTATAATGATCAGATTTTGAACATGGATAAGCAGTGTCGCTCCTGTCAATTGCTCTGCAGTCAAAAACATGCCTAGGCTGACCAAAAGCACATAGGAAAGGAACAAGCTTACTAGAATGAGCGGAAACAGCAGGAAGACTTTCGTGATGTAGATTCTTAGTCTTGAATACGGTGAAATAAAAATATAATTAATCGTGTTTTCCTGATATTCACGCGCAAAGATAAAGCCTGCGATTTGAGCAAAGCAGGTTGGAGCCAGCAGTAAATTGACCAAAAATTCATGGGTAGCAAAAATATCAAACCAACCGATACTTTTACCATTACTGAAAATCCCTAGACTAATAACTAGTTGCAGAAGCAGTGGCAGCAGAATGAAGATGAGTAAGACAGCACCAACCGGCGAACGTTTCAGTTTTGTGATTTCCGTGAATAGAAGATTAGACAACAGCATTCCCTCCTGTAAGTTGAAGGAAATATTGTTCCAGATTACCTTTGTTGAGAACTAGCTCTGCGACATCCACTCCATTTTCAACTAGCGTTCTGTTAATGATCATAGGTTCATTCATACGTTCGTAAATTCTGATCTTCCCAAGTTCTGTAATTGTGTAATCTACTATGCTCAGGTTTTCCTGTAAGATGAATGCAGCTTGCTGATCGTTTGATACAGTAATATCCAAATAGTGTCGGTTTTTTTGCCGAAGCTGTTCCATATCCATTTCCTCGAGAAGCTGGCCTTGATGAATGATACCAATTTTGGTTGCGAGTTGCTCAATCTCACTTAAAATATGACTGGATACAAGAATCGTAATATCACGTTGTTTGACCAAATCAAGTAGAAGATGGCGAATGTCTTTAATTCCTTGCGGATCTAGTCCATTCGTTGGTTCATCAAGAATTAGAAAGTCAGGCTGGTGGAGCAGTGCTCGGGCTAGTCCAAGCCGCTGCTTCATACCCAGTGAAAATTTGCCGACTCTCCGGTTTCGCACTTCTAGCAAACCAACCATATCCAGTGTCTCTTCTATTGAAGATTTGGCGGATATGCCCATTAGTCTTCGATGAATATCCAAATTCTCGTAAGCTGTAAGATTTTTATAAGAGCCGGGTGTTTCAATAATGGCGCCGATTCTTTCAAACGCCTTAAAACTGTTTTTAGAAATTTTTTCACCGAAAATTTCTACTTCTCCTGAAGTGGGCTTCACGAGACCTAGCATCATTCGAATTGCCGTAGTTTTTCCAGCACCGTTCGGTCCAAGAAAACCATAAATTTCACCTTTTCCGATCGACATATTTATTTTGTTAACTGCTGCGTGATTATCATATGTCTTCGTCAAATTGATTGTTTTTAGAATAGGTTCCATAAAGCCACTCCTTTCTTATTATTGATTGTAATCGTAGTATCTTACAAAAACCTTACGGATGCGCAGGAAGTGTAAGAAAAAAAGTTGTGTTCTCGAAGGGGACGGAGGTAAATGTAAGTGATCCGTTTTGTTTCTCGGCCAGTTTCTTAGCGATAGCTAACCCTAACCCGCTTCCTTGCACATGATGGCCTCTGGAACGCTGACCTGTGTAAAAACGGTTGAAAATATAAGGGGAATCTGCGATGGATATTCCTTTGCCCTTGTCCGACACTTGAACAACGACTTCATTGGTGGATGCTTGAATTTCAATACCAAGAAATTGACCTTCCACTCCGTAGCGATAGGCATTGGTGATCAAATTCAGCAATATCCGCTCCGTTCCGAGTGCATTGCCGTAGACCAATACCGGATGATTAGGAAGTCTAAGAATGGGTTCGATCTGACTAAGTTCTATTGGTTGATGTAGGGATAGAATGACTTCCTGAACAACAGGGACAATATCAAAAGGAGCAAGTGTAAGAGGTGACTCCATCGAGTCAAGCTTGGCTAATTCAAAAAAATCATTAATCTGGGTAATCAATTTGACGGCTTTGGCATGGATTACATCCAAATAGGAATCTTTATCTTCCGCAGATAAGCCAACAGCATTTCTCTGAATTACTTCAATATAGCCTAATAATGAAGTAAGTGGAGTTCTTAAGTCATGTGAAAGGTGCATCAACATCTGGTTTCTTTCCTCTTCCAAGAAAAGTGTGCGCTCTCCCAATTGTTTATGATGTCGCAAAAACTGATTCAGTTCATCACTTAATTGGTGCAAGAGCTGAACGGATGTTTGAACTCGCACACGCTGATGGTCATTGGCTGTACGGATGCGGAACAGGGTATGGGTAATTTTTCGCAGCTGCTTGCAAACATGTCTGTATCGAATGATTATGCCTACAAGTAACAAGGTTGTAGTCAAGGCATATAAAGATAGCAGTATCACCATACTATATCCTCCGAGTCCAATTTGCCCATTCTGTAACCGATCCCCCAAATAGTCTGGATATAGACAGGTTGCGAAGGATTCTCTTCAATTTTCTCCCGTAATCTTCGTATGTGAACCATGACGGTATTGTCATCTGAAGTATAATCATCATGCCAAATGGCCGCGAAGATCTGTGATTTACTATATATTTGTTTGGGAGAGCGCATCAGCAGTTCCAAGATGGCAAATTCTTTGGCTGTTAAAGAAATGGTCTGATTTCGCACGGTGGCTTCGCAAGTATGACAGTTGAGTGTCAATTCACCATGATGCAGTATAGAAGATTCTTTTGGGGATTGTTCGTTCAATTTTAAATATCGTCTAAGTTGGGCATTGACCCGTGCAATCAACTCCCCTACATGATAGGGCTTGGTTAAATAATCATCAGCACCGAGATTGAGCCCAAGTATTGTATCAGCTTCCGAGTCACGAGCGGTCAAAATGAGGACAGGTATATTCATATGGTTTCGAATCCATCGCAGTACATCCCAGCCGTCCATATCAGGAAGCATCAAATCAAGGATGACTAAATGATAAACTTGATTGCGTAAAACTTCACAAGCAGACCGTCCATCATAAACAGAGTCCACCTTATAGTTCTCTTCAGAGAGTGTCTTCACGATCAGTTTACTGATCTCTAGGTCATCTTCCACGGCTAAAATATAAGGCTGCATCTTATTTATCAACTCCAACCTGAAATACTTGCTATATCATAAAATTATATACCATAAGGGTTTCTTTCTTAAAGAGACTGTTTGACGCTTACCTATAAAGAGGATACTATCAAATGATAGATGCTCTAAAGGGGATGAAAAAATGAGTAATGAAACAGGAAATAACGAAATCAATGGTGACAGCCAACAAGGAGCATTCTCAGAAGAGAAATGGACCGAACTGATTCATGCAGTTTGTCATAATGGTGTTGCTGCATTGAAAACACAGTACGATCAAGTGACAGGACGCGCATTAATCCACGAGATTTTCGGTCCTGTATTTATTTTTACTGTAAAAGATGATGCTAATGAAGAATATGAATGCGGCTTTTTCCTACAAGAGCTAATTAAGAAGTTCCAATCCGATACGGATCCTTCCACTTGGATGGCTTCATTTTTTGTCGAGTTAATAAGAACGAAAGGTGGAAAAGCACTACCGCCACCTCCAACAAGTGAAGAAGAAGCGAAAGCGATTATCGATAGTCAAATTGTCGGACCATGTATAGCTGCAGTTAAAGAAGAATTTGCCCCAGAAGAGGTTTATGCGGGCTTGCAGTGGCATGAGGAGCACGGCCCAGTGTTTGAGACAGGATTCCCGTCTATAGCAGATGGAAATAATGTGTGTGCTTTTAAAATTGATTTGTTGCTTATGCATCTTCTTCTAAACCGAGATCCAGCTGAAGTACTTCTTCAAGGCTTGTACCAGATTAGAGAAGAACATGGGCTGGAATAGTGGATTAGATCATTGATGATATCCGAGAACGGTATATCAGATTGAATATGTGAAATTCCAAAAAAATGACGCTCAGGCTGAGAAGCTTGAACGTCATTTTTTATAGGGATGCCTGCTGAAAGTAGCTAAGAATTAATTTGGTGACCACCAGTTGCCAGACACGACGATTACGCTAAGCAAGCGAACCGTGTTGCCGAAGTACGATGCTTGGTTCGTAGGCTGTGCAGTAATATTGGTCCACAGTTTATCAAGCCATTCTTTATTGGCCGTGTTATTATCAGTCATAGCGCTGACTGCAAATGGTGCGGTGAAGGTTAGATCATAATAGGTCCCGCTATTCATATATTTCGTGCCGTCTAGATAAAAACCGCCACCATGAATGTTAGCCGGGTTGTTTTTAGCTTCTGTGCGAATCCAATTATTAAGTGTGGTCAACTGGAACTTGGAACGTGTATCCCCTGTTAAAATGACGTCGGTAGCGATTCTCCACGGAATGCGTGCAGCGTTATAGTAATAGATTCCATCTCCTACTATGTTTTCTAAGAAAGGTTTACCTGCTATCGGTTTGACAGGCTCGTAGTATTGACCTTTACGAATGCCGAAATCAGGCAGGAGCCCCGTATTGGCAGCATAGCCGTAGTATAAATTTTCTCTGGCAGCGTGGGTTGTCGTAATGACTTGATTCCAGCGCGAGTCGCCTGTAGCCGTTTGGAATACCTTTAAATGGTGTAGCATAAAGTCTGATGTGCGTGTCCCAGGTCCGTATTTAGGATCCGAATCTTGCGCCCAGTTACCAAGTTTTAGGTGATAGTAGGTATGGTTCACATCTTTGAGCATAATAGCATTAATGATTTTCTTCGCTTGTGCCCCGTAATTAATGCCTGTGTTATTGCCCCATTGCTTCTCTGCGAGCAACAGTGCGTAAGCAATGTCCATATCTCCGTCAGTAGCGGAGCTGCCACCAGTGTTTGGAGTAGTAACAATAGCTCCGTTGCGATCAACCTGCTGCCAAGCCATCAAGTCGGAGTGAATCGTACTCGGGTGGTCACGATAAAAACGATACATCCCATCAAATATTTTTTTCGCGTCTGCATCATGGCCTGCAAGGTAGGCGGTTGCTATCATGCCATAGCCGTGAGCTTCAGATACGGTAACAGCGTCAAGCGGATCTTTCGTTGATTCTCCGTTCTGATTGTAGTGGACAAAATAACGGCCGCTCTTATACGGGTGGGCTTTCACGTACTTTGCTTTCCATTCATTATATAATCTGCGAACCTCTTGATCTAACTTGGATTGAGAAACGCTTGGTTTAATAATGCCGTTGGAATAAGTAACATGCTGTGGAAATGCTCGTTGGGCAGCAGCCAATGTATCATTGTTCTCTTCATGTGCATGTTGTCCATCTACATCATCTGTCACAGATGGAGGAGTCGTTGGTTGAGCAGAGGTAATGGCAGAGAACACTAGCGTTTGCATGAGTAAGGCAGAACAGAGCATGAGTATGAATGGTTTTTTCGGCTTCATATAGATGTACTCCTTTCAAAATTCATGATTTTTGATAATACGGAGACAAATACCGACACCAATGTTCGAGCTCGCATCACCTCCTTCATGAAAATAAATGAAGTTTATGTATTCCACAATAATTGGTAATTTCCTTTTTAATTCAGATAAAGAATAGTTAAATATGGTTTATTTAAATGAAAAAGACATAGAATTAACATATTTTTAGTGCTATAGGTATGTAACCATGCAATATACGTAGAAATTGTTTTCAACGACTGGTTGTAACATAAGAAGACGTTCAGGCTTAGGGCATGAACGTCTTCTTGTTTTGATATGAAGTTGTTTTTACTCCTGTAACGCAGCAGGCACATTGCGAGTATGACAATGAACCCCGCCACCAAATAAATTTAGTGCCATCGTGTCTAGCAGCACAATCTGCTTATTTGGAAATACATCCTTAAGGACGCGTTCTGCTTCTTCGTCTTTCTTTTTTATACGTTCCGGGAGTCCTGCCTTCCAATATTTTTGCCCGATTACGATGTCATTCAAGATAAGAAAGTTACAATAGCTTAAAGCAGGCAGCATTGTCATATCTCCACTTGGAATAGGGGAACCATCGAATAATGTTGTTAAACCAAGATAGTCTTTTAATCCGTGCCAAGATTGGTATAAAGGTTCTCCTTGCTTAACCTGAACATAGATCGGATCAGGCATCGGAATACGAATGATGCGGAATGGCTCGCCGTTAGTATCAAGGCAATTTCGTAGAACATCGTAGGCTTGGTCCAGTCTTGATTTGTTTATAGCTGCAAGTTTATGTTGAGTAGCTTCTTCTTCGGTAATCTCAGCTAGTACGATCGTCCTCTCATCGACAAAGCGACACATCTCATCGATATGACCATTGGCTGATGCTGAGCGATAGGCAAGTGTAATATCATCGGGGCCGGGCACAGGACCAGTCATAATATGATCATCATCAAAAGTAGGGAGGGGAAGCCAAATGACTTGTTTTAAGTTGAAAATACGTTTGAATTCTGCCTCCACTTCATCACGAGTCATGCCTCGATTTCGTTTGTGAACCTCGGTCTCCTCTATGGTCATCATGACACCTTGTCCATTGAACTCGCGGTTGCCACCTTCACCAATCAAACGGGTAAACACCGTTTCCTCAATGCCAAGCAGCTTGGCATGCTCGCGGTCGAAGGCTTCCATCAGTCTAGAAGGTCGAGCATATTTGTCCATAAGACCGTACATATCAAAATCAAAATCGACGAGTTTGCGACAACCCGTATCATCAATCATGATCTCGGGGCCAAAATCTCGTGGGTATATAACCTGGTTCTCGATGTGCGAGAATTGGATGCGGCTCGTATCAACATGCTGCTGCACTAATTTTTGTTTGGCACGCTGCATAACCTGCTCATTTGAGGTGTTCACGATGACTAAATCAACATGTTCCAGCATGAGTTTTACAATTTCCACACTTACGGTGTCTACGTTGTATCCTTCGCAAGGAATTTCAATATCAGACCAACAGAGCATAACACTGTCTTGCAGCTCGAACTCTCCAGGCATTCTAAAGCGAAGCACATCCGTTATCGATTGGTTATTCATGCTGATGATCGTCATTGCACATCCATCCTCTCACATTTCATCATTTTACAATCGAAGTTTGGTTGTTGCGATCTGATCATACAGGTCTGAATAACGATGTTGTCAAGTGGCGAAGCTCGAATGTACGGACTATCTATATGGCTTGCTTAGTAATTGTTAAACCATGCGTGATGAAGGGCATGAACTCCCGTAATAATATCCTCATTGCTTAAACCGCCGAAGCCGATCTGAACCATCGAACGTTCGGCTTGAGTTGGGTGTGTCCAAAAAGGGGATACAGGGTAGACTCTGACCCCTACCTTCTCCGCGGTTTGAATCAGCTCCAGCTCATCCATGCCATTATGTACACGTAATAAAATGTGAAGTCCCGCATCTTGGCCGATTATGGTCGCTTGGTTACCCATCAACTTCTTGATCGTAGATATCAGCGTCATTTGTTTTTGTCGATATACTTTGCGCATTTTACGAATATGGGCTTCCCAATGGCCATTGCTCATAAACAACTCCAGTGTCTTCTGTTGGAGCTGAGAAACCGTCTGGTCATATAATCGATAGTTATGCTTCTTGTGAAGCTCTAGCAAGGCCGGGGGCAGAACCATATAGGCAGTACGCAAGGAGGGAAGAAGACATTTTGAGAAAGTTCCCAAATAGACCGTGCGTTGATGAGTATCCATGCCTTGTAGGGATGGTATCGGTTTGCCCACATATCGGAACTCACTGTCGTAGTCATCCTCAATAATGATGCCATTCATATCGGCTGCCCATTTTAGCAGTTGCATTCTTTTGGCAAGCGGCATAACCATTCCATGAGGGAATTGGTGAGATGGAGTTATGTATACGATACGGGACTTACTTTCATATAACTTCTGAATATTAAGCCCATCTTCGTCCAGTGGAATAGGGTGGACAGGTAAACCGTTATGTTGAAAAATGGTTCGCGCCCCGTCATAGCCTGGCTCCTCCATCGCTATGCTGTTGATAGCAGCTCCTAGTAATCCAGCTACTATGCCGAGTAGGTACTGGATACCAGCTCCAATGATGATCTGATCCGGTGAGGAGTTTACTCCTCTTGAGCCATGCAGATAGTTGGCAATTTCATTGCGAAGTCCAAGTTCGCCAATAGGATCGCCATAGGAAACGAGCATTTGTTGATTCATCTGTAAACTTTGATTAGATAACTTACGCCAAGTGCTGAATGGAAAATGTTCAGCATCTACATCACCATAACGAAAATCGTACTGAATTGCAGATCTTTCTTGTACAGAAGCTTTCGGCATATTCATACTACTCGAATACGAGGAAGATAATGTCTCAAGTTCTAGGTCAATCACATATAGGCCGCTTCTCGGTCTGCTCTGCACGTAGCCTTCGGCTATTAACTGTTGATAGGCCAAGTCTACCGTATTTCGGCTAATATGGAGATGGGAAGATAGTGCGCGGATAGACGGAAGTCGTGTTTGAGCAGCTAACTTTCCACTCAAAATTTCTGTTTTTATATATTGATAAAGTTGAGTGTATAGTGGATCTTCGGATCTTCCATCCAGCAATATGGTCAAATCAATCATAGATATCCTCCTCGCAGCCAAAACTGACCCCATAATTGAATTTAGAGTTGTCACTACCTATAGGGTCAATTGTTCCATACAATTATATCAGTTTCAGTCGGATTGTGGCGCAAGAGTAGAGGACTGGAACACTGACAATTGGGGAGGCGAGTGAATTGGACCAAAAAATTAAACCTAGTGAACAGACAGATAGAGAAGTATCAACGGCCAGCGTTGTTGGTGGAAGTTTTCATGAGCATCCTGGTTTCTGTCGCATGTTTGCCCCTGATCAATTGACAATCGGTATATTTTTGCCGCTTACGTTCTATAGAGGTCAAATGGACGTATTACAGGGCCAAGCTGATATCGTAGAAAAAATCGATCAATCCAATTTTGCTGCTGTCTGGGTACGGGATGTTCCGCTATTCGATCCTAGTTTTGGAGATGCTGGACAAGTGTTCGATCCGTTTATTTATTTGGCTTATCTTGCTGCAAGGACGAAGAACGTGTCCTTAGTAACAGGAAGTGCAATCTTTACTCTTCGTCATCCCATCGATTTGGCGAAGGCTGCGTCATCTGTAGATGTGCTGTCAGGTGGGCGCCTTGTACTTGGAATAGCTTCTGGGGATCGCCCCGTAGAATTCCCGGCATACGGACTGGATGCGGATCAGCGTGAGGTGAGGTTCCGAGAAACCGTGGAGTATTTCCGTGCGCTTATTCAACATCAAAGTCCCACGATTCAATCTTCTCTGGGGCATTTAAAAGGAGTGGAACTGCTCCCTAAGCCTGCGGCAGGAGGTATACCACTCATGGTCACTGGTTCAAGTCGACAAACGTTGGACTGGATTGCAGAGCACAGTGACGGCTGGCTTACTTATCCCCAAGCGACGGCAAATGCTGCTGGCCCTCAGATGCTTGCACAGAAGATCAAGGCTTGGCGTGAGAAAATTCCCGGCGGAATGTTTAAGCCGCACATGACCAACGAATGGATTGATCTGGTGGAGGATATCCATTATCCTCGAACACCGCTGCGTGGAGGATTTGTATTGCGTACAGGACGACTAGGCTTGATTCAACTTTTACAAGAATGGCGAGAAGCGGGTGTTAATCATGCTGCGCTCGGTATCCAATTTTCGAGTCGGCCGACTGCTGAGGTCATTCAAGAGCTAGCAGAGGAAGTGCTGCCGCTCTTTCCTACACATGCTGGCCCAAGCCCGTTATTTACTGGATGGTAAGAGGGGACTTCAATCGTAGCTAATCGTTATTGAACGGCGTGTACATAGTTTCGGTTTAACGATATTTTGCGGAATATAGCGTAATGGTGGCTGATCAAGGCTGTTTGCTAATATGCTTATTGGTTGCACTGAATGTCCGTGATAGATCATGCAAACACGATCGGATGGACGGAAGTAATAGAAGATGACAAAACCCTTTGGAGCACCAAAGGGTTTTTCAGTATTTATATATAACGCCCCCTCACTCACTCTATCGTTTCGCAGGATTTAATTACTCCATTAACAGCCTACACAATACAACTGTCCTTTAGTTATGGTTGATCCACATCCGCCTAGAAAAGGAACACAAACCCCTGTAGTGGGGCAAAAACCCGGATTGGGTTGGCAGATGGCTTTCGTGTATGCAGGGTTCTTTTTGCTAAGCGTATTGAAATAACAAACAATGCTATGGTTAAGCCCTGCCACACTGTTCAATTGAAAGGATATAGGATACTTTCTGTTCACATGCTTATAGTAGAGCCCTTCTTTGGTAAAGGGAGGAGGGTACACTTTATCTGGTATATAGGGAATAATGTCATGGACATTGAACACACGTACACTGTTCTTTACGACTCGATCATATTTGGCGGCGAAGGTGGGGTTTCCAACACGAGGGGAGCCATACGTATACACGATTGGTTTACTGAACTTCGTATTTACGGCAATATCTAAGCCTGCTAACACAGCTAATGCCCCTCCTAGGCTGTGACCAGCAATATACAGTCGCTTGGTAGGGGACAGTTTCTTTAGCGCTTGAATGATACTATTTCTTGCGGAGCTATAAATGCACGTAAATCCTCGATGGGTCTTCCCGCTATTTCGAACATATGGATAGGGGACCTGAAAAATATCTTGATCCGATTCATTGTCTTGAAATGAACCTGTTCCTCTAAAGGCCATAACGATATTATGTTTAGATTCTGCAATATACCCGAACACTTCTTTGATCGGCTGTTCAACACCACCAAGAGTTTGAATGACATAGCGCAGTTTATAGCCTTTTGGTAAAAATATCTTTTTCGCTTGAACAAGCACATACGTCTGGTACGTCATAGCTGCGAGAAAAATAGCTGTTTTATTCATAGAATCGTGATTCACTCCATAGCTCCCCATAGTTGACTCCTTTCTCTTACACTAGGCAGTGGAATTAACAAGTTTTTAGTAGCGGCACACACATGCTTGTGTTGGGACAAAAGCCCGGATTCGTCTGGCAGAGCGCTTTGGCATAAGCAGGGTCCCTTTTACTCAGATATTTAAAATAACAGCCAATTCCATCATTTCGAGCTGTACTGTTGAGTTGGAAGGAGAGCGGGTATTTATTTTTCACATGCTGGTATTTCAACCCGTTCTTCGTAAACGGAGGTGGGTAAAACGTGGCTGGAAAAGTAGCATTGGCGTCAAGGACATTGACGACGCGCACGCTATTATTTACCACTTTATTAAATCGTGCTGCAAAAATTGGGTCTCCGGTTCGCAGGCTGCCGTACGTATAGACGTTAGTGCGCTTAAACTTCGTATTCACTGCAATATCCAGCGCAGCAAGTGTGGCAACGACTCCTCCGTAGTTATGACCAGCAATGTACAGTTTTTTGGTTGCAGGGAGCTTGTTTAACTCGCGGATGATTTTGTCTCTCGTAGATTGGTACATGCAAGTCAATCCTCGATGCGTGTGACCTGCTTTTTGGACATAAGGATAGGGAATTTGAAGCGCATCATATCCTGCAAGAAGCTCTGCGGGGTAGTCTGCATAGCCTCGAAAGGCAACAATAATTTTTTGCTTAGATTCTGCTATGAATCCGAATATCTCCTCTTTCGGATTTTCTACATTGGCTAGTACACGAATGATGGAGCGAAGCTTAAAGCCTTTTGGTAGTTCCACTTTGTTGGTAAAAAACAACTGATAGGCTTGATAGCTCATGGCCGCAAGAAAGATCGCATTTCTAGTAATCGTGGATTTTGTTACGGAAGTACCCATCTTCTCGTTCCCCCTATACATTAGGGCTAATCTGCATACGCGATATGATATGAATGACCATTTTGAAGTGCGCTAGGCGATTCACCTTTACTAGCTGCCCATGCCTCACGAAATTAAGCTAAACCGCTCATAGGAAAAATTGCTTTTTAACCCGCTTGACTCTCCCCTTAACTGGATAGTTATACTTGGAAAAGACAAGGGGAGCATTGAACGATTCATGTAAGGGAGGTTATCAACCAGTGTTTAAAATCAGTGAGTTTTCGAAAATTAGTCAAGTGTCCGTCAAGACGCTTCGATATTACGATCAGTTGAACTTGCTCAAGCCGACTCACACGGATAAATATACGGGATATCGATACTACACGGCTGACCAAATGTTTCAACTCAATCGTATTTTGGCATACAAAGAACTTGGGTTCTCGTTAGAACAAATTCGTCAGATGATGGGTGAGCAAGTCCCGATTGAACAAATTAGAGGAATGTTTCGGTTAAAGCAGAACGAGATTCAGTCCATGCTAGACAAGGAACAAGCTAGGCTAGATCGAATCAAGCAGCGCCTATGCTGTATCGAGCGTGAAGGGGAGAATCAGACGTCGCACGATGTCATTCTTAAGGAAGTGGAGCCTCAGCTTGTGATTTCTTACCGTCTTAGAACGTCATACAGGCACATAGCGGAGCTTTTTAAACAGTTGGATGATTATTTGGGGAAATTCGGCCAGTCCTCTTCAAGTAAAATTGTACTCTGGCACGGTTGTGAAAATAGTGAGGATGAGATCGATATCGAAGTGGCTCGTCCATTAACGAACGAAGTCCCAAGCAGCTCACTTTTCATCGTAAAACGATTGCCGGAAGTTACGAGCATGGCCACGCTTACCCACATTTGTCGCACGGCGAGCTCTTGTACGGCGAGTACGGAATTGGCATTGTGGATCGAACGAAATGGTTATCGAATCAAGGGGAACGAGCCGCGGCGAGAACTTTGTCTACCTCATGAGAAGTTAGGTGATCCAGACACCTATGTTGCTGAAGTTCAGATTGCTGTCGAGAGAGCCTAAAGACGATTGCATGGAAAGGGGAGTTGCAGCTTGAGTAAACAACAAAAGCTTTTGACCTTACATTTATTTTTATTGACCTTTGTCTTAGGAACAAGTGAATTTGTTATTGTCGGGTTGCTGGCTGAAGTGTCAGCTGATTTACATATAGCGATTTCAGCAGCAGGAGCGCTTGTATCAGCATTTGCCCTATCTTTTGCAATAGGTACACCTATATTGACGGCCATATTCAGTCGGTACTCCAAGTACCCTCTTATGCTTACTTTGATTGCGGTATTTATTGCAGGCAATATCCTAACCGCTTTATCCAGTTCGTATGCGCTGCTTCTTGTTTCTCGAATGATTACGGCTGTTGTTACCGGAGTTTTGATCGCACTTGCGATGGCTGTTGGTAGCGAATCTGTGTCTGCCGAAAAGAGGGGTACTGTCATTTCTATTATCTTTATGGGCTTTACCATTGCTAGTGTAATCGGTGTCCCACTGGGTACCTATATCGGACAATGGGGCGGTTGGCAGTTGGCCTTCTGGTTTACTTCTCTTTTAGGAATCATTTCTCTCATTACAAGCTCGGTGACAATTCCAAAAGGACTAAAGGGAACGCAGAGTTCATTAAAGAAACAAATTGGATTGCTAACCAATTCGCGTATTGTCATTGCATTCTTTATTCCGGCGCTAAGTATTGGAGCCACTTATACCGTATACACGTATTTGACTCCTTTGATGCAAGATGTGCTCTTTGTTCCAGATCAGTATATAAGCCTTGTATTTCTGCTGTACGGAGTTGTGTCTGTGTTTAGCACACTAATTGGAGGAAAATTGGCCAATCGCGATGGGATTAGGAAGCTTAGATACGTGTTTCTCATTCAAGCGCTCATTCTCGCATCGTTGTATGTTACCTCTAACTCAATCGTCGGAGGATTAATTAGCATTTCATTTATTGCTCTAATCGTGTATGTCATGAACTCCACGATGCAGTTGTATTTCATTGATTTGGCTGATAAACATTATCCAGCTGCGAAAGATTTGGCTTCATCGTTGACGCCTGTCTCTGTAAATGTCGGAATCGCGCTTGGCTCAGCTCTTGGCGGGATTGTCACCACGAACAGGGACATAATCGATATATCATGGTTCGGTGGTATCGTTGCGATCGCTGCCTCTTTGCTGACCTTTATCAGCTACAGCTTGGACCGAAAACAAACTATCTATAGTAAACGGAGTTCGACAAGGAGCGCCTGTAATGATAGTGGAGTGTAAAACCGTGCGCAGCTGTTCAAGGTTGCGTTTTTATTTTGTAATTTTGTAATATCATGTATAATGATACTTTAATCCACGTTTTACCAGGAGGTGGGAGGATTGCTGAAGGGGATTCGTAGCTCAGTAGTTACAAATTCGGCTATGCAAAAGGTTCTTATTTATCTTTCAATGGCTTGTATTGTTATAAATGTAATTGGCTATATCGCTGCCTTGTTTATCTTCTCTAATTTCCACTATTTATATTGGTCTGTAGGAATAGGGTACATTGGCTTTATGGGTGCCTTTTTATGCAAGAACAATAAGTTAGCACTTGTCAATGTAGTGTTGTGCATAGGATTTATTTTTGTGGTCTTTAGCCCGATCATGTATTGGCTTAGTTAATATCTACTCTAATGCAGCTTACTATTAGGAAGAACAAAGAACAAATAGCCCGTTCACACAAATGGAAAGTGGTTGCTTTCAACCTAGTGTGACTTTGGGCTATTTTTGTTATATAGACAGTGTATCGTCTAGTATTTTATTCCGTTATCGTACTTGTCGCATAGTTCTTCGTCCAGACTCAGGCATTCGCTTCAAGTAGCTTGTAATATAGCACCGTCGCATCGAGATTTCCGCTTGCTGATCTCGCAAAGGACGGAATAATTCCGGCTTGTTGATAGCTGATAGAACGATATAACAGGTTGGACGGATCTCCTTCTCGTGTATCGAGCACAAGAAGTGTGCGGCCAGCGCTCCATGCTGCTTCTTCCGCCGTACGCATAAGGGCACGCCCAACACCTGCTCTTCTATGTTGTGGGTGTGTCATCAATTTAGCAATTTCCGCGCGATGCTTCCCGTTTGGCTTACCGCACAGATGGAGCTGGATCGTACCTGCTACACGTCCATTGCATACAGCAATCCATAACCTTACGTCTGGGGCCAAGACTTTCGCCCAATAATCCTGAGCCTCAACAGGCGAGAGCGGTGGTAGGAAGCCGATTGAAGCGCCGTTATCTACCACTTGTACGAGAAGGTCAGCAAGCTCTTCCTCAATGTAATCGTCAATCTTGTTTGTAAGTTCAATAAGCAGTAGCTCATCCTTCATGATTGATTTCCTCCCATACCCAAATTGTCTTTGCTTAACGATCTTGTACTAGAAGTATAGTTGACCTAGAATAATTTGTATAACGAATCTTAAGTATTGCAGTAATAAATAAATCGAATCGAGGGATACGAATGGATCAGTCTCATTTGGAAGCCTTTATAGCGGTATGCCAAACGCTCAATTTTACTACTGCCGCTAAACATCTGCATATTTCGCAATCTGCTGTCACCGCAAGAATTAGAGCGTTGGAGCAAAGTGTTGGCAAGCGGTTGTTTGATCGCGATAATCGAACCGTTAGTCTAACACGATCAGGAGTCGCTTTTTTGCCTTACGCTGAACGGATGCTTCAGCTTATTGAAGAGAGCAAAATATCCCTGTCCGAACAATATCGGGAACATATCGTGATGAGCGGCCCAGGTTCCGTATGGCACTGCCGATACTTGAATCGAATCCTTGAGTTTAGAAATAAATATCCACATGTTGCCGTAAAATTTTTGAGCTATATCGATCCAGGCTATATGATTCGTGATCTGCTGTTGGATGGGACTGCCAACCTTGCGATCAAGCTGGACCCACCCAATCATCCAAGCATTTCGAAACGGCTGCTATTCGAAGACGAAATCATTCTTGTATCTGCTGATGAAGCGTCCCAATGCTGGGAAGTTGATTTTTCCGCGCAGACCTATTGTCATATCGATTGGGGCAATCCTTTCACGGAATGGTTCACTTCGCTTGTTGAGCCGGGGTTCATTCCGGCGCTTCAAACTGATCATTCGTCCACGATGCTTACGATGCTGTTAAACCATTCTGTGTTTGGTTTTTTACCTAGATCGATAGCTGATCCGTATCTCCAGTCGAGCAAGCTGTATCAAATCCCACTGTCTGTCGAGTTACCCATTTTAAAGGGCTACGCCTGTTATTTGACGGAGAAGCGTGAACAATCTCACGTTAGATTGGCTTTGGAACTGCTTGGGGTCGACGCCAATTCATCTTAATGTTGTGCTGCTAAATGGAAGTATACCAATCATACAATATATGGTATACATCTATATAATAGATGTAAGTTAGTTAAAAGACTCTAGCAGTAACTAGGTTACAGGGGGATGTATCGATGGCTAACATTTTAATTGTAGATGATGATCCAGATATTTTAGAGCTTATTCGCTTTTATTTGGATAGAGACGGCTTTAAGGTTATACATGCAAGTAATGGTGTTGAGGCGATAGAAAGATTGAATGAACAAAAAATAGATTTAGTGATCGTAGATATTATGATGCCGCAAATGGATGGGTGGGATTTGTGCGGCGTCTTAAGGGACGATTTTCATGAGATGCCCATTCTGATGGTGACGGCTAAGGGAGAAACCGAGCATAAAATTAAAAGCTTTAATCTAGGTGCGGATGATTATCTCGTCAAGCCATTTGACCCGATTGAACTCGTAGCGAGAGTGAAGCTTCATTTGAAGAGATATCATATTCAATCCTCTATGAGGGTGCAAGTGGGTAAAATGCTGCTGGATAAAAATAGATATGAAGCGGTCATAGGCAGTATACAGTTGTCGCTTCCGTTACGAGAATTCGATCTCCTATATAAGCTGGCGAGCTATCCGGGTAAAATATTTACTCGAAATGATCTTATCGAGCAAGTATGGGGAACTTATTTTGAAGGAGACGACCGTACAGTCGATGTTCATATTAAACGGTTAAGAGATCGATTCGCTGGATTGGACTGCGCTTTCACAATAGAGACCAAGCGTGGTCTAGGCTATAAGCTAGAGGAACAAAAGGTATGATCAAATCTCTATATGTTCGGGTTGTGCTCACCTATGTAGCAGCTGTATCGGTTGGTTTGATAAGTTCTTTCTTGTTGTCACAGTTTGTTGTTAAGTCGTATGGGGATCAATTTATCGCTAATCTTCAGGAAGAATTGACCCGTGATGTTGCTATTCTTGAGCAGGGCATTCGTAGTAATGGAATTGAGCAAGCCGGCGCTCTACTAGAGCATAAAGGATATGCCAAAAAATACGATATTATGTTATACGATAGCAGCAGAGTAATGAAAGTGATAAATGGTGAAGGTGCATCTGATCTATTTATTATTTCCGATCAAGTTGTTCGGTTTGTATTAAATGGTGAAACGTACAGGGGACGTGATGTTTCTCCATCTGAGCTTGTTATTGGACTACCTTACGAAGAAGCGGGCAGCCGTTATGCGCTGTTTATTCAAGCGTCTGAAGGCTCAATGTCCGCAATTACGACCAAGCTACTTATATTTGCACTGGTTGTGAATTTATTGGTAGGTTGTGTGATCATTATTATTGGCGCGAAGTATTTAGTGAGACCGATACGAGGCATGAAGGCGGCTACCGAGCAGTTGGCTAGAGGTGAGTTCGACATTAATCTAGAGTGGAGCAGCAGAAAGGATGAGCTCGGACAGTTGGCAAGACGCTTTAATTATATGGCGAGCCAAATGCAGCAGCTTGAAGGGATGAGACAAACCTTTGTTTCTAACGTGTCTCATGAGATTCAATCCCCGCTTACTTCCATTTCTGGATTTTCAAAAGCTCTTCGACATAATTCTTTATCCGAAGAGGATAGAGTTCGCTACCTATCGATTATCCAGCAAGAGAGCGAGCGCGTCTCGCGTCTCACCGAAAACTTGCTAAAGCTAGCTTCATTGGAATCGCAGCATCATCCTTTTTCTCCGCGCATGTATGATTTGGATGAGCAGTTGCGCCAAGTGGTTGTGGCGAGTGAGCCTCTATGGTCGGACAAATCAATAGAATGGGACATGAATCTATCTCGCACGAAGATTAAGGCAGATGAAGACCAATTGAATCAAGTGTGGATGAATTTGATTAGCAACAGCATCAAGTTTACTCCAGCAGGCGGTCAAATTCGAATATCGATTATGAAAAATATAGGCTCCATAGAGGTGCGAATTACAGATACAGGGATTGGTATTCCCGAGGAAGAGCAAGTGAAAGTATTTGAGCGATTTTACAAAGTGGATAAGTCCCATACGAAGAGTAAGTCTGGCAGTGGCTTAGGGTTAGCTATTGTTAAAAAGATTGTTTCTTTGCATGGGGGAACCGTTGTCCTACAGAGCAACCCAGACACAGGAATAACGGTAATCGTTACATTGCCACATGTCATTTCATGAGGCGACAACAGAGTCGATGGATGAAGGAGTGCAATCCTTGGCCATTGGCTTTTTTCTTTATCGTATAATACCGTTCCATATGTGATGACGTCATATTATGTTCATAATCGTGTAGTAGACTGATTTCAAGCTAGCAGGAAGAAAAGCCCAGTACATAGGTAGAGCTTATAAAGATGATAGGGTAGGAGGGTTAATGTTTGAAATCACTTATTCAATTTTCTATGAACAAAATAGCAGCTATGATCATAATAACCGCCATTGTAGTAGGAGCAGGGGCTTTTTCGGGAACGTCGTTGAAGGTAGAGAATATGCCGAATATCTCTATACCCGTCATTATGATTACAACTCCTTATCAAGCTTCACCACAAGATGTAATGAGTCTGGTTACGAAGCCGATTGAGGACAAAGTAGCGAATGTTGAAGGGCTGACGATGGTAAGTTCTACGTCTAATGATGGCAGTTCCCTGATTACGCTTCAATTTGATGAGAAAGTTCAGATCGACAAGATGAAGCAAGATCTAGAAAGTCTAGTCCAAGATGTGCAATTGCCAAATGGAGCAGGCAGACCAAAAGTATCTACGTTAGGTTTTGCATCCATACCTGCTTATTACTTAGCGATTCACACCAAGGGGGCTATGTCACAAGGCCAATTGGACCAACTAGTTGAGAAGCAGCTCAAGTCCGGCTTCGAGTCGATTAACGGGATCGATCACATCGATATGATAGGCGCTCGCCGGACGTCTCTAGATATTCAGTTGGATGCGGCTGCATTGTCAGCCTACGGCATGACACCGGATTTGGTGACCGATGCCGTACAATCGGCGCTGACGAACGGTACAGCTGGAATCGTTGAGTTTAATGGAAATACGCAAATGGCTCGTGTTCAGGGCGAGATGAATAGTCTGTTTTCCTTAGAGAACTTGGAAATTACGTCTCCAGCGGGTGCTACCCTGCTGTTAAAAGAGATTTCGACGATTCAAGCTGTCAATGAGGCTAATTTTATCGCCCGTATGGATGGAAAGCCCGCTGTAGGCGTTCATCTGTATAAGTCGGCTGCCACGAATGCCGTTGATTTCTCCAATGATGCCAATGAGCTAATCCGCAGCTGGGAAGGACTTTACCCAGAAGTGTCCTTCAGTAAAATTTATGACAGCGCTGATGAAGTAAGAGCATCTATTAACGGTCTGATGAAAGAAGGTATGCTGGGCATCATCCTTGCCTCCCTTATGATCTTGTTTTTCTTACGGAATATGAGGATGACCTTAATCGTGATCGTATCGATACCGCTCTCCATTCTATTAACCTTTATTATGATGCACAGCATGAACGTCACCCTTAACATTATGTCGCTCGGAGGCATGTTCATTGCCGTTGGAAGGATCGTGGATGACAGTATCGTCGTGATCGAGAGCATCTATGCCAATTTGGAAAAGGCACACCAGCGGAATGAATCAGTTATATTGTTAGCCGTTAAGCAGGTAGCGATGGCAATCAGCTCTTCGACTTTTGTTACGGTAGGCGTATTTCTTCCCATTGCCTTTGTTAGTGGTATCATTGGTGGGTTATTCCGTCCGTTTGCGATTACAGTATCTTGTGCGCTGCTTGCTTCCTTACTCGTCTCATTAACGATTATTCCGATGATGGCGAAGATGATGGTACTTCGCAGCACGAAGGCGACGAGCGTGAAGGAGCATGAAGGAGGAAAAATAGTTGATTGGTATGAACGAGTGCTCGTTTGGAGCTTGACTCATCGAATAAAAACATTGCTGTTTTCAGGGTTGTTACTCATTTTGACTGTAATGTTTACTATTCCTAATCTGCCTAAAGATTTCCTGCCTGAAAGTGCAGTCGAACGGCAAATGAACTTTACGATCAAATTACCAACAGAAACCCCGTTTGACAGCACAAATTTGCAGGCACAGCAAATTGAAACGCTGCTGCATGAAGCGAAAGACGAGAAAGGGCAACCGCTATTTACATTTGTGGAAGCGCTAGTTGGATATAGGGAAAGTGAAGATCGTGTTCCGTTTGCGCTAGAGGTCATTACAGAGGTAAATGAGGACGCCGATCCTAAAGCTGTGATGGAGCAATATACGCAGCTTATTGCCAACCAGCTACCTAAAGGATCAGAAGTATTGCCAGGCTCTTTAAAAGAAGGCAGTGGGGAGTCCTCCACGGATTTCACCTATGTAATCTATGCAGAGGATCAGCAGTTGCTGGAACAGGCCTCCGCGATTATTAAGACGAAGATGAAGGAATTCCCTACGTTGAAGAAAATTAAAGATAGCTTGGGAGATGCCAAGACAGAAGTTCAGATTACCGTGAATCCGGCCAAAGCGAAACGATTTGGCTTGGAAGTATCAACTGTTCATAGGTATGTCGGGCAATGGCTTGCTACCTATGAACTTGGCAGTGTTCGTCTGGATAACACGGTTTATCGATCAGCAGTTGAACTTGCTCCTAAAGACAAAAATTCATTGGAGCAGCTCGGAAAAATGCCGATGAAGGCAGTTGATGGAACCACTGTATATTTGAACGAAGTGGCGGAGCTACAGCAAGTTACAGCGCCAGTCGCGCTTCAGCGGGAAAGCCAGAAGCTGATGGTGCAGTTGACAGCTAAGATTGACTCCGTAGACAAAGGTTCGATAAGTGCGCAAGTAACAGACGCGCTCAATCAAATCGAGCTTCCAGCAGGAGTAACGACAACGGTTCGCGGCGTGAGCTTGGACATGACGAAGGGCTTCAATCAAATGTTTGCTGCAATGGGAGCTGCGGTAGCGATTGTTTATCTTATTATGGTGCTGTGCTTCGGAAATGCGGGTACTCCTTTTGCTATTTTATTCTCTCTGCCTTTAGCGGTTATCGGCGGGTTGCTAGGGCTATGGGTCACAAATGAATCTATTAATATTACTTCATTAATTGGCTTCCTGATGCTAATTGGAATCGTGGTGACGAATGCAATCGTCCTGCTTGATCGTACGCAGCAGTTGCGGGAGGAAGGGTATCTCGTTCGGCATGCTCTTATCGAATCCGGTAAAGTTCGACTGCGTCCCATTATTATGACAGCAGGGGCGACGATAGCAGCAATGGTTCCGTTAGCTCTTGGCATATCGAACGGCACATTAATATCGAAGGGGCTGGCCGTTGTCGTCATCGGCGGATTAATTACTTCTACGATACTTACGCTTGTCGTTGTGCCAATCGTGTATGAAATGATCGAATCATTCAAAGTGTGGATGAGCCGATTGTTCAAACGGAACGTACCTTCTGGATCTGGACACGAAGTTAGCTAATTATTTGTAGATAGGGGAAATGACAAAATGAAGATGCAGGTTATACGCAGCACTACGCCAAAACGTTTGATATTAAAAGTTTGCGTTCTTTTACTGTGTACAGCTTATGTGGCAGGCTGCTCAACATCACCAACTCCTGCTGCAACGTCAGAAAATACGTCTGTTAAACAGAATGAACCGCAGCAGGTTAAGGTTGTAGCTGTCGGTAAACATAGTATGGGTGATCCAAGGGAGCAAATAGCAGAAGTTCACGCCGTTACTCAAGTTGAAGTGAGGGTCGAGGCAGGTGGAGCTCTTGTAAAGCTGTTAAAGAAGACTGGCGAAGTGGTTCAGGCAGGTGAAGTCATCGCCAAGCTAGAAAGCCGTGATGCTAAGATTGCCAAGGAAAAGGCGAAGCTAGCTCTTAAGACTGCCGAGCTGTCACTATCTACGACGAAAGATAGTATAGACGACACCCGACTCCAATTAACGACTAATGTCAATAAGCTTAAAGAAGCAATGAAACAGCAAATTCGCGAGGGTGCTTCTGAGACAGAATTAGAAAGTAATCAGCTGGAGTTGCAGGCATCTATAACGAAGCTGGAAGCACTGGATAGGCAAAAAACAGTGGCTCTTAAGGAGGCCGAAGTGGCAACGTCCAAGCTTGAGCTTGAACAAACGGAGCAGACTTGGAATGATGGGCATATCGTATCACCAGCTAATGGTATATTGACGGACATCAAGCTTACAGAAGGAACGAATATTCAAGCAGGGAGTATACTGGGAGCCGTTCAGATGACGGAAACCGTGAAAATAAAAGCACATGTAACGGACTCCGCTGCAAAGCTGATTGGGAGCAAAAAAAGTTTAACATTTCGTGATCCCAGTGGCAATGGTACGCCGCGTACCGCTAAGGTCATTCATCTGTCGGATGTACCCGACGCTGCGACGAGATTGTATACGTTGGAGTTGGAAGCATCCAACACGGATTATGCGTTAAAACCTTTATCAAGAGTACATGTTCAGTTAACAACACCAGAGGAGGAAACGGTTGCGGCAGTTCCATCCTTAAGTGTAGTAAGGGAAGGACGTGCATCATTTGTATTCGTACTAAATGGTAATAAGGCGGAGAAGCGGGAAGTGCAATTAGGTCGTGTGAAGGGCCCTTATCAAGAAGTAATTAGCGGGATCAAAACGGGAGAACAATTAGTTGTGTCAGGTCAACACAATATAGCAGCAGGAGAAGTGGTCAAAGTAGTACAATAGTAAGAAGCAATGGATGCAGTCCATACTTCAGATCGAACCCAACTAGAGGTGAAATGGATGCTACAAATTAAGCGTGATGACAAACGCCCGATATGGCAGCAACTGCTTGACCAAGCTATTCATAATATCACAACTGGTAAATGGCCGCCAGGAGAATTGCTTCTTCCTTCTCGTGAGCTAGCACCATTGATAGGTGTCTCCCGCTCAACGATACAAATTGTTTATGAGGAATTATTTAGTCGGGGCTACACGGTTACTTCCCGACGCGGTGGGACAAGGGTAAGTGACTGGACCTGTAGCACAGGTACTACAGAAGATGAAGCACTTCAAGGCCCTATCACCCCCGAATTACCCTTATTAAACGATGCAGTCAGCCATCTGAATAACTGGTTTAGAGGTAAGGAAGATCGACATGTTGAGATTGACTTCTGCCCACACGAGCCTTATTTGGATCAACCATTTCAAAAAAATTGGAGACATTCCTTTTTGCAAGCCTCCAAAGAAACGGAATTAGCTACTTGGGCATACGGTAACGCCTATGGTTTCGTTCCGCTGCGCGAACAGATTCAACGTTATCTGTCACTTGAGCGAGGCGTCCACGTGCATATCGATCAAATTATATTAACTTCGGGCGCACAACATAGCCTTGATTTGATCGCCCAAGCACTATTGAACGAAGGGGATACGGTTACCGTAGAGGATCCCGGCTTCCCGGCCGCCTGGATGGCAATGAAATATCGGCGGATGAATGTAGTTCCTGTCCCTGTAGACGATTACGGATTACAGGTAGACGGCATTCATCCGCAATCCAAACTTGTCTATGTTACGCCTGCACATCAGTGTGCAGTTGGGGTGATTATGTCGGAACCACGCAGGCAGCAATTGCTACATATGGCCGCTCAACAGCAATTTTGGATTGTGGAAGACGATTACGATAGCGAGTTTCGATATCGCGGTGACCCGTTACCTACGTTGTTCAGCCAGCAATCTCAGAACACCTTGTATATGATGAGTTTTTCAAAAATGATTGCTCCTGGTATACGAATATCAGCAATCATTGGACCGAGAAATGCGATACAGCAGATTGCCCACGTTCATGAACTAACTTATCGGCACCTTCCTATTATGGAACAATTGACGCTTACTCACTTTATGGAGCATGGGTATTTCATGCGTCATATGAGAAGAGTCAGAAACGTATATCGCCGTAGACACGAAGCGATGACCAAAGCTATTGGCTCAAGCGGACTCGGAGAACGTTTTAAATTAAGCGGCGTAGAAACGGGATTACATATGTTCCTTGAAGCTACCAGCTCGTATGACGAAGAAACCGCCGCGGATCAAGCACTAGAACAGGGTATACGTATATATCCATTGCGTCATTATTGTTTGGAAAGCAGTCGCAAAGGGTGGGTGTTGGGCTTTGCCAGAGTAAATGAGTCCGAGATAGAAACAGGTATATATCGTCTGGCGGAGATGCTTCGATAATGCAAGCATCTCCGTTTTTTCATTTGCAGTTATCGTAGGTGATATCAAATCTTAATCATGCAGCGAATAGGATGCTGTCTTCATATGCATGCTCTTACTTGTTCTGTTGAGTGAACATTTTTCCCTCTTCGATCGGATTTTCTTTCGCCGTTATATGGTAGGGATTAATTCGGTATACCTGAACAGGACTATGGAATATTGCAGACCTATACTTATCTACATGCTGCTTGGACAACGGCCGGTTGTAATAACCAGGCACATATTTGTGGAGCATTTCCTGCAGCATAAAGGTAGCCTCATCCAGTTCATCTACGGGTTCAGCTTTCCCGAAAATCATAACACTCATATATGCAGTGTCTGTCTTAGCAGGCACGGGATCGGTAATGGTCCCATATTCTTCACACACCGTAAAACAGACCTCTGCATTCTTACTCATGACTTGATTGCGTCTCCCACCTGTGGCTCCATGAAAATAAAGCTTCTCATTTGCCCAAACAAAATTGAGCGGAACAACATAGGGCAGCTGATCATCGACCATACCCAGATGTCCAATTCGCGCTTTACTCAGGAAGGCTTTAATTTTGTCGCTATCCGACACTTCTCTTATTTTGTAACGAACCATATCCATTGTTAACCACTCCTTCAATACGGAATGTTCGTAAGTATATCAATCATTGGACTGAGTTAGTACATCCATAAATGCGATAATAGAGCAGTCCATAATTTTTGAAATAGTAACGTTGTTACTTCCTTTTTGATTAGGTATCGGATTCAGCTAACATCGTAATGTGAAAAGCCACAGGTTCAGAGAGGACTAACTACCTCTCATCCTGTGGCTTTTTTATAACAGAATTACTTATTCACAAGCTACTCCATCTTTATCTCGATCAAGTTTGATGCGATAACCTGGATCACCTTCGTATAGTGGGGCCGCACCGGCATTGCGTGCAGCTGTACAGTTTTTGTAGTATACCGTTTCTTGTTCTTGTTTTGGCTTCACTTTTTTTGATTTTGATTTAGGTTTTTTTGACTTGCTTGAGGAACCAGACTTAGGCTTGGACTTCTTTGATTTCTTCCCAGACTTAGACTTAACTTCTACTGTTTGTGCTTCAGCTTGTTCGGAAGCAGAATTGGGCATTGCTAAGCTTGTCCCTGCTGTAGTGCCGAACATTCCAAGAGTGAGAACAAGTGCTAGCGATAATGACAATCTTTTGAACATTGGTTTATTCATCGTTTACTCCCCTTTTATTTATAATTGCGAACAAACAACATACTATCAAACGTTTACAGATTGTACCATATCAAGAATTGTATGAAACTAAATGCTTTGGATACGGAGAGCCCTTATTGATCTTTCCGATTGATCTTTGCAGCAGACTTTTTTATAATGAGTAAAAACTCACTCAAAAAAAGAGGTTGTACAATGCCACGCACGAAAGAACAGTATGAACAAATGCGAAACGCTACAAAAGAGAAAATACAAACAGCTGCCATGCAGCTATTCGTACAAAAAGGATTTGGCTCTACCAATGTGCAGGATATTGCCGATGCAGCTGAAATCAGCATCGGACTTTTGTATCGGCACTACAAGTCTAAGGAGAAATTGTTTAACGAATTGGTGGATTTTGCGCTTGCAGGCATGATTCAACAAAAGGAGTATTTCGAATCAAATGAGGTTTCACCTAAGCAAGCATTGGATCAGTTTGTGCATGAAATATACAACGATATGATGACAGGCGAACAGTTTGCTAATTTACTGATCCTTATGCAGCAATCATTTTTGACTGGTGGGGGAGCAACTGTTAACTATGTCGAGGTAACGCGGGTTAGTGAGCAGTTGTTCCGTGCAACAGCGAGACTTATAACAAAGGGTCAGGAGCAGGGGCAGTTTCGTTCAGGAAATCCGCATGAGATGGTCGTATTGTTCTATTCGACAATTCATGGGCTAGCTGCTATGAAAATGATGCTGCAGCACAATTTCCAGATGCCGTCCCCAGCTGCGCTCACTTCATTTCTGTATAAGGAAGGGGAATAAGCGGATATGTTTACAGTGATTAGAGCGGATCAATTGGAGTTTGACCCAAGGGTGCAAATGTCTCGCATTTTTGCAGAAGGATTCTCGCAGTGGCTCGGCTATTTTTCGAAGGACAATGAAGCAATTGCAAGAGCATTTGCCCATATGTTCGTGTTGAATCAATTTTATGTAGCGCTAACCGACGAAGGCACCATTGCGGCTATGGCTGCATGTACGGACGGTAGGGTATCTTCGGTTAAGCTTAATCCTACAGAGCTGCGGAAGCACTTGGGGTTATTTAAGGGAACAATCGCTGGATTCGTTTTGAAAAAAGAATTCGAAGCACCCCAAGCAACGAAGGATGGTGCTGATGCGGTGCATGGTTCTATCGAGTTTGTTGGAACGGCTCCAGAATGCAGAGGGAAGGGGGCAGCGAGCGCGATCATCCGTCATATAGTTGAGTATGCTCCCTTTGAACAATTTTTCATTGAAGAGGTAGCAGATACGAATACACCTGCCATGAACTTATATCACAAGCTAGGTTTTCAAGAATATAAGCGCAAGACTATACCTACAAAGAGAGCAGTAAAAATCGGTATTAATCATATCGTATCTTTAAAATACGTAAAGTGAGTATCCAAGCGAGTTATTTAGACGTAGGAGTCGTAATATGCAAAAAATATTAATTATCGATGATGAAGCGGATCTTCGGAAGCTGCTGACGGATTATTTTGAAATGAACGGGTATGTCGTGATGACGGCGAAGGATGGTAATGAAGCGTTGTGGAAAATGGAAGATCAGCCGGATCTTATTTTACTAGATATTAATATGCCTGAACGCAACGGGCTTGATCTATGCAGAAATATCCGCCAGTTTGTTTCCTGCCCTATTTTATTTTTAACGGCTCGTGTCGAGGATGCGGATAAAATTGCAGGTTTCCAAGCTGGCGGAGATGATTATATCGTTAAGCCGTTTAGCATTCATGAATTGAGAGCTAGAGTCGAGGCACATTTGCGTAGGGAGACGCGAAGTCACAATAAAGCTGCGGTAAAATTCAGTGGGGATCTTGTAGTAGATTATTCAGCGCGTGTGATGTATTGCAAGGGTGCGCAGCTTTCATTTCCGAAAAAAGAGTTTGCTATTATCGAACTGCTGTCCACCCACCCTGGGATGATATTTGATAAGGAACGTATTTATGAAAAGGTTTGGGGCTTGGACGAGCAAGGTGACAGCTCTGTGATTGCGGAACATATTCGTCGAATTCGTGCAAAGTTAAAAGAGCATGGCTGCGAAAGCTGGATCGAAACCGTCTGGGGAGTAGGGTATAAATGGCGAAAATAATCGAGTGGCTGTGCTTAAAGCTGAAACAGTTAACGTTGCTGCAATCCTTTATTTTGCTCTGTAGTTGTACGATTGTGACAGTATCAGTCATCATTGTAATGGAATTTGAATGGGCGGAAAGGCTGCGACGGAAGTTCGCGAATACTCCTTCAGGAGACGATTGGGTGCTGTATGTACTTATTGCGGTGATACTTGTAACGGTTGCTGTAGGTATTGTGGTGATGGCCATGATCTTCTATCAATGGAAGCTGAAGAAACCATTGGACATCCTGATGAAGGGATCGGAGAACATCTCGGCAAATGACTTGAGTTTTCATATTACTTATGATCATCAAGATGAGATGGGGAAGCTATGTCAAGCGTTTGAGAAGATGCGAAGCCAACTGGAAGCCAATCATCGAGTACTTTGGCGTTCGGTTGAAGAACGGAAGCAGTTGAATGCTATTTTTGCGCATGATCTAAGGACGCCACTTTCTGTATTAAAAGGATACGCTGAATTTCTTACCGCCTATGTGCCGCAGAATAAAATATCCGAAGAAAAGCTGCTCGATACGATCCAAACGATGAATGTCCATATTGTTCGGCTGGAACGATACACGGAGTCAATGAATTCGATTCAAAAGTTGGAGGATATGCCTTTACATGGTGTTGAAATGGAAGTGGATCTTCTTCTTTCTCTGCTGAACGAAAACGCTCGTCAAATTGCAGAACGTGTAGGCAAGACTGTGAGTTCGTCCATTTCAACAGATTCAAAAAAAGTGGTTGTCGATAAGCATGTGGTGATGCAGGTGTTTGAAAATGTGATTGCGAATGGCGTGCGCTATGCTGTCAGTCATATACGTGTTCGTTATGAATTCGAAAAAGGCTGTTTTTCCATAACGGTCATGGATGACGGTGTTGGCTTTTCTGGTGAAGCCTTGCAAAAGGCGCAGCTTCCTTTTTATCGTGGAGAGGTATGGGAGGCGAATATGCATCATGGGCTAGGGCTTTATATTTGCCGTGTGTTATGTGAAAAGCATGGGGGGAGTCTGCATATCGGAAACAGTTCCTCAGGTGGAGGAAGAGTAACAGCATGCTTTGTTGCGGAGTTGATAAATAGTTGATAACTATCGTTTAAGCTCTTCTTATCACATAGATGAGGGGTGCTACGATGGTCATTTTGCGAAAGAAATGGATTCTATGTTTATGCTGTCTGCTAATGCTGGGGTTAAGTTTCGCCAATCCCGTTCTTGCTGTAGAAATTCGAAACAAGAATGAAGTCCTGAAACAAATCGATGAGTATGTCGTCGAAAGGATGAAAGTTAACAATATCAAAGGTGCATCTCTAGCAATCGCCAATAACGATCATGTGTTTTATACAAAAGGTTATGGTGGTGTTTCCGAGGCGAGCGCAATAACGAGTACTACTCCGCTGCCGATTGCATCCTTAAGCAAATCGTTTACGGCGTTAGCTGTGCTGCAATTGGTGGAAAAGGGGGAAGTCGATCTTGATGCGCCATACTGTTCTTATTTCTCGGATTCCTCAAATTTTTCGCCTACAGACGAGCGTATTAACCAGATAACAGTCCGGCAGCTGTTACATCAAACGAGTGGTCTCACCGACAAAGTCAATCCTGATATGACACGCTTTCCACAATACGAAGCGCTGAAGGAGACTAATATTTCGTTAAACAAGGTTAAGCTCTCCCATAATCCTGGTGAAGCGTACAGCTATCATAACCCAAATTATCAATATTTAGCTCTGCTGGTGGAACAGATAAGCGGACAAAGCTTTTCTTCCTATTTGGATAAAAATATATTTAAACCACTGCGAATGAATCACACCTTCAACGTAAGCTCGACAGCACAAATAAACGAAAATCCATCGATTCCGAGTGGGCATTATATTGCGTTCGGCCATCCCGTAAATAGAGCTGAGCCTTCCTGGTTTATTGATGGTCCTGCGGGCATTATTTCCACGGCAGAAGATATGGCAAAATGGATGCTTGCCCAATATAACGGTCATTTTCTTACTCCAGAACTTATGCAGCAGTATCATGCGGCTGGACAAGTTGGACCTTACGGAATGGGTTGGATAGCAGGTGAGGATGAACGTTGGGGAAGGACAATTTCCCATGGAGGCATTTTCTGGACCTACAAGGCGGAAGAGATTATTTTTGTGGATCAGCAGTTGGGCATAACGATGTTGTTTACGGCGGGGTTGAATGCTTTTGTTGACTACACCGCTATTGTTGATGGGATTGCTCAAATCATGATGGGCGAAAAGGCTGAGTCTACTACATTTAATAGTAGAAATATGGAGATCGTTATGATAATTTTAATCGTTGCAACGGCTCTGTCAGGGATATATACATGTATTCGTATGGGTAGAAAGACGAAGGAAATAACGACAGTGAAATGGATTACTGCTTCGCTTTTGAATTTGCTCCCTATTTTGATCCTATTGTTTTTGTCACCTATTGCAACCTTTATTGGAGGCGGCCGAGTTGTGCCTTTGATCGGACTATGGATGGCGATGCCGTCTCTAATTACGTTTCTGGTTGTAGTCTCACTGGTCAATTTAGCGAAATTAGTTTATCGAATTCATTTGTATGTCCAAATAAGAAGCAAGTCGCAACCTATGTAGGCTGTGTTTTGTATGAAGTGGATGAAGATGAAAGAAAAACCGACCCTTGCCGAAAGGCTTGAGTCGGTTTGAAGCATCGCTTACATGGGATGGCTAGCGCTATGTTTCAGCACTTGGCATCATATTTATTTCCAAGTCGCTACGGTTTCAACTGGCAAGCGATAGGAAGGGTATCCCTCTTTGGCTGCTTTTCCGATGCTGATGAGCATGATTGGCTGGTAACGCTCTTTGTCCATATCAAAAGCTTCAGCGATTTGAGCTTTTTCATAACCGCCAATTGCGTTCGTATCATAGCCATGTGCACGTGCAACTAGCATCAATTGCATCGATACAAGACCACCATCGATATAGTTGACATCGCGCAGATCCGCTGCAGAAATCGTATCATAGTATGGCTTATACATACTCATGACCACGTCTTTCATTTCTTGCGGCAAATAGCCATGTTCTACGGATTTACTGAATATTTCATCCATGTACGTTGCATTCTCCATATCAGCAAATACAGCGATAACGGCAGAGGAGGTGAGTACTTGGGGCTGATTGAATTTCGCCAGTGGTGCAAGCTTCTCTTTACCTTCCTTACTTTCGATAACGACAAAGCGCCAAGGCTGCATGTTAACAGAAGATGGGGCTTTCGTAGCACCTTCTAGAATGGCAGTCATTACTTCTTTGCTGATTTTAACCTCTGGATCATATTCTTTTACAGAACGACGACCATATGTGATTTCATTAAAGTCATTTGTTGTTTGAAATTTGCTCATGATAGCTTACAGCTCCTTGTTAAGTGAAATGTTGTGTTTCATTCGTGCGAGAAAATCGGCCAGTATTGGAATCTCTTTCTCATCGAAGTCCTTCAATATCTGGCGAATGAAATTTTCTTTTTCGATTTTGTAGCCTTCGATTTTTTGAAGTCCTTCATCAGACAAGCGAACAAAGGTTTCGCGGTTATCGTCAGGATTTTTGCGTCTCGTCACCATGCCTTCAGCTTCTAGCTGCTTAAGATGGCGAGTAATTGCGGCATTGTCGATGTTAATACGCTTTTGTAAAAGGGACTGTTTAATCTCGGCTCCTCCGCACAGTTCGTGCAATATTTCGAGCCGAGACGAGCTTATGCCCGTACAATGTTCGAATTTGTGGTGGATTTTGTTGCACAATCCGTTAAGCAGAGTCAATATCTGCTCCTCCGTGCAATCATTACGTGTCATGCTTTCGAGCCTCCTAAGAGTGCAAACATACGAACGATTTCATTTAGAGCTATATCTCTACGCCATCTATATTATTTGACCGATCAATAATTGATGGGTCAACTATTGATGTATCAAGTAATATAACATTGATAGGTACAGTTTGCAAATGTATACCTTTCGAGCAGCTTCGATGTTGTGCTGGTCTTCTAAAAGCATGGAAAATTAAAGGCCATCAAAATCGTTATAGTAAGATTGGAAATAAAATTTGAAATGGAAACATTCCTGATCATTTCGTATTGCTGGAGTGTAATTGATGGGGAGCGTATAGCACGATATGTTCTGATACAAACCGATAAAAGCCAATGCAAGCCCCATAAAATTGCATAATGACAGCGGTAGACCTAATTATGAACGAAGACGTTCAACAAACATTTATTGCGTGTTCTTGTATTATTCAATCCATGCGTTGCTATTTGGACTCGTTAGGTTATTTGGAAGTTGAAACGCCAACGCTTCTAACGGTCGCTATTGACGTTATTAACGCGAATTCGTACGTATTTCATTTTTAACGGTCGTGAGTGCGCTTATTTTGGCATTAATAATGAATGATATCGATATCACTAACAAATAAGCTCGCAGGCGACCGTTAGATTTTAAAATGAGTAAGTTTCCACTGAATAGCCTCTGTGGCAACCGTTACGTTTGTGGAACTGATTCGGATCTCATTCGTATCTGTTGAAAGAGTTGTTGTTACGAAGATGAAACAAAACAAGGGGCTGTCTATCTAGCTGGCTTATTCCTTGTGAGACAGTCCCCTTTATTTACAATGAGAACTGAAAAATATAATTTGTTTATGCGAATGTAAGTGTAAGTGTAAATGCAAGTGCAAATACGAACATGCTACTGCTCATTTTTATTTTGACCTAATACGTACGCCAAGAGACACTTGGTCCCATCCAGTTAGTTGGAATTATAATGACGTATTTGTAAGTACCTGCAGGTTGATAACCCAAATCAACAGTGCCGCTGCGAATGCCGTTATCGGTAGGCCGTCCTCCTTCAATGCTAAATCCACCGCCGACAAAGACATCACCGGAAGTTGTAACCCGATAAACATGGATATGCATAAAACCGTGGATACGAGAATCGTAAGCAGAAAAGTCCAAGGCAAGATTACCGCCTGTATGCGTGGTAACACCTGTTTCCGTTCTTTGTGAATTAGCAGAAGCAGTTGCTGCAAATGCGCTTGTCGCCAACACGAACAGCATAATAATCGCGATTAGACCAAAACTTACTTTTTTCATTTCACTCTTCCTCCTTAGAATGGGTTTGATGATGCCGCTTGAAACACACCGATACCTCATGGATTCAAGATTTGAAGATCACCCCCTTATCAGAGTATAAAGTTCGTTATCCTTATTTTGTTGAAAGCGCATAAGTCAGATGAATGGAAGGAAGTAGCGGGAATTATGAATGTCTCTTAGGAGTATGGTAGGGAAGATGTAAACGTCTGCTGTGTGATTGTATTCTATACCAACCTTTCTCATATGGACAGGTAATTTATTCTAATATGTATCGAGTTGCTATATACAACATAAGCTAGAAAAAGCCAAACGACCACCAGGATACCTCCTGTACATCGCTTGGCTTTTTGCATGCATTTATTTCAATAGAAAAGGTTGAAACCCTTGCACCATAATACGGCTGACCGCTGCAGCTAAGTCATCGAGTGAGCTGTTAAGCTTGCCTTTGAACCAGTCTTCATACATCGCAACCAGGCCGCTTGCGAAAAAGTTGACGTGTAGATTAAACGCTTCACGTTCTTGAACCGTATTCATTTTTCTTTCGTAACTGAGTAGACTCTCGATCAGTATAGCCTTCATCTTCGTCATAAATGTACTCGCAGCATCGACCGCAATGAGCATGCGATAAAATTCAATATCTTGACCTAAGAAGTGCGACACTTTCGCTAAGAAAGGCATCATATTTTGAATGAGATCGGTATGTTTGAATTCATCGAGAAATTCAATCATCTTTTCCATAATCTCATTTTCAATCTGTTCAATGACAGCATGTACATCCGAGTAATGGGCATAAAAGGTTCCACGACTAATATCAGCTCGCTCCACAATATCTTTGATCGTAATCTTTTGGTATTCTTTTTCCAGCATTAACTCGACCAAAGCACGACGAATCATGTTCCTCGAACGAATGGCGCTTCTATATTCTGCTTTTTCCCTCATTTGGCATTCTCCTTGTTTTGTTTAAAATTAAACATAATTAATTAAATATATTCAAAATTGAATAAATGATTAAAAATTGACCATTGTATGCTTTTATCACAATGAGTATACTTTTTTCATGTATAAAAGTAAACACGTGTTCAGTTTTGATGATGTTGTAAAGATAGGAGCTAGAAAATGAGAAACATAAAGAGTTTGAGAATTGCCTCGATTATCGCTTGGATTATCATTACCGCCGTTATCGTAATGACGATGCCGAACCTCGGGGAATTAGTGAGAGAAAAGGGGCAAGTATCGATCCCGGACAGTGCGCAAAGTAATATCGCGCATGAGATGATACGCCAGATGGATGAGAACAGTGGCGATAGCTATTCGATTATTGCTGTATTCCATAGTGGAAGTGATAAGCCCTTAACGAGCGAGCAGCATAAGCAAATTGAATCTGTTATTTCACAATTCCAATCGAAGCAAACGCAGCTTGGAATTGAAAATATGCTTACTCATTTAGATGATGAGCACACAAAAAGTCAGCTCGTCTCGAAAGATAAGACGACCATTTTAACGCAGCTGTCAGTTAGTCATAGTCAAGGCACGATCTCTGAAGCAACAGAGCAGTTGGAAGTGTTGATGAACAAGGTGGACGCGGTAGATACGTATTTGACAGGCAACAGCCTAGTTATCGAAGATTTTGTAAAGTCGACAGAAGAAGGAATTAAGAAAACCGAACTTATTGCGGTTATCTTTATTATCGTCGTACTTATTATCGTATTCCGTTCTCCTATCGTACCGGTTGTTTCGTTAGTAACGGTAGGAATCTCCTATGTCGTATCACTTGGCGTCGTGGCTCATTTTGTAGAGTGGTTTAACTACCCGTTCTCCAACTTTACACAGGTGTTTCTAGTCGTCATCTTATTTGGTATCGGAACCGATTATAATATTTTGTTATTCTCTCGATTCAAAGAAGAGCTTACTCGGCAGGAAAATACACTTGCAGCGGTAAAAGCAACGTATCGTTCTGCTGGAAAAACGGTGCTCTATAGTGCGTTAGCTGTCTTTATCGGATTTATGGCATTAATTTTGGCGGAATTCGGTATTTATCGAGCGAGCTCTGCAGTTGCTATTGGTGTTGCCGTGCTCGTGCTTGTACTGATGACGTTGAACCCGGTCATTATGGTTACGCTAGGGAAAAAGTTATTCTGGCCTGTTAAGAAGTTCGATGGACACGGTGAAAGCAGAATTTGGGGTGTGCTAGCGAAGACATCTGTGGCAAGACCGTTTCTAGCCCTTTTATTTATTGCCATACTATGTATCCCATTTGTCGTGAAGTACAGTGATTCCTTGAGCTACAACGACTTGCTAGAGGTGGATGATAGCTATGCCTCCAAGCAAGGTATTCAGGTCATAGAGAAGCATTTCTCTCCAGGTTTCTCTTCACCGACGACATTGCTTATTCAATCGGATAAGCCATTGGATAATGCTAAGGCATTACAAGAGCTGGATGAGCTTGCGGAGCAAATATCCAAGATGTCTGGTGTCGCGGAAGTGTATACGACGACTCGTCCAGTTGGTAAGAAAATGGATGAGTTATATATGAAAGATCAATCAAAGGAACTAAATAAAGGCTTAGGAGATGCCTCAAAGGGCGTTGGCGAGATCAACGACGGGCTGTCTTCTGCAAATAAAGAGATCGGTCAAGCAGACACGAATGGCGTACAAAATGTGCAGTTGCTTATCGATGGAACGAATGAAGTGAAAACTGGTGTTTCGAGTTTAGGCAAAGCGATTGAAGAGTTGTCGAAGGGCATACATTCAGGTGCTCATGGCGCTAAACAGTTGGACAGTGGTCTAGCATCACTTAAAGAACAAATGGATCTGCTATCACATTCAATGCCGAAGTTGCATCAAGGCTATACGGAGCTGGAGAAAGGACTGTCTTCCTTTAGCACGCAATTTGCAAGCTTAGAGCAAGCGATTGGTGGAGCGGCGCAGGCATTTGAGCAAATCGAAGGTGCTTTGGGCGTTTATGTTCAATCCAATCCAGATGCAGCGAATGATGAGCATTTGCAAACGGCAATCGGTATTGCTGCTGCAGGTAAGCAGCAGATGGAGGAACTATCCAAGCAACTGAGCACTTTGAAGACAGAGTATGGCAAAGCCATGTCATCCTTTAAAGAAGCAAATGCTTCGCTTTCCGCTGTGAATGGTGGTTTCGTACAGCTTCAAAAAGGTGTGACACAGCTGCATAATGGGGCATCCCAACTACAAGGCGGATTGCAAAAAGCAGCGGATGGTTCGAACAAAATGACCGCAGTCCCTCCTGCTTTGCAAACAGGATTGGCAGATATCAATGCTGGTCAAAAGCAGTTGCAGTCGGGATTGACCAAGTTAACAAGTAATATGGAGAAGCTGCAATCGGGCTTGTCAGCAAGCACGAAAGGCTTGGAAGAAGTGAGTACGGGCTTGAGCGATGCTCAGAACTATTTGCAAGGACTAAGTGATTCCAAGGCTTCGGAAAAGTTCTATATTCCTCAAGACGTATTGAAGGGCGAGGAATTTAAACAAGCGATGGATATGTACATGTCTCCAGATCGCAAAACGGTGCAAATGAATATTATGCTGGACGTGAATCCGTATTCGAAAGAAGCAATGGCGATCGTAAAGCAGATCAACACAGAAGTGCAGGCTGCGATCCAAGCAAGCGATTTGAAACATGCCAAGGCAGCATTGGGTGGAAAAACAGCTGAAAATGTGGACCTTGAAGCGATCGCAAGCGGTGACTTTGCACGAACAGCAACGATTATGTTGATCGGCATTGGCATTGTGCTTATTTTCATCACACGTTCCTTATGGATACCCATCTTTATTATTCTTTCATTGGTATTAGCCTACTTTACTTCATTGGGGATAAGTGAATTCCTTGCGACACACTTGTTATCTGTAAATGAATTAGGTTGGAATGTTCCGTTCTTCAGCTTCATTATGATTGTCGCGCTGGGCGTAGACTACAGTATTTTCTTAATGATGCGCTATCGTGAAACGGATGGTCATTCTGCGGAAGACATGATCGAGGCGGCTCGTCATATAGGTGGAGTTGTTATCTCAGCCGCAATTATTCTTGGTGGTACATTTGCTGCGCTCATCCCTTCGGGAGTGCTAACACTAATTGAAGTAGCGATGACAGTTATGATCGGCTTATGCTTGCTAGGATTTGTAATGCTGCCGGTGATGCTTCCTGCTTTGTTAGCGGTAGTGGAGCGGGTACAAAGGCTAGGGGTCAAGGAAAAATAAGCGGCAGTTGCGCTATCGGTTGCGACAGAGGCTATTTTACGTAAATATGTCAATGGCGCTCGTTAGAGGAAGTAGTACACGCTGAGCACCAGTTTATCGCATTATCGCAGTCTACGATTACATTAGCAAAGCTAGCCACAGGTTTAAATGAGGGATTTCCTTCATCTCCTGTGGCTTTTTTATGCGAACAGCATTAGCGTCTATGATGTACTGTGAGTAAATAAGCAATAAGTAATAAGCAAGTGGCTGCAATAAGTTTTGTACACATATGAAAATAATTCTCATTTAGAGGTTATACTTGTACTAAGGAGACAGAAATGCTGCTCAGATGTTCGGTCGAGAACAATGAAAAGGAGCAACCCCCGCTAGGGCTGCTCCATAATCAAGTTCTCTAATTTACATGTTGCGTGGTTCGTAAACTACATGTGTTAAATGGAATTTAAATTTTCGGTTCGAACGTTTTGCAGTCTGTCTCTCCGCTATTGCTCGCTTGATTGCCGCGATTGCTTACGACATAGATGGACGATGCGGCACATTTATTGCCAGCTGCCCAGAACTTGCAGTTATTTACTTCACACAATACGTCTTTAGCCATAGTGTTCACCTCCTCATTTATTTAGGATGGTCGAATACTATGGCTCTTTATACTTGGAGAGGAAATAGGAGTATGCGGATAGAATGATGGGTAGCTTTATACCCGAAAGACATATGTCTCGATTATGTAAAGATTGACCGCTAAAATGCCGTTACTTTTATATAAATGCCGGACTAGCGTCCTATCTTGGAGCTGTGCCAGAGCTATATACTTGAGGTGAACCAACATATGGGGATGCAGCAAATGATTAAATATATGGAGCAACACGAAAAGATTTATGAAATGATGAAGCAATGCCCTTACGAAATCTTGCGGGAATGGAAGTTGACCAAGTTTAAGTCGGGTACCATCTTGTTCTCCCAAGGCGATATTCAGGACAGTTTCTATATTTTGGTGGAAGGTGTTGCTGATATTAGCGTTATTGGTGAAAACGGCAAGAAATACGTGCAGTCTACTTATCACAAAGGGGACATGATTGGAGAGCTTGAGATCGTGGATCGCCTTCCTTTTATCAGTAACGTGGAAGCGGTTACGGATGTCGTACTCATGGGTCTGAAGCGCGAGCATTTTTTGAATTGGCTCCAGTTGGACCGCAATTTTAATGAGTATTTTATCCGCAGCATCTTGAAGCTTCAGTACGACATTCTGAAGAAAGAGGGAGACAACAATCTGTACACGTTGCATGATCGAGTGTGCAGTTATTTGCTCCGTTGTCTGCCGCACGGTCAAAAGAGGGCAGAAGGAATCGTGATTCAGGTCGATAAGCAGCAGCTTAGTCACCAATTTGCTGTCACCCCTCGAAGTATCAATCGCACTTTGTCAGAGCTAAAGAAGCAGGGTGTTATTGATTTGAACAAACAGGAAATTATAATTTTGAATGCAATGCGATTACAGTTAGAGCTGGAAGAGCGAAATAGTCGAGCTTAACAATTAATCAGAATTGCACAGGTTTGTAGATGCAAAAGTGTAAGTTGAATTCTATATTTGGAAAAATGAAAGCCTTATCATTAAACGTGAAAATGGTTTTCAAAGTTGAAAGGAACGTGTAAGCATCAAGTCAGTCTATCATTTAGGAGGTTATAGAAAATGATTAAACATCCTTTGTTTGTTATCATTGCTTGTGCCATCAGTATTGGGGCGGGTTTGTATCTGGATTCCTCGTATATTGAAATCTTTGCTTCTGTCGTCGGTGTCATCAACGTATGGCTGTTGGCGAGACAAAAGGTTCTCAACTTCTTGTTTGGAGCCATCGCGGTAGCGAGCTTTATGTATATTTACTTCCAAACAGGCCTTTACGCGATGGTCATTTTGTCAGCGTTGCAGTTGCTCTTTAACATTTATGGCTGGTACTACTGGGTTAAAAATAAAGGCGAAGAGGATACTGCACCAACTATTCGCTTGTCTTCAAAGGGTTACGGAATATGGATAGCTATTATTTTAGTAACATGGGGTATTTGGTCTTACATTCAAGTCAATTACACAGGAGCAACGAATCCATATTTAGATGCTTTCATCGCGGTTATTGGCTTGGTTGCCCAGTACTTGTTAAGTAAGAAAATTGTGGAAAACTGGCATTTGTGGATTCTAATGAACTTGATTCTAATTGTCATGTATCTTTCTACAGGTTTGTATGTCATGATTCTGTTAGCAATTATTAACTTGTTCATTTGTGTGGATGGCTTAATCGAGTGGCAGCAAGCACATAAAGCTAATCGTAATCGTGAAGGTGCAACGGGAACTGGCTTGTAAGGGATAGGAGGAATACATCATGAGCTTTCATATTGAAGCAAAAGTAGGCGATATCGCCGAAACGATATTGCTGCCTGGCGATCCGATGCGTGCGAAATTTATCGCGGAGAATTATCTAGAAGATGCCGTCTGTTATAACCGAATTCGTGGTATTCTTGGATATACGGGAACGTATAAAGGCAAGCGCATCTCGGTTCAAGGCACGGGAATGGGCATGCCATCGATGTCCATTTATGCGACGGAACTGGTAAACGATTATGGAGTAAAGAACCTGATTCGGATTGGGTCAAGCGGCTCCTACCATCCTGACGTGCAGCATATGGATCTGGTACTAGGTACAGCGGTATGTACAAGCTCGGCGATGTTCAGACATGAGTTCGAGAACTTCTCTTACGCACCGACTGCTGACTTTAAAATGGTAAGGACGGCATTCGATATCGGAGAAAAAATGAACTTGCCTGTACGTGCAGGATTGATAATGACTGAAGATCATTTTTATGACGGCAATGAGCCTATGTATAAGAAAATGGCTCAATACCAAGTGCTAGCGTGCGACAACGAGTCAGCTGCCATGTATATGGTTGCTGCCAAATACAATGCTCGTGCAATGTCGATACTAACGGTTACCGACCATATGTTGACGAATGAAACGATTACGTCGGAAACGCGCGAGACGGCACTGCATGACATGATCCGCATGGGATTGGAGACGGCTATCGTTCTCTAAAGTGAAATGACCGAAGACGTATAGAAAACTGACAGAGCTAAATAGTGACGTATAGAAGCGTCAACACACTTACTAAATTAGGAAGCAGCCCATAGCGGCTGCTTTTTTGCTTTTTGCCTAATAGTCAGTATCGCAAATAAACTATTGCCCCTAACATTAATGTGAGGGTTTATAATTAGCTTAGACCACTGGATCGAAATGGAGGGGATCGGCATGAAAATCGGAAAAGTTATTAAAATTACCGCCGGAGCCAGTACCCGTTCAATTCGACATTATGAGCACAAGGAGGAGGAAGAGCAATGACGATATTAGTAACCGGAGCGACAGGTACAGTGGGGCGTCATGTCGTGGATCAACTGCTGCGAAGAGGTCAGAAAGTTAGGGCTTTGACACGCAATCCACAGGCCATACTACCTGCAGGGGTCGAGATTGCAATTGGGGATTTAAGTGATCCGAGTACCTTGGCGGCGGCTTTTGAAGGCGTATCAGCTGTACATTTGATAACGACAGGTGATGAGTATGTTCCTTTGCAAACAGGCCCAGAAATCATCGCGCTGGCTACAAAATCAGGGGTTCGCAAAGTTACAGTCCTGTGGACGGGAGGAAAAGGAACCGTTGAGCAAGCCGTTGAGGCCAGTGATCTGGAATGGACTCAGCTTCATCCTGTTGAATTTATGTCCAACGTACGTAAATGGACGGACTCCATCCGCAATGAAGGGGTAGTAAGAGATTTATTTAGTGGCTCCTTGAATGCACCCGTTCATGAAGCTGATATTGGCAGAGTAGCCGCGGTTGCTCTGACCGAGGATGGTCATGCGGGTAAGGAATATATACTGACTGGTCCTGAAGTGCTGTCTGTTACGGATCAAGTTCGGATTATCGGAGAGGTAACGGGACAGCAGTTGACGTTACTTGAGACGACGGAAGAAGAAGAACGAGAACAGATGCGAAAAATGGGGGTTCGAGAGGATGTTATCAACTTCGTAATTAGCTGGCATCTCAATCCACCACCATATGCTTATACGATCGTACCTACAATAGAAGAAGTTCTTGGACAACCCGCATACACGTTTAAGCAATGGGCCGAGGAAAATGCGAATTATTTTATAAAATCGTAGAGTTTTATGGAGTTTATTTGCATAGTCTGTACAGTGTGTATCGTTGCTTCGAATGGATCAATTATCGATTAAGAACATGGAAATCTAGTTAAACACGGTCCAATGGATCGTGTTTTTTTGTTGTACGCCCAGCATGGGCGTCATCTCTAGGGTGAAAGTCCCGAACGGGGGCTGGCGAACGCCTACCGTTAGCCAAGAGCAAGGGTGTCTGTCGTGAGGCAGAATCTGAAGGAAGC
>NZ_JACYTN010000031.1 GCF_014841135.1 Paenibacillus arenosi
GACAAATGGACGACAGGGAAAAAGTACGTAGATCTCAATGCGTACCATACTTGGCGACGTCCTCAAACCAAATAGTAACCATTTTGACGACGAGGAATTTACACATAAATATGGACTTGACCCATTTTCTACTCGATTAGGACAAATGTGCAGTTATTTTCCTCAATTAGGCGCTCAACAGGGAAAAGGAGCCAAAATAACTGCATTTTTGCCGATAATGACCCAGAAATGCACATTTACAGATAAAATAACTGCATAATTGTCCAAAATTCAAATCTGGACTGGTCACTCATATCGTCGAGTTCTGCCTAGTTTCCACCATTAGATAATAGACTGTCATTTCACTTTTTTCATATAGAAATGAATCGTTAACGGCACAAATAGAAGAAGCAATAACAGACATACCCCAACTCCAGCTGCAATATCGCCGGTCGAAGCAGTACCGTGCATCAATCCCCTTGCTGTCGTCGCCGCAATACTAATCGGATTCAGCTCGACAATAACGCCCATCCAATCCGGCATCGTATCCGAATCTACTAAAATATTGCTCGCAAACAGCAGCGGATACATCAGCATCATACTCGTGCCGGATACCGTTTCAGGCTTCTTGACCAACACGCCCATCATCGAGAAAATCCAACTTACACTAAAGGCAAAACAAACAATAAACAGCAACGCCATCATTGCGCCTAACGCGCCCCCCTCTGGTCGAAACCCCAACAGCATCCCCACTCCAAAGGAAACAAGTGCAGCGCTCGTATATCTTAAACTGTCCATCACGACAGAACCTATCATCGTAGCTGGCTGCCAGAAAGGCATGGTGCGGAATCGATTGTAGACTCCTTTCACAATATCCTGGCATAACGTTGTTCCACTATAAACCGTCATTGGGAGTATCGTTAGCAGAAGAAAGCCTGGCAAAAAATATTGGAGATACTCGGTCGTAGAGCCTGCAATCGCTCCTCCAAACAAATAAGTAAAGATGAACAGAGTGAGAACTGGAGACAGAACCACATCCATCCCATAGGCAAACAAATTGTTGCTCGTGTGCTTCCACGTTCTCCATACAAAGATGCGAACGGCTGTAACCGCATTAGGGCTTGCTAAACTCTTCGATTCCCGTGAAAACAGAGAATGGTCTGGAGCGGTTGGTGGCAACGCGTTTGTTTTGTTCATGAAGCAGCCTCCTTGCTTGAGGATTGAAGCAAAGTTAGAAATACCTCATCCATACTCGGATCACTAAGCGAAAAATGAGCAATCTGCATATCATTGTCTAGTAGAAGCTGAATGATTTGATTCGCACGTCTCGCCTCTGTAACGGGTATTTTAAATAACAAAGGATCTGTATCTTGAAGCAAGGTAAGATGATGGCTAGCAAGCAATTGTTCGATATCGATAGCATTCACCTGATACGGATTCTGCAGTTGAATTGACAACGTCTTACCTCCAGTAGAGGCCTTCAACTGACTTGGTGTACCTTCGGCCACAATACTTCCTTTATCGATAATAACAACCCGATCTGCCAGTTGATCCGCTTCTTCTAAATACTGTGTCGTTAAGAGCACCGTCGTTCCCCGCTTCAGCAGCATTCGTACGACATCCCATACTTGCATGCGACTTTGCAGATCTAGCCCTGTTGTAGGCTCATCTAGAAAAATGATTTCCGGTTGGTTGATTACACTCGCTAGAATATCCAATCGTCTCCGCATGCCGCCTGAGTAGGTTTGTACGATTCTATCTTTCGCATCTGATAGCCCGAAAGATTCTATCAACTCATCTGCTAATGCACATGCATCTTTAGACGAATAGCCATACAACCGCGCAATCATAACGATGTTCTGATGCCCCGTCAGCCCCTCATCAAGTGCCGCAAACTGCCCCGTCAAGCTTATGTTCTGGCGTACTTCATGCGCTTGTATCGCAGCATCGTATCCTGCAATGAGAGCCTTGCCTCCGTCAGGCTTTATAAGTGTACTGAGCATATTCACAATCGTCGTTTTCCCCGCTCCATTTGGACCAAGCAGAGCCAACAACTCGCCTTTTTCAACTTGCAATTCTATGCCTTTAACGACTTCAACGCCGTTGTATGCCTTCCTCAGCCCGTTCACCTCGATAGCAAGTGACATGTCCGCCCACCTCCCCTTTGTAATTGACCAATCAAACCTTATTTCCCCATTAAACTGCCGACTGCCTTAAACATTCGAACAAGCAAATAACGGCTGCGTTATCGAACCGTTCGAGGCATGCCTCAACTCGCTTTAGCCTTCGAATATCTTGGTTCTAGCTTTTATCCTTTATACAAAACGATCTTTATGTTCAGTTGCCCACTCTGCAAACGTCTTGCCGCGTCGCCCAACAACATGCTCCACAGTTGGCAATACCGTATATCCAACTTCAGGTGGATTTTTGCCCATCTCTACAAAGAAATCGATATCGCCTTCTTCATAGCCTTGCTCTCTCCAACGATCACGAGCTTGCTCTTCCGTTAGCTCTATAAATTGAATTTCCTTACCAATCACTTCACTAATTACTTGCACCGCTTCGATACGAGTAAGCACTTCTGGGCCCGTAATAAAATAGCTTTGCTTATGGTGACCGTCATCTAATAAGGCTGCGACAGCTACACTTGCAATATCCGCTTCATGCACTCTGGAGCTCGGTACATTACCGAATGGCTCACGTACAACGCCTTCCGTGCGAATGGAGTCTGTCCAGTCGATTAGTGTATTCGCCATCACTTCCACTGGCTTAAGGAACGTCCATTCCATGCTGCTGCGTTGAACCGCTTCTTCTACTTCACCTTCATAACCTACTAATACCGTTACTCGGCGCACACCAGCTTGCTCCGCCATTTCGATCAGGGCAGGATTCATTTGCAAATAACCATCTGCACTCAAGCTCGACGTAATGACGTGTAGCCCCGTAACACCTTCCAATGCAGCTTGCAGCGTCTCAGGTGCATTCAGATCGCCTGCTACTACCTCTACACCTGCAGGGAGATTCGCTTTCTCTGGGTTGCGCGACAAGGCGCGCACTGGTTCACCTTTTTCTACTAACTGACTCACAATATGTCTTCCCACTGTACCTGTAGCACCTGTCACTAAAATTGTCATTATAAATTCCTCCCGCTTAAATCGTTTTTGTGTTGTCTCATATTCCATCGTTCATTTCAATCATCCATTCGCCGCACGATCAACTAGCAATAGACGAAGACTATGTTCCTGACAAATTAATTTTTCCTTACTTTTCATAACGTTGTTGAATCTTTTTAATCTCTTCCAGTAGCTCGATTTTCAAATCTTCAGGTGATAGGATTTCAACTTTGGAGCCATAGCTGAGAATGACAGAGATTGCATACTCTCTTAGGTAAAATTCCTTATGGACATCGATGTGCGTACCAAGATGAATGCAGTCGTCTCGAAACTGTTCGGTTACACGCGGCTGAGCGGATAAATCGAATCGTAAATGCGCCACTGTTCCCCGAACTTCTTCCACATCAGGGGAATCAACCAATTCCCTCGGTTGGAACATCACATCCGTGACCTCTACTTGTTCCATTCGCGACACTCGGAACAATCGCTTCGCCTGGCGACTGAGGCAATAACCTTCCAGATACCAGTACCCACGCTCCCAATACAAATGAACGGGTTCCAATTGTCTGTTCGTACTTTCACCTGTCGCATTCGTATACAAAAAATGAATAATCTTACGCTCATTGACCGCTTGGTGCAAAGCTTGAATGATTTCTTTCTCACCTTCTGAGGCGTTTAACGCGAAGATCAGCTTTTCATGCTCGCCTTGACTAAGCAGCGCAGGCTGTAAGCTGCCCAGCTTGTTCACTAAGGAGGTGATTTGATCTCCGAATGCCCCCTCCATGCCCTTTAAGAGGTTATAAATGACCGCAAAGTCCTGCATCGAAAAATGCTGCTTCGTTAAAAAGAAACCTTCCATTAACTCGAAGCCGCCATCTGTGCCCGCAAATGAAACAACAGGGATACCTGATTGATTAATAAGCTCTATATCCCGATAAATCGTGCGAATCGATACCTCAAACCGAGCAGATAGCTCGGTTGCGGTTACTCTTTTCTTTGACATTAGCTCCATCGTAATGCCAAGCAATCGATCCAGTCTCATGAACCTCTCTCCTCATCACCGCCATCCTCACACCTGATAATGGCATCATAATATACGAACCCTGACATCTTGTATGTCAGGATTAAATCACGACTTTTAAAAATGGACAACAAAAATTTAAAAAAGGTTCCCTACCTGCTTACGAACACAGGATTACCCTCTTGGATTAGTTCAGATATGATTAAATTAAATTTGTTTAGCTTACATACCGTAATTCACACATACCCGCGCAACCTTAATTACGGAAATTAACCACCCGAGCTCGAAACACGTATCGCCATTCTTCGAACGACCATCTGTTGTGAAGTTCGTGTATTGGATCTATGATGGTAAATAGAAACGCAAACATCACGAGTTCGTCACCATGTTCTACTCAAGGAGGAATGATGAATGAGTAATCTTACTGCGTTATTTCTTAACAGAATCGGCTATACCAGCACCACTGAGCAAGGCCAACATGAAACGATTACCTTTGAAAAGTTGCCCCGGATCCTCGAGTTAGCATCGACTTCAATCCCTTTCGAGAATTTACGCGTATTAACGAATCGCACAAGAGATATTACGAGAGAGCATTTAATTGAAGATATTCTCATCCATAACGAAGGCGGCATATGTTATGAGCTGAACGCACTGTTTTATTTATTTTTGATCGATAACGGATTCGATGCCGCATTCACAAGAGCCATTATTTACGATAATGAAGCGAAAGAATACATTGCGTGGGGTCGAACACATGTAACGATTCTACTTAAACATGAAGGGCAAACATATCTGGTAGATGCAGGCGTCGGCGGGAATGTGCCATTGAATCCTGTCCCACTGACTGGAGAAACAGTTACGTCTACGAATGGTGAGTTTCGGGTTACAAAAGTTGAACATGAACTCGGCGACTGTGTATATGAAATTAAGTTAAAACATAAAGATACCGATTGGCACATCAATTATATTTTCGATTCTACTATGCTGTTGTCTGACTTAGCTGAATGTACGGAAGTACAGCAAATTGTAGTCGAACATCCCGATTCACATTTTAACAAAGGCCCACTCATTACGAAGTTAACGAGTACAGGCAATGTTACCTTAACAGGCAGTTCCTTTACAAAATGGGAGAATGGAGTCGTTACGAAGGATAAGATCGATGATGAGTCATTCTCGAAATTACTACAAGAGCATTTTGGATTGAAACAATGACTGTCATTGGAACAACCAGCCACCAAGCTATACACGCGCTAGATTCAGGTTCTAGCGGTCGGGATTCTATCGATTCAATCCGCTACACTACCTCACGCAGGCCTCATACACGGAATCATGGCTATACCAGTTTCACGAATTTGAAAAGGGTGGACAATTGTCAACATATAATCACCGTTCATACGAGTGAACACGCAGAGTAAATGCGGTGTAAATGCATCGTTACGCAAAAAACGCTTGGACATCTCCAAGCGTTTTTTATCGATTTCTTATCTGAGATGCATCTTCACTTCTGTATTGCATCTTTTCTGTTATGCATAAAGAGGGAAAAAGGATATCTCGCTGCTCCCCCATTACGCTAACGGTTGTCATAGAGGCTATTCAGCCTATATTTGCTTATTTGAAAATGTAACGGTTTCCACAGCGCTTATTTACTAGATTAAACCTTGAATTGAGCTATTTTGCCGTAAATAAGCTCACTGACGACCATTAGAATTGTACAAGAGCCAATTTCGTCAAAATAACGTCTATGACGACCGTTAGAGAGATCATTTAACGTATTTGCCGATCATTGAGACTGTTGAGATCATCGAAAATATCGAGAGTATCGATCTCCAGAATCGATCTCCCGTTAAACAGCGGCTATATAAAGGCCCCCCTGTCATATAGCAATACAAATGCTGCCCTACGTTCGCTCCTTCCCGCTACGAAATACGTGTCAGCTTGTCAGGATTGCGAACAATATAGATGTTTTGCACTTTCCCTTGTCTCATATCCAAGAAGAACACCGATTGTACAACTCCATTGCTCCGAATGACAATTCCAGTCTGGCCGCTAATGGGTGCCAGCTCCACTGCAAAGCCACCTTCCCCTTCTGCGTTCTGCGGCCAATTTCGCCGAATCCCTAACAAGAAGCGAGCGACGCGATCACTTGTCACGATTGGGTGAATCGCAGCGGTTACTTTACCGCCTCCATCAGATAAGAGCACCGCATCATCAGCAAGCATAGACAATACTTTATCGACTTTGCCGAGCGAGAGTGCAGCAAGAAACTGCTGCACCCATTCTTCTCCGATGCAGCCTTTGCCGATGAGTTCCTCTTCCGAAACGCCCATCTTCCCTCTTGCACGGCTCATCAACTTGCGGCAGTTTAATTCACTCTTGTCAATTAACCCAGCAATAGTAGGATAATCAAACCCCATCGCTTCCCTAAGGACAAATACGGCCCGCTCAGCTGCCGACAATCGCTCAAGAAGCGCTAGAATTGCATAGGAGAGCAGGTCATTGCGAACGACTGCCTCGAAGCTATCATCATCCATCGTCGGGATCGGCTCTGGCAGCCATGGGCCAACATACTGCTCGCGGCGCTTTCTCGCTGAACGAAGCAGATCCAGACAACGGTTCGTAATCATTTTGCACAAATAAGCTTTCGGTTCCTTTAATCGATCGGGGTCGACGCTTTGTACTTTGACGAACACATCTTGAACGACATCTTCCGCATCAGCGGCAGAACCGGTTAATTGGTAGGCAAGACGAAACATTAGGCCCCGATATTGTTCATAAAGCTCAATCATAGGCTGCCTCCTTTGATGAGAACTCAGAACTTGGCACTTAGTACTTAACACTTGATACTTGCTACTTGGTACTTGGCAATTAGAGCTTAAACTTACACCTCGATGAAGCATTGATGAAGCATCAACCGTTCTCACACCATACTGACATAATCCCATAATGTTTTCTTCGTCTTATAAGCTAACTTACCTGTGAGGATTATATCAAGTCCCCATTTATGGGTCCATAATAAGCCACGGTCTGGTCCAAGACCGATCGAGTAAGAATCTAGCACCCTTTTGTGCTGAGGAGCTTGGCGCCCCGTCAAATCTGCAAACATAATTTTCCCTAAACGCTTCGCTTGCGGAATAGCCTCTTTACACGTCATTTGATCCGCCTTGCCGCTCTCCATATCCACAATGTGCGCACAATCACCAACGGCATAAATGCCTGGTGCTGACGGTACCCGATAGCATTCATCTACGATAATTTTACCATCCTTCGTAAGAGGCAGTGACATATGGCGCAAAGCTGGATTTGCGATAAGACCCAGCGCCCAAATCGTTAAACCAACAGGTAGTTTGGCACCGCTGGCCAAAATAAGATGACTATCTACTTCGCGTATCGCTTTCTCGCGGTGATGAACGATAACACCTATTTCAGCCAACGTGCTTTCCAGTTTGCGCGAAGCCTTGGCAGGCCCTTCCTTAAATAGTCGATCCTGAGCATTCAATAAATGCACCTTCACCTTCGCATGATCGATGCCCATGTTGACAGCTTCCGTTCGCATCGCGTGGGCCAGCTCGGCTGCTGTCTCGATTCCCGTTATACCCGCTCCTGCCACCGCTGCAGTTAGTAATCGCTCCTGTTCTTGTTCCCCTGTCACAGCGGCAAGCTTCATATTGGTATACCACTGCTCCCGCATACGCTCTGCGGTATGAATATCGTTTAGCGAAATACCTCCTTGATCCGGTTCCGGCTGACGTGCGACACTGCCAATGGCTACGACGAGCAGATCATAATGAACACGACGATCCTGTCCTTCCGCATCTTTGTACATCAGCCATTTCTTCTCGCTCTCCACATGCTGCAGCGCCCCTTGAACGATCTGCGCATCATCTTGAAGAACCTGTTTCCATGGAATCGTAATCGGCTCATTGGACACAGCCGGACGGAACAACAGTACCTTCCGTACATGATAAGGATGTGGGTCCAATAAAATCAGTCGAAGCTTCCGATCCACTTCTTTTTCCTGAAATGCTTTACGTATCGCCTTTATTGCATGAATCCCAGCGAAACCTCCGCCAACAACAACACAAGTCAATTCTTTCATTCCAATCCTCTCCCTTTTCGTGTTTGACAATAGAACGAGAAAGGGTTCATTTTTGTGACACCTCGTGTTCAAAAGAAATTGGAACATGAATTCCCCCTTACAGCAGTAAATATTACATCGATGCGACTACCGCTGTTATTCATGATTTTTGCGTTCTGCCCTCACAGCAGGGAAAAGGTTTTGGACTGGACATGCTCATACAAATGGTGAGGAGACTGTTGATAGAACAGTGTACAGTCATCCGACTCAGTGTAGTTACTGACAATAAACGTGCATTACAGCTTTACCAGCATGCTGGCTTTACGATTACATCTGAATTCCAATACTATGTTGGGGAGTTGTTGTAGATCGTAGAACCATTACATGACTGCATGATGAACAGATGTATAGATTAATTGATTAATTGATTAATTGAATGATTTAACAAACGAAAAACCACCTGCCATGGAACTTTTTCCATCGTAGGTGGTTTCCTCATTTCAGGCTTTAACATAAGAGATGCCTGCTATTTTTCAAATACAGATTCATTAAACCTTGCCATGCAATAACGAAAGCGTATGCTGCGAATTACTGAACTACTCCTAATTACTCTGCACCAATCTCGATTCTCGTCATTGTAGACTCATATCCTCCGCCATCCGGATACACCCATCTGCCTGAATTGACATTTCCATCAGCACTGAACTCGCCTTTGAAATAAGCAGGAGATCCCTTTTCACCGCCCCAAATCATCAGCGTGTCACCATCTATTTCGTACACATAATCCAACGTATTGCCCATGCTGTCATAGTAACGCGACTTAATGTCCTTGCTCGGCTCCTCGCCAAATGGCTGCACGTGACCGATAATCTCGATCCCTTTCACATCTTGACCGTACTGTTTCAACTGAACATCTTGGATAAGAAAAAATTCGCCTTCCATCCATCTGTAAGTGACGATGCCTTCTACACCACCGCTCACCTTCCAGCTTCCAACTAAGCGATTCAACGATTGCATATCAGGATTTGGTGTTGGCGCTGTATATGCACCTGTCTCCATAAGATTATCTGTCATAAGACGATTCCTCCTTATATTTACGTGAATGAGTAACATTTCGATATAGCTGTTCCCGTTCTGTATCTATGTCTGAACCATCATGTGATCATTGCGAATCGCAAATCCTATTGATGCAGTTGCAAATACTCTTCTAATCGCTCCAACGTATCTGTGTAGCCTTCAATCATACCCATTGCCTCAGCTTCTTCAAGCTGCTTCACACTTGCAAAATGGGTCGTAATTGAAACTTTCGTGCCCTGTTCCGTATCGCTAAACGTAACCGTCGTTAACATATCACTGCCGTCCATAGCATTCCAATTCTCATCTGTCATTGAGTCCACATAGACAAGCTTAGAAAGCTCAACGACTTCGCTATAAACAGCTTGGCAAAATACCGTACCCGTTCCATCATTAGCATCCAAACGATAGCGCCACACACCTTGAGGGCGGACATCCATTTCATACACCGTAGCCGTCCAGTTCCGAGGTCCCCACCAATGCGTAATATGTTCAGGCTTCGTCCAACCTTGCCAAGCAATCGTACGAGGGATAGCTACAAGCCGTTCTACGATAAGTTCCCGCCGCTCATGATTTTTAATAATGGTCGTCTTCCTGTTCATCATATACCTCCACAATGGCAATCGCGTCGTTCATAGACAATCTATGTTCATCTGGCCGTAACACAATGATTTCACGATAAAAGTACTCACGCTGTTCATCATTGTTCTATTCCGTTACTAATCTTCGATTACGCGCTGCTGTCACTGCTCCTCCTTCCTATAAATGTCGAGCATATAGTCTTCGAACTGATCAAGCCGTTCTTCCCATAGCTGGCTAAAGGTATCGAACCAAGCATCCAGCTCCTGAAATGGTCTCGCTTCCAGACTATATATCCGCTGCTGACCCTTATGCTGGACACCTACCAGTCCAGCTTCACCCAAAATTCGCAAATGCCGTGACACTTGCGGTTGACCGATATGAAGCTCTTCTACAATTTCCCCAACCGAATGCGGCCTTTTCTTTAACAACTCTACAATGTTAAATCGGTTGGGCTCTGCGATTGTAAATAACAACATCTGCATTGGTAATGTTTTCATAATTAATATATACACCAAAGTGTATATATGCGTCAACGTATATTTATTGCTTTTTGATTTCTTTCACAATGTGCACCATTTTCATAGGAATCCCTTTCTCTCACAGCCCCCTCCAAATCCTTCACACTTCCGAAATACGAGGTCAATTTGTGCTTCATACTACTGCCACGAGCATGCCCAGCTAAATGTGAAAAAGAGCAGTTCCCTCATCTCAAAAGAGGAACTGCTCATTAATCGCATTCTAACATATACACACCTAAGCTCAGAAAGACAGCTACGCCGTCACATACAACCATTTCAACGCTTCAGGCAAATAGTAAACACCTTTCTCGAAGTTATGCGAGTCACTTTCAAAGATGATCTGCTTCGCTGTATGTGCCGTGAAGCCTTTGCCCAGCAATATTTCATAGACTACCAAGTTGTTAGGCACCATCCACTGCTGCCCATTCGTTCGCCCTGCACCTTCACCATGTCCAACATTCATAAAGAGCCGCTGTCCATGACTGCACGCAGGCAGCTGATCCACCCAATCTACAATGCCTGGGAACCAGAACGAACCCGAGAAGCTACCTATTTTGCCAAATACATCAGGGTAGAGCAATGCCGTATACAGCGAGATGAGTCCGCCAAAAGAGAATCCCATAATTCCCGTATGCTCGCCATCTCGCAATGTTCGATAGCGGCTGTCGATATACGGCTTCAATTCATGAGCCAAATATGCAGCGTATTGCGCCGCCTGACCGCCAAACTTTTTTTCCCCAGACTCAAATACATTGGTAGACACAAATGGTGTATATTCATTGTTCCGATCGAATGGCTTAATGCCGACAAATAGGAATGCTGGCAGCTCTCCGTTAGCAGTAAGGGTACGAATGAGCGAAAGAGAATCACTATCCTCGGGATCAACTAAGTCCCCATTGTCCTGCAAATAAATAACTGGATACCTATCCATACTCTCCTCGTAACCTTCTGGCAAATAAATCGTTAATTCACGGTCACCAAACTTCTCATGTATAATCATCGTCATCGTATCACCACCGACTCCCCTATCCATTTACTTGCTCATAAAATGAAGCACTTGCTCAGTCGCATGCTGAATCGCAAGCGGCCCACCTGTATCAATAGAGACATCCAAAGGAAATACGTTGTCACCTTGCACGGCCTTCAGCGATTTCCATACGTTACTCTTATCCAATTGTGCCAGCTGCGTATCGATATCAGCCAAATAATCAACGATAAAAATAACATCTGGATTCAGCGTCACAACCCCTTCCAACGACACAATTTCCTCTTCCAGCTTGTATTCACCCGGCGCCGTTAACCCAAGACCATTTTGTGCATCATACATATACGACACAGAGTTATCATCAAGTACATAGAAGGTGTTCCCATTGCCAGTTGGACGCAAGAACGTTACGGTTTTGTCCTTATGTACTTGCAGCTTATCCCTCGCTTCTTTCATCAACCCATCCAGCTTCGTAATGTACGTTTCAGCTACGTCTTCTTTCCCTAGTAAAAAGGCGTATTCACGGAGCGTTTTCTTCCAATCCCATTCCGTGTTATCCATCATCACAACCGTTGAAATTTTATTCAAATCCTCGAACACATCATTATGTGTTCCTGCAAAGGCTACAATAAGATCAGGATCAAGCTCGATCATCAACTCCAAGTTCGGTGTTCTTACTTGACCGATATCTGCTACCTTGGTCTGCCCGACATACGGCTTTAACGTCTCGAACTTGGCAAGGATACTTTCTGATAAGGGGGATGCTATCGGCGGCGTACCTAAGGCAAAGAAATATTCCATCATCGCGAAATGCCCTGTAACCACACGCTCCGGCTGCTTCTCAATGACTACCTCTTTCCCCGTTCCATCTTTATACGTTCTAGGCCACTTAGCAGATTGCTCAGTCGGACTTGATTCCCCATTCGTTGGCTTGTTCACAACCTCCGACGTCCCTGCTGATTGAGTCGCACTCGTTCCAACGCTCGCTCCTGAACAGGCACCAAGCATGAAAGTCAGTCCCAGCATCACCATTGCCAATCTACTTTTTGCAGCCAACCTCAACATTTCTGCATTCTCTCCTTCAGTCACCTTTAAATGATAATGATTTTCATTATTATTTGTATTGTAGCTGCTCCTGCTTCGATCAACAATGGGGAATGCTATCGGATTTTTGTAACGATCTAATCTTTTATCCATGTTCTTCACATACGATTTGAATTGACCAGGCGTTAATCCAGTATGTTTCTTAAACGACTTTGTAAAATAAGAAATGTCCGTGTAGCCTACTGCTGCTGCCACCTCTTGCAGCGCCGCATCTGTCTTACTCAGCCATTCCTGTGCCTTATCGATCCGTACACCAATTAAATACTCAATCGGACTACGTCCAACACGCTGTTTGAATTGCTTCGACAAGTGTGGAACGCTGTAATTTAATGCCTCTGCTATTTCTTCCAAGGTAATGGCTCTTGCAAAATGTTGATGAATATAGGCCTTTGCCCCTTCTACAATATCAGGTTTGGCGAGTTGATCTTGCCAATCTTGAAGCTGCCGCAATACCTCGACTGTCCACGCATAGTACTGTGATTGGACGCTCAGAAGACGAGTCGCTTCCTCCCCTTTCGCTTGCCATACGCGCTGGAGCTGTTCCATTCTCTCCAGAAGCACTAATGGATTACGAGGTTCAAAGGCAAAGACCAACTCATTGCCCTCCCTCTCAAAATGAGCTTGTACATTAGGCTTATAGTAGATTAAGTAACATTCAAGCTCATACTCCACTTTATCTATTTGAAGAATATGCCCTTTATCCCCATGCATAAGAAAGAATCCGTTCATTGTCGAATGTCTCCCGTTCACATGCAAGTGAGCAGAGCCTCTCACGCTAAGAAAAAACATCATAGAAGGCAGCTTGTATGATCGTATACACTCCCCAGGAGCCAACGTAAGATGACGTATATCTACTACGTTTGGCGTACTATGACTCCATAGTGCCGCATACTCGTTTACCATCATCACTCATACCTCCTTATTTAGAAAATAAAAGCTCTAATCGTCCGACATCGTGAAACGAGGCTGCCTTCATCACGTACGAATCACGCGAGTAAGACAGCCATTCATCACATTTTGCAAACTCACTGTATTAGGTTCGTCCTATCCGCGCTATACCTTAGTACGTGCCATCAAGTAGAGGAAGTAAGGCGCTCCAATGACAGCCGTAATGATTCCCGTAGGAATTTCCACTGGTGCAAACAGCGATCTCCCTAGCGTGTCTGCCACGACAATAAGCAGCCCACCAGTCAATGCCGATACAGGCAGCAGAAATTGATGTCTGGGACCTACTAACCGACGAGCAAGATGCGGTCCTATGAGTCCTACAAAACCGATTCCACCGCTAACGGCTACACAGGACGCAGCTAAGGCGACGCCTGCCGCAAGCAGCTTAAGCTGTTCTCGTGACACATCAATACCTAACCCTAAGGATGGTTCATAGCCTAAGTTCAAAATATTCATCGTTTGCGCCTTCATAAATACATATGGGAGCAGAACGAGCAGCCACGGAAGCAAGGCCCATACATGCTTCCAATCCGTCCCCCAAATACTCCCTGCCATCCATGTCGCTAAAAATTGAAATTTATCGGGAGCGAGTCGCACCGTCAACACAATCATCGCAGCACTTATTCCAGCCGCCACAGCGATACCTGTCAGCAGCAGACGAGTAGGTGATAGTCCTTTATAACGTTTATAGGCCAACACATAAATAAGAACAGCCGTTAAGCCCGCACCGATAAAGGCAAGCACAGGCAGCACAAAAATTGGAGCCGCGGCAGTCGTTGGAAAAAACGTTAGGAATAACATAATCGCTAATCCTGCACCTGCATGAATGCCCAAAATACCGGGGTCTGCTAACGCATTGCGTGAAACCCCTTGCATAATACAGCCGGAGACAGCAAGACCCGCTCCTATCCATACAGAGATAATAATTCGAGGCAAACGAAATTCAAATAAAATAAGCTCCTGCTTGGCTGATCCGTAGCCGAACAAAGTAGATAACACCTCAAGCGGCGACAAACGTGCGTATCCTGTATTCATGCTTACAACAAGTACAATAAAAATGAGCATCGTCAAAATGCCCATAATCATCATACTACGATTCCTTCTCTGTCTATCCAAACTTTCCATGGTGACTTTCAACAGTTCCATCTACAGCTCCCTCCATTCTTTACGAGCTAAATAGAGGAAGAACGGTACACCGATGAGCGCGATAATCGAGCCGACAGGCGTTTCGGCTGGAGGATTGACCATTCTCGCAGCTAGATCAGCAAACACAACTAGCAAGCTCCCGAGCACAGCAGAACAAGGGATAATCCAGCGATAATCAACCCCGACCAATTTGCGGGTCAAATGTGGAATCATAAGCCCTACAAAGCCAACTGCACCTACAATCGAGACAGCTGCGCCTGCAAGAATAAGTACAACGACCGCACATAGCCCTTTTACAAGTCCAATGCGCAGCCCTAATCCCCTTGCAACTTCATCGCCCATACTAAGCATCGTAACCGAACGAGATAACGCTACGGACATAACGAACGCCACTGCTATCCACGGAAACATCACTTCCAACTGAGCCCATGTCGTTCCGGCAAGCGCTCCGGCATACCAAAAGGCCAACTCTTGACCGATATCAAAATACAACGCAATTCCCTCACTTAACGCCCCCAATAAGGCGGTTAACGCAGCTCCAGCAAGCACCAAGCGGAGTGGAGTAAGACCTCCCCTTGCCATGGCTCCAATTCCGTACACCAGGCCTGCTCCTAGGCCAGCACCAAGAAAGGAATAGAGAATGACATACATGAACGGCAGCTGTGGAAAAAAGGCGAAGCAAAGCGCCAAAGCAAATCCCGCTCCAGCATTTATGCCCAGCAAACCTGAATCTGCCAACGGATTGCGTGTCATGCCCTGCATAACGGCCCCAGCCACAGCAAAAGAGGCCCCTACCATCGCACCTCCAAGCACACGCGGCAGCCTAAGCTCCTGAATAATATGATGATTCGCCACCTTCGGATTAAAGTGAAAGATGGCATCCCATATATCCGAAAAATGTATATCTCTAGCACCAAATGATACCGCGATAACAAGCCCGATTGCTATCAATATCGGACCACCAACTAAAATTGCAGTAGCAGTCCATGGACGACTCCTATGTATCGGCTTCACTGACAATTCACGTAATTCATTTTGAACACTCGTTTGTTCGACTGACGCCATGCTGCCTCCCTCAATAGTAACGAGATTTCATTTTATAGATGATGGATCATTACTCGCTTAATCGTTGCTCATTAATTATTGAATTGTTGATAATAATTATCATTATCATATATGGATTCTGCAAAGTCCAGCTTACACGAAGCTATTTTTTATATGAATAGCTACTATGCAGCCATCACGTATCACGATAATAAGGATCTGACTTTAAAACAATAGACATATCGATTGTCTTTCTTGTATTTTTCTATGATCGTTAGAAGATATTTCTGTTCCTCACCAACGTTATAGGTCAGCTCTATTACACAAATAGATTCTATATATTTAACGGATAAACAAACTTAAACTATGATAGGGTCAGAAACGTGGAGGTGGACGTATGAATGAACATGGACAACATAAAGTGAAGTCTCAGTTCGATGAAGCTGCTCAACAGTATGATCAGCAACGAAAAATGCTTATCCCCTGCTTTGACGACTTTTACCGTATATCCGTATCGCTTGCAAGTTCAGCAACAAGTTCTCCGATCCTATTAGACCTAGGCGCCGGAACCGGCTTGTTCTCGTCACTAATGATGCAAAAGTATCCCGACGCTAATCTCACCCTTATCGACTTGTCTGAGAAAATGCTAGATATCGCAAAGGTAAGATTCAAAGGATCAACCAACGTCACTTACATCGTGGATGATTATACGAACTTCATTTCACCTGAGAAATATGACATTATCATTTCAAGCCTATCGATACACCATTTAACAGATGCCGATAAACAAACTTTATATAAAAATATATATTTACATTTGAAGCCGAGCGGTATATTTATTAACGCTGATTAAGTTCTAGGGCATACTCCGTTTATTCAATCTCTTTATACAACCGACTGGAATGAAAAAGTGGAAGCGAGCGGATTATCCAGACAAGAGATGGATGCTGCATATGAAAGAACGAAACTCGATAAAATGTCCCCGCTGCAAACACAGCTCGATTGGCTGCAAAAAATCGGGTTTTCAGAAGTAGATTGTGTGTATAAATATTTTAACTTCGTTGTTTTGTTTGCTAGAAAATAAACACCTCACATATGGAAATTATCTTTCATCGTAAACACGCCACACTGAACCAAATAAGAAAAAGCAGCCTGCAATTAGGCTGCTTTGAATGAACACGATAAGCTGCGAATGCTTGACTCGTTTTTATCTAGTTAACGATAGCTCAATCCAAAATCTCTCGGATACTCTTTGCTTAAAGTTACAGGTAGTTTCCCTTTAGGGTTCGTACCGAAAATGACTTCGATAGATGCGTTCCAAGAAATCGGAACAGGAGTAGTCCAATACCAAGTATCTGCCGCATAAGCCGCTATATAAGCCTTCGCATTTGGCAAACTTACGATATCGCTAGGGTTGCCGAGAGCAACCGTTACTACAGGCTTACCAGTCGCGATTAACTGGTTTACAAGATCAATTTGTCCTTTTGGAATTTTGCGATCTGACTGTGTAAACACAATGATACGATCTACTAGCTTCGCCTTTGCAAGAGCGCCTTGAATGGCTTCTTCCGTGGCATCCAATGGCTCTCCCATAGCTGGTGCCGCCTGATAGGCCAATACTTCACCTTTGCTTACGGCCCTAACCATCTTTGCGATCCGCTCCGCATAGGCCATACTTACGACAAGTGTTTTCTCATCAGATCTAGGATTAAACGGCAGCACACTGTCATTTTTGAGCAATGTAATTGAGTCCAAAGCCATCTGGTAGGAACGATTCCAATGATCTTCATTACCTACTATTTTTACAGCTTGATTCACGTCAACATAACGGTTGTCGAACGTCTTCATCTTTAATTTGTAAGTAATAATCCGTGTTACCGCATCATCCACACGGCTCTTTTCTATTTTCCCAGCTTGAAGTGCGCTATATAGAGCATCCAGCGTCTCGATTTGATCTGCTGCAGAGCCATTGGCCATGACAATATCTGCACCTGCATTAATCGCCATAACAGCGGCTTCGCCAGCTCCCCAGTTTTTAGATATCGCGTCCATAACCATCGCATCGGTAATAATCATCCCTTTAAACCCTAGATCTTCACGCAATAATCCGGTTAGAACTTTTTTCGATAACGTTGCTGGTAATGTAGGATCTATCGCTTCAATAATAATGTGGGAGGTCATAATCGATTCGATCCCTTGATCGATAACAGCCTTGAATGGAGGGAGATGCACTTGTCTCAATACATCTTCACTGTAAGATACTTTGGATAACGTTGTATGTGTGTCAAAATCTGTATCCCCGTGTCCAGGGAAATGCTTCGCACTGGATAGGACACCTTCGCTTTGATACCCTTTCAATTGTGCTACAGCCATATCACTAACCATTTGTGTCTGCTCTCCAAATGAACGAACGCCAATAACCGGATTCTCCATATTTGAGTTTACATCTACGACTGGTGAGTAGCTCCATTGAAAACCCATCGCTTTTGCTTCCTTAGCCGTTATGCGAGCTGCTTGTTCCGCATACTCTATACTGCGCGTCGCTCCAATCGCCATCTGTCTAGGTAAAATAATACCGGTAGCAGGAACTCGCTGCGCCGTTCCATTTTCCATATCACCAGAAATAAATAATGGAATACCTAGGCGGGATTGCGATGCCAATGCCTGTAAGTCGTTCGTGAACTTTGCTGTCTCTACTGTATTTCTCATAATGGCAGTTATTAGAGCGCTGCCCACGTTATATTCCTTGATCATCTTCTCAGAGAAGGGATCTGCTTGATTCGTAGGGGTATACATGACGAGCTGGCCGATCTTTTCCTTATCGTTCATAAGAGTGACAATCTTTTTTGCCTTCTCCTCGATTGGCATATTGCTGCCAACAATAGCCTCTACCGTTACATTTTTCACCGTTTCCGACTGATTACCTGCTAGAGGGATAGGGCTAACATTCGGACTAGCACTGCTCACATTCCAGGCGTTCGAAATAACTGCTGTGAATACTAAGAGGCACATCATGATACTAGCGACTTTCTTGTTCATCGTAATCTTCTCCTTATCGCTCATTTAGGTCGCCATACATACTGCTGCTGTCTGTCATGCTATATGTTGTTGCGATCTGCGAAGTAGACTATCATGAAGAGAAGAGATTTACAATATAATACATCAATTATTTGTTATACTTATCCATGATTTAGGAGATTCATTTCTAGTTATTTTACATTTTCAGAAAATAGAAACACTTCGAACCTATGATTATGAGCTCGTCCTTATATTTTTCGATAGCTACCTACAAGAAGGTGAACAGCCTAGATAAAAAAGTAGCAGCGGCTTGATTTATAGCGAGAGTCGATGCCCTAGAGCCAATGCAATGCGCAGCGTGGCCTAGTAAAGCAAGGCGTAGCAAGGCAGAGCACTGCGAGCAAAGTGCGGCGTGGCCTAGTAAAGCAAGGCAGAGCACAGCGAGCAAAGTCCGGCGTAGCAGAGCAGAGGAAAGCGCGGCGTAGCCAGATACAGCGTAGCAAGGCAAAGCACTGCGAGCAAAGTGCAGCAGGAAAGCGTAGCATAGCAGAGCAAAGCGAGGCAAGGCGTAGCCAGCCAGATACAGCGTAGCAAGGTAAAGATGCGCTAACGATTGCCACGGAGGCTATTCCGTGATTATCCATGGATGTTGAAATGTAACGAGTGTCAGTGAGCTTATTTGTCTGTGTGACCGGTATCAATCGGTATCATTGCTAAAATAAGCCTGACCACAACCGTTAGCACTCTGAAATGAACCATTTTACGAAAATAACGTCCATGGCGCTCGTTAGCGGAATTTGATTGGCTTAGATCCTCCATAGTGCAGTGTAGCCTGAGATATTTTTCGCAAAAAATCGTACATGTTTGGATAATCATCTACAAATTGATCGTTTCTTAAAATACAGTATTCGGAAAACAAAACATCTCGTCCAAATGGACGACCGTACAAGCAGAAATAAGCACCTTTTCATAAACTGAAACATTCCATTTGTTCGGACATGAAAAGGGGGATACGATGGAGAAGACGAGGCGCTTTCACATACCGAAAAGTGTTCTGGGGGAAGCATTCCGACAATCTGAAAAGACGAAAGTTGTAGGCATAGACGGTCAGACCATTGAGGATTTTAAGCAAAATCGAATCAAACTGCTGCATGAATTGTGGATGGAGCTTAACACTGGCAGCTATGTTCCTTCTCCCGTTCGAAGAATCGTAATCCCCAAGAAAAGCGGTGGATGGCGGCCGATGGGCATTCCAACGGTAAAAGATTTTATTGTACAGACACTGTTAAAAAATGAACTTGCCCCTGAATTCGAGCGTCTATTTCATCCCAATTCATATGGCTATAAGCAAAAAAGACCCGCTCGGGACGATGCCGTACGCCTAGCAGGTGAACGTTGTTTGCGATACGATTGGGCACTTGTTATGGATATTAAAAAATTCGGAGAGAACATTAACCATCGGCTGCTTATGGACATGTTGAACACACATATTCGAAGCAAATGGGCATTGTTATACACCCATCGCATGATGATCGCACCTATTCAAATGAAAGACGGAACTATAGTCAAATCAAAAAGAGGACTCGCCCAAGGAAGCAAACTCAATATTTTACTAGGCAATGTGTATTTGCATCATATTTTTGACGAGTGGATGCAGCAGAAACATCCTGACATCCCTTTCGAGCGCTACACGGATGATATCATTTGCCATTGTAAAAATGAAACGAACGCAAAAAATCTGCTCGCCCAACTGCAGCAAAGATTCTCCAGGTACAGGCTTACTCCTCATCCAGAAAAAACGAAAATCGTATATTGCAAAGATGATAGCCGTAAAGGAAACTATGCTCATGTTGATTTCGATTTTCTAGGCACAACTTTCTGTGCGCAGAAAATCAAAACCGGCTCCGGCAGCTACACCGCTCGTTTCGGACCAAAAACAAATGACTACGCTTTACCTGCAATCAGGAGAACGTAGCCGTTACATTTATTTTTAATTCAACTATTTTCCTTACGCTGAGTCTCATCGATTCTTGCCACGCATAGCGCTCCTTCCACATATTCTGCTACCGTTCCTTCCACTTCAACTGTGCTTACCGCTCCTCGCGGTGCCGCTCCCGGCAAGCGGAAATCAGCCACATCTATCGGCAAAATAGCAACCTCCTCTGGATGTTCTAACTGCGGCACCCACTCATAAGGCACACGATAGGCACGATAGACCATATTCGCATTTCGTTGATTTTTATAGGGAGAAATATATTCCCACACGAGTTCATGCTCCCGAGTCACCTCGAAAATTCTACCGTCTGCCCCTTCCGTAATTAGCGTATTACCATTAGGAAGCCGCTGCGCTGAGCTAATATACGGACTATAAAAACGATAAGAATCGAGCGGTGCCTGAAATCCCGCTTCGGTCGGTGTATACTGCCATTCAATCTCTAGCGTTACAGGATTGATTTCTAAAATACGAGAATGATCCCGCCGAGCCACCCTTAATCCGTCCGCTGACTCCGGATTTGGCGCACCATATCCTGCCCAGCCCCCGTTATCAAATACAAGCAGATTCCCTTCACCCGGCAATCCTCTCGGAATAAGATGGGCATGATGCTGTCCGATAATCCAGCCGAGATGCTTCGTTACCTCTGTATCGTAATTCGGCCCCAGCTTCCACACAATCTTGCCAGTTTGCTTGTCTATAATAGCAATAATGTTAGATTCACGAGCATCCCATATAATATTGTCTGGATGAAAACGCTCATCGCCCGCATCGTAGAACTTATTCGGCCCTAAGACGGAAGCGGAATTAATATGCATCCAATCCCCTGCATTTGCACCAAAAAATCTCGTGTTCGGATCACGATACAGTACTTCCTTCGCCTGCTCATCAAAGCCTAGTTCATCGAAATGATCACTGCACGCCCACTCCCAGAGGATATTCCCTTCCCAGTCCACCTCAATAAGCACATCGTCCAACAGCAGCTTATCCGAAATGTTCGGACAAGTTACATTTTTATGGACAAGCAGCAGCGTACGCCCTGAATCTACCTCCGGTTCCTGACCCGGTACATAATAACCGACAGGATTGCCTTCACGTTGGTAATCATGATGCTGGCGTGCCATCCATTGCGGCGGATTGTCTGGATCTTCAATCCATTCATAACGGTCGAACTTCCACACGATATTGCCATCCCAATCAACTTGAACCAGATTTTTCTCATCTTGAAACCCGTATCTAGTATCACGCTGCGCCGTACTTCCTAGCACATAACCACCAGGCAGCAGCTTGTTTGGAAATCCACGCAGCCCTTTCCAAAGATGAACCTCTCGGCCATTCATATCAATCAGGAGCGCTCCCGTATCTGCTGCTTGATACAGTGTGTACCCGCTCCATGCCTGCTCTGGCTTGTACACCGTTGTTCCCGTTGGATAAATCGTAGGGTGTCCCATATCTCATACTCCTTTCATTTGTCAGGAAATAAAAAAGACTCATGCCTCTCTAGCAGCTGGAAAGCTGTAAAAGATACATGAGCCTTTGGTGATCCAATCGGCTGTTGCCTATGTAAAATGTATTGGAATTATATTATCCACATTATTCCGAGTAGTCAAGTTTGAATTGTTTCACTTCACAGTTTACAATGAGTTTGAAGTTCTCCTCTCTTTGTGATCTCGAAAATATCATTAGCAAAAAAGCTTACGTTTGCTAATTAGCTATATAAAATCCAAATGTTTACATATAAATAGATTGAATGTATACTCAAGTGGTATATCGCACAAAAATTTACAATAACAAAGAAGGGATGATTTTTTTGAGAAAAAAAAGGAAGACTATTAACAAGAATCGGAATCCCGGTTGCTTCACTTACGATGGGATTAGTTCTCCCGGTATTTTCCTTAACAGTTTTTGCTGGATACGCTACTAGTTCAACTGGGTATTTTACTGTTAACTCAAAGAACTATTCTAACAACTCAGTTATTGCTACAGATACTATTAATGGTACTTCCTTTGCAAACTCATGGTCTACAGTTCAAACATACCCTGCATCTTCATCTAACAATGTACCCGCCGGTTATATGGGTTCTAAGGCAAGATTATTCAATGGAAACGATGAATTAATTGCAGAAACTTCCTGGGTATACAATGACAAGACAACGTATGTTCTAGATAGCCGCATTGCTACTCGTAACCCCGCAGTTTCGAGAACAGCGTATTATGGGTATGGGATCACGGCTGCATATAATGGTAATGGATATTCACAATATTATACATTTAAAAGCCCAAAACAAAACGGATAGGAGGTAAACTATGAAAACCAGAAAGATTTCTGCCATAACATTTATTATAGGTTTGACAATAAGTGCAGCGGCAGTACCTGTATTTGGATCTAGTTTGCGGAACCGAGGTCTTGAGCAACCTCCTGTATATTCTGTGAATGAGAGTGGATTAACTTACGGTTCTGCAGCCAATGCCGTTTCTGTTGAAACAGAACCTGATTTAATATCTGCTGTGGGCATAGATGGTATTAAAGGTTATGTTTATTCTAAGGATCTTCAAGAAGAGATGCCTAAAACGCCTGAAGAGGCCGTTGCAATCACGAAAGATCATAAAAAAGCTTTATTGGCCAAAAGTTTTGATGGGAAAGCGGTAGTTGTTCGTACTGTTCCACTTTATGATTTAGATGGAAAGACGATTATAGGCCAATTTGCTATTACTGGAGCACCAAATAACAAATAAAACTTAAAACGATTATACTGTTCTACCATCACCAACAAAACTCCCACTACATGTAGTGGGAGTTTTGTTGGTGTCCAGAGCTGATCACGTATCCAACTGGAATCGTTTAATTTACGGTTCACAAGAAAAATCACAAATCAACTTTTAATGAAAGGCCCATCCATTTTTAAAAGATAATCTTCTTTTTACTTCGCCAACTTCTTATTTTCTCTTGGCCATATAAAATAACTAAGCGTAATCAATAAATCTATACCGATTACAATGCCCCATATTCGAAGCGTTCCCATTAAAGCTTCTGTTCTGCTTGTATCGTTCACGTAGTAAATCATCCCGACTAATAGTCCCGCACCAATGATAAAGGCAACAACATGACGAACGAAACTCTTCACGTAATGCTTCGCATGCTCCATCCCATATCTTTTGATCGGCTTCTCACCTTGCTTCGTAATATAGTAGCGAAAGTTCTCATCGGCCCAATCAATCATGCTCTTACCAAAAGCAATCGATACACCAATATAGATGGCTGCGATCGCATGCGCGGTTGTCGCTGTTGCCCCTTGGTAAAGATCAATGCTTGTAGCTACAAGCAAGATGACGTCTACAACAGGTGTTAAGGCTAACAAAAATAACCCTAAACGCTCCTTTTTCAACAAATAACGGGTAACTAATCCAGCACCGATCACGATCCAGAATGCAACTTCACAAGCAATAATAAGTAGGACAATTGCGTTCATATCTGCTCCCCTTTCAGTAGTAATCATCATACAACATCCAGTATTATAAATTATAAAAATTTGAGTTATTTCTACATTTTAAATTTGTACTGTACGTTCTACTACCGAGCTCGGATCGATAGCCAGCTGATTCGTGTATCGAACTTCACCAATCTTGCAGTTCGGGCCAATTCGAATATCCTCACCAACGATCAGATCTGCTTCCACATGGTCAATTTTAATTCTACGCCCCGTAAGACTAGAGCACATTAACTTCTTTCTCCCCAAAGAAAGTAAATTCAAAAAGAAGAGTTTCTCTCTGCCGATATCGATCGTTTCCCCCGCTATGAGGTGTTTTATAGAAGGAGTCCCCCCTTGAAATCGGATATGTACATCTCCCGATGTCAGCGTATCCCCAATCATAACGAAGCCTTTTGCAGAGAAAGATTGTGAATTCACCGATTGATCAGCTTTAAATGAGCCCGAACAGTCGATTCGATCCGCAGTTATGGAGTTAAAATGCCCATGACCATTACTAGACATCTGCTTGGTACTGCAATGGCCTTTTACATGACAAGAACCCGAGCTTTTGAAACTTTCTGTGCTAATACTGCCCTCAAATCGACCATGACCTGCTATATGTACGCTTTTGGATTGAATATCTTGACGATACGTTCCTGCTCCATTAATACGTATATGTTCTGCTGTCTCCACTACACTCGCCCCCATAAGTATCTCTGCGATTATTTTAGAAGATAAATGTTTTAACTATTAAAATATATAATAATTAATATAATTTCAAAAGATTATATTGTCAATAACCCCCATAAAGCATGCACACAAAAAAATAGGCCAACCACAACTCTTTGGCTGACCTATTTATACGGAAACTGCCACATCACTATGCAGCAGCCTACCTTTAATCGATAATTTGGGCCATGAGTTCATTCACTTGTCTGAACACATGGGAGATCGTACGCAGTTTTTGAGCTGGAATTCTTGTGAAAATCTCATATACCTTCTCTTCTCCTGCTTTCGTTAAAGCCACCATAACCACTCTACGGTCTTCCTTTGAACGAATTCTGCATACCAATTGCTGTTCTTCTAGCTTGTCGCACATGGAAGTTGCCGCACCAGCTGTAATAATGAAACGTTCAGCTATTTCCGTAATGCGCATGCTCCCATTCAATTTCAAATCCATCAGCAATGTAATATGATTTTGCGACAACACATCATTACTCGTCAGTATATCGATGAAAGCTTTTGATTTTTGCTGCACGAGACGCATGTCCATCATGATGGCTTGTATATCTACAAACTCTTTATGGTTATCCGCCACTGGACATCCTCCTATATTTTAATAATCATATATTTTATTCATTAAAATATATAGAACGAATATGTTACAGTCAAGTCAAATACACTCTTGGTCTAACTATTTGATGACATCTCCAAGTTGGCGGAAAGTCTTTTTTGTGCTTAAAACATTTCCGGACTAAGGGCTCAGTTTAATGAAAAATACTAAGCAAAAAAAAGGATTACTACTCATAATAAATAGTAACCCTCTTTATGTTTAGCAGTAGAAATTATAAATAACCTCGTGCCTTTAATATCTGCAAGTACTGAGTGAAATAAAGATTATCTACATGAACGTAGGAAGACGGTATCCCTTTTAAAATAGTGAGATCATGTACTATAGTCATACACATACCTTGGACCGTAAAGTTGGTAAGAGTGTCATTATTATTGCTTTCCAGTATTACTCGAATGAGTTGGCCAGATTGTATCTTTTCCCATTCGCTGTTGGCGTAAGTAATTGAGTGGGATTGCCTGTATTCTTCTTGCATTGATTTTTCAAAATCAGAGTATAAGCGATTAAGGATATCGCGGTTATTAATATCATAGCATCTATATATTTGAGTGAAATTTACTTGAGGGTCTGTTTGTAACTCTTCCATTGAGGACTTCGGGATTTCAGTAGCGTCATACCTGCTCCTTAAAAAATCATCAACTACATGGAGCTTATATTCTAATGGAAATTGTTTTTCTAGAAACTTTCCGAGGAGTTGCTGCATGATTGATTACCATCCTATCCTATTAGTCTGGAAAAATGAATGACCACCAATGTGAAGGACATTACTCCGTAAGTATTGGTGCAAGGTGTACATGATGAATGGACACCCTTTATCATGCCCGTATAAATATAGATTCTTTCATATTTATAAAACATTCTTAATCTACCAACATTTCATTTGATTAACTATCCACACACCACACGAACAAGCAAAAACATCAATAAATGTTTCCTTGAAGTCAAAACGCTTGTAATAAGATTTTTTATAAATACAACCACACCCAGTGTAATAATGAGCTTTATTAGTTGTGTCTACGTCATTTATCTCTTCTCCCACCAACTTACGTACAAGACATTTGTTTTCCTCCACAAATGTATCATTACGTAGATACTTCAATCTTAATATCATTTGAAGTACACTCCCTTTGGTACTTTAACAACAACTTGTCTAAATCTTGACTCATTTCAACCATTCTGCCATCGGTCAATTCTAAACCTTTTTGATATGCTTCATTTATTCGGAACCGTAAGAATTCGATCTCTTCAAGCATTCTCATCAGTCCTTGCATAGTAACTATGTAATGGATGAACCCCCTAATTCATCCACCACATGTGTCAAGGTCTCCCCTTGAAATGAATATATCTTTTGTTTCCAACGTCATTCTTCTAATGGAAAGTATGGAAACAAAAAGAAAAAAAGTAGACACTGAATTCAGCATCTACTTTTTGAAAGCCTCTTTAAAAAGAATTGGTAATTTAGATATTAATATTTCTAATTAAACTAATCCTTCTAAAAAAACTGACTCATTTATCTATAATCCAAGGAACACCTCCACCAAAGGGCGTAATCATATCATCCGTATGAATAAACCCTACTGAAAGTAATGTTAAGACTAAAAGAATCGGCGCTTTTAATAATTTTCTTTTCACGCAAACCAATCCTTTCTATTATTCATTAATTTTTTTACTAATTATTTGTTTGTAGATCTCATTCATTTTTCTTACAACCTCAATACTGAGCCGTGAATGATCCTCAAGAATGGCCTCATTTATTAAAACAACACTTTTCAAAGCATTGTCGTATAATCCTATTTCCATATATTTCGAAGCACTTTTTAGGTAAAAATCAAAAGCAACTTCTACATCCTGACTTACTAATGCATTTCCAGCCAATTGGTAGAAATAAGCCATTCTAGCCTTTTTATCAGGTGTCGTATACTTGTCAATTAACGAGTCTTTCATTGCCACTTCGTACTCAAGAAGTCTTCTAGAGGCACCAAGATCACATTTTATTAAGTATAATTCCAATAGCATGGTAACAACATATACGAGATTAAATTCCGATGTAACTTTTAAATATTGCTCTAGTTGCTGTATTCCTAGGTCTACTTTACCAGATCTCCCATTGATACAGCCCGTCATAAAATTAACATTGCCCTGGACAAACTCAAATGAATAATTATTGTATTCAGCAAGAAACATTTTGCTTGTTTCATAATTTTTTAAATAATAATGACAGTTACACATAAGAAACGTAACATGTGCCCTATACTGACTATTGGTTTGGTCAATTTCACTAACAATCTTACAATAATCAAGACAGTCGTTGTATCTTAGAAGACTATAAGAATGATTTGCTAAAGAAAAGTAGAAAATTATTTGATCATCTTCATTCAAAAAATCAGCATAGGATAGTACACTTTTGCCTGTTTGATAAGAGTTCTCTAGCTGAGTAAAATCATTTCGCTCAATCATATAAGTCTTATACATACCTTGTGCAATAAAAGGCATAACCCCATGACTACGCGAATATTTAGTTATTGTCTTAAATAATGCAAATCTAATGGAAGTATCATTTACATGGTTTGCTGTGATAAACATTTGCTTAATAGCGTCATAGCTATCTAAGTGAGGAAGTTCTAAGTACTTTGTAGCAATATCTGTGATGAGGAAAATAGACTTAGAAGTTGAAATAGCTTCTTGGAGTATATCCAGCATGACCTCTGCATTGCGCTCCAAAGAGATGTAAATCCCTATGTAATCATCATAAGATATATCCAATGCCTCTGCAAGCGATTTTATTGTCTTATACTCAGGCTTTCTGACTTCTCCGTTTTCAATTTTGGAGATCGTGCTTTTGCGTATACTCGCCTTCTCAGCTAACTTGTCCATTGTCAATTCTAAATTTGACCTACGGTGTCTGATCATGTCTGCAAAAGTAACAATCATCTCACTTTCACATCCTTTATCATTATAAATCAAATACTATATAGGAATTATGAATGTCTCAGAAGGGATATTTAATTACAAATCTATAGAAAATCGTTTCGGGGGATTTCTCTTTTTGAATCACGAGGAAACCTTAACTGAAAATTCATTATAGCATAATTTTACCAGCAGTCAATGCATATCCATTTAGTTATACACGCTGAATTAATAATGAACATATAGGGGTACAACTATACATGTCATCAGAAAATAAAAGATTAGACTGACCCTGAAAAATGAACGAACGTTCTCCGTTAGCTTAACGAACTCACCGAAGAATGAAATCCGTTAACCACTAATACTGCGGTTCTTTCGGCCATTTTCTCTTTATCCAAGGTAACTTTCCCCGTCGCCCATTGTAGTGCACTTTCATGAATCACTTGTGCAAAGATTGGTGCATAAAAAGCAACTTCCTCCGCTGAACAGAGGGATTCTAGTCCCTTTAACAAGTAAGCTCTCAGCTCTATGATCGCTTTGTCTGTCAACTGCGGTACGACTAATGCTATATAGCTGCTGCGACAATTCATGCTCGGCTGTTGATAGAAATCGCATAAGGCCAATACAAGTTTAGCAATGCCCTGTTGATCGAATGTCACTTCGCCTTTCGTTCGATTTATGATAGCAGTCGATATATATTCCCTCACGATATAATCCAATAGTTCATATTTATCATTAAAGTGCGCATAAAAGGTTGCACGATTCACATGAGCCCCTTTTGTAAGATCAGCAATTGTAATTTTCTCAAAATCCTTTTCATTTACTAAATTAACAAATGCTTGAATCAGAGATTGCTTAGTTGAAGTCATCCGAATATTCCTTACTTTTGTCCCCACTTCATTCACTTCCTTACTAGCTTATTTGAATCAAGTTAACATCTTTCCTAACCTGACAATGTATCAATACTGTTGCTATAGCAACATTCCCTGTCTCATTGTTGGTTGTTCGACGAAAAAGATAATTGTATGTTTATTAAAACAACACATGTTAGTTTAATATAACACGTTTAACATGAAGGGAACAAAATATGAAAACAATATTGATTACAGGTGGAACAGATGGAATCGGAAAAGGAATTGCCACACATTACTTAAAGAAAGGGGATCGCGTTATCGCTGTAGGTAGCTCAGCTGTAAAAGGGAACCTATTCTTACAAGAAGCTAAACAATTAGGAACAGAAGGAAGAGCATTTTTTCTTAAAGCAGATTTAAGTTTAGTTAAAGAGAACAAACGAATCATTCAAGAAGTAAAAAGCAAATTTCTTACGTTGGATATGATTGTTTTATCTGCGACCAGTCACATAATTAGACCCGCATATACGGAAACGGAAGAAGGATTGGAGTTTAACTTCGGGTTGGCTTATCTGAGCAGATTTGTGCTTAGTTTCGGTTTTAAAGAGCTCTTAGAGCAAGCGGATGCTCCCGTCATCGTTAATGTTTGTGCACCAGGTATGAGCAGTGCAGTTCATCTAAATGATATCCAAAGAAAGAACAATTATCACGGTTCTAAAGCCCGCAACCACAACAGCCGATTGAACGATTTGCTCGGCGTTGCTTTTGCCGAAATGGACACGATCAAAAAGATTAAATATGTCCTATTTAACCCGTGGGCTGTACAAACTACCGGTGTGCTGGAGAGAATTGAAAACCCAATTCTTAGGCTGTTCACGAAATTCTTGTTCAAAATAATTGGTAGACCAGTTGAGCAAGCCATCATTCCAATTATTGAGTTGTTGGACACGCCACCAGAGCCTCATTTGACGGCATATATCCAGCGAAAAAAAGTAAGTCTGACGAAGAAAACGTTTGACAGAGACAACGCTCAGAAACTCTACAGAGATACAATTCTATTATTGGAAGAGGTTAAGAAGCGATGAGTAATGATCATTATTAGGCCTCTATTTATCTATTCACACAAAATATTTTACGCCCTTATTCTTTTGTTCTTGCGCGCGTATTGACAATCTTACGCAATCTATATACGCTGAATGTGGTTTTCCTCATTTACAATTTTAACCACAAGAACGAAAGGGGTTTCTGCCATGAATACCGTAATCATTCGTTATTTAAAAGCCGCATTTGTACTATTCTTCGCCGTCTTTGTTTCCCTCATTGCATTCGGAAATATAACCGATTACAACACCAACTTCCAGTTCGTCAAACACGTATTAAGCATGGATACTACGTTCGAAGGAAACACGCTTATGTACCGCGCGATTACGAACCCACTCTTCCATCATATCGGATATATTATCATTATTATCGCGGAAGTTGCAGTTGCCGTGACCGCTTGGATTGGTGGCGTAAAGCTGCTTAAGTATGCAAAGAATGGCGGAGCTATTTATCAAAATTCGAAAAGCTGGGCGTATGTTTCACTCGGTCTCGCTATCACTATCTGGTTTTTCGGGTTTACGACCGTGGGTGGAGAATGGTTTGCCATGTGGATGTCTTCCGAATGGAACGGGTTAGGCGCAGCTGATCGCATCGTAAGTTATATTTTCGGGGTGCTTATCTTCCTATCCCTTAAAAATGACGAGTAAGAAGTATTTGTTCTTCTTCCACGGCTAAAAATTTGAAATCAAACACCGTATCGTTCATCAACCCATTCACATGGGCTCATGCCGAGTATGGTGTTTTTGTTTGGCTGTTTTAGGTAAGATCGTTGCATTTTATCATTTTCATTCATGTATAGTATAATTGAAGTAGGTGATACAAAAATAGGACATTGAATACTCCTATTTGATAACCTATTAATCATTAGGCAGGGAATGATGACGATGACGAAATTATCTTATAGTGGTTTAAAGTATGGAGAAAATGCAGTGGAAATTAACATATTGGTGGATATACAAAATGATTGGTTTGAGATAACGCATACCAAGCATGTGTCACAAGTAATGAATAAATCAACAGGTGAATATATCATAGTCAATCGAAACACCTTAAAATGTGAGATTGTTTGAAATAAATAAACTTTATGCGACTGACTATATCAGTTGCATTTTTTTATGCATGTCTAAGCGTCTCGACAGTTGCCCATTTCATTTACTTATCCAGGAGGTTCCTATGAATTGCACAAGTGTACTGCATCAGATCGAAGTAGCTGTATCAACCGTCATCCAAATATGCGATACGTTAACAGATGAAGACTTGCAGAAAAGACCCACACCTGACAAACACTCTATCGGTGAGCTGCTGGAGCATATCGCTGTCATTTGCGCTGCGGATTGGCGCATCTCTCAAGGGGCGACGCTAGCTGAAATGGAAGACTTCTATTCTAGCGTTTCTTACCCTACTTTAGATTCGATAAAAGCTGGCGTACTTGATAACTTCGCAGCACTTAAACATAACTATATGAATTTAACTGATGAACAGCTGCTTACGGAAACGACTTCCTATTGGGGAAATACATACACCAGATATGAATGGCTGCTAGAAATCATTGCACATCTCTATCATCATAGAGGGCAATTGCACGCGATGCTCGTTCACTGTTATAACAAAGACCCGAAGGTCATGTTGTTTGAATAAGTTGTCAAAGCGAGCAATTGATAGTAATGGAATGATTTTAAACTTGGGCTAAAAGGTTAAAGTACTATCTAATGTCAGGTGCTTATTTAGAAGCATTAAAGCTTGTTATTTCTTATAACCTTGTAATTTGCATGAATGTTATAAGATCAGGGGGTAATGAAAAGTTGGAAGTGAAAGGATGAGAATTATGACAAAATCATCGAGCAGTCTAGTAGACATATTGAAGGAGAGCGGAGAGGCTCGCATCAAAGGAATCGCCCGCTTCATAGAGGAGCATGTTGCACAACATTGGGAGGACGTGCTTGTAAACAATCAGGAGAAGCTGCAAAAAGCCTATGAAGAAGCTGGCGATGCAGCCTATGGCACGTATTTGAATTTGCTGTTTCTTCCTGTTCACCGGCAATTAAAAGAGGCTGGCATCACACCTGAGCCTAGATTTCCTGGAGAATTTGAGATTTCACGAGAATGGGGCAACGAACAGGAAACTCATCAACAGCGTTGGATGTGGAGTACGGTATATGGTCCGCAACAAGAGCCAATTGGTACAATTGTCACGATCATCTATCATGACCATACCCAATATCGAGTTCCACAACAGCCGGAAATTTTAGCATTAACCGAAGTTGGCAAAGAAGCTGTAGTAGAAGTTTTGTCCGCTCACTCCCCTCAATTTGCCCAAGCGCCAGAGTTTACAGTTGAGTATGAGCTGTACTTGAAAAGTCTTGAATAAGCTTAATCGGAATGGCAAATGACCGTTCCTACAGTCTAAAAAGGCTTATGTAATCTTCATTCCATCATAGAAAAAGCCGCCCAACACTCATGTGTTCAGCGGCTTTCCCTTCTCAATGATTTCAAATATCGGACAAATCACAACGATGTGGGCACATGAATATAGTAGGCAATCACCCACTTTAGAAAGGCGGGATATTGCCCATGTCTACCGATAGCACAACAGCCTTGCTTAGCTCTCCTTCTTTGAACTTATCCTTTGACTTAAGATCAGCGCCATTTTATCAAAAAAATGCCCAAAACTTTATTCTTCAGCAATTCGCCAAGCAGCTGCCCGTGATGCAAAATTTAGGCTTACTCGACATTTACCTGGGCAAAGGAAACAGTGTTGAGGCCCATTGGCATCCGAATGCAGCTGAGCTTGTATACGTTATACAAGGAGAAGCGATTGTCTCCGTACTTAATCCCTTTACGCTGCAAGTACTTACCTATCGCGTCAAACCGCCCCAAACCGTATATATCCCTATGGGCTGGTGGCACTGGGAAATCGCGCTTACGGATCGTACCCACTTGTTAGCTATTTTCGATAATCATGCTGCGCAAACGGTATTCGGCTCAGATGTATTTCGCAAGACGCCGCCAGAAGTGTTCCAGATTATTTACGGCGTAAATGCTGCACAGCTTGCTGAAGTACTTAAGCCGATTAATCAGACTGTCATTATTGGTCCGCCGGATGCTACTCAAGCCCAATTACAGCAAGGGGTTCCTTTCCAGTATTAAATTCACTTTCCAAAATACAGGACTGAATTCGATGTTGATGTTGATGTATAGTCATTCACCTTTCAAAAAATGCCACCCGCTCCAGGGTGGCATTTGCTAGGAAATCGACGTGTTGAAATTAGCGTATTTAATAGCATCATTTGAATTAAATATTTTCGTTCTTCAATGCTTCAACAATATTTTGTCCTTTATGTTTTCTAGTCGCATAGATTATGGTCAAGCCTACAATAAAGAACACGCCCACTACTGCTAGGATCATATCCACCCAAGGTAGCGTAAAATCAAAGGAGAAATTACGGCTTAAAATCTTATAGATGATATAGATTACACCTAAGCTAATAGGCAACCCGTAAAGCAGCGACTTCATGGCATAAAATAATCCTTCAAAGCGTATCATTTGTTTCATGCTCTTTGGAGTCATGCCAACCGAAGTTAACATGGCGAACTCTCTTTTTCTTAAAGCCATGCCTGTTGAAATCGTATTAATTATGGTTGCCGTACATATAAGCCCTATGAGAATGACAAAGCCATATAAGAACACGGATATGACCGTAGCCCGATCCAACTCAGATTGCCGTTGCTCGATCAGATTGTTCGTAAAGGCATCTACACTAGGATAGCCATTTGTAATAGGCACAATTTCATTCTCCAAAGCAGTAGACTGTTCGGTTGTAAATTGAACCTCGCTGTTCAAATAGTTAGCCAGATGAACATTACCCATTTGTTGAAGCATGCTGTCAAATCCATGCTCTGAAACAACAAGCGTTACAGTAGAAGGACTTTCCTGGTAGTGATACATAAATGGTGGACGTTTATCCGTAATGGATGCGATCCGGATGTTCCATTTCACCTCCGATCCATCTTCATTAATACTTAAAGGCAGTTCCGTTCCTTCGCTAACGTTCAATTGAGTGATGTCTGTAAAAATCCGTTTTTCTTTCAAGGTGAACCGATTTACAAGTACTGCCTGGATGTTAGCATCCTCGAGCTTATTATTATTTATACCTATCGTTTGTAGATAGTTTGTAAAAGAGGTGTCATCGAGCGAAACAATGTCGGCATTCAAAGTGTAAGCACCCTCGTATGGTGCTAGTCGCTTAGCAATGTCCATCGCAACTTGATCTTCTTTAAGGTTTAGTGCTGCAGAAAGTGTTTGAGTCTTTACTTTACTTGAAACATGTTTGACAGTCATCAATTCGTTTGTTAATGACTTCACTCCTGCCAAATCATCGCCGCTTACGTAGACGGATACATCGTATGGAACTGGTGCTTGTGCCATGTTATAAGATTTCTCTAAATAAAGCGAAAAAGAAGAGGCTGCTAAAAATAAAATGACACTGATAGCAAGAGAAAAGACAGTTGTACGATAGTGATGTTTGTTTCTCTTTATATTTTTTAATCCAAGCTCCGCTTCAAATCCAAACCACTTACGAGTTACTTTTGATGTACGAACATCATTACTTTTCATTTCAATATCTTTGTTCTGTCTAATCGCGCTTATCGTAGTAATTCTAGATGCTCTAACGGCTGGCAACCATGCCGAAATGAAAAGCGTTACAATAGAAACCAAGATCACAGCAATGATGGTAAACGGTTCTAGTATTAGACGAATTGGCTCACTGACTGAAAACATTTTTTGAATAAACGGACTAAGTAGCTCAAAGGTAACACCAATACCTATTGAACCAAATAGCAATCCAACCGGTATGGCGAATAAGCCAATTACTGTCGCCTCAAAAAATACAGAAGCTCTCTTTTGTTGTTTGGTTGCCCCTACACTGGAGAGCATCCCTAGAGCACGACTACGCTCTGATAGCGAGATTGCGAACGCGTTATATATAAGCGATATCGAGCCAATCATAATAATCGTACCAATCGTGATAACAGCCAGATACATAGTTGTAACAAATCTAGCGTCATTCGAAATCCCGGAATATAGCAGAAGGTTGCGATGATACTCGATTTTTACTCCTTTTGATTTCACTTGGTCTTTTACTCGATGTACGTTGCTGGCGATATTGTCACTAACCTTATAGACGTCGGTCCCCCATTTTTTATAATCCTTATATTCAACGCTTACGGTGTAAGGGGAACCTGCCTTCAAATGCTTCTCAGAAAGGCCGCTAAATGCACGGTAAGCAGCTGCTGCTTCATACTCTCGTGCAGGTGCTTGAACAATGCCGGTAATCGTGTAGGTTTTGCGGCTTGCGGGCGTAAAAACTTCATCTATGGAGTGGGAATAATTGTTATCTAATGTTAATTTCTTTCCTTCTTCCGTTCTGCTGCGCTCACCAAATTCCAATGTAACTACATCACCGACCTTCCATCGAACACCGGAGGTCTGCGTAAATTGCTTTGAAATAACCAGTTCATCTTCCGTTTTAGGCAAGCGGCCTTCAATGGTGCTCACCGCTAGCAAATCGTGATTACTATGTTCCGTAATATATAAGTAGGGCTTTTTGCTATTTTTAGCGTTTGCAAGCCGTGCAACACCTAGCTCGTTTTCTATATCATACCCTTCAATTTCTTCCTTATTTGTAATACGGTCTACATCTTCCCCTGCAACATCAAGAAATGCAGCATTCCATTTGCCACTAAAATGAATAGCTTCTCTTTGCATCATATCCATAAAAGAAGCCTTAATCGTAAATACGGCTGTAAGCATGGCCACCGAAATAATTACCCCAATGATGGTAACAATCGTGCGGCTTTTATTATGTTTCATATAACGCAAGGTGAGCTGATTGATGATATTCACCGTCGGATCACCTCGTCTTTTGAAATCATGCCATCCTGAATGGAAATAATCCGGTCTGCTTGCATAGCTATGTTTTCATCATGGGTGATAATAATAAGTGTTTGATTTCGCTCTTTGTGTAACTTTTTCAAAAGGCTTATCACATCAGCACTGTTTTTGCTATCCAGATTACCGGTTGGCTCATCTGCCAGTACGATAGCTGGACTGTTAATCAAGGCACGACCGATAGAAACACGCTGCTGTTGGCCACCAGACAGCTGGTTGGGCAAATGCTTTAATCGCTGTTGAAGGCCTAAAATTTCTACAATGTTAGAAAGGTTATCTTGATTTACTTCTCTACCGTCTAATAGCAAAGGCAATGTGATGTTTTCCTCCACATTAAGTACAGGAATCAGGTTGAAGAATTGATAGATAAGCCCGATTTGCCTACGTCTAAATATGGCCAGAGCCGTTTCATTCATGGCGTATATATCGGTGTTATCAACCACTACCTTACCCGATGTGGGCATATCAACGCCCCCCAATATATGCAAGAGTGTAGACTTGCCTGAACCTGATGGGCCAATAATGGCCACAAACTCTCCTTTTTGTACGGAAAAAGAAATATGGTTTAGTGCAGTTACGGCTGTCTCACCGTCACCGTATGTTTTCGACAAGTTTTCTACTCGTAAAATCTCCATCTTGAACCTCCTAGATTGTTTGTTGTTACCTTTAATTTACTTGGCTAAGATGTCTTGTCGGTGACATTCTATCTTACAATTTAGTCACTAAACCATTTGTTTGAAAAATTTGATGGTAAACGTTGTGCCCGCACCAAGCTGACTTTCCATGACGATATCGGCACTTTGACTTTGCAGAATCGATTTAGACATTGCCAAGCCTATTCCAATACTGTCAGGACCCGCGTTTTTCCCTTTATAAAATCGTTCAAAAATGTACGGGGCATCTTCTCGGCCAATGCCCTCACCACTGTCGGTAATAATCATTCGCGTATACAAAGGTGTCTCTTCACAAGCAATCGTAATCCTGCCTCCGACTGGCGTATGCTCGATCCCATTTTTAATGACGTTCAAGATCGCTTCGACGGTCCAGTTTTCATCTACCGACACCATAAGATTTGGATCACAGGAAATCGTAAGCTGTTGATTTTTTAATTCCATAGGGATAAGAAGCGGCTCCAATGCTTTGTCTACTAGTTTCTTGACAGATACAGGCTCCTTTTTGAACGTAACACGTTGCACATCAATTTTGGATAGCTTAAGCAATGAAGTTACGAGCCATTCAATACGCTTCAATTGATTGAGTATGTTGCCTACGAACTCTTCCCTTTTCTCAGGAGGTAGACTAGGGTTGTTTAACAAATCTGCCATGACAAACATGGAGGTGAGAGGTGTCTTTAATTGATGCGAAATATTAGACAACGTTTCGGCCAAATATAATTTATCCTTTTTCAAATGAACAGACAGTTCCGATAACGTTAACGTGACTTTGTAAATATCATTTTTCAATATACTTAATTCGCCTTCTCTGTTGTCTCGTATATCCATAGTGGGTTGACCAGAATAAACAGAAGCCAAATAGTCAGATAACTTTTTGATGTCTCGAAAACGTTTAAGAGTAAACAGAAAGAAACAGAAAAAGAGCAGGGATAACGTAGCCATGGCTACAACTCCTGCTTTCCAGTCCATCATCCAGATAACCGAAGTGCCAATAATAGATATAACTACGCAAAAAGTGAATAATGCCCATATGCTCTTATTTCTAATCATGATTTCCACCCATACGATAGCCTAGTCCGCGCACGGTTTCGATGACTTTGGAATTTTGGTTGCTATCCTCTAGCTTATCTCGCAATCGCTTAATGTAAACAGAAAGCGTATTGTCATTTATAAAGCTGCCATCCAAATCCCAAATACCTTCTAACAGCTGATTTCTGGTTAAAGCTTGTCCTTTATTATTCATAAATGTTAATAGTAAGCGATATTCCAAAGCGGTTAACACTACTTCCTCAGTCCCTCTGTATACTTTAGCCTGCTTTGTATTTACAACAATATTTCCAACCTTCACCACATCATTCGAAGCGTATGCCTTTGTATAATGCTTAATTGCTGATTTCATTCTGCTAGTTAATTCTCGAATACGAAATGGTTTGGTAATATAATCGTCCGCCCCCATATCTAATCCGCGAACGACGTTGATCTCATCATCGCATGCCGTCAGAAAAATAACAGGAGCTTCCTGATTATCTTTAATATACTCGCACACCTCATAGCCACTGCCATCCGGCAAAGTTAAATCAAGTAAATAAATATCAAAATGCTGTAATCTGATTGTTTCCAATGCCATTTGCTTATTTTCACAAATAAATACTTCATAACCTTCGCTAGTAAGCGAATAATGCAATCCATCGGCAATCGTTTTGTCATCTTCTACGATTAGTACTTTCATGTCTTGTTTCCTCCAATTGCATATAATGGGGTACTATTTCGCTAATGATTCTTCTCATGATATGTAATGGATAAAGTAAATCATAAATGAGATACGTATCGCAAACTATCATAATCTACTTTCATTGTTTAGACAAAGTCGGTCGCAATTGTGCCACGCCTCAAGGGTTGAGTCTGAACAAAAATAAAAACAGCGTAATCTTGGACTACTAAAGTCCTGGACTACACTGTTTTTCCTGTTCATTGATTCATTCGGAGCAATCCGTTATTTTTTCCACGGTGTTTCTGTTTTATGTTCAATTATGTGTACTACCTTTGGTTCAACAGCTTTTTTCATAAGCCGTAATGTATCCTTATCTACAGAACTTCCTTCCTTTTCGTCACCTTGAATTTGCTTTTTAGCCTGTGTCGTTGCAATTACATCAACGACTTGCTGCTTAGACACCTTTTTAGCTGCCGCAATCTCGACTACCGTTTTACCTTTAGCTATTTCCTGCTTTAATTCCGCTGCACTCATGTCAAGTAAAGCAAACAGGTTTTCGTCATTTAAAAAATAATCCGCTGTCTTATCTGGCTTTCCATCCAAGGAGAAGAAACCGTCTACAGCAGGTGCAGTTCCACCTCCGGCAAGCGAAAGACTGATCGTGTTGCTATGAACGAAGACCTGGAAGAACGCTATATCTTCACCCTTTTTCGTGTAGTTCAACATAAACGTTTTATTATCCGAATTTTCCATTTGCTCCATTCTAAACTCGTAGTTCTCACTGTCACCATACATTTTATCAATAAGCGTATCTACTTTCGCCTTCATTTCTTTTTCCGTTAAAGAAACAACTGGCTTTGCCTGAGGCTCCCAATTTACTTGATCAATGTGATCAATTGCACCCGCTACACCAATATCAAGTCTAATTTTTTTACCGGAAGCGCCCTTTTCCTGTAGAACAAGACTCGTTTGGATCGCTTTCTTATCCTTTGAATTTGCGGCATCTCCTTCAACGCGGCTTGCTTCAATAATGTTAAATGATTTTGTTTCGGGAAATGCGTCATACAGCTTCTCTAGGGCTTCTTTACTGACTTTATCAAGCTTGACTTGTTCATCTGTCATTGGCGTTCTTGTTAGCAGCTCAATTAACGGAGGTGCAGCGAAGACTGCACTCGGAATCAAAATTGCAGCAGCAATCATTCCACCAAGTAAACGTTTTTTCATAAATATATCGCTCCTTTTTCGTTGTAGGTGTTTAGAATATGATTGTTCAATTCGTTGGGTAAGCGCCGGGGGGCACTCCATCGATCCAGCCTCTTTGTGCAGATATTCACGGATTTTGTGTTCCATAGGCATTGATCGTTTCCATCCTTTCCAGCGGGAGATTTCCTACGTGTTTTCGAAGTGCCTGCATGGCAGCATGATATCTAGATTTAACGGTACCCAACGGAATATCGAGCAGAGTCGCAATTTCTTCAAGCGCATAGTCATGAAAAAAGCGGAGGATAATGACTGCTCGCTGTTTGTCAGTAAGTGACTGAATTGCCTGCGATATCTCCTGTTCCATTCCCTCTGTCATCACAGCGGGCTTATCCCAATGATGCTCTTCCCGGGAGAAAATACGGATGCGTTCAAAAATCCGGAATCTCCTCCAACGCTTAACCCGAAATCGTTGCACTTGACGAATGACAAGGCCGTGCAACCAGAACTGGAAAGGACGACTCGTATCATAGTTCACCAGTGAAGTCCACATTTGCATATAAATTTCGTTCATAATATCTTCCCGATCCTGCTTATGATCCACCAGAAAGGAGACGGTTCGATAAACATCTCGATAGGTGGCCTCATACATGGTCTGAAACGCCTCTTGATCTCCGTCTATCATTTGTTGAAGCAATTGGTACAAATATTTACTTTCCATTCAGAGGGCCCTCCTGAATAAGCTTACACCCTATATTGTCGCTGTCTCGAAAAAAGGTTCGGTACTTTTATTTAAAAGTACAAAAAAACACCCCCGCTAGAATCTTCCTTATTAGCCCAGCTAATAACTACTCATTCTACCGATAGGGTGTTAGTTGCTTAAAACGTCATCGCTTGACCATGTCTTGCTAGATACTGTTCCTTCTCCTTATAGTCTGGCATGATGCTACCTACGCGCCGCCAGAAGGATCGATCGTGATTCATATGATGCAAATGGCATAATTCATGAATGACTACATAATCAATCACTTCAATAGGCGCCATTGCCAGACGATAATTAAAAGTTAACTTTTTATCAGAACTGCAGGTGCCCCACTTCGTTCTAGACTCCACAATTTCGAAGGATTTCGGCTTCACCTTCAAATCATTTTGATAGATTTTAATCCGTTCCCCGATTATTTTTTTACAGCTAGCGAAGTAGAACTTCTTGAGCTTTAGCTTAAGTTCCTCTTCTGATAAACCGTCCATATCTATTAATTCATGCAGCAAGTATTCTTTGCCTAAATGAAGAAAGGTTCCCGCATCGTCGTACTCCCTCCACTTGGTTGGCCCCGCTTTAGCCGCTTCTATTTTCCGCAAATTTTCACTGATCCACTTGCTATATTGTTCAACCGCACTTCGTATCGTTTCTTCCGTCATCTCTTTAGGCACTTTGATCGAAACACGACCGAACGAATCCATATGAATCGTGGTTTTCTTTCTGCGCCCGTATTGTACATCAACATGTATGATTTGATTATCTATTTGAACTTGCATATTCACCATCATCTCTATCTACTTTTGTTAGGATAGATGACTGCCCATCCACTGTTTGCGCTCCAAGCAGTAGAGCAGATATCCTGTATTTATTTTACCATAACCGTTTAGAAGTAGATTCCTTTATATGAAACAAGATATTTTTATTCTAAAACAACCTATATATATTGTTAAACAATAAATAATGTATTATAATAACATTGATTTCAAGTAAATGAGGTGTTTAAGGATGAAACGTGCATCCACTTTATTTTTAAAGATTTGCGTATTTCTAATGGCTTTGCCAGCGCTTGCTGTCTGCGTACTGGCGCTTCTCTCTTTGTTTCGAGAAACTAACGATCAATTTCCAGGCAAACTTTATGCAGTCGATATCGTTTATTTCGCAGCCGTAATTCCTTATTTCATCGCACTGTATCAGGCATTTACATTACTCGGCTATATTGATAAAAATATCGCTTTTTCTGAGCTGTCCGTCCGCGCATTACAGAAAATCAAATACTGCGGCATCAGTATAGGCATTATTTTTGTGGCAATGGAACCCGTGTTGTACATGATGGCTATAGAAGAGGAGGCGCCAGGGCTGGTTGTGATTGGGTTGGTTATAGCCCTCGCCTCGTTTGTCGTTGCTGTATTCGGTGCTCTGCTGGAGCGATTGTTGCAAAACGCCATTCATCTCAAATTAGAAAATGAACTTACGGTTTAAGAAGTCGAAGTGCCCCATCACGAAAATATCTAACACAAAAAGGCAGCCCATAGGCTGCCTTTTCCTCACACATCCTAAATCCCTCTAGAACATGCTTCCTTCTATAGTTGTGGGCCCGCTGCGCGTATCGCCTCAGATGCATCACTGAACTTCTCGAAATTGTGCTGGAAGCGCTGTGCGTGTTGCTTAGCCTGACGATCATAGTCCTCTTTGTCCGCCCATACCTGTCTTGGATCGAGCAGCTCACTAGGTACATGCGGGATTGTGTCAGGGATATGTGTCCCAAATATCGGGTGCGGCGTAAACTGAGCATCCTCGATACTTCCATTAATAATGGCTGTAATCATAGCCCTTGTATAAGCCAAATCTATCCGTTTACCAGTGCCATATGCACCACCGCCCCAGCCTGTATTGACGAGATAGACACGAGCATTGTGCTTCGTAATCTTGTCACCTAGCATTTCTGCATACACGCTTGGTTTTAACGGAAGAAATGGTCCGCCGAAGCATGCAGAGAACGTCGCTTCTGGCTCTGTAACGCCCCGCTCCGTTCCAGCCAACTTGGACGTGTAGCCGGATAGGAAGTGATACATCGCTTGCTCCTTCGTCAACTTAGAAACAGGAGGCAGCACACCATACGCATCGGCTGTTAAGAAAATAATGACGTTCGGATGACCCGCTACTCCAGGAATAACGGAGTCCTCGATGTAATCAATCGGGTATGCAGCACGTGTATTTTCAGTTAGTTCGTTGCTGCTGTAATCTGCTTCACCAGACGCGGCATCGATAGACACATTTTCAAGCACCGAGCCAAATCGAATCGCATTCCAAATTTGTGGCTCTTTCTTCTCAGTCAGCCCAATGCACTTCGCATAGCAGCCACCTTCGAAATTAAACACCCCTGCATCAGACCAACCATGCTCATCATCACCGATTAATCTGCGCTCTGGATCCGCTGATAATGTCGTCTTTCCTGTTCCCGATAAACCGAAGAACAAAGCCGTATCCCCAGCTTCACCAACATTAGCCGAACAATGCATCGGCATAACATCTTGGAATGGCAATAAGTAATTTAGCACACTAAAGATCGATTTTTTCATCTCACCCGCGTAATGAGTTCCGCCGATAAGCACGATTTTTTTAGAAAAAGATATCGCGATAAAGGTCTCTGAGTTGGTTCCATCTGTAATTGGATCCGCTTTCAAACCTGGTAATGTAATAACAGTGAATTCTGCCTTGTGTGACAGTAATTCTTCTGTGGTAGGACGAATAAATAACTGATGTACGAATAGATTTTGCCATGCATATTCGTTGATTACTCGGATTGGCAAACGATAGTCTTTATCTGCGCCTGCATAACCATCGAAAATATAAAGCTTACGATTGGCCATATAATCGATCGCTTTTTCATGAAGCAGATCAAATTGTTCAGGAGTCAGTGATTGATTCACGCCACCCCATGCAATATGATTAATCGTCTGCTCTTCTTTCACGATGAATTTGTCCTTCGGAGAGCGGCCTGTAAATTTGCCTGTCTCGACTTGCAGCGCGCCAGCTGACGTCAGATGCCCTTCGCCATGAAGAAGTGCGGATTCTACTAGCTTCACAACCGGCAAGTTCCTTTGCATCGTATCTACATCTAAATCAGCAACATGCATGTTTGCCCTGCTATTCGCGGTCACGGTAATTCCTCCTATATTTGCCTCAGCTTCTTATTATTCAGCGTACATATTTACGGGTACATCGAGACTTCTGTGCAATTGGCGGCACTCCGGTTGATCACATACACCATAATAAACAACCATTCTGTTCGTATTCAACGTTTCTACTTGAGAGTTACAATGCTTGCAAATGATGACACCCATATTTACGTTCAATTCGTTCATGGATTCGTTCATGCTTCATTCATCCTCCCTATAACGTATAATATATTTTATATGCAGACTGTTGTGGAAATAATGTACATCATTTTTTAATGATGCGCAATATATAATGGTTTTTTGGTCATAAAGTTTTTTTATTATATCTTTTTGTTTTTTTAATTACATAATGTTCATATTGTTCATGCTAATTCCGACAGAAAAAGACCTCCCATTACAGCAATGTCATTAAGTTAAACTCATAAACTAAATCTTAAAAGAAAATATTATCTAAAACGGCATGGTGAAGTTCCCTATGCCGTTGTTTTTTTGTGCAAGCAAGGAAAAATGCGCACAACAAACTAAGCGGATAGAATTGCCGCTTTAAAAATTG
>NZ_JACYTN010000032.1 GCF_014841135.1 Paenibacillus arenosi
AGGGCTGAGAAGTTTACTTACTCGTTATGTAGAACTTTGTTAACCTTTTGGAACCGCCGTATGCGGACCCGCATGTACGGTGGTGTGAGAGGACGGGGGCTAGGCGCCCCCTCCTACTCGATCTTGTCGTTCTTGTCAAAATTAGATTGCTATAAAACCCTGTCCCTTTTTCAAAGGTCACAGGGTTTCTCTTTTTTAATTACTGTGTATGTCAGAAGAGGATAATGGCGTTGATTAAACATAGTAATCTTGAAAAATATCAAGATCCGATGATGAGGATAGGGGACTTTTCTCTAGTATAGTGTCAATGATCTCGCACAAATTTGATTCCACATTATTTTAGAACCTGTTTAATAAAGTCTGTTTTTGCTTTTGAGTATGCTTCTCTATCTTGGTTAAATCTTTTCGCTAATTCTTTCTTAAGAATTGAATAATCATAAACGAATTGTGGATTTTCTCGTAAACGATTACGAAACAAAAGTTGCTGTTCCCATCGTTCAGTTCCTTTAACCATCACATGCAAATGCGCCACACGCTTATTGTTTTTAACCTTTACAAAGAATCTTCTCCAAGGTCTTTCGTCTAGTTCCGGGCTTACATAATGCCAATTATATGTCTCCAATTTCGCTGAAATATCTGCTACTCTGTCAAATGAATCTGTTTCAGCCATTAGATCAATGATAGGTTTAGCAGGTAAATCAGGAATAGATGTACTTCCTATATGTAATACCTTGCTTATACCAAGGGAAGATAGAAGATCATAGAGTTGCTGTTCTTCTTGTCTCCCTTTGTCTTGCCAATCAGGATCTGCCTTAACTATTTCTACCGACTCAGTTGCCCATAAAGGCCAAGCATTTTGCTTATTATTTTTATCCATTTAACAAATCTCCTTTTGCAAATTATAACACTTTTTTTTATGTGGCTGTATAGAAGCTCCACCTACAAAGCATCTAACGCTTCCTTATACTGCTGCTTTAATTCTTCAGTGACCTGTGCGACGGGAGCAACATGTTGGATCGCTCCTAATCCTTGACCAGCTGACCAAATGTTCTTCCACGCTTTGGCTTCAGTCGCATTAAGTTGGGAAAAGTCCACGTTTTCTTTTTTATTCAAGTTGGCAGGATCGAGTCCTGCATTGCGAATGCTTGGAATAAGATAGTTGCCTTTTACGCCACTAATGGCATCCGTGTAAATCAAATCATCCAACGTGGAATCGATAAGCATCATCTGGTAATCATCATGGGCAAAGCTCTCGGTTGTCGCGATAAAACGCGTGCCCATATATGCAAGATCAGCACCGAGTACTTTGGCAGCCAAAATTTCTTGCCCATTTGAGATGCTGCCAGCGAGAATCGTTATGCCTTTCCATGTTTTTTTAATTTCAGCGATAAAAGCGAAGGGGTTAATCGTACCTGCGTGTCCACCAGCGCCGCTGCAGACAAGGATAAGTCCGTCTACGCCGCGCTGCGCAGCTTTTTGCGCATGTTTAAGTGTACTGGCATCGGAAAAGACAAGCCCGCCGTATTGATGTACGACATCAACAATTGGCTGTGGGTCGCCAAGCGACGTAATGACGATCGGTGGCTGATGTTTCACGATTAGGGCTAGATCGGTTTCAAGGCGCTTATTCGATTGGTGAACGATAAGATTGACTGCCCACGGAGCAATTTTTCGTTCAGGGTCATCGCTCTTTGCGGCAGAGAGCGCATCCGTTATTTGCTGCATCCATTCGTCAAGTTCATCTGAAGTACGTGCGTTTAAGAGAGGAAATGACCCGATCAATCCGGATTTGCAGCTTTCGATAACCATTTTGGGACTGGAAATAAGGAACATAGGGGCGACGATAACAGGTAAGTGGAGTTGATGTGCTATCGCTTGAGATAACCGTTTGGACAATTGAACTCATCCTCTCGTCGTTCATATTTTAATTAATAAACTGAATCTCTGCTATTAAAAGGAAAAAGCGCTTAGAGGGAAGCGTATCATGTATATGAATATGTAGGCGTTGTCAATCCATTCTGAATTAAAAATTAGCTTAATAGCATTTGATTGTTTTTTCGAATGATAATTCTTTGTTTTAATTAATTGGTGTAGGTGTGCTCTCAGTGTGGTTTTCAAAATGGGGCTGATGGCCGCGGTGGAGCAGTTTAAATGGTAGACATGCCACCTAATTGCTTGGAGAGAATAGAATAGGCGTTATCATATATATTAGTATATTTACTAATAATTTGATAGGCAATATCTTATAAATGATTGAGCAGGGCTTCCATGCCTACTCATTTTTTAACAAATAAGATTTACAATAATGCTGCGGGACCTTTACTAGTATCTTCATGTAGGTAGTGCTTGTACGTATGATTCTGCAAGATTATCGGATTGATTAATGACCCATCGAATTTGTTAACGTGAAAAAACATGTCATAAGGTAATGCTTTACTGGATCTTGAAGCCGAGCTAACGAAAAGGAGATACTAGATGCAAACGAATCAAGCGATTCATTGGGCGATTGAAGAATCTATAAAATTTCTTGAATGTGCAACGAATTTTACGATAGATCATGGCCAGTTCAGTCGCCAAAAATGGGATGGAGCTTGGTGGCATATGGCTGCTCTTTATGAGATGGGTGAGGTAACACGAATTCCCGAGTCAGCGATCGTCAGAGCTAAACATTTACTTAAAACCCAGGTCTGGCAAACTTTTATGATAGCCACCGATGATCACCCAACAAGTGAAACCGATAAAATGAAGCTGGATTGCTGCCATTGTGAACTTGCCGTATTTTATATGATATTAATGGCGTATGGCTGTGATTTGGATGAGGAACTCCCTTGGATTCGTGAATGGCTTTTAAAACACCAGCTACCTGATGGTGGCTTGAACTGCGAGCCTGAAGCGTATACGCATTCTAAAAAAAGCTCTATTATTTCAACACTTCCACCACTTGAAGCTATTCTTTTTTATACAAACCGCGAATTTACTGAGCAGGAAGCTATTTACCTAGACGAAGGCGCACGTTATTTAATAGAGCATCGTCTTGTATGCTCAAAACAAAATGGGAGCGTCATTGATCGAACTTGGCTGAAGCCTTGCTTTCCGAGATTCTTTGAATATGATATTTTGCGTGGCATGTTCTTCTTGGCAGAATGGTCCCGGCGTAGAAACAAACCACTTCCAATCGACGTGCTTCAGGAAGGTTTAGAACGCTTGAAACCATTAATGGAGGCAGAAGGCTTACAAATCGGTAGACAGATTTTTGATCCACAAGGCCCGTGGGGTGGGCGAACCTTTCCCCTGCTCCAAGCAGTAGCAGGTATTGGTTTCGTTTCGCCTTATTTGACTCAACAACTGAATCAAGTGATCGAACGATTACGAGCGTAAGTGTGCTTTAGAACAGTGATCTGGGTATGACAACAGAACCTTCCATCTAGGTTCTGAAATGAGCGTCAGGCTACCTAGCACTGATTTGAGAAATTGTTAACCAAAGCTGTCTTACCTATAAAGGAAGGACGAGAGTCTACCTATTACATGGAAGACAGCTTTTTTCCTGCATAGAAATCGTCTGAAGCGTTACCTTACAGTACTTGTTTAATGCGTTCCAAAGCCCAATCCAATTCATCTTGTGTAATGACAAGGGGTGGAGCGAAGCGAATCGTGTTGTCATGCGTTTCCTTAGCAAGCACGCCTAAGCGCTGCAGTTGTTCGCAATAGGGTCTAGCAGCTTCTGTAAGCTCAACGCCGATGAAAAGCCCTTTGCCGCGTACTTCCTTAATAAGTGGGGATTGTATGCCTCGCAGTGCCGTGATGAAATAATCTCCAAGTGCAAGTGAGCGCTTAACGAGTTGTTCATCTTGCAGCACTTGAAGGGCCGCTACAGCTACCGCACTTGCGAGTGGATTTCCACCGAAGGTTGAACCATGTGAGCCTGGATTAAAGATGCCTAGCACATCCTCATCGGCCGCTACCGCAGATACGGGAATTACACCACCACCCAATGCCTTACCGAGAATATACATGTCTGGAACGACATCTTCCCAGTCACAAGCAAACATTTTACCTGTACGTCCAAGACCTGTTTGGATTTCATCGGCAATGAATAAGACATTGTGCTTGCTGCATAGCTCCCGAGCTGCCCGCAGAAATCCATGCTCTGGCATCATTATTCCCGCTTCACCTTGAATCGGCTCCACTAAAAATGCGGCGGTATTTGCGTTAATCGCTTGTTCTAATGCTTCGATATCACCGTACGGAATCGTGACGAACCCTGGGGTGAATGGTCCAAAGCCGCGTTTATAGCTATCTTCGGACGAGAAAGAGGTTATCGTGACCGTGCGTCCATGGAAATTCCCTTCGCATACGATAATCGTTGCTTCATTTTCAGGAACCTTTTTCATATCATACGCCCATCTTCGTGCCGCCTTAATTGCGGTTTCCACCGCTTCTGCTCCTGTATTCATTGGGAGAATCAATTTTTTTCCTGTGAGGGTAGACAACTGTTCATATAAATGACCTAGCTGATCGTTATAGAAGGCTCTTGAAGTTAGTGTGACTTTGTCAGCTTGATCCTTGAGTGCTTGGATGATAGTCGGATGGCGATGTCCATGATTCAAGGCGGAATAAGCGCTAAGCATATCCATATAGCGTTTACCCTCAGGATCGGAGACCCAGACTCCTTCGGCTTGTGAAATGACGATAGGTAGGGGGTGATAGTTACGGGCACCGTACTGTTCGGTCTGATCGATAATTTGCTTAGATTTATTCATCATCAATCCGCTCCTTATTAGGAATTATAAAATGGTTTGGCCGAGCAGTGAGCAGATAAGCCCATTAGCAAGAAGAACGGTTCGTTTGTTTTGATCTAAGGTTGGATTGACTTCGACGAACTCTGCTGAGGTAATGAGTCCTGATTCGTGCATAAGCTCTAACGCAAGATGAGCCTCACGATAATTTACTCCGCCTTGAACTGGAGTTCCAGTACCTGGTGCTTCGTAAGGGTCGAGACTATCAATGTCGAAGCTGAGATGTACACCGTCCGTACCGCTACCTACGATAGCCAGTGCTTCTTCCATCACACGCAGCATGCCCTTGCGGTCGATATCATGCATCGTGAAGCAGGTCACACCGAAAGAACGGATATATTCGCGCTCTCCTTGGTCAAGCGATCTAGCGCCGATAATGACGACCTTACTCGGATCAATCGGGTAAGCACTTTGGTGAATCTGGGTGAGCAAAGGATGGCCTTGGCCAAGATTGACAGCGAGCGACATACCGTGAATATTTCCCGTTGGACTTGTCGCTTCCGTATTCAAATCTCCATGGGCATCGAACCAGATAACGCCTAAATTACGATAGTGTCGCCTAATTCCTGCAATTGTTCCGATAGAGATACTGTGATCACCACCAAGGATGAGAGGGAAGTGTCCTTGTTCGACGATGTTACTTACTCTGTCAGCAGCAACTGTATTCAGCATAATGATTTCATTTAGATATTTAAGATTTGTGGATGCGCTTACAAATTGTTTGGTACTCGTATCAATAGCGGTTAATTCTGAGGCGGCAGCAACGGGAGGAAGGATGACTTCTCCTTCATTAATAACTTGGATGTTCAAATTCGTTAGATGGCGTACAATACCAGCTTCGATCAAGACCTTTGGACCAAGCTCTGCTCCTTGACGAGCCCCGCCTAGTCCGAATGGTACACTTAATAAAGATACAGCTTTGTTTCTCATGAGAGTGCTCCTTTCCCTATGTCCGTGAATATAAACAAACAAGATCGTTGGAGATAATAAGCTGTTGCTTGTTAAAGTAAATAATCGTGTTACCTTAAGATTCGCTACTAGTATAGCAGAAAATAATGTAAATTTAATAGCTGAAAATTTAAATACTAAAAGTTGTATTTCTATGCAAAATGCACGGTGTGTATGTGAAAGGATCAGAATTTGATTCTAACTTAGCATATGAAGACATGCTGTGAATTGTTAACCACCGTTTAATAAAATGGCTTTTGAATATTCATGCGATGGTATTCATGCATTAAGTGGAAGAATATAAAGTTTGTTGATCCAATGGTGTTGCCGTGCTAACGTAAAGGTATGAGACATAATTTTTATCTACCTGGTTAGAGCCATTGGTGTTACTTCTATATATTCTCAGATAGGCAGTCTCTTTTTCCATTTAATTCTCAGAATAGCCTTCATGGTAAATACAATGTACAAACAAAAAATTTAAAGGGGAAAGTAACGTGAATAAGTCGATGACGACGAAAAATTTTAAAGTGCAAGACTTAATAATAAGGGTTGCTATCGTGCTCATTATAGGTATCTTCATTTGGAATGGTATCGCTTATGTTAGTGACACGTTTATTGGGCAAGAATATAGCCCTCTTAAACATTTTTTAATGGCACTGCTCACAACTGCTTTGACGCTAACACTCGTACAAGTAGCACTAAAATGGGACAAAATGAAATGGAACCAGCTTGGACAAACAACCGTTAAGAAAAATATCTTTTCCTTTCTTCTTGGTTTTTTACTTTGGGCAATACCTGCATCTATTGGTTTATTTATTTGTATTCGAATTGGGTGGGTTAGCATAAGTGTTACTACCGATTTAAATTTCCTATTACAAAGTATTTTGATTTTATTTATAACTGTATTTTTAATCGAGGCACTACCTGAAGAACTTATATTTAGAGGATACATATATCGCTACTTACATGCATGCTTCCCTCATTGGGCAACAATCCTTTTACAAGCATTGTTGTTCTCATTATTTGCTTATTGTATAGGGGCCATTTATTCGTTGGAACAGCTTCAATTTATCCCTGGCTTTGCAATTATATTAGGTATGCTTAGGGCGATATCGGGGAATGTATGGACATCCATTGGATTTCATGCAGCCATAATGACGGCAACACAAATTTTAGGATCTACTCACGGCCATTTTGATGTGAGTGGAATGTTTACACTTCGGTTCTTTGCATTTATTTTGCTGCCAAGTGCTACTGGAGCGATGGTATTATCATTTATGTATACAAACTATAGCTGGAGTAAAAAAGAACCTTTACGTTAGATGACATTGGACATTAATTACAACTATACTTACCTGAGATATAGAATTTCCTTCTACAAGACTACTATGCAAAACATGTTTATGAATTGGTAAACATTTGTAACTTATAAATATGGCTATTATAATGAAAGAAAGATTGTATTCATATCTAGGAGGTATCGTTATGTCCGAATGTAAACTATCAGTCGATTATGATCAATACGAGAGTGGTGTCAAAATTGTAGATTTAATAGAGGCGCTCGCAGGCAAGGATGAAACCCTTCAGCTTGAAAGTCTCATCATCGGTGACTGGGGCGGCGCCTACGAAAATGACTCTAGTGAAATTGTCGAAGCTCTTGTTCGGCTGAAAGACCGCTTCCCACAGCTGCGGAGCTTATTTATTGGCGATATGTCCTATGAAGAATGCGAGGTCTCTTGGATTAATCAATCTAACATTGGGCCGATTCTAGCTGCTTATCCAGAACTTCGCTCACTCACGATAAAAGGAAGCACAGACCTGAGCCTAGCTCCCGCTCAACATGACAAACTGGAGGAGCTTACGATTATTTGCGGCGGGCTTGGCAAAGACGTCCTTACTAGCATAAGTGAAGGTAGTTTCAAAAACTTGAAGAAGCTGGAGCTTTATTTAGGGGTCGAGGAGTATGGATTTGACGGAAGTCTTGAAGATGTGCTCCCGTTGATTGAACCTGGGAAATTCCCTTTGCTTACCTATCTTGGACTCAAAGACAGTGAAATTCAAGATGAAATCGCTATTGCAGTAGCCAATTCACCGATTGTTGATCAACTACATACGTTAGATCTTTCTATGGGGACGTTGACAGATAGTGGGGCTGAAGCACTTATCACTAGTGAAAAGATAATGAAATTGAAGCAGCTAGACCTAAGCTACCATTACATGTCGGATGAAATGATGAATCGTTGGAAGCAGTCAGGCCTCAACGTAGATGTTAGCGATCAACAAGATTCTGATGAGGACGAGGATTATCGCTATCCTTCCTTGACGGAGTAACGATGGAAGCGATGATTATCATTGGCAATTCCGGTAATCGAAGAACAACCGGACTACAAGCGGCAAGAGCTCGGCTGGGGTTACCTCCGGCTCTTGTTCTGGATTATTTGGATGTACTGCAGGGAAAGGCATCCTTACATTCAGTTGCACAAAGCATGGGGCAAACGTTGGATAAACCTCCGTTGCTCCGGCTTGACGCGCCCGGGGAACATTTTGAAGTGGAACGTGAGCTTATTGCACTCGGTGCCCCTGATGCGGCGTTTCAACATGAAGACGAACGTTGGCTTAAATTTAATAAGAGCGTTGTTCAGCCTATCTCGGTAAAGATGGCCAAAGGTATGATGGAAGCTAAGGGAAAGTTGTATCATCCTTCCCAGTGGTTTCGCGGGTATTGCATTCTGTTAACTAAACTGGACCGGGAGGCAGCACGGTTGTGGAATACGCCACGATGGATGAATGATCCCAAGGATATAGCCGCCATGTTCGATAAAAGGCATACTCATCAGATCCTAACATCAGCTGGATTGCCGGTGCCTAGAAGATTAGCTGCGCCGGAAGCCATACCAAATTACGATACACTTCGGGATGCTATGGCAAAAGAGCGAATCTATCGTTTATTTATTAAACTTGCAGCTGGTTCCGGCGCATGCGGCGTGATCGCCTATCAAGTAAACCCCGTTACAGGGGCAGAATCGGCCGTGACGACAATAGGGGTGGAGAACTATCTGCGAAGACCGCCTATATTTTATAACGTAAAAAAGCTGGCGAACTACAAAGACCCCCAAGTCATTCGCCAAATCATCAATTGGTTATTAAGACATGGCGCTCATGTAGAGCAATGGATTCCAAAAGCGTCTTATCGAGATCGCACCTTTGATATCCGCCAGCTTGTCGTAGCAGGTAAAGCTTGTCACAGTATTGCAAGGGTAAGCAGAACGCCTATCACGAATCTGCATCTCGACAGTGATCGAATGAGCTTGGAGGAGGTAGGCATATCTGAGCAACTTCAAGCTAGCGTACGACAATGTGCAGAACAAACGTTATCGGTATTTCCGCGTTCTACGGTCGCAGGCATAGATGTTTGTTTGACGAGCGGTTCCAATAGACCTTACGTATTGGATGTAAATCCGTTCGGAGATTTACTGTACCATAGTTATTATGTAGGACATGATCCCTATGAATGGGAAATGAAAATGACCTCACTATCTACGACTATCTAAATGGAAGAGGATTACCACGATGTTTAACATGAATGAAATTGTAGGCAGTCACGATATTCTCATGATTACGCTAGATACGCTGCGGTATGACGTCGCTGTACTGGAGGAAGAAAACTGTCCGAATTTGTGCGGGGCAGGGCATTGGGAAAAGCGACATACGCCGGGCAGCTTCACATATGCAGCTCATCATGCTTTCTTTGGCGGATTTCTGCCCACACCCGCTACGACAAATAAAGCAGATCATGTCCGATTGTTTCATTCGAAAAATACGGGATTAAAGACACATCCGTATACATGGCAATTCGATACAACGGATATCGTATCTGGATTGCAGGCAGTTGGCTACCGCACGATTTGTATAGGTGGAGTCATCTTTTTTAGTAAAAAAGTTCCGCTCGCCAAAGTTCTTCCAAGCTACTTCCAAGAAAGCTATTGGCGGATGACATTTGGGGTTACGAATCAACGCTCTACCGAACATCAGGTGAACCATGCCATCAAGCTGCTACACAATTCGGATCAGACAGAACGTCTGTTTATGTTTATGAATGTATCAGCGATTCATGGGCCCAATCATTATTTTATACCAGGAGCAAAGAAAGACTCCATAGAGACGCAGCGCGCGGCACTCCGATATGTGGACGGCGAGCTTGGTCGATTATTTCAGGCATTCCGAGAACGAGAACGGCCTGTATTTTGCATGGTATTTTCAGATCATGGCACCGCATATGGTGAGGATGGATATAACGGTCATAGGCTAGCACATGAGGTCGTGTGGAACGTACCTTATCGTGAATTTATTTTGTAAAGTGAGAGAAGGGACTATGATGAGCCTTACGGTCTACCCAAATTACATGGACATCATCCAGAACTCGGAGGCTCTGCGCAGCTGGAAGGATAACCTAACATCAGAGCCTTACCGGTCTTATTTATACGCATATCCACACAAAACCTCCTATAGAGAATTAGAGAGGAAGCTGCCCTTATCGGAACTGTGGAGTCAGGAAAAGGCAGATTCACTCTTTTTATATATGCATATCCCGTTTTGTGGAGCACGCTGCGGATTTTGCAATTTGTTCACACTGCCTGACAAGAGGGCTGATGTACATACGAACTATGTCGATGCTTTGGAGAGACAAGCTGCACAATGGGCCACGCTCATTCCAAATGCACCAATTGCTCGATTTGCTGTTGGAGGCGGCACACCGACTTTGCTGCAACCTGACCAGTTGGATCGGTTGTTTCATATTGCTCAACATGGAATGGGAATGGATCCGAGTCAAGCTTCCATCTCGGTAGAAACATCTCCCGAGACGATAAGCACCGAACGATTGGACATTTTAAAGAGTAGGCAGGTCGATCGGGTCAGTATGGGCATTCAAAGCTTCGTTGAATTTGAAGCGGATGCAATCTACCGTCCCCAAAAGCCTCAGGAAGTCGAAAGAGCTCTGAGACAGCTCAAGTTGTATTCATTTCCGATTCTGAATCTAGATTTGATATATGGTCTTCCCGGTCAAACCCTAGATTCATGGATATATTCGTTAGATAAGGCGTTGTCCTATGATCCAGAAGAGCTATTTATTTATCCGCTGTATACGCGAGAACACACGATTGTAAAGCCAGAGCAGATCAGACAGAGTGGCGAGGATCAAAGGCTTCTGTTGTATCGTGCAGCGAGGGATCGATTACTTGCACATGGATATACCCAGTACTCTATGCGCAGATTTGCCAAAGCGGAAGCGGGTTCAAAGAAATCATTGCTTCCTTATGGTTGTCAGGAGGAGGGGATGATCGGACTTGGTTGTGGAGCACGCTCTTACACAAGAACGGTTCATTACTCTTCACGCTACAGCGTAGGTCGTTCTGCTACTGCAAGCATCATTGCCGATTACGTAGCTTCGTCCGACTACACTCATGCTGATTACGGTATTGTGTTAAGCAGGGATGACCAGCAGCGAAGATTTATACTGAAAGCACTGCTTCATACGGAAGGCTTGGCATTGAGCGAATATACAGAGCGGTTTGCAACATCAGCTCTCAACGATTATCCAGAGTTGAATCTCCTCTTGCATACAGAGCTTGCTGTTATAGAGCATGAGATACTGCAACTGACGGATGAAGGGTTAATGTACTCCGATTCCATAGGAGATTGGTTCATCTCTCCGGAAATACGGTCGCGTATGGAAAGCTGTGTACTGTCATGAAGGCGACCATTTATTTTCGCGGGAGCCTGAGCTCTTGCAATTATGACTGCCCTTACTGTCCTTTTAGCAAAAATATTGATAGTCAAGAGACATTGACGAAGGATAGGCTGCAAGTACAGAAGTTTGTCGACTGGGTAGGGAAGCAAGAAGAAAGCGGACATCAGCTATCTGTGTTTTTCAACCCATATGGCGAAGGACTTACGCATCGTTGGTATAGAGAGGCCATGGTTAAGCTGTCCCACATGCAGCACGTTAATAAAGTCGCAATACAAACCAACTTATCCGCTAAGCTAGATTGGACGCGGGATCTGAACCCAATTACGGCTGCATTTTGGGTAACCTATCACCCTGGCCAGACGAAGGAAGAGCGATTTTTACAGCAATGCGGTAAGCTTTATGAGCAAAAAATATCGTTCAGTGTAGGGTCTGTTGGGCTTAAGAGTGCGTTTAGCTCCATTTCTTCATTAAGGAATGCACTGCCTGATGATGTTTATATGTGGGTGAACGCCTACAAAGATAAAAAAGATTACTATTCTGCCGAGGATTTAGCATTTTTAAGCGATGTGGACCCTTATTTTGGCCTTAATGCCCAGGATTACGATAGTATGGACAAGCCGTGCCGCGCTGGAAAAAATGTGTTCTATGTCCAAGGAGACGGTCGCGTAAAGCGCTGCTATAAGGATCGTCTAGTGATCGGAAATTTGTATAGAGATGGGCTTGATGGCATTGCTCAAGAACGCCCGTGTCGTATGAGGCAATGTGATTGTTATATAGGCTATATCCATATGGAGGAGCAGCCGTTCGATTCTATTTACGGAGAACGCGCGCTCGAACGGATTGCTATATTATCGTAAAGGGGAAACAGCGGGTATCAATACACCTTCAAGTAAGTAAACGACCATTCCGTGAGATAGGGCGTATAAATTGGAGGTGTTTTTTGCATGTAAAGTAAAATGAACTATCCTGTAATAATATAAGCGAAAATGAAAACGATGAAATAACCTTTCACAAACTGAATTGGAATGCATATCCATAAAGAGTAATCAATCATATTCTCTTGGTGAAAACCTACTTTTAGGAGGTAGATTGACATTATGGGTTTGCATAAAAAGGTAAGGACAAGAATCTTTTTGTTGTTACTAACACTAATATGTATCATTCCGCTAGCAACGGCGAGCGCAATAGGGGATCCGCCAGTAACTTCCCAGAGCGGGGATGGAAAGTGGAATTGGGTAGGTGAAGATCGGCTAATTAGATTAGGCCCCAATTTTTACGTAAGCAGTCCTACTGTCAATTCTACTGGGGGAGATTTCAGAGTGTGTTCAACAGCGCACGATTACTATACTTTATACGAAGCTGATTCTGTACCCAATCCTCCTGATTTAGTATGGACTGAAAAAACCGGCAGCGACGGTTGTGCAGTTTGGCGAAAAATCGGTAGATTTGTGGACGGAGACAATAGAAAAGCCGAATTTTATATTATTGGGTCTAGGGCAGCATACGTATGGTTTTATGATTGATCTGGAAATAGTTGCATTTCAACAGGAAGTTCAGTATGATTTTACTGATAATGAATAGGTTTATGTGTGACTGGCGTAGCATGGGGCACCATGAGGGAGCACATAGATGACAACGGCCGTACGCCTGGGCAGAGGTAAGGGAGTGTATTTCCCTTGCCTCTTTCTTGTATTTTGACATAACTAATCTATTAATTGATGAAAAGAGGAGCTGACAATTATGCTACATACAACAAAACTACTACTGCTGGGCTCGGGAGAACTGGGCAAGGAAGTAATCATTGAGGCTCAACGTTTAGGAATCGAGACGGTGGCAGTTGATCGCTATGAGCATGCACCTGCTATGCAGGTTGCGCACCGTTGTTATGTGATAGATATGCTGGATGGGGACAAGCTGCGGAGCGTTATTGAGCAGGAGAAGCCGGATTTGATTGTACCTGAAATTGAGGCTTTGGCTACGTCGGAACTGGTTAAGCTCGAAGATGAAGGATATCGCGTAATACCGACCGCCAGAGCTGCGAAGCTGACGATGGATCGCGAGGGAATTCGTAGACTTGCGTCTGAGAAGCTGGGTTTGCCTACAGCAGGCTATCGCTTTGCAGATACATATGAGGAATTTGTTGAGGCCGTACAGCAGATGGGTTATCCGTGTGTAATTAAACCATTGATGAGCTCCTCTGGCAAAGGACAGAGTGTCTGCCGAAGTGAGCATGATATTGAACCTTGCTGGCAAACTGCCATGGAAGGCGGACGGGTGCAAAATGGACGGGTCATCATTGAAGAGTTCATTACCTTCCAATCCGAAATTACGCTGCTGACAGTACGTTCTGTGAACGGTACAAGCTTCTGCGCACCCATCGGACACATTCAGGAGGACGGAGATTATATCGAGTCGTGGCAGCCACATGCGATGAGTGAGCAGCAGCTAGAGGAAGCCAAGTCGATAGCTCGAGCCATCACAGATGAGCTCGGGGGCTATGGATTGTTTGGTGTTGAACTGTTTCTGACGGCAGACAAAGTGTACTTCAGTGAAGTTTCGCCACGTCCGCATGATACCGGATTAGTCACACTCGTCACTCAGAATCTGTCTGAGTTTGCACTGCATGTCCGAGCTATCCTCGGATATCCGATTCCGGAGATTACATTGATCACACCTGGAGCCAGCCGACCATTGAAAGCAACACAAGAGCTGGAGAATTATACGATTACAGGAGCTGAGCATGCTTTGGAAGTTCCGAACACACAGCTACGCATCTTTGGCAAACCGGTTACCAAAGTAGGTAGAAGGATGGCTGTTGCTCTATCTGGAGCGGACACTGTGGAAATCGCACGTCAGCGCGCGAAGCTGGCACTGGATCAGCTGCAGGTGGAAAAAGCTTGATTCAACGAGTTTTATGGACTTTTTGAATGAATCTACTCAGAAGTAGGTAGAGAATGTAAAAGATATGGAATTGTTAAAAAAGGGTGTCCCAAAGTCTTAAATGGCCTAGGGACATCCTTTTCTCATGAGGGAGTAAATCGTACACATTTCCAATATTCAGGTAAAAAGTAGGTGGATTCAAGATAAATGATCACTATAATGAAAATAAGATACAAATTATTTAGAGCTTTATTAGGTAATGAACATTAAACATCCATAGTTTTAGGAGGTTATCCTGTGGGAAGATCATTCGCAAATTTACATATCAAGTCGAAAAACCTTGAGAAGACTGTCGAAGCATTAAGAGAGCTAAGCGTAAAGCATCCTAAAGTACTGGGTAAAAATGAAGGTCAAGAAACCAAAATTATCATGTATGTAAGTAAAAGCAACGAGGTCTGGATCAGCGTGCTCCACGATTATTTCGTATGGGGGACAGTGAAGAGGATCGGCAAAACGTTGTCCCAGCTCATCGAGGGACCGGTGATGACTGCCGGATATATGAATGAGGAAATATTCGAGTTATCTATCTTCGGGGATGGAGACATCCAGGCTGAAAGAATCTTTTGCGAACCTTGGACGAAGGATGAATATGAGCTCAAAGAAGAATGTTTTAATGATGACTATCTCCGAGAAGCGTTAGATATCCGTAGTGAGGATTTTGACGCTTTAATAAAGATGACAGGACCAGCACAAGCCGTAGATAAGCTATCGGAACTTGTGAAAATATTTTTATGGAGTGATGCGGAGTGGATACCATACGAAGAAGCTCTCAGAGATAGATTTAGGAAATATGAATTTTAAAAGAGTGGAGGTCATCCTGCATGGCTAAGGACGTGTGGGATAACATTTTAAAACATATTGAAACGATATCACAGCCGATTTATTCTACCGTTAACCCTCCTGCTACCGAAGAAGAAATTGACCTCTTAGAAAGCACATTAAACGTCCAACTACCGAGCGATTTTCATTACTATCCACATGAAATGGACAACATGAACAAGTACCTTTTATCGGCTACAACTCCTTTTATCTGTCCCGGATATCATCGAAACATGGTCTATGATGAATGATTTGTTGGAGGAAGAAGAGCAGGTGGAGTGGATCGACGAAGATCGACTCTGATTTGGAGCAAAAAATGGATTCCGTTAGGAGGTTAAAAAATGCGTAAGAAATGGAAAAGAAAGATTTTGATCAATAATCCTGATGCGCTGGATCGAGTACAGATCAAGCAGGACTTGCGCGCTGGTAACCAAGTGATTGTTCAGTTCTCTCACCCGGATTTTTATGGCTCTATTTTGGAGGAAGTGGATGAGCTTTGCGCACGTTTCGATGAAAACTTCGGAGTACGTTTCTACGGGCATAATTCCCTCTCGTTCGATGCTCGTACGCTCCTGAAGATTCCTCATGTCAAAAACCTGCATCTAAATAGTCTTATCCACGCACATAACATTGAAACATTGTCTGCTTTGAAACACATACACAGTTTGCATGTGGGCATACATGAGCTGGAGAATTCGGATATTTTGGGAATAGACTCACTTCGATCTTTAAGAGATTTATCCATTATTTCGGACAAAAAGCTTCTCAACCTGCAATATGTTAAGGAGTTCTCTCATCTGGAACACTTGCATGTTGGGGGCAAGGTGAAAAACCTGGAGGCACTCGGCTATCTGGAAGGGTTAAATTATCTCGCGCTACATTCGATTAGTAAATTACCGTTACATTTTATAAACCGATTGAAGAAGTTGAAACATCTTCGCATCTTACTTGGAGGGCGAGAGCATATTCAGGAAATCGAAGAGAATGAAATTGATCACTTGGAAATTTGTAGAATCCGGGGTTTTCATGACCTGAGTAATATTACGAGATTCCGAGCGTTGACGAGCCTTACGATTGAGGATCAAGCTCAGATGCGTGAAATTAGCTTTGATCGTGGGATGGAGACGTTGGAGGAGATGACGATTTCAAATTGTAAAGGTTTATCATTTTTGTCGGATATGGAGCGGCTACCGTCACTGCGCAAGCTCCGCATTTTCAAAACGGCCATTGATTTTGATTCCTTCATCCAGCAAAAGCTTCCGCGTGCATTGTCCGAGTTAGAATTTACAACATCCAAAAGCAAAGTAGACTTAGAAATACAAGATTCCTTATTCAAGCTGGGTTTTCAAAGATGGAGCATCTAATTCATAGAGTAGAAGAAAGGATGAAGAAAGTGCCAAATGATAACCAAGCTCGCGTTTCTGCTTTTATTAAAGAAGAAGGCAGTTATTCTCTTGACCTGACGGGTCCACGCAGCCACACTCTTGTTATGCGACCCGGTGTGGGCAGTTTATCTATCGGACCAGCGCAATCGGGAAAAAAGGCGGACCTTCACGTTGCGCCACAATATTGGCTGGGACTGAGATAACCTATGAAGCATGCGTTAATGGAGAGATTAGAGATTTTTATTCATCGGGAAGAATAAGCGTTTGTAGGAAATGCTAGTAGAGAAGAAATGGCTTGCATAACCGATGGTTAATATTAACATTGACAATTATACGTTTTTTAAAAATAATAGTATGTAATTGAATACTGGTACCTTTAATTCAGTCCAGAGAGGCTGACAAGGGAAGCGGATCTATTTATTCACGCGTGTACAGGGCATATTCCGTCAGGGATGCTTTGCTTTTTCGCGCGGTTTAAGATGTAAAAAAGAGGCTACTTGTCAGTTTGATACATGACAAGTAGCCTCTTTTTCTGCTTTTTGGTATCAGAACACTTTAAGCTGGAGGTATTCTGATGAGCAATCAAGATCAAGAGTTTTCGTGGCAAGCGGTACCGAAAACGCAGAGAAACCATTTTTGGAAGACATTATCCGTAATGTTGGGATTCACTTTCTTTTCGGCAAGTATGTTGGCAGGGGGAACGCTGGGAGTCAGCTTGACGTTCATGGAGTTCATTGGAATTGTACTGGTAGGAAATTTGGTACTCGGCATCTATACAGGATCGCTGGCTCATATCGCAGCCAAAACAGGACTTTCCACGCATTTGCTGGCAAAATATTCGTTCGGTGAGAAAGGTTCGTACCTGCCTTCGTTCCTGTTAGGCTTCACACAGGTCGGATGGTTCGGCGTCGGCGTCGCCATGTTCGCGGTTCCGGTAGCCAAAGCCATGGATTGGAACGTGTACCTGTTGATCTTTTTGTTCGGTTTCGCAATGACGGCAACAGCCATTTTCGGTATGAAGTCGCTCGTCATTCTGGGCTATATTGCGGTTCCGGCCATTGCCATTCTCGGTAGTTACTCGATGTTCGAAGGAGCAGCATCGCTTGGTGGTTTGCAAGGGTTGCTCGATTACACGCCAACAGAGACGCTTACGATGGCAGCGGCATTGACCATTTGTATCGGGTCGTTCATAAGTGGTGGAACGTTGACACCCGATTTTGCCCGGTATTCCAAGACATCCAAACAGGCGGTTACGGCAACAGTCGTTGCGTTCTTCTTGGGAAATTCACTCATGTTCCTGTTCGGCGCAGTAGGTGCAATGGCCTATAAGCTGGCTGATATCTCAGAGGTCATGTTCCTGCAAGGTTTGACCATTCCTGCGATCATTGTTCTGGGGTTGAATATTTGGACGACCAACGATAATGCCCTTTACGCTTCCGGATTGGGTTTTGCAAACATCACTAAGATTTCGAAAAAGCTTCTCGTCGTTGTAAACGGCATCGTGGGTACTATATTTGCCATGTGGATGTACAACAATTTCGTAGGTTTCCTGAGTGTGCTCAGCGCTGCGGTACCGTCCATCGGGGCTATCATTATCGCGGACTACTTTTTTATAAAGCGAAGAAACTATAAACCATTTGCCGATACAACATTCATGAGTGTGAACTGGATAGCGATGGTCGCTTGGGCCCTCGGCGTTGCCTTCGCTCAGCTGGCTCCAGGAATTACGCCATTAAATGCACTGATTGGTACGGCTGTAGCTTACATCGTGTTGATGCTTATCGTTCCTGCGAAAGAATCTAAAGAAAAGGGGAAAATAAATGATTATACAGAACGCCAAATTGCGGGGTAAAGAAGGTTTATGGAATATCGTCGTGAAAGACGGGAAGTTTGAACAAATTACGCAAGCACAGGAAGAAGCCACTACAGATGAAGAAATAATTGACGTCAACGGTTCGCTTGTGCTACCGCCATTCATTGAACCTCATATTCATCTGGATACAACGTTAACGGCGGGCGAGCCAGAATGGAATTTGAGCGGAACGCTATTCGAAGGCATCCAACGCTGGTCAGAACGCAAGGCGTTCCTAACACATGAAGATGTCAAAACCCGCTCTAAAACGGCACTGAAATGGCAGATCGCACAGGGCATCCAACATGTACGAACGCATGTAGACGTCACTGATCCAAGCTTGACTGCAGTTAAAGCTCTACTTGAAGTGAAAGAAGAAATGGCACCTTACATGGACATCCAGCTTGTCGCTTTTCCACAGGAAGGCATTCATTCTTACCCGAACGGCGTGGAATTGCTAGAAGAGGCGTTGAAAATGGGCGTGGACGTGGTCGGCGGCATTCCGCATTTCGAATTCACGAGGGAATATGGCGTTGATTCGATGAAGGTCGCATTTGACCTCGCTGAAAAATACGACCGTCTCATCGACATCCATTGCGACGAAATCGATGACGAACAATCCCGTTTCTTGGAGGTCGTCGCGAAAGAAGCCTACGAACGCGGACTGGGCTCCCGCACGACGGCAAGCCATACGACGGCGATGGGATCCTACAATGATGCATATACGTACAAATTGTTTAGATTGCTGAAAATGGCTGACCTTAATTTCGTCTCTAATCCTTTGGTCAACATTCATCTGCAGGGACGTTTCGATACGTATCCGAAAAGAAGAGGACTGACTCGAGTCAAAGAGCTGCAAGAAGCTGGTCTTAATGTGTGCTTCGGTCATGATGACATCTTTGATCCATGGTATCCGCTAGGCACGGGCAACATGCTTCAGGTGTTGCACATGGGCATCCATGCTTCGCAGTTGCTCGGTTACGATCAAATCGTGAATTCAATCGATCTCATTACGAAAAATAGTGCAAGAACACTGCATATTGAAAATGTCTACGGCATTGAAGAAGGTAAGCCTGCTAACTTCATCGTTCTTGAGGCAGAAAACGAATATGAGGCCATTCGTAAACAGGCCGTAGTGCTTTATTCGTTCAGAGGCGGCCGCAAAATTGCAGAAACAAAGCCGCGTGATACGTCCATCATTTTTGATGGCGGTTCGGAGAAGATTACTTTCAATAAATAATTGAATTTATAATCGAATGAAGCATGCCATGTATCAAGCAGAGCCTGCGCATTAACCAAAATCCCCTCATGGTAGACAGGGTAATAAGAGGACGCGTAATCGTGAACTCTTCCTGGATACAAGAGGGGATCTTCCTTTGCAATAGTACGCTCTTCTTTATCTAATTTAGATCTATCCAATTCTTTTCCACGCTTTTTACTTGCTCCGAGTACCTCCTTTACACCTTCAGTCGCCGAACACCTATTTTAATAAATGCTAATAAAAAGCTCTTTTCATACTATAGGGGGGTATGGTATATTGATCGTGGAAATAAGGAGGTGAAGCAATCTCAACAATTTCAGAAATGCTTACTAAAGGTATTGAGATCGATCTATGCATCCTATTGAAAGCACTACAGACAAACTAACTTAACGATTCGTTCAGAAGATAATAAACCATCTAACGAAAGGAATGAAAAGTGATGAGTTTAGAAGCTCTAAATGAACAAGTAAGAAGGGATCTTTCTTATCTTGCATATGGAGGAGAAGACTGGATACGCCGAACCCGCCATCCTGAGGGGCATGTCTATGATGCCGTTATTATAGGAGGCGGCCAGTGTGGCTTAGGTGTAGCCTTTGGGCTACTGCGTGAAAGAATATCTAACATCCTTGTCCTCGATGAAAACGTTGAAGGATATGAAGGGCCATGGGCAACTTACGCTCGTATGATGACATTGCGTACGGTTAAACATTTGATATCCATTGATCTTGGAGTGCCTTCTCTGACTTTTCGGTCTTGGTGGGAAGCACAATTTGGGGCACAGAGTTGGGAGGAGGTCGATAAGATTCCACGGAACGATTGGATGAACTATCTACGCTGGTATCGAAAAGTTCTTCATTTACCTGTTATTAATGAAGTAAAGGTGAAACTGATTGAGCCTACAGGAGATGATGTTTATCGACTGCATATGGAAGGAGCAGGAGCATCTTCTAATCCATTACTCGCCCGCAAGGTTATCTTAGCCACTGGTATTCAAGGCGGTGGGGAATGGCATGTACCCTCTATGATTTCCGCAGCATTACCTCGTCACCTCTATGCACACACCTCAGAAAACATTGACTTTAAGGCCCTAAAAGGCAAGAAAGTGGCCATTTTAGGCGGTGGAGCCTCAGCTTTTGACAATGCCAATTTTGCATTATCCGAAGGTGTGGGGTCGGCTCATGTGTTTGTCCGCCGCACGGAAATGCCACGTATTAACCCAATGAGACAAATGGGGGTGTCAGGTCTAATTGAACGTTTTCATGTACTATCTGATGCTGATAAATATGCCATTATAGACCATTACTTAAAGCATCAACCTCCTACAAATGACACATTTGAACGCGCAGCTTCACAGCCCGGGTTTCAATTACACTTAGGTGCACCATGGATTGACGTTCAGTATGAAGCTGAAAAAGCCGTTGTCACTACTCCCCAGGGTAACTTCACTTTTGACTTTCTAATCATTTCCACTGGTCTTGTAACCGATCATTCTCTACGTCCAGAGCTTAAGCTGTTTGAGCCTTATATTGCACGTTGGGGCGACTATTATCATGCACCTGCTGAAATCGCCAACCATAAGCTTGATGCGTATCCTTACCTTGGCCCTGACTTTACTTTCACATGCCGCGATAAAAAGGATTCAAAGTTACTTCATGGGCTTTTTGTATTTAACTTTTCAGCATTAGTTAGTTGTGGCATCTCAGCCTCTTCGCTTCCGGGAATGAGATATGGGATACCTAGACTCGTCTCAGCTGTTGCAGACCAATTGTTCTCTGATAATCGTGAGGAGATTTTGAAAAGCATCTATTCTTATAATGAAGCTGAATTTGTTGGGTTAATGGGAGGGTAGGAAAGTGGATAAAGTTTTTACAAAATCGACGGGTGCATTACTAGTATTAGTCTTTATTTGGGGTGGAAGTTGGCCGATTTATAAAATGGCTGTGCCTTATACGCCCCCGTTATTATTTGCAGGTATGCGTACATTGATTGGGGGCCTTATACTTGCAGCTCTCTTATATAAAATGAGAAACAAGATCAAATGGCATGAAAATGGGGCTAAATATTGTATTTCAGCATTTTTCAATACGATTCTCTTTTTTGGATTACAGACGGTAGCGCTCAATTATTTGCCAGGAGGACTGTTGTCAGTACTTGTCTATTTTCAGCCCGTTCTACTTGGAATATTTGCTTGGATATGGCTTGGAGAGTACATGTCGCCGTTAAAAGTTATAGGTTTGATTATCGGATTTCTTGGCATTGTATTTGTCAGTGTGGATGGATTAACCGTTCATGTATCGGTCATTGGTGTTGTCTTAGGGTTGCTTATGGCATTGAGCTGGGCACTTGGTGTCGTTTATGTGAAGAAGGTGCGCAAGGAAGTAGATGCTTTCTGGATGGTGTCTTTGCAGTTTATTATTGGTGGAGTTGTTCTAATAGGAACTGGAAGCATTATTGAAAATTGGTCAGCTATTGAATGGAATAGTAAATACCTTTTTGGACTCGGGTACGGCTCTACTTTTGGCATTCCACTGGCATACATCATTTACTATAAACTTATAAATGCGGGAGAAGCCAGCAAAGTCGGAACATTCACCTTTCTTGTACCGATCATTGCCGTATTCATTAGTACGTTGTTCCTAAATGAACCGATAACTTACCGCCTTATCGTAGGTCTATTACTCGTAGGTGTAAGTATATATTTGGTGAATCATCGTGGAAAATTATAAATGCTTCATTTTTCAAATGAGCGCGAGCAAAATGTAATACAGAAGAGTAACAGCGTAAATTCTGCATATATAATGTTACTGAAGAACCAACTCCTATCGTGAGTAATGAGCCGATCCTAGTCTTTTGTATGCGTTGTAAGATGTAAAAAACGCTCAGCGTATTTTCCCCACCTATGCATTGTTGAAATCTATGATCCGGTCAGAAAACATACTAACATGGCTTAGAAAGACCATGTTAGTATGTTTGTTAATAGAAACTGACAAAAAAGTAGCCTGACATTATAATTGTAATATATATCCTACATAAGAACTGGCCGGGAGGAGCGGCGTGCAAGATTAAGTAATGTATTTAATGGGCAACTATTTCTACCGAGGAGGGAGAAATTCCGATGAATATAGCCGTCAAGTTGTTACGACAATTCAAAGACCGCACTGCCCGACATAAGCTGAAAGGCTATCGAGACAAAACGGAACTTATCAGGAAACGAAATTTGGAAGCATGGGACGAAAAGCAGCTGCAGGCGGAATCTCTCCGGCTAAAAAAGGAAGCAAGATCAGGTACGCCTTTGGACGAGCTGCTTGTCGATGCCTATGCGCTAGTCTGCGAGACAGCGAAGAGAAAGGTTGGATTACAGCCTTACGATGTCCAGATCATGGCTGCCATCGCTCTGCACGAGAGATTTTTGATCGAGCAGCATACCGGTGAAGGAAAAACGCTCTCTGCTGTTATGCCTGCTTATCTCAATGCGCTGTCTGGTGAAGGCGTTCATGTGCTCACTTTTAACGACTATTTGGCAAATCGAGATGCGGAGTGGATGGGCCCGATCTATCGTTTCCTCGGATTAACGGTAAGCTCGGTTCAAGCAGGCATGAGCCAGTCCGAAAAACGAGGAGCGTACACCGCAGACATAACCTATGTTACGGCCAAAGAGGCAGGCTTCGATTATTTACGCGACACGATCGCACTCATCGAAGCTGATACTGTGCATCGTCCTTTCCACTATGTCATCGTCGACGAAGCGGATTCACTGCTGCTCGACGAAGCACGGGTACCGTTAGTCATCACCGGTGAGTCGGGCTCTTCCAGCAACGACGGTACTCGTTTCGCAGAAGTAGCTAGGCAGCTCGAGCAAGACGAGCATTACGACTTCGATGATTTCCAGCGGAATGTTTATTTGAATGAAGCAGGAGCAGCGAAAGCGGAGTTGCTTCTGGGATGCGGCAATTTGTACGATAGCCATAATAGTCATTTATTAACGTCATTAAATTGCGCGCTGCATGTAGAATCGTTATTAAAAAGAGACGTCGATTACATCGTCCGAGACGGGAACATCGAATTGATTGAAGAATATACAGGACGCGTGGCGGAGAACAGGTATTTGCCGGACAGGTTGCAAGCCGCACTTGCGGCTAAAGAAGGGCTACAGTCGAAAGCCGACGGGAAAATTCTCGGTATGATCACCCTACAACACTTTCTTAGCCTGTATCCGAAAATGTGCGGAATGACAGCTACTGCCCACGCTTCCGCAATGGAATTTGAAGAAATTTATGCGCTGCAGGTCGTGCAAATCCCGTCGAATCGGCCAAACATACGGATCGACCATCCGCACCGAATTTATACCCATAAAGAAGCCAAACTTAAAGCACTTGTACAAGAAATCTCTCCGTCCATGCGACGGGACGTCCTATTCTCATTGGTACGTCAAGTGTAGAGGAGTCTGACATGCTAGCGGAGGCGCTAGCGGTTATCGATGTACCTTGCCATGTTCTAAATGCAAAAAACGACAAAAAGGAAGCCGAAATCATCGCCAAAGCGGGAGAAATCGGCGCCGTGACGGTGTCTACGAATATGGCAGGACGCGGCGTAGACATTCGGCTCGGCGGCGGGAGCCCCACGCAAGCAGAGGTTGTCGCCAAGCTTGGCGGGTTATACGTGATAGGTACACATGTAAACGAAAGCGTGCGGATCGACGACCAACTTCGCGGGCGTTCCGGCCGCCAAGGTGATCCGGGAGCTTCCGTGTTTTTCGTAAGTTTGGAGGACGAGTTGTTGCTGCGGTTCGGCATCCATAAAGTGATTCGTGCTCCCAGGCAGGATAAGGCTCTCGAAGATCCGGTGCTCCGCAGCCAAATTGCGCATATTCAGCGTGTGATTATGGGCCAAAACTTCCATATCCGTCAGGAACTGAACGGTTATTCGGATATGGTGGAGGATCAGAGGCGAATTCTATACGAAGAGCGGCTCGGCATTTTAAAAGGCGAGAAGCCGATGAGCCCTTCGGAGCAACGGGTACGGCTTTTTTATATGGACGAGTTCTGGGCTGATCATCTTGCCTACGTTTCTTACATTCGCGAAGGCATCCACTTAGAGGGCCTTGCCAGCCGCAATCCAATCGATGAATTTCATGTACAAATCACCCAAGCCTACGATCAAATTCCCGCTAATATAAATAGAGAGACAGCGAATATGCTTGAGAAGCTCGGAGGTTCGAATGATCCGGCAAAGCGGGAAGAGTTCGGGCTGAAGAGCCCTGCTTCTACTCGAACTTATATTATTAACGACCAATACATCCAGAATAGGCGCAGCTCATGGAGCGCAGTGCCGGTATTTGCTTTTTGGATTCGCAAGATGTTGAGTCCACTATTCAGTTGGTCGAAATTTTGAATGAGAAGCATATAGCAACGAGAACAGAGGGGCGACTCCAGCAATTTCACCAAGCACAAAGAACACGCCACACTCAGCGTGTTCTTTGTTTTTTTATAGTGAATCGCGAGTAGAAGGAATTATTCCCCCTCTGTATTTTAAACGCTTGCAAACTGAGTAGTAGAGGAGGCCTCTTTTTATGTAGTCTGTTGTTGTCTACTTCGAACCCATTCCATCGCTAATTGAACATGTTTCTCTAGCATAGTCATATCATCATTTAAGTATCTCATAAATAGCAAACCGTGAATCATAGAGAAAAGGAACGTTGCATCTTCCCGATTAGGTAGTACCTGTTGAAGAGTTACAATATACTTTTCACCAATTGCATGAAGAGCAGCAAGATGTTCCGGCTCTAATTCCGTGCTGCGATAATAATCTAATATAAACAGTGTTTTCTGGATGAAGTAACTTTCCTGTGTTAGTAAATATCGAAAAAGATGCTGTAGTCGTTGTTCGGCGGTTTCATACGGAAGATCATCCATTCCATGCATAATGTCTTTCGTTGTAAGATGTTGAAGCATTTGTCTAAGCAAATCTTTTTTGTCGGGGAAATAATGATAAATTGTTCCTGTAGAAACATCTAGATACTTTGCAATCTGCCGCATCGTTAGCGACGATATCGCTTTGCTTGCAAACAAATCGAAACAACGATCTAGCAGCTCTATTCGATAGCTTTCATGATCGACAATCTTAGGCATAAGTATTCACCTCAATAGTATCCATAATTTATATATTATATAACGCACGTTTGACATAACTATATGGGTGAAAATTGTTGAAATCAATACCTACTTCTGTACATTTCCAATAATACTTTATTGTTGCTATACACTTTTAAATAATCATTTATTTGATCACGAGGGCTGTAACAGCTCAATTTCGCTTGAACGGTTACAGCCCATATTTCCTAGCACGTACAACCTCACTCATACCTCTTATTAAAATCCTGATTCCAGTAGTATCTCTGCGCTTTACCATATTGCTATTGATTTCTTACATAGGGTTATGTTTTACTATAGGTGTAAATTGATTTTCTACTTTTTTCCTGCGAAAGGGGATGTTTTAATGACTGCTTATATGGTATTGGTGGTTTTAACTTAACCGAATATCGGGCATAGGGAATTCCAATCTTTGTTTATAGCTTGGAATGAGAAAAAACGGGACTATCACCCGTGTTTTTTTGCTATGCCGTAAACAGTAACCTTTCGTGAATACTGCTGTTAGCGGGATACGATGATGGTCGTATCCCTTTTTGCTTATAAGCCGATTTTTGGCTTTTCGCCGCGAACAAGCAGCTTCTTAGGAGGCTGCTTGTTCGCGGTATTTTTATGCCCAAAAACAACTTTCATTTATATAGGAGAGGATCGGTTCAATGATTGATTTGAAACAGTATGGATATATCGAAGCCGAAACACCGCCGATAGGATTCATACCTGGAAGAGTTACAGAACTTCAGCGGGATCAATATACCGTCATCACCACACTAGAAACGGAGGATACAAGAAATGAACAACCATAATGAAAAGTTTGTAAAGCCCGAAATACTGATGCTTGCTTTGAGTAAAATGCTCGACAAGACGATAATCCACGCAGATTATCAATTTAAAGAGCTGCAAGGTGGGACAGTAGGAAATGTTCAGCTTGTAACAGGTATGGCTGAAACGTCCGATGGTGAAATTCTACCGTACAAGGTGGTTTGGAAAACACAGAAAACATTTGAGCGATATGGTGATCCGAATTCATGGCGTAGAGAGTACGATCTCTATGCATCGGATTTCAAACAGGTTTTCTCTGATTCATTCCGTTGGCCGGAGTGTTATCACGCCGAAATAAATGACAATGAGATTCAACTGTGGATGGAATATATAGATGGTGTGTCAGGCTTACATCTGACCACAGAAATGTATGAACGTATAGCCGAGGAATTGGGACGATTTCAAGGGAGGCTATATACAGAACGACCAAGCGGATTGCAGAATCTCTCCAATTTAAGTAAGGTTGAGTATACGAAAAACTACTATCTGCGGTATCGTTCATGGCATGTTGTGTATGATTATATACGCTCCGATGACTGCGAAATTCCGAAGCACCTGTGTAACATGCTCATAGACTTTGATAATAACGCAGACGAAATATTTAGTCGTATTGACAAGCTGCCAATCGTGCTTTGCCACAGAGATTTTTGGGTGGCCAATATATTCTATTCGGACAATAAAATCGTACTTATCGATTGGGATACCGCCGGATGGGGTTATATGGGCGAGGATATCGCAAGTTTAATAACAGATGAAGCGGATGTCTGTCATATGATTGAATACTACCACAAATGCATTCCTGCGTATTACAAAGGTTTTTCGGAATATGCGGATGTGTCGCATATCTCTGATCATTGTATTTATGAACGAATCGTTGCTATGTTCGGATATAGACTTGTGGAGTGGTATAAATTCGCTGAGTCTCCCGAAGATAAATCCATGCATCTTAATACCTTGCAAAAAATCTATGAGATGAAAAATTTGTAGATGCGAATAGAAGAAGCCGCCCGTGGGGGGAAATTGAAGCATATTTAAACTAGTTAAGGTCAGAATAAGGAGGGTGAATAAACACCAACTAACTACGATGTAGGGGGACTTTACAATGAATATTCGAGAAGGTCTAATACCAACTGCATTAGGTGTAGCTGTAACGGGTGCAGGTTATGCGATGAAACAAAATCGCGGTTCAAACAAGATGATTGCAAATACCGTTTTTGGTTTCGGTTTAGCACACGTCGTATTAGGCGTAATAGACCTTGTAGAGCATCGTCGTTAGAAATAAAGAGAGCCGAGCAGTGTTACGCTCGGCTTCTTACATTATTGAAGATTGCAGTGAAGTGGGGAAAGATCATACACCGTAAAAGTGATCTAAGAACTTATAAAACCGTTCAAATTAGTTTTGTCGTTTGTTAACTTCAATCGTAATGAACTCCGGTAAATAGCTTGGCGTACATCCTTTTGCTACCATTTCGTCTTTATAAAGCCCCGTTTTCTCACCAAGTTTCATACAACGTGCACGATTCTTTTCATCATAGACGCCTATCCAGCCTGCGGTGAAATTCATAGCCCATTGAACCTCCGGTTCTTCCTGCGTAATAGTGGCTTCTATTGTAGATAGTAAGTCTTCGGTGTTATTAGGCGGTGTTTGTCCAGTCCATCTCAATCGCGCTTGATAATACCAGAAGACTCGCCTTTGAAGAGCAGAAGGGCTATTTCCCCATGACTCCATAAATGCAATTGTCTTCTTGTCTTTGGTGAGCTGATTAGCCATTAACCAATCCATTAAGTAGTTTCGCTCATCAAAAATGTGCGTCTGCATATCTTCATCAAGCTTATTTAACACTTCTTGTGAAAGAAGTTTTTTATCCATAATTAAGATCGCTAATAGTCTGGGCAAAAACTCTTCGGTTGACCAAAGTTCCATAGCTAGTTCGTGGTCTTTTTTTATGTCCTTTGCGATTTTTCGTAAGTCGCCTAGCTTTGTTTTACTATTGATTTGAGTTAGAATGTGTTCTGCTTTTGAAGAACGCTTTATTTCTGTACCTTTATTTTCATTCATTTTATACCACTCCTTGATAACAATATTATCGCATATTGGGGGTTATCGTCGTAGTCCTCAGAGCTTGTGTCTAGCTTTCACCTCATAGTATCCACGACGCTGCCATATTTCCAGTACTGTTAGCGCTTAACGAACGTAATGTAATCGACTTGGACAGGCTCTGCCGATTCGATCCGAAGTAACCGGTTGATCTGGCCCCGGTGATATTGCCCATGTAAGATCACCTGTAATAGAATGTCCCGGATGGACGTTCGGAACGGAATCCCGCTCAGGTTCGCATAGTCGATCATCTCGTCCAATTTCGATTCCTCGAGCCCCTCGATATATACACGATATTGCTCAGCGTTTTCTTCAAACATCGTCCGGATCTTCATGAGGCCTTCCGCTTCTTCCCACAACAAATATTGCGTGCTTCCTTGGCCCTGCAATCGGGACAGCCAGACAGTTTCTGCAACCGCAACGTGCCGAACTAGCTTCAAAAGGTCCTTGTTCTTCGTCTTACTTTTCTCAAGCGCGTCCAAGATGCGTCCATCCGCCCAGTACAAGTGGTCCATCATGCATTTGATCGTCTTCATTTCGGCTTCCCCCTCTTGGTCTTATTGTTTGTTTAAACCTACAGTTATCCGTTAGTTTAATCATTTGAGTAAAGTAAAATAACCTTTACGGGCGAACACTTTATTATTGTAATACAGATATTTGTTTCAAGGATATGAAGCGATCGTAAGTAAGGTGTTATAATGTTCACAAAAAAGTCTAGGTTTATCTATTGTAAATAGCTGCGTAGAAGATAAACTAAGAGGGAGCATGCAATTTTAATCTACAGCGTGTGGAACAATAGTTTCATTCACGTTTAATAAAATAGAGGACTACAAAGGCGTAGTCTTACCAAGAGCAAAGAGGCTTAAGGTTATAGCATTCCTACATGATAGGAAGAGGTATAACCTTAAGTCTCTTTGTGTTTATTCTCTCTTTTAACCGAGAAATGAATCAATGATCAAAAATGTATCACAGCTGTAATGATTGCTATGTTCATTGCAAGTAAAATGATTCCAAAAAATTACACCTTAGAAGTAGAGGAGAGTACTCATGAATATCGATAAAAAGATGATTGAAGAAATGGTTCGTAACATGATCATGGAAAAAGTAGCGGCTGATGCTACTGAACAGAACGTTCATAGAGGTCCTGGAGGGATTACTTCTGTTAAAGTGCCAAATATGAAAGTAACAGAAGAGGATCGTCTTGATACGGGCAACCCTAATGATATCGTCTATTGTAAAGATCTTTTTTCGCTAAAGGAAAGTCCAAGACTTGGCTGCGGTATCATGGAAATGAAAGAAACAACCTTTGATTGGACACTTAACTATGATGAAGTTGACTATGTGATTGAGGGACATCTGGATGTTATCATTGATGGTACAAAGGTGTCTGCTGGTCCAGGTGAAGTAATCCTAATTCCAAAAGGAAGTAAAATTCAATTTTCTGTGCCAAATTATGCACGTTTTATCTATGTAACGTATCCGGCTAACTGGGCAGAACAAGCGTAACATTCTAATTGCTACTTGCCAGAGGAACAGCCATTTCATTAAGCTAACGGGCAGCTTAGTTAAATAATGAACAAAGGACAGAGTTAGCGGTGAAGAATCACCGACTGACTCTGCTCCAATAAATTAACTGTTCCTGACCACTGGCTAAAAGCTTGTATTATTTATATGTACCTGCAAGGAATATTGTACCTGAAGCACCGATTATATCAACTAATTTCGCAGTCACCTTAAGTTCCTTCGCACCCTTGATATCTAATGTAACTGATTGACCACTACCACCTGGGGACAAGAACACTTCTTTCAGCAACACCTCACCGTTAAATACTTTAACGGAAATCTCTTTAGAAACCGATACAGGGAGCACAGAAAGTTCTAATGTCTGGTGTTTACCTTCGGGTTTGAACGTAACCTTTTGCTCTACATTAATTTCTTTCATAAGTACACCTGATCCATAATCCTTACCGTCATGAACGGTGTACTGTTTGTCCGTTGTGACAACAGAGGAATATCCTACATCAATTTTTTCAGATGTTAGTGGAGTAGTAGCTAACTTTTCGCCAAGAGTGATTTTTTGAGTTTTATTATCAAACTTTACCGCGATCCCTAAAGCATCAGAAACCGCTCTAACCGGAAGGTAGGTTGTGTTATTATAATTAATAGCGGCTATTTTATTTCCAGATTGATCCTTAGGCGTCCACTGCTTTCCGTTGACTTCATAACGAATTCCCCAATTCAAGTTTGCTGTAATCTTTTCAAGTACTGGTGCAGCCCCGACACCAATAGCCATACCCCCAAGCATCGTTACAGCAGATAATAATACGACAAATTTCTTCTTCAATTAACATTACCTCCTATTTCTTACTTACCAATCATTATATGAAAATATGAAAATGTATACAATATAAACCATTTCATATTATTCAAGCTTTAGTAAGCTGAGAAGGCGGAGCGGGATAGAGAGACTTATTGCAAGTCATAAATGGATTGGGATAACTATAGGGACAGGGTGGAAGCGGGTGCTAAAAATTTAGGTATCATGTTCACTGCATTTTATCCTGAATAGTTAGAAACAAAATGACAGAAATCATCATGATTGTGGAGTAGGAGGATACCTGCAAGGAATATACTTCTCAATGAATTGATCGACGGTAATCGATTTTCCAAAATGATGAACTACGTGTTCGAGGACATGCTTTCTTTGTTCTTGTGTAAAAGCGGATGTCGCGTCTTCGACAACTGTCACTTCATAACCAAGGTCATGCCCGTGTCTAAGGGTAGATTCTACGCAAACGTGAAGCGCATAACCTGCGATGTATATTTTGTTGATCCCCTGATTTCGAAGGAAACTATCCAAATTGGATCCCGCAAACCCACTGGCCCCGGTTCTGCCCGACACAACAAACTCTCCCGATTCAGGAGTGAACGCTTCTCCGAATTGGCTTCCTAGTGAGCCTTTAATGAATGTTTTATACGTGGAAATGGCAGCGCGCAAACCATACGTTGTATTGCCTAATTCAATATGGTTTTCCTCAAAGAACAGACCGCAGTGAATAATTTGAATATCGGTTTTCCTTGCTGCTTCTAGTAATTTTTTGGAGCTTTCAATGGAGTTAGCAAATTGTTGATGATCTTTGATCAAATGATGAATTTTTCCGTCTTTTGAGAGCCATTCATTCTGGTATTCAATTAAAATAAGAGCTTCTTTTTCACGGAGCGTTACGTCGGAAGGATATTGTTGAATGAACATTTGAATTCCTCCTTATATTTGCACATAAAGTTTTTCGTTACAGTACAAGTTTCAATCTGTACCTCGCTACTAACCGCCCGTACCGTTACATCTAAATGTATTTGCAAAAGCAGACCAGCAAACCATTCCTTCAGTTGTAATCGTTGATTTATTGGGCGTGACATCATCTCCTCGAGCAAATTTTTTCTTGTAATTTTAACACCTTCATTGTAACTTTTCTACAATCATTGTCAATAACGTTTATTCATTGAAGTAACAAGGCTTGGGTGATAAGGCGTTATTCAATCATTTAAAGAAGGCGAAGGGGTGACCAGAAAATACGATTATCTCAGTAAAAGAAATAAAAAAGACGGTCGTTACATAACGGCCGTCTTAACTTGTAAGTATAAGTTTTATAAGTATACATGTTAATGCAGGTGACTTGTGGGGACCAGTAAAGTCCGCAGGATCGCCCTTATTTGTAGTTACATCGTATGGGGAATAGAATACAGGCAGCTCGTGCATATATATCGAGGAATTTGAGTGGGAGAAAGATTGGTCATAACGAAGATGACATTGCCACCGCTACATATTCTCATCAGTTACATTTATAAGTGAAAATGTAGATGTCAGTCCGGCATAGTCACCGGCCAAGCTTGCTAATGGCTTCCATTTATCTACTACTGTTTTATAATTTCCCGCATAGTAGGCGGAATCTATTTGCACATGCTCTATAATTCCAAGAACTAGATGATCTCCGCCGATGGGTATAATTCGATCGAGTTTTAGCTCGAAAGCAATTGGAGCTTCAAGTACCGCTGGTACATTGACACACTTACAAGGCTTGGGCGTGACCCCTGCAAGTTCAAACTCATTCTTTAACGGCCCGACATTAGCGGACGAACGCTGCATCGCTTCGCCTAGAGGCTCGGAAACCATATTAATTACATACTCTCCAAGCTCACGAATATTGGTCAGCGTATCTTTGACTGTACCGTCTCGTTCACCTACGCCCGGGCCGATGGAAATCAGCAATGTTGGTGGGTTACGGGAAGCAACCGTAAAAAAACTAAAGGGAGCCAAGTTTAATACGCCTTCCTTGCTTTTGGACGAAACCCATGCAATAGGTCTCGGTACTACTGAACCGATCATCAATTTATACATTTCATGTTCACTTACATCGCTCGTATTAAACTCGATTGCATCATAACTAGGCATAATTACTATCCTTTCATTACTTTCTCCCGCGGCAGTTTCGGTTTAAACTGTTAATCAGAGAGAAGTTAACTGCTTGCACTTGGAACTCATACTAACACATATCCTCAAAAAAAATAGTACGCACTTTAAAGTGTGTACTTACTTCAAGGAAAGGGAACTTGATGATGAAACAGACCGAATCTATGGAAAAACAGAATAGCTTGACTCCGTTTGACTATACGTTAACTATAATTGGCGGCAAGTGGAAAATGAAAATCATGTATCAATTAACCAGCCAAGAGGTTATACGCTACGGTGAGCTCAAGCGGCGCATTCCAAACATTACTCACAAGGTCCTGAGCTCCCAGTTGAAGGAGCTAGAAGAAAGCAATATTCTCAACCGGAAAGAATATCAACAAACACCTCCTAAGGTGGAGTATTCTTTAACTCCAAGGGGCAGAACCTTGATGCCGATTCTGGAGGCTATGTGCAAATGGGGGATGCACAATCTCCCTAGTAATTTAAGTATCGAACCTGTAGAAAATAGCAGCTACGAACCAGACAGTAACATATAGTGGAGGTCATATAGGTTGAAAAAATGGATAAAAGTTTCTGTGTACTCTATTCTAGGCATATTGATTGTGGGAATTATTATTTTTATTGGTTGGTCCCAATTTACTTATAAACCAACCGAAGAAGCTCTCTCATTAGTAGAACATAATAAAGATGACGGTAATTTAGTGTTTGGACAGAAAGAATCTACAACAGGGATTATTTTTTATCAAGGAGCAAAGGTAGAAGTAGAGTCTTATAGTTATTTGGGAAAAGAACTTAAGAACAATGGTTATTTTGTTGTCATGCCTAAATTACCATTAAACTTAGCAGTACTCGGAACGAATGCAGCAGACAGTATAATTGAAAAATATCCTGACATTCAAAAGTGGTATGTTGTTGGGCATTCACTTGGTGGATCTATGATTTCTAGGTATGCCTTTCAAAATGAACAAAAGGTAGACGGTATTATTTTCTTAGCTTCTTATCCAGCAGATGATTTCTCTACAAAATCAATTCCTATGTTATCCATTTATGGTGAAGTAGATGGCTTAGCCACTGTAGAAGAAATAAAAAGTAGAGAAAATGTAATGTCAAAGAATACAACGATGCACATGATAAAAGGAGGGAATCACGCTAACTTTGGTATGTATGGTAAGCAAAAAGGGGACAATGCTAGTTTAATTACTCCAGAAACTCAACAAGATGAAACAATAAAAGTCATGCTCGACTGGTTAAAAAAACAACAATAAACTACCTCAAGAGCAGGGTGAACAGGTAGCGACAGACCTTTCGATCTAGAGAAGAGATACTACAATAGGGCTACACTTCCTTGGCGTCCCTACAAACAGGAGCCGACCGTATGGCCTGAAGGACTCGTGCCAGGCAAAGGCGGGGAGTGTGGCTCGTTTATCTACGGAGAGATGGGAGTCACAAGGGCGATCTTCCTGTCGCTACCTAATTATCGCGCCCTATGAATGTTCGTCTCCTTCGTACAGTTCTAATGATATCGTCTTGCTCTCGAACATAAAAAAAGACCGTTTACATTAATGGATACTGATGGTAAAATCAACATCATTACTTCATGTATAAACAACGGGTAATCAATCACAGGGAGGGCGATATTGAGTCACCATCTATTTCAAGTATGGGTGACATTAAATAGTAACGAAGACTAGCAGCCAGTTTATCGCACTTACATCTTCAAGAACAATCAAACTTCACAACCCTTTTACTCCATTCACTCCTACACAATTACCACTAAACCCCACAAAAGCTTGAAAACAATATCTATTTCTATTATCCTTACACTTACCTCAAAGACAGTTATGAAGCAGCTAAAAATGATTCACGTTAGCACAGAAAATTGAAAAGTCTTTCGATACAACTGAATCTATACTAAGGGATTCCTTCTTAAAATTGTTGCTCTCATGAAGGTTTTTTCTGTCATGCCTTTTCTGGCATACCAACTCTCATACATCTGAAATAATGCGCATCAAATGTGACGTATGGATATCTATCATCTCTCTTATCAGATGAGTGTGTTCATTGTGCTGTGTATCGTTCACTTCAGCATCTTTAAAAGATGTGATTGACCAAATTAGGAGGGATACTATGAACGTTTTATCAAAAAAAGCATTGTCATTGTTTTTGGTAGGTGCAATGAGTCTTTCATTTTGGGCTCCTATAAGTGAAGCAGCAGTTCCAGAAAAGAATCAATATTATAATGTTAAGTTAAAGGCTAATCTCAACACACAGTGGGATAATCCTAATTCAAGCCAATCTAATAACGCCGGCGTTAATCTACACTATGCACATAATGGTGACAATCAAAAATACGTATTTTTCCCACTAGATGGAGGATTGTATGCTATTGTAAATAAAAGTAGTGGTAAAACTACTTCATTTGCGAACTGGACCACAGAACAGTTGGTACAACATACTTGGACTGGCGACACTAGACAACAGTGGTATTTACGAAACCAAGGAAATGGTTATTATGAAATTGTAAACCAAGAAAATGGAAAAGTCGCATCTTATGCAGTATATAATGGGGCAGAGTTTCTAGATCTGGATCATGCAAATTCTTCTGATCCCTATCGGGTATTTCGACTTTCAGCAGCTAATACCAGCATTACGTTACCAACTTTGCCGGCAATAGGAACTAGACCGAGTGCTCCGGTTTATACAACAGGAAATGTCGATGAACAATTACCTGATACTTCAAGCTCTGCTGTAGTTGGAGCGACTTTATTACCATTTATCGTAGTACAGGATAACCAAGCGAGTGATTATACAAAAATAAACACTTCACCTTACTATACTCTGGTGAAGGAGGAATACTGGGAGAAAACATTCTCAGCGGTTGTTCCGGCTGGACTTACTTATAATTATTCATTTACATCAGGCGTGAGTTCTGAGGATCAACGAACGTTGACGGATACACTTTCAATAACTGTCGGAGCGGATTTTGGGTTTGCATTTAAAGCAATAACAGCATCACTGAGAACCGAAATCACGAAATCATTACAAACATCCGTTAGTTCAACTACTAGCAGAGCAACGGAAGAAACCATTTCAAGTAGTGTAACAAATCCATCTGGGATAACAACAGGGTATACAGGATATCAACTGGTAACAAAATATACGTTAAAGAGAGCAGATGGCACACTTGTTCAAGAACCTTGGATTATAAAAAACAACAAGATAACAATCGCAAGAAAAAATCCTCCGCAATAATAATTGATAAGCTAATTGCAAAAACCGTTTCTCCATTAAGGGGAACGGTTTTTTATTTCAAATGAAACAACAACCAAGTTAGAATTGCACGGTAGCCGATCAATTCTAAAGCGTAGATAGCAAAGTTACTTCCGTATTGACCTGAATCGGGGAAGCAGCAGTGGAAGTAGTAAGCCGCGCCAACCGAACTCTCCCAGCCCTCCAAGCAGATAGGTAGCGTAAGAGGCACAAGTGGCCACTTCCATCTTCTCCTGCTTGATGGATATAGATTGCGTATATGCACCAGCTGCATTATCAGTAGCGATAATAGGTGGGAACCCTGTAGGTTTAGCGGTAGCGAAATAGTAGAACATCTGTCTGGGCTAGATATCCACGCAAGAAACTTTCATGGGAGAACTGTTTCATTTAGCATTATGTCATCAACTTCTTGCCATTTTCATTTGACAAGAAGTTGATGACTTTTCCATTTTTGATAAGAACATTAAGACATTACCTATTAGCACCGAGAACTACGTGTAAGGGTATGTCCGACTAAATGCTGGTTACATATGAGTTTAGCTAAACTTGAGGCACGTCTTTCTGCCCTTGAGTCCACCGAGTGTGGAATTATTTTCGTAGTAAAATCACATCATCAAGTGAATCATCCGTATCTAAATATCGGGAATCGCTACCATGTATATATTTATTGAAAAAGTCCAGCAGCAGCGTATTCATAATCGTTTGCATCTTGTCGGGATCGATATCTCCAAGTACTTTGAATTCCACTTCTTTCTCATCAATCACGATCTTTTGTATTTCATTTTCAGCCATAATATCGGTGTAATCGGTAAAGTTATTATGCGTACTCTGTTTAACCGTTACCAAATAGGAATCATGTTCAGCATTTAAAAATGGAAAGGTGAGGTGGGGGCCCACCTGCATGCTGTCATGCTGCATCATTAGAGTTGGTTTCGAAAAAGGTTTCGACCATTTCGAGTTATAATAGAAACCATCCAGATTGGCGCTCGCTTTGATGAGATCGCAACTATGTGTCAGCCCTAATGCAGCTGCCCCTCCATAGGACATGCCGAACGCACCAATCTTGTCTTTATCGATATGGTTGGACACCAAGTTCGCTCCTTGCTCGGTAGGATTCAACAGCATCTCAAGTGCAACCAAGCAGTCCTGCAACCAAACGTCCATATGAGCCAATATTCGGGGCTGGCTGTCCATCATTTCTTTATATTTCGTGTAGTGTTGTTCAAAGGTTGCATCAGTACCCTCTTTGGTGAGCCAAGTTGCATAATTAGGAAAGAGTTCCTTGTCATTTGAAAAGTCTACTAAAAAATCCGCCTGCATGTCCTTATCCATCGTGATCACTTCGCCATTAGGCAGCTCATACGAACCTTCACCTTGATGGCCTATGCTCAAGACAATATACCCGTGAGATGCTAGTTCCTCGCATTGTACGGTATTCGCTTCAAGGTACACACTGTATCCATGATTGAACAGCAGCAGTGGATGCTTGCCCTCGGATATAGGCGCATTCAAATATGAATTCGTTTCAATGCCCTCAGTCCCAGGGAGAATCTGTTCACTTACATATTTTTTGAGTGTCCCTTCGTCTACTTGATTCGCCGGATAAAAACAAAGGCAGGGGATTAGCCGCTTTTTTTCGTCCTTTTCCTTCTGCGTATATTCAAACATCAAATGTATACAGCCAACTGCGTAACGGCCGCTAGGTTTTCTAAGTTTGTGTGCTGCTTTGAACTTCGGAATCATTAACATGCAAATCTCTCCTTCCAATTGGCTTGTGTTCAAAACTATCGTACAACATTGAAGCAAGTATTCGAAGGTTTTCGGAAAATTTCATTAAAAAGAACAGTACAGCATGAAATCATAAATATAAAACAAGCAGGAAGTGGGACAGTGATAAAAAGCTGTCTAGTTCTACAGCATAAATAGAATATAAACTTACATCTTGGTTTTTCTTAAACACTATGATCAATTTCACTAGATTATTCGAAGATATCGGTAAAATATGATAGTATATCAATCTAGTTTAAAAGATATAAGGGGGTAATTGTATGCAAATACTATTAATTAGGCACGGGGAATCGGAAGCAGATATTTTAAACATGCATGAAGGAAGAGCAGATTTTGAATTAACGGAAATGGGTAGAAGACAAGTGGGAGCTTTAGTACATAAAGTGAAAAATGACTTTCCCCCAGATTTTATCTGGGCAAGTACATTAAAGAGGGCGCGAGAAACTGCTGAAACATTAGCGGATGCTATTGGTTGTCCAGTGAAGTTTGAAGAAGAATTAATGGAGTTTAATAACGGTATACAGGCTGGCATGTCTTTTGAAGAAGCAAAAAAGCATCCTGTACCAAAATTTCTTCATGATCGTTTTGAAAATGGGGAATCATTTATAGAGTTTCGAATGAGAATTGAAACGATATTTTCTAAAATTGTGACAGAAAATAAGTATGAACGGATTGCGATTGTAGCTCATGGTGGAGTAATTATTAGTATATTACGCGCTTTTTTCCTAATGCCAATTAACATGGATTACTATTTTAAAATCGGGGATACAGGGATTAGTATGATTGAACTTACGGATAAAGAAAAAGTAATTCATTTTATCAACGATACGAATCACTTAGATTGTATATAGGTGAAAATCTCATTTTGTTTTCGACTGAAATAACAGGGTTTGTGTGTTGTAAAAAAAGTTGGTTTCAGGAAACAAATGTTTCGATATAATGAATTCATGGATAGTATATTTACAAAAGCAGGGAGGAGCCATCCATGAGTTTCGAGCAAGAAATAAGGATATATAGAGAGAATCATCCTCAAAAAACAATGACTATTAACAATGTGCAGTTTCCGTACATGCTATCGGGAAAAGGGAAACATACCTTGGTACTGCTTGCTGGTGGAGGCGGTGTGTCGGAAGCATTTTTCAAACATGTGCAGGCTCTGGAGCCCCATTATCGAATATTGACCTTTGATTATCCTGCCGGATATCCGACAAGTGATAGTTTGGCCGATGCCATTGCCCAATTGATCCGGACTGAGGATTTACGGAATGTTTATCTTGTGGGTCAATCTTTCGGAGGTATGCTCGCCCAATGCATAGCCAAGCATCACCCGGATGTTGTGTCCGGCTTGATTTTAAGCAATACGGGTACGATTATGGCCAACATGTCGTCGGATGCGAGAAGCTTGATGAGATTGAAGAAGAAAAAGTTTAAAAAAGCAATGACCCTCGTTAGATGGTTGCCGTTTGGTTTGATTCGTTCCCTCATGTTAAAAAATGTGTTAAAAAATATGAAGAAGAATGACCCTAACGAAACTCTGTACGTCCATAACTTCTTCAAGTTCATGTTTCTTCAGTTGAACCGAAAAAAAGAACTTCACATGTGCGCATTGATTCTTGATTTTATGGATACACAAACCTTCTCGAAGAGCGACTTTACCTATCTGGACGGTAAAATACTGCTGCTACAATCGATTGACGACGACACATTCGGTTCGGAGATACCGGATCTGCTGGTCGATCTAATGCCCAATCCACGCGTACAAAGAGATATGTCCGGAGGACATTTGCTCATATTGTTAAATTTCGAAGCATATATCGACGAGATCAAAGCTTTTGTAAGGGACTAAGCACGAGAGCGGATATGGTGTTAGCCTAAGGAAGTTCTGGAAGCAGCCATTGCATGTAAGGCGTTCTCAAAATAGCTATATACTTCATCTGCAATTCCCAGAAACTCTTCAACAGGTACATTACTATCCACGTAACAAGCATACAGATAATCAACTAAAGCGGAGTCAATCTCACAATAGTTTATTATGGCATTCTTCATCTTAATAATATCATCTTGCCATTCACCTTCATCTTCTAGAACCAAAGAGTATAATGCACGAATTAATCTCTTAGAGTAACCTTTAATATATTGGATCGGCTACACTTAGTTGGACAATAAAAATAAGGGCTAGTAGAATGAAGAGAATAATACTAGGAGCGGATCTACTATGCCAAAACAAAGACGTACATTTACAGCAGAATTCAAAAGACAA
>NZ_JACYTN010000033.1 GCF_014841135.1 Paenibacillus arenosi
CCCAGACACTTTCCGAAGAAAGTGTAAGAGTCCGCTCGACTTGCATGTATTAGGCACGCCGCCAGCGTTCGTCCTGAGCCAGGATCAAACTCTCCATAAAAGTGTTTGACTTGCTCATTTGTATTGCTGACGAGAATTAATTCTCATTGCTTTGTCATTTGTTCAGTTTTCAAGGAACTTGAAACATTCAACATTTCGTGTCGAACATTTATATATGTTATCAGAAACTAATTTGTCTGTCAATTCTTTTTTCGACTCTTTTCAACAACATTTTGTTTGCTTCGTTGTTTTCGTTTTGCCGTCGAACTGACAAGAAATAATTTATCATGAATACAACTTTGTTGCAACTAATAAAATATTCCATTTTAAAAAAGCTCTTCTCTCACTCTAATTAAAAGAAAATAGAGACCGCTACAACTTCTCACGAAGAGTAGAACGGTCTCTATACAGATTGAATATACTATTTAAGAACAACTACTGCATCTAATAGAGAAGCACTGTCTTGGCACTTCACAACTAGCTCTTTGTTACCTTCATTCCAGTACCAACCGTTAGCAGCTTGATTCAAAGCTTCCTCAGATAATTGCTCACCAGCACCTTTTACTTCTACAGGAGCTTCTGCAAGACCAATTACACGAACACTTACATGGGAACGCTTCGCTTCAAAGCCTTGATGCTTATAATTCATTTGGATGCGAACGCTATCTGCACCTTGTTCAACTTCAGTGCTTACGATATTGTACGCACCCTCTTCATATTTATAAGTCAAACCGTCATCTTCATACCAGTTCAAGTTGAAGCTACCTGCCTCACCTTTCAAGTATACGCATGCCGTTACGCTTGTATCTTCAATAGCTTCAGCAGCAAACTGACGTAAAGACTCTTCCATACGAACGGATCCTGCACGTACATACAATGGCATTTTCTCAATTGGTGCATGTGCATGAATATGGCGCCCACCTTCTAGACGCTCACGAGTCCACTCGTCATACCACTCACCTTCTGGCAAGTAAACAGAACGCCATTCTGTGCTTGGACGATAGATAGGTGCTACAAGAACTGAGTCACCCACTAGGAACTGGTCACACAAGTTGAACGTTTCTGGATCATTTGGGTATTCAAGCACAAGTGGTCTCATAATCGGAAGACCTGTTTGAGACGCTTCATGGAACCAGTGATACAAGTAAGGCATCCAGCGATAACGAAGTGAAATATATTCACGTTGGATGTTCTCGTATTTATCACCAAAGGACCAAGGCTCTTGGCGAACCATATCGATCGCGGAATGATTTCGTGCGAATGGGAAGAATACGCCCATTTGCGTCCAACGAGTCAACAATTCTCCACTTGTATGGTGTGCAAACCCGCCGATATCTGGACCTGAGAACGGTACACCAGACATACCAAGGTTGAGCACCATTGGCATAGCCATGGACATATGTTCCCAGAAGCTGCGATTGTCGCCTGTCCATACAGCCGCATAACGTTGAATACCGCTATAACCAGCACGAGTCAATACGAACGGACGCTTGCCGTCCAGTTCTTTTTTCAACCCTTCGTATGTTGCTTGGGACATGTTCATACCATAAAGGTTATGGATTTCACCATGCGTCTTGCGATTGCCGTCGTTGCCATGGATAATTTCTGTATCCATTGTCTTCGTTTCGTTGAAGATAGCCGGCTCGTTCATGTCATTCCAAATGCCTTCGATACCAAGCTCTGTGTAGAAGCTTTGCTTCTCTCCCCACCAGTCGCGTACACGCTCTTCTGTGAAATCAGGGAACGCACTTTCTTCTGGCCATACTTTACCGATGTATAGTTGACCTTCAGCATATTTACAGAAGTAGTTGTTATCGATTCCTTCCATATATGCTGGATATTTAGCGTCACGCTTCACGCCTGGATCAACGATCGGAACGATATGGAAGCCCATCTCTTTAAGCTCAGCCATCATACCAGCTGGATCTGGGTAACGCTCTTCATCAAATGTAAACACGCGATAGCCTGTCATGTAATGAATATCAAGATGGATAACATCACATGGAATTTGCTTTTCACGGAAGGAACGAGCTAGATTCATAACTTCCTCGCGGTTCATGTAGCTATAGCGAGATTGGTGGTAGCCCAAGGACCATTTTGGCGGCAATGGCATACGACCTGTCATATCTGTATATTGACGGATAACTTCTTTTAAGTCCGGTCCTGCATAGACGTACATATCCATATCGCCAGTGCGAGTTTGGATCATGAATGCATCGTCATGAACACGCATATCGAATACGGTGCGACCTGGATTATCAAGGAATACGCCATAAGCTTGACCTTGACGCAATACAGCCATCATTGGGATGGACTGATACAATTCTTCCATTTCAGGTACGTGTGGTGCGTATACGTCTGTATTCCACATTGTATAGCGCTCGCCACGTTTATCAAGGAAGCCTGTTTTTTCACCAAGACCGTATAGACGATCTTCGGACTCCATCGTAAGTTGAGCTGTGAAATCACCTTGATGCTCAGCATGACGAAGCAGACTGCGCATTGCAAATAGCTTGCGGCCATTTTGCATCACGTCAAATGTTCCATTTTGACGATCGATATTCATCGTAAGTTCGCCATAAGTAACGAGTACCGTCGTTTCTGTAACACTATGTTTTAGTTGTTTCGCAGAAAGCGTTCCATCTTCTTGACGGTTGATCATTGCTGCAGATGTGCGCCAGTCTGGTTTGTTACCGTAAAATACTTTCCATTGCATAACTTGCTCATTGATTGCTTTTACAGCTAGGTTAAATCGTTCTCCCCACAAAATGAGTGCTTCACCTTGTACTTCAACTCGTGTAACACGTCCTAGCGTAAGGCCGCTTTTCGTTTCTTGTTGACCTTTTGCATCTGGATGTATCGCTTCACTTGTATCCAACATGGTTGAGGCCTCCTTTCTCTCTATACCGAATCTATTCGTTTTTTTGTTCATGCAGTTACATATAATATCGTTATCGTTGCTTGCTATAATCATGAGTACCTCAGTACCCCCGATCGCTGCTGCAGCCGAATGTTTGAGAGCAGTTCTTTGTGATAACATTCGACTGCGAGCGATCATTGTCGTAACTTTTAAATGGGTAATACTGTTCAATCGAGTACAGCCCGTTTTTTTGCTAGGTTACTACTAAATCGTATTTAAGTTTCTTCTTATATGAAGAAATGAATTTACCCTTTGCTCGCCCCAGCCGTCAAACCTTCCACTAAGAAGCGTTGTAGGAACAAGAACAAGAGTGTAATCGGAACTGCGATCAAGACGGAACCTGCCGCGAACATCGTAAAGCTACTTGATGAGTTGTTCGCCACCATATCCCATAGTCCAACTGCAAGTGTCCAGTTCTCTTTTGTACGTAGTACCATTCTCGCAAAGATAAAGTCCACCCAAGAACCAGCGAATGTCGTAAGTGCTACATATGTGATCATTGGCTTCGACAATGGAAGCATAATTCTTGTGAAAATGGTAAAGTGAGAAGCCCCATCAATGCGAGCAGCCTCTTCCAAACTTTTCGGAATTGTATCGAAGAAACCTTTTACAAGGAATGCACCTAATGGCGCACCCGCTGAATAAACCAAGATTAGAGCCCAATGTGAATCTAACAAATCAAGTTGAAGCAGTAAAATGTAAACCGCGATCATAGCCATGAAGCCTGGGAACATGCCCAATACAAGAATTGTGGACATCAATGTCTTACGCCCGCGGAAACGGAAACGAGACAACGCATATGCTGTACAAATAACAAGTACCAAAGCAATTAACGTATTAAATACCGCTATCTTCAACGTATTCACGTACCATTGGCCGTACATGTATTGACTCGATGTAAATAAGTTAATGTAGTGCTCAAACGTCGGATTCGATGGAATCAATGTATCACTATAGATGGACGTACCAGGTCGAATCGAAGACATGAGTATCCATAACGTCGGATAAAATACCGTAAGAGCTATTAGTCCTAGCAAAATGTAGCTTAATGTTAGGCGAATAATAGACTGTTTCTTTTTCCCAATCATTGGATCATATCCTCCTCTCGGAACGAACGTGTACGTCTGTAATTCCAAATCGATAGAGATGCGACGATAATAAAGATGATAATACCGATTGCAGCAGCCATACTGTACTTGTGATTATCAAGTGTCAGCTTATAGAGCCATGTAACGAGCAAATCTGTACTTCCCGCATACTGATAGTCACCATTTGCCGGATTACCGCCAGTCATCAAGAAGATAACGTTAAAGTTATTAATGTTACCTGCGAATTGCATAATGAGAATCGGTGCTGTTGAGTACAATACCATTGGCATTGTGATTGCACGGAATTTCTGCCAAGCGCTTGCTCCGTCAACATCAGCCGCTTCATAAAGGTCTTTCGGAATCGTCGTCAATACGCCTAGAACTAGCACCATGGATACTGGAATACCTACCCATGTATTAACCATAAGTACCGTTACTTTTGCCCAGAATGGATCAGACAGCCACGGCACTTTGCCAAGGCCGAAGTAGGACAAGTATTGATTAATCGGTCCGAACTCACCATTAAACATGTTACGCATAATCAAGAACGATACCATTTGTGGGATCGCATATGGAATGATGAAGATTGTACGCCACATTGTTTTGAACTTAATACCTGCTTGCTGAATAAGAAGTGCAACGAGAATACCACCGAAGTAACAACTTACTGTCGCGATAATCGCCCAAATAATTGTCCACGTAAGAACACCGTAGAAAGTTTCACTCCACGTACCAAGTGTCAACAAGTCAGTGAAGTTCTTGAAGCCCACCCAGTCGACAAGGTTTGCAGGTGGAATGTGCTTAGGTGCAGAGTAGTTCGTAAATGCCAACATAATCATAAAGACGATTGGCATGATCGTGAAGAACAACACACCTGTAGCCGGTAAAGCAAGTAGCAGCTGTGCGAATTTGTTCTCCCCTACATACTGCAAGCTTTGAATGAAATTGTTTTCTTGATCGCCACGTTCGATCGTTTGTCTAACACGATACGCATCGCGTACTACGGCAACAAACATCCATATAAACAACAAGAAGACAATTATCGTAATTAGACCTTCGATAATCAAGAAGATAGAGTGATCTCCTTGAACCATTTGATACATTTTCCCAACTTTAACTCTTCCAGTAGGTGTTTCTCCTAGCGTAACTATCCCCCACACTGCTTGTGGCAATGCTGGAATCAGATACAACAACATCATTATCTCTGTAGCGAGCAGCAGCGCGCCTTTGACAAACTGGCGATTATAAAATTGCCCTAAGCCCCACACTAATGCGGACATAACAGCCGCTTGTGTAGCCTTGCTGGCTGGTGCTTGCTTCATTGTAGTATCCATTAGGCGTCTCTCCTTTCCTATATGCCCCTCTGCACAAACCGATCATGTTTATGAGGAGAGGGAAAAGCCCAGAGAAACCTGTTCTGTTCTCCGGGCTTCCCTTCTATTATTGACCGATAGCGTCTGTGATTTGCTTAGTAGCACCGTCGAGAGCCTGCTTCGGATCTTTACCTTTATTTAATACATCACTGAATGCCGCTGCCATCGGGCTCCATACACTGTTCATTTCAGGAATAGCTGGCATCAAGTAAGAGTTTTTGAACTGTTCCAAAATTGCAGATGTAATTGGATCATTTGCTACTTTAGGATCAGCTGCTGCTTCGATGTTAGCTGGTACCGTACCCGTCATTTCGAACTCTTTCAATTGCGCTTCTTTTGTAGATGCGAATTGAGCATACAACTTAGCTGCGTTCGGGTATTTCGTGTAAGCATTTACGTACCAAGCTTTCACACCAGAGAACGACTTAGATGGCTTGCCTTGAATGGATGGGATTGGTGCAGCACCAAAGTCCATACCGGATTTTTTCAAATCACCGATTACCCAAGGACCATCAACACTCATTGCCAATTGTCCGTTTGTGAACAAGCCTTTTTTGATATCGAACGTTACGTCAGATGTTTTCAAAGGCAATACTTGTTTAACAAAGTCTTGTTGGAACTTCAAACCACTTACAGCACCTTCGTTGTTCAGACCAAGATCAGTAGCGTCTGTATCGTTTTGACCGAAGATGTATCCGCCAGTTGATGCGATCCAGAAGAAGTCGAAGTAGAAGTTACCCATTTCCCACATGAATGTATATTGTTTCTTTGCCGAATCATTCATCGTCTTGGAAAGCTCGATTACTTCTTCCATTGTTTTAGGAGCTCCGTCTGGTAGAAGCTTTTTGTTGTAAAACATTAAGTATGTTTCAATCGAACGCGGATAACCGTAAAGAATTCCATCATAAGATGAAGCGTTTACAGATAGCTCCGAGTTATTTTTGCGAATTTCTTCTTCATGGAAGTCATTTGGCATAATAAGACCCGCTGTAACTACACGACCCAAGTTGTCATGTGGGAACATAAGAACGTCCGCACCGATACCCGCTGGACCGTCAGTCGTCAATTTGTTCGCTGTATCTCCACCGGATACTTCTTCAAACTTAACAGGGATACCATATTTGTCAGTGAACTCTTTATTGATTGCTTCAACGAATGGGCGAGCTTCTTTACTCTCCCAAACAACCAAGCTTGCATCCTCTTCAGGCTTCAATTCACCAGTCTCAGTAGTAGCCGTCTCCGTAGTTGGCTGAGTAGGAGCTGGCGTAGATGACTTGCCCCCCAAAGAACATGCCGACAAAGTAAATACCATCATTGCAGATAACAACAGAGAAACCCATTTCTTTTTCATGTGTAGAAACTCCCTTCGTTCTGTATGCTGTGGTTATTATTTCTGGCTTCCCTTCCAACGTATGTAGTGAAGGAGTAAGCCCCTTGCTTGAAGAGGGCGTTCAACTAGTCCTCTTGCGAGCTCGTTCGTAAAACGTGCGGTACGATCGTTCTTTGGTCTTCGTAGCTTGTGCACCACGACTATAACTCAATTTTGAGTTATCGGTATCTTGTCAGCCGGATATGATTTGTACATAACCTACATATACTTAGACTATGCATGCTGTGCGTAAGATTACCGCTAAATGAATTCATCTAGGAGCAAACCGCCCTGAAGATCCCCTCTCCGATTAGTAATGTTGCTTTACTACACGAGATCTTTTACTGGCAAATCAATTTTATGCAAACCTTTGCACAATGTTTTTTAAAAATAACCGCCTTTACTTGAAAGAGATTGTAAGCGGTTACTGTGTAATTAGTATACATCGGATTTTTTTTCTTGTAAATCGTTTGCATAAACTTTTTTTTTGACTATACTTGATGATGAATATTTAAAAACTCTTTAACGAGGAACCTCCAACAGGTATACTCAGAACATATTGCTTCGAAATGAGGATCCAACCTATGGCTATTACTATTGTAGATGTAGCACTTAAGGCCGGCGTTTCACCCTCTACCGTATCTCGCGTCATTTCTAACGACTCGCGAATCAGTCAGAAGACAAGTAAAAAAGTTAGAAAAATTATGGAGGAGCTAGGCTATCATCCAAATATGATGGCTAAAAGCCTTGTAACAAAAACAACTCATAATCTTGGTATCATTTTGCCTCGCCCTGCGGAAGAGCTGTTCCGCAACCAATTCTTCTCGGAAATTATTCGCGGTATCGTTACGAAAGCTGCTTCAAGTGGCTACGATGTGTTGATGACTACCGGTATTAATGCTGATGAAGAAGAAGCCGCAGTTCGTCGACTTGTACAAGGACGTGTAGTTGACGGTATCATCATGCTGTCTTCTCGCCAAGATGAGCACATCATCTCTTTTCTTAAAGATAGAAAGTTCCCATTCGTGCTTGTTGGCCGTAGTGAGCATCACGCTGATATTATCTCTGTCGATAATGATAATGTGGCAGCAGCTTATGACGTTACCAAGAAACTGCTGGAGCAAGGTCATGAACGTATTGCATTTATGAGTGGACCTGCAAACTTGACGGTATCGAAAGACCGTTTTAGTGGATACCATAAGGCACTGCTCGAAGCGGGGCTACCACTACGGAATGAGTACATTTGTGAGGCTGGCTTCACTGCTGAATCTGCTTCGCAAGCGGCGATGGATTTAATGAATTTGAACAATCGTCCGACTGCTATTATTACGATCGACGATGTTGTAGCATTCGGTGTCATTCGTACATTATGGAATAACGGAATGTTAGTCCCCGAGCAATGTAGTGTTATTGGCTTTAACAATACGATTATGTCAGAAATGTGCCTCCCCCCTATTGCTAGTGTAGATATCGGCATCTATCAGATGGGAATGTCGGCTGCACATACACTCATTTCAACTGTAAAAGGCGAAGGATACGGCCAAGCACGCATTATTGTACCGCATCAATTAATTTGGCGTGAGTCCGTCTCGGTACCAGGTGCATCAAATGTGAAGACAAGCGGTTAAAACGGTTAAAGATTGAATCGTGACAACCCCTATACTCTTTGCAGTTAATCTTTGTTGTACCACACATACGTATGTCGGAAACCAGTTACACATGAATATCACTTTGGTATGAATAAAGGCCCAATGGCTGCATTGTCGGATGCATCCATTGGGCCTTTAACATTATTGACCTAGCGCTTCGTTTAACAATTCGATGAGCTCATTTTCGTCGGTGATGACAGGGATACCGAGCTGTTCTGCCTTGGCGAGTTTGCTTCCCGCTTTTTCCCCTGCAATGACGAGATCCGTCTTCTTCGAGACACTACCCGTAACCTTCGCACCGCATGCCTCCAGCTTTGCGGTAGCATCATCACGTGTGAGCTGATAAAGGGTACCCGTGAGAACGACCGTCTTGCCGTAGAAGAAGGAGTCGGTACTGATGGCTACTTTCTCTTCTTCTGCTGCAACTTGTGGTACTACTCCATAATCAAGCATTCGTTCGATGCTGCTTCGCTGCAAAGGATCTTGGAAAAATCCTGCGATGCTATCAGCAACGATGGAACCAACGTCTGGCAAGTTAACAAGTTCTTCTGGCGTCGCTTGCATGATCGCTTGAAGGCTGCGATAATGTTCGGCCAGTACACGCGTTGTCGTTTTACCCGTATTCGGAATGCCAAGTGCGTTGAGGAACGCTGCTAACTCTCTCGTCTTACTTACTTCGAAAGCTTGCAGTAAATTGTTCGCTTTTTTCTCTCCAAAACGGTTCAAGCCGACTAACTGTTCAAACGTCAGCCCGAATAAGTCAGCTGGGTCACGCACTTCCAGCTCATCATACAACTGCTCCGCTGTCTTCTCGCTAAATGTCTCAATATCCATTGCATCTCGAGATGCAAAGTGAGATAGCCGAGCTACGATTTGTGGCTTACAGCCGAGCTTGTTGTTGCAGAATAGATGAGCTCCGCGCAGCTCTAATTGTGAACCACAAGCAGGACAAGTAGTAGGGAATACGATTACTTCCCCTTCTGGCTCGTCTGGCACTTTACCTAGTATTTCTGGAATAACATCATTCGAACGACGAATAAATACACGAGAACCAAGTGCATGCTTCAAGTTTTTACGTTCAATATCACCGATGTTGTTAAGCGTGCAATTCTGTACCGTTACTCCAGCGAGTTCAACTGCCTCTACACGTGCAAGCGGCGTTACCTTCCCGGTACGGCCTACATTCCAGCTAACCGATTCCAATATGGTAGACGTTTCTTCTGCTTCGAACTTGAAGGCTACTGCCCAGCGTGGGAACTTGTCTGTGTAGCCAAGCACTTCACGTGTGCGCATATCCGTAAGTTTAACAACGGCCCCATCTATTAAGAAATCCAAGCTTGCTCTACGCTCTTGGATACGCAGCAGTTCGACTTTAAGTTCGTCCATGCTAGCGAAGTACTCAGCGTATGGATTCACTTTGAACTTATTGTCTCGTAAAAATTGTAGCATTTCCTTATGATCAGCAAATATTTTACGCTCCGCGTAGCCGATGTTGTAGAAATAAGCAGATAGCTTTCGTGACGCTGTCACCTGCGGATTCAAGTTACGCAGGGCGCCTGCAGCTGCATTACGAGCATTTTTAAGTGGCTCAGCTGCTGTCTCATTGTATGCTTGCAGGACAGACAAGTTCATAATGCCCTCGCCTTGCACCTCAATCGTACCGTCCTTGTACGGGATTGTTAATGGCACAGATTGAATCGTCTTCACCTGAGGCAGGATCGACTCACCCATAACGCCATTGCCTCGTGTAGAAGCTTGGACAAGCTGTCCATCCGTATACGTTAAGTTAAGCGTCAATCCGTCGAACTTCAGCTCGACGACAAACGATGGATCAGGGAGCTGCTTATCTGGATTTTTTGTATTATAATCCGTGATCAGACGAAGTACTCGTTGGTGCCACGCCTCTAAGCTGACCATATCCTGTGCCTTGTCTAGACTCCAAAGTCTAGCTAGATGGCGATGCGGTTCGAAGCCGCTTAACGTCTCACCGCCAACCCGCTGCGTAGGAGAATCAGGCAGAATAGTACCAGACTCTTGTTCTAGAGCAACTAATTCGTCATAAATGCGATCATATTCTTTGTCGCTAACGATCGGATTGTCCAATGTGTAGTAGTGATAGTTGTATTGATTTAATTCCGCAATCAGTTGCTCCATTCGCGTGTGCGCAGGTTCAGACTGCTGCTGGGCTTGTCGCCTTTCGTCCATCTGGGCATGCCCCTTTCATTAAACTTCATTGGGTGAAACATTTATTTGGTTAAGCACTAAAATTAATCAGTAAAAGAATTCGATTATACAACTCTTATAAAGAGTTATTTAACTTTGACATGACAAATCGTATTCTCTGCCTTATTTTTTTGTAGGGCAGATCGTGTTTCCGATCGCTGTGGTAGTCGAATTCTTTGATTTGTATGCATAAGGATAGAATTCGACTACAAAGGCGACCACTTCGTTTCTTCGAACGGACTACACCTTCGTTACTGGGGCAAATGCTGCCAGCAAACGTTTAAGCCCTACTGGTGCTGGGAAGGCAATTTGTAGTTCCGTATCTGTACCCGTACCTTTTACAGATACGATGACGCCCGTTCCCCATTTCGCATGAGAGACCTTGTCACCAGCTACGTATGAGGCATTACCACCACCTGCTTCTCGCGCTTTGTCGAGTGGAGATGTTACCTTAACTTGCGGAGCACTTGGACGAACTCCTTGTCCCGCTCCCATTGAGCCTGGACGGTTCGCTCCACCTGAACCAAAGCCACCAGATCTCGACTGACCTGGTGCAATTCCTCCTCCAGCTCCATAGCCAACCGTACCAGACTGTGATCCACTGTAGCCTAATCCACGTCCACCATAAGCAGAAGCAGTTCCCTGACGACCGTAACGGTCATATTGCCCGTATCGATTGCCTGACGGTGAAACGTCCTCTTTCAAATGCTCTGGTATTTCATCTAAGAAACGAGAAGGCTTATTCGCATTTGTACGCCCAAACAACGTTCGTGTGCGTGCGCAGGTCATAAATAACTGCTTCTCTGCACGTGTAATACCTACATACGCAAGACGTCGCTCTTCCTCCAGCTCATTTTCATCAGTAAAGGTACGGCTGTGTGGGAATACCCCTTCCTCCATACCAATGATAAACACAACTGGGAACTCCAAGCCCTTCGCACTGTGCATGGTCATTAAAATAACGGCATCTTGCGGTTCGTTCTCATCTGCTTTGTCTCCAAGCGTATCGATATCTGCAATTAAAGCAAGATCCGTTAAGAAGGAAACAAGCGACTTATCATCATTACGCTTCTCAAATTCTTGTGTAACAGATAAGAACTCATCAATGTTCTCTAGTCTTGCTTTGGATTCCAATGTATTTTCACGTTGAAGCTCAAGCTTGTACTCAGACAACTCAAGCAACTTCTCTGTTAATTCGGTAACAGACAAGTACTCCAACATGCGGTGCAAGCTATCAATCATCGCATGGAATTCACGTAGCGCGTTCTTTGTCTTTGGCGCAATATCCAGCATGTCCATGTCCGTAATGACTTGCATCATGGAAACGCCTCTTGATGTAGCTGCTTCAGAAATCTTAGCCAATGTCGTCGCACCTATACCACGTTTAGGTACGTTAATGATGCGATCCAAGTCAATATCACTGTCTGGATTCGAAACAAGCTTCAAATAAGCAAGCAAATCTTTAATCTCTTTACGGTCGTAGAACTTGATCCCGCCAACGATTTGATAGGGTATATCCGACTTGATAAGAATTTCCTCGATTACACGGGACTGTGCATTCGTACGATAAAGAATAGCGTGGTTGTCATAGGACATACCACTCATCTGATTTTTCTTAATCTCAGCCGTAACAAAATAACCTTCGTCATGCTCTGTATCTGCTTGATACAGCTTAATTAGATTACCTTCACCGCTGTCCGTCCACAGCTTCTTCGGCTTACGTCCTGTATTCAGCTTAATGACTTCATTCGCTGCATTAAGAATATTTGCCGTAGAACGATAGTTCTGTTCCAACAGAATAGCCGTTGCGCTTGGATAATCCTCTTCAAAATTCAAAATATTCGTTATATCCGCACCTCGCCACCCATAGATGGACTGATCGCTATCACCAACGACACATATATTTTGATGCTGATCTGCCAGCATGCGGCACAGCATATACTGAGCACGGTTCGTATCTTGATACTCATCGACATGAATGTATTTGAACTTCTTCTGATAATAATCGAGTACTTCTGGTACTTCACGGAATAAATCCGTCGTTTTCATAATGAGATCATCGAAGTCGAGCGCATTGTTAGCTTTAAGTCGCTTCTGATAAGCCTTATACACTTTCGCTACAATGCCTTCGAAATAATCACTTGCTTTCTGCTCGAATCTCCCTGGACCGATCAATTCATTCTTAGCGGAACTCATAACCGCTTGTACAGCCTTCGGGTCAAACTGTTTCGTGTCTATATTTAAATCCTTCATACAGCCACGGATAACTGAAAGCTGATCAGAAGAATCAAGAATCGTAAAGTTGGAATTAAATCCTATCCGCTCAATGTCTTTGCGCAAAATACGTACACACATCGAGTGGAACGTTGACACCCAAATCTCGTGACCTTCTGGTCCAATTAGTTTAGCTACACGCTCCTGCATCTCACGAGCTGCCTTATTCGTAAATGTAAGCGCCAGTATACTCCATGGAGCCGCCTTACGTGTTGCAATTAAATAAGCAATTCGATGCGTCAATACGCGCGTCTTACCTGAACCCGCTCCCGCCATAATAAGAAGTGGTCCTTCTGTCGTCTCAACAGCACGACCCTGCTCAGGGTTCAGTTTCTTAATTGCAGCGTGGATGTCCACACTTAACTGAGGGTTAGGTCGTTTATTATCACTTCCAGATGATTGTAAAAATTCAAACATAATGCCGTTGCTCCTTTCTATATAAATAGGTTGTCCTGTTTAGCTTGATTATCTCATGTATCATAGAAGAAAATTGAATGCATTGAGTTCTTCCGCAAACAGAGATATGACTCTATCTACAGTCTGCCGTTATTCAATAGGTTGTCTTAGCCTATTCTACACTTTGTCCTCTTTAGCGATCTTCTTAACTGCGTTTACCGTAGCCAATGCTGCCGCCATATCTTCATAAATGATATTCCCTACAACAACTACATCCGCAGACTCAGCAGCCTGCTGCGCTTGTTCTACCGTCTTTATACCGCCACCGTAAATAACAAATGCCTGACTGACTGCTGATTGAATTGCTTTAACTGTATCCATATCTCCAAATGTACCGCTATACTCCACATAAACGAGCGGAAGCTGCATGAGCTTGTCCGCTACTTGTGCATAAGCGACAGCTTCTTTTTTAGATAGAGCTGCATTCGCTTCACTCACCTTTGCCGCTGTGCAATCCGGATTAAGTATTAAATACCCTTCAGGGATAAGCAGATCCCAAGGCATCATATACCCGTACTGCTCAATTGCACGCTGATGCTGGCCAACCAACCAGTCTGGATTGGTCGTGTTAAGTACCATTGGAATCAAGTATGCGTCAAATCCAGGAACAACTGCATCCAAATCAGACACTTCCTGAACTGCTGGCAGCTCATAACGACGAATACGCGCCATCAGGTCTACTGTATTATCAAATGTTATTCCACTAGACCCTCCAACGATAATAGCATCTGTTCCTGAGAGACACACTTTATCTAATGCCTCATCACTGATTTCCTTATCAGGGTCCAGCTTAAACACATGTCGCCATGTTGGCAACTGTATATCATCAATTGCACTTCTATGTGCTGTTGGCTTTATCGAAGCTGTCACGCTGTTACCTCCACTCTAACCTACACCCGTTGTTCTAAGACGAGTTTCCTACCTGAATGTTTGGCTCGGTTACGCCCAATAAAAATAAGTCTAAGTGAGTATGTAGGGGGTGTCAATGCGAGTATGATGAGCTGTCAGAAAATGAAGGCATGGTATAGATAAGCTACTTAGTATACGAATGTACGTTCTAACTAAATTGTATAAAAAATACTCCGCATTGTCACGTGTGACATTTTAGACGGAGTATCATTAAGACATACCTATGATTAATCGTAAAATTGACGAACAGCACCTATCTAGGCTAACCATCTCCATAGAAACAAAATGGTTACCCACAATAATAACCCTAGAAGTATCCCGTTCAACCAACCACGCCCGGTTGTACTTTCATCCCATGAATCTGGTGCCTGCTTCATAAACGACCAACTCCCCTTCTCTAAGAATGTTATTCTCAGTCTGGGGAGTTTTTTCTTCATTTTATACCTATTGTGCTAATAAGCGTTTTTGTTTACAAATCCATTCCAAATCGTCTTCCAAATAATTTTAATATCAAATAATAAGGACCAATTCTCAATATAGAAAATATCGTGACGAATGCGCTCTTCAATGGATGTATCGCCACGAAGACCATTGCTTTGCGCCCATCCTGTTATGCCAGGTCTTACGTGATGCTTAACCATGTACTTCGGAATTTCTTCTTTGAACTGCTCTACAAAATAAGGCCGTTCAGGGCGTGGCCCCACTACACTCATATGACCAAATAGCACATTAAAAAACTGTGGCAGTTCATCCAGACTCGTCTTCCGCAAAAAACTTCCGAACTTTGTTTTACGTGGATCATTTTCCGTGGTCCAATGTGTATCTGCCGTATGTACCGTATCAACTCGCATAGAACGGAATTTGTACATATTGAAGTTTCGTCGATTTAAACCCACACGCTCCTGCTTGAAAATAATAGGGCCGCGGGAGGTTAATTTGATGCCAATAGCAATTGCGACCATAACAGGTAACGTTAAAAGAATTGCTGTAACCGCAAATAAAATGTCAAAGCTTCGCTTAAATATGCGATTGCTCATCATATCCAACGGAATATCCCTAACGTTTATAAGAGGCATACCAGCAAAGTTATCGAAGAATGGTCTAGCCGGTAAATAATCAAAGAAGTCAGGGATAATTAGCGTACGTACTCCCGCTTTTTCACACACATTAATTAGCGTTGGAAATTTATGATGTGCATCAAGTGGAAGAGCAATAATAACTTCATCAATAAGTTGCTTATTCAAGGTGTCTTCCAGTTCATTCAAAGTGCCAAGTATCGGTTTGTACGCCTTTTCATCATCTCGATCCCATACAGCATGATCATCAAGGAATCCCACCACTTCGTATCCTAATTCAGGTGAATAGGATAGATTGGAATAGAATCGCTTACCTAATGAACCCGCTCCAACAATAAGAATGAACTGTTTGTTATATCCCTTTTGTCTAACTGTACGCAACGTTAGCTTCACTGCATATCGATACAAAATCGTCAGTAATGTAGCTGTTGTAACAAAAATGGCTAGATATTCACGAGAAATGTGAACTTCCTTCATCACGAACAACAATCCAAACAGTATGAACAAACTTATTACTTGCGTTTGAACGATACGTATGAGTTGGTCTGCAAAGCGTTTCTTGCGATGAATCATGTATAGTGAAGTTAGAATGCCGATAAATAGGAGAATAATTGCATAGGCACCAGACCACGTAAGATAACTGTTAAATGGAAGAGCAGAGTCCCCTGCCAGCAGTCCGCTCTTGAACTTGATCCACCAAGCGATACCCATGGCTACAGCGACACATACCATATCAAACAGCATATACATATTGGTTAAAAACCTTTGGTTTTTGCGAATCATATTGACCTCAACCTTATTTCAATGATTTACTTTCATTTCCTATTATAGCTCAGTTTCTATGTTTAACATATAGCTATTTTTTATTAGTGATCAAAGCTTTCACCTTAAAACAGGTATTCAGCGCTAATGCTACTGTTGTCTTAGCCGCAATGCCTGCATACATCAATGCATTCACCCACCACGGATAATGTTTGGCAAAATTTTTCTTATGAAGAAGGTAAATGGCTCTATGAAATTCATACGTGATTTTGTACGGTTTGTTGCGACTACTAGCTCGTTTTAAATGAAGAATGGATGTAGCAGCGTGGTAATAGTTTACCCATCCTGCCTGCTGAATACGATAGCACCAATCTACATCTTCACCATACATAAAATAATCTTCATCCAGCATACCAACCTCTTCAATCGCTTCGCGCCGTACCATCATAAATGCTCCTACTAGGCAATCGATCGGGTAGGATCCATTCTCGTCCAAATCCTCACGATGATAGGCATTATATTTAGGGCTATTTGGAAAACGCTTGGAGACACCAGATACATAATAAAACGTTGCTGTCGGTGTTGGAAAACCTCGCTTGCAGGCTTTGTCTAAGCTGCCATCTGGCAGTACCACTTTGCATCCTGCTGAACCAACTTCAGGATGCTTATCCATAAACCGAATCATCGTATCGAGGGTATCCGGTTGTACAATAGTATCAGAGTTAAGAAGTAGGATGTATCTACCCTTTGCAACGTGCATTCCTTGATTATTCGCTTTGGAGAAGCCAAGATTATCTTTGTTCTCAATAAGATGAATATATGGATATTGTTGTTTCACCGCGACTACTGTATCGTCTCTTGAAGCGTTGTCCATTAAGATAATCTCGTATTTATATTCAGTAACTGAATGTAAGACGGAAGCTATGCAGTTCAAAGTTAATTGCTTCGTATTATAATTCACAATAATAATGGATAGATCCATAATTTATACTCCTTTATAGCAGCAACATTCAGCTTAATTAGCTAAAATCATTCCTAAGCTTTCGTTATAATTTCACTACCACTATATGTGACTATAACACAAAACCGACAGCTATTGGGTCATCCCTCACTGTCGGTCTCTTTAGATATAGCCAATCATAATTAGAATTTGAAAAAGTCTTTGTTCCAAGGATGACTGACGATACAGTTTACACTTCTTTAAATACTGATATCGTTGCAGCAAGCTCGGCCTTGAGGCAAGGAACCACTGTAATTGTTCCTGCTTATGAGCGTCTAGTAAATGTGAATAATGTTTAGAGAATTCTTGTGCTTGACGAACTAACAGTCGCTTGCCTTTATGTTTACGAAAACTAGCCCATTTCTTCCCTACTATCTCCCACCTGGATACATTACCGCCCACGACATTATTTTCATGCTGCCTATACAAAATAGAGGGCTCTGCATCGTATAATACTTCTCCTAAAGCAGATAGACATAAGTACGCCCACCAATCATGCATCAGTAATGCGCTATCATCCACCTGCTTCTGAATAAGCAACTCCCGAGCTTTTTTATTAATTGTTATTGTAGCTCCTACAGCAATATTTTGAATCAAAGCATTGTTAAAGCTAGGCTGTCGAAGGGGAGGTGTTGGCCATATATTTAACTTATTTAGTCGATGGTCAACCATTTGAGTAGATGTAAAAAACATAGTAGGTTGATCTTTTACACCAATTTTACTCACAGACCTCTGAACTTTATCAGGCAACCAAATATCATCTTGATCACAGAAACAATAGTAATCATAGACACTGTCTGAAGCTTGTAGAAGTTCCATGAAGCTTCTCACAACACCCTTATTTCCCCCTAGAATCAACCTTATCTTACCCGGATATGACTCCATATAGGACTCAATAACAGGTATCGTGCTGTCCGTAGAGCCATCATCACGTATTAAGATAACGATATTGGGATAGGTTTGTTCGATAATACTATCGAGTTGCTGCCTAATATACCGCTCTCCATTGTAGGTAGACAATAGCACTTGGACTCCACTCAATTTGTAACACTCCCTATTTTTTTACTAACTGCCTTGTAAATAGCGCTTTAGTGCATCCTTCCAATGCGGGAGTGTATCAAAACCATTGATCCGAATACTTAGTGATTCCATTACAGAGTACTTCGGACGGGGAGCTGGACGAGGAAATTGCTCCGTCGTACACGGAAGCAATTCCACGTTGATTCCACTCTGTTTGAATATTTCCTCTGCAAATTCAAACCAGCTACAAACGCCTGAATTGGATACATGATATATACCATATCGAGCAGTCTCCACTAATTTTAATAAGAACTGCGCTAAGTCAACCGTATACGTTGGAGAGCCAATTTGATCATGAACAATCGACAATCGATCTCTTTCCACACCAAATTTCAGCATCGTTTTCACAAAATTAGCACCGTACTCTCCGAATACCCAAGAAGTACGAACAATGAAATAACGTGACGAAAGAGACTGTACAAGTACTTCTCCTGCACGTTTCGATTTACCGTATATTCCTTGGGGATTGGTATTGTCGTACTCATGATATGGCATAGTTCCCTGCCCATCAAATACATAATCAGTACTAATATAGACCAGTTTTGCACCAATAGCCTCTGTCGCCTCTGCTACATTACGAGTGCCAACTGCATTAACAGCATATGCTTGTTCAACATCCGCTTCAGCCTGATCTACAGCTGTATAAGCCGCGCAATGGATGACAACATCAGGCCGCTCATCAGTTAACACTTGTTGACAGCGCTCCTGATCAGTAATATCCAACTTTTCACGGTTGCAAGCTACAACACAATGTCCCGAATCATGAAACAGCTGAACAACATCTTGCCCTAGTTGTCCATCTGCACCAGTTACTAGAACTTTCATTCTTTGTCACCTAAGCGATCCGCATACTGCTTATTGTAGTACTCTTTATAATCACCCGAGAGGATTCTCTTCCACCAATCTTGGTTATCCAAGTACCAGCGAATTGTCTCTTTAATACCAGTCTCAAAATTATGTTTTGGTTTCCAGCCTAGTTCAGTTGTAAGCTTCGTAGCATCGATTCCATATCGACGGTCATGACCAAGTCGATCATCAACATAGTGAATTAATGATTCTGGTTTGCCAAGCTGTTCTAAAATAGTTTTTACGATTTGAATATTCGTACGCTCGTTGTTTCCGCCTACGTTGTAAACTTCACCGTTTACCCCTTTATGCATAACTAGATCAATTGCACTGCAATGATCCTCTACATATAACCAGTCACGAATATTAAGACCATCTCCATAGACAGGAAGCTCCTTATCTGCAAGTGCGTTAGCAATCATCAATGGAATCAGCTTCTCTGGGAAATGATACGGACCATAGTTATTTGAGCAACGTGTGATGTTAACAGGAAGTCCGAATGTCTCGTGGTATGCACGGACAAGCATATCCCCTCCTGCTTTACTTGCAGAGTAAGGGCTGTTAGGAGCTAGTGGAGTATCTTCAGTGAACAAACCAGTCTCTCCGAGAGAACCGTAGACTTCATCTGTAGATACTTGTACATACTTTTTAATATTATATTTTTTCGCAGCATCGAGCAAAACTTGAGTACCTTGCACATTCGTCTTAACGAAAATACCTGGATCAAGAATTGAGCGATCAACATGCGATTCAGCAGCAAAGTTGACAACAACATCTATTCCTTTTTGGAAGATTCCATCCATAGCTGACGCATCAGCGATATCTGCCTTAACAAAAGTGTAGTTAGGGTGATCTTGGACAGCTTGCAAGTTTTCAAGATTCCCTGCATAAGTCAGTGCGTCTACATTAACGATTTGATAGTTTGGATATTTATTAATCATGTAAATAACAAAGTTGCTGCCGATAAAGCCGGCACCGCCTGTAACGAGTAATTTCACGATTTGTTCCTCCTACTCAAAATTTATTTCTGCCTCTTGTAAAAATGGTAGTTGTTCATCTTTAGCTGATAATATTGGGTTTGATGTTGGCCAATCTATGCCTAATGCCGGATCATTCCAATGAATGCCGCGATCGTGCTCCTGAGAGTAATACTCATCAACTTTGTAAAAGACTTGCGTATTTGGTACTAACGTACAGAAACCGTGCGCGAATCCTTTAGGTACAAGGAGTTGGCGCTTATTGTGCTCACTTAAGACAATACCAACCCATTGTCCAAATGTAGGAGAGCTTTTACGAATATCAACAATAACATCATAGATTGCACCGGAAACTACACGAACAAGCTTCGTTTGAGCTTTATCATTTAGTTGATAATGCAGACCTCTTATTACTCCTGTTTCCACGGATAAAGATTGATTGTCTTGAACAAATTCATGCTTGATCCCTAGTTCGCGAAACTTCTTCTCATTGTAACTTTCCATAAAAAAGCCCCGGTGGTCACCATGGACCACCGGTTCAATTAAGCATGAACCTTCTAATGCTAAAGGAATGACTCTCATCTCAAAATCCTCCTATAATTACAACTTCAATACTCCGAACTCTACTCCAAATGTAATATCCTTCGCCATCTCATTTGCACGAGCTAAGGAAGCATGTGTGCCTGCATCAGTCCACCATCCTTGAAGTACGTCAAATGTAAGTTCTCCACGTTGAATATATGCATTGTTAACATCTGTGATTTCTAATTCACCACGTCCAGATGGTTTCAATGTTTTGATAATATCAAACACAGCGGAATCAAACATATAAATCCCTGTAACCGCGTGATTACTCTTCGGCTGCTTTGGCTTTTCTTCAATAGAGACAATTTTATCTCCTTCAAGTTCAGCTACACCATAACGCTGCGGATCATGAACTTCCTGAAGAAGAATTTTCGCTCCATTAGCTTGCTTACGGAAGTTATCAACATATGGTGCAATGTCATCTTCAAATACATTGTCTCCAAGAATAACAACCATCTGATCATCACCAACAAAATGCTCTGCTAAATCTAGGGCTTGCGCGATGCCTCCCGCTTCATCCTGTACTTTATACGTAAAGCTTACGCCCATTTCATGGCCGCTACCCAGTAAGCTAACAACGTCTCCCATGTGCTCTTTACCCGTTACAATAAGGATATCTTGGATATCCGACTGTTTTAGTTTTTCTACCGCATGAAAAATCATTGGATATTTCCCCACAGGGAGTAGATGTTTATTTGTTACTTTCGTTAATGGAAATAATCGCGAACCTGTTCCACCCGCTAAAATAATACCTTTCATTTTAAAAAACCTCCTATAATTTTCTGATTTTAAGTTTTATTTTCATTAAACACCCAATATCTATTAATCATATAATTAAAAATGGGTACTAAAATAATGGCTACTCCCTGTCCAATTATATAGGATAGGTTGAAAATATCTACCGTTATATACATTATAAAGATATTTAAAAGCAAGCCGCAACTACATACAAGTGCATATTTCACAAAAATGGTAGTCGAAGAATTCGCTTGTTTAAAGGTCCAGATGGAATTTAATACATATGAAATCACTAGGGAAAATACGAAACCAATTATAGTCCCACCAATAGGGTGCATCTCAAATACTTCTACCATTAATGCAAGCATACCGCTATGCACTATAGTACCAATAACCCCTACCAGTCCATATTTTAAGAATCCAGATATAGCGTTTTTATTAACTCTTAATTTTCCCCTCATCAACGTCACAAGACTAGAAAAGCATTGTAAAAGTATTGCTTTTCTAGTCTTTGCTTCCCTTCTTTAATAAAGATGCATTTAATTCATTCCTAAGTAATCCTAATTCTTGTGTTAGTTTTTTAGTTTGATTCGTTAGATTAGAGATAATAACTGTGAATCTATATAAAATGGTAAAGACCACAGCAAAAGCTATTAAAAACAATGCATTTACAGGTGTTTCAATATAGATATTACTAGATATAAAATTAAGGACACTAGGGAAAATCGATAGAATAAATGTTATTAAAATAAGCCCCAACCAGAGTAAGGTGTATTTTAGTTCCAGCTTATACTTCCTAATATTGTTAAGCAAAAATATTAATAATAATATATTGCTGATAATAAGAATTAGCTGTAGATTAAATGGAATCATACGTGTTCCGCAATCTCCTTATCTTGATTCCTTAATCGATCGATTATGATAGCTAAGGATACCTTTATCATATAGTACACAGCTTTAATAGAATTAATAGATGATATACCATTACTTCTCTCATTCATTACTACCGGAATCTCTTTAACTACTAAATTATTACGTAATAACGTCACAATAGTCTCTGGTTCGGGATAGTCTACTGGATACTTTGCTGCAAAGAAATTAATTACTTTCTTGTTACACGCTCTAAAACCTGATGTCGGGTCCGTTACTGTTTTGTTAGTTAACATTTTAATCAGATATGTAAAATGCTTAATTCCTATTCTTCTCATTAGGCTAGACTGAAATCCTTCTTTTTTAATATACCGAGAGCCGATTACCAGATCTGCTTGGTGATTAATGATAGAATCAACTAGCAATTCAATATACGCAGGGTCATGTTGTCCATCACCATCAATCTGGATTGCTATATCATAGTTATGCCGTGATGCATAAAGATAACCTGTTTGAACAGCACCACCAATACCAAGATTAACAGGTAAATCAATATAATTAGTACGCATATTTTTGCAAATTTGAACAGTAGAGTCAGTTGAGCAATCGTTAATAACAAGTGTATCAATATCTAGCTGCGTTAATTTATTAACTAACCTTTCAATATTACCTTCTTCATTATAAGCCGGTATAATAGCAAGTATTTTCATTTATTTTACACCTCCATCATGAGCGATTATCAAGTACACGATAAATGTACAAACCAGAGTCATTATCGTAATAAATTTCTTCATAACTATCAGAGTTTATAATAGATGGTGACAATATATATTTTATTCCTAGTTCTTGTAACTCAGAATGATTAATATTTACTCTAATAACATCTAACTGCGTCAATTCAAAGTTTGTATCATTATCAGTAACGTTAACAATTACATGTGCATATCTATTGTATATATCTTCAAATTCAGATTTCACATCTATTTGACTCCATAAATTCATATCGGGGGTAAAATGAACACTGTTCATGGATTTAACACCCAACGCTATTAGCAACTGACCATTAAAAATACTTTCTGTGGCTACCCATGTTTGATTAGGGTCTTCCAATTCAATTTTTTTAATTTGATTACTGATTTGCAAGTTCTTTATCGAGTCAGTCCCCTGAGCAACTGGATTAATAAAGACCCCCGAAATTATGATTGGTAGAAACAGAATAATGAATTTCTTTAAATTTCCTGATAGCAACAAATAATTTAACATAGTGAAAATTATAATTGTTCCTATAGCAAGTGTAACACCTAAATAATCTTTCATGGGGCTACCAAAAATAGATATACTATATAAAATGAAAATTACGCTTGTAAGAACTATTTTATGTTTGTAGTTAAACATTTTATGTTTGTATATCATATTAATCATCCAAACACTTAAAAACACTCCGAGAAATCCAAAAGAGATATGAGCAACTCTAGCTTCTTGCACATACGAAAACAAAGATAATTTAGCAATAATTTTCGGGTAGGTCACGAAAAGCCAACTTAATTGAAACATTAAATATCCAAATAAAGCAATAATAATCCTTTTATTATTTTTTTCATACTTAATGATGAAAATAAAAGTCAGAATTAATAAAGGAGCAAAATTATAATATGAGGCCAGTTCACTCTGATTACTATAACTAACTTCTTTAAATGGGAGTAGCCAATTGATTAAATACGTCTGTAACTCATAATAAGGTAAGGATCCTCCGGTAATAAGTCTCTCACCAGGGTAAGCAGTATTCAGAAGCAACTTTATATCATCGAGTGCATAATAAATAAAAAATGCTATAGCAGCAATTGCATATAAAATCGATAATATAAGCACATACCACTCTTTTTTAACCAACTTGAATGCTTGAGAGTCTTTCACCATCATTGAGCCGAGCATAATCAATACCAAAAATGCTAAAGGTACCTGAACAGGAGGATACAAAATCGTTGTAAACCCTATTCCACAGATCACAAAAAGAATAATAAAAATCGAACGAAGATTACATTTTTCTTTAAAATGAACAAAGTATAGAAGTGAAACTATCATACCTTCTGTCAATAAAATGAGGTCAGAAACTGCTGCAGGCGTGTCGTACCACCATTGAATACTCGGTGATAGGGCAACCCAAAGACCTCCAAAAAGAGAAAGTAGCTTGCTTCTATTTGTTAAGAACATGCATATTTCAAAACTCAGTAAAAACAACATTATTATTTTAAAAGACCAATACCATGACAAACCAAAATCTTCGCCAAAAATGACAAATCCCCAGAAGTACGGCTTCCCTACTATATCTAAACTTATAGCTGGTACATTTAATAGTAATGCATTCATTCCCATAGATTTGATATCTGAATTGATAACATCAAATCGATTATTTACTTGAGAGAGTAACCAAGGAGTGTGAACCAAAAATTCATCCGACCTAATTGTTCTCTCTTTACCCAATAATGTAGTTTTACTCTGATCAGCTAAATTTTTATTAATTTCACTTTCCCAAAGTCCAATAGATGAGCCATGTAATTTACCAACAACTAAGACTATAAACACCATTCCTGCAATGATATATCTTTTTCTAACAATCATATCTGGATATTTAAATACAATTAATACTAAACCTATAATCAAAAGTGTAAATATTTCTAATTTTAAAAGATGAATAATATTTATATGAAAGGTAATATCTTTATTAAGAATAATTTCATTAATCTGTATTCTTTGGTCTTTTTTCGTACTTACATCGATCCGGATGGATTCAATTTTCAAGGAATTATCTAAAGGAATTCTATGGATGTTTTTTCCGTTATCTACTCTAACAAGATGTGATGCCTGTTCACTAAAATCCGGATTGCGAGAGTCGGTGTAAAACACTTGAAGTGTATCTTCCCCATTTAGATAGTCAATATTAAGATATATTTCAGAAACATATTTATTTATGTTAGTTAAAATATACTGAGAATCTTCATTGGTGGTATTAATATAACCATCCACGACATTTAATCCTACGGCACCAGCTTCATGATTAGTTAAATTATAATTTAGACTATCAGTAATTTTACTCTTAATATATTCTTGATTGTTATATAGAACGTAAAACAACGCTACTAGAACGATACAAACTGCAGCCAAGAATATTTTCTTGTATTCTCTTCTCAAATCAGTGCCCCCGGTAATAGTCACATTCAAAGTGAATGAAAAATGAGAATTCTTTATTTAAGATAAAGTATATTACATTAAATCACTTATAAGAGAAATCTTCCCGATCCAGGGTTAAATTAGGGCTGTAGAACGGATCCACATATCCTCCCCACTTTTTATGGAACAATGCAATTTCACCTTTAAACCTCTCAATTTTTTCTGGCGTATCCTCTGCACCTCTTGATATTGATTCATGATGATACATTTCAGCAAAAGGGGTAAAGATAACTTGATAACCCATCGCTCTTACTTTCAAGCAAAAGTCAACATCATTAAATGCCACTTTAAATCGTTCATCTAATCCTTCAACTTGCTCGAAGACTTCTTTTCGTACCATTAAGCATGCAGCTGTTACAGCACTGAGGTTTTGGACAATCTTGAGTCTTCCCTTGAAACCATCAACTTCTCGCGGGAAATATTTATGAGAATGACCTGCCACTCCTCCAAGACCAATAATGACGCCGGCATGTTGAATCGAGTTATCTGGATAATAAAGCTTAGCACCCGCGATCCCTACATCACTTCTCTGAACGTACATCAACATCTCTTCTATCCATCTCGGGGTAATAATTTCGATATCATTGTTAAGCAATACAAAATGTTCACCAGAGGCATATTTTGCTCCAAAATTATTAATAGCCGAATAGTTAAATCCGTCTTTCCAAGTCACTATTTTTATTTGTTCATTACCTTCAAGAGATTTATAATAATCAAATATCTCTGGTGTTGTACTATTATTTTCAATAATGATTATTTCATAATTCTTATATGTGGTCTCTCTTAAAATAGAATCAATACATATTTTAAGCGTTTCATATTGATCCTTGTTTGGGATTAGAATAGATACTTTTGGAGTTCCCGTTAATTCATATTGAGTCCGATATGATGTGACTAGAGTATTATCTTGAACAGTTCCTGCCAACCCAACTCGTTCTAAATGAGCATACAGTGCCTTTTTAGCCGCATCCATTGTATATGTTTTTGCTGAAACATTACTTGCTGTTGAATTAAGATGGCTCCTCCAATGATACAGAATCTTCGGGATATGTATAATACCTTCCGCCTGTTCTGTTAACCTTAATATTAAATCATAATCTTGGCTTCCATCAAAATCGCTATTGAAAACACCAACTTTGTCGAGTAGCTTTTTACTGAACACTGTGAAATGACATATGTAATTATAGCTTCTCAAAGTATCAGGCGACCAATCAGGCTTAAAATGAGGATCAAAGTATTCATGACCTTTTTCATCAATTTTGTCCTCATCTGAATAAATAAAATCTGGTCTATTGTTCTCATTAATAGACTTAACGACCTCGTATAATGCATCAGGTGTAAGGAGATCGTCATGATCAAACAATCCGATATATTTACCTGTTGCGAGAGATAGCGCTTCATTACTATTACCAGATATCCCTTTGTTTTCATTGAGAAACTTCACTTTTATTCTACTATCTAGCTTGGCGTAATGCTGCAATAAATCTTTTACTTCAACAGACTTGCTATCTCCATCTGCAATACACAACTCCCAGTGACTGTACGTTTGTTGTCGAACTGATTCTATCATTTCTATTAAGAAGCTCTTAGGTGTATTGAATGTTGGTACAACAATACTAACAAGAGGTTCATAATTAAAACCTTTGTTTTTTTGTTGGTCCAACTCGTCAGCAGAAGCTCTATGATGCAAGTACCAATTGTGATAGCTTATCGCTGACTGCTCAAATGTAATCTTTGATTTCAAAGTACTATAAAAGAATGAAAAACCATGTTTTTTCATCATTCTCATGCCATTAATAACATTTCTTACTCTTATACTACGAATAAACCGCACATATTTCTTCCGGAGATTTCTTTTTTTCTCACGTTCTATTTCTTTAAGATTGATAATATGTGTATGTTTGCACAATCCATCTTTGAATTCGATTATTATATTCGCATCATTTTTGTCTAATTTATATTCAAGATGAAATCCTTTTTTGACTCCTTTATCCAAATCATACGCCTGTTCAACGTCTGCTCTTTCAGCTCGATTTATAATACAGGTCTTTTCAGATTCACTTTTGATTTGTATGTCGACTAAGGTATCCATCAAGGAAAATCCCCATCCAGATACCGTCATCTTGTTCTCATTAATGGCAACTTTATCGATATTAAACTTTACTGTAGATATTCCTCGTTCACTTAGTAATGAACCTAAATGCAATGTTTTAAGTAATGTGTAGTCTTTGGGAAAAGCTGCAACAACATCAATGTTACTAATCTCATTTTCTGTATCTACAATCGTTTTCAATTCGAAACCACAAATCAACTTTTCCGATACATCGAAGTGTTGTTGGACATCCTCTCTTGCAACGTAGTTAACATCGCTACTAATAGATATCTCATCCACAACTATTCTTATTGCAGGTACTTCATTTGTATTAGGATCATAACACCAGCCCGAAATGGACAGATGCACTTTTTTATCTATAAGTTCAATATTTGTATCCTCTATGCAATACCTTGTATTCATCAGTTTACTCCCGAGTTTATTTTTTTATCACTCTTCTAATTCGTTCAATATATTTCCATGCCTTAGTTGAATAGATTTGATTAATTTCATCATTAAGTCTCTCAATCTCCAACGAATCTACTCTTTGTTTTTCTTTCAAATAATTATATTTGTCGATCCATACTTCAGCATTATGTCTAGCACTTAAACATTGCTCTTCCAAACCTAAATATTGCTCTCTCAAGCTAGAATACTGCTCTTTCAACCCGGAATTTTCTGAACTAATATCTTCTATTTGTCTATGAAGAGCTTCATAATCTGCACGAGCCTTTTCATCGGTTTGCTTTATCTCAGATACAATATTATGTTTAATTTCGCTCATAACATCAATTAGCCAATATGGCTTGCTTCCAATTAAATGTTCGCATTCTAATGATATTTTTGAAATAGAGCTCATATGTTCTAACTCAAAGTGCAAGTTGGGATCATCATAATTAAACACATAAGTATTCTTACTTAGGACATTCGGGCAACTATCAATCTCTACATATTTAACTTCCGATCCATCATCTGCAAATAATCGTATATTCGAAATTCTGAATACTCCTTTATAATAAGAGGGATCTATTCTAAAGGCTTTAATAGTTTTCGGTTCAAAGTAAAAAGTATAATGAGATGATGTATCATTATAAATTAATTTATAACTACTCTTTTCATTAAAACCCGTACCCTCATCCACATAGACTTGAACATAGTCATGCTCTTCAACGCACTTATCTTCTAAAGGAATCAGGCTTGCCTTAATTCTGAAGAAAGTACCTTCTATTGCCTTTAATCTCTCCAGCTTATCGAAAAATTCTAATTCACCCTCAGTTTGCAATGGGATAGCTTCTAAGTTTTCTTCATACTTTGAGGCAATAATGATTTGACGGTATGCTTTATCACTATAATCAAATGGATAAATTTGAGAATTATAATATATATCCATTTGATCGCGGTAGATATTAAGTCTAGTATCTGCTGCAGCTACAAAATGAACATTCATCATTCTTTCCCAAATATCTAAATCTCCATGTGAAAAAGTTTTGAATTTTATTTTGTTGCTTGTCAAAAAAGATAATGTTTCATCTAATACAGGCAACCCATTATCAAAATGTTCTTGCAACCATATAAAATCTTTACCATGCAATGCTTTATATACAGCATTAACTCTTTGTTCTGCCCTTCCTAATTCATAAGAATGGAAAGGTGCCGTTAATACGAACCCTAATGAACTTACTCTAGTAAGCTCACTTAGAAACTGTTCACGCAGTTCTGAAGGTATATGTTCAAATACGTCTAGAGCAACCACGATATCAAAAGACTCATCACAAAAGTCCATTTTTGTGGCATCTCCCAATACATATTTCGGGTTACTAAGTAATTCATCAGGGAGTGAAATATCCAAATAAGTTATCTCATCATTCGGTAAAAATCGCTCTAAGTTTTGATGTTCATTTGCACCAACTTCTAGTATTTTTAACTTTTCACTTCCTGGCCTTAAATGATTAATCATGATTTCAGCGCTCTTATATCTCTGATATTGATCAAATATTATATTATTCATTTCATCACATCCCATCTATGATCCATATAGAATTTGCCTTCACTAAAATATTTATTAGTTACTTGGAACGTGTGAATCTCTTGTTTGTATTCTAAACAGACTATACCTTCATTGTTAAAAATCCCTACATCAACCCCATATTTCCCACCTAATAATTGCAATTTAGGGATTGTATATTTAACTTTATGCCTTCCTATACCGTTTGGAATAGAGATATTTTCTAGATGCGTGTTTGGCCCAAAAACATATTCACGATCTGGTGTATAAATTGCGACGCCCAGCAAAAAACCTTCTATTTCTTTTTGATATATTTCATATTCTATCGTTACTTCCAATGGATCGAAAGTCTTTAACATTTCATTATTTATCTCGACATTCGTGATACTGGCTATAATATCCGGATTGCTAGGTATAACAAAATTATTGTCCTCATTTGACTGCTCCAGAACATCACTAACTTCAAGCTTATCTGATTTCACATGTTCATACTTCATATAGTCTTCATAAAGGTCTACAACTTCGCTTGACTCACCACTCGCCTCAACATTACCATTTTTAATCCAAATTGCCTTATTACAAAATCTTTTCACCTGTTCGGTAGCATGGGAAACGAATAAAATAGTTGTTCCATTTTCTTTTAGCTCTTTCATCTTATTAATACACTTCGTTTGAAATCTAATATCCCCAACAGCAAGTGCCTCATCGACAATCAATATATCTGGATCAACATTAATAGAAACTGCAAATGCAAGTCTGGCAAACATACCACTTGAATAAACCTTAACCGGTTGATCAATAAATTGCCCAATGTCTGCAAACTCAATTATTTGCTGCATTCTACTTTTCATCTCTTCTTCAGAAAAACCCATCATAGTTCCATTAAGCATAATATTTTCTCTGCCAGTATAATCAGGATTGAAACCTGCGCCTAGTTCAAGTATTGCGGATACTTTACCCCTAACAGCAATATCGCCATCCGTTGGAGTAAGAACTCCGGTGATTATTTTAAGCAGTGTAGATTTGCCCGATCCATTCTTGCCCAGTATTCCAAGAGCATCTCCTCTGTTAACTTGAAAGCTAATTCCGTTTAGAGCTTTAAACTCTGTATAGAATTTCTTTTTTCTTATTGATAGTGCTTCTTTCAAACGGTGTACAGGATTATCATATATTTTGTATATTTTCACAACATTCTTAATATCGATTATAACACTCATAAATTATCCCTCATTTACAATACATCTGAAAAATGTGGTCTCAACTTTCTAAATACTTTCAACCCTATTGTCAATAGTAAAATACAACTAAACCAGAAATAGATAGTTTGGTAAGGGTGTTGCCAGAAATAAATTTGATTAATAAACGAATCCCTAAATCCATTTACAATGTAAAACATAGGATTTAGTTTAAAAACAAATAACCAAAAATCAGACAACATCGTATAGGACCATACGATAGGAGTAAACCAAAAACCGATTTGTATTACAATCCCTATAATTTGATATAAATCTCTGAAAAACAGTACTACTGCTGATGTGATATAAGAAATTGATATTGTTAGTAATATCATACACATGGAATAATAAATAATTTGCAAATAATATAGATTGGGGTAATACCCGTATGCAGCACTAACAGTAAACAATAAGAGTACAAAGAACAAATTCACTATCAAGGCCGATACAATTCTAACAATCGGTAAAACTTCAATGTTAAAAACTACTTTTTTCACTAAGTAACTATATTCAACAAATACATTCGTAGCATTAGACCAAGCTTCAGAAAAATAGAACCACGGAACTATACCTACCATGAACCACAAAATAAAAGGTACATCCATTACTGATGCGCTTTTCAAACCTACTTGAAATACAAACCAATATGTTAAAATAATAAGTAAGGGCTGAATAAACCCCCATGTAATCCCTAAATAAGAAGATGAGTATTTAGTTTTAAAATCATTTTTTGCTAAACTAAATACAAGGTTTTTCCTTCCGTACATTTCTATAAAAAGTGACTTCACTTGTCTTAAATTAAATAAAGAAAATGTAAATAAAGCAGCTGCTATTATACTTAATAACGCGATCATTGCCATTTTAGTATAATTAATTCCGTTTTTCGCCAAATCAAAATAGCTACCTAACTTTAAAGTCACATAGGGATCATCGCCTTTAGTTTTAAATTCCATATGCTTAATATTCATTTGAACTTGGTTCGTTTGTTGCACGATTTCTTCTAGATTTACCTTTACGTTTTTTGCTCCGTTTAACGATAAATCTTTAATTTCTATTTTTTGTCCCGACTTCTTACCTAAGTCAATTCGTACTTCGTAGCTATCCAGCGGAAGAGTATATTTCATAGAGTTCCATTTAGTAGGATGCTCATATGCTTCAATAATTGAATGTTCTTCAGTCCATTGTTGGTTAGAATTTGAACGATAAAACAATTGGTAATCGTCTTGGGAATTGGATTTCACTTCAAATCTTAGATCGATTTTAAGATTATCTTTATAATACAAATGTAAAACATTAAAAAATAATATACTAAATAAAAACATGATTCCTATACTTAACAATTTTCTATTCTTCATAGTTAAATTCGTGCTCCTATACATAATAATAAATATAATTGTAAACTTTTAAACTACCCTGTCTTGGCTGTCTGTTACAGTAATCTCGTTTGTGCTACAATAATTGACGTACATTAACAGTAAAGGAGAGTAAAACTTGTCGACATATGGATATGTAAATCCATCTTCTAATGGCGGTAAAGATTCGATTTCGCGCCCTTGGATTATGGTTGGAATCGTCGTGCTTTTTTTAATTTGGTCACCATTTAGGACTGCTTTGTTCAATGGACAAATTAGCTCTTTTGAAGAGCCAATCTATGCTGCCGTGCTCTTTTCAGCGATACTAGGCTTTGTAATGATACCCACAATTGCTAAACAATTCAAGTGGACTAGCCAGCGCGATACTCTTATGCTACTTATATTTTTACTTCCAATTAGCTACGGAGTTTCGCTAATTAACGCAGCTTCTTCTTATCTTGCTGTTAATATGCTGCTAATTATGACGTTATATGCGCTGTTTTTTGTCGCCTCGTCTATTATAACGCAAGATGGTGTCTTAAATCGAATTATATCAATAACTTTAATTGCTACTTCTTATATGATTGTCCTGTTCGGATTGCTTCATTGGCTAGGAAATGGGCCGAGTGTGACATCATTAGTAAAGTGGCTCGGAGTACCACTGTCACTAGATGGACAAGTGTATCATGATGCAGTTATGTCTGACTCTAACGGAGCGCGTCTAACATCCGTCTTTCAATATGCGAATACATACGCAGCATACATTATGGCATTCTTGTTCGCAGCGCTTTATCTCATAGGAACAGATAAAAAATGGTGGGGCCGAGGCATTCATAGCTTAATGCTTGTACCAATGATTCTATCTATTTTCCTTACGTTGTCTCGTGGTGGACTTGTATTGCTGCCAGTAGTATTCGTAGTGTTGTTGCTATTCTTGAAACCACATCGCCAGATTATATGGATTGTACATCTACTAATAAGTGGTATAGCAACTATTCTGATCTTAAATCCTGTAACAGAATTAGGGCTTCAATTACAGCAGACTTTCAATACAGGGCAGTCTTTAAGCGGATGGGCGTATATCTTAGTTGCATCCCTAATCTCAGCAGCATTAACGCTAGCTGTAGAACGTTGGGTTACTCCTTTGCTTGAACAAAAACTAAGCCGTCTTTCTGCACGTAAAGCTTCATCTTTCTTTATTCCAGTAGGCGGTGTTGTACTAGGGACAATTGTAATTGCACTCCTTGCAGGTACAAGTGCAAAAAATATACTTCCTGAGAATATCAAAGTTCGATTCGAAAACATTAACTTTGAGCAGCATAGTGTTCTTGAACGTATTACTTTCTATAAAGATTCTGCTAAAGTAATAGCTGACTACCCACTCATTGGTGCCGGTGGTGGTGCATGGGCAGCGTTATATGAGGAATATCAAAATAACCCTTATACATCTCGTCAAGCTCACAGCTTCTTTATGCAGTATGCAGTTGAAGTTGGATTGATTGGTTTCATATTGTTTATGGGCATTTTGATTTACATTTACACACAATATATTCGTTCTTACATTCGCGCTTCAGAAGAGAAACGCGAAAATTATTTCTTGTACTTTATTATTGCAACATCTATTCTTGTGCATAGTTTAATGGACTTTAATATGAGCTACGTGTTTATAGGTGTACTTGTATTTATTTCACTAGGCGCCATGACTGCCGCCATAGATGACAAACCATTGAAACGCTTCACTTGGCAACCGAAAAAGGTACGTATCGTATTTAGTAGCATCATAGGAGTACTGTCTCTAACATTACTTATTACTGCAAGTGTATTTATAAGTGCAGCAAACGGCCATGCTCAAGCTCATGAAACAGCTCAAAATTCTAATAATTTCAATGAAATCATTGAGCCGCTTGATAAAGCGTTAAGTATACGTCCTACTCACCCTGACTATGTGAGATTTAAGACATCCCTATTAGTTCAGGTATATCAACAAACCCAAGATGATGCTTATTTCAATGAGGCAAAAGATTTATTGCTATCTACTCTAGAACATGAGCCTTCCAATCGGAACTTATGGAATCAACTTGTATCTGTGTATGCCAGCAAAGGAATGGAAAAAGAAATTTATGAAATTTTCCATCAAAACAAAGAGCGCTATGCCTGGCAGCTTGAATGGTATGAGGAGTACATGAAGATTTCCTCCCGCTTAGGGTATGTGTCACTTGAAAATGAAGAGGAAAAGAAGAAATATTTAAGCTCTACGTTACAAGCACTTAAACATATTGAACAAGGTATGGAACATCTCAAAACATTGCCTAAAGGGCAGCTACAGGGTGATCCGTTCCATATAACTAACAAGGTAGCCTTGTATGCTGGTCAAGCTTATTATTTATTAGGTCAAACTCAAGAGGCTCATGATATAATGAAACCTCACTTACAGGTTGATCTTAAGGATCAAACGAATCGCGAGCTAATGAGATGGTATCTAGCATCTGTACAAAAGCTCGGATTGAAAGACGAAGCAAATCTAGCAAGCTTACTCACAGCTGATCCTAATGAACAAGCTCAGCTCGATTCATTAGTAAATTTGAAGCTAAATTAACCATAAAAAATGGCGTGGGATTAATCCCACGCCATTCTTCTATTTACTTTTCTCTAGTTGCAACTCCATGAATTTTAGAAGCTCATCTCTTAATTCAGGACGTTGAAGTGCAAAATGAATCGTAGTCTCAATAAAGCCGAGCTTCTCGCCAACATCATGACGTTGTCCATCAAAATGATAAGCTAGCACTTGCTCCTCTTGACCAACAGCTGCAATCGCATCCGTTAACTGTATTTCTCCATTAACCCCTACTTCTTGAGCTTCTAGAAGATCGAATATTCTTGGTGTAAGTATGTATCTACCCATAATCGCCCAGTTCGAAGGAGAAGTTCCTACAGGCGGCTTCTCAACTAGTCTCTCGGTAGCCATAATACGTTCAGTTATTTGACGTCCTGCTACAACTCCATACCTAGAAACCTCTTCCCAAGGAACAGGTTGAACCCCCACTATAGATGATTCATACTGCTCATACACATTAATCATTTGTTTTAGACAAGGCTGTTCTGCTTGTACAATATCGTCTCCAAGTAGTACTGCAAATGGTTCATTACCTATAAATTTACGAGCGCACCAAATGGCGTGCCCTAATCCACGCGGCTCCTTTTGACGAATATAATGAATATTCGCCATATCTGAAGACTTGCGAACTTCTTCAAGCAAAGCAAGTTTTTCTTTTTCCATCAACATATGCTCGAGCTCAAAGTAATTATCAAAGTGATCCTCAATTGCACGTTTTCCTTTACCCGTAACAATAATAATATCTTCAATTCCTGATGCAACTGCCTCTTCCACGATGTATTGTATGGTCGGCTTGTCTACGATAGGAAGCATTTCTTTTGGCATTGCCTTAGTAGCAGGCAGGAATCTCGTCCCTAGACCTGCAGCAGGAATGATGGCTTTACGAATCTTCATTTGGTCATCCCCTTAGCTTTGATTTATAATCAAGGTAAAAGGCATCAAAAAAATTTCTACCTTTTACCAATTCAAAACATTATACTACAATTTAAGCTTTAATACCTATTACTAAAATCAACAGGAGGGAATTCATGAGCATTCTTGTGACAGGCGGTGCAGGATATATTGGTTCTCATACCGTACAGGCTTTACTTGATGGCGGATATAAAGTCATTGTCATTGATAATCTCACCACCGGGCATATTAAATCTATCGACCAAGACCGAGGGCAAGTTCGGTTCTATCAGTGTGATATTAGAAACAAAGAACTAATTAGCCGTATTCTGCACGAACATTCCATTGAATCCGTTATTCACTTTGCTGCCAGCTCGTTAGTAGGAGAAAGTATGAAGGAGCCTTCTAAATATTATGATAACAATGTGTATGGAACTCAATGCCTGCTGGAAGCAATGTCATCCCAAAATGTAAAACATATCGTTTTCTCATCGACTGCTGCTACTTATGGCAATCCAACGCATGTGCCTATACTAGAAACGGATCCAACCATGCCAACAAACACGTATGGTGAAACGAAGCTTACAATGGAGCGTATGATGCGATGGTTTGAGCAGGCATACGGAATGACCTATGTAGCACTTCGATATTTCAATGCAGCTGGAGCTAGCAAAAACGGGACAATTGGTGAGGATCACACACCGGAAACGCATCTTATTCCGCTTGTGTTGCAGGTTGCTTTGAATCAGCGAGAGCATATTTCTGTATACGGCGATGATTACGATACTGCGGACGGTACTTGTATTCGCGATTACATCCACGTATCCGATTTAGCGGACGCTCATGTTAAGGCACTCCAGCACCTACAAGATGGTGGTGCTAGCAATGTATTCAACCTCGGCAACGGTAATGGATACACTGTGCTAGAAATTATAGAGGCTGCACGCGTTGTAACCGGCCACTCCATTCCAGCTCACATGGAAGCAAGACGTGAGGGTGATCCAGCTATCCTCATCGCGGATGCCTCCAAGGCTAGAGAACAACTGAAATGGATTCCCCAGTGGACGAATATTCAGCAGATCATTGCTTCTGCTTGGAAATGGCATCAGGCGAATCCGAAAGGTTATGCTGGTGAATGATAGATAGGCTTTAACAAGCACAATTTGTTTCATTAAAAATCCCTCTACACATCTCCTGTTTAGCAGGAACGTTTAGAGGGATTTATTCATTGCACGGCAACTATCTATTTACTTTTCAAATAAGCTCTCTAGCAAACGCACAAGTTACATCTACATCTACATCTACATCTACATCTACATCTACATCTACATCTACACGTCAATTATAGGTGTAATTTATGAAACGCTCTATTACTTCACCAACTGACCGCGCGTAACACCAAGCTGGTTCGTTGCTTTCAACTTACGCCATACTTGCGTACCGCTAACCTGTCCACGCAAAGCTTGCTGGTAAAGGTCAATAACCTCAGAAACCTGCTCTGGTGTCTCTTCTAGGAACTCTACGCGATAAGACGGCACGCCCAACTCCATAAAGTTGGCCAAGTATTCTGCACCCGATTGCTCGATTGCGTTGTACACCGTATTACGGCAGCCTTCATCAACACGAACTGGGTGAGACATTCCGATACGGTCACGCAAAGAGATGTTGTGCTCCTCACAAGGACGGCCACAGTTCGTATAGTCTGTACCTTCACTTAGGAATGTACAGTACGTACAATGCTCTGTATGGAACATCGGCAAATGCTGATGAATAACGATTTCAAGCTTGGACGTTTCAGAGCGGCCCAACATATCGACCATTTGCTGAATATTTAGGTCATACGAAGGTGTAATTTTGTCCAAACCTTCTTCCATGAACAATTGAACCGCTTTATGATTCGCAACGTTCAAAGAGAAGTCACCGATAATTTGCGGGAACTTACCGTATTCCAGCTGGACATCAGCAGGCACAATACCTTCCGCAATTTGTTTCTCCCACTCCGCTTTCGCTCGCTGATAGAAATACAATGCTCCTGTATTACGCACCAATACTGCATCTGGCTTCAGCTTCAAAATGTTGCGATGGTATCCGTTCTCGTTCGGCATATGAATACGCGGCGTTACAAGCGCAATTGGCTTGCCAGCAGCACGACATGTTTCGATTGCAGCTGGGAACTGTTTAATAAATTCGAAGTCAGCGTAAATCATTGCTACATCCGTCTTCACCGCAGTTTGTACCTGCTCCAGCGTACGGCACAGCGCTGTTAGCTGCGCTTCGCCATAAGCGATACTAGTATGCTCAACTACCGCATCCGCCAATACATCCACGTCATGCTTCACATAGACAGGAGGCTTTGGTCGCTCGCCAGCCAAATGATCCACAGCACGACGGCGAATCGCATTCAACTCGCGCATTGGTACGATAACGTCACCTTCCAGCGTTACGTCGATCTGTTCCAATTGGTACACCGTACCGCCAAGACGGCCAAATTGCTCTTCCAACAAAGCTTTGTCCATCGGACGCTTCTGCGCTGCTTCCAATGCCATCTCGGAAGCTACCTCAACCGTTGTACCCTTTTGCACATCTGTCCACCACGTACGCATTGGTTCGCCTACACGACCTTCTACACGCACATGCATCGGAAACACCTTATAAGGCTTCTCCGTATCAAACGTAGCACGCATACGCTTATCCAACGCCTGGTCACTTGTCTTCCAAATCTTATCACCAACTTTAACTCGACGAAGATCCACATCGCTGCGTCCTGGAACAATGTCCACGACCCAGCCTTCTTCCGCTTCGCCTTCGAGCTTAACGCCCTTGCGGCGAAGATCATAAATGCGGCCGCCTTCTTCCTTCTTCGTCGGATCGCCTGCATCAAAGCCAATGCCGTCTCCGCGCTTCAATGGCGCTTCGATCTTACACACGACGCCGTCACGCAGCACCTGTTCAACGCGTCCCACATACACACCGCGGCTCTTCGGGAACGTACCGTCTACGAGCTGCTTATTGTTCGTGCCACTCAAGAAGCCATGCGTAAATCCGCGAGAGAAGCTCTGCTGTAGCTCACGTACCTCTTCCTTCGTCGGGCCAGTCCACGTACCAGCGAAGTAATCATCGATCGCTTTACGATACTTACTCACTACGTTAGCAACATATTCTGGCTGTTTCATACGGCCTTCAATTTTAAAGGAAACAACGCCCGCTTCGATCAAATCAGGTACAAGCTCAATCGCCGCCAAGTCCTTCGGTGACAACAAATACGTGATATCACCCATCGGTTGATGCTCACCGTCTACCATCATGTCATATGGCAAGCGGCATGCTTGTGCACATTCACCGCGGTTCGCAGAGCGCCCGCCCCACATCTCGGACGTCAAACATTGTCCAGAGTAGGACACGCACAATGCACCGTGCACGAATACTTCAAGTGGTACATTAGCCGAATCAGCAATCTTCTTAATCTGCTTCAAGTTATTTTCACGACCAAGCACGACCCGCTCCATATCATAGGGTTTCGTAAACTCAACCGCTTCAGGAGACGTAATCGTCATCTGAGTCGAACCGTGAATCGGGAAGTCTGGCGACATCTCACGAATCATTTTTACAAGACCCAAGTCCTGTACAATAACCGCGTCAACCCCAGCGTCGATACATGCATCGATTAACGCTTGCGCGTCTTTTAATTCATCTTCAAATACAAGTATATTGAAAGTCAAAAACCCTTTAACTCCATAGCTATGCAAATAGGCCATAATGTCTGGTAGATCATCCATGCGGAAGTTATTTGCACGCGCACGCGCATTGAACTTCTCTACACCAAAAAATATTGCATCTGCTCCGTTTGCAACAGCAGCTCGCATGCAATCCCAATCTCCAGCCGGCGCCAACAACTCTATATCTTCTCGTCTAATATCTCTCATTCTCATCCTCCGTAAGTTGCGTTAAGCACTAACTATATAGTTTACCCCATTCCCCTGCTTCGATCTACCTAAAGTGATCATTTGCCATGAGTTCCATCACAAAAAGACACCCCTAGGGGCAATGTCATTAAGTTAAGGCACAGGATCAAAAATTAAGAACAAGAGTAGGTTTATCGAAAAAAGATAACCTGCTCTTTTTTGCGCAAAAATGAGAAATAGCACTTGACAAGCAGATGGAAATG
>NZ_JACYTN010000034.1 GCF_014841135.1 Paenibacillus arenosi
CATAAAAGTGTTTGACTTGCTCATTTGTAATGCTGACGAAATTCATTGCTGAATTTCTTATATCAAACGTTTCACTCGTTGTTCAGTTTTCAAAGAACAATTCGGCTCAGATCACTTATCTTATCGACTCGTTTTCTTTCGCTCTCGTTCGCCGTGTTTCTCAGTGGCGACCTTTATAATATATCATTTTGTTTCTTTCGAGTCAAGCTTTTTTTTAAAAACTTTATTTGAAGCATTTATTTTAAATGACTTTCAAACCGCTGTTTTATTTGGCTTATCTCAGCCGCTCCTCTCGGTGGCGGAAATATAATATACCATGTTGATCTACAAAGTTCAACTGTATAGATCACTCCAAATTATGGATAGTCTATTTTAAAAAAATTAGACTATCTGCATTTTTAATAAATCCGCTACTTGATTGCTCTATTTGTACGATTTACTCAAATAGCGGTTTATTTAAAATCTACTTTTCTAGCCTGTTAACATTACTCATGTATTAAAAGGAGTCCATGGTTAAATTGATATATCTAATCGGACACTACCTTTTCAATATGCAAATGTCTTTCCTCTGCTAGTTGAATAATTGTGCCTTCTACTGAAATCCAGGGTCTCGTAGGATATATACTATCTATAAATACAATTTCACCAGTTCGACCATCACTCAATACTACAAAGGTACCTTGGGTAAGCAGGGTAAGTTTCTGTATAAATACTTGCACCATCTGCGGATCAAGCTTACCGAATGCTTGGCGATGTAATTGTTCTAATACGACATAAGGAGAAGCAGCCTTACGATAGCTGCGATTTTGCGTCATCGCATGGAACATATCTGCAATAGCTACCATTTTGGCATAGGGATGAATTTGATCACTCAAAATCCTCAATGGATATCCACTCCCATCTAACCTTTCATGATGCTGTAGAGCTGCTAGCTTAACTCCTTCAGTAATCATGTTCGCAGTACGAAGAATTTCATAGCCGTATAGCGTATGACGACGTACCTCTGTTTGCTCCACTTCTGTAAGGGACTCTTTTTTGCGAAGAACATCTTCATCTACTTTTACTTTCCCTATATCATGCAGTAGACCTGCGAGGGCAATTTGCATACCTTCTTTTTCTGAATAGCCACTCCAATGGCCAATTAAGTATGTCGTAAGTGCGACTGCAATCGATTTATGTATTAAAAAGTTTGTTGCTAGTTCTTGATCGACTTCCCTTATGTACATTTGAACAGCTAAAGGCTTATATTCTTTTATTTGATCAATTAGCGGTCTTAGTAGCTTACGCATTTCCATTGTTGGCACTTGATTAGCCCGTGCCATATTTAATACTTGTGTCATCAATTTGGCTAACTCGGCCCATGCTACGTGAAATGGTTGATCACTATTTGTAGCTTTCGTATCCAATTCTGGAACATCGCTCTCTGATAACTGTTCTCTTGGTTTAGACTGTTGTTCTTTCGAAATTGGGGATTTCGCTGGAGTTGGTTTGGCTGACTCCATTTTCTTTTTAGAATTAATATGAACATGCTTGATCATGAACGCATCCAGTACTTCGATATCACGTTCCGTCAATACACGTCCTTTAGGCATTATGATACCACCAAGCTCGGAGCTTACATCCTTACTCAAACAATCCCCCAGTTTTACCTGTGCGATTGGTAACATAGACATAGCTTCCACACCCCCACGATCTAATTGAAGTACGTGCTGATTATTTGCGCATGTATAGTATAGGTAATAAAAAACGTGAAGACGATGTACCTTGCAGGTACGCCGCCTTCACGCGTAGGACGAAGCTAATACCGTGTCCTTATCTTTCGATTGAGCTATTTATTGTTAACTGTGGCATAGATTACTCTGTGCTACCGTCTTCTACTTCTGGTGCAGCTCCATCTACAGATGTTTCTCCGTCTATATCTTCAGAAAGAGCTTCCTCTTCATTCTTGCTGCAACGTGTTACGGTAGACACCGAATCCTCATCGCGAATGTTAATAACTTTAACACCTTGCGCATAACGACCCATTTGCGAAATACCAGCAATGCTTGTTCGAATAATTGTACCAGAAGCGGTAATGACCATGAGATCATCTTCATCTTGTACAATTTTCAAACCTACAACAGCACCATTTTTCTCTGTCACATTAATCGTCTTGATTCCTTTACCACCACGAGACTGAGAACGGTATTCCGTAGTCGGTGTCCGTTTGCCGTAACCTTTAGCTGTAACGATTAATACATCGTTATTCTCATCTACGATATCCATATCGATGACATAATCGCCTTCATCAAGGGTAATCCCCTTAACACCAGTCGCACTACGTCCCATCGAACGAACATCCTTTTCAGAGAATCGGATCGACATACCTGTGTTAGTACCCATAATGACCTCTTGCTCACCGTCTGTTAGACGTACACCGATAAGATCGTCGTCTTCACGCAAGTTGATCGCAATTAGGCCACCTTTACGAATGTTTACATAGTCATCAAGTGGCGTCTTCTTCACGATACCCTGACGAGTAGCGAAGAATAGATACTGATTGCTATCGAACGATTCGACTGGGATAACCGCATTAATCGTTTCACCTTGTTCAATCTGGATCAGATTGATAATCGGTGTTCCACGCGCAGTACGGCTTAGATCAGGAATTTCATACGCTTTGATCCGGTACACTTTTCCTTTGTTCGTGAATATCATCAAATAATGATGAGAATCCGTAAGGAACAAGTGTTCAACAAAGTCATCTTCCTTCGTATCCATACCCATTACACCGCGCCCGCCCCGCTTCTGACTACGATAAGTCGTAGCAGGCAAACGTTTAATGTAGCCACTATGTGTAATCGTGATGATAACATCTTCACGAGGAATCAAGTCCTCATCCAAGATGCTGTCTTCACCAATCGTAATCTCCGTACGACGCTCGTCACCGAACTTCTGCTTAATCTCTTCAAGCTCTTCATGAATAATTTGCAGAACAAGTTGTTCACTCGCTAGAATCTCCTTGTACTCTGCAATCTTCTTCATCAGTTCGTTAAACTCTTCTTCGAGCTTCTCTCGCTCCAAACCAGTCAAACGACGCAAGCGCATATCGAGAATCGCTTGAGCTTGTTCATAGCTCAGTTCGAAACGCTCCATTAATCCATTACGCGCTACCTCATCAGAATGAGAAGCACGGATTAGAGCAATAACTTCATCGATGTGGTCCAATGCAATGATTAGACCCTGTAAAATATGAGCACGAGCTTCTGCTTTGCGAAGGTCATATTCCGTGCGACGACGGATAACTTCGACTTGGTGCTGCAAATAATAGTACAGCATATCTCGCAAGTTCAAAATGCGCGGCTCGTTATTAACCAGTGCAATCATATTCACACCGAAGTTGGATTGCATCGGCGTCTGCTTGTACAAGTTGTTCAAAACGACGCTTGGATTGACATCACGACGCAACTCGATAACGATGCGCATACCATTACGGTCAGATTCATCGCGCAAATCTGTTATTCCTTCGATCTTCTTCTCACGAACAAGCTCTGCAATTTTTTCAACTAGGCGAGCTTTGATAACTTGATAAGGAAGCTCATGCACGATAATACGTGCCTTGCCGCCATTCTCTTCAATCTCTGCACGCGCACGCATTGTCACCGAACCACGGCCTGTAGCATATGCTTGACGTATACCTGATCTGCCCAGTATTAGCCCTGCTGTTGGGAAATCAGGACCTTGTATATAATCCATCAGCTCAAGCGGTGTTAATTCAGGATTATGAATTAATGCTTGAACCCCGTTAATAACTTCCGTTAAGTTATGCGGTGGAATGTTCGTTGCCATACCAACGGCAATACCAGACAATCCATTCACCAGTAGATTCGGGAATCTTGCTGGTAGCACAACAGGTTCTTTCTCTTCGCCGTCATAGTTCGGTGCAAAATCAACCGTTTCTTTATTCAAGTCTCGCAGCAATTCTGTTGCGATCTTGGATAAACGCGCCTCCGTATAACGCATCGCTGCAGCCATATCGCCATCGATGGAACCGAAGTTACCGTGTCCATCAACTAGCATATAGCGCAGTGAGAAGTCCTGTGCCATACGAACCATCGTTTCGTATACAGCTGAATCACCATGAGGATGGTACTTACCGATGACCTCACCAACGATTCTCGCCGACTTCTTATAAGGCTTGTCCGGCGTCATGCCTAACTCTGACATCGCATACAGAATCCGGCGATGTACCGGTTTCAGTCCGTCACGCACATCAGGCAGTGCACGGCTGACGATGATGCTCATCGCATAATCGAGGAATGATTCGCGCATCTCTGTACCTATATCACGTTCCTTGATTTGCGATTGTTGTTCTTCCGCCATGCTGGACCTCCTTTAACAATATCGTCTGTAACGTCCGCTTCCTAGGGGCTAACACTTGTTCACCTATCATCTATCCCCGTGAACACATGAAACTTCAACGAGCTATTCCGTCTTATTACAACTCACAAAAAAACGGCCGCCGTTCCAAAATGGAAGCAGCACCGCATCTCCCAATGACATGAATTCAAAAAGCCTAATATATCGCTACTTGTATTATATTACTTTCACAAAAGGGAAACAATTAAACGTTTCCTTCCGCAGCGTCTATATCCGAACAATAATCTAGTGGAGTTAGGTGTTTGTTCTTGCCCTTAGCGGATGTCTTTTTAAACTACACACTATTATACCATGAATCCCGCCTAAATACGGAATAAAATCATCACTTCGATGCCATCAACAAGAAAGGATGAACACGATGCGCATAAGACGTGTTCGCAGCAAACTTAAAAAAGCAGCAGCGATTGACAAACATGCTGGGCTAAAAATCTTTCAACCAGAAACTACATCCTTTTCGTCAGAACATTTATATCAAATGCTCTACAAGCATAGCATGCTATACATTAAGCCAGAAGGAGGAACTGGTGGTGCCGGCATTATTCGTGTTGGATTAACGAATCACTCCACATCCTATCTGCTGCAAAAAGATACGTTTAGCGAGAGATGGGATCAATTTGATCAGCTATATGCCCGTTTGTCACATTTTATCGGCAGCAAAAAATACCTAATTCAACAAGGGATTCATTTACTTACAAATAATAAACGGCCTTTAGATCTTCGTATCATGGTACAACGAAATAAAGGTGATGCTTGGGAAATGACAGGTATGCTAGCACGTGTTGCAGCCCCGCGTAAAGTAGTTACCAACTACCATCGAGGCGGCACGCTGCATCAAGTAGATTCCGTTTTGAGACAATACGCTGATTCGAACCGTCTTCAAGAGCTCAAGAAGCAGCTTGAGCAAATTGCACTGCTAACAGCCAAACACCTTAATAAGCATTTTCCAACCTTAATCGAGCTTGGCATTGATATTGGACTTGATAAACAACTAAAACCATGGATTTTAGAAGTGAATACCCAGCCAGATAAAAATATTTTTCGATTTCATACAAATAAAAAGCTGTATTCCAAAATGATGGGCTATGTTCGCTATCAAATTTTGAAACGCACACTCAAAAAAACACAGGCTAACCCCGCACCTCAACTACTGTCTAAAACAAAACCTAAGCCATTTGCTGCTAAGGAAGCGGCTCGTGTCCGCCCTGCTTTAAGTCCTGCTCCCCCTGTGCCTATTCCTTTATTAATCTCAAAAGACTAATGCCAATTTATTACCAAACCTATAAATAAAAGCCCCAACCAATTACTGGCTGGGGCACTTAATCGTGTATTAAATATCTAGATTTTTAACAAACTTAGCATGCTGCTGAATGAAATCACGTCTTGGTTCAACGTTATCACCCATCAACGTGTTAAAAATTTCATCTGCTTGACGCGCATCGTCAATCGTTACTTGAAGCATTTTACGGCTCTCTGGGTCCATTGTCGTTTCCCACAACTGAGTCGCGTTCATTTCCCCGAGTCCTTTATAACGCTGTACGTTAATCTTCACACCTTGACCGAACTCTGCCATAATCTCATCACGCTGTTTTTCGCTATCCGCATAGCGAATCACCTTGTTGCGCTCGATCTTGAATAGTGGTGGCTGTGCGATATAAATATAGCCAGAGTCAACTAGCTTACGCATGTACCGGTAGAAGAACGTCAGCAGCAACGTACGAATATGAGCGCCGTCTACATCGGCATCTGTCATAATTACGATTTTGTGATAACGTGCCTTCGCTATATCAAAGTCCTCACCAATACCTGTTCCGAGCGCCGTAATAATGGCACGAATCTCGGCATTGGACAAGATCTTATCTAAACGAGATTTCTCAACGTTCAAAATCTTACCCTTCAAAGGCAAGATCGCTTGGAAATGTCGATCACGTCCTTGCTTCGCTGAGCCACCTGCAGAGTCTCCCTCAACGATAAATATTTCAGAATTGGATGGATCTTTAGAAGAGCAGTCTGCTAACTTACCAGGCAAAGAGCTAACTTCTAACGCACTCTTACGGCGTGTCAGTTCACGAGCGCGACGTGCTGCTTCGCGAGCACGTGCAGCTTGCGTACCTTTTTCAACAATTTTACGTGATACAGCTGGATTCTCTTCTAGGAATTCCATGAACTTCTCAGCAAACATGGACTCAATAATACCACGAACTTCACTGTTTCCTAGCTTGGTCTTCGTCTGACCTTCGAACTGTGGTTCAGGAATTTTCACCGAAATGATAGTCGTCAAGCCTTCACGAACATCATCACCACTTAGGTTAGAATCGTTGTCCTTAACCAAGTTCATTTTACGAGCGTATTCGTTAATGACACGAGTCAATGCACTCTTGAAGCCGAACTCATGTGTTCCACCCTCATGTGTGTGGATATTATTTGCAAAAGAATAAATATGCTCACTGTAGCTGTCATTATATTGCAAGGCGATCTCACAAGAAATATGCTCTTTCATGCCCTCTACAAAAATAGGAGGTTCATGCAAACTCTCTCGATTGCGGTTCAAGTATTCAACGAACTCGATGATACCGCCATCGTATTTGAAAGAGTTAGATGTATCTGTACGCTCATCCTTCAATACAATTTCGAGACCACGGTTAAGGAATGCTAACTCTCGAATACGAGATGCTAAAATGTCATATTCATAGACGAGCGTTTCAGTAAAAATCTCGCTATCCGGCTTGAATTTTACTGTCGTCCCTGTTTCTGCTGTCTCTCCAATAACTTGCAAATCATATTGAGGTGCACCACGGCGATATTCTTGCTGGTGAACTTGGCCGTCCCGTCTCACGGTCACGATAAGCTGCTCAGACAAGGCATTTACGACCGAGACACCGACACCATGCAAACCGCCGGATACTTTATATCCTTCACCGCCGAACTTACCACCAGCATGAAGAACGGTCATAACGACTTCTACCGCAGGACGCTTCATCTTCGCATGCTCACCGACAGGGATACCACGTCCATTATCCGCTACCGATATGCTGTTGTCTTCATGTACAGTAACGTCAATACGCGTACAGTATCCAGCCAATGCTTCGTCGATACTGTTGTCGACAACTTCCCATACTAGATGATGAAGCCCCTTGGAGCTGGTAGAGCCGATGTACATGCCGGGACGCTTGCGAACCGCCTCCAGCCCTTCCAACACCTGTATCTGATTCTCATCATACGTATGCTGATTCAAAGACATGCCCTTCACCCACTTCTCTATATTCAGATCCGAATCAATCCGTTTATGCTTCTTCTACTCGCATCCCGCTGCGAGAGCGTTTCTTCAATGTCGTAGACGATATTGGAGAATAGTATACTTTTCCCTTTGTGACGACGATAGATTTAGCCTCTTCCTCACCGATCCACTCAACATTTTTAATCTTTTGAGAATGAGCGGCGAACTGCTTGGACAGCTTCGATGCTTTTTCAATCGTCACATCAAATATTGCGACCAACTCAGAGGAACGAATAACTCTTTCTCCACCTAAGTGAATATACAACTAACCCACTCCTTACCGTCTGACTTGCCCATTTTCCACGTGAAACACATTAGCATCCTGCAGTCGATGCGCATGAATGCTCTCAATACCTGTCGTTGTAATAAACGTCTGTACTTTCTCTTGGAAAGTTTCGATGAGCTGTGTTTGTCGATAAGAATCCAGTTCAGAAAGTACGTCATCCAGCAATAGTACAGGATATTCGCCAATCTCTTCATGCATGAATTCTATTTCGGCAAGCTTAAGCGACAATGCGGTTGTACGCTGTTGACCTTGTGAGCCGTACGTTTGAACTTCTTTGCCGTTAATGGAAAAAGCGAGGTCATCACGGTGCGGCCCGACAAGAGTTATGCCGCGCCGTATTTCCTGATCGTTCATTTGTGATAACTTTATCATAAATTGCTCGAATAAAACAGCTTCGTTATCCTCATCCAGCGCAAGGGAAGGAACATAGGAAATAGCGAGTTGTTCTTGTCCGTTTGTAATGCCTGCATGGATACGTTCAGCCCATACTTGGAGTTTCTTTAAATAGTGTTTCCGTTTCTTTACAATTTTAACACCATGTTCTACTAACTGTTCATTCCATACTTCGAGCATCTGCATATGGGCACTGCTGCGGTCATTCCACATTTGCTTGAGTAAGTTATTACGCTGGACAAGCACCTTTTGATATTGCTGCAAATGATATAAATATCCAGGATGTACTTGTCCAATTTCCATGTCTAGAAAGCGTCGGCGCACACTAGGTCCACCTTTTACAATTTCCAAATCCTCTGGTGCGAACATAACTACGTTAAGCGAACCGATAAAATTACTCAGTTTCTTCTGTTCCAATCCATTCAGCTTAGCCTTCTTACCTTGCTTGGAAATGTTCAATTCTAGATTATAGGTGCCGTACTTGCGTTCAACGGCAGCTTGTAACAGCGTATGATCTTTATCCCAAGCAATTAGTTCCCGATCCTTAGCTGTTCGATGTGACTTCGTCAGTGCAAGTACGAAGATCGATTCGAGCAAGTTCGTCTTCCCCTGGGCGTTGCGGCCGACGAAGATATTCACGTTGTTGTTCGTATCAAGCTCCATCGTCTCATAATTGCGATAATGTTGAAGAGATACTGACTTTACGAACACCGATTAAGCCTCTGTTGTCTGCACAACACGGAATGTGCCGCAGTCCTTTACTTCCACTGTGTCCCCGTCGCGCAATTTACGCCCACGGCGGTCTTCTGGTTCTGCATTCACTCGAACCGCCTGCTCTGCGAGCATTACTTTGACATGCCCACCTGTAGAAACGCAGTCAGCCAGCTTTAAAAACTGTCCGAGCGTAATGTAGTCCGTCTGTATATGAATCGATTTCATTTGTATTCCTCCTGGCATAGCTGCCTTTAACTAATTCGTCGTGCGGTAAGGCAAAATGAGATGCAAACTGTTCACATGCTCCGTCGGCGTAATAATAATTGGGCTCATTGCGCCAGTGAAGCCGATGAATATTTGTTCGCATTCTACAACTTTCAATATATCAAGCATATATTTGGAGTTAAAAGCAATACGTAAAGGTTCACCATCAAATCGCTTCACTTCAAGCTGCTCCGTAACTCGTCCTAGTTCGCTAGAGCTGGAAGAAACCTCGATCGTTCCATCCTCTTTCGTTTGCAAACGTACGATATTTGTTTTCTCTTCACGAGACAGCAAATACGCACGGTCGATAGCTTCCGTCAAATTTTTTGTATACAAAACAAGTTCTGTTTTGTATTGGTTCGGAATAATCTTAGAAGTGTCAGGGTATGTCCCATCCAAAATTCTCGTAAAGAACAACACATTGCCTACTTTGAATAACACTTGATTATCTGCAACGACAATATCAACCTTTGTTTGCTCCGGAATAATTTTGCTCAACTCATTTAGCGTTTTACCGGCAATAACAATGTTGTGGAAATGAATGTCGGAATCAACCTCAATAGTCGCAGAACGGCTTGCTAGACGATGACGATCCGTAGCAACGAACTTCATTTCCCCATGATGTAACTGCCAAAGTACACCTGTCAAAATAGGCGTCGTTTCGTTTGAGGAAATAGAGAACACAGTTTGCTTAATCATCGTCTTAAGGAGATCACCATTAACCGTAAGGACTTGATTCTCTTCGATGCTAGGCAAGATTGGGTATTCTTCCGGGTCGAGACCGACCATTTGAATATCAGTAGATCCTGCACGAAGGAATGTTTGGAATTGATCTCTTACTTCGATTTCGATATTAGCTGATGGAAGCTTTTTAATAATTTCAACGAAAAACTTAGCTGGTAAAACGACACTGCCTGGACGTTCGACTTGAACAATCGTTTGTCGATCATCTTCTACTGGAATAAAGCTTTGAATGGAAATATCAGTGTCACTTGCAGTTAAGGTTACTCCTTCCATCGTAACGTCAACTTTAATACCACTCAAAATAGGAATCGTTGTCCGACTTGAAATAGCTTTCGAAACGTTTTGTATCGCTTCATTGAGTTGTTGTTTCAAAATAGATAGCTTCATCATTTCACTCCTTAAACGGATGTTTATGTCTTAGTTGTTATTGTTTATTTATAAGATGATCTTATATTTAAAAAGATAGTAGTAATAGTAGGGGCAGTGAATATGTGGATAAGTCTCAAAAACCGCATAAAGTAAAGCCTATCCACATGTGTATAGATTGTGCATAGGCTCTTTGTATTTTGTTCATAATGTAGGGTTTTTAATTTTATCCATCAAGTTCTGAATGACCTTATATAACTCCTGATCACTGTCTATTGCTTGTGAAATTTTTTCATGGGCATGGATAACCGTCGTATGATCACGTCCACCGAATGCCTCACCAATCTTGGGCAAAGAATAGTCCGTCAATTCACGTGATAAATACATTGCAATTTGCCTTGGAAAAGCGACAGCTTTTGTCCGTTTACGAGCTTTGAAGTCTTCCAGACGTAGGCCATAGTATTCTCCAACTCGTTGCTGAATGTCTTGAATCGTAATCATCTTCGGGCGGCTCGAAGGAATAATGTCCTTGAGTGCTTCTGCCGTTAGATGCGTCGTAATATCTTGATTCATCATCGTAGAGTAAGCTACAACGCGAGTTAAAGCCCCTTCTAGCTCACGGATGTTCGTATTAATCTGATTCGCGATATAAACCATTGCTTCGTTCGGAATATCAAGGTTCTCTGCTTTGGCTTTCTTCCGAAGAATGGCGATACGTGTTTCGAGATCAGGTGGTTGAATATCCGTTATCAAGCCCCATTCAAAACGAGAACGCAAACGTTCTTCTAAAGTTTCGATCTCTTTTGGCGGACGGTCACTAGAGATAATAATCTGCTTATTTTCCGTATGCAGCGCATTGAAAGTATGGAAGAACTCTTCCTGCGTTGATTCTTTACCCGCCAAAAATTGAATGTCATCAATGAGCAAAATATCGATGTTGCGATATTTATTACGGAAACTTTCCCCGCGGTTATCACGGATCGCATTAATGAATTCATTCATAAACTTTTCCGACGTCGTATAGACAACTTTGGCATTCGCATTATGTTCCATAATGTAATGACCAATGGCATGCATCAAGTGCGTCTTGCCAAGTCCTACTCCTCCATATAAAAAGAGGGGATTGTAAGCTTTAGCAGGTGCTTCTGCTACCGCGAGCGAAGCTGCATGAGCAAAGCGGTTGTTTGAACCGATAACGAACGTATCGAACGTATATTTTGGGTTCAATTGACTGGCAACCGGCTCTTCATTTGATGAACGAACGACTGGAGCTGGTAGAGGAACAATCTCCGGTTCCGGTTCGGCTGCCTCTTCAATAATAAACTTCACGTCTACTTGCTTGCCGTTCATCTCATAAATGGTTGAGCTAACAAGATTCGTATAGCGACTTTCCAGCCACTCGACAGCAAATGTATTCGGTGCCGTTATAATGATAATTTTGTCGGTGTACTTTACCGCATTCGTAGCTTTGAACCAAGTGTCAAAGCTCGGCTTGCTTAATTTGGATTGAATAACGGCTAGTACTTCCTGCCAATGCTCATTTACTTGGCGATCCACAGATGGTTTCACTCCTTCAAACCTGTTACGTCGTCAGGGACGCTTGTGCCGGCTACGAAGCCATAAGGACAAGTTCCCCGACAATTGGCGCAGACAGAGGGAAGGTTAAAACATGAAAAGCCCTCTATCGGATATCAAGCGCATTGTCGGGGTCTATGCTGATACGACATACATCGAGCATGTCGAAATTGATGAAATTGAGTTGTATCATTTATCCACAATATAAACAGATAAAATAATAATAAAGTAAGGCTGAGGATAACTTGTTCACAACATTATCCACAGATTGTGAATAAGTCTGTACCAAACGAAATTATTCACATCAGAAAAGCAATATAATCATAGCAGATGAGCCCTTATTTTTCAACGATAGGGCGTTTTTTATCCACAAATTCAATAACTTGTGTATAAAAATTATGTACACCACAAGATATTGTTTACAACCTGTGATTTTTCGACATAATCCTTACGATTGCCGTCGAAATTTATACACAGGTTATCGTGGAGAAATTGATTTAAACGAAAAGGTTTTGCACATGTGAATAACTATATAGAACCTATATCGGAGATCTAATTTGTACATTAGACAATGTTGAGCTGTGGATAGTTTATGTAGATCGCAGAGAATATATATTTATTAAGGAATGAAATGAGGAAGGAAAAGATGCAGTGGTACCTCGTGATGTAAGGAGGAGATGAAATACTAAAACCTCATTTAAAGTAAAGAAAAGATCGTCATTTTGGCCAAAGTGTACCGTTGTAAGGTGGATGGATTGACTTTTAGACTTAATTCTGATTAAATATATAAAGGTATTTTCGTGAGACAAACAACAACATTCGTAATGAATAGATTGACTCTCAAGAGGAGGTGCAAGCAGAAATGAGACCTACTTTCAAACCAAACGTAAGCAAACGCAAAAAGAATCACGGTTTCCGTGCACGCATGAGCACGAAAAACGGCCGTAAGGTTCTAGCTGCTCGTCGTCAAAAAGGCAGAGCTAAGTTGAGCGCATAATAGCTGTTTATGCAAGACCACTGGTAGTGGTCTTTTTTTCTACCTAAATTCACGAACAATTGGCATATGTTCAGAAGGCTACTTTTGAATAACTTCTTTTATATAGGGTTTATTCTGCGGGGCTCAGGTACATACTTGGAGCAAGATAGTTTCCGGATGGATGCTGTTTCCGTACGATATCATGAACCTGAATTCGATGAGCGAGAGGAATGCGAACGTGCAAAAACAATATCGTTTGAAAGACCGCAGAGACTTTGCTCGTGTATATCGCCATGGCCGATCAGCAGCGAATCGCCAGCTAGTTCTATATGTCTTTCATCGTCCTGAGGTGGAGCGGTTCCGCGTCGGGATATCTGCAAGCAAAAAAATAGGAAATGCAGTTGTCCGCAATCGAATGAGACGTTTAATTAAGGAAATTATGCGTCTACAAGCAGGCAAAATTATCGATCATGTCGATCTCGTATTTATCGTTCGCAATGGTGCGACTGAGATGGATTACGAGCAATTGCGGAAGAGCGTCCACCATGTGTGCAAACGTGCTTCTGTATATAGATAAATTGCAGTACAATCAGATGATCAAGCGTTTCCATTGACTCGTAAAATATGATATATTTACAGTTGGAATCGGATGGTTTAGAGAGGAGTTAATGCTATTGTCACTTAAGAAGTTGCTTAACAATCGCAAATGGCTTCTGGTGGCGGGTTCTATCATGCTGCTTGCAGTATTGACAGGATGTACGTCCATGGAAACAATGACAGAAGACCAACTTCGCAGCGGGAACTTCTGGGAGCGTAATGTAGTCTTGTACTTTACATTGGCACTCAACACGTTTGCAGACTGGTTCAATGGCGAGTACGTATTAGCTATATTGCTATTGACGATTATCGTTCGAACAGCTATTTTGCCGCTGACGATCAAACAGATGCGTAGCTCTAAAGAAATGCAAAAGCTTCAACCGAAGCTACTAGAATTGAAGAAGAAATACAAAGACAATCCGCAGAAACAACAGGAAGAGACGGTAAAGCTGTTCCAACAGCATAACGTTAATCCGATGGCGGGTTGCTTACCGATATTGATTCAGATGCCGGTGTTCATTGCGTTATACAACGCAATTTACTTGAACGAAGATATTCGACATCATACGTTCTTGTGGCTCCAGCTTGGTGAGCCAGATAAATGGGTATTGCCAATTCTGGCAGCCTTGACAACATTCATTCAATCCAAAATGATGATGTCACAACAGCCGGCTCAGCCAGCTATGCAATTTATGACGTTAGTATTCCCAGTATTGATCTTCATCATGTCGATGCAGTTCCCGGCAGCATTGCCACTTTACTGGGTGTTCAGTAATATTTACACGATTGTTCAGAACTTTTTCCTTTATCGGAACAATGATAAGGAGGTTCAACCGGCGAAATGAAAACGTTAATTGTATCAGGAAAGACAATCGAACATGCAATTCAGAAAGGTTTGGCGGAACTTGGCGTGACGCAGGACCGTGTACAGGTTCGTATTTTGGAACAGCCTTCAAAGGGGTTCTTTGGCCTTATTGGTACAAAACCAGCTAAGGTAGAACTTACTGTCGAGGAAGCTGCTCAAACAGAAGACAAGCCATTGGCAGCGAAGAGTCAATCAGAAGAGGGTAAAGCTTCTACCTCATCAGCTGTACAAGCAGTACCGGAAGAAAAAGCGTTATCAGATTCCGCACAGTCAGAAGAGAAAACAGTTCGTGCTAGCGTGCAAGATCAAACAGCAGGTGTCGAAGAGGCAAAACAGTTCATTTTGGACGTTACTCAATCGATGGGGCTCGAAGTAGAGATTGCGATAGTGAAGCGTAAAGACACGGTTGTATTCGATATTTCCGGTTCCGACCTTGGCCTAATTATTGGTCGTCGCGGCCAGACATTAGATTCCCTTCAATATTTGGCGAATTTGGTGGCCAACCGCTATTCTGAGCAGCATGTGCGTCTTGTCCTTGATGCAGAACAATTCCGTGATCGCCGGAAACAAACCTTGGAATCGTTGGCTGAAAGGCTTGCGACCAAAACGGTTCGTACGCACAAGGAAATGATACTTGAGCCGATGACGCCGCAGGAACGCAAGATTATACATGCTAAGCTCCAGGATCATCCGAAGGTAAAGACGTACAGCAAGGGTGAAGAGCCTAATCGCCGTATCGTTATTGCTTTGAAATCACAATAACCTTATAAGAATGAACGTATAGTGATTGTTTATAACAAGCTTCTCATGATGAGAAAACGTTTGGAACAAGCTCTTATAGATGTTATCGTTGCAGGATGAGGAACGAATGTGCGCAATGATTGTCCCTCTGCCCCTAAGTAGGCAGGTAAGGGACAGTCATTGCTTTTTTTCTAGAGGTGGAGGTAAAGATATATGATGACGGAAACAATTGCTGCTATTTCTACGCCGCTTGGTGAGGGCGGTATTGCGGTCATCCGTGTAAGCGGAGAGACGGCTGTGCAGGAAGTGGAACGCATCTTCCAATCAAAGACGAAGTTGACTGAGGCAGCGAGCCATACAGTTAACTATGGATATATTGTTGATCCGGATACAAATGAGCAAATTGAAGAAGTATTAGTTACCGTTATGCTCGCACCGCGTTCTTATACGATGGAGAATGTAGTTGAGATTAACGTCCATGGTGGAGTTGTGTCCATGCGTCGCGTCATGGAGCTGCTGCTGAAGCTAGATATTCGTGTAGCCGAGCCAGGTGAATTTACGAAGCGTGCCTTTTTAAATGGACGTATCGATTTATCTCAAGCCGAGGCAGTTATGGACTTAATCCGCTCTAAATCAGACCGTGCCTTTGATGTTGCGATGAAGCAGGCTCAAGGCCAGCTGTCGAAGCGAATCAAAGATTTGCGTTATACGTTAGTGGAGACGCTTGCCCATATTGAAGTGAATATTGATTACCCAGAGCATGATGTAGATGAGCTTACAGGCAATTTTATTCAAGATAAATGCGGCCAGGTTATGGCTGAAATCGATAAGCTGCTTAAGACTGCATCTGAGGGTAAAATATTAAGAGAAGGCATTATGACTGCAATCGTAGGTCGTCCTAACGTAGGTAAGTCCTCGTTACTTAATGCGCTTGCTCAAGATAATAAGGCGATTGTTACAGATATTCCAGGTACGACGCGCGATGTTATTGAGGAAATGATTACGATTAATGGGATTCCATTGCGCTTGTTAGATACTGCCGGCATACGTGAAACCAATGATGTTGTAGAGCGTATCGGGGTAGAGCGTTCCCGTACAGCGCTACAGGATGCAGACCTAGTCTTGTTTGTTGTGAATTATAATGAACCTTTGCAAGCCGATGAACGTGAATGGCTGCAGCAAATTGAAGGTAGACAAGTTATCATCATTGTGAATAAAATGGACTTGCCTAATGAATTAGATGAACAGGAACTAGCTACCTTAGCAGGAAGATTCCCAATCGTAAAAATGTCTGCTATGCTGCAAGATGGTATTGATGCGTTAGAATCCGCTATTTCTGAGCTATTTTTCAGTGGAAAAGTGGAATCCAATGATGCAACCTATGTGAGTAATGTGCGTCATATTGGGTTGCTTCATAAGGCGCGTCGTTCCTTGCAAGATGCGGTTGAAGCATCTCAAGCAGGCATTCCGATCGATATTATGCAAATTGATGTCCGTACAGGTTGGGAGCTGTTAGGTGAGATTGTTGGTGATTCGGTAGGCGAGTCCTTAATTGATCAAATCTTCTCACAATTCTGTTTAGGCAAATAAGGTAAGTTGGTTAGGTCGTTTTGTTAAGCGGATAAAGCCGCTGTGTATAGGAAGAAGTTTATTTTAGTAAAATTGCTTTAAGGGAACTAGTTGTGGATAAAGGTGAAGTGTTCAGCTTCCCATTGAGACCGTTAGTTCATGAGCTTAGAGCGATGAAGGAGGGACATTAGATGCCATTCGTTGCAGGTGAGTACGATGTTATCGTAGTAGGAGCAGGGCATGCAGGTTGTGAAGCTGCATTGGCTTCCGCTCGTATGGGATGTAACACGCTTCTCTTGACGATTAACTTGGATATGGTCGCATTTATGCCGTGTAATCCATCAATTGGCGGACCTGCTAAAGGTCATGTCGTGCGTGAAATTGATGCACTTGGCGGAGAAATGGGCCGTAATATTGATAAAACATACATTCAAATGCGTATGTTGAATACGGGTAAAGGACCTGCTGTTCACGCTTTGCGTGCACAAGCTGATAAATTCCTTTATCAGCATCAAATGAAAGAAACGATTGAGAACACGCCCAACTTGACGCTTCGTCAAGGTATGGTCGAGGAGTTAATCGTTGAAGATGGCCGTTGTGTTGGGGTTGAAGCAAAAGGTGGGGCACAATACTTTGCGAAGGCAGTCGTTGTTACGACAGGTACGTATTTGCGCGGTAAAGTTATTGTCGGCGAACTTATTTATGAGAGCGGCCCGAACAACCAGCAGCCTTCTTTGAAGCTGTCTGAAAGTCTGAAAAACCTTGGACTTGAACTTGTACGATTCAAGACAGGAACACCACCACGTGTTCATGGAGATACGATTGATTTTAGTAAGACTGAGATTCAACCTGGTGATGATAAGCCAAAATTCTTCTCCTATGAAACGAAACATGCAGATAATGAACAGCTTCCATGTTGGTTAACATACACTTCAGCAGACACACATGAGATTATTAACAGTAACTTGGATCGTGCTCCTATGTTCTCTGGGGTTATTGAAGGTACAGGTCCACGTTATTGTCCGTCGATTGAAGACAAAATCGTTCGTTTTGCTGATAAGCCAAAGCATCAAATTTTCTTAGAGCCAGAAGGAAAAAATACGCGTGAGTATTACGTACAAGGTCTTTCCACGAGTATGCCGGAAGATGTACAGCTTCGTATTCTTCGTTCCATCCCTGGTCTAGAAAACGTAGAAATGATGCGTACAGGCTATGCGATTGAATATGATGCTGTTGTGCCGACACAGTTGTGGCCATCTCTTGAAACGAAGAAGGTAGATAGCCTATTTACAGCGGGACAAATTAACGGTACTTCTGGCTATGAGGAAGCAGCCGGACAAGGTCTTATGGCTGGTATCAATGCAGCTCGTAAAGTGCAGGGCAAAGAGCCAGTTATTTTGACCCGTTCTCAAGGTTATATTGGGGTTCTTATCGATGATCTCGTAACAAAGGGCACGAATGAACCTTATCGCTTGCTTACTTCTCGTGCGGAATATCGTTTGTTGCTTCGTCATGACAATGCGGATCTCCGCCTAACACCAACGGGTCGTGAGATTGGATTGATTACAGATGAGCGCTTTGCTACATTTGAAGAGAAAGTCTCACTAATCGAGCAAGAAACAGCTCGTTTGAAGGAGACGCGTGTTCGTCCGGATGAGACGGTTCAAGCTATGCTGCAGGAAGCTAATTCTGCGCCATTGGTGAATGGTATTGATGCATTGACATTGCTTCGTCGTCCTGAGCTTTCTTACGCTCATATCGAGAGTCTATATCCATCTCCATTGCCATTGGATGAGGACATGAAGGAACAGGTTGAGATCCAAGTGAAGTATGCGGGCTATATTGATAAGCAGCTCATTCAAGTAGAACGCCTTCAGAAGATGGAGAAGAAGCGTATTCCGGAAGATATCGATTACAGCCTTATACATGGACTTGCGATGGAAGCGAAGCAAAAGCTGGATCGTATTCGTCCGCTATCTATCGGTCAAGCATCGCGTATTGCTGGGGTAACACCTGCTGATATTTCGATCTTGCTTGTTTATTTGGAGCATTATAACCGTGTAACGGCGAAAAAGCATGCGGAAACGGATGCTGGATAAATGATGATGACGGCTCAATGTTCACGTTACGTGTTCGTTGAGCCGTTATGCAGTCTTGACGAGGGAGAACGGAACTATGGATCAAATTCAACAACAGTTACTAGATTGGCTTGCTCCACACGGGATATCTGTTACAGAGCGTCAATTTGAACAACTTGATCAGTACGTGGAAATATTGGCTGATTGGAATGAACGGATGAACTTGACGGGAATTACGGAGCGTGCGGCCGTATATGAGAAGCATTTTTATGACTCATTAACGTTGGCGTTCTATGTACCGATGAACAAGATCAATACGATGATTGACGTAGGCTCTGGAGCGGGATTCCCAGGTATTCCACTGAAAATTTTATTTCCTCATTTGAAGCTCACGATAATCGATTCTCTGAATAAACGTATCGGCTTCTTGAAGCACCTTGCTGCAGAGTTAGGGCTTGAAGATGTTAACTGTGTACATGCTCGTGCAGAAGAGGCAGCACGTAAACCTGAGCACCGTGATCAATATGATCTTGCTACAGCTCGTGCAGTTGCGCGTATGAACGTATTAAATGAGTTCTGTTTGCCATTTGTGCGCCCAGGTGGAACGTTTGCCGCCATGAAAGGTAATAATCCAGCAGAAGAGATTGCAGAGGCTTCACGCAGCCTCCAGTTGCTTCTGGCGAAGCGTACAGCTGATCATAAGCTTCTGCTTCCATTGGAGCAATCCGAACGTCATATTGTCCTTGTGGAAAAGACGGGTAAAACACCTAAGGCTTATCCGCGTAAGCCGGGTACGCCAATGAAAGAACCACTTGTTTAGATTGGAAATAGAAAAAATGTAAGCTATGCAGCATTATTTATTGGATATGCATGAGTAAATGATGTATCGTTACATGCACACAATAGGAGGCTATCTTTCTAGTTAGGAAAGATAGCTTTTTTTGTTTCCTGATTAAGGTTACTCATCATTTAGAAGAAGTTCCTTAACTGTTTCGTGTTTTTATAATCCAAGGCTATGCCTACTGAATGGAGGTGTACACTGAAGAATTTTAATAATGTGCCATAATAAAAATGGAAAATAATTGGTTTTATATCGTTCTATATGCTGAAATAACTGATCGATTATTTAAGTTCTAAAATTGATAGGGAAACTTCACGTAGAGTTGCATTTATTCTATCTATTTTGCTTGAAAATATGATACGATACAGATATAGGAATTTGGTAATGAGGCGGTAATGTTTCACGTGAAACATTAAGCGCTTGGTAGTGTCTCCAATTACTTGGAACTTAAGTAGTTGATAGGAATAAGCAGGAATATAATTCAAGTAAGTAGAATAGGTAACAAAGGCAATAAAGAATAGTGCAGTGATGTATGAAAATAAGCTGTACTGTGATGTAGGACAATGGTTGAACATGTTGGATTTACTAGTCTTAGTAGGAAATATATAAATCTCCAACGTTTGTTGGGAGATAGGATAGCTATAGCTCTATCGTCGTTGCATTGATGCTAGTGAGAGCTTGGCGTTTGTCTGGCATTACTATGAAGTTAGGTGGTAGAACATACAGATGAAAGAACAACTTTCTCGGTTACTGGGGTTTGCGGATCGTCAGGCTCAAGATGAGGTAAAGATGCTTCCTGTAGGAGACATCGCAATGAGCCCATACCAACCGCGAACGGTGTTTGATGACGATCGTATTGATGAATTGGCACAAACGATTAAAACACATGGTGTTATTCAGCCAATCGTCGTTCGTCCTCGCAACGGTAAATATGAAATTATTGCAGGTGAGCGCCGCTATCGTGCTGTAACAAAGCTTGGTCACGCAACGATTCCTGCTATTATTCGTGAATTTAATGATTCTCAGGCTGCTTCGATTGCTTTAATCGAGAACTTGCAGCGGGAGGGATTAACTTCGATCGAGGAAGCTGTCGCCTATCAAAAACTGATTGATCTGCATGATTTGACGCAGGAGAGTCTAGCTCAACGGCTAGGCAAGAGTCAGTCGACGATAGCCAATAAAATACGTCTGCTTCAGTTACCAGAAGGAGTAAAGCAAGCATTGATGGAGCGTAAAGTGTCTGAGCGTCATGCTAGAGCTTTACTCGGTCTTGAATCTGAAGATATTCAGCTTAAACTATTGGAAGAAATCGTTTCAAAAGAGCTGAATGTAAAGCAGACAGAAGCTAGAGTTGCATTTTATAAGCAAATTCATACACCGAAGAAATCAAAGCGTGTTTCCTACACGAAGGACGTGCGGTTAGCACTTAATACAATTCGCCAATCGGTAGATATGATTTCTGGTTCTGGTATGGCTATAAAGACAGATGAACGTGATCATGATGATCACTATGAAATCGTTATTCGCATACCGAAGCGATAATTTAACTTACGATTGGATTGGATAGCCCGCCATTCATCATGAACGTATGGAGCAAGCGGCACATGCCGCTTTTTTTATTTAACGGGATGCTGTAGTGAATATAGCAAGCTCGTTAAGGGTACGTGCAGCAGATTGTAATGGAATATGTGATAAGCTCCACTAGAGTAGTGTATACGTTATATAGGGCTATTCCACAATAGTACCGCTGTATAACATCATAATTAGATATGCTCATTTATTTAGTTATGAACAGAGTATGTTATATAAGCAAGGTTGATCGTTAATTACATGTACAATTAACTCATGGAATTAGTCTACCAGGACAAAGGACAATACAGAATCTTCATGAACAAATAGTTCTGTTTAGCAGCTAGATGGTACGACAAGAAAGGGCATTGGGGTGAGAGGAATGGCGGCTAAAATCATTGCCATTACCAACCAAAAAGGCGGAGTAGGGAAAACAACTACCACCGTCAACTTGGGTGCAGGGCTAGCGATATTAGGCAAAAGAGTGCTGCTCGTTGATATTGATCCACAAGGTAACACGACAAGCGGCGTAGGTGTAAACAAAGCGGATGTAGCAAATTGTATTTATGATGTCATTATCAATGATATTCATCCACATGAAGCCGTTCTAAAAACCAATGTTGAAGGTATGGATATACTACCGGCGACGATCCAACTAGCTGGAGCTGAGATAGAACTTGTGCCAACGATATCAAGGGAAGTTCGATTAAAAAAATCACTTCAGTTGGTGTCTCATCAGTACGACTATATCTTGATTGATTGTCCTCCTTCCTTAGGTATTTTAACGATTAATTCTCTTACAGCAGCTCAATCGGTTATCATTCCGATTCAGTGTGAGTATTATGCGCTTGAAGGGTTGAGCCAGCTTCTCAATACGGTTCGTCTCGTACAGAAGCATTTAAACACGGCTCTTCAAATTGAAGGCGTTTTGCTAACGATGCTGGATGCCCGCACCAATCTCGGCCTTCAAGTCATCGAGGAAGTGAAAAAATACTTCCAGGCAAAAGTGTATCAAACTATTATCCCGCGTAACGTACGCTTAAGCGAGGCGCCATCGCATGGTCAATCGATTATGACCTACGATTCAAGATCAAAAGGTGCAGAAGTATATTTGGAACTGGCGAAGGAAGTGATAACGTATGAGTAAACGTTTAGGACGAGGGCTGGATGCGCTCATTCCATCGTTGGCGGTGCAGGAAGATGATCGAGTAATCGAGATAGCACTTCAGCAGCTCAGACCGAATCCCTATCAGCCTCGTAAGCACTTTGATGATCAAGCTATTCAAGAGCTGGCAGAGTCTATTCGTCAGCATGGTGTTATTCAACCTATTATTGTACGTAGTGTACTAAAAGGATATGAAATTATTGCAGGTGAGAGACGTTATCGTGCTTCACAACTGCTTGGTCTAGAAAAGGTTCCAGCTGTTGTCCGTACATTTTCGGATGAGCAGACGATGGAAATAGCGCTTATCGAGAACTTGCAACGTGAAAATTTAAATGCGCTGGAATTAGCACAAGCGTACCATAACTTAATGGAACAGCTATCTTTAACACAAGAAGAGCTTTCTGTTAAGGTGGGTAAGTCACGTTCTCATATTGCTAACTTTTTACGACTCCTTCAATTACCAGATGAAGTAAAAGAACATGTTTCACGTGGAACATTAACGATGGGACATGCCCGTGCATTGGCGGGTATTAAGGATCCAGTCAAAACGATTCAACTGACGAAATCTGCTATTAGCAATGAGTGGAGTGTACGTCAGCTTGAAGAAGCGATTCAAATGATGAACCGCAAGGGAAAAACACAAGATAAGAAAAAAATGTCAGCAAAAGATCCGTATTTGGATGAACTGGAAGAGACACTTCGTGAGCGCTTCCGTACTACAGTAAAAATCAAAGCAAGCAAAAGTAAGGGCAGAATCGAGATTTCATATTACAATCAACAGGATCTAGAGCGCTTGTTAGAGATGTTAAATGCGTTATAGCTACTAGAGCTGAAGAGGCGTATGTAGTGACAACGATGATACATGAGTAACATAAGCGGATAGCACCTTTAGTTGTTGCGTTAAGCTAGCAGCATCTAAGGATGCTATCTTTTTTTGCCAAATAAAATTGAAAAAAGTTAAGAGCCTGTCATCCAATTGATTCAAACCTGTAATAAAGTAAGAGAGCATGTTAAAGGGGTAACAGTAGATATAACCATTCTAGTGAGCTGTAGAGGGGAGACTTATTGATGTCACCACAGAACAGTATCGTATATCTTGATCATGCGGCTACTTCTTGGCCCAAGCCTAAATGTGTGCAGGAAGCTATGTGGAAAGCAATGGAGGAAGAAGGAGCCAATCCAGGACGTGGTGGACATGTGATGGCAGTGCAAGCTGGTAAGCGATTAATGCGAGCTCGTATGGCGATTGCCGAACTGTTCCATATCCAAAACCCACTTGATATTGCTTTTACATTAAATACGACAATGGCATTAAATATGGCGATTATGGGTGTGTTAAATGCTGGCGATCATGTCATTGCTACTTCATTGGAACATAACTCAGTACGAAGGCCATTGGGATGGTTAAAGAAGGAACTAGGCATTTCGGTTACCTATATAGATACAGATGTCCATGGTAATTTGGACGTTAAGCAGGTTGAGGCTGCAATCAACAACAAAACAAAACTGCTTATTTGCAATCATAGTTCCAATCTGCTCGGAACGATATTGCCGGTGAAAGAATTAGGGCTACTTGCTAAGCATCACGGGCTGCTATTTCTAGTCGATGCAGCTCAGTCTGCAGGTGTTGTACCCATCGATGTTCAGGCTATGGGAATTGATATGCTTGCATTTCCTGGACATAAAGGATTACTTGGGCCAACTGGTACAGGGGCATTATATATTCACCCCGAAGTGGATGTAAAGCCACTTTTATACGGAGGCACAGGCAGTCACTCGGAGGAAGTGGAGCAACCGGAGACTAGACCAGATCGTTATGAAGCTGGGACGCCGAATACGATCGGAATAGCAGGGTTAGAGGCAGGTATCCGCTTCATTATGAAGCAAACGGTAAACAGGCTGTATGAACATGAGTGGGAGTTAACTCAGCAGCTCATGAAGGGTCTTATGACGATATCTGGAGTACGTGTGCTTGGACCGAAACTGGGGGAAGCTAGGACAGGAATTGTCGCTTTTCAGGTACATGCACTAGATAGCTCAGAGCTTGCTTTTCGCCTAGATCGGGAATTTGGCATTGCCGTACGGGCAGGTTATCATTGTACACCACTTGCACATGCGACAGCGGGTACGATTGGTGAAGGTGCAGTACGAGCAAGTGTAGGCTGGAATACGACAGTGGAAGATATCGAAAAATTAGTAGCAGCAGTAAAGCATTGCAGTGAAAATTCACAGAAGTAAATGAATTGATTGAAGCAGGAGAGAGCGACGAACATGAGTATGGACATGACGAATGTAGGGCCGTGGTTAGTAATCGGTACGGCTGCAATAACGTTCCTTTTATTAATTACAATTATGATTCAAGGAAGCCAAATACGTAAATTGAAACGCCGCTTCCACGCCGTAATGAGAGAATCAGGAGTGGATGATCTGGAGTCTTTGCTCGGACAGATGCAGACTGAAATAGAGCGTTTACATGTTCTAAATGGGGAACAGGCGAGCAAGCTCCAACAGTTGAATCAAAAAGTTAAGTCGCATGCAGGTCATGTAGGCATCGTGCGATACAATGCGTTTGATCAAGGTGGAGGCGAGCTTAGCTTCTCCGCGGCCATCCTAGATGAACAAAGCAGCGGGTTTATTATAACGGGAATTCACAGCAGGGATCATTCTTATGTGTATGCCAAGCCAGTAGAAATCGGTCAATCCATGTACACCTTGTCTCCTGAGGAACAAAAAGCAATGGAACAGGCATTGAGCAAACGTACGTCCTAATTTTTTTATAACCAATTAAAGAAATAGATTATGCTTCATAAGCACGTACTGAATGGATAATGGCTTGGTGCAAAGCATCGGCAATGATATCAGCCATGTTCATCACGAGATGCAGTCGTGTATTTTGCAGCACAAAATACTCCATAAAGCCTCCGATGTTGACGATGCCAGTAAGATGCATGTCACCTACCGGGGGCAATTGTTTATTTACGCCTGCTCCAGGCTTTACTGGCCCCGATTGGACTTGAATAAGACCAACACTAGTGCTTTGTCCTAAGCAGGCATCTACGGCGATGACAAACGCATTAGGTAGCTGCTCATTCAACTGCTGAAGCTTTTGTTGGAGGTTTACCGCATGGACAGGTTCTGCTAGTGTTCCGTATAAATGATAGGGATACGAGTCCAGACGTTCTAATCGGCTTCCAACGAGAGGGCCTAAGCAATCGCCTGTGGAACGATCTGTCCCAATACATACAACAGCTATAGGTTGATGAAGTGCACGCATCTTGATATGCTCCATACAAGCATTAATAATAAGTGGAAACGATTCAGGCTGGTCATAAGGCAACTTAACCATTGTTGGCTCGGATGAGGAAGGACGTTTAAAGAAAGGGTAGGACATACGTTTCAGCCTCCGTTTCTATAAATAGATAGTAATCAGTATATGGAAGAAAAGGGCGATTCATACGTATGTACAAGTAGATTTTCTTTCGCTAGACGATAAACGTGGATATGAGAGGGGATTGCCGTGACACAATCAGTTGAATCCGAGTGGCTTGTAATGGCGTTTGATTCTACCCAGCAAGCATTACGAGCAGAAATGCTAATGGAATATATGGATATCGACATAGATACATTTCCCACCCCGAAAGAGATTACAGCAGGTTGTGCCTTGTCGATTCGCTTTCCTTTTGCGATACTAGAAGAAGTACGAGTATTGTTAATAGAGCAACAGGTTGTTATTCGTGGTATTTTTAAACCAGTGGATGATGATTATGAATGTGTATGGAATGGATAGGAGGGATACGATGCTGAATAGCTATTTTGTAGCAGAGCCGACGAATGTAGAGCCGGATATCCAGCAGACGTTTACCGTATTTGAACGGTGGAAAGATGACTTTGTGAATTGGGTTATGAACAGCCAGACTTGGGAAGTTATGCTGGTAGCACTGATTAAAATTGCCTTTATTACGATTGCTACGAGACTAGCAATCTTTGTCGTTCATCGAATGATTGATCATGCGATGAAGTCAAAGGATCATACTCGCATCAATGTGAATCCACGTCGTCTATTTACAGTGGGCAAGCTGCTTAAAAATATGATATCTCTAGTTATGAACTTTATTATGATTATGTTCATCTTGTCTGTGTTTAATGTTAATTTGGCGCCGTTACTAGCAGGGGCGGGGGTTATCGGCTTGGCCGTAGGCTTTGGAGCACAGAGTCTTGTTAAAGATGTCATGACAGGGTTCTTTATTATTTTCGAGGATCAATTCGCAGTAGGGGATGTGGTTGCGATTAATCAATTCCAAGGTACTGTTGAAATGATAGGTCTTCGTTCTACCAGAATTCATAGCTGGACAGGTGAAGTTCATATTATACCGAACGGAAATATTACCGATGTAACGAACTTCTCTTTGAATAACTCAATTGCAGTTGTTGATGTATCAATTGCATATGAAGAAAATATCGATAAAGCAACAGCAATTATGAAAGAAACGCTAGAGAAGTTGCCTGAACAAAATACGAATATGGTTAAAGTGCCGCAAGTTCTAGGCGTGCAGTCCCTTGCAGCTTCCGGTATTACGATCCGCATTATTGCAGAATGTAAGCCATTTACACAAGCCGTTGTATCACGCTTAATTAATCTTGAGGTGAAGAAGTCATTGGATGAGCACGGTATTGAGATACCGTATCCTAAAATGGTTACTTATCATCGACAAGAACAAGGAGGACCTACGCATGGAGCGTAAGGTATTTAACCTAGGCGATATCGTGCAAATGAAAAAACAGCATCCTTGTGGTACAAATGAGATGGAAATTATTCGTATGGGGATGGATATTCGAATCAAGTGTGTGGGATGCAAGCATAGCGTGCTTATTCCGCGAGCGAAGTTCGAGAAGAGTATGAAGAAAGTACTTCACTCTAATCCTAATGCAACAGCTTCTGAATAAGTTCCTGATGGTAACATGGAAATGCCCCTTAACCCGGGGCATTTTTTATATGGGGGTAGGATCAAATATTGGCAACGATTATTGCATCCGTATGTTTGCTATGATATAATCATCTATACTGTGGAAAGGTACCCAAGAGGCCCAAGGGGGTTGACTCGAAATCAACTAGGCGTCGCGAGGCGTGCGTGGGTTCGAATCCCACCCTTTCCGCCACTACGAAATTCGGCTTTATATCAACGTTTATCGGACGTTATGTGATACGAAAGCTGTCTGAGATATAGCTAGATAATCACCATATACCTAAGTAATTACGATACTCTCGACGTTAATAAAACGTTGGGGGTATTTTTGCGTTATGGACAAGCGAACAGGTAAGAGGACGGTTAACACACGTCAGCCGATTGCTAACGTTGGTCTGCCGTCATATTCGTTACAAGAGGCGATTGACTTCGTTATCAAAGTTAAGCGCGCGAAGAATTTAAAAGAAGGTACGATCAAGGATTACATCAAGAACATGCGCTACTTTACGGAATGGGTATCGAAGTGTCACGCTGACATTACGATAAGTGATGTTTCTGCCAATATGCTCCGCCAGTATACGTTATGGTGCAAGCAGGACAAAGAATACTACGGCGGACATCCGTTCAAGGCGGAATATGATAAAGAACGCCGCGGACTAGAGGCATCGTCTGTGAACGTCCGTATACGGGTTCTACGCACATTCTTTAACGTTCTGTATAAGGAAGAAGTCTAAGCCGTAATCCTGCTGCGAACGTCTCTCTAATGCGCCAGGACGAGGATACAGTCCAACCGTTGACGGACGATGAGCTGCGGAGGTTCCTAAACGCTCCGGACCAAAGTAGATGGGCGCAGTGGCGCGACTATATAATCATGATGCTTATTATCGATACTGGTCTTCGTTTGAACGAGATATGTGCGTTAGAGAAGGCGATACTTTGCGAGGAGCTGGCGGCATGTAGTACGTTAAGATTCGCGGTAATAGTTTTATACCTCCGCGACAGTACGACGTCTGTTTCACCGTGTAAAATAAGCCACAGCGCAGTAAAAATAATCTTAACGTATTACATTTACGGCGATTACTTCGATTAACACGTGCGAGTAGACGTATAATATCCGTCGTGGTAATATATAACTATAAAAGGAGCCGTGTTGGTAGCACGACTCCCGCAGTAGCCGCTTTAAGAGCGGTTGGCTGCGAAATTACGGTGAAATAGACCGCTATCCTTTCGCGAGGGGGGCGGTCTATTTGCGTTTAAACGACAGGATCGCAATGATTAACATTCCGAACGCAAGCATCAAAGTTAATGCTTCGAATACTGTCACGCGCATCACCTCCCTTCCGAGAGGCTAGCCGACCGCCCTTATAAGCCTTCTACTGTATGGCAATTATATCCTATCAATATATGGACGTAAACTATTAAAACAGCCCACTCGCGGAAACATCCGTTGGTGGGCTTCTTAATTTTGGTCATCTATTCTTTAACAAATGAGATCAAGTCATTCATATTTTTGATATCCAGTGCGTCAGCTATTTTTTCTAAAACATGACGTGGGAACATCTTATTTATGTTTCTAGCCATTTCCGAGATAGTAGTTTCTCTAACTTTAGCAATCTCAGATAGGTCTTTCTGTTCCATACCCTTCTGGTCTAACAACTTTTTAAATGACATAGCAATAATGCAAGCTGGAGAATGGGCGCAAACAGGTGAGGAACTTATGAATGAGTATGGATATGGATTTACTAACCTAAGTACATCTTTGTCGATCTAATGATATATTTTCATGCTTGAAATTTGATCGTTCCAAGAAACCCCTGCACGTAAGGGGTAATTGGCTAAGTAGTCAGCGGCTCCACCTGGTGCAATATAAAGGGAAGCGCCGTAGAAGTTAGCATGCTCAAATACTTGCAAGCCATTTCCAAGGTAAGGTGCTTTAAGGGAAGAGATTTTATCATTCCATGTGTCGCTAAAGGAATAAACATTAGTATTACCTCCTCTACTTCCGATATCGATATAACTGCCCTGATAATATGCATGCTCCCATATAGTCGCGTGGTAATTGCCTTCAAGCGGTTTCAATTCATCTTTATGCGTAGCAATAATGGCTTGAATATGGCGATCTGCTTCTAGTTTGTCCACATAACGATATACTTTGCCATCGCTGTCGACGACGGTATGTTGTGCTTGTGTAGTTACTTGCTGTAAGTCAACGTTGGATTGAGCTAATGCGACAGATGCCGTTAAAGTGAGAGCCAAAACGGATAAACCTACTCCTGATACAACTTTTTTAAATATTTTCATAAAAACCATCCTTCCACATATTGTAATTTAATTCCAACTAAATATTAACATAGGGTTATCATGTTTTAAATAGGACTAATTACCAAAAAAGAAGTGCACAAAAACGAAAGAACCCTGCCGAGGCAGGGTCCCTTTCTGGTTGACGGTACTTTTTTTGACTAGCTGCTTTACTTCAAATTCTGATCGCTTGGACTTTCTCCACAGAGGAAACTCTGTATTGATGGTGTGTTTCAGACTAAATGGCCTTTAGCACAACGCCTCGCTTCTCTTCATTTTTGTAAGAACATCATGTCGATTTCACTTGGTTCAAATGCTCCATTGTCCAATGGAACTCACCTCGCTACGTACCGTCAGTAACTATTATGACCACGGAGAAGTTTTATATACATCAGCCCTCAAAAAAATATCAAAAATTATATTTAGTGCGTCAGTGCATGGGATTTCTTTTTCCACTTGCGATCTTTATTTGTCGTTTCAGGGAAGTGATCTCCCTTTTTTAAACGGATTTGCTTCGGATTCATAATCTCCGTATGGAAGCTGTTTTCACCAACCTCCATATAAATAGCGTCATTTGGAGCGCGGTCTCCTGGATTGTACTCTGTACGTTCACCCATATTAGATTCCTCCTTTTGAAGTTAAAAAACAGATCGTTGCCTCATTTAGTGTGGGCGATATGATGATGATTCATCAGTACCGTTTCTTAGAAGGTAAGGTGAAAACTACAATTGGACCGTGGTTGCGTTTAGTGTAGGTTTTTGTTATATTAATTTAGTGCGAGTTTTACTCGCTCCTTGCTCCTGGCATTGACTGGGGGCCTTAAGTCCATAAGGAGGTGAATCACAAATGCGTAAGTACGAATTGATGTACATTATTCGTCCTGACATCGAACAAGATGCTGTTCAAGCAGCAGTAGACAAGTTCCAGGGCGTCATCTCTAACGGTGGCGAAATTACGAAGCATGATGTAATGGGTAAGCGCCGTCTTGCGTACGAGATTAAGAAATTCCGCGATGGTCACTATGTGTTGGTTAACTTCACAGCAGAACCTGCGGTTGTAGCAGAGTTGGATCGTCAATTGAAGATCTCCGACGATGTTATCCGTCATCTCGTAACAAACGACGTGGCTTAATTGCCATACCATGTAAGTAACCAAGCTGTTGAAGGAGGGATACCATGTTAAATCGCGTAATCTTAATTGGCCGACTCACTAAAGATCCAGAATTGCGTTATACACCAGCTGGCGTAGCTGTAACTCAATTTACCATTGCGGTAGATCGACCGTTCTCTAGCCAAGGTGGCGAGCGTGAAGCTGACTTTATACCTGTTGTGACATGGCGTCAGTTAGCAGAGACTTGTGCAAATTATTTGCGCAAAGGTCGCTTAACGGCTGTGGAGGGACGCATTCAAGTGCGTAACTATGATAACAACGAAGGAAAGCGTGTCTACGTTACAGAAGTAATTGCAGACAACGTGCGCTTCTTGGAATCAAATCGTGACAGTGGAGGATCGAGAGATGATGGTGGCAGCTATGGCGGTTCTGCGCCGAGTTCCAACAACCAACCATCTCGCGGCGGCAACAACAATTCGGGTTATTCCCGCGGACCTGCAGCGGATCCTTTCTCTGACGACGGCAAGCCGATCGATATCTCAGATGACGATCTGCCATTTTAAAATGGAAAGGACTGAATGGAATGAGCTTCAATCGTAATGAAGGCGGAGAGCGCCCAGAGCGTAAGTTTGGTGGCCGTCGTGGTCGTAACAAACGTCGTAAAGTGTGCTTCTTTACTGCTAACAAAATTACTCACATTGATTATAAAGACACTGATCTTCTCAAAAAGTTCATCAGTGAGCGTGGTAAGATCTTGCCACGTCGTGTAACTGGTACAAGCGCGAAGTACCAACGCGCATTGACGATCGCTATTAAGCGTTCCCGTCAAGTAGCATTGTTGCCATACACAACTGAGTAGTACTCAGTGAAAGACAGCCGAATTCGTTCGGCTGTCTTTTTATTTGTATGAGCCTAGATAGTAAGCGTTGAAACCATTATGTCCCGTCTTGCTAACTCCATTGCTCAAGCTTCGTATGTATGTTTTCCACGGTAATAAATCCTCGCTGCATAATGGGTGGGCAGCTCTTATTGTATTGAGCGATATCGGCGTTAAGCTTATTAAGGCAAATCTGCATGTTAGAAGGGGAGTCACCTGTAACTTCCAAAAGTGTAATGGCTTCCAATATGCCTTTACGAATAAGCTGCTGCTGTTCAAGCCAGCCAGGCAAATAATTGGCTTCTTTTAGTACTCCTTGCAGGGGATCACCGCTTGAAGGTTGAATGGGTTTGCCCTTACCATGTAGATCACTCATTTTTCCGCTTTTCTCATAATTGCCTACAATATCATCCATAAAGTCTCCTCTATATAAGCTCATATGAAAGCTCCTCCCAATTCTAGTTAAATTACAAAATAATACAACTAAATTATATCTATTTATTTTGCATATGTACAGATAGTAATGTTTTTCCGAAGGTTTTTAAGGGCGGTTGCAGCACAGTTGTAGAGCCGATTATTAGGGTAGTCATCATGTGTAAGAAGCTGTTCAAATCATTGCTGGATAAGGCTTTTTCTTGTCATGTATCTTTTACTATTTTATTTTTTAATTGTAAGGTAGTACAATAAGGCGTAGTCTGCTGTCATTAATAAGGTCCAATAAAAAAAAGCCCAATCGTTCATGCTATAAGTAATGAGCGAAAGGGGCGTGGCCGTATGCCAGAGTGGGTATTAGTTGCCGCTCGCACATGGATGTCAATGGTCGTATTGTTCATAATGACAAAATTACTCGGTAAGCGCCAAGTATCGCAGTTGTCTTTGTTTGAGTATATGACAGGCTTAACAATTGGCAGTTTGGTCGTCTACATTTCATTAAATACCGATGGATTATGGTATCTAGGGGTAGTATCGATGTCGGTATGGGTGTTGACGTCATTAGGTTTGGAATGGCTGCAATTGAAGAGCAAGCGATTCCGTGATCTCATCGATTCTGGTGGAACGGTATTGATCCAGCAAGGCCGTATCATGGAACATCATATGCGCAAGGAACGTCTTACAATAGATGAAATGATGATTCAATTGCGAAACAAGAATGCCTTTCGTTTAGCTGATGTAGAGTTCGCTATTATGGAGCCGAGCGGTGAAATTAACGTTATGCTTAAGAAACAGAAGCAACCTCTAACACTTGAGCAGCTTGGTATCAAAGTAGAGCACTCCGAAAGAGCCCCTGTTATCGTATTGATGGACGGGACGATATTAGAGGATGAGCTAAAGATAATCGGCAAAGACAAAGGTTGGTTAAGTAAGGAACTAGAGAAAAGAGGGTTAAAGGAACAGGATGTGTTCCTCGTTCAAGTAGATGCTGCGTTTCAATTGTATATTGATTTGTTTAATCAACGAAAGAATACAGCAGCCTATACATCTTATGAGAATCAATTCTGGAGAGGGTTGAAGCCATAAGTGAGGATTTCTGCAGGTTATGAATAAGGCAGTAAATGGCTTGTGTGAATTTGTGTCATATGCAATCACACGTATAGATGAAATGATTAGGGATAAAGATTTAGAACAAATGGGGAAGAAGTGAATAGCAATGAAAAAGAAAAAGTCAGCCAAGAAATGGTGGATTTTATTAGCTGTTATCGTTCTTGTGCTTGTTGGTGGATTTATGTTCCGCAAGCAATTAGCCTTACTTGGATTTGATTTGTTCCTGCAAGACAAGGTGGAGGAGTCACTAAATGGCTCGTATCAGCCTATTGATGGCAAACCGGAAGTATCGCGTGAAGTAACAGAGCCATTCTCTGCATTGCTGCTGGGAGTCGATCAGCGCGATAAGGAGGTCGGACGTTCAGACACGATGATTTATAGTGTAGTCCGCCCGAAAGACAACAAGGTGCTTTTAATTTCCATTCCACGTGACACGTACACAGAGATTGTTGGTTACAATGGTGGTGTGAAAACAAAAATAAATCATGCTTATGCTCATGGTGGCGTTAAGATGAGTATTGATACGGTAGAAAAATTACTCGGCGCGAAAGTCGATCATTATGCTACTGTCAACTTTGAAGGGTTGAAGGATGTCGTTGATGCAATGGGCGGCGTGAAGCTTCCGATCACAGAAGATATCGTAAACAAGGATCCTAACCATGAGAAGTTCCGTATCGAGGGCAACAAGCCCATCTATAGTGGCCAGGAAGCCTTGTACTATGTACGGTACCGTGAAGATTCAGACATGAATCGGACTATGCGCCATCGTATTTTCCTTGAAGCGATGATGAATCGTGCGGTTGAATTGGACCAAATTCATAAAATCCCAGATCTCATTGGGATTATGGGCAAAAACTTTACAACAGATATGCGCCCAAGCTATATGATCGATTTAGCTAAAACAATGTTCCAAAATGCAGGTGCTCCGATTATTAGCAGCTATATGCTACACGGTGAAGGTCAGCGTATGAATGGCGGATGGTACTATCTCCCGCTTGAAGAAGATATCGAGTATGTTCAGCAGTTAATTAAGAACTGGATGGATCCAAATGCGCAGCCAAGTGATTTGAAACCAAGGCAGTTTACGATTGAGTAGGTTAACATTTGCTCTTATAGGATTAATACAATAATAAGAAAGTCAGTTGCGATTGTGCGACTGACTTTTTTGTTGTACGCCCAGCATGGGCGTCATCTCTAGGGTGAAAGTCCCGAACGGGGGCTGGCGAACGCCTACCGTTAGCCAAGAGCAAGGGTGTCTGTCGTGAGGCAGAATCTGAAGGAAG
>NZ_JACYTN010000035.1 GCF_014841135.1 Paenibacillus arenosi
AGCTCAGTTGGTAGAGCACTCGACTGTTAATCGAGTTGTCACAGGTTCGAGTCCTGTTCGGGGAGCCATTATGGAGAGATGTCCGAGTTGGTCGAAGGAGCACGATTGGAAATCGTGTAGGCGTCACAAGCGTCTCGAGGGTTCGAATCCCTCTTTCTCCGCCAGCATGGAATTTATAATATGGAACGAAATGTGTTTTGTATAATAGTTTCACATTAGAGGATATGATAGATGACGCGGGGTGGAGCAGTCCGGTAGCTCGTCGGGCTCATAACCCGAAGGTCGTAGGTTCAAATCCTGCCCCCGCAACCAATATCTTTTATACTTATCGTGGAGCTGTGGTGTAGAGGCCTAACATGCCTGCCTGTCACGCAGGAGACCGCGGGTTCGAATCCCGTCAGCTCCGCCATTCATCTTCAATTTAATATGTGGCCCGTTGGTCAAGGGGTTAAGACACCTCCCTTTCACGGAGGTAACAGGGGTTCGAATCCCCTACGGGTCACCACATTTGGACACTTAGCTCAGCTGGGAGAGCACTATCTTGACAGGGTAGGGGTCAGCGGTTCGAACCCGTTAGTGTCCACCAATAAGAGATGAGAAACAAATTACTTACTAATATGGACGCTTAGCTCAGCTGGGAGAGCATCTGCCTTACAAGCAGAGGGTCGGCGGTTCGATCCCGTCAGCGTCCACCATAAATATCGCGGGGTGGAGCAGTTCGGTAGCTCGTCGGGCTCATAACCCGAAGGTCGTAGGTTCAAATCCTGCCCCCGCAACCAAATATCTTTTATTCTTATCGTGGAGCTGTGGTGTAGAGGCCTAACATGCCTGCCTGTCACGCAGGAGACCGCGGGTTCGAATCCCGTCAGCTCCGCCATTCATCTTCAATTTAATATGTGGCCCGTTGGTCAAGGGGTTAAGACACCTCCCTTTCACGGAGGTAACAGGGGTTCGAATCCCCTACGGGTCACCATATTAGAGCCATTAGCTCAGTTGGTAGAGCACCTGACTTTTAATCAGGGTGTCGTAGGTTCGAGTCCTACATGGCTCACCAGTTTCTTACATGACAGTCTGTACATTAATTTGTACAGGCTTTTTTGTTATGTTTGATGGAAATATTAAATCAATTGTCTATAGAAATCCCCGTATCGTTAGATTTGGCAATATTAAAAATCGGCTTGTATTCGAACTTACAGCGTATTTAATCTATCAAATGATAAGAATATTTTACCACTAATTTTATTTAAAAAAAGTTTGCAATTCAATATTGAACGTGATATATTAATAAATGTCCTCGAAAGATGACATTAACGAAAGAAAGAGTATGATGGAGTATTCGAGAGATATTTGAAGATGTGCGGACATAGCTCAGTGGTAGAGTATCGCCTTGCCAAGGCGAGGGTCGCGGGTTCGAATCCCGTTGTCCGCTCCAGAATATGCGCCCTTAGCTCAGCTGGATAGAGCGTTTGACTACGAATCAAAAGGTCAGGAGTTCGAATCTCTTAGGGCGCGCCATTTAATCTTTATAAGCCGGTGTGGCGGAATTGGCAGACGCGCGCGACTCAAAATCGTGAGGGAAACCGTGAAGGTTCGAGTCCTTTCACCGGCACCACTAATATGTTCGGGATGTAGCTCAGCTTGGTAGAGCACTTGGTTTGGGACCAAGGGGTCGCATGTTCAAATCGTGTCATCCCGACCAGTATTATGAGAAACCGTTGGTTAATAGCCAACGGTTTTTGTTATTTTATTTTCAATTAGACGGAATTCGTATAGATCCCCCCTTTCTTTGGCAACACTAGAAAAAAAGAAGAATGAAGGGGATTTAATCTATGGCTGATGGAGATCGCATTGTTTCACGGTTTTCATTTCGCATGAGACAGTTAAAGAAGAAGTTAAAGCGATGGAGAAGGCCGTTATGGGCATTAGGAACAATTCTATTCATTGTTGGTTTATTGACAATTGGTACGATGTTGAGCGAACAAATGAAGCAGTGGAGTGAAATATCCAGTGAGTCTGTTTCGACTCTTGCATCGGTTTCAGATACGAATATAAACAATACTGTAGATGGTTCTAACCGTTCCTCTACAAGTGATTGGCGTAAGGAGCAGGTAGCTCAGCTATTTGGAACATCCAAAAGCAAACTTACTGTGATACATCGGAAGCAGTATATATGCGGTACTGGAGATCGCTATCTAGGACAGCAGTCTCGTGAGGCAGTTAGTAAACTGTTAGATGAGAACAGCAGGTGGGAACCGACTATGGATCTTGCAAAGCAAGTTATTTTAGTAGAGCGGATTGATGATTTGTCTGAGACATGCAAACGTTCCGCTCAAATGGGAATGGACCTAGAGGGGAACTTATCACTATATGATGGTGCTCCGAGTGAAGAACGAGTCATCAGAACCTTTTTCCAAATTGATATTGAGTCTATGGAAAGTGCACTGCCTCCACAAGTGCTAAAACAGATTAAAAACGGGATACGTATAAGTGACAGGGACGAGTACATTAGCGTGTTATCTACGTTCAGTGATTTTGCGGTAGAAGATACCAGAAAAGTTATGAAACCAACGGTATCGCCCTAACGTATTAATTGAATATGGTAGTATAAGTAGGACGCCGTAACCGACGTCCTTCTTTTTTTGTGTTGAATTGTTTCTCATGGTTGTTACGCACGCAAAGTATTAGCTAAATAAAGAAACGGATAATGCCTGAGAAGTTAACAAACGATAAAGAAAAGATGTCGGTTATGGATCACATATATAGAAAGGGGTATGGTATACCATGGAACTTTTACTCATGTTACTTATCATCTTGGTATCCACCAAGCTGGCTGGCGACTTAACTGTGCGTTTGGGACAACCAAGTGTATTAGGTAAATTGCTTGTTGGTATTATTATTGGTCCAGCCGTTCTTGGATGGGTTACTGATGGCGATCTTATTAAGCAAATGGCCGAGATCGGCGTTATTTTGCTGATGTTTATCGCGGGGTTGGAAACCGATCTGGATCAGTTAAAACGCAACTGGAAATCAGCGTTCGCTGTAGCGATTGGTGGAATCATTTTACCGTTTATTGGAGGTTATCTAGGAGGGATATCGTTTGGTCTGGATAACACTCAAGCGATGTTCATCGGTCTGTTGCTATGTGCAACGTCCGTTAGTATTTCTGTCCAAACGCTGAAGGATATGAATAAACTTAGTTCGCGTGAAGGTACAACCATATTAGGTGCTGCAGTAGTTGACGACGTAATTGTCGTTGTTATGCTTGCCTTTATGCTAAGCTTCTTGGGTGAAGGTTCAGATACGTCCTTAGGTTTGGTGATTGGTAAAAAGGTTCTGTTCTTCGTAGGTGCTTTCGTACTTGGTGTGTTCGCAGTACCGAAGGTCATGAAGTGGCTGTCGCCGCTCAAGGTATCAGAAGCCGTCATTAGTGCAGCGCTTATTATTTGCTTCTTCTTCTCATACATGGCGGATTTCTTAGGAGTTGCTAACATTATCGGTGCGTTTGCTGCTGGTATTGCAATTTCTCAAACGAAATTCAAGCATGAAGTGGAGCATCGCTTGGAGCCGATTGCGTATGCGATCTTCGTTCCAATATTCTTTGTAAGTGTAGGTCTGAATGTTACATTTGAAGGCCTAGGCGAGCATATGTGGTTTATTATTGTCTTCACAATTATTGCAATTTTAACGAAGTTGATTGGCAGTGGTCTGGGTGCACGATTGACTGGATTTGATCGCAAAAGTTCAATCGGTATCGGTGCGGGAATGGTTTCTCGTGGGGAAGTAGCCCTTATTATTGCAACAACAGGGCTGGCAGGCAACTTGTTTGATGTTCAGTATTTCACGCCAATCGTCATTGTTGTTATTATGACAACGTTGGTAACACCACCGTTCTTGAAGATAGCATTTAAGGACAAACCGTCCAAGCACGATGAAGTGGTTGAAGTTTCCTAGTTGTTTTTCTTACTTTTAACTTCTGTTTTAGCAATAATCGCATAACGACTTAAGGTGCATTCTCTCCCTTACGATCTGTGTTATAATAGGTTGAACACATATGTTCGCTATATGATACAGATGTCGATAAGGGAGAGATTTTTTTGCGTATTTTAGGGATTGACCCCGGTATCGCCATTGTTGGATTCGGATTCATAGATAAGATCGGAAGCCGTCTAACGCCGGTGCAATATGGCTCTATCCAGACAGAGTCTACAACAGCTCCTGAAATACGGCTCCTTCAAGTATACGAAGCGACAGAGAAGCTGCTTGATCAGTACAAGCCTGATGCTATGGGGATTGAGAAGCTGTTCTTTAATCGCAATGTAACGACTGCATTTACAGTTGGGCAAGCTCGAGGGGTTATTATACTGGCTGCTGCCAAGCGAGGGATTCCTATTGCAGAGTATACTCCTATGCAGGTGAAACAGGCTGTAGTTGGTTATGGTGGAGCTGAGAAGAAGCAAGTGCAGGAGATGGTGCGGCTGCTACTCAAACTGAAGACGGTACCGAAGCCTGACGATGTGGCGGATGCCCTAGCGGTGGCTATTTGCCATGCTCACTCTAGCGGCCTCTATCAACAATTGAATGGAGCAGGAATGAAATGATAGATTATGTTCGCGGCCCAGTGGCCCATATGGAATCAGATTATGTAGTTATTGATGTAAATGGTATTGGCTATCGTGTATTGTGCCCCAATCCCTATTTATTTGGGAAAACGGATGGAGAAGTAACGGTTTACACGCATCATCATGTACGTGAAGATGCAATGCTTTTATTTGGTTTCTCATCGAGGGAAGAACTGCGTTTGTTCCGTAAGTTAATCGAGGTAAATGGAGTTGGTCCTAAGGTTGCAATTGGCATATTGGCAGGCAGTCGTCCTGAGGCACTTGTAATGGCTATTCAACAAGAAAATGTTACTTTCTTAACGAAGCTGCCGGGCATAGGGAAGAAGACGGCTCAACGCATTGTACTTGACTTGAAGGACAAGCTTGATCATATTGGTCTAGACTTTACGTCTGGGCAAGGACTATTTGAGGATACGCCAGTCATCTTGGATGGAGATGTGCACCCATCGTGGGGTGAGGCTCGTGAAGCTTTGAAAGCTCTAGGCTATAGAGATGTTGAGCTTGATCGAGCATGGGAACAGCTGAAACATCGTATTCATGCGGATGAAGCGGTGGATTCATTAATGAAGAAAGCACTAAAAGAACTGTTAGTAGTGTAATAAAGATGGTTAATGGCAGGAGAGGCGGTACATGATGGACGATCGTATTATTTCGGCCAACTTTATGATGGAAGATCAGGCGGTTGAGCTCAGCCTTAGACCGCGTTATTTAGCCGAATATATCGGGCAGAGCCAAGTGAAGGAAAATCTTAAAATATACATTGAAGCAGCAAAAATGCGCAAGGAAGCGTTGGATCATGTATTGTTGTATGGGCCTCCTGGACTTGGTAAGACGACGTTGTCGACGATTATTGCAAATGAGCTTGGTGTGAACATACGAACGACTTCAGGACCAGCTATTGAGCGCCCGGGAGATTTGGCTGCTATTCTCACGAATTTGCAAGAAGGTGACGTACTCTTTATTGATGAAATCCACCGTTTGCATCGCACGGTTGAAGAGGTGCTTTATCCTGCGATGGAAGATTACGCGCTTGATATTATTATAGGTAAGGGGCCTAGCGCACGTTCGGTTCGCTTGGATTTGCCAAAGTTCACGCTGATCGGTGCCACTACTCGGGCTGGTTTATTGTCAGCGCCATTGCGTGATCGGTTTGGTGTTGTCAGCCGATTGGAGTATTACACGACAGATGAGCTTAGCTTTATTATCTCAAGAGCTGCTGATATTCTCGGTGTTGAGATTATGGGCCAAGCTGCTCGTGAGCTTGCCGTTCGTTCTAGGGGAACACCGCGTATTGCGAATCGTTTGTTGAAGCGGGTGCGAGATTTCGCGCAGGTAAAAGGTGATGGCATGATTACCGAGTCGCTGGCGTGCGAGGCATTAGAGATGATTCAAGTAGATCCGGTGGGCTTGGATCAGATTGATCATAAGATGCTGCGCTCCATGATTATGCAGTTCCGTGGTGGACCTGTTGGTCTGGACACAATCGCAGCAACGATTGGTGAAGAAAGTCAAACGATTGAAGACGTTTATGAGCCTTATTTGCTACAGATCGGATTTTTGCAGCGGACACCGAGAGGGCGTATTGCTACGCCGCAAGCGTATGCGCATCTTGGCATTCCAATGCCAGATAATCGATCGTAATGGATTAGTAGAATTGTAATTGTAAGATTGAAAAAAGAAGTAAAAGTCATGGGAGACTTGGGGAAGGATGATTAGCTAGCATGAAAGTACGGAAGAAGCTTGCACGTGCTGCTGTATCGGCAGTAGTTGCAAGTGCATTGCTATGGAATGGAGTAGCTGTCCCTGGATTAGCAACAGGGACTAGCTATGCAGCAGGAGCAAAAGCAACGGATAGAAACAAGGTGGCAGTCGAGCAACCTGTTCTAGATGATAAAAAGCAGCAGGATGAAACCATTCGTGTAGCACTGTTTGCGAACTTGGGCAGCAAGTCTCCTGGTCGGACGGATGCTGTAACGTTAACAACGACGACAAACTTAACGGCATCCATGCTTGGTGCGTCATCTACTAACAGCCTTAATACGTCATCTGCAAAATTTGCACTTGATCAGTATCGTGTCAAAGTGATGGAGACGAAGGATCTTGCGGCAGCAGAGCGTGCATTGGCCAAAGTAAAACAAAGCAACAAGGCCTATATGCTAGAGTTTAAAAGGCAAGGTGCTAGCCATTATGCTGTATACGCTGGCGGCTATGCAACTGAAGCAGAATCAGCTAAAGCGACGGCACGCTTGCAAGCGGATGCAAGCCTTAAGACATTGCTGCAAGGAAATGTCCCTACTACCGTTGGCCCTAACTATGTACAAACAGGTACATATGCTACATTTGAACAGGCAGCAGCTGTACAACAAAAACTACTGGACCAGCAATTTGATGCTTATGTCACAACCATTCAAAGTGCAGGTACACTTCATACGGCTGTATGGGTAGGACAAACAGTGACAGAAGCTCAATTATCCAGCATTAAGGCTGGAATCGAACAGCAGCTTTCTATAAAGGCTACGATTCCTCAAGCGAATGCTGCACTTATCCACGCCACCGAGGTTAATGGTAAGCAGGTACTACAACGCTCTCACGTATACGGAGATGGCAAATGGATCATTAAGCCTGCTAACGGAGGAACGACCAAAGTTACAGAGCGATTTGGACGTACATACCGTGGGTTAATGGAAATTAGCAAGCATAATAACGAACTTGCTTTGGTAAATGAGCTGCCATTAGAGCAATATCTTGTTTCGGTAGTCGGTGGCGAAGTGTATCATACGTGGCCAGCTGAAGCCTTAAAGGCACAAGCTGTAGCAGCACGCACTTTCGCGCTTTATCAAAATGGCAAGTTTGAGATCGCTAACGTAGTAGATACAACGTTAAGTCAAGCTTACTATGGTATTGATAAAGAAAAACCATCGATTCAGGCAGCCGTAGAAGCAACAGCAGGCGAAGTGCTTATGCATAAAGGCAAGCTGATTGAAGCCATCTTCAACTCTAATGCAGGCGGAATGACGGCCCATCCTTCTGAAGTATGGGGTGGTAACTACGGTTATTTCCATGCAGTAGAAAGTCCTGATCATGTTGCGCAAAAGGGTTTGAAGTCGTGGTACTACGTAGCAATGCCAAATGGTAAAGTTGGTTACGTGAGAGAAGATACAGTAAATAAGCTTCCACAGAAGGATCTCGGTAGCTTAGAAATAGCAGTTGCTGTAGAGAATGGCACGAACGTTCGGCCGAATCCAACGATTCAATCGAGTGTAAAGCCCGTGGCTACGATTAATAAAGGAACTCAACTTGTTATATTAGATACAGTTGCTGAATCTAACGAGTATACTTGGGTACGAGGCCCATATACGAGTGCTCAACTTACAGAGATGATTCGTAAAGTTTCTAAGGTAACTTGGAAAGGGCCTTTAACTGAATTGGAAGTAGTTAAACGTGGTCCGTCTGGACGAGCTATGGAAATTCACGCTAACGGTGTGCCGCTCGAAGTAAAATATCCAGATCAGTTCCGCACTGTATTTGGTAGTCTCCCGAGTACACTTTTTGATATTGAAATGACTAGTGTATTTAAAGTAGCGGGAGCTGACGGCAAAACAACTACGGTACACGGAATCAATGGCCAGTACGCAGTTAGTGGAACGGGAGAAGGGGCTATGCCTTTATCCAAGAACACTATCGTATTGGATGGTGGCGGTAAAGCATCTGTTATTTCTGAAGAACCATTGTTCTTCTTCCATGGTAAAGGATTCGGGCATGGTGTCGGGATGTCCCAATGGGGGTCCAAAGGGCTTGCTGATAAAGGGTATGACTATGAGCAAATTCTGAAATACTACTATAATAATGTTGAGTTAGTGACACGATAGGACGGACAATTATGAATGTGGACTTATTTGATTTTCATTTGCCAGAGAACTTAATCGCACAAACGCCCCTGCTCGATCGTACTGCTTCTAAGCTCCTAACGTTGAACCGTAATGGCTGCGAGCTAGAGCATCATTCGTTCTCAGAGATTACACAGTATTTGAAGCCAGGTGATTTGCTTGTGCTTAATAATACGCGTGTCATTCCTGCTCGTTTATTCGGCGTGAAGCCGGATACGGGGGCTAAGGTTGAAGTACTGCTGCTGAAGCAAGAGCAAGATAATTGCTGGGAAGCGCTTGTGAAGCCTGGGAAGCGAATGAAGCTGGGCGCAGTTGTTCAATTTGGTGATGAGCTGAAAGCTGTCGTTACAGAAGAGCGCGATATGGGAGCACGTGTACTGCGTTTTGAGTATGAAGGCATTTTTCAAGAAATTCTAGATCGGTTGGGGGAAATGCCTCTTCCGCCTTATATTAAAGAACAGCTTTCGGATCGAGAGCGTTATCAGACGGTATATGCGAAGCATGAGGGTTCTGCAGCGGCACCAACGGCTGGTCTTCACTTTACTACCGAGCTCTTAGATGAGATCCAACAGCAAGGTGTACGAATCGCTTATGTAACGCTGCATGTGGGATTGGGAACATTCCGTCCAATGAGTGCGGAACGAACAGAAGACCATGTGATGCATGCTGAGTACTATGAAGTTTCTGGAGAAACGGCAGCGCTTATACGTGAGACGAAGCAGCAAGGCGGCCGTGTTGTTGCTGTAGGTACGACATCAGCACGTACATTGGAGACAGCCGCACAGCAGCATTCAAATCAAGAGCTGCAAGCGTGCAGCGGCTGGACCGATATTTTTATTTATCCAGGTTACGAGTTCCAACTTGTAGATGCGTTGTTAACCAACTTCCATTTGCCTAAGTCTACACTTGTGATGTTAGTAAGTGCTCTAGCAGGAAGAGAATGCATTCTTAAAGCTTATGAAGAAGCGATTAAAGAACAGTATCGATTCTTCAGCTTCGGAGATGCAATGTTCATTTATAAATAATTATAGTTGAAATTCGATAATAGTTAGGATGATCAGATCTAATGGCAGCTGTTACTTATGAATTAATTAAAACATGTAAGCAAACTGGTGCGCGCCTTGGACGTGTTCATACGCCGCATGGGTCATTCGAGACACCAATATTTATGCCAGTAGGAACACTTGCAACCGTAAAAACAATGAGCCCAGAGGACTTAAAAGAGATGGAGGCGCGTATTATTTTAAGTAATACGTACCATCTATGGCTGCGTCCGGGTCATGAGATTATTCGTGAGGCGGGCGGTCTGCACAAGTTTATGAACTGGGATCGTGCGATTTTAACAGATAGTGGCGGTTTCCAGGTATTTAGCTTGAGTGATATGCGTAAGATTGAAGAAGAGGGAGTTCATTTCCGTTCTCACTTGAACGGGGACAAGCTGTTCCTTTCACCTGAAAAGGCAATGGAAATTCAAAATGCGCTTGGGCCTGATATTATGATGGCATTTGATGAATGTGCACCTTACCCAGCGGATCATGCTTATGTTAAGCATTCCTTAGAGCGTACGACTCGTTGGGCAGAGCGTTGTCTTGAAAGTCATGCTCGACCACATGATCAAGCTTTGTTTGCCATTGTACAAGGTGGTATGTATGAGGACTTGCGTAAGCAAAGTGCAATGGATTTGACTTCTATGGATTTCCCGGGGTATGCTATTGGTGGACTGAGTGTCGGGGAGCCTAAACATTTGATGTATGAGGCACTTGATACGACAATGCCATTGCTGCCAACGAACAAGCCTCGCTATTTGATGGGGGTAGGCTCACCAGATGCGCTTATCGAAGGTGCAATGCGTGGAGTAGATATGTTCGACTGTGTATTGCCTACGCGAATTGCTCGTAATGGTACAACTATGACAAGCCAAGGAAGACTCGTTGTGCGTAATGCGAAGTATCAACGCGACTTTGGACCGCTTGATCCAAATTGCAGCTGCTACACATGTAAAAACTATTCTAGAGCATATTTGCGTCACTTGATTAAGTCTGACGAGACATTTGGTCTTCGTTTGACGACGTATCACAATTTGCATTTCCTATTGAATATGATGGCTCAAGTAAGAGAAGCAATTCGCGAAGATCGACTAAGAGATTTCCGTGATGAGTTCTTTGAAAATTATGGCATGGCCAATAATGAGAGCGGCTTCTAATTAGTTGCGTGGAAGGTCCTGGTTGCTGATGCAGTGATCAGGGGTCCGTACATAGATTTAAAATGAAAAGGGGATTTTATCATGAATGAACATCTTTTAGCTGCAACTCCTGCTGCTGGCGGTTCGATTTGGGGAATGGTGCTTTCATTCGGTGCGATGTTCGCGGTCTTTTATTTCTTGTTGATTCGTCCGCAACAGAAAAAGCAAAAAACGCGTAATGCGATGCTTGGCGCATTGAAAAAAGGCGATAAAATTGTAACGATCGGTGGCCTTCACGGGCATATCCTCGAAATCACTGACGATATTGTTGTGATTCGTGTAAATGATGTTACGAAGATGACATTTGATCGCAATGCAATCAGTCATATTATCTCTACAGGTTCTACTGAAGAAGCTGCTAAAGCTTAGTAGATGACAAAAGAACCTTCTATTCCACTTGGAGGATTAGAAGGTTCTTTTTATTATTCTAATTAATCAGCTAAGGAGCGACTAGCTTGCTGTTCTATGCTATTCGTAGCACTGGAGCGGGACGTGGAAATACCCGCAAGTTTAAATCCAATCCAGCTGCATGCTGCGGCAAGCGCAATACCTGCGAACATGTCCGATACCCAGTGGATACCGAGATAGAAGATGGAGAAAATAATGATAACGGCACTTGGACAAGCAATCCATATCCATCTGCGGATGCCTGAGCGCCAGGCTACTATTGCGACTGTAGCAGAAATGGACGTATGCAAACTCGGGAAGCAATTGTCAAGTCCTGAAAATGCTCGATAGTTCTCTTCAAACGTTGGGAAACTATCCAGCATAAGAAAAGATACGCCCGAAGGTGCATAAGACCATACTTCATCAACTGGAACCCAGAAATAAAAAGGCAATGCAATAATATAGTTAAAAGTAATAGCGTAACAAATAGCGACCGCGAACGAAGTAAGCCCGCGAGCGGCATAGACTCCTATAGAAGCGATAATAATCGCTTGGAATATAACTAAATAGAAAAAAGCAAGTATAGGAGTTAGAGCAGGATGTTCAAAAAGCTGCTGCAAATGATAGACAAACTGGCCTTCTATTTGATAAATCAAGGGAGTAAAGTCCCAGTTGATAGACATCATTGCTTCTAAATCTAACTGATATTTATTAACGACAAGAAGACACATAAATGAAACAAAGGCGATAAGAAATGGCCGTGAATGAGTAATAAGTTTGACAAATGAACGAATGATGTAGATCGGCTGCTTGCCAGATCCAAGCCATGCAAGCAATAGAATGAATACAACGGACCAGATAGCGACCGTCTGCATCGATTCAAAAAGTACCATAGTATCCCCCTAATTCTAGTACGAAATAATGTATGAGCCTCCCATAGTATATCATACCGAGAATAGGAACACACCAAGTACGACTCCCATTACTTGGATTTACTGTCTTTGCTTACATTAACCCCGAATATACCACCTAGAGCAGATAAGCCAAATGCTGCTGCTAATGCAATCCATTTAATCGCATCCCATTGCATATCCAATGCTAGGAAGCCAATGACAAACACAAGTAAGGCGTACAGTATGCCTGTGAGCCCTCCGTAGTACCAGCCTTTTCTTCCACTGCGTTTCCCAGATGTCCAACCACCGATAAGTAAAGCAAAGCCGTGGACAAAGTAGCTGTACTTGGTCAGGTTCTCTTCTTGCGTAGTGGTGGCGACTAACAAAATAGAAAGGGCTAGAGCACCAATGGCCAGCCATAAAAGAGCATAGCCGATCCCAGCCAATAACGGATGGCTTAACTTACCTGAGCTAAAGCGCTGCATTGCGTTCATAAAAATCCTCCCTCTGACATTCTGTTTGTATCATCGTATGGGCAAGCTATAGGAAATAGTACAAAGATATAGCCATCACATCGTACGAATTCATACTTACCTAGAAAAGGGGAAGACAAGATGGAGCATATGGATCAAACGTGGCAGGTGACTGCTGCGATAATTGTATTTTTATTCACCTATTCCATTATCATTACGGAGAAAATGAACCGTGCTGTGATTGCATTATTAGGTGCTGTTGTCATGTTGATTTTGCATATTGTGCCAGTTGAAATAGCCTTTACGAAGCATGTTGAATGGAACACCATTTTCTTGTTAATCGGTATGATGATACTCGTAAACATTGCAAATAAGAGCGGAATATTTCAATATGTAGCGGTAAAGGCCGCACAGCAAGCACAAGGCAGACCGATACGTATTCTAATTATTATGTCATCGTTAACAGCTCTCGGATCGGCATTTTTGGATAATGTAACGACCGTATTGTTAATGGTACCGATTACGTTCTCTATTACACGTATTTTGCAAATTAATCCAGTTCCATATCTTATTGCAGAAATTATTAGTGCCAATATCGGTGGAACAGCAACGATGATAGGAGATCCACCTAATATTATGATTGGATCAGCTAATAAACATTTAACGTTTAATATGTTTTTGCAATATTTAGCGCCTGTAACGATTGTTATTATGGTTGTGGTATTGCTTGTACTTGTTCTTATTTATCGGAAGCAGCTGCAGGTGGGGGAGAAGCAAAAGGAAGCGCTGATGGAATTATCCGCAAAGGATTATATTACAGATAAACGGCTAGTTATGAAATCTATAACTGTCCTTGTCATGACGATTACTGGATTTGCGCTGCATTCTGTTATACACATCGAGCCATCTGTCATTGCTTTAGCTGGGGCAGCTATATTGCTATGTACACAATCCGAACGAGAAATTGAAGAAGCGTTCAGTCATGTGGAGTGGGTGACGATATTTTTCTTTATCGGCTTATTTATTCTTGTTGGAGGCTTGGTGGAAGTCGGTATCATCGAACAACTTGCGAGGCTGACTCTTGATGTAACAAAAGGAGATATGCTGAACACTACGATGTTTGTGTTATGGGTATCGGGAATTGCTTCCGCAACGATTGATAATATTCCGTTTGTAGCTACGATGATACCTCTAATTCAAGATGTAGGGGTGCAAATGGGAGTAACTGATCCTAATGAAACAAATGTGTTGTGGTGGGCGTTAGCATTAGGTGCATGTCTAGGTGGGAATGGAACGGTGCTAGGAGCATCGGCGAACGTAATTGTATCAGGAATGGCCAAGCGGGAAAATAAGGGATTCAGTTATTGGGAGTTTTTAAAAATAGGAGCGCCGATTACGTTGCTGTCTCTTCTTATTGCGACTGTGTATTTGTTTCTGCTTGTTGGCTAGTACGTGGGTGTAGATGGATGGGTAAACTTTTCAAGAATTTGATTCGTATGTTAAGGGATGGCTACGGTGAGAATACCTGTTGAAGAAGCTCTCTCCTTTCTAGATATCGGATTAAGGCTGTGAGGAGGTATCTCATTGGTATTTGGAATACTTGTTTTCCGTACAATATTGATGTATTTCGCTGTTTTTAGTGTTATGAGGTTAATGGGAAAGCGGGAAATTGGAAAGTTATCTATTTTTGATTTAGTGATTTCGATTATGATTGCTGAAATTGCTGTATTTGGTATTGAGGATGCCCATAAGCCTATATGGGAGTGTTTAGTACCGATGGCGGTGCTCGTCCTGATCCAAATCGGATTAGCTGTACTGGCTATGAAAAATAGACGGATACGTTGCTTCTTTGATGGAAATCCGAGCTTTATTATTAATCAAGGACAGCTTAACCGCGAGGAGATGCGTAAACAACGCTATAATTTGGACGATTTAATGCTTCAGCTTAGAGAGCAGGGGATAGACAGTGTTCAAGAAGTTCAGTTCGCTATTTTGGAGCCAACAGGGAAACTAACCGTGTTCCTAAAAGAACATGCTGGTAGTACCGGCGGTGAACAAGTCGTGGCCTCCACTGATGATGAAGAGAGCAGCGCTCATGCTGGCACGCAGGCAAGTACCAGCATGTCACAAAAAAATACAGACAATGAAATGAGTGCGGAGATCGCATTTAACATGAACACAAGCAGCACGATGCATAAAAAAGATCAACCTGTGTTAGAGCATCCCGATCGCATTAAGTTTACATCGCTTCCATTACCGCTTATTATGGATGGCCGTGTGATGGATTCTAATCTAGAAAAAATCGAGAAGACACGATTTTGGTTGAAAAATCAAATTCAGCAAAAAGGAGCTCAAGAATTTAAAGATGTGTTCTTTTGTTCTATCGATCATCGGGGACGCATTTTTGTAGACAAAATGGATCCCAAACCTAGGCGTTAACGTATTTCCGATGAAGCCCGTCGCCGTTAGGTACGACTAGATAGAAAACGTCCTATAAGGGGCAGGCGGGTTATGTCGTTTCGATCGATAAGTTTCATCATAATAAGCAGAGCAACATAGAGGCATAGTCCTACAAGGCATGCTGCACTTAAACGAATAAATACAGAGTTGGTTAGTGGGAAATGTTGATACGTTGCTTGAATGGCACCAGCGATAATGATCATAGCGACGCCAACTTTAGCAAAATCAATCCACGGAATTTTTATTTTAAACGTCCGAATAAGGCTCCATCCGTGAAGCAGTGTAACGATCATTATATTAACATTTATAGCGATGACAGCGCCCTGAATGCCAAGATGGGGCATTGATGCGAGCTGGATAATGAGTCCTAACTTCACAATTGCACCTACAAATGTGTTCATGAGTGCTGTTCCAGGCTGATCAAGTGCTTGTAACGCAGCTTGCAAAGGGGCTTGCAAGTATATAAAAATGGCTACCGGAGCCATCCACTGCAGCATGGGCGCTACTGAAATGTCGTCATAGAGTACACTGCACAGCGGCAATGCTAGTATATACATAACGACGGCAAAGGGAGCACCGCTCACTAAAGCTAAGCGGATCGCTTGATGCATGCGCATATGAATGGTGGCCATATCTTTTCGTCCGTAAGCTTCGGATAAAGAGGGTACCAACGACACAGACAAAGAATAGGTTAATGCACCTGGCAGCAGCAAAATAGGAATGATCATGCCTTGTAAAGCACCGTATTGAGCCGTAGCCACTGCAGTTACAATACCGGCAGCAGCAAGACTGCGTGCAATTGTAATCGATTCCAGCAAGTAGGATAAAGAGCCAATTAGCTTTCCACCTGTTACAGGAAGGGCGATTCGTAAGAGGCTGCGCCAAGCGGGACGCACCGGTTCCATAGGTTGTGTATAGGGAGTGTCTCTGACTATAGATTCGGTAGTGTTGTTCGTTTTCTTATGGTGGCGACGCCATTGCAGCACAAGCACTAACAAGCCACTCAGTTCACCTACAACGACCCCAAGCATGGCCCCAGCAGCAGCCCATTCCAGCCCATATGGAAGCAGCAAATAAGCGCCTCCAATGACGGTTACAATACGAACAATGGTTTCGGTTACTTGAGATGCAGCCGTCGGTATCATATTTTGTTTGCCCTGAAAGTAGCCTCTCAGTACAGAGGCAACCGCAATAATAATAATATTTGGTGTCATAAAGAGGAAGGTGTAATAGACACGGCTATCTGTGAGTACATGTGTTGTAATCCACGATGATAACAGTAAGCAGGTGACTGTTAAGACGACAGCAACAGAGCTTGTCATCCACAATGCTGCACGTACAATGTTACGGACACGCTGCTGATTCCCGACTGAATCTGCTTCAGCTACTAATTTTGCAACCGCAAGTGGAACACCACCTGTTATAATGGTTAGCATGACGAGGAGAAATGGGTAGCCAAGTTGATAGAGGCCAACCCCCTCTGCCCCAATGATACGAGGTAATGTAATGCGGGGGATGAAGCCAAGTATTCGATTTAATAAACCTGCTGCAAATAAAATGAGTGTTCCTTGGATGAAGGTTTGCTTTTTCATTTAAATCCCTCGCTTAAGGGCAGACTTGTACAACGTACTTGTTGTATTCATGTGTATGCAGTTGTCCGATTGGACATGTACAGGCTTTTTTGTTTCAATTAACGTTGGCAAGCAGGAACATGACAGGTTAAGCGCGAATTTACAATGGCAGTGGTGAACTAGAGAATGAAAAGGAGAGGCTTTCGTTATGGATCAAGTTTTGGAAGGGCGGATCAGTAGCATCTTAGATCAAGATATCGAGCTTCTCTGTCGGAGCAAAGCAGAAGAATTTCATTTGCTAGGTTACGAGCATGTGACTGATAAGGACATATGGGAATGTGTGAGCGCACGATACAAAAAAGTAGCAGAAGAGCCTGCGCTTCATCGTATCGTGAACGACATTTTGTCGCTTAGGACGACACAGTTTATGAACTATGCAACGATGGCTGCCTATAAAGGGTCTCCCTTTTCCTAAGGTGAGGCTTTTTTTGCGGTGACTAAGGCGATTAATGAAAAATTGACTCGTTTTTTGACCGTCGATATAATAGGAATATTGAACATGAAAGGGGAATGGGGACGATATGAAAAGGGTGATGACGTTCTTGTTCATCGTGGTCGTATCGCTTGGTATTATTATTTGGACGAGCCCTACGATCCTCAACAAGATTCACCTAGGCCTAGATTTGAAGGGTGGCTTCGAGATTTTGTATGAAGCTTCACCTCTTGAACCAGGTGGACAGGTGACTCCAGATGCGCTCGTACAGACCGCTAAAAGCTTGGAGAAACGTATTAATGCAACAGGAACAAGTGAGCCAGAGATAACGACGGAGGGTTCGAACCGTATTCGTGTTAAATTGGCAGACGTTCAGGACGAGGAAACCGTTCGTAAGAAACTGAAAAGTCCAGCTGTCCTCACGTTCCGCAGCTCCGATGGATGTAAAAGCCCAACGGATTATTGTAAAGTTGAATTAAAAGGAACGGATTTTGTTGAAGGCGGCGCTTCGGTCATTTCTGATGAGTTGAGAAGACCTGTTGTCGCAATTAAACTAAAAGATGGTCAGAAGTTCGGAGAAATTACGACAAGGCTTTCTAAACTAGCTAATCCAGATCCGACACAAGCACGCAATCAATTAGCTATTTTTATGGATGAGAAATTGATCTCAGCGCCAAGTGTACAATTCCCGATCACAGGTACTGAGGCTACGATTACTGGACAAGGAAGTCAGGAAGAAGCAAATGAGCTTAAAGACACGATTAACCTAGGCTCCTTGCCGCTCAAGCTGACAGAGAAGTACACGCAGAGTGTATCAGCTTCTCTAGGCCAGCTTTCACTGAATCAAACGATTAAAGCAGGTGTCATTGGTACGGTATTGGTGTTGCTGTTTATGTTAATTTATTACCGTATGCCTGGTATTATTGCTAGCTTCTCCTTGATTCTATTTATTTGGCTCCATTTCGTTGTATTCTGGTTGTCAGACACGACGCTTACTTTGCCGGGTATTGCGGCATTCGTATTGGGTCTTGGTATGGCAGTGGATGCGAACATTATTACGTACGAGCGTATTCGTGAAGAAATGCGTGCAGGGAAATCCGTTTCTTCTGCAGTTAAAGCGGGTTCCAAGAGCTCGTTCCGTACTATTCTTGATGCCAACGTAACTACGATCATTGCAGGTGGAGTTATGTACGCTCTGGGCGAAAGCCAAGTTAAAGGCTTTGCGTTTATTATGATGCTTACTGTTGTTATAAGTATTTTCACAAATGTATTCCTCTCCCGCCTATTCTTGCAGCTGCTTGTGAGAAGCAACAAGCTCAACAAGCCGTCTTACTTTGGTGTGAAGGAGAGTGAAATCCGTGAACTTTAAGACTAGTTACAATTTCGATTTCATGAAGGTAAGTAAATACTTCTTCATCTTTTCGATCGTCATTACACTTCTTGGTGTTGGAACCTTAGCGTTCCGCGGATTGAACTACGGGGTTGACTTCAGCTCGGGAACCAATGTCGATATCACCTTGAAGCAACCAATAAGCAAGCAGCAAATGGAACAAGCTTTGGCTGGCTATAAACTTGAGAAGCCCCCTGTTATTACAGAGGGTAGTGAGCGTATGGCTATCCGATTCACAGAGGTTCTAGCTGATACAGAAGAGGCTCAGTTGAAGAAAGATATTGAAAAGCTCTCTCCCGGCTCTTCTATTGAAGTAAATATTGTCGATGTGGAAATCGCTCGTGAACTTCAGCGTAACGCGATCTACTCCGTATTGATTGCCTCTATCGGTATTATCATTTACGTAAGTATTCGCTTTGAATGGAGATTCGCGATTGCAGCGATCGTTGCTTTGCTGCATGATGCGTTTATGGTTATTAGCGTGTTCTCCATTTTCAACTTAGAGGTTAACCTTCCGTTTATTATTGCGGTATTAACGATCATCGGTTTCTCTATTAATGATACGATCGTTATCTTTGACCGTATTCGTGAGAACCTTCGTTTTGCGAAACTTCGTAATCGCAGCGATTTGGACAAACTAGTTAACTCAAGTGTTAACCAGACGCTAACACGTACGATTAATACGATGCTTACTGTTCTTGTTACGGCAGTATGTCTACTCATCTTCGGTAGTGAGTCGATTCGTATGTTCTCGCTTGCAATCGTAATCGGTTTGGCATTCGGTGCCTACTCTTCGATCTTTATTGCTAGCCCGTTATGGGTTGTGCTTCGCGAACGTGCAGGCGATAAAAAGCCTAACAATCGCAAGCCGCAAGAAGTATAATCAATATATGTGATAGTTTTGGTGCTTGATGCACACACTGAGCACAGGTAGAATGCTGTGTCGGTCTGTTCATGCAAGCTTCCATCTGTAGCTGAGCCGCGTCTACCTAGACGCGGCTCAGATGTGTTAAATGAGGGGCATGTTAACTCCAAAGTTAACTGCAAATGAATGTTAAAGGAGAATGGTATGCTTCAATCACGAACTCGTTGGCGCTGTGCAGAAGTGTCAGAACAAAGAGCTGAACAGCTAGCTGTCGAAGCAGGAATTTCTCCGCTTTTAGCCAAGCTGCTAATCGTTCGAGGCATCGAAGATGGAGACGGTATTCACAGGTTCCTTTATGATAATTTAGAGGCTGTTCATGATCCTTATCTGTTAGCTGGGATGAAGGAAGCGGTAGAGCGGATTCATCGGGCGGTAGAACAGAAGGAGCATATTCGCATATACGGGGACTATGATGCAGATGGTGTTTCCAGCACATCACTTATGGTTTTCGTCATGAGAGAGTTAGGCGCTCATTTTGATTATTATATTCCGCATCGTGCGAATGAAGGTTATGGTTTAAACAATGCTGCACTCGATTTAGCCAAGAATCAGGGTGTTAGCTTAATTGTCACGGTCGATACTGGTGTCAGTGCTGTGGATCAGATCGCTTATGCGAAGCAGCTTGGTATTGATGTTGTCGTTACCGATCATCATGAGCCGCCGGCATTGTTGCCAGAGGCCTATGCATTAGTAAACCCTAAGCTTCCGACATGCCCGTATCCATTCAAAGGATTGGCGGGCGTCGGTGTTGCCTTTAAACTCGCACATGCTTTATTAGGCAAAGTACCAGAGCATTTGTTGGAGATTGCTGCTATCGGTACAGTTGCAGACTTAATGCCATTGGTAGGCGAAAATCGTATCATTGTTCGTGAAGCATTACAACGAATGAAACGAACGATCTATCCGGGCATTCAAGCGTTGTTGGACATAGGCGGAGTAGATCGCAATCAGCTTGTAGCTACAAATATTGCGTTTTCGATGGCGCCTCGTATTAATGCTAGTGGTCGCTTGGCTCACGCTGATTTGGCCGTTAAATTGCTTATCGCAGATGACTTGGCCGAAGCAAAAGTTTTGGCAGAAGAGCTGGATAGTTTGAACAAGGAACGCCAAAAGATCGTTGACTTAACTGTCAAGGAAGCTGAGAAGCAAATGACAGCTAAAATCGAGGAAAATGGCGGGGAAGTTCCTTCTGTTATCGTCTTGGCTAATGAAGAATGGAATGTTGGTGTTATTGGAATTGTTGCATCCAAGTTGGTGGATCGTTATTATCGTCCTACGTTTATTTTAGGAATTGATTCCGAAAAAGGACTGTGTAAAGGTTCAGCACGTTCCATTGACGGCTTTGATTTGTACGGAGCGATGACGGATTGCGCAGATCTTTTTGAACATTATGGTGGTCACCATGCAGCTGCGGGGATGACGATAGCTATGAATAAGCTACCAGAGCTAGAACAGAAGATGCAGGTCATTGCGCAATCGCAGCTTACACCTGAGCATTTTGTTCCTTGTACGGATGTTGATGCAGTATGTACGCTGAAGGATGTACCTCTGCAAGTAATAGACGAGTTAGGTCGTCTAGAGCCATTTGGCATGGGAAATCCACAGCCCCGAATCGTTATTCGTGATGCTTCTATACAAGATAAGCGAACGATGGGAAAAGAAGGCCAACATTTAAAGTTGATGTTATCGCAAGACCGTGCTACATTGGATGCGGTGGCTTTTCAGCGAGGAGAGTTATCAGATATTATTTCACCGCTTGCTCAAGTGGATGTATTGGGTGAATTGTCTATTAATGAATGGAACGGTTCGCGCCGTCCACAATTAATGCTAAAAGATATTCGTATTAATCATGTCCAGCTTATTGACCTTAGGGGTACAAAAGAACCTGTTGTGGCAGCGGTAGAGCTGGCACGCAAGCTTGAATCTTTAGGACGTGGTCCTGTTGCATGGCTAACGACGCCTGAAGAGGCGACTGTTTATGCAGGGGAGACCTTTGTAAGATGGACTAGCATGGTTAATGGTCAGCCTAATCAAGATGATACGGCAATACGCGATCTTGTGATCAGCTCAATTCCTGATGACCAGTCTGTCTGGGAGCAATGGGCACAGCGCTTCTCGCATGTAGAACGAATTCATGTTATATTGAATCGTCAGCCTTTCGAGAAGGGAATTAGACCACCTGCCCGTGAACGAATCATTCCTGCCTTTACTGCTTGTAAACAGTTAGGATCATGGCTGAATGATGAAGGGACACGAGTATCGTTAGCTCACAAGTCGGGTCTATCTCCGCGTGAGTGGGAGTACTTGATGAATGTATTCACAGAGTTAGGTTTCGTTACATTCAGCGAGCATGCAGCTGGTGGTACTTACGAAATTGTGGAGAAGCCGCAGAAGACGTCATTGGAATCCTCCGAGCATTACAAGCGATGGGATACGATAAGTCGCTGGGAGTCATTATGGAATGAAGCAGCCTCTGAGCAGTTGGCAGAACGGTTATTGTCTCTTTGGGGCAGTAATAAGTCTCAACAGGTGTCAACTGCGTGAAATAGATAGGGTTATATGAATTCCCTCTACGAAATAGCTGAGGTTATTGTTATTATGATTATGTATATTTGATTAATCAGCTTGCTGATTAACAAGGAGGAACTCTCGTGGACTTCAAAGAGTATATTCGTGTTATTCCGGACTTTCCAGAGCCGGGCATTCGCTTCAAAGACATTACAACATTGCTAAAAGATGGTGATGTTTATCGCGAGGCGATTGAATCCATTCAAAAAATGGTAGAAGATAAAGAGATCGACTTGATCGCTGGCCCAGAAGCTCGCGGTTTCGTTATCGGTGCTCCACTTGCTCTCATGATGGGTAAAGGCTTTGTGCCGATCCGTAAGAGCGGTAAGCTTCCTGGCAATACAGTGGAAGCGGACTATGGTAAGGAATACGGTAAGGACAAGCTTGCCATTCACCGTGATTCGATTCAACCAGGTCAAAAAGTACTAATTGCTGATGATCTATTGGCAACAGGTGGAACTATTGCGGCTACAATCGAAATGATTGAGCAATTGGGCGGAGTAGTTGTTGGAGCAGCATTCCTTATCGAGCTTGGCTACTTGGATGGCCGTGAGAAGCTTAATGGTGTTGACGTTCACTCACTTGTTACTTATTAATTGCAACTAATGTTTGGTGCATCCTTGTCCTTGCGTAATTGGATGTCATAAACTAAAGAACCTTCAATCCACAAGCAAGTGGGTCGAAGGTTCTTTTTAATTAGATGAAGTAGGTTTTTAGTGAGAAGCTGGTTCTTTGTCGTTGGAAAGTCCGAGCTTTTCAATAATGATGAAGAATAGATTTAACACAATTGCGAGTACAGTTGCTAGTGCCATGCCTTTTAGCTCAACATCCCCAATCTTCAGTTGTGCATGGCTAATTCCGATGACAATAACGAGTGTTGTTAGAAGCATGTCCTTTGGATTACCGAGGTTAACTTTAGATTCAATCAAAATTCGGAAACCTGATGCAGCGATGATCCCGAATAACAGCAACGATACGCCGCCCATAACAGCTACAGGAATGTTAGCGATAAGTGCTGACACCTTACCAAGGAATGACATCGCGATTGCAATAACTGCTGCCCCCCCGATAACATAGACAGAATATACGCGTGTTAACGCCATGACACCGATATTTTCGCCGTATGTCGTATTCGGTGTAGATCCGAGAAATCCAGAAATAATGGTCGATATACCGTTACCTAGCAGAGAACGATGAAGTCCAGGCTTCTTGGACAGGTCACTGCCTACAATGTTACTTGTAACCATGAGATGACCTACATGTTCAACGATGACGACAAGTGCCGCAGGCAAAACGATAAGAATTGCTGTCATATCAAATTCTGGGTACGTGAACGTCGGCAATTTGAAAAGAGGTGCATTTGCAACACTGTCCATATTGATTACGCCCATAAAGTAAGCAGCTACATAACCAGTAATAATTCCGATGAGAACTGGAATGATCTTGAGGAAGCCGCGGAACATAACCGTGCCAATTACCGTAACACCTAATGTAAGAAGTGCTAATTTCACGTTCGCGGGATCAATGACTCCATCCTGACCTGGAATAAAGTCAGCCATACCTGCTGCTACTGGAATCAATTCTAGACCAATAACCGCTACGATAGCTCCCATTGCTGCGGGAGGGAATAATACATCTAACCAGCGTGTGCCGATCCATTTTACGATGAGAGCGACAACAACAAATACAAGGCCGCACACGATAAAGGCACCAAGTGCTTTAGAGTAATTCTCAGCGTGTCCAGCTAATACGATGGTTACTGGAGCAATAAAGGCGAAGCTGGAGCCGAGATAAGCAGGAATAAGTCCACGGCAAAGAATAAGGTAAAGCAAAGTGCCGAGGCCGTTCATAAGTAAAACGATGCCTGGATCGACGTTGAATAAGTTTGGAACGAGGATGGTCGATCCGAACATGGCGAACAAATGCTGCAAACTAAGCATAAGTCCCGGTAGTAATGGTGGTTTATCCAACACTTGGATTTCGCGTTGCAATGCCTATGCACTCCTTTAAATAACGTTCATTGATAAATTCTAACTATATAATTTACATCGCAGGAGGTGTAGAAAGCAAGTATATTTTGCAAGTTCATGTCAAAAAATATAACACCCACTTCTATTTCTCCATATACCAACTCATATTTCGACATTGTTTGACAAAAAGGATGATGTTCATCTGTGGTTGACCATTGACGTCACTACGGTTCAAAGGCATAATTATAGGATAATCTGTAAACAGGGCTGGGTTTACCAAGTGACCCGGATAGAAAGGAATCGAGACGAGTCCTATGGGCATCGACCATTTAATTAATAAGGCTTCTGCCTATATGAAAGAACCGGATTTGAAACGGATTCGTGAAGCGTATGAATTTGCGGATCAGGCACATCACGGGCAGGTGCGTAAATCAGGAGAACCTTATATTTTACATCCTATCGCGGTAGCGGAAATTGTCGTAGGCATGCAGATGGATCCTACTTCTGTTGTCGCTGCTCTACTTCATGATGTCGTTGAGGATACGTCTGTATCGCTTGATGAAATTCGTGAACAGTTTGGTGAGACTTGTGCGATGCTTGTTGACGGTCTGACGAAGCTGGAGCGGATTCAATTCCGTTCCAAGGAAGAACAGCAGAACGAGAATTATCGCAAAATGTTCGTCGCGATGGCCAATGACATCCGAGTCATTGTAATCAAACTAGCAGACCGTCTTCATAATATGCGTACGTTGAAGTTCCAATCGGAGGAGAGTCAGCGACGCATTGCCTATGAAACGATGGAGATTTTTTGTCCAATTGCGCATCGTCTTGGTATTTCTGCAATCAAGTGGGAGATGGAGGACATTGCGCTTCGCTACTTGAATCCGCAGCAGTATTATCGTATTGCCAACTTAATGCATAAAAAGCGTGCTGAACGTGAACAGTACATCGAAGATGTTATCGTGCGGATTAAAGAAAAGCTGAATGAGATGGGAATCGAAGCGGATCTGTCTGGACGACCGAAGCACATTTATAGTGTGTATAAGAAAATGTCGATGAGAAACAAGCAGTTCAATGAAATTTATGATTTGCTTGCGATTCGAATCTTAGTAGACAATATTAAAGATTGCTATGCTACGCTAGGTATTATCCATACTTTATGGAAGCCTATGCCAGGCAGGTTTAAAGACTATATTGCCATGCCAAAGGCAAATATGTACCAATCCCTGCATACGACTGTAGTTGGTCCAACTGGGGAGCCGACTGAAGTTCAAATTCGTACATGGGACATGCATCGTACAGCTGAATACGGTATCGCGGCTCACTGGGCTTACAAGGAAGGAAGCGGAAGCAATGCTGCACTTTCTGTAGGGGGCAGTTTTGAAGAGAAGATGACATTCCTGCGTGAAATCCTTGATCTTCAGCAAGAGACGAAGGATGCAAGTGAATTCGTTGAAACATTGAAGATGGACTTCTTCTCTGACCTTGTCTTCGTGTTTACGCCGAAAGGTGAAGTCATTGAGCTGCCTAGTGGTTCCGTGCCGCTTGATTTTGCTTATCGCATTCATACGGAGGTAGGTAACCGTACAATAGGCGCTAAAGTAAATGGCCGTATCGTTCCACTTGATCATCAGCTTAAAACAGGCGATATTATTGAAATTTTGACGTCCAAACATTCTTATGGACCAAGTGCGGACTGGGTTAAGATTGCACAATCATCTCATGCGCGGACAAAGATTAAGCAGTGGTTTAAGAAAGAAAAGCGGGAAGAAAATGTACAAAAAGGCCGCGATCTCATTGAGCGTGAGCTGAAGCGTATGTCGTTGGATTCCCAAGTGTGGATGAACGAAGAAAAGTTGTTGGAAGCAGCTAAAAAGTTTAATTTCAACGACACGGAAGATATGTTGTCCGCTGTTGGCTTTAGCGGTTTGACGGCTGCGCAAGTATGCACGAAGCTCACGGAGAAGCTGCGTAAAGAAGCGGAAGAAGCAGCCCAAATTGAATTGGGCAAAGACGTGAAAGAAGTGAGGCGGGAATCGGAAAGAAAGCCGAGACCGACGAACGGTGTTCGCGTCAAAGGCGTAGATAATATGCTGATTCGCTTTGCTCGCTGCTGCAACCCTGTTCCTGGAGATGACATCGTCGGCTATGTTACACGAGGCCGTGGCGTATCCGTTCACCGAACAGATTGTCTAAACCTTCGTAAAGAGATGGAAGGGGAAGAAGCTGCTCGTATTATTGCAGTGGAATGGGAAGAATCGATTGAAGCGAATTACAGCGTCGATATTGAGATTACGGGTATGGATCGTCGTGGCTTCTTGAACGAGGTGCTGCAAATTGTATCCGAGAGCAAGACGAACATTGCAGCTGTATCAGGCCGTTCGGATAAGAACAAGCTGGCTATGATTCATATGACGGTATTGATTCGCAATACGGAGCATTTACAGTCCGTTGTAGAGAAGATTAAACGCGTCAAAGACGTTTATACCGTGCAGCGGATTATGAACTAGAATGATGCTATTGAGATCATGTCGTGTTCAATGGTGAAGTTGACAGATGTACACGATATACTCAGTGATTGAGCAGGGCCGCCCCTTTGTGGGTGGCCCTATCTATGTATACGGAGGGGTTGAGTTAATGAGGGTTGTCGTACAGCGTTCAAAGGAAGCCAAAGTAGTCGTAGATCATCAAGTTGTGGGTCAAATTGACTGTGGACTTATGCTTTTAGTAGGTGTAACTCATGAAGATGCTGAGCAGGATGTAAATTGGCTGGCTGATAAAATAGCAGGATTGCGAATTTTTGAGGATGAAGCGGAGAAAATGAATTTGTCTGTGAAGGATATTCAAGGTTCTATCTTGTCGGTATCACAGTTCACCTTATACGGAGATTGTCGCAGTGGCAAACGTCCGAGCTTTACTTCCGCTGCGCGTCCTGAAAAGGCAGAGCTATTGTATGAGCAATTCAATCAACGCTTGCGCAGCCATGGACTCCATGTAGAAACCGGTGTATTTGGTGCGAATATGGATGTAACATTTACGAACTGGGGACCCGTCACCCTGCTACTTGATAGTCCGACTCGTTCATAAGGACGTATTTCGTAAGTCTTTATGATGTATAGCAGTGTCGTTCAAATACGCATACTAACATCTAGTTTCATTTATAGTGATAGGAGCGGATTGGATGCGACACTCATTACAGCAATTAGCGATTCAGTATAGTCAGGCATTGACGGCAGGGGGGCTGCTTAAAGAGCAGACCAATCAATTGGTAGACGTTGATCCGATAGCGGTGCAGTCTAAAAGAGAACAGCCGAATCATCGACGTTAAGCAAATGTAGTTGCGGAAGTGAAAAGTGATGCGCTAGGTCGTGTAACGTATTCGTTTCACCTATGTCATCTCATGGGTATTAGAGAATAAGCATAATCAATTTGCAGTTATTCTCATATCAGTAGAGGTGACATGAATATGAAACATATACAAGCATACACTCGTACAGAAAATGAAGCAGAATCGTTGCGTGGTCCTCTTATAAGTTTGGGGATACAACAACAGCACATTGAGATTGGTCGACTTGAAGAGTCATTTGGACAAGGCCAGTTATTGCTGGCGCCTATTCCTTCTCATTCGGGTGGAGTCAGTTATGCAGGAGGCAACGCGATGCATCCTGCTGGATCGGGTGTAGGTGTAATCGTCAATCAGGATGATGAGGCTGATCGATCTGAACAGAGCGATGGACAGGTAGCAGGAATTGTTGAGGATGAACGTTTTCCAGAAGAACGCGAGCAAGCACCAAGTGACTTAAGCTATGTCATTTCCATTAAGATGGATTCAGATCATTTTATCGAGGCACTGAAACTTCTTCGTCGCCATGGTGCATATGTGGAATAGCATTTCTTAGCGAAGGGCTCGATTATCATTACTACTTGTGATACAATACGGAATCGAATATAAAATGGGGCTGTCCCAAAAGTCATCTTTAGATGGTTGAGGGATACGCCCTTCTTCATATTGTAAAACAAAAAGAAACCGTTTCTTGGTAAAATGGAAGTGCGACCAACCATTTACAAAAGGAGCGGT
>NZ_JACYTN010000036.1 GCF_014841135.1 Paenibacillus arenosi
TGGACGACAGGGAAAAAGTACGTAGATCTCAATGCGTACCATACTTGGCGACGTCCTCAAACCAAATAGTGGATAAACCATTTTGACGGCGAGGAATTTACACATAAATATGGACTTGACCCTTTCAGCTAAGAATAGATGCACTTTTGCAGTTATTTTGCTATTAGGGCTGCGTAGGATTCATGTATCTCGTTCCGTGGTATATCCGGTTCTTCATTTAAAGCAATCCATAGTCCATGGAAATCGAAATAAGCAAGCTTACGACCTACAACTAACAACCTCGCATCAAACACTTGCTCATAGAAGGCCACAGACTGCTCCAAATTAGAAACAGAAAAACAAATATGATTCATGAGCCCTAATTTCATCATAATACCCTCCTCAGCTCGGAACAGGTTCTTCTTTGTAGTGACTTGTATCTCCATGCAGCAAAATGCTTGGCTCATCACCTACAAATTGCACTTTGCATAGGCAAGCTGGATGAATATAAGGAAGGTCCCACAGCTTATTCATAGCCCGCCCTTCAAAATGAGCCATAAGCACCTTCACGACCACCGTATGTGTAACGATAACAATCGACTTCCCTCGATGCTCACTAACGATCTCATTCAGCTTGCGAACAGCTCGTTCAGATACTTGTTGAAAGGTCTCGCTATTGTCCACTCGGAATTGATCTGGGTCCTTCCAAAAATGATCGAACTGCTCTGGATAGCGCTCTTTCGCCTCCGCTTGAGAGATGCCTTCCCAACTACCTAAGCCAATCTCTTTAAAATCATCCGTATCAATAATATCAATAGATCTTGATCCTCTTATAATCTCAGCTGTTCGATGCGCTCGCCCGCTAGAGCTCGAATACATCGTATCAATGGTTTCATTCGCCATCGCCTCTCCTAACCATTCCGCTTGCCTCACACCAAACTCCGTCAAAGGAGAGTCTTGATGACCTTGCAATCGATGCTCCACATTCCATTCCGTCTGTCCATGTCTAACGATAGATACGGTAGTGATATGATTTGCCACGCTAAAAACCCCTCTCAAAGATGTATCTTGCTGCTGTTGCAACCTATCCAACTACTCTACTTGATGCACAAAATAGCTTGCCTATTTCCGATATAGAATCTTAAAAAACTTACCTATGAAATTAAAATTACTATACCATATTGCACCAATCATCTAAAATCGTCATACTAACATTCATGAAATAAGCTGCTGATCAGCTGTATATCTCACTATTTCGCGCCTTCAACGAATGTGTAATAGCGCCTATAATAGATAGAATACGATTAGCACATAGTACTTATTCATAAAGGAGAGTTTCTCATGACATCAGAACACGTTGTTAGACAATTTTTTGAACAAGTACGCTCCGGTAAAAAACCAGATTTCGCAAATCAATTCATGGCAGAGCAAGTATTAGCACATCAAATTGAATCCGAAGAAGAACAAACCGTATTGCGAACACCCCAAGAGTACGCTGAACACGTTGTCGAGATGTTGGATGCCTATGGTCAATTTTCAATAGAAATTCAAGAGTGTTTAGCAGCCGGGGATAAAGTATATGTACGATGGAAACAAACAGGAACACATGTAGGAGAGGTTAATGGATACCAACCGTCAGGGCTCCCAGTCATCCAACTGGCCAGTGCGGTATATCGAGTAGAAAATGAAAAAATTGCAGAGTATTGGATTCAAATAGATCGGGCGGGAATTCAAAAACAATTAGAGTACAATAAAAACAGGACCGGTAGTTAACTAAAGAAAATAACAAACTTACCTACCGATCATCATTTTATATGTAAGGACCTGTAGTAATGCAGCAATGCAACTAAAGCTAGCCTAAACATACAAGTGCCAATCTACTTCGTTCCTCACTGAACGAAAATAGACTGGCACTTTGTTATAAAATAGTTCACATCCACTCATAAATGAGTGCCTGTTTTTTCTATAAGGCTTTTTAAAATCTCACTAACAAGACTGACGTCTGCTAAAGATTGCACGAGTTCCCCATATTAGAGCTAGCGTAACGATAGTTACTACACAAAGCGCAACAAATGGATACAACACTGGCTCTCCACCCACATTCACTGCCTTAAAAGAACTAAACATGTTCGAAACCCGAATAAATTGGCTATAGCTGTACGTCACCAACCATTCGGTTATGGGATGACGAACATTTCTTACGTCCAATAACAAGTAGGGAATCGCAACAATACTTCCTGAGATCATAAACGTTATAAATGATGAATAACTAATGCTAGAAATAAACATGACCGCCATCGCGAACGCTATACAGCCAAGCGCATGTATCGTAAGTTGAATCAAATAATACTGCCCAACCGTTAAGGAAAACGGTGCATGTTGAAAATCAAATGTATCTACATACCGTGCCAAACTATATAGAGGTGTTTGAGAACCGTCCAAATTACCAAACAAGAACGCGTGTACACTTAAGGTTAGCAAAGCAAATACACTAGAAAACGCCAACGTGTAAATAATAGCAGCATAACATTTCGCAGATACTAATTTTCTTCTTCCATGTCGGCTGCTTAATAATAAGCTGTCCACCCGCGAGGAATATTCAGATGAATACAAAGGAGCTATCCCAATCAAAATCATAGCCCCCATAAATAAGACGCCAAGTTGATCATGCATATACATGATGTTTGCCCACGGTTTGTTGTAATACACTTCATCTGAAGGAACGCCTTTATCGATCAACAGCTGCTCCGCTAAAGCTATTTTTTTGTATTCGAAAGTATTTTGAGCATAGGTCGATAACTCTTCACGAATTTGTTCAAGAGAAGCTGCATAATGCTCTTTTCTATGTTGAACATGAGCAATGTCATACAACAATCCCAATTCGTGCAGTGGCAATCTATCGCTCATACTTTCCTCTTTTTCCATTGCCTTTCTAGATATGCTCTCTACTTTTTTATAATCCGCTTCTGTCATACTTCGTGCATATGGGTGATAGATCTTAGAAGCATCCACATATTGCTCCTGATTGTAAAATAGAATCCACCCATACACGCACATCAACAGTAGAAAGACAATCAGCACACTTTTTCGCCAAAATAGTTTAATCAGTTCATATTTCAACAGTTGTCTCATACGGCAAACTCCTCATTGAAATAGTACGAATACAAATCCTCCACGCTTGGACTTACGAGCTCTGCACCTACAATCGGCTGTTCCTGGGCTAGAATTCGCACTTCAATTCCTTCTGCTTCCCTGAGCACATTGCCAATCCTATACTTCTTTTTCAATACAGCAAACTGTTCCTCATCTACGCTGGCCTTCCACACGACACCACGTACGTTCTCCAATAAAGATACAAGCCGCTCCTGTTTCAGCAAACGTCCTTCCTTTATAAGTAATAGATCTTTCGCTACGTACTCGATATCAGAAACAATATGCGTGGATAAAATAACAATTCGATTACTAGACATCTCTGATAAAATATTGCGAAAACGGATACGCTCCTGAGGGTCTAAGCCTACAGTTGGCTCGTCCATTACAATTACCTTTGGATCGTTCAACAATGCTTGCGCAATTCCGAGCCGTTGTCTCATACCACCGGAATATGATTCTATTTTCTGCTTAGCTACATCACGCAAACCGACCAACTCCAGCATTTCACCCACTTTTAACGCCGCAGTCTTCTTATCTAGTCCTTTCAAAGACGCTATGTACATAAGGAATGCACGACCTGTAAATTGCCGATAAAACCCGCAATGCTGTGGCAAGTAGCCCAGTAAGTCACGGTATGACTCCCCCATCGCACCAATCGGTTGACCATTTAATTGAATGCTGCCCGAAGTAGGTTGCAGCACATCCGCCAACATGCGCAGCAGCGTCGTCTTCCCAGCTCCATTTGGTCCAAGTAGCCCATACACGCCGTAATCCAGCTCTGCCGTAACTTGATGAATCGCCCATTTATCATTGTATCGTTTACAAATATTCTGAATCGTCAGTTCCATAGTCTAAGCTCCCCTCTATAAAGAGTGATTGTTTGCGCAATATAAGCACTGCTTGTCTTACAAAGAGCAGTACAGCTCCTACATTGACGATAATCGAAACGAATATATGCACATCCATCAGACGCTCTACCATCTCTGTGTTGGTTAGTCCTATCAGCCCTAATGTCACCCATATCGAGACGACAACCATCGGAACAGCATTTCCGCGTATTCGCATCGTGAACCAAAGCGAGACACTAGCAACGATAACGAATGGACTGAACCAGCTCAACGTCAAACTCCAAAATGATAGATCGTCATGAACGATGTACATCACAGCAGATAGACACGTATTTAACACAAGACTGTTCAATGTGATGAATAACAGGCGCGACAGCATGATTTCATGCGCGGATATTTTACAAGCCAGTTCAAGCTCGAGAACGCCCTGCTCTCTTCCTTTAAATACTTCAAGCATACCTACTATAAAAGGTAGCGGAGCAAGCATGATCGCTATCATGTGCGGCATCTGCTGCGCAGTAACAGCTAACCATATTCCTGCTCCAAGCAGAAAGAAGCAGCACAGCCAATACCATTTGCTAAACATCACAACATCTGCTGCTGCACGCTTCAACATATAAACCCATTTGGACGATTCACGCTGAATATAAGTTGGTACCCCAGAATTAGGTTGAGTTTGATCACTCTGTATCTGAGTCAGCTTCTCGGGTACATATAGCCGCAGGGCTTCAACCGTCTGCTCGATCTTACTCTCAGCTGGTAACTCAACCCGATACTGCTTTAACATTGGAGCCATTTTCTGAAGCTCGAATTCTAGTTCAAGCTCCACGTCGAAGTCAGGCCTTTCACCCTTGCTTCCGATAGTCACGTTCATCACCTCCTGAGAGCAATATTTGCTTCAATTTAGACAATCCTGCACGGATACGAGATTTTACGGTCGATTCATTTGTACACGTCATATCGGCAATCTCTTTAATTTTCAAATCGTGATAATAGCTTAAAATAATAGCTTCTCGCTGATTATTAGGTAGAGAGAGCACAGCTTGTCTCGCTTGCTCCTGCTGATACTGTGACTGGAACAAGTCCCATACATTGCTGTTGTCATCCGCTATATTTGTATCCAATTCGCCCGTTGCCTGTTGATGCCGATAATGCTTGCTACGGTAATAATCCAAGCAATGATTAACGGCGATCTTGAGCAGCCAATGTTCAAACTTGCCTTGTTGACGATATTTATCCAACGATTGCATCATCTTTATAAACACTTCCTGCGTCAAATCATAAGCAGTATGATGATTTCCAATTTTTCGATAGATGTAAGTGTAGATTAACGAGTAGTGGCGCTTTACTAGTACTTCCATTGCAGCTTGGCTACCATCTCGTATTTCCGCGATAAGCTCCTCATCTGTTAGCACAGCTCTCAACCCCCTATGTATAGTAACGAGACTTACAGGAAAAAAGATGAATTTTCCGCTAACATTTATTTTGAAAAAATAAAAAAACCGAGGATTACCCTCGGTTTAGCATCTTATATTCATAAAACCCACTACGCACATATTAAACCCTGTACTAGACCATATAACAATTACACCTTAGAGTACCTACGCAAATTCTTCTAACGAGTGCCGCTGACGTTATTTTCGTGTAATCATTCGTTTTTAATTTGTAACGGTTGCAGTTGAGCTTATTTTAGCCACAATCGCAAATAAGAGCGCTAAAACCAACAAATAAGCTCTCTCACATCCGTTACATTTCAAAATCGCCTCATTTAGACGAAATAGCCTCCGTGGCAACCGTTAGCGTAGGTAGCCAGTAGTAGGCAGTATCGCTATACTGAACTCCCACAACATTTTTTGTGTTTTTTCCCACTTCCGCAAACACAAGGCTCATTTCGCCCAATTTTGAAAACATTAGCATGTTGTTTACTACCACCCGATGCTGCCACATCGTCTCTATTGCTCAACGCCCGAAGCTCAACAGGAGTATACCCGCAATTTGACCATATTCGCGTATGATTATAAACATCAATGACGAGGCTTGCTACTTTTTGTACCTGATCATAATTTTTGAAGTCTATTCCTCTGCTTGTTATTTCATCTATTGCTTGTTGCATAGGGAGTTCCATCGAACACACAAGTTGTATATCATCTATTATGTAATCTGCGTTCTCTTCATTTTGACGGAGTTCCTTCTGAATGAAACGTTTAAGCTTAAGCAATTGGGGAGTTATTTCATAATAATCGGATGCAGCATACTGAACGAAAATTTCTTTCTCCGGCATATAATACGGCTTGCCTTTAGATCTAGCTAATAAGTCATCTAATTCATGCATGGTAGCATCTTCAAAATAATCACTAACGAAGTAATCATCATGCCAATAAAAGCTCTGCAACCTTTGACTACAGAATGAATCCACCTCACATAATTTCTGCTCCGTAATTTGATTCATATGATGTGCATTATATAGTTGAACAACTAGTTCAGGTTTACAGGCTCCGTACAAATTTACAGCTGACTTAATATATTTCAGTATTTCTTGCTGATCTTCTCTACTCTTGAATAGATGATGCCAATCAAGCTTCTTTACTGCTTCTTTCGTTTCAAGTGGAATAAAGTACTCATACTGAGTGTCATCATGCCAAATACAATTTACAATTCCCCTATCAATAAGAAATCTAAGCTTGAACGGCATAATTTCACACAGAATTCCCGTCTTTGCCCGCATGACATCCTGGTAAAAGTCATACTCTTCCTTTTCTAGTAAGAGCATTGTTTCTTGCAATACATTCGGATCGCTAATAACTTTAACTAATGCCGATATGAGCTCTGGCTTCTTCATTTTGGATCGACCCGCTATTCCATGAATGATAGCCTTTTGCATCAGCATTTTTTTGGTATGCTGCATAAGTACATGTCCAAGTTCAAAGTTAGATACGTGCTCAAGTACGTAATCACGATTTATTTCTCGATGATATGCTGCAATGTCCATATTCCTGCCTCACTCCATAACCACATTTGATCCGTATACTCTAATACAGCTTGTGTGAACATAAATTTCATATTTCTGTGCATAAAAGCTCAAGCTGAACTTACTATTCTCATCATTACTATCTCATACAACATTCATACAAAACAACGACAACGTCTATTTTGCACGGTAAAAAGTTAGGAACAACCATACATTACTGCTAAGATTCAATTTAATTTAATATATACAAATAAAGAAATAGCGATGAAGGATGGTCGAATGGAACTCGATAACAACCGAAGTAAGCGAACTAGTGGTTGTAAGTGCATATAGAGCTAGTTCATTCAATATTCCGCAAATGCCGTCTCAATAATAGTTATAGTCGGGTTCTCTACGTTCTCAAATGAAAGCACATTCATATTTGTAGCTATTACATGGTTCCCGCCCTTTTTACCACCCACATAAGAAGCCCACCCATCTATACTGCCTCCATGTCCCCAGAGCGACTGTCCGTTCGGTAACATTTGTTCCATAATACCAAGCCCATAATTTATACCATAACCGGTATCTACTACTGTAAACATCTCTTCCATTTGAGACCGATTCAACAACTTACCAGACAGCAGTGCTTGAAAAAAGGTATTCAGATTGTCAGCAGTCGAGATCATATCCCCAGCAGCAAATGTGAACGACGGATTGATCTCCGTCACATCATGAAACTGCCCCGCCTGATACATATACCCTCTCGCATGAGACCAAGGAATATAACTTGTTTGGTTAGGCACATAGGTTCTTGTTAGTTGCAAAGGCGTGAGAATGCGCTGCTGCACTTGGTCACCATATGTTTCTCCCGTAACTTTTTCAATGACGAGCCCTGCAAGCACATAATTCGTATTTGAATATTTCCAGCCCGTGCCTGGAGCAAAGTAAGGCGCGTGCTTCAGCCCTTCTTGTACCAACTTTTGAGGTGTAAATGACTGATACCTGTTTTGTGCGTATTTGTTTATAAATGCTAAATCTGTATGATTGGCAACACCACTCGTATGGTTCAATAATTGCCGAATTGTCATTTGATTACCGTCATACCCATTTCCTTGCACCACACCCGGCAACCATTTTTCTACCGAATCATCCAAACTGAGTTTGTTCTCGCTCGCCAGCTGCAACAATACAACGGCTGTAAATGTTTTTGTAATGCTGCCGATTCGAAATGCATTTTCCACTTTAATGATCTGTGAATCATGCACACTGGACTCGCCCGCGGCATAAGCCTGTCGTTGTCCATTCTTCAACTCCACCGCAATAATACCTGGAATATGCGGCAAATTCGCACCGTTCTCAACCGCTTGTTTAACAGCAGATCTTTGATTTGGTACAGATATAGAAGATTGTGATTGTACTGCGTTCGCATGAGCTTGTTCTTGAACAGGCAACACGATTGTTAAGGCCGCCGATATTGAGAGCGTGAATAATAATCCTTTACGCCACCATGATGTCGTCGCATATAAGTTGGTCATCTTCATCTTACTCCCTTCAATCCTTGAAAGTTTAGATTAGAGTCGTCCGCAGCTTCTGCTTGTTGTGAAATAGATATCGAACGTCATCCTGCTCGCACGCTATCTGTTACATAATGATTAATGCCGCAGTTGATTTTCATCCAATAAGACGGGAGTCGAGAACACTCTCCTTCATACACTCTATGATGTGCCGTAATTTTTGAGATGTTATTTTGAGGGCTTCACTATATCAGGTCACATTTCTAGAAAACCTATTCGACGCAATAGACCATATCATAACTGCACCTCAGAGTACTCTCGCAAATTTTTCTAACGAGTGCCACAGACGTTATTTTCGCGAAATCGGTCATTATTAATTTGTAACGGTTGCAGTGGAGCTTATTTTAGCAATAATCGTGTATAAGAGCGCTAAAACCAATAAATCGTTCGTTACATTTCAAAATCGCCTCATTTTGATAAAATAGCCTCTGTGGAAACCGTTAGCACAAGCAGGAAGCAAGCAGCATCGCTATACTGAATTCCCGCAACATTTTTTTGTGCTTTTTCCAGCTTCCACAAAAACAAGTTCATTTCGCGCATTCTACAATGACAGCGTCTAAATTTACAGTATAAAAAGTTGAATATAGCCCCACATTACATGCACTATTCGACTTCATATATACAAATAGAGAAATGGCGATGAAGGAACAACTCCTACATCGCCATTATTTCATGATGCCCCATGAATTCATTTCTCTACCATACTACGTCACTTCAACCACTAATGCTCTAATGCTCTATATAAACTTGCATCACTAGCCACTACCGAGCGCCTTGTAGCTCATAGTTATTCGCATGCCATTCCTTCACCATCTGATTGAGCAGAAATTGATCCTGGTTACTCAAGCCGTACTGATTGTCATGCACCAAATACTGATGAATATTTCGTCGCAAAATTTCATTCCGTCTGTCCATCATTTCGATCTGTTCTGTCGTTTGTATCACCAAATCACTCCAATTAACAAGGATTTCCTGTTAAGGATAGGTCCAGTTTACAGGAAATCCTCCCCAATTGAAAATTGGATGTGAAAGGATTACTTCCCATTTGCAAGAGTGAGCAGGGCTGAGCCTGCCTCAGCAGGTCGAGATATACAATTACGCACAGATCCTCACGAATCCTGACGATAACGACAAAAATAGTCTAGTCCAAATGCTCATGCAGCCTCGAGAAAATAGCAACGATCTCGTCCAATTTCATCCGTACTAGTCCACTAGATGATGGCGCAACGAACTCCCGTATCCCTTCTACAACAGGCGTTTCCTGGAACCCCCACTGTATGTCATAACGGGCACTATATTTTTCATACACACCTTTCCCAACAAAGCATACGATCTTCGGGCGATATGTACGAATCTTGTCTCGCAAAATAATTCGTCCTTCTGCGTATTCCTCAGCTGTTATATCGGCTGCTGCCAACGTTGGTCGTGCAACGATATTTGTAAATCCATACCCTAACTCCAGCAAGTCTTGATCTTCTTCTGGACGATAACGCCGCGGCGTTAATCCTGCCTCATAAATGATCGTATAGAAACGATTACGCGGATTCGCATAGTGGTGTCCTGTCTCTCCTGAGCGTAAGCTCGGATTAAAACCGACGAACAACAGCTTGAGATCTGGCTGGAGATGATCATTGATGGCTGCTAACATAGTTGTTTCCTCCTATCCAGTACGCCCTACTAGCTCACAGGACCAAGCAGCCCGAGCTCATAGCCTTTGGCAACAGCACTGCCGCGGGATTTAACCCCCAGCTTCTGATTAATCGAAATAATATGATGCTCAACCGTTCTCATACTAATCGCTAATTCATAAGCGACCTGCCTGTTATTTTTTTCTTCTGCGATGCGTCTAAGCACTTCTCGTTCAATAGCAGACAATTGTTCCTGCTTCAAAGGATTGGTCGGACGGCTAGGAGATAACATGTTGCAGCCTTTAGCAACTTGTCTGATCGTGTAAAGAATTTCTTCGTAGGGGGATTGCTTAGAGATATAGGCATTGATACCAATTTGAAAAGCTTTCTGAATGAGTACGTTATACATGTAGCCTGAAAGCATGACGATCTTCATGGAAAAGGATTCAAGCTCCTTTAACTTAGAGGATAATTCGAAACCGGTCATATGAGGTAGCGAAGCATCTATAACGATTACATCAGCTTGGAGTTGGGGCATATCTTCCAGCAGGAGCAATGGATCTGTATAGCTTGCTACGACTTCTATATCCGGTTCTAGTTGCAGCCGATTATGAATCCCCTCAAGGACTAGGGGGTGATCATCCAATAAAATAACTCTTATGGATTCATTCATGAATAATTCCCTACTTTCGAATTAGTTACATTATGTATGAATTACAGGCGGTTAGTAAGCAACAAATATCGAGAATAATGCTTCTTATTCATGTCTTTATGTTCATGGTATATTCGAACTCGCATGAATGGAGGGTAAAACGAATGACTAGCTTGGAGATCGCTAATGGGGAGATGAAAAAAAAAAAAAAAAAACAAACACTTCTAAAGAGTATAATATACACAGCTGTAATTGTAAATTATTTCATTAACAAATCCTTACTCCTCAGAAAGTTATAGCGCTTATCTATAAGATGACACAAATGATGGAAAAACGCAAGATCAGCTTAGCTTTTATGCGCTGTTAAACACGCCACATATTTGTCAGCATAGGAACGGTCCATCAAACCTATGCTAAGACCACTTCTTGATTCGCGGTTCGCCGCCCGCTTAACAAGAAGCAACGGGCTCATATCTATCGCTTCATCGTTAACAGTTGCCAAGCTTCCATCCGTAACACGTAATCAACTTGCTTCAAAAGTACCACCGCATCTCCATCATCAGAATAAGGGGGATTTCTTAATGTCCGTACAGAAACGCCGTCGGGAAAATGCAGACAAAATCCGCAAGCAAACCCCGCATCCACACGGTAAGATCAAATCTTTCCGTGAGCTGTCCGAACAGTAACGGTGCAGACGCAAGCGACTTATCGCTTGCGTCCTCCCTTATACATGTGTAGTATAACCCAACTCAATCATGATCATGAAACGCACGAATCAACCGTAAATTTCGTGTCCGTTAATGAGTATCGCAGTGTATCAACACTATAATTTGAATCGAGATGCAGACTCCTGCAACGTTTCAGCAATCTTGGCAAGATGAGCAGCTGATGCAGCAATCTCCTCCATGGAGGCTGTTTGCTCTTCACTTGCCGCTGCTACCAACTCGATTTCTTCCACCGATTGTTCAATTAATTTACCCGTAGAATCAAATGAGGACAACATCGTCGCATTGGTTGAACGCAAATGTCCGCTGCGATCTGCAATACTTTGCATATGGAATGCCATTTGTTCCAACGAAGCAAATACTTCATTAAGCTTATGTGTAACAGATAGCGTTTGCTCATGACCTTCCTGTACAGAAGTAGCGCTCACCTGCATCGTTTCATATACAGTGTTCGAGCGATCCATAATCTTCGTAATCATATCCGTGATTTGGGAGCTAGCTTGAACCGTTTGTTCCGCAAGTTTGCGTATTTCACTTGCAACAACCGCAAATCCACGACCGTGCTCACCAGCATGTGCAGCTTCAATGGCCGCATTAAGCGCGAGAAGCTGTGTTTGTGATGCGATATTTTGAATAAATGAAACGATTCCCTGTACCTGCTGCGCTTCTTCATTTAATGCTTCACTTTCAGCACTGGCTTGTACAGCATGTTTCTTCATATTTTCCATCTGCACACCGACGTTGAACAATTGGTGCTGACCCTCAGATGCCAAGCGATTCACACCTGTTGTAGTTGCAGAGGATTGTTCCACCATTTGTACGATTTCCATTAGCTCATATCCAGCTTCCCTGGCTAAAACTTGCACTTCTTGCAAGCTTTCGCTCGTCTCCTCGGTTTGAGAGGATACTTCTTGCAGAGATTCCGACACTTGTGTAATCGTACTCACATTTTGATCTGAATTCGCTGACAGCTCTTCAGAAGCAGCTGAAACATTTTCAGAAGCCTCCATAATCTGCTTCATCATTTCAGATAGAGATTCGGACATCTCATTGAAATGGTTCTGTAATTGTCCAATTTCATCCGTTCGCGTGCTGTGCTCCGTACGAACCGTAAGATCACCAGCTGCAATACGTCCAGCAAGTCCTTGAATATGTCCAATCGGGCGAATAACACTGCGGACAATGACTACAATATAGAACACCAGCATCGCAAGTAATAACACAACGAAAATGAATGCAATTTGGTAAAGGCCATATATCAGCTCCTCCACTTCTGCTAGCGGAAGCACTGCTACAATATTTAGCCCCAGCAAGTTGCGTTTATCAAAGCTGACATACTCTTCTTTCCCATTTGTCATAATGTTCATATTGCCATGGTCGCTTGCTTTAAATGGAGCAAATTGAGCATCCGTAAGCTTGTCTCCAAATTTCATTTGTGGATGAACAAGCACATTGCTATCTTGATCCAGTAAACTTATGTATCCTGATTTACCTACTTTGTAGGATTTAATTAAATCGCTAAAATTATCGATCGACACGTCAATGCCGACTACACCATCATTGGCTGCTAACGTTTTGGAGAAGGTTATGACGATTTTCCCGGTCACTTTATCTTGATAAGGCTTAGAAATAATAACTTGTCCTTTTGCCTTCATAGCATCCTGATACCAAGGCCGTGACTTCGGATCAAATCCTTCCTGCAGTTGACCCGTACTCTCATAGTATTCATTCTTATACGCAACGAACACCGCCAACAGGTTGTTCATATCATGCGACACATCACGTACTCGATTATGTAAATACGTCGGATTCGCTCGGTCTGGTGTTATGCTTTTAATTAATCCATCCAACGTATGTGCATAATTATCGTAAGCTTGATTCAACACCGTTGTAATCGTAGCCGTTGATTGCTCGACATCACCGAGCAGTGTATTTTCATTTTGATTAACCGCAAAATTTGTTATCGCAAACGTCATTGCCAATACAGGTATCATCACTAAAAGTATTAATCGTACCAGCGTTTTCTTGGCAAGTGAACGATAATAAGCCTTTCTCCACCTATTAAGCACGGCTTCTCCTCCTAAATCATGCATGAAAATATCTAAATGCCCGTATACGATTTATCGGAGGAATATTCGAAATATGAATAGGCAGAAAAATGTAATTGCTGGGATTAATATTTATAAATTATTAACAATTTTATTATCTTATATCTATCCTATCTAACATGTGTAAGTTAAGCAACTTTATCTCCCCTCCCTAAAAACCGCACGGTGATAGTGATTATCATTATACTGAGACTAATAATCAATTCTATTATCTATAATATTGTCAATATTAATTGAAAAAACTGTATCACAAATTTAAAAATATAAGTTATGCTACATACATAAGAAAACAACAAATAAACAAGCACCTTACTTTTGAGGAGGAACTATAAATGTCTATTATCAAATGCCCAATCTCTGAATGTGTGAACTGGAAAGAAAACAACTGTGGAGCTTCCGTCGTACAAATCAAGCAAGAGAGCGCTGAATGCCTAACGTTCGAAAAGAAAGAAAACAGAAAGTAATCTAGAAACATCATTTGTCTTGGAGACACACTCATCATGAACAGTCATCCATATAAAAGCCCCTTCCTTATGCTGCACATTGTAATTCGTTCATGCGAATGACAACGCACATAAGCGGGGCTTTTTTGCTGTCTATTTTTTTGGATAAACCTATTATGAATAGAAACGTATATACAATAGAGAGGTAGAACCAATAGGAGGTGAACGTTCATGGGGGATTTAATTAACCTCATTCTGCTTGTCCTATTTACCGGCTACATTTGCTATAAAAATAAACATAAAATAACGTACCTTTCACCTGCACAAGCGTTCGGAATCATTGTTGCCTTTATTGGTATTACAACGATCTCGGGCTTGGTCTTATATTATGGCGGTCAATGGTTGGTATCCTACATACATATGCCTATTCTTGCATTTGTCGTGAAGATTGCCATTATCATTATCGTGATAACATTGGCTTCTTTAGGACTCCATGCGATCATACTCGCATTCGGAAAGAAGCACGATTAGCTTCTAATTTATGGAGCACACTCTCATCGCCTAATCTGCCGATAACATAACTATAAGGAGGTGTTAGGTAAGATGAATGTAGCTGCAATGTCCGTTCGTATGAATCAGAACATGTTATCCCAAGCCGTCAGCCTTCGGGTCACAAAGATGTCGCAAGACCTAGCCAAGCAAGCTGGTAACGATATGGTCCAACTACTGCAACAAAGTATGCAACCGAATGTAGGACGTACTATCGATATCAAAGTGTAAACGCTTATTTTTCTACCTCCCTCCACACCCCTTTTGAATACCATAACAAACAAAAAATGTAATCTTTCACGTTCTAAACCATGTGACAAGCACATACATTTGGATATGTACCATAAATAAAAAGTTGTGTGGAGGGAATTCCAAATGAACGAATTAGCTCGTGAATTTATTGCCAGTATTCGATCGGAGAAAGCGCCTTTAGACGGACAAAAGCATCGCTCTAGTGGAAACTTTAGTACAGAGGTTCTTCCTCCAGGTACGAAACGCTTGCTTTGGGAAGTAGAAGGCGGTGGCGTAGATCCATACGATATTTCATTCGATGTAAAAAGAGATGTCTCCGCTGGAACCGATCCTACGGAACTACAAGATGTGATTACAGGCAATGCATCTAGAGTGATATCCGCCCGCTCCTTATATATCGCTAATCCAAAAGGCGCACAGTCCTCCTTCATCGTGAAAGTATACGCAATCACGTAATTACAGCTCTCCCATAGATAAATAAAAGGGGCATGCCTCGCGTCTCACTGACGAAGGCTGCCCCTTTTTCTCATGTACAGCTATTGCATCGCAATTGAAATTTTGTCGTCCTGCTTCGACCAGTTTACCTTAGCACCAAGCGTCTCACTGACGAAACGCAGTGGGAGAAACGCGGTATCACCAGATATAAACGGAGCCGTTTGCAGCTTCACTAATTTATCATTCACTTTCGTCTCTCCAGTAGCAAAGTTAATAGAGATGACGGTTGTCGTTTCATTGGCTTGCTTCTGCGTAATAAGAGCTTGCTTATTTTCGGCATTCCACTTAATTTCAGCACCCATGCTGCCAAATACAGAACGAAGCGGAATAAAGGCTTGGTCGTTGCGGACAATAACACCGTTCGTCAACGGTACGGACTTACCATTCAATTCAACGACAATTGGCTTTTGTACAGGAACTGGCTTGTCATAACTAAACTCGTAAGTACCGTGACCAAGCTGTGCGTGCTTGTTAATCCCCCATCCCCATAATGAGCCGTCTTTTTTCTCAAAAATGATATGTCGAGAACCAGAAGCTACTTGCACGACATCCTTCGCTAACCATTCAAACTTTGGATTGGATGGCATCTTCTCGCGTTGAAACGTTGTTCGGAATACATCACCATTTTTCGTCCAAGCTAGCAAGTCTCGTTCAACAATGAAAGCCCCTTTAACTTCCGAAATCGTCTTAAGTTGAACAGGATTCACCCCTGTATCATATTTAGTACCATCCGATTGCCCCGTTACGGTTCCACTTAAAAACCATAGTCTAGCTTGCGAATCAATGGCTACTTGAGTATCGTAGTCCGCGTATATGCTTTCCATTTTCTCAATACCTTTTACAAGAGATGGAACAGCCTGTTCCACTGAGGATACCTGCTTAGGAAACGCCCATAATGAACCATTCTTTTGTAAAGCAAGATTGTTCTTAATCTCTACAATATCCTTAAGTATCGGTACTTGATTGACAGGAGTCGACTGATTTATTTTACTCTGCCACACCGTGCCGTCTTTTTTCAATGCGAGCCAATATGACTCTTGACTCTTATTTGCAATATGATACGAATAATAACTGAGATCGCTCACTTCCTTTAGCCCCTCTATCGGAACTAACAGATCGGATAGTGGTTTTTCCAAATCTTCATTGTCTAAGTTTAAATCATAGACTTGCCCTTTCTGATCAAGCAAAATGTATTTGTTATAGCCATTACCAATGACTTCTTTGACCCCATATAACCCCTCTATCGGAATAACTTCTTGTTCTCTTGAATCCACGAAACTTTTTTGTAAAAAATATACGGAATGATCTTTCTTCACAATAAAAGTATTGTCTACTATATAAGCCACATCTGATATGTCATGTACTTGCGTAGGAGCAGATTGCTGCTGTCCCCACACCCATACAGATCCATCCTTTTTAACAATCGAATTGGACTCAAAGTTAGTAATAGTAGACTTTACAACTGCGGGCGCAGCGTAAGCCGGAATTGCTGCTACTGATAATATAGATGCAATGCTAAGGCTAGCTATCCATTTCTTTATCACGTGTTTGTCTCTCCCCTTCTGTGTTCAAATCTGTGGACGTCTTATGTAGTTTGACGCTCGAACAAATTAGAAAGTTTCACCAATACATATTTTTGTAGAAAAATATATTTTTATCGCATTCCAATAGTCAGCTCCGTAACAGCAGCGAACACCAAAAAAGCCGACTATTTATGAACATAGTCGACTTCGCATAAAATCATCGTTATATTATCATGTTTATCCACACCGAAATCTTACCCACTCATCCTAAAAAACGTTTCCGTACATCAGGAGATGGCAGCATGCAGCTATCTTTTTTCCCAAACCATTTATACCTGTTCTTAGCTATTAGATTGTATACCGTATCTCTAACTACTCTCGGCACAACCAGCAAATAATAAAACAGCTTCCAGCCACCTTTCAGGCCTTTGCTAATTCGAAGCGCCGCAGATGACTTGACGTAATATTTCTCATGTTGAATCAAAATTACGCTATCGATGCGACTAGGCACGTTATAGTGATTCATAAGCTGCTGGCCAATTTCACTCTGAATAGAAGCGAACTTATATCGAGCTTGTGGATCTCGCTTAATAATGAATTGAACGCTGTGGTCACAGAAGTTGCATTCCCCATCGAATAAAATGACGTTATTGAGCTTGTCCACTGTATTCATGGCAACCCACTCCTTTATATGGATAATGATAACACCACAAGCCTGAGCCGCTCAATCACCGTCACTTCAACCGTTACATGATATGTCGTTTTTCCAGTTCTGTTACAATTCTATCCACCGCTACCGATACCGTTTCTATTTCAGTCATTATCGTCATTTCCGCAGCTTGAGGCTCCTCATAGGGCGCAGATATACCTGTAAAATGAGGGATTTGTCCGCTGCGGGCTTTTACATACAAACCTTTCGGATCACGGCGTTCACATTCAGCTAATGAGCAGCACGCATAAATTTCGATGTAAGGATGTTCGCTCAAAATATGGCGTGCCATCGCTCGATCCGTTTGATACGGAGAAATAAAAGCGTTAATGACAATGAATCCTGCATCCGCAAACAACTTGGATACTTCTGCAATTCTCCGAATATTCTCCATCCGATCCTGTTCACTGAAGCCTAAGTCCCGATTCAATCCCATTCTTACATTGTCACCATCTAGTACATAAGCTCTAACTCCATGTTCATATAGACTTCTCGCCAATGCATTTGCGAGGGTCGATTTCCCTGCACCAGATAGTCCTGTAAACCAGATCACTCCGCCTTGATGTCCATTTAATAACTCTCTTTCGGTTTTGTTTACAGAGGCAGAGTGCCATTGGAGATGATTCCCGCTCGACATGTTGTCCATAACATGCAGCCACCTTTCGCGATGATGATAACAAAGAGCGTAGACCCGACCTGTCCTTCTCCAATCATTATACGCTGTTTGTAATTGATGGTGCATGCGGATTGCATTTTATGCGTGATTATCCAAGCAATTTTAGTGATTATGTTTTAAAAAAAGAAAGCACGGGTACATCTAACTTAACCAAGGCAACAACCATTCACAAATTAATCTGGAGGTACTACTAACATGAAAAAACAAAGAATAGTAGGCTATTATCATTCCGAATCTGAAGCTATTTCCGCAATTGAAGAGCTGAAAAGACAAGGGTATACAACCAATGAAATATCTATTATTAGTAAGAGCAAGGAAGACACAACGGCCATAGCAAATGAGACAGGGACACAAGTAGCAGAAGGTGCAGCAACGGGCGCTGTAACTGGCGGCCTACTCGGTGGCTTCGGCGGATTGCTTGCAGGTGTAGGCGCTCTCGCTATCCCCGGCATCGGTCCCCTTGTTGCGGCAGGTCCGATTCTCGCAGGGCTAACAGGCGCAGCGGCTGGAGCAGGCGTGGGCGGACTGGCAGGCGCTCTTATCGGCTTGGGTCTACCAGAGGAAGAAGCACATGTGTATAGTGCGCACGTGAACGAAGGGAAGATTCTAGTTCTCGTCGATAACGAAAAGACTATCTACTAATTTAACGAATCAAACTATCATTAAATATATTATGGAAAAATACGAGGAGGTAATTATTATGACAACAGTAAATTTAACCGTTGAGAACGTGAGACAAGCGAAGAAAGAAGTGGAAAGATTAGAACTGCAAGGCTTTACAAGAGACCAGATTTATATTTTCGCTCATTCCAAAAAGCGAGGCGAGCATATTTCAGAGGCACTGGATACCGAAGAAGTTGGCATGAGCGAGCAAGGCTTTATTGATAGCATGAAAAATATGTTTAACTCCCGCGGCGATGAGCTTCGCAACAAAATGGAATCCGTAGGTTTATCCGCATATGAAGCAGATCGTGCAGAAGAGCAGCTAGATAGAGGCCGACTCGTTATTATTGCTAATAAGCATGTGTAAGGGTGTCATACCTGATACACTTATACATCTATATCAATAAGAAAATCAATCTCGGGGCAGCTAAAACGCATTGCTCCGGGATTTTTTTCATTTTATCCCCGTGGCATTTAAGTCGTACTGTTCTCTGAGATACTTTTTCAACGTAATTTCTTATATACTTCCTCATTGATTACCTCCGTGATACAGAGTTTTTGAGTAACGTCCCCGTTCATTCTGCTGGAAGCAGCCAAGTATGTCAATCTCACCTTATCCGATGTCTACCATTTAACAAGGGAAATACAGCATGTTATACTGGATATAAAAACCATAATAATCCAAGGAAATGGATGTGATTGAATGAAATATTCTTTGATAGGGTTAGTTCTTATTGTATTCGCGGGTTTTTTACATACATTAGAGCGTGTAGCAGCAAGGATAGGTTCATATATTGCCGTAATCGGACAACAAGGAGGCTATGACACTAGACTGGTATATCCTTCAATTGCTGATAACCTCTTCGTCTTATTGTCTTTAATAGGTGGATTAATTCTTCTCTTTATTTCATTACTCCAGAAAAAATCAACAAAATCCAAACTAAGTACACCGTCATATATAATGTTTTCTCACAACCAAGGTGTAGACGATGAAGTACATATAATAATAGGGAAAACTGATAAAAGAGCTGAAGTGGCTGACACTTTATGTTCCAACTGTTAATCGATATGATTTGCCTGGTCGTAAAAATACTCAGTAAAAAGGAGCTTCCTCCATGCAAGCTCCTTGTGTTGTGGACTAATTCTGTTATATATGTAACTGCTCGGTCTTTTGTAAGCTGCTAGCATTGCTATTCTTTACTTTCGGCTTGATCCTATGCAACAAAAATGAAAATACGAGTCCAATGAGAAGTGCTGGTACAAATTGCAGCGCATTAAATAAATCCGTCCTTACAATACCACTGTGTGCTACATCTGAAAAGAAGGTGTACGCCCAATGAAATAATACTATGGCAAACAAATTGTACTTTGTTTTGATATAGATGTAAGTATAAATGAAGCAACTGCTCGTTATCGATATCATGAAAGTGAAAAATAACTGTTGATGCTCCTGCTGATTCGTACCGATGATATAGAACAGTGGCAAGTGCCAGAAAGACCACACTATCCCAATGATTAAGCTCGCTATGTTAGGACTTACCATGTTTAATAATCTCTTTAACGCAAAACCTCTCCAGCCATACTCTTCTGATAATGGGCCAAGTATTAGCAAAGGAAAAATAGTAGGTAGTACAGACAATAATGCAGCATAATGAAAGTCTCCACCCAAAACTAAATAGATTGCCGTCCAAGATACAGAAAAATAAGCTGCTGTTAGAACAATGCCCAAAACCCATTTCAATCCAATTTTAACTTGGAATGCTTCCTTCATAAAGGGTTTAACTCGTTGTTTACCTTCAAAAATGGCAGTAAGAATGATACCTGTTATCGAAGGGACAAAGCCTCCCATTATGAATAATATAATGGCCCACACCGGTCCAACTGCTCCACCTTTAAAGCCGATAGTTGGAACTCCCCATACAGCAAGCGGCCCCCAAAATACAAAAAAGCTTAAGAAAATAGTAATGATGAAAAATACGATAACCTCTTTTAATTGTTTATTTTTCATACATAGTCCCCCAAGGAAATTTAGATTATTTAACCCCTAACATATGTACAACGGAGCAGGATATCATCTTAAACATCTGTCTGACATCAATAGGATTGGCATTGACGTTATAACATCTTTGCATGACTACTTTATGAACGGCACCATCAATAGAGGTCATAATAAAAGTAAAGATATCTTGCAGTGGAAAGAGAGCCTGAAACTCCTCCTTATTTACTCCCTTCGTTATCTCATTAAACAGTGTGCTTATGAAATATTGACCGTTTTCCTGTTCTGTGAGATTGCTTTTGAACTTTTCTACCTTTTCAGGATGATTGGCATAATATACAGTAAGTTCAAATTGAAATTTACCCAGTGTAGCTGGACTGTTATGAATATAATTTGCCAGAAAATCAAATAGAGCTTCGATGGTACGTACGGTTGTATCTGTATTTGCAATTAGCTCATCAATTTTATGCTTATAATTGTTTTTAGCTGTTTCCCTATTAAGTAAAGCGATAATCACCTCATCAATATCCCCAAAATATCGATATATCCCCCCTTTGCTTAATCCCGCTTCCTTAATCACATCTAGCATCGTCATTTCATATAGTGGTTTTTGTTGAAATACCACAAAGGCCGCATCTAAGATTTGCGTTTTCTTTTTATGAATATAGTCTTCATTTACTTTTGGCACGCGTCTCTCCCCTTTCTCAAAATGAGACAACTCTCATTTTTATATTCTTATCTTACTACCAATAACAGATAATGACAATACAAAAATAACCACCCCCTAATAAAATGATTAAGAAGTGGTTATTGCTCGATTTATTATGTATAGTAAAATGTCCTATTTGTTCTAAAATAAAAGGAGTTTTCTATAAACCTAGCGTCCATATACCGCTCTGGCTCTTGATGTTAAGAGCACTACGTTCTTATCGGCATCCAGTGTCACAGTCAATTCTATCTTGTTGTCTTTAATGAAGTAGTAGTTATTATTTGTGCTGTCCCACTTCACTTCCATGTTCGCAATATCCTTATTGAATAATTCCTTAGCGAGCGGTGCAACCACTTCTTTAGCATCCTTTTCCGTAATATCTTTATTGGTCGTTACCGCTTTACGCGTTTTATGATATAAAGTAGTGATCTTTCCCTGCTCTATTTCAAGCAGTACGTTTTTATCTTCAAGTGTCCAAGTAAAGCGCCTTAGATTAGCAGCTGTTACTTCCAAATCATGATTGAATACTGTTTTTACAGCATTTATTGCCGTTTCCAGCATCTTCGGATCTAGCTCGTCCTTGGTAAACTTTATTTCAAATGCACTAACTGCATTTTTAGGCATTTTTGGATGATTCTCTTTGAAGAAATATACGTCAAAATCTTTCCCTGTCAATTTATACGACAAAGGCACCCCTAGCTTTTCTTTTTTACCATCATAGCTTCGCTGCGCGATCACTTCTTTATCAAAGACGTATGTTTTATTGGAATAGGCTCCTTTCAACACATTCAGAACTTTCTCCTGATCCTGTTTACTGATTTTATCTATTGATACTTTTTCATTAATTTCCCATATAAATCCACTTCCGATGTTAAAGAAGATAGCATATTTTCCGTCTACTGATTCAACCTTTGCACTCGATGGGAATTCTGTCTTCTCACCGAAATTGTTCAGCTTGATCTCTTTCCCCGCATATTGTTTAATCGCTTTTTTCAACTTAACAGCCAGCTTGCTGTCGATCTGAACTTTCTTATCCGTTTGCTTCTTCTCTTGCGCCGCCTCGACTCCAGCAGGAATCAGGATTGCCACGCCAGCACACATACTAGATACAATCATAGTCGCTAGAATAGCTTTTTTTACATTCATATTAGTTCCTCCTATAGACTATTATTTATAACTACAAACGTAGTTTATTATATATTATATCCTTTGTCATATTATGTCAATGCATACACAGAAAGAGCAATGATTTATAGGGACTATATGCACTTCTCTGGAAGCTAATCATATATTCTCTTAACACCAAAACGACTGCTTACTATTAGAAGCAGTCGTTCTGATTATAGAAAAGCTCTAAACGCTTTTTGACTTGTTTTTCATTGTCCTTTTGAATAGAATTTTGCTTTCATATTTTTCATATAACTGTATGATGCTCTGTGTGACACTTCGTCTAGGGACTAATACATATATAAAAGTTGCAGACGCTAAGCTAATCCATATTGCTGTAAACACATCTAAAGGATAATGAACCCCAACCCATATACGGGAAATTCCGACTAGAACAGCTAACCATACCCATAACATGGACCAGCCTCTCTTAAAGAGCCAGAATGTAAAACAATAGGTAAAGAATAACATGGTATGATCACTTGGAAAAGAATTGTCTTTTTCTTTATGTACCAATGTATTCACGTCGTTTAATTCGTAAAAAGGTTGGTAATTCGAGTGAAATACGCCAGAAATCTTCCCAATCGCAAAAGCACATATGAAAGCGATTGATGCACAAAGAATCATCATTCTATTATCTTTATCTCTTGTAAACCAATAAACAAGAACAGTTAGCGCAAGTAAAACAACCATATATTCAGCTATAAAAATAAATGCAGGATTCAAAAACGGGAATTCTTTTCCTAAGTCATTAATCCACCTAAACAATGAATGATTCACTTCTGAAATGTCCAAATTCAACACCATCCAATCTCTTTTTAGAACATAATAAAAAAAGATTAGATGCTCTCCCATCGAATCAACTTACATTGTTTAGATTGAGCTTACATGTTTGCAACATATAGCAGCCCCAAACATATGTGAACATTTTAGGTTTGTGAACCACCTTTCCAGATTTAGATAGCAGAATGTACTAATTATTTCAAAACGTCTATTCTCCTAAATATGCATTCTACTACGGAGTGACTACCCACAATGTTTCTATATGGCAGTAGCCTTTAATTTTCTCGTGTCACTATTAAACAAGCCGTAGGATCATAGCTTTGATCCTCGGCTTGTCAAAGTAATTACCTTTATTATTTTATATCGCGACTCCACTCAACATAATGAGTAGGTTCTTGATAAGATCCCTTATACGGACCGTATGTTGTCGTAGACTGCCTGCCTTCGGTCGTGAATGTGCCGTAATCTAAGAATCCCGTATAATAGTAAATTCTTGAGAGAAAACTTGACGTTTCAGCCGGGCCATTCCAAGTTTCTTCTACCGTATAAGATCTTGATACTTCATTTGTTATACTTCCACTAATGGAATGCGATGCGCCTGATGGGACGGTTACTCCCCCTGTGAGGGTTACCGACCTTAACGTTTTATGTGTGAAGTTCTTTGTGATTTTTTTTGTAGCTCCTCGTGCAACCGAAATTATTTGTTTGGCTGCTTCGGGATTATCACGGCTTGAAATTTTTTTTACAGTTGTCCATGATATTGAAGCCGTGTTTATTGGTTGTTCTGCCTCATGTACATTATGAATGGTAATAGTGCCATTGCCAGCTTGTTTCGCTATCGCGTCTAATTGTTTTTTTGAAATTTTCCCCACAGCTTTCGGGCTAATTTTTACTGTAACAAGCTCACCTTCTACGAATGAAGTATGAACACTAGCGATAGATTCCTGAGAGTCTTTTGCTGATACATCCACTCCTAACATCGAAAAAGCTAAACAAAGTGACAATGCGAAACTGACAACTTTCTTCTTCAAAATACCACAACTCCTTAAAGGTTATTTATTTTAATATCCAGTACGAAATGTGATACTATATACTGGATATAAAAACCAAAAGAAATCCAGGGAAAGGATGCGATTGTATGAAATACTCTGTGGTGGGATTAATTCTTATTGTACTCTCGGGTTTCTTACACACATTAGAGCGTGTAGCAGCTAGGGTAGGTTCATATATTGCAGTTATCGGACAACAAGGAGGGTATGACACTACGCCGACGTATCCTTCTATAACAGATAACATCTTCGTTTTAGCATTTTTAGTAGGCGGAATCATTCTTCTCTTAATCTCATTACTCCAGAAAAAGTCAACGAATTCCACACTATAGTCTTCATTTCCATTTAGGAACATATTGAATAATGATGGTGATAATATGACAAAAAATAGTTTAGTATTAGCCCTAGTTATTACGTTACTTGGACTGTCAACACAAAATCAAACAACTTTTTTAAGGGCTTTTCTTTTGTAATTAACTGGGCTCATATAGCCTAATGTTCCATGTATGCGGTGCTTGTTATACCAATTGACATAGTCATATAA
>NZ_JACYTN010000037.1 GCF_014841135.1 Paenibacillus arenosi
GACAGCACTTTCGCTATCTCCTCCGCATCGAGACGGTTATCACGTATCTCCTTATCACCGAATTGCTCTTCATCTCGCTGCTTCATGTCGGATATTTTCTTAGCGTACACGTCCGACAGCAGCGTTTCAAACGCCCTTCCCATCTGCCGAGCACCCGCTACATCCAGCTCGTCAAGCGCCATACGCATGTGTCCAGATAATACGTCAAACCGCGAGTTCGGAGGACTCGTGCCGCATGTAATCTCTTTCAACTTTACCGAAAGGCGATCACGCACAGCACGATCCGTCTCATTGTCTATGCGTTCCTCCTGTGAGGCAACGCTGTCCTTCCACTCCTTCATCTCAGAAGCCTCAAGATGCTTTACCGCTTGATCGTACGGCAGAACCAGCCTCGTTTCTATCATCCCAGCAGCGCCTTGACTCTTACTGCTGCTCCTGCTCCCATAACGACCATAAAAATCATTCACCATTCGGCGAAGATTTCGTGCAGTTCGATCGTACAGTTGATGCAACTCCGCCTTTAATTTCGCGCCCGTTGCAGCACTGTCTGCCGCAAGCTTTACAGCTCGTTCCACAGCGCTCTCATCAAGCCGGCTTATACGATCATCATCCTGCGCCGATTTATCTTTATTCCCACCTACCTGCTTACCATCCTGCGTGAATTGATCACTACTCCTGCCCACTTGCCCATCATCCCGCGCCAAATGTTCATCATCATTCATCATTTACGGCACCACCGCTCTGCGTGGCTCCCAATGCATCATCAAACAAACCTGAACCAAACTGCTCAACCGCTTCCTGCTGCTCCTGCTTAAGCTGTTCCATTTCTTCATCCACATCGCGTACCCAAGGATGGTTGGCAAGTCGTGTCCGCTTCGATACGATGCCTTCCGAATTGCGAATGTTCGTAATGATATCCGTCTCATTAACCGGCAAGTCCGCATTAAATAGGACGTTAAACTTCTCTTTCGTAAAGTCCCCCTTACCTGCAACCTGAAAATAAACATCAAAAAACACCTTCATCTGCACGAAGGTGTCTTGTAGTTCAGCTGCTAACGCTGCACAATCGATATCCAAATCCATATATCTAAAGTTAATCGCCGTACCACTCGCACTACCGAGATTAGGGTCTTTCGTATCCACTGCACTTGCGAAGTCGAACATGTCACGACGATTTTTGTCCAAGAACGCCATCACCGCATCGACATTGATATCCGCTTGCAGCTTATCTACACCTCCGTCCCCATCCACTTTAATCGCAAGATGCTGATTCAGATCCTTCACGAACTCGCTAAGGTCTGTACCACCATAATTTTTTATGACATAAATAAATTTCGCGACATCTCGCAGCACGTCTGCCGTTACAGACGATTGCCAGTTGTAATCATTAATCAAGTCTTTAATAAAGTATTGCAGCGGCAGTTCCTCTTCGTTATATTTCACCCAAGCAATTGGCACTGCATCGAAGTTGTAAGGCTTCCCATCAATATGAAAATGAGCCTCCTCACACACCCCTGAGTCATAATCAGCTACGAGATTCGTACCGCCGTTGCCGTTATTTTTAAACCGCTTTACACCGTTAACATCCCAATACTCCGCCCGTAGTACCGTCTTCTTCCTAGATCCGTCATACACCATCTGCTCATAGAAGCGAATATAAGCCCCCATCTTCGTTCGTTCTGCATCTGACCAGAGCGGGATCACTTCCGTCGATGGCAGCCTCATAAACTTGAGCCTTCCTCCATCAAAATAAGGAGCTATAAAAGCGATTCCGCTTTTCACAGCTCCTTTACCTAATGACTTCATTTTGCGGCGTAACTCATTGTCGAACAACTCATTTAACGCCCCGCTATATTGTCTATTTTTACTGTCTACCGTAAACGGTTTGGACAACAAATAATTTGCCTTCTGATCAACGAGCTTCCTTAGAATAGGGTGCTCCATGCGCACATTCGATCGATTACGAACGTCGTTGTATTTTCGCTGCACATCGGACCGATTCCGGTAATATTGCTCCGCCTCGACCATCATTTTGTATTGCTCAGAAGCTCGGAAGCCTTTAATCTCTTCTTCTACAATTTGCTCAAGCGTCATCGGGGCATTGCCCGCAATAATCTGCTCCATTTCATACAACTGATTATTTAACAACACTAGGTTCACCTCACCTTAAAATGGTAATACTCGATCGATTCATCTCATCTTCTAATGCATATCTCACCGCATCAATGCTATGGTTGTCCTTATCAGGATAACCTGCCTTATATCCGCCACTGCCATCAGGCTTCAACTCATATTGATAAAATTCTCGTTTCGTATTCGGACATCGAATAGGATCGATTACGATCTCCTCTAAATCTTGTAAAAATTTAATTCCATATGCCACACTGTCTGGACCTTTTACCGCTCTCGTAATCCGAAGTCCATGCCCTTTCAATTCATTGATCGTACGCGGCTCAGCTGAATCCGCCGTCACCGATTGATTGAGCTTGTTTTCTTCTCTGATATGGTCCACCAGCTGTTTGTTAGACATTTGAGTTTTATGAACTTCATAGAAAATATAAAGCCGTCTGCGCGTCTTATCATAATGACAAACGGTATAATGCGAAGGATCATTGGCATATCCAAAATCAAGTCCTCGCTTCACGCGATCAAACCTACTAATTTCATCAGCTGTAATCGTTCGGAACGAAATGTTGTTAAACACTTCACCGCCACTGCCGGTTACCGCCCCCATATATTCATGTTCGTATCGGTCCGGTCTCGTTGCTTTTAAGTGCTCAGCCTCAATTACAAACTGCTTCCCCAGCCAATGATCGGGTACAGACAAATAAGTGCTGTGATGAATAAGTCGATCTTGACGTGTTTCCGTTAACTCTGCATTAAGCCAATGTCTCGTAGTTTGTGGTGGATTAAAACTGTAAAAGACAACGAACTTCATCCCCCCGCGCAGCAGTGACTGGTTAATCGAGCGAATTTCTTCCATACCTACAAATTCGTCAACCTCTTCATACCAAACATATTTAAAATATCCTTTTGCGAGCTTCGTAGACTTCAACTTCGTAACGTGATCCGCTCCGCGAAACCATATTTTTTGCCCTGTCGGTAAATAAGTCAGCTCAAGCTTGGATTTGGGTATATCCCATAAATGGGACACTTGAAGTCGCTCTATAGCCCACACAAATTGCTCAAATACCGATTCGCGCAGCGTTTGCTTCACTTTACGAATGGCCATCGCATTAGCTAGCGGATCTTCCATTATCCCTTTAATCGTCTCAATGCTCACAAAGGAGGACTTTGTTGATCCCCGCCCACCTTTTAACCAATAATGCGTATGAAGTTCTTGTTTGATATCGTGGTGTACACTGTAAAAATGAGGAGCGATCAGGCTGGACATCGTGACATGAGCCATCATGGATTCCTCGACATTTCATGGTCATGCATAGTATGATGGCATGTTTCATCCTCAGCATCAGCTTTATGAGTTACATGAGTTGCATCATACGAAGTGTACGGAGACTCATCTGAAAATGGGATATCGTCTACAATATGTACCGCACCTTGGACATCAACTTGTTGCTTGTCTACCCACATGCCGAATCGTTTCCCCAGCAGCTCCAACGCCTTAATTTTGTCAGCAAATCGAATCACCCGCTCTACCGCATTGCCTTCTGGCGTCGGAATCGTCTTCACCTTCACACTCACAATGGCTGCCGTGTCATCTGCTGATACATCAGGTTGCATCGTCGCATCCTCCAAGTTAATAAGGTTCGGAGCATTTACAAATGCAATACGTGCCAACTCGCGTATAATTCGCTCTTGATTCACACCAATGCGTCTTGAATGCTCGGCCATTTTGTCGTCTATGTACGCTCGCACTTTCGCATGCTTCATCAATCTGCACGCCTGTTGCTCAGCCGTATTCGCACTATAACCCGCCCTGATTGCAGCCTGCGTGGCATTGAGGTCAATCAGGTACTCATCTGCAAATCGTTGTTGTTTGGCCGTCAATGCCATACTCGTGCCCCCCTCCTGCATTAGGATCATTAACCTCTCGATAAAACGTCCACACTACTATTCTATAGCGTGTACTGCCAATTCACCTGCAACAACTCTGCAAGCTATCTGCAAAGTTTCTGCAATCGATAACATCTAAAAGACCCTATCAACAAGCCGCTTCTTCTGTAAAAACCTCCAGTCTCAACGCATAAGCGAGCTGCTTCATTGCCTTCGACTTCGCATAATAATAGGAACGCTCCGACATATGCATATCTACATATACATGGATATCGGTCACACCATCATCGCTAAGATATCTCATTTCGATAATTCGACGATGCATATCCGTTAATTGACTAACTGCCTTAATCACTTGATCGTATTCGTGCTGCAACCGCTCTTCTCTGTCTACGTTATACGTAGCGAGCATCGCCGTTTGGTCACTTTTCACATTCGTATTGCTGCGCGGCGTATCACTGTATACCGCTGTCACTCTAGCTTCACGACGAATAAATCCAAACTTTTTATATAATCTGGCCGACTCTAATCTTTCCTCTACTTTTCTCGATGTTCTGCGTGCATGAAGCTTTAGACCCTCACCTGTTCCCATAGTAGCTGCCCCCTATTAGCTCTTACACATAATTCGCATACGCATAATTAAATATTCGTCAACGCATATTTAGAATATACAACCAATTATGCGCGGACGCAATACTTAATCCAGAAAATAATTGCGCACACGCAATTATACGTATATAATTGAATTATGTGTACGAACAGCGAAATGAGGTGAATGAAGTGTCTATGAAACACGATCATTTTGGCGATATTTTAAAGCATCTACGGAAAGATTCTGGATTTACAACACAAAAACAGTTGTCAGAGTCGTCTGGTATCTCACAGACTACACTTTCAAGAATCGAAGCTGGTATCCAAAAACCGATGCCAGGCACGTTAAAAATGCTAGCGAAATATTTGCAAACTTGCACATACGAACAGTTAATGGAGAAAGCAGGGTATTTCGAGGGAGATCTATCTTCTGAGGATACAAATAGTCATCACATGCCTACCACAATTGCAGAGCACATGCATGAGCCATATACGATTGCAGCTCATCATGAAGGTGAAGATTGGACGGAAGAAGAGCTTGAGGAGATTGAGCGATTTAAGCAATTTGTAAAATCAAAGCGCAAACAATAGGAGTGACGCCATGAGCTATGAGCAATTGCTTAAAGAGGCAGCACAACAAAAGGTAGATACTTATGAAATGCCGATGACATTAAGAAATAAAGGATTTTATTCGGACAAGGTAATCTGGATCAATAAGCATATTTCCACGAATATTGAGAAAGCATGCATTCTCGCGGAGGAGCTTGGTCATTACTATACATCCTCTGGGGACATAACCAATCAAAGCGTACTGTGCAATCGCAAGCAGGAGAAGCGCGCACGCAACTGGGGCTATAATAGACTGATTTCGTTAGATATGATTGTTGATGCCCATAAGCACGGTATCCGGAACCGCTATGAGCTTGCTAACTATATGGGGGTCACAGAGGATTTCCTAGACTCTACTCTCCTTCATTTTCAAGAAAAGTACGGCTCATCCGTAACAGTAGGTAAGTATACGATCTGTTTCGAGCCATTAGGTGTACTCGAATGGTTTGAATAGCAGTATGTAAGCAGGTTCTTCTGCAAACATGTCACTGTGTGCTAGAAATCAGTTGATTCAATGTCCACGCCGCTAATAAGCCCAGAAAAAAACAAACGACCGCTTCCCAGTAGCATATCGGGAAGCAGTCGCAACTTATCAACCTATTAGCCGTTCTTTTATAATCATTATGAATGATATTATGGCACCATTTAATCTATAGTTTCTTCCTGCTGCCCGTCATACCATTGCGCTAACCGCACAATTAACGCACCCATCCGCTCTTCTTGCGGCACAAGAATGCGCTCAACGCCTTCATCCCGCAGTACACCTGCTGTTACCTTGCCAACAGCCGCGGCCAATGTGCCTGCTGCAAATTGCTGTAGCAGCTCTTGCTCCAACCCTTGCTTACGAGCGTATTCAAATAAAAATCTCGGCTGAGGCGCACTTGTCATCACGACCGCATCCACGTGGCCTTGCACGATCTCTGCCAGCAACTGCTTCATCACTTCAGGCTCTGGTGGAACGTGACGATATGGCATCAGCTCTGCATAACTAGCTCCAGCTTCCTCAAAGAAAGCCACCAACGCAGGCGCAGGGTCACCATGAAGCTGCAAAGAAACGGTTTCACCCTTAAAGTGCTCCGCTCCATGTGCTTCCAAGGCTCTAATAAGCCCCGCTGTTGAACCATCGTCATCACGAACTTCTGGTACAATACCAAGACGCTTCAAAGCATTCATCGTTTTATAGCCTCGCGCTGCATGCCTCAGCTCCTTAAGTCGCTCCTTCAAAGCATCCGCCTTGCCTGATGCTTCAGCTGCTTCCATTAGCGTATTAATGCCAATACCCGTTGTCCATATAGCCCATGTGAACGGTGTTTGAAGGAGCTTGTCCACTTCTTGATCCAGATGTTCAAATTGTGCATAAACCGTCCCCTGTGTCGGACGAATGAGCGGTGTTCCGCCCTGCTTCATCACGATCGTTGCCATTTCTTCCGCCTTACGCGGCCCAGTAAGAACAATCGTTTTGCCTGCTAACTTAGCCACATCTATCCCCTCCTACTTCAAATTCTTAGATGTTCCTGTCTCAACAGCAAGACGCTCCATAAGGAGCGGCCCTCTACAACGACCGCATACGTACTTACGAACGTCTACACGACGCTTGCGCAAATAAGTTAGGCTGCATGCTTTACATACCAGCCGATATCGATAGGGCTCTCGCCGCTTCTTTTGTATGCTGGGAATCGCCTTACAAAATCTCGATCCGCCAACCTTTTGCAGCAATTCCTTAAAGTCCTTATCTCGATGTTGATATCCCTTTCCTTCTATATGAAGATGATAGTGACAAAGTTCATGCTTAATAATGCTGATCACTTCTTCTTCCCCATGGGCTTCCCACTGCTTCGGGTTAATCTCAATATGATGGGATCGCAGCAAATATCGACCGCCAGTCGTCTTTAATCGGGCGTTGAATGTTGCTCGATGACGAAACGGTTTGCCGAACGATTCGATGGAAATACGCTCTACCATCCGCTGTAAAATAGGTTCTGTTATCCGATTCAAGGTAAGCGCACCACCTTCTACATACTTAACTGCTTGTCCTCTCCTTAAGAAGCATGCAAGTTTTCCATACTTGAATTTGTACTTGAAGTCCATTACACTGTCAAGAGAATAATGGCAATTGAACGTGAAGGAGCGACAGATTATGCCGAATATGCGCTATCTTATTTTGCAACGCGATACGAAGCTGGAGTTTGTAGAAATGCCGACTGACTATGCTTATCAACTAAGTGCGTTGAACCTACGTTTGAATAAAGAAATTGGTAAGCTAACCGCCCATGAGGTTCCTGTACTGCCTGTTGCAGTAGCAGAATGTGATCATCTTGAGTTGCTACGCGAACAAGATCAGATCGTGAGCGGGCTTCATTATTTGAATGAGCTTGAGCAAGCTTTTGCGTCCATTCGCGAAACGGAATATCCACTGATCTCACTGCTTACAGAGATTCGTGCCCTGCAAGCGCAAATGGAACAATGGTATGAGGAAGAAGCTATTTAGTAACCTAGTAATACATTTTACGAACTCCCGCTGCTTAACCGCGCTGGAGTTTTTTTATTTGTGCAGCATTTTTTAATTTATCATAGCTTATGTACTTTACAGGACCTGCACCTTCCATGACAAATGCCCATATGATAACGGTACAACATCGTATCGTCATCACTTGAAGGAGGGAATACCTGTGCCGCAATGGTTATGCAATCAGCTGATGAAAGCCTATCAGAAAAAAGATCGTCGGCAGATCAAGCTGCTCAATGATTGTTGGTTTTTTTATCGTTCGAAGCCGTCAGTACGTTCATTCCATTCGAAGACAACTCCATAATCAGATCAACAAATCATTCAACAAGCGATAGGCTTCGTCGCCCCTCTCGGAATAAAGCCGGACCATATCCCGCAGTGAGACATGTCCGGCTTCTAAAAGTTTATTGAAACATGAACAGGAGGCACCATAAAAGTGCTTACTCCATCATTCTCCTATTGCTTAGGCTGCTTCATGGTCAACCCAACGCGGCCTTTTTTCACGTCCACCTGCATTACCCAGACGGTCACATTGTCACCAACAGAAACGACATCAAGCGGATGCTTCACAAAGCGATCGCTAATTTGCGAAATATGGACGAGTCCATCATTTTTAATCCCGATATCAACGAAGGCACCGAAGTCGATAACATTCCTAACGGTTCCTTGCAGTTCCATGCCAGGCACCAAGTCTTCAATTTGAAGTACATCCGTACGGAAGATCGGTGGTGGCAATTCCTCACGGGGATCGCGTCCAGGTCGCAACAAGCTGTCTACGATATCATTCAACGTCGGTATACCTACTTCCAGCTCGGCTGCCAATTGCTCAATGGAGGCATCGCGCAGTTTCTTCACGAGCTCCTCGGAACCGATTGCATCGACTTTGAAGCCAAGCGAAGCAAGCAAGCGCTCTGTTACCTTGTATGATTCAGGGTGAATCGGCGTACGATCAAGCGCATAGTCGCCATCTGTAATACGCAAGAATCCAATACATTGTTCGTATGCTTTTGGACCAAGACGTGCTACCTTCTGCAACTGCTGACGCTTGGTGAACTTGCCGTTCTCTTCCCGATGCTTCACAATATTTTTGGCCAACGTTGCATTGATGCCAGCCACATAGGAAAGCAGCGAAGGCGAAGCCGTATTCACATCTACACCTACGTGGTTAACCGCAGACTCGACAACTGCGCCAAGGTTTTCTTCTAGACGCTTAGCAGCTACATCATGCTGATATTGTCCAACCCCAATTGCCTTCGGATCGATTTTAACAAGCTCTGCAAGCGGGTCTTGTACCCGCCGACCGATAGACACCGCACTGCGTTCTGCCACATCAAGACTAGGGAACTCTTCCTGTGCCAGTTTAGATGCAGAATAAACACTCGCTCCCGCTTCATTTACGATCAGGTACTGCAATCGCTTGCCGGATTCAGCAGCATATTTCACTAACCAGTCGGCAACAAATTGCTCCGTCTCCCGTGATGCTGTACCATTTCCGATAACGATAATATCTGCATCATATTTACGAGCCAATTCAGTGAAAGAGCGCTCTGCTTCTTTAACTTTGTTATGCGGAGCAGTCGGATATGTCACCGCTACCTCCAGCATTTTACCCGTGTCATCGACGACAGCTAGCTTACATCCAGTACGAAAGGCAGGATCAACTGCCAGTACCGTTTTACCTTTGACTGGTGGTTGCAGCAGCAAGCTGCGCAGGTTCTTAGCGAATACATCAATCGCCTGTTCCTCCGCCTTCTCTGTCAATTCGTTGCGCACATCGCGCTCAATTGAAGAGGCAATCAGACGCTTGTACGCATCCTCAACCGTCGCTTCTAACAAACTACGAACAACCGAAGCACCACGAATCCATTTTTTCTGTATGTATGCTAAGATCATGTCGATCTGTACATCCAAGGATACTTTTAACACATCTTCCCGTTCACCGCGGTTAATCGCCAATATTCGATGGGAAGGCAGACGCTTAACTGGCTCACTGTACGCATAGTACATCTCATACACCGATTCCTGTTCTGTATCTTTAGCCTCAGTCCGCAGCAATCCTTGTTCGTATGTATATTGTCTAACCCATTTACGAACGACAGGATCATCCCCGATTAACTCGGCGATAATGTCGAGCGCACCTTGTATCGCTTGCTCGCTCGTCTCCACACCTAAATCAGGCTGGATATAGGCAGCAGCTTCCTGCAAAGGATCTCCTGACTTTGGCTCCGTAAGCACCCAATCCGCCAACGGCTGTAAGCCGCGTTCTTTCGCAACGCTTGCGCGAGTTTTCCGCTTCTGTCTATACGGACGATACAAGTCCTCTACTTCCTGCAGCTTAACCGCTTTCACAATGGCTTGTTGGAGATCCGTTGTCAACTTGTTCTGCTCTGCAATGAGACGCATCACTTCACGTTTGCGTTCTTCCAACCCGCGAATGTAGCCTAATCGTTCTTCCAAGCTACGAAGCTGGTTCTCATCAAGTTCTCCCGTCATTTCTTTACGATAACGAGCAATAAACGGAATCGTATTCCCCTCGTCCAATAGCTCGATCGTACGTTGAACTTGTCCTGTCCCAAGAGACAGTTCAGAAGAAAGCTGCTTTAAAAGTCGTTCACGCTCATTTGCTTTTAGCTGCTCCACAATCGCTTCCAGTTCTGCTAACTCCATCGTTTGTTCAGATACCGTCATCATAGCCTTCCTTTCTATCTCAATGGCTAGTAACCTCACCATCATTATTGTCTCAGAAATCCGATAGCTTTTCCAGCAGTGCATGAAGGAAACAAAAAAGACTACCGATTATACCATCAGCAGCCTTATCATAGTCCATATATCGACAAGAAGGAAAAGCGAACGAACCTCCACCTGCTTAAATCGAACAGGCAGAGGCTATTCCTAATTAAAAATCAATCAAACCAATGCTAATCTGGAGGGCATCGTCAACTTTGCGCATCGTCTCATCATCCAAATGTGTAATCTTATCCGTCAGACGCTGCTTGTCGATTGTACGAATCTGCTCCAATAAAATAACAGAATCACGATCAAAGCCATGCGTCTCCGCATCGATCTCCACATGAGTTGGAAGCTTCGCCTTCTGAATCTGCGCTGTTATAGCCGCTACTATGACGGTTGGGCTGAAGCGGTTGCCAATATCATTCTGAATAACGAGAACCGGACGAACACCGCCCTGCTCCGAACCAACCACGGGTGATAAATCAGCAAAAAATACATCCCCGCGCTTCACAATCACTGGCTACACCCCGCTAACTAAACGGCCCAGCGTGCCATCCGCATCTGCTTCTGCATAGAACGCTTCGGATGCCATCGTCAAGTTTATCTTCGCCATTTCCATATAGCCACGCTGCATAGACTCACGGATATGACGTTTCTTCCGTTCGTTCAAGTACAATTTCATAGCTTGGCGAATGAATTCACTGCGATTGGAGTTCTCCATTGCCACGATGCCGTCCACTTCCTGTAACAGTTGGTCGGGCAAGCTGATCATTATTCGTTTGGTGTTGTGTATGTTTCGCACCTGTTCTCGCACCCCCAAAACCTTTCCTGCCTTATCACCATTATGTCGTACCTATAGAAAAATTATACAAGAGCATATATATGCCGCATATAGATCGGATATGTGAAAAGCCATACACGGTATATATAGCTTCATTTTATTCATTACAATGCGTTATCGAATACTGCTATACTTTATCGATTATACCATTATTCGAGCATGTTTCCTCATTTTCCTTCATCCAAATGGAGAGAATGTAGGAAAATTATTGTTTTTGTCACATGTCACAATAAAGGATTGTACACACTGCGTACTTCGTGCTGTTTTTCATAAATACGCGGAATTCGATGTGCAAGCTTGCATATAATCTCATAATTGATCGTGCCGAGCTTATCGGCCATCTCTTCGGTAGAAATACGGGCATCGTGCTGTGCCCCTATTAGAACAACTTCTTCACCAACACGCACATCAGCCGCCTCTTCACCTAGCGGTGCTAGGGATACCATACATTGGTCCATACAGATCCGGCCAATTACGGGCACTCGTTTGCCGCGAATTAGCATTTCAGCCTTACCGCTGAGCATACGTGAGTAACCATCTGCGTATCCAACAGGGATGGTAGCTATCCACTCATCCCCCGATGTGAAATACTTCGTACCGTAGCTAACCCCTTCACCAGTTGGAAGCTGTTTGACGTGAACCACTTGCGTCTTCCAAGACATAACAGGCTGCAAAGAAACAGCTGTCTTATTGACCTCTTCAGAAGGATACAGCCCATACATGCTAATACCAACACGTACCATATTCACTGCGCAACCTGGTAACTCAATCGTTCCCGCACTATTACTCAGATGAATTACTGCCGGACATAGCTGATGCTGCTTCAAAGCTTGCACCACAGACTGGAATCGCTCTATCTGCATAGTTGTGTACGTTTTATCTTCTTCATCCGCAGAAGCAAAGTGAGTAAATAATCCTTCTACATCCACACCCTCAATGCCGGATAAACGGCTCATAAATGCAACCGCTTCATCAGGCGAGCGCAAACCAAGCCTTCCCATTCCCGAATCTATTTTCACGTGGACAAGCAAACGATGTCCATCATTGTCCGCTGATAAGGTAGGAGCTTGCTGCTCTAGGGCTTCCAATACGTCTTCAGAAAATACGTTAATACTAATATGATGGCAGAACGCCGTCGGAATTGCTTCCGGCGGCGTATAGCCCAACACGAGAATAGGGGTCGTAATACCCGCCTGTCTCAATTGAATTGCTTCATCTAGGAATGCAACGTTGAAGTAATCTGTACCGATCTGCTCTGCTGCTTTAGCAATTTCGACGGCACCATGACCATAGGCATTTGCTTTGACACATAGGCCAAGCTTCGTCCCTTCCGGGATCATGCTGCGAAAAGCTTGTATATTATGCTCGAGCGCATCTAAAGAAAGCTCGATTCGTGTAGGACGATAGTATGATTCCATTCGTGTCACCTTCTCCGTTCCATATTGCCGCTCAATCGTCAACAAACCTATGTTAAATGGTGTCTGGTAGCCTGTCAACGCAGTGTAGCGGCAGTATCGTGCGGAAAAATGATCCTATTTTTCACAAAATGTCGAGATTCCAGCCTATTTCCCAGATTGATCAACCATCGATTGGGCGATCTTAATCATCTCAGTGAGCGGCAAATCTCCTGAAGTAATACGATATTTAATGCCATCATACAGCCAAGTCATCGACTTTTGCTCTTCACCGATAAGATGAGCAACTGTAAATCCTAGATTCACACCCTCTGAATAGCCAATACCGACCTCAACATCTTCTGGACGCTCTTCCATGATGGAGTACGTATACGTTCCTTCGTAGCGCATCATCACGGCATGAGATTTGCTATCTGGCAGTTCAACTCGTTCACCAAGCTCTACACCTGTTGGCGTGTATGATGGCTCAATAAAACCGAACGGTCCTAACGGACTTCCTTCATCTTGACCGCCGCTATCATCTGTATTCGGTTGGTCATCTACGGCTGGTACTTGCTCATTGCCTGCGGCCTTACCAGTCGGAGCTGTTTCAGGTGCTTTGGTATCATGATTTTTATGGTCAACAGCTTCTGTGCTTGTTGGGGCAGGCGTTGTTGCTGTACCGTCTGTAGATGTATTAGCTGGCTTCTCATTAGATCCGCCTGTAGCAGCATTCGTCGGTGTCTCAGTATTGCCATCTACTGCTTGATTTGCTGGTGTGTCCGTGGCTCCATCAGTAGCATTTGTTGCTGACTTGGCAGTTCCATCTGCAGCAGGTGTTTCTGTTGCAACTCCTGTAGATGCAGGTGCAGATGATGAATCTGTTCCTGACACAGCGGAATCGGCTGGCTGCTTGGTCTGAGCTTGCGGCTGCGGATCAATATTTGCACTCGCTGTCATATTACGCTGCATATCGAACGCGTCTTTTTCAAACTTTTTGCTGAAATCAAACTGCTTGAACTTCATCTCCACTACGACACGAGACTCTGCATCTGTTACTTGAACTTGCTTCGGCGCATAGCTCTGCTGATCTAGCCATATCTTTTGCCTTACAAGTGAATCGGTCTGATAATTGGCCGCAACTTCAAAAACGAAGCTGTCTCCTTCTTCTGTAAACTGCGGTGCCTTATCTGCCAAAATGCTATGAATAAGCGTCTGATACAAGTAAACTTGACCTTGATTATCTGGCCAATCGCTTTGGAAGCGGAAGCTCTTCTTCAAACTTGGAGTCAACACAAAAACTCCCTCATCATTGCGCAATACGATCTGTGAGACGTCCTTCTTGGCATTTTTCAGCTCAATACGATAGTACGATGGGTTCTGGTACCAAACTTCCACTTGGTATTCCAAGGGCTGCTGGCCCGAGTACAACGTCATCGTTCCGATACCAGCATAACTTTCCAACTTGCTCATCTTTTGATCCAAGTCCTTGACCACTGATGTTGCATCCTTCTGACCGCATCCAGCCAAAAATAGCGCACAGCTCAACACTATGGCCAATACCCATGAGATCCGACGCATGAGATCATCCCCTCTGACATTGAATATGACTTTGCCTCGTAACGGCTTCCATCTGCTAACATGTCTATGAGGGAACTTGGCCAAATATGCAGACATGCATGACAAGCTGATTTGTGATGTGATCGTGTGGACAAAAGTGCAGTTATTTTATGAGGAAAACATCATTTTGGGGTAGATATGGACAAATGTGCAGTTATTTTTCTCGATTATCGCTTAAATGAGGAAAAGTAGCTAAAATAAATGCATTTTTGCGGATAATACCCCAAATAAGCAGATTTACTGAATAAATAACTGCACTTTTGTCTCAAACTCAAATTCAAAAATCGAAAATCAAAAATCAAAAATCAAAAGCTTTCATCTCATGCAGTTCCTCATCAACGGGTAGTTACTATCTAAAACACTATGTAAAACACTATATAAAACGTGTGTAAGGCACTATCAAAAGCCAACTATAAAGTTGTGCTCTATAATAGTGCCTCACTGATTACCTAATACTGAGAATATTGAAAATACTGAGATTTACCTATTACTTACTTTCGTATAATTAATGCATGACCTAACGATAATTCATGCACGACAGTCAAGAAGTCGCATTCCCAACGCGCATACATCCTTAACGCGAACGAATTTCCTGACGCATAAACATCATGTACGCTGCCATAAAGCAAACTAACACAGCGGCAATCAAGCCTGTTAGCTGCGGCCAAACGAGTAGCAAGCTTTGTCCGACGGATAGCGGGCTAGGCAGCGCGCCATATGTCTGCTCGGGTGGAACAAATAAGCTCAAGGTGCGAATTTCCGGCATGAGTAAAGTCATCGTTGCTTCGTTGAACAGATGGCCAGGCGATAGACGCAGCAAAAACTGAACCGTCTGCTGATAATTCACCAGTTGATCCATATGCGTCGGATTGACTGGCGCAATCCCTTTGGCGATCATTTCGATAATCATCGTATAGAACACGCTGAAGAAGATCCAGAGCGCAATACATGACAATGCCGACGTAGCCGGCTGACGAAAGCGTACAGAAAACGCAATCGATAAATTCAGCCAGAAGGCGATATAAACGACGCTCAGCATCAAGAAAAAGATCATACGCAAAAACTCTTCAAACGAAGGTGGGATGCCCAGCGTCAACAATCCTAGCCCCATAATAAGCAGACCAAGTGCAAAAAATAAAAGGCCAATGACACTGATTCCCGCTACAAATTTGGCGTTAATGACATAATCACGATGGATAGGCTGCGCCATCATACGCGACAACGTCCCTTTATTCCGCTCTGAGTTAACAGCATCGAAGCCAAGCGCAATCCCGAGCAAGGGACCTAAAAAGCTAACAAAGGTCATGAAGGATGGAATCGTTCCATCAGATACCGTAAATAAACGCAGAAACAGAAACGAATCTACCGCCTCGCCTGTTGGAACCGCCGTTTTGATGCTCGTAATCGCCGTATAGAGCGATGCTCCGCACGTCAGCAGCATTAAAGCGAGCAAGATGACATAGCGCCAGCTCAGCATAATATCCGACATTTCTTTACGAACGATAATCCAAAATGGATGGGGCGCTTTTCTCGACGCAGTAGATGCGGCATATGCGGTAGTTTCAGCAAATACAGAGGACCCCGCGTCTCGTCCACCGCCAGAGAATACTTGACCTGTTTTACGGAGTATCCTGCTTACTTTCTCCTGCATTCGGCTCTCCCCCCTCAAAATAACGATGATAAATTTCATCCAAGCCATATTGTTTGATTTGCAAATGGAACAAAGAACAACCAGACTCGATCAGGATGCGGGACAACTCCGAAGAGATATCTTCCTTGCATCCGATTTGCAGCAGTCCGTCCTGCTCATCTACCCTTACAACCCCCGGCAGCTTTCGCAATTCTGCGATAAGTTCACTATTGATCGGCTTTACACCAACTTCTAACGTAAGAGCTTCCTCTAGGAATAATCCTTTTGCCAATGATGGCACATCCCCTTCAACAAGCAGCTCTCCTTTTACGAAAATGCCAACACGGTCGCAAATCTGCTGCACTTGATGCAAATGGTGTGAGGACAGCAGCACCGTAATGCCTTCATCACGACTCAACGCCTTGATTAACTGCAACAGCTCACGTACACCTTCAGGATCGAGACCAAGCGTAGGCTCATCCAAAATAATGACTTCTGGCTTCTTCAACAGCACTTCTGCTAAGCCAAGGCGCTGTCTCATACCACGAGAATAGGTACTTGCCTTCTTCTTGGCCGCGTCAGACAAGCCAACGCGCTGCAGCATAGCGTCTACACGCTGTCTCGCTTCTAGCTCTGGAATCCGATTCAACCTTGCGGTATACATCAAGTTATCATAGCCCGTCATATCCTCGTAGAACCCGATATCATCTGGTAAATACCCCACTCTTCGCTTTACCGCGATCGGCTGACGTACCGAATCAAGACCGCACACGCGAACCGTTCCTGAAGTGGGTTCCGTGAGACCAAGCATCATCAAAATGGTCGTTGATTTACCCGCTCCATTCGGGCCAAGCAACCCGTATATTTCCCCTTCTTGAATCGATAACGTCAGTTGATTCACGGCCGTATGTTCATCGTACATTTTCGTCAAATCTTTGATCGAAATAATCGGCTGCCTCATATCAGGCGCATCAAGCTTCGCATCCGACACATCAACAATTTGCATGTTAGTTGACTGTTTCACGCTTACCTCCTCCCGTATTTACGGAAAATATAGAACATGCCTCCAATGACACCAGCAATAATAAGCACACCGATCCAGCCCCACAGCATCGACGTTTTCACCGTCATCCGAAACTGTACATCAGAAGTAGATTCTGGCGTTTTCGCATGCAGATCAAGCTGGTAATCACCGGAGATCGACTTATTGTCTGCTTTGACCGTAGCCGTTACATTTGCCGATTGACCCGGTTCCAAACTAGCAATTTTGTCCTCGTCAAAGGTAACTTCCCAATCTACCGGCGTCGTAGAGGAGAGTTCAATATCTTTCAATGCTGCCGTTCCCGTGTTCGTTACTTGCATCTCCAACTTCTTTTCCTTGCCTGCCGTAATATCCGTGCTAAGCAAACCACTTGGCGTCGTCAATTTTAGTCCATACGTGCCTGTGATAACTGCCTCCAGTTCAGCTTCTGCTGATGTCGAGTTCGTCGCCGCCTTCACAGGGATTTTGTAGCTGCCTTCCTTCACTTCTGCCGGAGGCTTAACCGATACACTAATATCAGCCGTGGAGTTCGCCGCTACTTCTACAGAGGTTACACTTTGTCCACCACTCAAAAAGGAGACGGTCCAACCGCGTGGCGTGGCACCCGACAGCGCGTATTGCTGATCATTCGCCGTTCTATTTTTCAACGTAAGCGTGTAGTCAAACGCAGAACTCGCATCACCTTGCAAATTCGGCTGCTCCGTTGTCAGCTCTGTTTTGTACGTACCTTGCTCTGTAACGTTAATGCTCAAAGGTAAAGTAGAATGGCCCGCCGCCTTCAACGTTACGTTATAGGTACCTTTTTCTACCGCCAATGGCACATCAATTTGGAGATTCAAATTTTGCTCACTATCAGGTTTTACACCAATTTGCTTAATCGCCCAACCGCCAGAAGTTAGCTCTGCTTTCCACTCCTTTGGTACACCTTCTAGCGAGAGCGCTACATTTTGTACACTACTCGTGTTGTTCATCACATCTACTGAATAGGAAATCGATTCACCTGGTGTAACCGAAATGTTCGTGTACGGTGTATATAGCGCGACTCCGCTTGCTGCATACGCACTATATCCCCCTCCAACCAACGTTCCCATCATCAATGTCAGCATCACACTAAATGCGACCATCCACTTTTTTTGCATGCTAGAACCCTCTCCCATCATTGTTATCACTTCACCTACGCACGAGAAGGGCAAATGGATTTATTAAATATAGATAAAAATTCACTTAAAACAAGGTGAAATTCCTGAAAAACCATACTTTTTATTAAAAATTAGATCTATATTGATATTCGAGACTTATAGAAGTCAGAGGTGAGAACAATAAAAAATAATGCTAATGCACCTAGACTGCTGCATGAGTTGAATGAGGGCTCTATGGATGCATTTGAACAATTTTATGAGCAATACTCGTCTCTTGTTTTTCATATTGCACTTAAGATGATGAACGATCGGATGGAGGCAGAAGATATTTGCCACGATGTATTTCTTGAAGCATTTCGGAAGGCGGATCAATTCGATTCAAAGAGAGGCTCGTTGGAAGCTTGGCTCGCTGTAAAGACGCGCAGTCGCTGCTTAGATCGGATGAGACGCCAAAAGAGAACGATATGCGAAGATGCATTAACGGATATGCCAACAGCAATTGAGTCAACGACTCCAGAAGAACACGTCATCCGACGGCTAGATGAGGAACATTTATACGAGGCTATCCAACAGATACCGAAAACACAAAGAGAGACATTAATCGGATTTTATTACGAATCACAAACTCAACAGCAAATTGCCCAGAAGATGAATTACCCACTAGGTACCGTTAAATCGTTAATCCGCTATGGCATTCAAAATATACGCAAGCATTGGAACGGCAATCCATTAGGTAGCGCATCGAAGGAGGGACGCAAACATGAATGAACATACTTGTAGATTTACAGAACAAGAAATGATCGATGACATTCTCGGCCAATTGCCTGAAGATCGTTCGGCGCAGTATCGAGCCCACATACAGATGTGCCCATCATGCCATGAGCTGCACCAAGAATGGAAAGGCATATTGCATGGAGCTCAAGATGAGCATACACCGCTTCCTCCAGTCCCTGAACGTTTGCATATTAAGTTGAAGTGGAAATATTGGTTGTACAAAAAAATGCCTGTGTTATTGCGCCAGCATCGATTGAAGATGATGTCCGCAGTGGGAGCTGCTGCGCTGCTATTGGTTATTTCAATTGGCTGGACACAATCACAATCTTCTTCTCAGCATAGGCCATTAACCGTTATGACCGACAACCAGTTAGCACAGGAAGACATAAAGGTGTGTGAGGTGCCCTCTGGTAGGTCGATCCCGGTGAAACATCAATCCGGTAAATGGTTGAACCGCGAATGGCCAGACGTGTCTATTTTGCTGCAGCAATACGATGGTTCTTCTGTAGTCAAGCTGCGCACCATTCGAGCAGACAGCCAGACTGTTCAATATTTAGAGAACTGTTCGTTATATCCATCCAACTTCGGCCCTCGTTTTATAGGTGGCGATAACGCGGGGATCGTTAAGTACGCTCCAAATTCATTAAATCGTGTAATTAGAGACGAATAGACGGTGCTTGAAACTAGGTTGATGTACTGACAGCGGGCTAAGAAGATGGGCTAGACAGTACGCTAAGACAGTGTGCTAGGCCGTCAGTTACCTAGCGCATCGTGAGCACTGGCGGGATCATTGAACACAGCAGTCGAATGCAGCGGTTATATTCGCTCCTGCTGCGCGAACTGCAATCGCATGCTGCATTTCCAAGCGGAGCTTCGTTCTCATTTAAAATGCCTGCAAAAATGCATCTTTTGTGCGCCGAATCTACGATACAAACAGGAATTGTTGCAATTATGCAGGAATTTTCAAGGAAAGTCCCCTTACATGAGTTGAGTCCGTATAATTGTGTAAAATGGTGAACAAAAAAAGAGCCATGAAATAGAGCCTCGTCTAGAATGAAGTTATGCAGACCCATTCAGAGGAGGTACTATTTATGACTCAATATCATA